>NC_008525.1:0-1832387 GCF_000014505.1 Pediococcus pentosaceus ATCC 25745 | reverse complement strand
ATAAAGTTATCCACATGGATGTGGATAACTAAATGGGGTTAAATAACAGTCTGTGATCCGAGTTATCCACAGGGTGTTATCAAGCAATTCTCTTTTCGTAGAAATTTAAGTTATAAACAGAAACTTGTGGATAACTATTATTTTTATATCAACGTTTATTAAACATATCCACAGATTTCCACAAGGCTGTGGATAACTATATAAACACCCTGTGAGCGAAAAAAATTGCTGCGAAAAAGCCTGTTGATAAGTCGAAATCGTTTAAAAAGTTATCCACAAAGTATAGACAAGCTAACGCTCTGTTTGTGGATAAAATTTTGGATTTTATTTTAAATTATTTCCTAATAGGTGGTTTGATTTATTCTGTAGGTATGATATTATGTTAAGGTAATTGTTTAAACGACATAAACTGATTTATCGAAAATTAAAAAATAGATATAAAAATTCAGTATGTGTATTTTCGTTCAGGAGGTGGACCATAATGAAACGAACATATCAACCTAAGAAACGCCATCGTCAACGCGTTCACGGTTTCCGCAAGCGCATGAGCACAAGCAACGGCCGTAAAGTTTTAGCACGTAGACGTCAAAAAGGTAGAAAAGTATTATCTGCATAATAAGGCCACTGATCCCAGTGGTCTTTTATTTTTTAAATTTTTAGAGACAATAGAAGCTTTTTTACATATAATGTTTGTTAGTGATATATATATAGGTTGTGGAGAGAAATAATGCGAAAGTCGTATCGAATCAAAAAAGAACTTGAGTTTCAAAAGGTCTTTGAAACTCGTAATTCATTTGCAAATAAAAAATTTGTCGTTTACGTGATGGACAAACCAGAACAACCTCACTTTAGGGTTGGAATTTCCGTTGGGAAAAAAATCGGTAATGCGGTAATGCGTAATTATACAAAACGTCGAATTCGTCAAAGCATTTTGGAATTCAAGCCTCTTTTACGTCAAGACGTCGATTTTTTAGTTATAGCACGTCCACAAGCTTCTGGACTACCAATGAATGAAGTTAAACAACAATTGGAACATGTTTTTAAGCTAGCAGGGTTGTTTGCTTCAAAACAAAGTGAGGAAGAATAGTGAAACATTTAAAACGAAATATGGCGTTGCTCAGTGTGGCAGCCCTATCCTTCATATTAACTGCGTGTAGCACAGCGCCCATCACCAGTCACAGTACTGGGATTTGGGACGGAGTGATTGTTTACAATTTCTCGAGATTCATCATCTACTTATCCAAGTTGTTTGGTGGCAATTATGGTTGGGGTATTATTGTTTTCACCATAATAATTCGAATTATCATCTTACCATTGATGATTTATCAAACTAGAACAACGATGAAAACAGCTGAACTTCAACCCAAGTTAAAACAGTTACAGCAAAAATATTCATCACGAGATGCTGAAAGTCAGCAAAAACTTCGTGAAGAACAGCAAAAGCTTTATGCTGAAGCTGGGGTAAATCCGATGGCTGGATGTTTGCCATTGATCATCCAATTACCAGTTATGTATGCTTTGTATGCGGCGGTTAGCCGGACCCAAGTGTTAAAAGAGGGTACTTTCTTATGGCTACAATTGAGTGATAAGGATCCTTACTTTATTTTACCCATCTTAGCCGCCTTGTTCACATTTATGAGTACTTGGTTGTCGATGAAGTCACAACCCGCTGGATCACAAAATGGAATGACATCGGCCATGACGTTTGGTATGCCACTAGTAATTTTGATTACTGCTTTAAACTTCCCAGCAGCGATCACATTGTACTGGGTAGTAACTAACCTATTCCAAGTTGGTCAAACACTTATAATTCAGAATCCGTTCAAGATCCAAAAAGAACGTGAAGAAAAAATTCAAACTGAAAAGGCAAAGCGTAAAGCAATTGAAAAAGCTAAACGCCGAGCAATGAAGAGTAAACGAAAATAATTTATGAAAGCAATCGCAACTGTTTCGCAGGGGTGATTGCTTTTTTGATGGACTAAATGCAGGTTGATTTAAGTAACGTGATGATGGAGTGATATGATGCCCATAGAGCTGGATTAGATTAATGAGAATAAAAAATTGACAAATCCGTCTTTAAATTTTATGATGTAGTTCGTATAAAGTGAATATGATGAAGTAGTGAAAGTGCTTTGTCCACCCTATATCCAAGTGGCTAACTGGATTATGGGTGGAACTGCGCTTTTTTTATTGGAAAAAGAAAGGATAACATTATGCAAACTGTTTCAACTGAATTTGACACAATTGCAGCAATTTCAACTCCACCTGGGGAAGGCGGAATTTCAATTATTCGAATTAGCGGAGTGGATGCACTTAAAACTGCCAGCCAGATTTATCGTGGCAAAGATTTGAATAAGGTGAATAGCCATACCATTAATTATGGTCATATTATTGATCCAGAAAATGGAAATGAAGTAGATGAAGTAATGGTGTCTGTAATGCGTGCGCCACATACATACACCAAGGAAGATATCGTCGAAATTAATTGTCATGGTGGGATTGTCGCAACTAACCGAATTTTACAGATTATTTTAGGGTTAGATGCGAGATTGGCTAAACCGGGTGAATTTACTGAACGAGCTTTTTTGAACGGACGAATCGATTTGTCTCAAGCAGAAGCCGTAATGGATTTAATTCGTGCTAAAACTGATCAATCGATGAAAGTGGCGCTTGATCAGTTAGATGGAAATTTATCCCATTTAATTACTAATTTACGTCAAAATATCTTAGATGTTTTAGCACAAGTTGAAGTTAACATTGATTATCCAGAATATGACGATGTCGAAACAATGACAGCTCGGTTACTTAAAGAAAAAGCAATTGAAGTTAAAGCGAAGATTCAACAATTACTTTCAACTGCTAAACAAGGTAAAGTGCTCCGTGATGGGCTGGCTACCGCCATTATTGGGCATCCCAATGTCGGTAAATCTAGTATTCTAAATCATCTTTTACATGAAGATAAGGCCATCGTCACGGATGTTGCTGGTACAACTCGTGATGTAATTGAAGAATATGTTAATGTTCAAGGGGTCCCACTTAAGTTGGTTGACACAGCTGGTATTCATGAAACAGAAGATAAAGTTGAAAAAATTGGAGTGGATCGAAGCCGCAAAGCTCTTTCACAAGCCGATTTAGTTATCTTGGTTTTAGATAGTAGTGTCCCACTGCGCGATGAGGATCGGGAGCTGCTAAGAGAAACCAATCATATGCAGCGGATCGTCGTGCTTAATAAATCAGATTTAGAAGTAAAAATTAACTTAAATGAACTTCAAGAATATGTAGATGATAAAGAAATTATCAAATCATCAGCCGTTTCACCTTTAGGAACCAAAGACCTTGAGGATCGTATTGCAGCAATGTTCTTTGCTGGAAGCATTGAAAATACCTCTAATAATATTATGGTAACTAACGCTCGTCATATTGGATTGTTGAAGCAAGCTGATACAGCTTTAGATGCCGTTCTTGAAGGGATTGAAACAGGAATGCCAGTTGATTTAGTTCAAATCGATATGACACGTACTTGGGATTTATTGGGTGAAATTACTGGTGATAGTTACCAAGACGAATTATTAGATCAGTTATTTAGTCAATTTTGTTTAGGAAAATAAATTTGGAGTTGAAAAATATGTCTGAAGTAAAACAATATGAAGGTCGCGAGTATGACGTAATTGTAGTAGGAGCTGGACATGCTGGCTCGGAAGCGGCGCTCGCTGCCGCTCGAATGGGTAATAAAACCCTCTTAATGACCATTAATCTCGACATGGTGGCATTTATGCCATGTAACCCTTCCATTGGTGGTCCAGCCAAAGGAATTGTTGTCCGAGAAATTGATGCATTAGGCGGCGAAATGGGTCGCAATATTGATAAAACTTATGTTCAAATGCGGATGTTAAATACCGGAAAAGGCCCAGCGGTGCGCGCGCTGCGCGCGCAGGCTGATAAGCATGCTTATCATGCTGAGATGAAAAAGACCATCGAAGCTGAACCTAATTTGACTTTGCGTCAAGGAATTGTAGATGACTTAATTGTTGAAGATGGGGTCTGCAAGGGAGTTATTACTAACACCGGCGCCCGTTATCAAGCTAAAAGTGTTGTTCTAACATTAGGGACAGCTGCTCGCGGTAAAATTATCATTGGTGAACTTCAATATTCATCCGGTCCTAACAATTCTCAAGCTGCGCTAGAGTTAACCAAAAACTTGACCGAAAAATATCACTTTGACTTAGAGCGCTTCAAGACGGGGACACCTCCTCGAGTTGATGGCGGAACTATCAACTACGATGAAACCGAAGAACAACCCGGTGATGAAGTTCCTAATCATTTTAGTTTCCAAACACCAGATAGTAAGTACATTGAACTTAAAAACCAATTATCTTGCTGGTTGACTTACACAAATGAAAAAACTCATGAAATCATTCGCGAGAATTTAGATCGAGCTCCCATGTTTTCAGGAATGATTGAAGGTGTCGGACCTCGTTACTGCCCTTCAATCGAAGATAAGATTGTTCGTTTTGCGGACAAGAGTCGTCACCAGTTGTTCCTTGAACCAGAAGGCCGTAAAACTGACGAATGGTATGTCCAAGGACTTTCAACTTCAATGCCTGAAGAAGTGCAGCAACAAATTTTGCATTCCATTAAGGGGCTAGAAGAAGCTGAAATGATGCGTCCCGGATATGCGATCGAATACGATGTGGTAGCACCTTATCAATTGAAGAACACTTTGGAAACTAAACTAGTAAAGAATTTATATACTGCTGGTCAAACTAACGGAACATCAGGATATGAAGAAGCTGCTGGTCAAGGTCTAATTGCAGGGATTAATGCTGGCCGTCGGGCCCTAGGTAAGGAGCCTTTAACGCTGAAACGTAGTGATGCTTACATCGGTGTAATGATCGATGATTTGGTAACTAAGGGTACTAAAGAGCCTTATCGTTTGTTGACCAGTCGTGCAGAATATCGTTTAATTTTACGTCATGATAATGCTGATTTACGCTTAACAGAAGTGGGACATAACTTAGGTTTGGTTAGTGACGAAGAATATAATGCATTCCTTGAAAAGAAACAAGATATTAAGGATGAACTACAACGTCTGTCAGAAATTCGAATTAAACCTAGTCAAGTTCAAAAATTCCTAGAGTCAAAGGGTTCTAACGGCTTAAAAGATGGGGTTTTAGCATCAGAATTTCTACGGCGTCCGGAAGTTAACTATAGTGACTTATTGAAGTTCATTGATGCTCCAGAAAAAGATTTAGATCGTCGAGTAATTGAACAGGTCGAAATCGAAACTAAATATGCTGGATATATTAAAAAGGCTCAAGATCGGGTGGATCGTTTGAAGCGGATGGAAGAAAAGGCTATCCCAGATCGGATTGATTATGAAGCTATTAATGGATTGGCCACTGAAGGTCGCCAAAAACTCGAAAAAATCCGTCCAACTACCATTGCACAGGCTTCACGGATTAGCGGGGTAACACCAGCTGACATTGCAATTTTGAGTGTTTATATCCAACAAGGAAAAATCGCAAAAATCGCAGAATAACAAAAATTAGCCCCTTGAAAAATTCAAGGAGCTTTTTTTGTTTCACAAAAAAGAATGTTTCACGTGAAACTGAAAAAAATTAATGTTAGTTCTGCTAAAATAGGCAGTAAAAAAGGAGAATGGCATGAAGATAATTATTGCACCAGCTAAGAAGATGCAAGTAGATACAGATTCCTTTGACGCGACGACGATGCCAGTATATTTGAAGCAAACCCAGAAGATTCTGACGATGATGAAACAACTTACGTACTCAGATCTTAAAATGTTATGGAAGTGTAGCGATAAACTTGCTCAATTGAATTATGAGCGTCTGCAAGGTTTAGATTTAAAATATCAGCTAACGCCAGCAATTATGGCTTACGTCGGAATTCAATATCAATATATGGCTCCAGACTTAATGACGGAAAAGCAGTTGGCTTATATACAGGAACATTTAAGAATTCTATCTGGGTTTTACGGAGTGCTACGTCCATTTGATGGGATTGTCCCATATCGACTAGAAATGCAAGCGAAGTTAAAAATAGACAACTATAATAACTTATGCCAATTTTGGGGAGCTAAGCTTTATCAAAATTTATATAAAGATAATCGAGCCGTCGTTAATTTAGCGTCTAAAGAATATGAAAAAGCCGTACGTCCGTTTCTTCAAGAAGACGATAAAATGACTACTTGTATTTTTGGAGAAATTATCGATGGAAAGGTAAAGCAAAAAGCAACTCCGGCCAAAGAAGCTCGAGGAGAAATGGTTAATTTTATGGCGCTTAACCAAGTTAAAAATACCAAAGAACTGAAGAGCTTTGATCGTTTAAACTATGCTTACCGAGCCGATTTATCAAGTGCTGATAAAATGGTGTTTATCAAAAATGAACTTCACAAATAATGACTTAAACAAATTTTGAACTTAAATTGAAGGTGGGTGAATACCCATAGATTGGCAAATATAACAGTTATATTGCAAAAGTATATAAAAATATCAAGTTTTCATTTCAAAAGTAAAATTTCTAAGACAAGTAACTAAGTTTGGGCTACAATAAGATTCATTAAGAGACTAAAGTGTTTGGAGGAAGATCGATGCGTTTTTTGAGAGATTGGATTTTACCAATCGTAATTGGATTATTAGTTGCACTGCTAGTTAAAACATTCCTGTTTCAATTTGTTAAGGTAGATGGCTCTTCAATGCAACCTAACCTACAAGATAGTGAACGAGTATTAGTTTGGAAACCAATGGAAGTTAAGCGGATGAGTGTAATTGTTTTTGATGCTCATGGAGAAGATCCGGCAGCTACTGAACCCGTAGATTATGTTAAGCGGGTCATCGGTGTTCCTGGGGACACAATTAGTTATAAAGATGGAAAGTTGTATGTTAATGATAAGTTAGTTCCTCAAAAATTTATTGATGAAGAACAACGCACAACGGGGACTGGAAACTGGACCTTAGCTTCAATTGCCAACAAATATGGCTGGGCTAAGAGTCCTAAAAAGGTACCCAAGGATTCGTACTTTGTGTTAGGAGATCATCGAAGTGTTTCTAACGATAGTCGATACTGGGGATTTGTTAAGAAGTCTAAAGTAATGGGTGTTGTGAAGGTTCCATTTTGGAGTAAAAATGATCAAGCTAAGAAAAATATCAATAAGTTAGCAACCGATTAAGCTAAGAAAGCTGTGAGATAGTCGCAGCTTTTTTTGTTTGTTTTTATGAAGGTAAGCGCTAAAATTAAATTAACGTACCAGCTAGTAAAAGAGATTGGTAACTTGGAACTTAATCGTGGAGGAATGAAAAATGAAGCGTGATCCGAATTGTGTTTTTTGCCAGAAAACAAAGGAAGATTATATTGTTGAAAATAAATTAGCAGCGTCATTTTTAGATTTTTATCCAGTTAGTAAGGGACATACTTTAATCGTACCTAAACGGCATGTCCGTCAATTGTGGGAATTAAATGAAGAGGAAAGACACGCAATTTTTACATTGGTCGAAAAAAATAAGGCGATCTTAGACCAAAAATACCAACCGGATGGATATAATGTGGTAGTAAATTCAGGTGCGGCGGCAGGCCAGAGTGTTTTTCACTGTCATATCCATCTCATACCACGCTACTGGAATGAAGATCCAAAGCGTAAACCAGTTCCGGGCCAATTCTTAGTACCTCCGGAGCGTCCTCAATTCAAGGGGATGGATTAGAAAATAAATTAGAAAGCATTCGGTACTTTATAAAGTATCGAATGCTTTATTATTTTAAGAAATAAAAAAACGTCTCACCAGGGGGGAGAGACGCATATACAGGTAATAGGTAACTGGTCGTTAGACCTTTCATTCACCTTATGGGGGGAGTAAATGAAAAAGTTATCTATAGTGTCACTATAAAAAGAAATTGTGAAGAAAGTGTGAATTTTTGATTGCTGAGAAATTACAGTTTATCGGGTTTAATGTAATATTTCAAAACGGGTAAAATTTAGTCCTAAAAAAAGGCTAAAATAAAAAAGTTCTTTCATTTTTAAATCTACATAGTATCATGAATCCATACGAGTATAATGGGGGATTTAGATGTTTCAAATTATAAAAGATATTATATATATTATTCTTATTCTAAATATTATTGGTGCCGTTTATACAGTTTTTAGACAACGTCGAGATATAGCTGCTACTTGGGCCTGGTTATTGGTCTTATTTTTCTTGCCTGGTGTAGGCTTTGTGATATACGCCTTTGTGGGACGAAAGCTACCAGAAAACAAATTATTTCCGCTGAAAAGTAAGACTCGCCTTCAATTGGATCAAGTTATGGAGCATCAGCGTCGAGAGCTAAAAAAGAATGAGTTTACTGCTGCCGATCAAGTTGTTAAAGATTCAGAACGAATGGTCCAATTCTTTACTAAAACGGATTATTCTTTTTTAAATCGAAGAAATGAAGTTCAAATCATCACAGATGGAAATGAACTTTTTGATGATATTTTTGCTGAAATTAAAAAAGCGAAAAAGCATATTCACGTTGAATTTTATACAATTTATGATGATCAAATTGGCAATCAGTTACGCGAGCTATTGGAAGAAAAAGCACGTGAAGGTGTTGAAGTTAAGGTGCTATGGGATTCATGGGGATCGCTAGGTACCAAAAGAAGTTTCTTCAAGAAATTGAATGAACTAGGCGGAGAAGCGTATCCATTTCTAGGTACACGTTCAGCTTTAACTGACTTTCGATTGAACTTCAGGGATCACCGTAAAATTGTCGTGATTGATGGTAAGATTGGTTATGTTGGTGGTTTTAATGTGGGAGATCAATATTTAGGCCGTAAGAAGAAATTTGGTTATTGGCGAGATACCCATTTGAAAATCATCGGTTCTGGAGTTTACGGACTTCAATCAAGATTTATCCTGGATTGGAATGCTACAGACCGTAAAAAACAAATTGTCGAAGAGTTTAAAGCTGGATCAGTTTATTTCCCAGTCGCTGAAGTTAAAGGCAATACCAGTCTTCAAATCGTTAGTAATGGGCCAGATTCAGATATTGAAAAAATTAAAATGGGTTATTTGAAAATGATTCATAAAGCCAGAGAAT
Organism: Pediococcus pentosaceus ATCC 25745; assembly: GCF_000014505.1. Classification (NCBI taxonomy): domain Bacteria; kingdom Bacillati; phylum Bacillota; class Bacilli; order Lactobacillales; family Lactobacillaceae; genus Pediococcus; species Pediococcus pentosaceus. The sequence goes on along the minus strand of NC_008525.1, from coordinate 1,823,297 downwards.
CGGTTTGGATTCAATCACCATATTTAATTCCAGATGATAGTGTCTTGGACGCATTGCGCTTAGCAGCAACATCGGGAGTAGATGTTCGAGTAATGATTCCATGTATGCCTGATCACGCGTTTGTCTATCGTGCAACCCAATATTATGCTTGGCAATGTGCTAAGTGGGGAATTAAAGTTTATTACTACAACAATGGTTTCATCCATGCTAAAACGATGGTAGTGGATGGAAAAATATCTACAGTGGGTTCTGCGAATATGGATTTCCGTAGTTTCAAACTTAATTTTGAAGTTAACGCCTTTATGTATGATGAAAATATTGCAAAACAACTGCAGGAAATTTATGAAGAAGATATCAAACATTCTAGTCTCCAAACCGTAGCCATGTTTAATAAACAATCCACATGGCTGAAGTTCAAACAAACCTTTTCACGTTTGCTTTCACCAATTTTGTAAGTAAAAAGAGTTGACGTTATTTTTAACCCGTGATAATCTTGTAAAAAATCAATTAAAGCATTTTAACTTTCACATTAAGTAGTGCATAATCTGGGTGTCAGAAAGTCGGTGGTTGCTGCGAACCGATCAGGGTTATGTTGTCGAAATACCGTGGAATAGTTTAATTTAACGGAAAATAACTAGAACCGTTATCAATCTAGTGAGTGAAGAGGTCTTTTTGGGTTCTCTTAAGCTGGGTGGTACCACGGTCTCCATATCGTCCCTGTTGCATTTATGATGCAGCAGGGACATTTTTTTGGTCAAAATAAGGGGGACTTGGAATGAAAAAGGTTAGTATTTTAGAAACTAGCACGGTATTGGTTTTAATGTTAGTGATAATGGGGCTAGGAGTAATTAAATTTAAATTATCTCCTCAAACGCCAGTATTGTTAGTTTTAGGTTTAATAACGATGTGGGCTAAGCTACGAGGTTTTGAATGGGAAGATATCAATCAAGGAATTAAAAATGGAATTGAAACGGGGATTATCCCCATCTTTATTTTTATTTTAGTTGGGGCACTAATTAGTGTCTGGATTGCAGCCGGTATTATTCCGACGTTAATGGTAATTGGTTTTAAGTTGATAAATGTAGCATGGTTTGTTCCTTCGGTATTTATCGTCTGTTCACTAGTCGGTACCGCTGTGGGTTCAGCATTTACGGTAATGTCAACGGTGGGAATAGCATTTTTTGGTATGGGAGTCACCATGGGAGTCAATCCGGCCCTCGTAGCTGGAGCAATTATTTCTGGGGCAATTTTTGGTGATAAGTGTTCGCCCCTTTCTGAATCAACTAATTTGTCGGCCGCAGTAGTAGACGCAGACCTATTTGATCATATTAAAAATCTAATGTGGTCAACAGTTCCAGCATTTGTGGGAGCTTTGATTTTATTTACGATAATGGGGATGGGCGAAGCTAAAAGTGCAGACATGAGTAAGATTAACCAAACCGTGGCTATTTTAGAACAGCACTTCAACGTCAACTTCTGGGTTATTATTCCAATTGCTTTAATGTTTATCTGCGCTTGGATGAGAGTACCTGCCGTTCCAACTCTATTTATTAATATCGGGGTTTCTGTAATATTTGTTTTTATCGGCAATCCTCAGATTACAGTAACAAAAATTGCCTCAATTATTGAAAATGGATTTATTTCAAAGACTGGTAATATAGACGTTGATCAGCTATTAACTCGAGGTGGGATTGCTAGCATGATGGGGACCGTAGCTTTGATTGTTGTCACATTATCTTTGGGTGGTATTTTAGTACACTTAGGCTTAATTGAACAAATCATGGCACCAATCGCGCAACGTTTAAATAGCGATGGGAAACTAATCTTAGCGGTAATTGCTAGTGCAATTGGAGTGAATTTATTCATCGGTGAACAATTCCTATCTGTCATCTTACCTGGGAAAGCATTTAAACCAACTTTTGAACGCTCAGGGCTAGCAAACGTCACACTAAGTCGTGCACTTGAAGATGGTGGAACAGTAATTAATTACATTGTGCCATGGGGGGTAGCAGGTACTTTCGCGGCCAATACTTTTCATGTAGCAACTTTAAGTTACCTACCATTCGTATTCTTTAGCTTGTTGTCTCCAGTATTCTCAATTTTAAGTGGTTTTACAGGAATCGGAATCAAACATCGAAATTAAAAAACAGGTTACAAGAGGAGAATATTACTCCGATTGTAACCTGTTTTGAGGTTCAGTAAACCAAGCGACTAAATGGTCACTAATTGCTTTTGATCCTTCTACGTTAGGATGAACTTCATCATTTGTTTCAATTACCCAATCTAAAGTTGGAATAAGTTCGATTTTTAAGGCTTTAGCGACGTTCTTGATGACGTGGGAATGTGCCTGATTAAAAGGTGTAATTATAATAATTCTGGCATGAGGGAATTGCTTTTTAACTTCATTTATAAACCAAACAAAGTACATTTCAAAAACGTCATCCTCATAGCGAGCATCATTAGTCCCAAGATTAATTAAAACCAAATCAGGATTAATCCGAGGAGCTTTAACGCTAAAATTGACATATTTTACAAACTTACCAGCTGGGGGAACTCCTCCCGTTCCGTAACGGATTATACCGGCAGCACTATAGGCAATACGATAATCTTCCCAATCTAAAGCGCGGGATAATTGAGCAGCATAGTTAAGGTCGGCTCCATAACCGATAGAAGGTGCTTTACTACGAACCCAACAGCCAGCGGTGATAGAATCACCAATAAAAGCAACGAGTGGTCCAGCTGGTTTAATAGCCGCTAGGGTGCCTGAAGCAATCGTGATATCTTTAATGGTAAGTCCGTCATTACCTAACCAAATCTCATCTTGGTCAGTATTGCCTGTAAAATAAATCCGAACAATATGAGACTGATTTGAACTTAATTTAAAGTCATTTTTAGACCGAGTGAGTGGGGTTAAATGTAATTCATCATCGATATAAATGCTTAGAGTTTGAGGAGCAGAAAGAGGATTAATTACCGCTTCTAAAGTGAAATAATCAGCATTTTGAACTTCAAACAAAATTTGAGCGCCTAGATTAGTGGTATACATTGCTGGCTTGCTTTCAACGGTCTGAGTTGTCCAACGCCCCATAAAATAGACGTTAGGAATGCACCCATTAGCCGAGGTAGGGATGATTTGATTCATAGTAAGCCTCCGATTTAAGTTAACCAGGATTATACATACATTCTATTTCATGATCATTAATTAATCCAATGGCTTGCATAAATGAGTACGCTGTTACGGGACCCACAAACTTAAATCCACGTTTTTTTAAGTCAGCCGAAATTATTTCAGAGAGCGGGGTTTTGGCGTGAATTTCCTCAGGAATTCGAATATGGTCGTTAATCTGACGGTTATTTACAAATTTCCAAATATATTCATCAAAACTACCGAATTCAAGCTGAACTTCAATAAAGGCCTTAGCATTAGAAATAGTAGCCGCTAATTTACCTCGATGATGTAAAATTTCGGGAGTTTCCATTAATCGATCAATATCGGCTTCAGTCATGGCTGCTACTACGTGAACTTCAAAGTTATGAAAGCCTTTTTTAAAGGCCGCACGCTTATTAATAATTGTATTCCAGCTTAAACCAGCCTGATAACCCTCTAAACAGAGCATCTCAAACATGTAACGATCGTCATGGGAGATTTGCCCCCATTCTTTAGCATGGTATTCTTGCATGAGTTCAGAAGCATTTTGAGCCCATGTACAGATAAAATTATTGTTCATTTTGCATTCTCCAATTCTAAATAAAAATGCTTTTAACTCCCTTTGAAAGGGTAATTAAAAACATTAGTTTAATTAATTCAATTTTAGCACATCTTACATATCCCGATCGTAGCCATTAAATAACAAATTAAGAACGACAGCAGTGATACTAGCAATCACGATGCCGTTGGTAAGTAGCATTTTAATAGTAGCGGGAAGGGCTTGGTAAAGTTGAGGATAAATGGTTGAGCCAAGTCCCATACCAACTGATAGCGAAACGATTAGAATGTTTTTAGTCTGGTTGAAGTTGACTTGTTGTAAGATACGGACCCCTTGAACCCCGACAATTCCGAACATTACCAACATAGCTCCCCCGAGGACGCTGGTCGGCACAATGGTGGCAGTGGCACCAGCCTTAGGAAGTAACCCTAAAACAATAAGGAAACCAGCTGCATAATATAAAGGTTTACGGCTTTTAACGCCTGAAAGCTGGAGAACACCTACATTTTCCGAAAAAGTTGAGTAGGGAAATGTATTAAAGATCCCTCCAAGGATGGCTGCAATTCCTTCTGAACGGTATCCACGTTTTAAATCGTCTTGGGTAATTTCTTTACCTACCAGATCACCTAATGCGAAAAAGACCCCTGTCGATTCAATCATTGTAGTTAAAGTAACCATAATCATGGTTAGAATAGCGGAAAGATTAAAGGTAGGAACTCCAAAATAGAAAGGTTGAGGAATTCGAAACCAACTAGCTTCAGCAATGGGCGATAACGAAACCATGCCCATAAAACTAGCAAGGATGGTGCCGATTAAAATACCAATTAAGATGGCGATAGAACGGAAAAAACCGCGAGCCCACACATTAATACCTACAATAATCAAAACGGTGATTAAGCCTACTAATAGATTACGGGGATCTCCAAAACTTTTAGCAGCAACATTTCCACCGCCAATATCTTGAAAGGCCACAGGAATTAAAGTAAAGCCAATTACGGTAATAATTGAGCCGGTTACGATTGGTGGGAAAAGTCCTTTAATTTTAGAGAAAAGTCCACCAACTAGAAATACAAAGACACCAGAAGCGATAATTGCTCCGTACATGGCGGTGACCCCTAGAGTCCCTCCGATTTGCTGGAGGGGTTGGACGGCTTGCACGGCGCAACCTAAAACGACTGGGAGACCAATCCCAGTTAGAGGAGTGCGTTTAATTTGTAAGAGCGTAGCGATACCACACATGAAAATATCAACAGAGACTAAATAAGTCATTTGAGCGGCTGTAAAATGTAAAAAACCACCGATTAAAAGAGGAACAATAACATCGCCAGAGTACATGGCTAAAAGGTGTTGAAAGCCTAAAATAGCAGCTTTTCCTTCAGTTAATTGTGGTTTAATTTCAGTTACAGGAACTTCGGTGTAACTTGATTCAGTTGTTTTCATGAATTCTCATCCTCGTTTTCATAATTTTCAAATCAATATGAAATCGAGCCTATAAAACTAAAAAAGCTCAAGACAAAAAGTCTCAAGCCATCATAATACATAAGAGTTAGTTTTCCTATAGTCCAACATTTACGGCGTTGGGTAGAAACTGTCAACCAGATTAAGACATTATATAGGCTAAGTTTTATTTGATTGTGACTGAAATTTTAACATATAAAAATTAATGAAACAACCATTCTCAAACTAGAATAGTTATTGTCGAAAAAATTGGAGAAAGAAACAAACAGATTTATAATGTAAAAAAGACTATTTTTAGGAGAAATCAATGAACATATTAGCAATTGGAACAGAACGAGTTATTTCCAAAAAAGTTTTAGAAGAATTAAAACAAAAATCAGATTTTTCAGTAATTATATGTACGCCAAAGCAAGTTAAAAACATTGCGGCGATTAATTATGATGTAATGTATGTTGATATGCTTCACCTCGGAATGGATGAAGAATTTGAAGGAATTATTGATCAAATTGAGGCTGGTGAAATTAAAGCGAACAAAATTATTTTTCTAGCAACGGCTGGCATGGATAAAGAAATCAATCCAAACTGGATTGAAGTTCAAGATTTGAAAGAACTACTATTAGAAGTCAAATATGTGGCTAAATTAGTGGATGAGACTGAGCTTCCATATACAATTTTACGACCAGTTGAAGTTAGTGATGAAGTTCAGAATGTAGCTTTAAATATAATTCCTGAAGGAGAAAAGATTAGCGTAGATAGAGTTAGTGAAGCTAACTTAAGAACGGTGATTATTGATGCAATTACGACCAATAATTATATTAATCAGTCGATTGGAATTTCTAATAAAGGATAGGAGAAAATATGCCACTTCAATTTATGTATGGACCAGCAAGTATTGACCATTTAGAAGGTATTGCCGACAGGGTAATTGAACTTCAGCAACAGAACGTCGGTCAGCCAGTATATTATTTGGTTCCTAATCACATCAAGTTTCAATCCGAAATACAATTACTTCAAAAGTTGCGACAGAGAAGAGATGTTAAGAGTCATATTTTTGCAGAAAAGGATGTTCAAATTCTTTCAATTAGCCGATTAGCCTGGTTTTTCTTACGAAATAGCAGTATTTACCAATATCCTCGCGTAACGAGCTCGAGTTCTAATATGCTGTTATATAGAGTGATTTTAGAACATCAAGATGAATTAACCTTGTTTCATAATATAGATGCTCAGTTGGGGCTGGTACAGAAGATTGCAACGCAGTTAGCTGAATTCAAGCAAGGGAATGTAGGGCCCGACGAATTAGGTCGAGTTGCGGAAAATATTGCCGAAAACAGCGATGCAGGGATGGATATTAAGGCTAAATTACATGATCTAGGCATAATTTATAGTGCTTATGAAGAAGAAATTCAAAGCCGTTTCATTGATGCTAGTGATATTACGCATACTTTAACAGATGAATTATCTAAAATGGATCTGAGTGGTCAGAGTTTTATAATTAGTGGCTTTTCAAATTTTACTGCTGAAGAAATGAGCCTAATTCAAGCCTTAATGAAGGCCAATGGAAATGTCGTTATTGATTTAATAATGGATAAATTTCCGCTTTATGAAAAAGTTTCAGAAAACAGTTTGTTTTTTGAAAACGAAAAAATAATTTTCAAGTTTAATGCGTGGGCTCATGAAAACAAGGTGAAATCGCTAGAACCAGTTCGTTTACACCGAGTTAGAGTTAATTCTGATCTTTTAAAATTAGAAAAATATTGGATCGAATCAAGTGAAGGTCAAGTAGGAGGTTCTAAACAAGAAAATAACGCATGTGTTACGATTTTCCAAGCGAATAGTCGTTATGCAGAAGTAGAACATGTGGCGACTTTAATACGCCAAAAAATGGCTAAAGATCCAAGTTTAAAATTTTCAGATTTTTCAGTTTTAACCCGACATTTGAGTGACTATTCAACGATTATTAAGCCAATATTTGATCAAATGGAGCTTCCGATCTTTTATGATCTTCAAATTGCAATGAAAGATCATCCATTACTAGAATTGATTAACGCTTTGTTTGATATTAGAGCACATCATTTTCGTTATGAAGATGTAATGCGTCTATTAAAAACGGGTCTGTTATTTCCAGAAACTGAGGATGACCCGCACGGGATGGACTTCTTCAAGAGTGTGCATATTACTGAAAATTACGTTTTAAAACAAGGAATCTATGGAGACCGATGGCTTCAGAAAAAAGATTGGAAATATAGTCGTTTTAACGATATTGACGAAGAGAAGCAAACGGATGAAGAAATCGAAATTAATCAGCGAATTAATACGGTAAAAAATTATGTAGCGGAAACAGTTGTGCCATTTTTTAATCAACTTTCTACTGCAACCACTGGTGTGGAAGCAGCCAAGGCCTTGTATGACTTTTTAATTAAAAATGGAATTGATCAATGCTTACTTGCTTGGCGAGACCAATGGATTGAGGAAGGGCGTTTGGCGAAAGCTGCTGAGCCCGAACAAACTTGGGAAACTTTTATCCAGATGCTCGATGAATTTGTCGATATTCTAGGAGATCAGCCATTTGACCCAGATAATTTTATGGGTCTTTTAAATGCGGGATTTGAAGGGGCAACCTATTCGCAAATCCCATCTACACTAGATCAAATTCTAGTTTCAGAAAGTGGAATGGTCCAGATGGTTGACCGTAAAATTGTATTTATCATCGGAGCTACTGATCGAGTAATGCCGGAACAAATTCAAGATAATGATTTTTTGAATCAAGATGGTAAAAATCAAATAGATCCGTTCTTAGATGATGATCAATTTTTGAGAATTAGTAATGATCGACAGATGCGCCAAGAACCATACCTTAATTATCTAACGTTTATGATTGGTTCAGATGAGTTAATTTTCTCTTATCCAAAAAGTGGAAATGATGGCGTAGAATTAAAAATCTCGCCTTACGTAGAACGGATTGGTAAACATTTTGGGATTATCGCCCAATCATTACCAAGTCGACCTACAACTGAGCCGGTTCGACTGGATCCACCATTTATCGAGCTATTTATTGGTTCCAATCGAAGTACATTGAGTCATTTAATTCAGTATGCGAGAGCCATGCATGAAGCTAAAAGTGAAGCAGACCCACGCTGGAATCTAATTTATACAATTTTGAGACAGAGTACATTGGGTTCTTTAACAGATCAGTTACTAAGCAGTCTGGAATATAAAAATATCCCCGAAAAATTGAAACCAGAAATTGTGGAAGGTCTTTACGGCGATACAATTTATGCTTCAGTATCGAAGCTAGAAGAGTTTTATCGAAATGAATATTCATACTTTTTAAAATATGGGTTGAAGTTACAAGAACGGGAAACATCGGATTTGAGCCCCGCTGATACAGGGCAATATTTCCATGCAGCAATGGATAAACTAATTAAAATGATTACTACTGAGAATCTGAACTTCAATGAAGTTAATCAAGAACAGATTGAACAAATTGCGAAAAGATTAGTTCAACAAATGGAGCAAGATCAACAATTTGACCAGTTTAATGGAACTTATCGGATGGGATTTTTGCGAAAACAGCTAGATCGAACGGTGCAAGCGATGGTCGAAGCAATCTTTAAACAACTGGCTCGCACACGAATGCGTCCGATTGCATCGGAACAATTATTTGGTCAGATTGGTTCGCAATCTGGATTGCCAGCATTGAACTTTAAGGTTGGAGAAGGCAAGGAAATTAACGTACGCGGTAAAATTGACCGTATTGATAAGATTGAAATTGGCGATAAGGACTATTTAGGAATTGTCGATTACAAATCTAGTAACCGTAAATTTGATTTCACAGATGCTTACTATGGGTTAGCGATGCAAATGTTAATGTACTTGGATGTAGTTCAGCGTAATAAAGAAAAGATTGACCCAGCTACAAAAGCAGAAATTTCGAGCGCATTATATATGATTTTCCAGTACCCGCTTCTAAAATCAAAAGAGTGGAAGGGCAGCGATGCTAACCAACTTAACCAAAGCATATTCAAAAAATTCTCACTAAATGGATTTTTATTGAAAGATGAGGAATTAATAAAGGAAATTGATAAGACGATTGAAGACACCAGAAAGTCCGATGTATTTCCAATTGCATTTACTACTAAGGGAACTTTAACGAAGGTTAGTGAAAATAGTATCTTAAGCGAAGATGAACTTCAAAATTTGATTAAACATGCAGAATTGAAGGTACGTGAAGCTGGAGAAAAGATTTTCAAGGGTGAGCTAGATATGAATCCGGTACAGTGGCCTAATCGAAGAACAGTGATGGAATATTCTCCTTATAAAGATGTCATGCAATTCGATGCGATGTTACCTGAGAATAATTATCGAATAATTGAAAAGTTAGATAAAGATAAAGTACTGGAACAGATTCGGGAGGAACAGGAAAAGAATGGCAGATAGAGAGTATACCTTAAGTCAGAAGCAAGCAATTAATAGTTCCGGCCACAACATTTTAGTCTCTGCTTCGGCAGGATCGGGTAAAACCTCCGTTTTGGTGGAACGTGTAATCCAAAAAATTATTAATGGTGAAGATGTTGATCGTCTATTAGTAGTAACGTTTACGGAAGCTGCTGCCAGTGAAATGAAGGAACGTATTCGAGCAGCGATTGTGAAGAAGATTAATGAAGTGAGTGATATTGAACTTCAAAATCATTTTTCAATGCAGCTCAATAAGTTGAATAACGCGAATATCAGTACACTTCATGCATTTTGTATGTCGATAATTAGAAACTATTATTACATCATTGATCTAGATCCCACGTTTAGAATTATGGATCCAACAGAAAGCGAGTTATTGAAAGAAAGTGTCTGGGCGGATCTCCGGGAAGAATTATACGAGAGGGATGAGGATGGTAAATTTGCGCTCCTCACGCGTAATTTTTCAAGCGATCGTTCGGATGAGGGGCTGCAAGATTTAATTTTAGAATTATTTGAGTTTTCGAATGCTAATCCAGACCCTCAAGCTTGGTTACAGCAGATTGCTAAAAATTACGAAGTTCCATCTGATAATGTTATGGATATGGAGTTTATCCAACAGCTTTTAACAGAAGTAAAAACAAAGTTGATGAGAATTTATCGCAAAGACCTAGATCTTACAGAACAAGCAATCAATGGTGGAGAACCTTTAAAAAATGCAGCTGAAAAATTTCAAAATGAAGTTGATGATTTAAAAACTATTATCGACAGCTTAAATGGTAGCTGGGATGATGTACAACAAGCCGTTAGCAAGATGAAGTTCGCGCAACTACCACGAGGTAAAAAAGAAGAAGTCCAAGAATTTAATGCATACGCTAAATCAATTCGAAATGACTTTAAAGATGAGTTTAATACAATTGCGGATAAATACTTTAAATTATCTAGTGAGCAAATGATTGCGGTCTTCAAGGATGCTCACGATTTAATGATGAAGTTAATTGAAGTACAAAACCAATTTGCGGAACGCTTTTTACAGGAAAAACTAACCCGCCGTTCTTTAGATTTTAGTGACTTAGAACATTTTGCGTTACAAATTGTTTTAGATGATTCTGAAGAAGGTCAAGCAATCAGACGCGACTTCCAACAAAAATTTAATGAAGTCATTGTTGATGAATACCAAGATATTAATCCGCTTCAGGAAACGATTCTGACGTCAGTTGCCAGTCCAGACCCAGGAAATATGTTCATGGTGGGGGATGTAAAACAGTCTATTTACGCATTCCGAATGGCCGATCCTAGTTTGTTTATTAGTAAAAATAATCAGTTTAAAGATGAAGAACAAGCAGATGAACGGATTATTTTAGCAGAAAACTTCCGTTCGATGCGAAATGTCGATGATTTTACTAACTTAATTTTTAACCAAGTAATGGATACTGAAGTAGGAGAAATTGAGTACGATGATGATGCACAATTGCAATTTGGTGCAAAATACTACCCAGATGAAGTTCAGAATAACACCGAGGTAATGATTTATGACGACAGCCAAACAGATATAAATGATAAAGAAGCTACTCCAATTATCTCAAACAAAAATGACGGTCAGTTACAGATGATTGCTCAACGTATTCAAAAACTATTTGCGGATCATACTCAGATTTATGATAAAAAAGAACAAAAAATGCGGGACTTAGAATATAGCGATATTGCTCTGCTACACTCAACGGGTAGTAATAACCTTGAGATTGTTGATACATTTAAGAAATATGGAATTCCCATTCAAGTTAATAATGCCCAGGATTATTTCCAAACCACAGAAGTTTCAATCATGATGGCGTTATTGAAAATAATTGATAATCCCTATCAAGATATCCCATTGGCAGCAGTTTTAAGGTCGCCAATGGTGGGGCTGAAGGAAAATGAACTAGCCTTTTTACGAATTGGAAAGAAAAATGGGCATTACTTTGAGGCACTACTTTATTTCTTGAATGAGGCCAAGCTAGATTCTAATAATGAGTTCCAAATGCAGTTAAAAACAAAAATAACTCACTTTTTAGAGCAGTTAGATCATTTTAGTAAATTAGCCCGTCAATCAACTTTGGTGGACCTCTTATGGGCAATTTATGATGAGACAGGTTATCTAGATTATGTTGGTGGAATGCCCGATGGGCCACAGCGCCAAAATAATCTACATGCTTTGTACGATCGGGCGAAAGGGTATGAGGAGTCTAGTTTTAAGGGACTCTTCCAATTTGTTCGATTTGTTGAAAAAATGCGAGATAAGAATAAGGATTTAGCTGAAAATCCAGTAGTTACTGATGTCAAAGCTGTGAAATTAATGACGATTCACGGAAGTAAAGGGCTAGAATTTCCAATTGTATTCCTAATTGATGCCGAACATGGATTCAATACCATGGATGAGAAAGGACGTTACGTTCTTGATCGAGACGCAGGAATGGGAATCACATTGAAGGACTTTATTCATCGGTTAGAGATTGATACAGTCCAAAAGAATTGGATTATTTCAATTAAGAAGCAAAAGGCGTTGGCCGAAAAATTGAGGGTACTCTACGTGGCCTTGACGCGCGCAGAACAAAAGCTAATTATCACTGGAGCAGTTAATTCTGCGGATGACACCTTGAACAAGTGGGCCGAAGCGGTAGACACGGACGAGACGTTGATTCCTGCGGAAGCTAGATCTAAAGTAAGTAACTTTTTAGATTGGATTGGAATGGCAATTATGCGAGTACCTTCTGTGGTTGAAAAATACGCAGATTACAATACCCGAAAATTGCAAGGTACACTAATTCCGGATGTAGAATTGAAGATTATTAATAGCAGTGAGTTAATGGATCAGCAAGGATTAACAGCTTTAAAGTCAGCGCAGATACCTGAGTTACAGCAGTTAAACGCTTTTGATGATATAGCTGATGTTGATAAGTTTAAACAAATTATGAACTTCAAATACCATGATGAAGCCGCAACGACGACAACCGCCTATCAGTCAGTATCTGAAATTAAGCGAGTTTTTGACGATCCTGATAAATTCGAATTGAATTTTAGTGAGGTCGATGCAGATCAACACATTAAACCACAAAATCGGTTTGTAACGGAAAGTTTAATGGCTCCGCGTTTTATGAATGAAGCGACAAAGCCTAAGGCAGCTGAAATAGGGACCGCAACGCATTTAATTTTGCAACAATTAGATTTGAATCAACCGATTAATGAAACAATTATTAAAGATAAAATTGGTGAGTTAGTAATGAACCGAGTGTTGGATGAACAAGTTGCTAACCGGATTCGTATTTCAACAATATTAGACTTTTTTGATAGTGATTTAGGACAGCTAATGATCAACCATCCAGAAAATGTACATCGGGAAGAAGCTTTTTCGCTATTACTACCGGCTAAGGGACTTTTCCCTAAAGTTAAAGGTGATGACGATGTGTTAATTCATGGTATTATCGATGCATATTTCGAAATGGAAGATCGAGTTATCTTATTAGACTACAAGACCGATTTTGTTCTTCCGGGGAGCGTCGAACAAGGTATAGAAAAAGTAATTAATCGATACCAAGGGCAGGTCAATTTATACGCGCAAGCCTTAGGGAGCATTTTGAAACGACCAGTTAATGAAAAATATCTTTATTTGTTATCGATTGGACGACTAGTAGAAATTCAATAAAAAAAGCTGCAACTAATCTAATATGGCAAAATTAGTTGCAGTTTTTTTGCGAAAAAGTGTTTTAAGAGACCACTAGATTAAGAGATGGGGAATAATCCTGAAGCGCGTTTTAACTACAGATGAACTTCGGAGCAAAAAAATGTGGATAACTGTGGATAACTTTGTTAATAACTAAAAAAGTACGAAACTATTTATACACAAAAGTTATTAAATAAACCTTAAGGCCTGTCGAAAAGTTATCCACAGGCAGTGTTGATAACTGTGGATAAAAAAGTTTATAATAATTTTATATTGATAAAAACGCTTATTTGTAGGCGATGTAAGCGTGTGGAATGAAACAAAAATTAAGTTGAATAATTGTGGATAACTAAAAAAACTGTTGACAAAATCTTATCCACAAATGTAGTGCCGAACATAAATTCGACCCAATATGTTGTGAGTGCAAAAATTAGCCTGTGGATAACTTTGTTAATAACTTAAAAAAGGATGTGCAAAAGAAGTGAATATTAAAATTATTGTTGTGGGAAAGTTAAAAGAAAAATATTTGAAACAGGGGATAGCAGAATACTCGAAAAGATTGTCAAAATTTTGTAAGTTCCAAATTATTGAAGTTCCAGATGAAAAAGCACCCGAAAGTTTAAGCGATGCTCAAATGAATGAAGTTAAAGTTAAGGAAGGAGAACGTATTTTAGGTAAAATTAAAGATCGAGACTATGTTTTTACCCTAGAAATCAAAGGAAAAGAACGCTCTTCTGAAGAATTATCAGCAGAGATGGCTAAATTAGCTACTTATGGAAACTCTGATATCACATTTGTGATCGGGGGTTCGTTAGGTCTTAGTGATGCAGTAATGAAACGTTCTAATTCCGCCATTTCATTTGGGCGCTTTACTCTACCGCACCAATTGATGCGACTAGTGTTAACTGAGCAAATTTATCGTTCGTTTATGATTCAGGCGGGAAGTCCGTATCATAAATAATCAAAAACACTTACCAAGTTTGTCTTGGTAAGTGTTTTTTGTTTAAACATAATTATGAACGGATTTAATGTATTATGATGTTTTTTTCATCAGTAAGGTTAGAAATTCTCTGAAATTTAAAATACTATTTTGTTTGCTAAATATTATTTATGGTAATACCTAAGCCAGGTACTGTAATAAATGATATTTCCCAAGAAACCCATAAGGATAAGCCACCCAGAAATGATAGTCAGAGCAGTATATATATCTAAAGTAAAAAGATTAATTAGAGGAATTGCTAGCAATAACAAGAATGCAGCGGCCGTGTAGAAACATAAAAGTATTGAGTGAATTTTATAAATAATGGATCGTTCACGTTCATCTTCAACAAAAACAAGTGCGCTATTGGACTTGATGTGAAGCCTTTTACGATAAGTTGCTGAAGTTATCTGAATCACAAATAAAGAAATAAAGTAGACTATATCGAATGTTATTTGCGACATATCTAGTATGCCAAGAAAATTTGCATAAAAAAGAGCAAGAAGTAATAAAAGTATATTGAGTTCCCAAAAATTAAAACGAATAAAACGAGCAGATTTTGTCATGGTTAATCCTCCTCTTATTGTTCAAATACAAATAATTCATCTACAGTTGTTTGTAGGATATGCGCTAGATTGAAAGTTAGCGCTAAGGAGGGATCGTATTTATCGTTCTCAATGGCGTTGATAGTTTGGCGTGTAACGTGAGTAAGTTGCGCGACTTCGGCTTGAGATAATTTAAGTTTTTTACGCCGGACCGCAATGCTATTTTCCAAAATAACGTCCTCCTAAGTGTAAAATGTTTTTTACATTTAAAGTAAAACATGTTTTACATTTTAAGTCAATAAAACATTTTAAAAAGGGTATGAATGATATAATTTATTTATCGGAGGTTGTTTAATGATGGTACTTACATTGAAAGATTTTGAGCAAACTTATTTTTATAAGACGGAATTAATACAGTTATGTAAAGTTTACGGATTACCGACCTATGGGACTAAAGCGGAGTTAAACAAATACTTAACGTTATATTTATCTGGAACTCCGGCCTGCGATATTAAAGTAAATAGAAAACATACCACTAGTAGAAATAAGACAAAAATCACATTAGAAACAAAGATTCTGGGAGAAGGATTTAGTTTTAATCAAGAGGCAAGAAAACTCTTCGCAGAATATTTTGGTAAAGAAAAGTTTTCATTTAAGAAAGAAATGGCCGTTATTAAACGACAAGCTGAACATAACGGTGAGACCAAAATGACTGTGCGTGATTTATTGGAAAGATATCAAGAGATGGTTGGGCAAGGTAATGTACTAAGGGAGACAGCAGAAGAAGCAACGTATCAATGGAATAATTTTGTGAGGGATTTCTGTAAGAGTTCAGAAAGTCAGAATTATCATCAGAAATTAAAAGTGGCGGCCATTCTATGGGAAAAAGTTAAAAATTCTAAAAACGATAAAAAATTTGAAGCTAGTTTGGTACAAAAGTATGAGAAAAATATTTCAAATTATATGAACAAATAAAAAACGCCTTTTTAGGCGTTTTTTATTTATCCTAACCATTTTCCCACAATTGGAAATTTGCCTTGCAACCAGACAAATGGTCGGGTCTTAATGATACGTTGGTGAGTTTCAGGTGAAGCTTTTTTTACAGAGATTAAAGCGAGAATGAAGAATGGAGAAGCTGGTATAACTGGTAGCGCTAAGCCGATTATTCCTAGGACAGTATTGAAGAAGGCAGAGGTTAGCCAAAAAAATCGTGTGATTATGAAAGTCATTTAGTCATCTCCTTAAGGATATAAGTTAGCATGTTTTAGTAAACTAAACGAGCAAAATGGATGAGCTTTTAAAGTTACTTAAGAATATTAAATGAATTTTTAGACAATTTGGCTTATAATGGGCGCTAAATATTTGAATGATACGGGCAGAAAAATAAGATTGATAATTTTAACTTCAGATGAAGTTAAAGTGGGGTGAGAGGTGATGAAAAAACCGAAGGCACTAGTACGCGGTGATAAAGTAGCGATCGTGAGTCTATCCAGTGGAGTATTGGGTGAGAGCTTTGCTGAACACGAATTGAAGCAAGGAATACAAAGACTAAAAGAATTTGGTTTACAACCAATCATTATGAAAAATGCTTGTCGAGGGATTGAATACTTAAAATGTCATCCAGAGGCCAGAGCTGCTGATCTCAAACAAGCTTTTATGACAGCCGATATTAAAGGAATTATTTGTGCAATTGGTGGAGATGATACTTATCGTTTAGTGCCATATTTGATGGAAGATGAAGAATTTATTAGGGCAGTTCAGGCGCATCCTAAAATTTTTACGGGCTTTTCAGATACGACGATCAATCATTTAATGCTAAATAAACTGGGGCTAATAACGTATTATGGTCCAAACCTATTGAATGATTTAGGCGAGCTAGATAGGCAGATGTTGCCTTATACACGAGCAACTTTTGCTAGCTATTTGAAAAACGAAAACCCAGTCGAAATTAAATCTAGCCCAATTTGGTATGATGAACGGGTCGATTTCTCGATAAAAGCACTGAACACACCACGCGTTAAACATGATGAAAAACATGGTTACCTTGTACTTCGTGGAAAAGGGAAAGTTACAGGAAAATTATTCGGCGGTTGTTTGAATAGTTTGGGTAAATGTGTCTTAGGTGAAGGTCACTCTGATCAACCAGCTATTATTCAAAAATATGGCCTATTACCTGAACCCGAAAAATGGTTAGGAAAAATTCTGTTTATTGAAACAAGTGAAGAGAAGCCTACGCCAAAAGAGTATCGAAAATTATTAGAAACCCTAGATCAGTTTGGAATTATATCTAAAGTTTCAGCTATAATTGTTGGAAAGCCACAAGATGAAATCTATTTTAACGAATATCAAAAAATATTACTTGAGGTAACAGCGATTTATCAAACTCCAATTATGTTTAACTTAAATTTTGGGCATGCTTATCCCCGAACAGTAATACCCTACAATTTAGAAGCTACCGTCGATTTTGATGAAAGAACTTTAACAGTCCAAGAATCCTTGTTCAACTAAAAAAATCCGCCTTTAAAAGGCGGATTTTTAATTATCTGACGATGATATTGCCATCGGAACTAGTGAAAGAATAATGAGTTTTCTGAAATCCTTGATGATAGTAATTTGTATTTTTACCAAAAATTTTAACGTGTCCGTCGTCGCTATCTGCATTAATTGCTAAATTACGGGAATCCTTCAGAGTAGTATGAATATCACCATCACTAGTACGACCGGTTAAAGATTCTGAAATACTAAGCCGATTTAAGTTCAGATCGCCGTCATCACTAACTAACTTAAGCTGTTTGAAGTCAGAATCATTAAGTTCAAGATCGCCATCTGAAGTTAAAATTTTTGATGAGCCCTTAATGAATTTTGAGTCATTAATAGTAACATCGCCATCACTGCTATCATAAGCAAGACTTGCTGCTGAAACTTGTCGTAATTCTAAATCAGAGTAACCACTAACTTGGAGTTCGTCTTTAACGTTAACTTTGTGCAAATCAACATCTTCATTTGAAGATAGATGGATTTGGTTGAAGTTCAAATCAGTAATAGAAACTGTACCACTAGTGTTACAAATTAACTTGTTAAGTTTACTAGTACTTGGTACATAAATAGTAATCGTAGACGGTGCAAAGTTTCCAAGTCCTAGATTAAAGGTAAAACCATTTCTTGAATTATCGTTAATAGAAAGTTGATGGTTGGTTGCTTGGTAATCAAGGGTATTGGTTCCTCGATAAGTGACTTTAATTTGGGATCCAGCGTAAGGCTTAATTTGAACATCATCATCGGCGTTAATTTTTAAATTATGAACTTCTTTGAAGGTAGCATGTTTGATTGAAGTATCTTCGATTTTGAATCCACCATCATGCCAAATTAAATTATGATCGCCATGATGTAAGATGCCTAATCCTAAAAGGACGGCTCCTAAAATGGTGATGATAATCCCCGAAATAAGTGTTTTTTTCATTACCGATCACCTCTTTTTTCTGTTCTTCTTGTGACAATCTTGGTGTATAACCATCTGAAGAAAAGGGAAGTCCCGTGAAGAATTAACATTAATATCCATCGGATAAATGGAATTAAAATTAAATATATCCCAATCACTAACAAACCAAAACCGATGTAATAAATACCAGTCCAAAAAGATGTTGCCAAAAGAGTTAGACCAATAATAAAAATAATAATAGCGATAATGCCAAAGATAGTGAAAGCCAATCCAACTCCAAGAATTGCAACAACCATCCCAAAAATAACACCAAATATGGCCATAAATAAGCCTAGCGCTAGAGGAATTGTAATAGGGGTAGAGAAAATAGCCAGGATAATCAACCAAATGGTTTTAACATCCTGCCGTGGACGTTTAAAATCCGACGATTCGGGTTCAGATTGTTCACCAGCTTTAATAGAATAGTCTGCTAAGATTTTCCGCGCTAATTGTTTAGGTGTTCCTAATGAAGAAACTGCTTGTTGATAGCTTACCAAGCCACTATCTTGTAAATATTCGCTATAAAACTCAATCACGTCAGACCGTTCTGCGCGCGTGAGCGGAGATA
Source organism: Pediococcus pentosaceus ATCC 25745 (assembly GCF_000014505.1). NCBI lineage: Bacteria > Bacillati > Bacillota > Bacilli > Lactobacillales > Lactobacillaceae > Pediococcus > Pediococcus pentosaceus. The sequence continues at coordinate 1,804,410 of NC_008525.1, read as the reverse complement.
AATGGGACTCTAATTCTTCAATGTAATCATTCATTCAAATCACCCCTTGAAACTAGTTTATCAATCCTATTTTTGAAGGTAATCCATTCTGCTTGAATTTCAGCCAAACGAACTTTACCTGCTTGAGTTATCTTGTAATACCTTCGATTACGTCCTTGATAGGGTTCATCATAGGTTGTTAAATAATTATTCTTTTTTAAACGGCGTAAGACAGGATACATGGTTGATTCGGAAATCGGAAAGTCTGCTTGAACTTTCTGTGTCAGAGCATAACCATAGTAATCTCCATGATTTAATATTCCCAAAACGCTACCGTCTAGCAATTCGGTTGGAATTTGGATTGCCATATGCTCACCTCCATAATACTATATCTCATATAGTATTATAAATGATTAAAATAGTAAAGAAAACCCCCAAGCTTATTTACAAGCTTGGGGGTTGAAGTTCAATTTAACGTAAAATTCGTTGGATATCGCGAGCAATCATTAATTCCTCATTAGTTGGCACAACGAGAACTTGAACCGCATCAGTTACTTGATTAATCTGTTGTTCTTTACCACGTACATTATTACGCTCAACATCAGCATTAATGCCGAAGTAGGTAAGTTGTTCCATAATGCGTTCTCGCATTGCAATTCCATTTTCACCACAGCCAGCAGTGAAAATCAGAGCATCTAATCCACCAAGTTCAGCCACATAGCTACCAATAAAACGGACTACGCGGTTAATGAACATTTCCAATGCTAACTTAGCTTGAGGATTAGAATTTTCGGCATCTTCCAAGTCCCGTTGATCAGGAGATAATTGGGAAATTCCTAATAATCCTGATTTTTGATTTAGAATATCAATCACTTCGTTAACACTAATCCCTAATTTTTCAGCTAGAAAACCGACCAGTGATGGATCTAAATCTCCCGATCGAGTCGCCATCATTACCCCGCCTAAGGGAATGAATCCCATAGAGGTATCGATTACATGTCCTTGATTAAAGGCCGTAATTGATGAACCGGAACCGAGATGACACGTAATCATTTTCAAATCGCTTAAATCTTTTTTTAGAAGATCTGCTGCCCGATTGGCGACATACCGATGACTGGTCCCGTGCGCACCATATTTACGAATCCCTAAGTCTGTGTAGTATTCGTAAGGGATGGGATAGAGGCAGTTAACTTTCGGCATATCAGCGTATAACGAAGTGTCGAAAACCGCCACTTGACGAACATCTGGCAGGAGCTGTTTAAAAATTTCAATGTAGCGGGCCTGAACCGGGTTATGAAGTGGGGCATATTCAGCTAAATTGTGGATTTCGGCTAAAACTTCATCATCGATTAAAACCGAGTCTTTAAAGTGTTCGCCCCCTGCGACAACTCGATGTCCAATTCCAGTAATCTCACGTAAATGCTTGACTAGTCCATGATCCTTAAGGAAAGAAAGCAGCATGGTAACCGCTAAATCATAGGTGATTGAAGGTTTTACTACTTTATAAGGATCATGATGGGGGCGTTTAACCATAAAAACGGAGTTGGGAAGATTGATTCGGTCAATCAATCCAGTTGCGATTACTGTTTCATCAGGAATCGAAAACAACTTCCATTTCAGAGTTGAACTGCCCGCACTAATAACTAAGTCTTTTTTCATGAGATATTCCTCGCTAACATGTGTAGATTTATTGGAAATTAGTTTTTGTATCCGCTTACAATTATACCGGATTTCCAACAAAAATACTTAACTATCGATAATAGTTTTTGCGTTAATGAATTCACGAATACCTAAATCGCTAAGTTCACGTCCGTAACCAGAGAATTTAACTCCACCAAATGGGAACTGAGGATATGAAGTTAGTAATTGATTAATGGCAACTTGGCCTGTTTCAATCTTCGAAGCTACTCGTTCAGCTTGTTCTAAGTCTTCGGAAAATACGGTCCCACCTAGTCCGTGTTGAGAAGCGTTAGCAACTTCAATCGCTTCTTCTTCATCCTTAACCTTGTAAACTTGAGCAACTGGACCAAATAGTTCCTGATCATACATCGGGTTATCTGATTTCATACCACTAATGATGAGAGGATAAAAGCCGGCACCAGGGCCTTTAATAGGCGTGTTGTTACCCCAAAGTAGTTTAGCACCACCGGCTAAGGCCATGTCCACTTGTTTTCTTAGTTTTTCTTGAGCAGACTTGGATGAAAGTGGCGCCAAAGTTGTTTCGGGATCTAGTGGGTCTCCCAACCGACGTTTTGCAAATTGCTGGCTAAGACCTTCAAGAAAGGCGTCATAAACATCTTCTTGGACGATAAAACGTTTAGCAGCCGTGCAGACTTGTCCAGCATTGCTAAGACGAGCTTTAGCAGCAACTTCAATTGCTTTTTTCAAATCAGCGTCTTTCAAGACAACAAAGGCATCAGTTCCGCCTAATTCCATGGTTGATTTTTTTAAATTTGCTCCTGCTTCGGACGCAATCTTTTTACCAACCCCTTCAGAGCCAGTTAAAGCAACACCTTGAACCCGATGATCACTGATGATTTGACTAACTTGGTCGTAATTGATAAATAAATTTTTAAATGCTCCCGTTGGAATACCAACCTTCAAGGTCGCGTCCTCGAAGGCTTGAGCACATTCGGGAATGATACTAGGGTCTTTTAGTAAGACAGGGTTTCCCGCAATAAAATTAGGAGCAAAGACCCGCATAATTTGAGCATACGGGAAGTTCCAAGGTTCAATCATAAAGACTGCTCCAATCGATTGGTACTCGACGTGGGCTTTAACCCCTGGAGCATCGTGATACTCAACGTCTGCCAAAGCTGCTGCTCCATTTTTAGCATAGTATTCTGCAAAATCAGAGGTCTTTTGAACTTCAGCTTGAGATTCCTTAAACAACTTTCCCATGTTAGTTGTAATAAGGCGAGCGTAATGGTCAATGTTATTTTTAAACTCATCGGCTAGCTCTTGAAGTTTTTCGGCTCTTTTTTCAATGGGTTGAGTTTTTGCAAATTGATAAAAAATATCAGCATTCTTCAAAGCAACTTCGACTTCTTGGTCGGTTGTATTGGGAAATGTGCGAATTAATTGTCCGTCGTACGGATTTACTGAATGATATGCCATATAAAAGTCTCCTTTTCTAGATATGGTTCTATTGTGCAAAAGAATACGCTTTCATTCAAGTGATAAAGCTTAAATTGGTAAAATTCAATATTTGAGAAATACAGCACATTTTATAGAGTGGTTAGAATAAAGTGAAGGTTCAGATTTGCAAAATAAATTATCTTAGCGTAGACTACAGAGCGAAAACTGAATAGATTTCTTCGGGGCAGGGTGTAATTCCCGACCGACGGTAACAACCAAGGGTTGAAGTCCGTGACCCGCGAGTAGCGGTGGACCTAGTGAGAGTCTAGGACCGACAGTATAGTCTGGATGGGAGAAGAAACGTTATTTAAATTTCGTACTCTTTTGTACGCTTTTTGGCGTACATGCTCGTATGGAGTCTTATTTAGCTATCAAAAATCATGCCCCGCACAAATTTTGTGTGGGGCTTTTTTCGTGGGGTGATTTTGATTAGTGAACAAGATTATATGAATTTAGCTTTCGAAATGGCAGAGAAAGGGAAGTATCAAACGTGGACGAATCCTTTAGTGGGAGCGGTAATCGTTAAGAACAACGTGGTTTTAGCTAAAGGGTATCACCACCAGTTTGGAGCCGCTCATGCTGAAATTGATGCTTTGCAGCACTTAGATGATCTAAAACAAGCTAGAGGTGCTACGATGTACGTCAGCCTAGAGCCGTGCAGTCACTTTGGTAAGACGCCTCCTTGTGCTAAAAAGTTAGCTGAAGTAGGTATTAAAGCAGTTGTAGTTGGTCAAAAAGATCCGAATCCATTAGTCGCGGGTCGAGGACTTCAAATTTTAAGGGATGCTGGAATTGAAATAAAAGTTTTAAACCAAACTGGAGGATTAAATGTTAAATACAATTTTTTCTATCAGCATCAGCGTCCGTATGTAAATGTAAAGTATGCCATGACTTTGGATGGAAAAATTAACCAGCAGGCCAACCAACGCAGCATTATTACTGGTAAAGAAGCCTATCAAGACAGCCAGCAATTACGGGCAGAATATCAAGCAATTTTGGTTGGTGAAAACACATTAAAAGTTGATCATCCCCAATTAACAGTCCGCCAAATCGCTGTTTATCAGCAACCTTGGCGAATGGTTTTGATAAGAGATGTAGATCAACTTAAAGTCGAAGATTATGCGTTTTTTAAAACAGCAGATCCAATCTTATTACTTACTTCATCCGTAACTCGACGACAGTGGCCGAATAACGTAGAAGTGATTTCTGATCGGTGGACCCCCAATAAAATCCTAACGCTACTGGCTAAACGAGGGATTCAAAGTGTTTTAGTTGAAGGTGGGAGTCAAATTCACGCCGAGTTTTTAGCAAGCGGTCTGGTGGATGAAATTAATGTCTATCTTGCACCACGTATTTACGGAGCGACGGGGTTACCAGCGATATTTAACCCTACTCAATTACCATATCAATCGAATGCATATCAGTTAGTTGAAAAAATGGAATTGGGGCCAGATATGAAATTTAGACTGAGGAGAGTATAGATGTTTACTGGAATAATTAAAGCAAAAGGCATTATCAGCCAGATTAAACGCAATCAAGCAACCGCGCAAATTATGATTGCCACACCGATGACCCACCAAATTCATAGCAAAATTGGAGATAGCATTGCCATCAATGGGATTTGTTTAACGATTACTAGCATTTTAAACGAAGGATTTACCGTCGAAGTAATGCCCGAAACAACCCATCGAACGAGCCTTGCGAATATGAAAGATGGAATGGAGGTTAATCTAGAACCGGCTTTGCTAGCCACAGACCGCTTAGATGGTCATTTTGTTTTGGGACATGTAGATACAACGGCCAAATTAGTTAACAGGATGTTAAATGAAAATTCAATCGTCCTAACCTTTGAAATTAATCCTGACTATATAGATTACGTGGTCGAAAAGGGCTCGATCACCATCGATGGAGTGAGTTTAACGGTTTCAGCGGTGGAGAAGCAACTGTTTGAAGTTAGTTTGATTCCACATACCTTACAAGTAACCACGCTAGGTAATTTAAAGGCTAATGATGTTGTGAATGTTGAAACTGATATTTTAGGAAAATACATTTTAAACGAAAATCGTGGTGTAAATAATGAAAAATAGAATAATCGAAAAAATTGAAAATGCTCTACAAACTTTGAAAAATGGCGGCCTCATTATCATAACGGACGATGAAAATCGTGAAAGTGAAGGAGACATGGTGGGGTTGGCCGAATATGTTACCCCAAAAGCAGTCAATACGATGGTTACCAATGCTCGAGGACTGTTGTGCGTACCGATGAGTGCGGAGATAGCTCAAAAATTGGGATTATCACCAATGGTTACTAATGCGGAAGATGCTTTTGGAACGGCGTTTACCATCAGTACCGATGCTAAAACCACTAAAACAGGGATTTCAGCTTTTGACCGCGCTAAAACCATTCAAAAGTTAGCGGATCCCCAAGCTAAATTTAGTGAATTTTATCATCCAGGGCATGTCTTTCCCCTAATTGCTGAAGAAGGTGGGGTGCTAGCAAGAGGTGGGCATACTGAAGCGGCAGTTGATCTGGCTAAGTTAGCTGGAGTTCGGCCAGTAGCCTACATTACGGAAGTTTTGAAAAAAGACGGCACAATGGCCCGTCGAAACACCCTTAAATCCTTGGCCGAAGGAATGCAAATGCCACTATTAACCATTGAAGAAATTAAAATATATCGTTATATGAAAGATGCTGGAATAGTTAAATCGGTTGCGAAAGTCCATTTACCTACTAAATATGGGGAATTTGAGATGGAAGCTTTTGATACGGGGGCTGGGCAGGAACCAACTTTACTTTTAACTAAAGGAAGTCTATCTGAAGTTCAACCCTTGTTACTTCGAATCCACTCCGAATGTTTAACTGGTGATATTTTTGGTTCCAAGCGATGTGATTGTGGTGAGCAATTAGAACGTTCCTTAAAGGAAATCCAAAGCCGTGGAAGAGGAGCTTTGTTGTATTTACGTCAAGAGGGTAGAGGAATTGGTCTTGCTAATAAATTAAAGGCTTATGAACTTCAAGAGCAAGGGATGGATACAGTTGAAGCTAATCTGAAGTTAGGATTTCAAGCTGACGAACGGCATTATGGAGTAGCTGCTGCAATTCTAAGAAAAAAAGGAATCACGAAAGTTAATTTACTAACCAATAATCCTGACAAGATTAAACAATTAGAAACGTTGGGTATCAAGGTAGAGGAGCGAGTGACAATCCAAATCCCAGCACGCCCCGAAAATCGAAGCTATTTAAAAGTTAAAAAAGAAAAAATGCATCATTTATTGAAAGGAATGGATTAAATGACAGAATATTTAGGTACTTTTAATGGAAGTAAACTTAAAATCGCGATCATAGTAGCGCGTTTTAATGATTTAGTGACAAAGCGTTTACTGGATGGGGCTTTTCAAACTTTAGCTCAAAATGGAGTTTCCAAGGAAGATATCGATATTTATTGGGTACCTGGAGCGTTTGAAATTCCACGCGTAGCTCAAAAAATAAGCCAGAAAGGTAATGTAGATGGAATAATTACTTTAGGAGCAGTCGTTCGAGGTGAAACATCGCATTATGAATCGGTTTGTTCAGGAGTAACAAGTGGAATCGCTCAAATAGCGTTAGAAGGAAAAGTACCGGTGATGTTTGGAGTGCTCATGACAGAAAATATGGAACAGGCTCTTAATCGAGCGGGTGGTAAAGCCGGAAATAAGGGTAGTGAATGTGCAACGGGGCTACTGGAAATGATTGATATTGAGCAAACAATAGATAGGGAATAGTGATACAAGGATTTAATGGTTGTTCAAAAAAGCGGTCTACGGAGGTTGAAACCAATATTTTTTTGAAAAACTTTAGTCCTTTAGACCACGGTAAATTTAAATATGTAGTTTTTTCTTAAAATAGCGCTTTCAAAAACCGATAATAGGTATATACCAATTTTAATTTTTATAAAATAAGCCCTATAAAGCGGATTATACCAATAATTTACGCTTGAAATAGCGTTTCCACTAACATAGAATTGGATTATCGCATTTATTCAATATTCTATTTGGAGGTATTATTCATGAAAGCATATTTGCAACGCATGGGTCGTTCTTTACAACTTCCCGTAGCCGTTTTGCCTGCCGCCGCTTTGTTGGTTGGTATTGGTAACTGGTGGGCTTCTTACAGTAATGACGTAGTTGCTCATTTCTTACAAGCCGGTGGTAACGCTGTTTTAGGTCAACTACCGCTATTATTTGCCGTTGGTTTAGCCCTCGGGATGTCTGTCGATCAATCTGGGGCTGCTGCCCTCGCTGGGTTAGTTGCCTTTGAGCTACCGGTCAATGTATTAAAGCCTGAATCGGTTGCTACATTAATGAACATCAAACCTACAGCCGTTGATGCTTCGTTTGCTCAAATTGGAAATGTATTTATCGGTATTATCGCTGGTTTGATTGCTGCAGCATTATACAATCGATTCCACGAAACAAAATTACCGATGGCTCTTTCCTTCTTTAGTGGTAAGCGTTTAGTACCAATTATGGCTGCCCTTGTTATGCTACTTGTCAGTGTAGTGTTACTATTTGTTTGGCCACCAGTTTACGGCGCTCTCGTTGCGTTTGCTAAGTTTATCTTGAACTTAGGCTGGGTTGGTGCTGGATTGTACGGTTTCTTCAACCGTCTCCTTATCCCAACTGGTTTACATCAAGCTTTGAATTCCGTATTCTGGTTTGACGTGGCTGGGATTAATGATATTGGTAAATTCTTGGCTTCTCAAGGTACAAAGGGTGTTACAGGTATGTACCAAGCTGGATTCTTCCCAATCATGATGTTTGGACTTCCAGCCGGAGCTTACGCTATTTACAAAAATGCTCGTCCTGAAAACAAAGCAACTACAGCATCATTGATGTTAGCTGCTGCATTTGCTTCATTCTTCACCGGTGTTACAGAACCACTTGAATTCTCATTTATGTTTGTTGCATGGCCTCTATACGTATTGCACGCAATCTTTACTGGTCTTTCACTCGCATTTGCGGCATTTATGCATTGGACAGCTGGTTTTGCATTCAGTGCCGGTTTAGTTGATTATGTGCTTAGTTTGAAGAACCCGATCGCTAACCAACCATTATGGTTAATTGTTCAAGGCCTCGTAATGGCTGTAATTTACTATTTTGGTTTCGATTTTGCGATTAAGAAATTCCATTTGATGACCCCAGGTCGCGAAGAATTAGCTGAGGACGATGGTGTTGAAGAAGTTGCAACTAATGATTCAGATGATAAGTATACTGTTCAAGCTAAAAAGATCTACGCTGCTCTAGGCGGTTCAGACAACTTACAAGTCGTGGACAACTGTACAACACGTCTTCGTCTTAAATTGAATGATACAGATAATATTAATGAAAATGCAATCAAACGCAGTGGTGCTGCAGGATTGAATAAGATTGATAAGAATAATCTACAAATTATTATTGGTACTGAAGTTCAATTCGTTTCAGATGCACTTGCAAAATTAGAGAATGCTAAGGCCCCAATTTCTTCAGTGAAGACTGCTGATGAAACAGCTTCAACAGAAGAAACGGTTGCTGATGGTATTAAACGGGATGTTACGGAAGAGTTCTATAGTGTTGCTAATGGACAATACATGGATATTGAGGAAGTTCCTGATGACACGTTTGCTCAAAAGATGTTGGGTGACGGATATGCTATTAATCCTACTGATGGAACGATTACTGCTCCAGTTGATGGAACAATTACATCAGTATTCCCTACTAAACATGCAATTGGTTTCAAGACAGATGCTGGTTTAGAAATCCTTCTTCATATGGGAATCGACACTGTTGAATTAAATGGTGCTCCATTCGATGTTAAGGTAGAAGATGGACAAACGGTTAAACATGGTGACGTTGTAGCTAAAGTTGACTTAGACGCAATTAAAAATGCGGGTAAGCAGACACCAATGATCGTCATCGTTACGAACATGGATGCAGTTCGGGTGATGAAGTTCAAAGGTAATGCATTAGTTACACCAGAATCCTTAGTTCTTAAAACAACTACTAAGTAAAATAAGTGAAGCAAAATCCTCTAAATCAACTACAATTGATTTGGGGGATTTTGTTTTCTAATAAAATTGGAGGTAGGGTAGGATAGCATGGTTGAAAAAGTTGTAGTTATCAATACGGGAATGGTTGGTATTTTACAGACGTCAAATGGGGCAGGACCCGTAGTGGAAGCGATGCTCGATTCGAGGTTGGTGAATAAACTAAAAAAGGCGCTCGTAAAGGTGGGAATTGTAGACGTGGATGTTGTTACTGGCGAAGTTGAAGAACTTTCAAAGTTTGCGTCAGATCCTAAAATATTAATTGCAATTAATAAACAAGTGTTGCAAACTAGCTCGCCTAAAATTGATCAAACGACAATTACGAACTTAGTCACTTATAGTAATGGTGAGGTTAGCGACCTTGTAACAAAAATTGAGCAAAAAATTAAGTTAAATTGAAGTTAAAGAGAGCCTTACAAGTAGTTACTTGTAAGGCTCTTTTTTCATAAATCGTAAACAAATTATTGTTGAACAATACCAGCCTTGGATAGAATCTCAAGTGATTCCGTCATTAAAGGAACTAGGCGAGCACGGTCTTCTGAAGAAAGGGCACTAAGGGTTTTATCCAATCTATTGGCAACCCGAAGAAATTGCTGCGCCATTAAATCACTACCTTCTTTGTCGGGGTAAACATTAACGTTACGCCGATTTTCCGTGTTGTGGACCCTTTTGATCATGTGTAGATCTTCTAATTTGCTAACGCTCCGACTTAATTGTGGTTTAGAAATACCGACTCTTTTAGCCAATTCAGACATGGAGGTACCAGGATTACCTAAAATATCCATTAAAATCATAAAATTCAAAGGCGATATTTTAATAGTTTCATCGTTAAAATAGCTAAAAATAGTTTGAGCAAGTGTGCCGAATAATTGCGCGGTTACTTTGACGTTTTCTGGTAACTGATCCCATTCTGATTGGTAAGGTTTATTATCCATTGGGTAGTTCACCTCCTATAAATATTTATATAACGTTATTATAGCACATTAATTTAACTTTGATTAATGGTTGACAATTGTTAACTATTGTCTATAATTAACATAACCAAGTGAAAAAGGAAGTAGCGTATATGTTAGAGTTAAAACATCTAAAGAAATACTATAAGGTCGGTGAAACAACCACCAAAGCCCTTGATGACGTTTCTGTTTCTTTCCGTAATCAAGAATTTGTAGCAATCTTAGGACCTTCTGGTTCTGGTAAGACCACTATGCTGAATATGATAGGCGGTTTAGATCGCTATGATTCTGGTAATTTGGTTATTGAAGGAAAATCAACCGACGACTTTAAAGATTCAGATTGGGATGCCTACCGCAATAATTCTGTAGGATTTATTTTCCAATCGTACAATATTATTGGTCATCTTTCGATTATTGATAACGTTGAGATGGGGATGACTTTATCAGGCATGAGTGGAGAAGAAAAGAAGCGCCGTGCTAAAGATGCTTTAATTCGAGTTGGTTTAGAGAAGCATATGAACAAGCGACCTAACCAACTATCGGGTGGTCAGATGCAACGAGTAGCTATCGCCCGAGCCATTGCCAATGATCCAGAAATTCTGCTTGCTGATGAACCAACTGGAGCTCTTGATTCAGAGACTTCAGATGAAATCATGCAATTAATTAAAGAACTATCTAAAGAACGTCTGGTAGTAATGGTTACTCATAATCCAGAATTGGCTCGCCAATATGCTGACCGAATTATTGAATTTGCTGATGGTAAAATCCAAACAGATTCCAACCCTTATAATGGGCATGATGAAGTGACCAACTTTAAGCTTAAACATACTAAGATGAGTTATTGGACAGCTTTGAAACTTTCTTTTAAGAATATTATGACTAAAAAAGGTCGGACATTCTTGACGGTTTTTGCTTCCTCGATTGGAATTATCAGTATTGCGATTGTTTTGGCCTTATCAAATGGTTTCCAGAAACAAATTGACCAAACCCAAAGTGATACGATGGCTTCTATGCCGGTTTCAATTGGGGCCGTTGCTTCAGATTCAAGTGCAGCAATGACGGACAGTCAAAACAGTAGCTTCTCCAAACATAAGTATGTGGAAGCTGATTTGAGTAAATCGGATAAAGCCCAACACGTAAATAAAATAGATTCGAAGTACCTAGATTACGTCAAGAAAATGCCTAAAAAATACACTAAAAATATTGCGGTTACTTACAGTACCGGAATGAATTTAATTAGCCAAAAAGATGGTAAATGGCAAACGGTTAAGTTTAGTAATGCTGATCCCGATGCTAAGACAGTAGATACAAGTTCAATGATGGCTTCTGTTACAGGTGTGGGTGGCTCAGTTTATCCCATTGATCGTGATGGAAATCAAAGCTTCTTAAAGAAGAATTATCACGTTTTATCTGGAAGTTATCCAAAGAAGGCTACTGATGTTGTTTTAATTGCGGATCGCGATAATAAGATTAGCATCTCAGCTTTAAAGAACTTTGGAATTACAGCTAAAACTAACCAAAAATTTGATTACAATCAATTGATCGGTAAAACGGCCAAATTGGTAACTAATAATACTTACTATAAAAAATTGCCAACTGGTAACTATGTTCCTAGTGATAGGTATGCATCAATGGCGAATGCTAAAGATACTAAAACGCTAAAAGTTGTCGGTATCTTACGGGTGAAATCTAAGAATAGCGATGGCTTATTATCCAACGGAATCGCCTACAGTGATCAATTAACCAAATCCGTTTACGAAGATAATAAAGATTCTGATATTGTAAAAGCTCAAGCAGCTAGCAAAAAGAATATCATGACTGGTGAAACAATGGATGCTTCTACCAAAAACCAGATGCTAACGATGTTGGGTGGTAGTGAAACACCAAGTACTATCCAAATTTATCCAAGTAACTTTAAGAAGAAGGACCGGGTCTTAGACTACCTCGATAAATATAATGATGGCAAGAAAAAAGCGGATCAAATTGTATATACGGATATGGCCGGTAGTATTTCAAAACTGACTGGTGGAATGATGGATGCCATTACGTACGTCTTGGTGGCTTTTACAGGAATTTCGTTAGTTACATCAATGATTATGATTGCAATTATCACATACACGTCTGTAATTGAAAGAACTAAAGAAATCGGTGTATTGAAAGCTCTAGGAGCACGTAAGAAAGATATTACCCGTGTCTTTGATGCAGAGACGGCCATCTTAGGGATTGGGTCAGGACTTTTCGGAATTGTGGTAGCTTGGTTATGTACTTTCCCAATTAATGTCGTACTGGAAAAGATGACTGGTTTAAGTGGAGTCTCTCAATTAAATCCAGTTCATGCCATTCTCTTAGTCATAGTTAGTGCTGTGTTAACTATTTTAGGTGGACATATTCCAGCTAGAATGGCTGCTAAAAAAGATGCAGCAATTGCTTTAAGAACTGAATAACTTTAGTAAAAAAACGTTTCTTGAGAAAACTCTCAAGAAACGTTTTTTAGGTTATTTAGTTGAATCTTCTTTGTTTTTTAAGTTGGAAAGTAATTCAGGATTATTTACTAATGCATCGCGAATTTCTTTAAGGTAAATTTCACTATTTTCAATTGCTTCAGCTTCATCGTCTTCTTGTTCTTCTTTCTTAGGAAGAAACTTGTTGACTAATTTAACCAAAATAAAGACAACAAATGCAATGATTAAGAAGTTAATGACAGCATTGATAAAACTACCAAACTTGAAAGTAGCTCCGGCTACCTTAAGTACCCAATCTGAAAAATCAATTCCGCCGATAAATAAACCAATTAAAGGATTAATTAAATAATTAACTAATGATTTAACGATGGAAGTAAAAGCTCCACCAATAATAACACCGACAGCTAAATCAAGGACGTTTCCACGTGAAACAAATTCTTTAAATTCTTTAAGCAAATCAACCAACTCCTAGTTTTTTTTAGAGATTAATTCTCTGAATCCCTCTAACAGAATCGAACTGTTATCAAAACTTACCTAAGTGAGGGAACTGTAATTTGAAATAAGACCTTAACTTTATTTATGATATCATTTTTATTCACATTTAAAGTAGGCAAAATGCTCTTACAAATTTTGGTCAACCTTTAAAATGACTGAATTAATTTAGGATTCCCGCCAACGATCTAGTCGCTGAAGTCGAGATGGATAACAAATTAATAAAAATATTTTTTTGAATATATTCATTTTTGATTGTTTGATTTCTTTAATCCCTTTCGCCTTGATGTCATCAATAGTAAGGGTAGGGTCAGTGAAAGCTCCATCTTGATAACATGAAATGCAATAGTAATTTGATGAGTCACCGTTGGCTTTAGTGCCAGCATTTGTAGTAGTAAGTGGTCTTCCACAGCTTTGGCAAAATTTATTCATTACTTACACCTCTCTTTTATAACATCCGATAACTTAATTAGTAACATCAACTTCCCACTGAAAAGTAGCTAAACCCGATTTTGTACAACCATAATTATATATTAATTACTTATGGTTAGCATTAAAAATAAATTAAATCTGAATGCAGATAAAAATAAGATTATCCCGTTGAATTTGAAATTAAATTTTTATAAAAATGTACCTAGAAAAAAGTTAATAGGGGATTATTTTATGATAAATTATCATTTCCGAGTTACATTTTATAGCCATATGAAACATACGGGTATTAATCATGGTTTTGAATAGCACCTGCTAACATTCAAACTTAAAATGAAGTTCAAAATTTGTTTAAATTAATTTAATTCGAACTAAAACACCTCCTATGTGCTACTTATAAATAAGTAACGCGCAAGAGGTGTTTTTAAAATGCTTAAGATGTAATAATTTGAAGCTGTTGAGTACGTTGTAATTGTAGTGATTGAGCTTGATTAATCTCATCATAGAGCACAGTTGCCATTTCTGGGGTAATAACCCCACGGCTTACTCCACGTTGAATAAAGTTATATTCTTGCTGAAAGGCTTGAATGTATAAATCGCTACTTACAAAGACTGCCTGTTTATTATAATCATGACGAACCATTGAGCAGTATCGATTGATAGATCTACGAACGAGGTTAATATATTGGTTATTACTTTGTTTACGTAATAAGCGACCACGCAAAACATCGTCTAAGTATTTATCAGTAGAGTCGATCACTTCATTGTTGAGTTCCAAAAGAGCATCCCGAACGTCCAGACGTTGTTGGAATGTATCCGAAGGTTGAGCAGCCAACCATTTTTGACGAGCAACGGTACGTTGATGTTTGGTAATTTGCCCATTTTTGACGTGCCAGAGGGCGTGTTTGCAAAGACCTGATACCTTTTTAAAGTTCTTTTTAAATATATAATGTACTCGGTTAGCAAAGTGCTCCCGAGGATTAAAGTTAGGAGCTACAAAATTATTTAGAATTTTTTCATAGATATTAACAACTTCTAAACTATATTTAGCTGAAATTGAAGGTCCATGAATGTAAGTGACAATGAAGTCTTTGGTTTCAAACATTAACTCCTGATATTCATCAAAATCAATAATTTGGCCATTCAATGCCCCTTTTTGGGACTGCAACTGTTCCGTTAAAGCCTCACGAACCGCGTGATCATCGATGGTATCACGTAGTTGTAAAGTAGCATAATCCACCATCTTATTACGAACATGATCGATATCAGCGAGTGAATATTCCGTCGTTTTGACAGGAAGCATCAGCGGAAGACTGATAGCACTGACTAACATACTAATTAAAATTACTAGCGTGGCAATCACAATTAATTCTTCACGATAAGGGAAGGGATGACCACCGATTCTAGTAGGAAGTGAAAAGGCCATCGCCAAAGTCACGGTCCCATGCACACCACTAATTGCAAATATCCTTGACCATAGCTGATGCACGGATTTGTCATGTGGGCCTAAGAAATGGTCAGGATTGTCTGGATTTTCATGAACAGACCACCAGTAACGGATAGCTAGCATTGATAGATAAATCAGTAAACTAATACCAATTAATTGAGCAATCGTCATCGTTCCCATCTGGATAAAATCTTTCCAAACCATCGGTAAAGTCACTCCAAGGAATAAGAAAACGACGCTATTTAGGAAACTTGAGATAGTATTCCAGACGGTTGCTGAGGTAAGCTGAACTCGAGTTGAAGTTAAACGGAGGCGTTCAGATTCCCAATTATGAACCATTCCAGTAGCAACGACGGCTAGAATGCCAGAAGTTCCCAAATGTTCAGCTAAAAGATAGACGAGAAAAGGGGTCAACAGACTAATCGGAATGATGATAGTTTCCGGATTATTAGCGCGCATGTTTAAATTAACGCGAAGAGAAACAATTAAAAAGCCGGCAATAATTCCAATGATTACGCCACCAAGCGCGACAAAAATAAAATGTTCGACTCCGGTAATTGCTGAAAAAGTTCCATTTTGTAAAACAGATAAAGCTAAATCAAGGATTACCAGTCCAGTGGCATCGTTAAATAAGGATTCTAGTTCTAAAGCTTCATTAACATTTTCGGGCATGGCAGTTCCGCTGGTCATCGATTTAACAGCAACCGCATCGGTGGGAGTAACGATGGCTGCTAGGGCAATGGCCACTGGTAGCGTCCATTTGGTTTCAAAATTATTAGTTAAGATTCCAACAACTAAAGCGCTGGCGCCAGCTAAAACTACCGACAGAAAAAATACCACGCGAAAACGTTGGCGAATTCGATTGAAGGATTGTTTTTGACCATCTATAAACATGATAGGTGCAATAACCACTAACATAAAAAATTCTGGTCTTAATTCAAAATTATGAAATGCTGGGGTAAATGATAGGATTACTCCAACGATAATTAAAATAAATGCTTCGGGAATTCGAGGCACAAGTTGTTTAATAATATTAGATAAGATTACACCTGTTAAAAGTAGTGCAATTGTGTAAAATGTTTGCAAGGTTACTACCTAATCTCCTATGAATAAAATTTATAGAAGTCATTATAACAAAAAATGAGATGATGACTTCATCGTCTCATTTTACTACAGCATGTGATATTAGGATGACGTTATCTGATGATAAATTCTGACTCGATGGAAACCGATTTGATAGCGCCCGTAATAGCAAGTTCGCAAGCGGCTTGACCAATCATTTTTAGATGGTGATCAATCGTGGGGATTTTTAATAGACTTCCAGATATTTGATTTTCCTGTCCCATTAAGGCCGGCAACTCTAAATTATTATCTAGGTAGTATTGATAAATGCCAGCAATAATATCGTCGCTATTACCAAAAATGAAATCTGGCGTATCTCTTGCAATTAAATGAGCGGATTGGTAGCCATCATTGTAATTGTAGCAATCCGTATAGACTAAATTGGAGTCTGGGAAAGTTCCAAAAACTTTTTTGTAAGAGTGAAAAATAATTTTACTCGTGGCACTGTTTCCGTACGGACGACTTAAAATAATAGCAATTTTGCTATAGCCACCTTGTTTAACCCATTCGAACGCCTGTTGATAGGTACTTTCACGGAGCGTATAGGCAGCCGCAATGGGATTGCCCTGTGGATTTTCACAGCATACGATGGGGCCATATTTTTGATATTTGATTAATTCAGTTAGTGGCAATTTGCGAGATATAAAAATTAGCGCATCAAAGGCTTTTCGGTGAAGTTTTTCTAAATGTTTTTGTTCTAACTTTTCGTCATACTGAGATTCCAAAAAAAGAACATTATATTCAGCAGCAAAAGCTAAGTCCATAATTCCATGGGTTAACTCAGAAAAAAAAGGGATGACGCATATGAGGTACTACCACACCAATCGTAAACGTCTGGCCCTTACTCAGGTCACGAGCAATGGCATTGGGTACGTAGTCCATTTCGTCAATAATCCGTTTGATCTCCTTACTAGCTTTGTCAGAGACATAACCACTCTGATTGATAAAACGGGAAACGGTAGATGCTGAGTATCCAGATTTTTTAGCAATGGTTCTAATATTAGTCATTATTATCAAGTCCTATTTTAAATTCGATTAAGGTCCATACCCTCATTTTAAAGTATGAAACGCGTTCCACAACCAATATTTTAACTTAGCAATCTTAAGGCTTGCTATGGTACGCGTTTCATAGATTATGCTCTGTTTAAAGGAGGATGATTGATATGTATACGTATGTAGAAGTGACTTCAGAAGGTACCAGAGAGATTGGATATGCTCAAGTTAAGTTTAACGATGAAAAAATGATCTTAACTTTTTCAAATGGTTTAGGAATAACAAGAATGAAATTCAATTTAGACGATGTAGGATACGTTGCTGAGGGGCAATTTATCGGAGGTAACACTTTCACGTTAAATGCCGATGGTTATCGAATCACACTATACGAAGATGGTCTGGCCACTTCGGATTATTTGAGAAACTACTTTAAATATTTATTGGTGCAAGTATAAACATGAAATTAAAATTAATGCTAGATAATAAAAGTCCTTCAAGCTACTTAGTTAACTTGAAGGACTTATTTTATTGCACTAAATCAGAATTGCTATGGATTGATAAGGTTTCAATTTCAGCGTTGTTGTTAATTCAGGATTAGTCTCGTAGTTGTTAATCAAGATTTTAGCAGTTTCAGTGGTGTATTTACTAGGAATTGAGATGGTAGCATCATTTCCATAGAAGTTATTGAGAACCAACAAGCTTTGGTCTTGATAGGTACGAATATAAGCGAATACAGAAGGGTGATTAAGTTCAAAGGATTGATAATCTCCTTCAGAAATAATGGAGAATTCTCGGCGAAGTTGAATTAATTTTTGGTAATAAGCAAAAATTTCACCGTGTTCTAGTTCATTTGCAACGTTAATTTCAGTTTGCTTAGTTGGTTTTAACCAAGGTTGAACTTCAGAAAAGCCAGCATATTTGGAATCATCCCAATGCATAGGAACTCGACTATTATCGCGAGCTTTAGACTTCACGATTTCAAGTGCATCTTGAGGAGATTTATTTTCTTTCAAGAGTCGTTGATAAGCGTTTAAGGCTTCTACATCAACATATTCGTCAATGTTTTGGTAATCTGGATCGACCATGCCGATTTCTTCTCCCTGATAAATATAGGGCGTTCCACGAAGCAAATGCATCGTGGTGGCAAGCATTTCGGCAGACTTAGCTCGGTATTTACCAGAATCTCCAAAGCGATTTAAGGCCCAAGGCTGATCGTGATTATTCCAGAAGAGGGCGTTCCATCCATCACCTTCATCCATGCCCACTTGCCAAGTATTTATCGTCTTTTTAAGTGCAGCAAAGTCAAAAGGAACTTTCGTCCATTTTTGTCCGTGGTCGTAATCTACTTTTAAATGGTGGAAGGTGAAAGCCATGGTTAATTCATGTTCTTCCGGACGAGTATATTTCACACCATTTTCAACTGAAGCTGAAGAAAACTCTCCTACGGTAATTACTTCAGGGTCTTGAAGTGCAGCTTGATGCATTTCCTTAAGATAACTTTGAACGATAGGTGTATCGGTATACATAAATTTTGATTCTACGCCTTCAGGAGCGTCGGTTAACTCTACGTCCTTTCCAGTCACATTAATTACATCAAAGCGGAATCCCTTAACCCCCTTGGCATGCCAAAAATTAATGACCTTGAAAAGTTCTTGGCGAACTTCAGGGTTATGCCAGTCAAGATCGGCTTGATGCTCGTCGTATAAGTGTAAGAAATATTTACCGGTATCACCAAATTTAGCCCAAGCTGGTCCACCAAATTTAGAAGTCCAATTGTTGGGTAAATCACCATTTGGTTTAGGATCTCGAATGTAGAAGTATTTTTGATAGTGTTCGTCGCCAGCTAAGGCTTTTTGAAACCATTCATGCTCAGTAGAAATATGATTTAACACCATATCTAGCATAACTCCGACATGGATTTCCTTTAATTTACGGACTAATTCTTCAAAAGCTGACATCGTACCAAAGACAGGGTCAATTTCATAGAAATTGGCAATGTCATAACCATTATCGTATTGAGGAGAAACGAAAAAAGGATTGAACCAAATCATATCGATATTCAACTTATCAATATAAGGAATTTTTTTGATAATTCCTTGTAAATCTCCAATGCCATCGTTGTTAGAATCATAGAATGATTTGGGATAAATTTGGTAAATAACCTTATTTTTAAAATTCATAGTTAGTGTCCTTTCAATTTTTGTCTTCTAGCAAAATCAACAAAACTAAATTTATCAGCTCGATGAATAGATTCGGTAAATTGGAACAACGTGGTGTCATTGAGATAAGTCATACTTCGAATTACTACGACGTCTTTGTGTGGTGGAATTTTTAATAATTGACGTTGGCGTTCAGTAGGCTCTTCGACCGTGATGGTTTTAGTAGCATAGCTAATATCCAGTCCAAGTTGGTCTTCGAAATATTCATACAGAGAATTTTCAGCAGCCATTTTTGGAATATCATTAACTACCTTTGAGAGTACGTAATCTATATCAATAATGATGGGTTCATCATTAATGGTTCTTAAACGTTCAATATAAGTAGCTTCTAACTCACTATTTTGATCGAGACCAAAATCCTTGGTAGGCACCAAACGAGGCTCTAATGTAAGTACTTTTGTAGTTGAATGCATATTTTGTGATTGATTGAGCTCTTTGAACGATTTGATACCGGAAACTGGGAAAACAAATCTAGAAACATCGAGGACGATTGATCCTTTGCCTTTAATTTTTTGAATGTAGCCCAGTTCTAGCAAGAGCACCAAAGCTTTTCGAACAGTTTCACGTGAAGTTCCATATAGGTCGCAAAGTTCGTTTTCACTAGGTAAATAAGAACCGGCAGGATAGATACCATGAATAATTTTATTGGCAATATCTTGTTTTATTAAATCGTATTTACTTTCCATACAAGAGCTACCCCTTTCTTAGAAACGCTTACATTTTAACATGATGTAACTAGTATATACAAGGTAATATAATTTATTATTTATCAATAACCTGTAATTAAAGGCGCTATCTTTATTGTTGACATCTTGTATATACAAGTTTATGATAAAAGCATGTTAAATAGCAAGCGCTTACAAATATATTGAAATTATATTAGAGCATGTGAGGAATAATCTTATGAAAAAAACAAATGATAATCTCATAGTTGTAGCACCAGCAAGTGGTAAGGTGATTCCACTTGAACAAGTAGAAGACCAAGTTTTTGCCCAAAAAATGATGGGGGAAGGTTTTGGGTTAGAACCTACTAACGGTAATCTAGTTGCTCCTGTGGCTGGGACAGTAATGATGGTAGCTGATAGTAAGCACGCAATTGGTATTAAAACTGATAGTGGTGTCGAAATATTGCTACATCTCGGAATTGATACCGTAGAACTAAAGGGCACCCCATATGATCTTAAAGTTCAAGTTGGCGATCATGTAGAAGCAGGAAGTAGCCTAGGAACTTGGGACTTAGATTTAGTGCGTAATAATGGCAAGCAAACTACTATAATCTTTGCAATCACTAATAGCAGTGAAGTGTTAGAGCAGTTGGAAATTGAAGCTGATACAGTTGAAGTAGGAAAAAATGTTGCAAATCTAAAATTAAAAACGGTTTCAGAAAAAGTGGAGCGTTCTAAAAGTAATGAAGGTAATCGCTTTGAAAAAACAGCTCAAAAAGTAATTGATGCAGTGGGCGGACCCGACAATATCAATAGTGTGATTCACTGTATTTCTCGTTTACGCTTTTATTTGAAGGATATTAATAAACCCGATGATGATATTATTCGAAATGACGACCATGTTATTGATATTATGCGTGCTCAAGGTCAATACCAAGTAGTGATTGGTCCAGATGTAGTCGATGTTTATGACGCAGTTATTGACCAATTAGGGACAGAATTTGGGGATGAAGAAGGAACCGAACAAGCCGTTAAAGCTACGCAACCACAAGGCCCTGATAACCGGAATTTCCTAGAAAAAACAAAAGATGGATTTAATAATTTTATTGGTGTAATTACTGGTTCGATGAGCCCAGTGATTTGGTCATTGGCGGCAGCTGGTATTCTCAAGGGATTATTATCAGTCTTAACGATGCCACAGATTGGGGAACTACTAAGTCCTAAAAGTAATTTATACATCATATTAAATGCCATTGGCGATTCAGTTTTCTTCTTCCTCCCAATTTTAGTAGGATTTTCTGCGGCAAAACGCATTGGTGGAGATCCAATCATCGCAGCCGTAATTGGTGGGGTATTGGTACATCCTACGCTAACTCCGTTGGCTGGAAAATCGTTAGGGATGTTGGGTGGATTTAACTTCCCAATGGTCCAATATTCATACTCGATTTTCCCGATGATTTTAGCTGCTTGGTTGGCATTTAAAATTGAAAATTATTTGAAGAAACATTTACCAAGTTATCTAACCATGATTTTTGTTCCATTTATTACAATTCTGATTGTTAGTGGAATTACGATTTATATTACTGGCCCAGTCATTGTCGGCATTTCTAAATGGATTGCGGTAATGATTTCATGGGTACTGGTTCATAGTGGATGGGCATCAGGAATTCTAGTAGGTGGTTTCCATCAAGTATTGGTAATCTTTGGTTTGCATTGGGGAATTACTCCATTGGTAGTTAATGACATAGCTACCACGGGACACAGTTACTTAAATGCTTTGATTTGCCAAACCATGATTTCACAAGGTGCAGCTGTTTTAGCCGTGGCGATTAAGACTAAGAAAACTAACTTAAAGAGTTTATCATTTGCGGCTGCCATTTCAGCCTTTTGTGGAGTTACTGAACCCGCTATTTACGGGGTTAACCTCCGCTATAGAAGGGTCTTCATTTCTGGATTGATTGGTTCAGCATTTGGTGGATTTATAACCGGGTTGTTCCATGGTAATATGTACGGATTTGCCGGTTCATGGATTGGTTTTGCATCCTTCTTTAATCCAAGCAATCCGTCTGATTTAAGCAGCTTCTGGATTTTCTTGATTTCCTCAGTTGTATCTACCATTATTGCCTTTATTGCAGCATACGTTTGGGGCTACAATGACAAAATGGAAGTTGGTAAAAAGGTTGAAAAACCAATTAACCCTAGTAAAAAATAATTTGTAAAAAGCTAATATGTAGGAGGCCACCATGGGTATTCAATTAATTGCAAGTGATATCGACGGAACTTTTCTAAATGATCAACAGGATTTTGACCATCAACGTTTTCAAGCTCAGTTAGACAAACTTAATGAACGAAAAATTAAATTTGTAGTAGCGAGTGGAAATCAGATGGCTCATTGTCAGGAAGTATTTGCTGGCATTAAGGGTGACTTAACCTTTGTTGCCGAAGATGGTGCCCTTACGATTGAACAAGGGAAAATTTTAGACGATAATCCGCTAAAACCGGCTTTATTACACGACACAATTGAGTACTTATTGACGACTCCGATGTTTAAAGGCGTTGAGCTGATTCTGTCGAGCCAACATCGTGCATTTACTAATATGAAAATGGATAATCCGGAATGGCCCGTTAGCTCGTATTTTTACAGCCAATTAACCCCAGTGGATCACTTTAAAGACATTAAAGATCCAATTTATAAGATTGATGCCCATTGGGTTGATATTGATAATGTGCGTGAACAAGCCGCACTGTTAAAAACCGCTTTAGGGGATAGCTTGGGAAGTGTGATGAGTGGCTTCAATGGAATTGACATTACGATGCCCCATGTTACTAAAGCGTATGGACTTCAGCAATTACAAAATCGTTGGAAAGTTTCGATGGATGAAACGATGGCTTTTGGTGATACCCAAAATGACGAAGCCATGTTGCATCATGCGCGACTAGGCTATGCAATGAAAAACGCAGAACAAGAAGCACTGGACGCCACCGAATTGGTTACACCATTGGATAACAACGATAGTGGAGTGATGGACATGATTGATCGGGTGCTCCGCGGTGAAATTGAATAATTGATAGATTGTTCTTGGTTTATGGACCGCTACTAGGATGGAATGCAATTTTCCATATAGTAGTGGTTTTTTGTATGGAAATGGGTTTCAGGTTTACGTGGGATAACCCTGATTATCCATAAGAAAAACTTATGAAAATTGGTAAGAATCGAAATTGGTTAAGAATGGGGGAGCTTGTAGAATAATTACATAATAAAAATTTGGATGCGGGTGATAGGAATGAACAAACAGAAATTTGGTATGATTTTACCAATTATTTTAATTAGTTATTTTATGATTCTTTTGGATAATTCAATTGTTTTTACAAGTACGGTAAAGATTGCAGCAGACTTGAGTTTGTCGGCTTCGGAATTATCGTGGGTAACTAATGCATATGCATTAACCTTTGGTGGATTATTAATGATTGGTGGACGGTCAGGAGATATTTTTGGTCGAAGAAATGTCTTTTTAATCGGGTTGGTAATCTTTAGTATAGGATCCTTATTGGTTGGTTTATCAACTAATGGTTTAATGATTATCGCCATGCGAGCCTTACAAGGAATTGGATCGGCAATTCTTGCTCCAACCACTTTAGCTTTGTTAATGGATAGTTATCGAGATCAGATGAGAACCAGAGCGATTGTATATTATGGTGCTACTGGTGGATTAGGTGCCAGCATTGGATTAGTTGTTGGTGGATTGATTGCTAGTTACGCTAGTTGGCGCTGGGGCTTCTTACTTAACGTGCCCGTAGGGATACTGATGATTGTGTTAACACTCAAATATATTCCAGCAAGTAAAAAGGTAGAAGGAAAATTAGATTGGTTAGGTTCGATTTTGTCAGTCTTAGGAATTACTGCCCTTGTTTATGGAATTAATGGAGCTAGTCATCCGGTACCCATGGTTATGACCGGGATTTTACTTTTGGTTTTATTTGTATGGCAAGAAAAAGTTTCTAAGCACCCGGTTACACCATTAAAACTATTTAAAGATCGAGAAAGAAGTAGTGCTTATATTGCAAGGTTCTTTTTCTTAGGTGCAATGATTTCATACTTCTTCTTAACGCCACAAGCGATGCAACAGGTTTATCACTTTACGCCATTAATGGCAGCGGTAGGATTCTTACCAGAAACACTACCTCAATTTGTTTTTGCTACATTGGTATCACGGTTAAACGAAAAGTTTACTAATACTCAGATTTTAATTGCTGGAACGGTAATTACCTTAGCTGGATTGGTTTTCGCCGCTGTGATAGGGATACAAGCAGGATATTGGTGGTCAGTAGCTATTCCAATGGTGATTATTGGTATAGGTCAAGGATTTACATTGAGCCCTCTAACCGTAGCCGGAGTAGCAAATACGGATAAGGAAATTGCCGGATCGGCTTCAGGTGTAGTAAATATGGTTCATCAAATTGGTAGTTCAGTGGGACTTTCAATTATCACCGCGCTGACAGCTAATTTAATTAGCCCAGTATTATCATATGACCACGCTATCATCATTATGGCCGTATTTATGTTGATTTCAGTCGGAGCTACTTTAAATATCGGTCTTAAAAAATAAGTGATTTTATAAAGAGAGGGATTATCATGAACGTATTAATTATTGGCGCAACAGGAACGATTGGAAATGCAGTAAGACAAACTTTATTAAGTGAAACAGATGCAAATTTAACCCTTTTTGCTCGAAGTGCCAACCGATTAAAACCCGGTAGTCGTGAAAAAGTGGTGGCTGGTGATGTAAACCAAGCCCATGATTTAGACCAGGCGATGAAAAAGCAAGACGTCGTATTTGTAGCACTTAGTGGTAATTTAGGAACATATGCTGAAAATATTGTATCAGCAATGAAACGTAATCAAATTGACCGCTTGCTATTTATTACCTCGATGGGAATCTATAATGAGATTCCGGCAACAATTGGAAGCAATGGGAATTTAGAATATAATTCGGTCCTAAGTTCATATCGACAAGCAGCTGATGTTGTTGAAGCTTCAGATTTGAATTACACCGTAATTCGTCCAGGTTGGTTTACTAGTGGTCCAGTAGATTACGAAGTTACATTAAAAGGAGAACCGTTCGGAGGACATGATGTTTCGGTTAGTTCAATTGCTGATCTTGTAAAACGACTCACTTTTGATGCTACCTTGTATTCACGGGATAGTGTCGGAATTAACACCCCTCAATGATTATATTTAAGGAAGAGTTGAAATTTATTTCAGCTCTTTTTGTTTTATAATGAGGTAAATCCATGAAGTGAGGTAAACTAATGTTTCAACAAATGCAGTATTTTATTGATGTGGTCGATGCACACAGTTTTACCCAAGCAGCTGCTGACGATAATATTTCTCAATCGGCTATTTCCCAACAAATTAAAGAACTTGAAAATAATCTAGGAGTTTTATTGTTGAAACGTCAGGGTCGGAGCTTCGAAATTACCCCAGCTGGACAGTACTTTTATCAGCATAGTAGGGATGTTTTAGGACAGGTTAAAAAAATTGTTAAAGATACCGTTAGAATTGCCAATGATAACGAACCTGAATTAAGAGTTGGATATTTGAAAAGTTTTGGAACAACGGAGTTCTTACAAACCGTTGCTGAATTTTCTAAATCTTACCCAGAAGTAAAAATTAAAATCAATAATGGAACGCATGAACAATTGTATGATTGGTTGCGTGAAGAAAAAATTGATCTGGCTTTTTCTGATCAACGGCGAGCCCCTTCCAATGAATATGTAAATGATTTTTTGACAGAAAGTGGATTGATGGTTGCAGTAAGTCAAACGGGGGAATTTAGCCACGCAGAGCAAATTGATGTGGCTGATTTAGCTGACTTGCCATGTATTTTAATTACCGATTCAAAGCAACAACTGGCAGAGGAAACATATTATCAAGAAATTTTAGGTGTTAAAGGTGGTTTTCGATTAGTTGCTAACTACGATGAAGCCCAGATGCTGATTGCAGCTAATCAAGGATATTTAATTGTTAATCAGCGAACCCAAAACCTACTCGATAGTGGAATCATTCAAACCGTACCTTTGCACAATGGTGGGCATGAATTGACTCAGAAGTATTATATGTACTGGAAAGTCGATAATTCAGGGTTTTATATTGAAACTTTTGCCGAAATGTTTGAGCATCATTTTAAATAAGTTTTACTTATTTAATAGAGTTAAGATTAGAATAGCTCGGCTCCTTAATTATAGATACCATATAGGATAGAAAGATATCAAAGGAGTAAATCTATGACAAAAGATGAAGAACAAATTGTTCAACTATACCGAGCTGAAAATGAAGCAATGGTGAAAAAAGATATAAGTCGACTAGATATGATTTTAGGCGATCGAATGACTTTAACGCATATGACGGGATACGTGCAACCTAAACTGGAATGGATCGATCAGATACAAAATGAAGAAATGCAGTACTTGGAGTCCAAAGAAGAAGCTATCAAAGATATTCGAGTTGAAGGAAATTTGGGACAATTAACGGGCCAAAATTTAGTAACCGCCAAAATCTGGGGCGGATCGAAGGACGTTTGGCCTCTTCAAATGAAAATGTATTTTGAGAAGAACAATGGGCGATGGGTAATTAGTAAGCAGGTAGCTAGTACGTATTAAAAGTAGAAAAATAGGTATGAAAAAAACAGTGGAAAAGATTATCCACTGTTTTTTAGTGCACAAAAAAATCAGTAACCACGGCTTTACGCTGCGTGACTACTGATTAGTGTGTCGTGTGTTTGATGGGTGGTCAGGGGATCGAACCCTGGACCCACGGATTAAGAGTCCGTTGCTCTGCCAGCTGAGCTAACCACCCATATAATTAATATGTATCAACTCGACTTAAATATAGTATCATGAAAAATAGGGGCTGGCAATACTTTTTTTAAAAAAATTTCGAAAAAAATTAAAAAAATGCAAAAACGATTTAAATCGTGCTACAGATAGCGTTTCCGATTGATTTTAGTGTATATGTTATAATTAACCAAGATTAATGGATTGGACCATTTTTATCAGGAATGCATACCTGATGGCAGATAAATCTTCCAAGGAGGGCTAACATGCCAAAGATTTTAGTAGTAGATGATGAAAAACCGATTTCTGACATAGTTAAGTTTAATTTAGATAAAGAAGGATACGATGTAGTTACTGCATATGATGGTGAGGAAGCTCTTGCCCAAGTCGAAGAAGAAAAGCCCGACTTGATTCTGCTTGATTTGATGTTACCAAAAATTGATGGATTAGAGGTTGCGCGCCAAGTAAGAGCAAAACATAATATTCCAATCATCATGGTAACAGCTAAGGATTCAGAATTAGACAAGGTTGTTGGACTTGAGCTTGGTGCGGATGATTACGTTACTAAGCCATTTTCTAACCGTGAACTAGTGGCGCGGGTAAAAGCCAACCTTCGTCGTCAGGATCAATTGCAACAAGATGATGAGACTGTTAAAAATAATATTAAAATTGGACCTTTAGTGATTAATTCAGATTCATACTCAGTGACTCGTGATGGGATGCAATTAGATTTGACCCATCGTGAATTTGAACTTTTACATTATTTGGCTCAACATACGGGCCAAGTGATGACTCGTGAACATCTTCTTCAAACGGTTTGGGGATATGATTATTTTGGGGACGTTCGTACAGTGGATGTTACCGTACGTCGTTTGCGCGAAAAAATTGAAGAAACCCCAGGAAACCCTCAAATTTTGGTTACACGTCGTGGAGTGGGATACTATTTACGTAATCCAGAAAATGATTAATTAATTCAGGATTTTTGGAGACTAAATGAATAAACGAACGAATTTTTTCAAATCAATTAACTTTAAAATAGCTCTAGTGTTTGCAATGTTGCTAGTCGTAACGTTGGAAGTCGTTGGAGTTATTTTTGTGCGACAACTTGAAACACAAAACTTGAATCAATTTAAAACTCAAGTTCAACTACAACCTTATGTTGAAAATGAGATTAGTACGCAATTAGAACGTGCTAATACGAAGAGCGCTAACTCACAAATATCCGATATCATTGGAAACATCAATAATCAAAATATCACGGAAATTCGAGTGATTGATGCCAAGGGTGTTATTCGGGGAACGAGTAATAGTACTAACCAGAATATTGTTGGTCAAAAGACAACGGATCGCAATGTTAAGGATGTAATCTACAATACGCGAACCTATCAACAAGTTTCGTACAATAAAACCACTAACACGCGTTATTTTGTTTCAATTGTTCCTTTAATTAACACTGCAGGAGCAACCAACAACTTGACGGGTGTTGTTTATATACGCGCTAATCTAGAATCGGTATATCAGAATGTTAATAATATTACGTTAATTTTCGTAGTAGCTGCTTTAATTGCGATTACAATTGGACTAATTTTAGCCGTTTTAATTTCCCGAGCGATTACCCGTCCCATCGAAGAAATGCGGCAACGAACGATTCAAATCGCCCGTGGAGATTATTCTGGTCAGGTTCAGATTTATGGTGATGATGAACTTGGCCAACTAGCAGAAGCTGTTAATGAACTTTCTGTACGGGTAGAAGAATCTCAGGAATCGACTGAATCTGAACGGCGGCGTCTTGATTCCGTCTTGGGCTATATGACTGATGGGGTGCTGGCGACAGATCGACGCGGACGAATAACCATCGTTAATGAAATGGCAACGGATTTCTTGAATCTTGAGAATGACCAAATCGTTGGGAAATCAATTTTAGACATTCTCGATTTACGAGGAACGTTTACTTTACGGGACTTACTTGAAAATCAAGAGCAGGTTGTTTTAGATCTTTCCGATGATGACCAAGATTTAATTTTACATGCTTCATTTGCCTTAATTCAGCGTGAATCAGGCTTTATTAGTGGTCTGGTTTGTGTTTTACATGATGTTACTGAACAGCAAAAAATTGATCAAGACCGAAAACGATTTGTTTCTAACGTTTCGCATGAATTGCGGACACCTTTGACTAGTATGAAGAGTTATATTGAAGCATTGGTTGAAGGAGCCTGGAAAGATCCAGAAGTGGCCCCTAATTTCTTGAAGGTTACGCAAGAAGAAACGGATCGAATGATGCGGATGATTAATGATTTACTAAATTTATCACGTATGGATTTAGGAACGGCTAGATTGGAACGTGAATATGTTAACCTAAATGAATTATTCAACCATATTTTGGACCGTTTCGATATGATTCTGAAAAATAGTGATAAACCAGATAAAAATTACTCTATTAAACGCGACTTTACGCGTCGTGATATTTGGGTTGAAGTTGATACAGATAAAATTCAACAAGTATTGGATAATATCATGAATAATGCGATTAAATATTCTCCAGATGGGGGGATTATTACCTGTCGGCTATTAGAGACCCACAATCACGTGATTATGAGTATTACAGATCAAGGTTTGGGAATTCCAAAGGATTCAATTAGCCACATTTTCGATCGTTTTTACCGCGTGGATAAGGCTCGTTCACGGGCTCAAGGTGGTACTGGTTTGGGATTGGCGATTTCAAAAGAAGTTATCCAACTTCATGGTGGTCGAATTTGGGTCGAAAGTCGCGAAGGTGAAGGATCTACCTTCTACATTTCACTTCCATATGAACCCTTTGAGGAAGGAGATACTTGGGAATAATGAAAGATACTAAAACGCGTAAAATTGTCCGACATGTCATTTTATTAATATTAGCGCTAACTAGCATCGTGCTTTCATGGGTAATTTGGACTAACCCGGCTCGGTATGAACGCGCTAAGCAGGTTTCCAGTGAAAAAGTACAATCAAACCAGGTTAACCGGGATAAAGGCGATGTTATCTTACCAACGCAGGTTATCTATACCAAGGGAGAACAACAAGAATTGATTAATAATTCTAAAAGTAGCCTTCCCAAGGCAGCTGTTAAAGAAATTTCGAGTTGGAAACTATCAAACATAACTCGGGTTTCAAGAGGTAATAAAGAACGTTTTTTGGATTATGCTACGTTAAGTCACAGTTTGATGCTGAAATATCCAAGTAATATCACTGGGAAAATTTTCAATAGTATTTATGATCAAAAGTTAAATACAAACGCTGAAATTAGCCAAATTGTAGTTAACGTGAATAAACCAAACGAGTTTTTCCTGTTAAATGATGCGACTTATGACGTTTACCAAGCTAAAGCTTCTAAACAAGATTTAAAGCAGTTACGCAAATTGATTAAGCAGAGTGATAGTCAGTATAAAGTGAAAGAAACCATCATGAATCATAATCTGATTAATGATTATCAAACTGCAATTAAGGTACCTTATTATAGTTTTTCAGTTAATAAAGAGAGCAGTAGCGTCTTCACTGCCAACTTGTTAACAAATACTGATGCAGATTCAATTGATACGAAGAAAACTAAAGATGGTACAGAATATGTCTCAAATGATACAACCAAACGTTTACTGATTAAAAACAATGGTTTTGTGACATTTAATAATGCCAGCAAAGCTAATGATACTGAAGAAAGCTTAAAGCGAAATCTAGAATTGAGCTTTTATCAGATGAAACAACTAGGGGTACAAGTGGACAACATGCGCTATTTCAATTTCCATGAAAATAATCATGAAATCGAATTTAGAGATTTTGTAGAAGGCTTCCCGATCTTCAATGCAGACGGTCTGGATACGATTAAAGTCGCTCACCAAGCAAAACAAACCACGACCTCATTTTCAATCTATAATCTTGACGTTCCAGTTCCCACATCAAAGAGTGACAAGGAGCTACCAAGTACGCAAGATATGTTGGATGAATTAAAATATAGCGGAATTAATACTGATAAAATTGAAGACATTGATATTGGATATGAACGTCCAAGTACAACTAAAGCTAATTCAACGGTTGAACTTGAACCAACCTGGTTTATCAAGTACCATGGCGACTGGACGTCATATCGCGATTTAGTTAGCTAAGGAGGAACAAAATGGATTTCAGAAGAATCGAAGTCATCTTTATTGTTGTATTCGCTATTTTGAATGCCTATTTATTTGGTTCCTACTGGCAATATCAATTAGAAGCTGGGACGACTTCATCGTCGAATTCAAGCGAAAATTCGACGATACTGAAGGAAATGAGAAACGACCAGATTACTTATATGCCTCTTTCAAATAAAAAAATGAACGGTTACTATGCAAGTGCGACAGTCGACACATCTTTAAAGGATAATATTAAACGTCTCACTGACCAAAGCGCACGAGTAGTTGATAATTACGTTGAAAGTACTTTGAATGAGGAACTTACGGTCGATCCTAAAAAACCGCAAAAAGTACTTAATACATTCGTCAAGAATCGCTACAACATCGTTTATGGCTCTGAATACCAGTACAACCCTAATTTAAGTACCAGTGTCCAAGTAGTTTATACGCAGATGATTGATGGACACCCCGTCTATTCCAAGGCTGGAAAGCTAACTTTTTATGTTAATGCTAGCAATGAAGTTACTGGTTATACGCAAGGACATTTGGTAAATGAGAAACAACTGCGAGAAAAGAGCGAACTGATTAGTCAAACTCGAGCAGTAACGTGGCTATATCAATATAATGAAATTCAAAATGATTCCAAGGTGGAATGGGCCGATTTAGGTTATACAAATTTACTTACCACCGATAACGGAGTAGTATATGTTCCGACATGGGTAATCGGAATTAAGAGTAAGAGTAGCACTGGTATTCAAGTGAAAAGAATTAATGCTTTTTCAGGGGTCTTGATCAAAAAGGACCATGAAGTAACCACAGAGTCCTCGACGCAAGCAAGTGGTAGTACTGCAGCGAGTGATGATAGCAGTAATGTTTCAAGCACGGAAACTTCTGAGTCGGAGGCAACGAGTGCTAGTAGTGATGTGTCTAGTACAACCAACTCAACCAGTCCAGCAAAGACAGAAGCTGGGGTAGAAGCTACAACTAGTACGAGCACCACATATTAAGTTGGTTACGAACTTCATTTGAAGTTCAATTTTTGCATCAATTTAAGTTAAATTAAGTAGGAAGGTCTAGAAATGAGCGAAGATGGTTTGAAAGTTAGCGTACTCGCAAGTGGCAGTACGGGAAATGTAACATATATTGAAACGCCAGAACGAAAAGTCTTGGTGGATGCTGGACTAAGTGGTAAAAAAATCGCAGGTTTAATGGACAGCGTCGGACGCGATATTAGCGAGGTTGATTCACTTTTTGTTACCCATGAACATTCGGATCATATCCAAAGTGTGGGAGTATTAGCTCGAAAATATGGAATTGATATCTATGCTAACCAAGGAACTTGGGATGCCATCGGTGGTAAAATTGGCAAAGTTCCAACTGAGCAAAAATTCATTTTTGATCCTAATACTACTAAGTCTCTAGATGACCTCGATATTGAAAGTTTTTCAGTTTCACATGATGCAGCTGAACCTCAGTTTTATGAATTCCACCATGCGGGTAAATCATTTGTAATTTTAACAGATACGGGTTATGTTTCTGATCGAATTGCTGGAACTATTAGGAACGCAGATGGTTATCTTTTTGAAGTTAATCATGATACTGAGATGCTACGAATGGGTGGTTATCCATGGCCTTTGAAACAAAGAATTATGGGGGACCACGGGCATTTGTCTAATGAAGATGGTGCCAACGCTCTAATGGACGTGATTGGTAATCGAACTAAAAAAATCTACTTAGGTCATTTAAGCCTCCATAATAATATGAAAGAATTAGCGCATCTAACAGTAACTTCCATGATGCAAAATCACGATTTAGCGGTTGGACACGATTTCGAAATTTTAGATACTGACCACAAAATTGCGGATCCTTTAACTTTAATTTAATAAAAATTTCAAATTTTTGAGGACTAAATTCACATAACCATCGTATTTACCATGTACAATAAATTTAAAATAAATTTTGTATGAGGGGGGAGCGGGAAATCCGCGCATTCTTATGAAAACAAACAAATTAGTCATTGTTGCAGCCATTGCGGGCCTACTGGGTGGGGGTGTTGCTTATGGTGGGGCGAGCTTCATTCATAACCAGATGGAATCATCTAGTACAGCAGTACCAACGGGCTCAAATACCACAGGAACAACCAAGACTAGTAATGTTAAAGTTAACGTAAGTAGTCAATCATCCAAAGCATTCTCTACAATTAAGGATTCAGTGGTTTCAGTGATTAACCTACAAAAGGCTAATACTAATGATTCTGACAGTATCATTAGCTCAATTTTTGGAAACGAATCGAGTTCTTCTAGCAAATCATCAAGTAGCTCTTCAGAATTAGAGACCGCCTCAGAAGGATCTGGAGTTATCTATAAAAAGAGTGGTGACACAGCCTATATTGTAACGAATAACCATGTAGTAAGTGGCTCAAGTTCACTTGAGATTATTATGAGCAATGGTAAAAAACTTCCTGCTAAGATTGTGGGAACAGATAGTGTAACGGATTTGGCCGTGTTGAAGATTAATTCATCAGCAGTTACCACCGTTGCTAGCTTTGGTAATTCCGATAACATTAAAGTTGGTGAAACAGCCTTGGCAATTGGATCACCATTAGGATCAGAATATGCTACCTCACTAACCCAAGGAATTATTTCGGCTAAGAAACGAACGGTGGAAACTACCACTGAAAATGGACAGAATAATGGAGAAGCAACTGTTATTCAGACGGATGCAGCCATCAATGCCGGAAATTCTGGCGGCCCACTAATTAACTTAGCTGGCCAAGTAATCGGAATTAATTCGATGAAACTCTCTGCTAGTGGGAGTGATTCTACTACAGTAGAGGGAATGGGATTTGCAATTCCTTCAAATGAAGTAGTAACCATTATTGATCAACTGGTTAAGAATGGTAAAATCACACGTCCTGCGCTGGGTGTCGCTTTAGTCGATTTGACCCAAGTTTCATCTACACAGCAAAAATCAATCCTTAAACTACCTTCTAATGTAACGGACGGGACCGTATTGATGCAAGTTAATAATGGTCCAGCCAAAACAGCAGGTTTGAAGAAATACGATGTTATTACTAAGATTGATGATAAGGCAATTACTGATACAGCCGGACTTCGTGAGGCACTATACAAGCACAAGATTAATGATAAAATCACGGTGGGCTATTATCGTGATGGCAAGTATAAAACAACAGTAGTGACATTGACTAAGACAAGTACAACAACATCATCTACTACTACAAAATAAAAAAGCTGGAGCATCTAGGTGAAATTAACCAACCTAAAATGCTTCCAGCTTTTTATTTTTGACGGCGCAACAAACGATATCCGGTGATTAGGGTAGCAATTAAACAAACACCAAAGGAAACGGTAAAAGCTACATGCATTCCAGCAATAAAAATTTCAGGATGCCCCGGTACAACTGAAGTGACACTATGTCCAGCGATATGGCTCATTGCGGAAAATAATACAGTGGTTGCAAACGAAATTCCAACAACCATTCCGAGATTTCGAGCTAATGAATTAATTCCACCAGCAATGCCCAAGTCTTTAGGTTCAACGGAGCCCATTACAAGTGCATTGTTGGGAGCTTGGAAAATACCATTTCCCAACCCGTTTAAACCGATAAAAATCATGAAAAGCCATAAAGGAGTTGCCAAATTAGTGACGATGTAGCCTAATTGAGCGGCTAAAATAATGAGTAATCCAACAAAAGTTAATTTTTCAGATCCGATTTTATCTGAAATAGCACCGGCTACTGGCGCTGTCACAACATTGATCAGTGGATAAATCATCAAGGTATATCCAGCATAATTAGCAGGCAAACCAAGTGTATTCTCTAAGTAAAATGGAGAAATAACGTTAAAGAAAAATCCAGTAATGAAAATTAAGAAGGCACAGATAATACTGAGGGTAAAACGCATATTTTTGAAAATATATAAAGCTAAAATGGGTGTTTCAACGTGTAATTCCACATATAAAAAAGTGCCCAAGGCGATTAAGGCAACGAACAACATTGTTAGAATCAGTGGCTGGGTAAAACCGACTTCCTGTCCCATAGAAATACCAACGAATAGGGTAATCATCGTGATGGCAAATAAGATCGTACCAGGTTTGTCGATTTTTTGATGAGTCATAATTACATCTTTGGGAAGAATTTTATGACCAACTAAAATGGCTAATAATCCAATGGGAACGTTGATCCAGAAAATATATCCCCAGTTAAAATGGGCTAGAATTAATCCCCCAATTCCAGGCCCAGCAATACTACCAAGGGCGACAAATGAACCAATCATTCCTAAAGCCCGGCCACGCTCTTGGGCGGGGAAAACTTCAGTAATGATGCCATTATTAGTGCTCATCGTCATAGCGGCCCCTACAGCTTGAATAATGCGAGCAATCAATAGGAATGTTAAACCAGTATTAAATCCGCATAGAAGTGATCCTATGGTAAATAACATGGTACCAATTTTAAAGACCCGTATTTTTCCATGAGCGTCCCCCAATTTTCCAAATAAGAGTAAGAGAGTACAGATAACAATGAGGTAAATGGAAACGACCCATTCAGCCTTATTCATAGGAACATTCATAGGAACATGCATAGTACTACTCATGACCGGCAACGCAATATTAACAATGCTACCATCTAAAGTCGACATGAAAGTAAAACTACATACGGCAATTAAAATCCACCACCGATGTTTTTGGATTTCTGGATTATTAACAAAAGATGTTGATTCCATAATTAATTTGTTCTCCTTTGAGGTAATCACTTAAAATTAAGCTAAAAGTTTAATTTAAGTAATTAAACGCTAGTAATATTTTAGTATATATATCGCCTAGTCAGATTACAACTTAGGGCAGAGATGAAGAAAGGATTTTTTGGGGATAAATATAAGAAACATCGTTCTGATTGGAAATCATAATATTTAAAATTAATTATTAATGATAATAGATATTTTTTATACACTTAAAAAGTTGTATACTATATAAAAAGATGTATGTACAAATTTTAAACACCCTTGTTGGATTGTTTTCTAAAAATGGATATGCTATTCTTTTATAAGCTACGAAAAATGAAATTCCGTTTACTTTGGAGATATAGATAGCGTATTCAAGTCTATTATTTAGTCCAAAGGGTAATGATTTTATGAAATGTAATGAAGCAAGGACGAATGCACTAGATGGTGTTATGTCGTTCTTGTTTTCATCTGAAATACTTGGATGAAATTGCATTGCAGTCGTTTAAATATCCAAGTCCATACAAAAAACGGGGTGGAAAATACAAAATTGAAAGTTGATTTAAGCAATTTTGAGCATTACTTAACAAGAAAAGGACTTCAGTGTTAAAAGTATACCTATTTTTGAGGAATAGTAAATTGTTCAGAGAATAGGGGATATGGAGTAGTAAAGGAAAAACTTATGGAAAATACTGTAATGAATACAATCATATATTGGGCAAAAGGTTTTTTTAGTTTTAATACGGTAGTTATTGCGGCAATTACGGTCGGAGTATTATTCATGTTAGCTGCAGGTACCTACGTAGTTGAGATGAATATGGATAAAACAAAAACAAGTTCAACACTCATTGAAGAACTACTATGGGGTGTTGGTCTAACAATCGCGATGGTTTTCTTACAAAACGTGTTTACTCATTTGTACTCAACAATTGCTAGTAGTGAGTTAGGTTGGGAATACTCAACTGCTCAGTTTGTGGTGCTATTCTACTGCCTATATATTGTTCATAGAAAAGTCGTACTGTGGTTTAATATTATTTTACCCATGTATGTATACGGGTTAGGGATAGTACGTGGACAAATTGGATTTGATATTGCTCCTATTTTAGCAATCTTGGTAATTATCTTAATTTCATACACAATCTACCAGCAAAATGACACTTTGATTGATGAGAATGTTAAATATTACAGTACGTTAATTATGTTTGGATTAGCTTGGTGGTTTGTACTTAAGGATATTCATCATCTAACTATCGTCGATATTATATGCTTGACCCTGGAATTTTTAATCGCAATGTCAATCGTCCATTTTGGTAACAAAAAAGTCAGAATGATCATGAAGCAGTATTTAAACTTGATGCAGGAAGTAGATACTGATGCGTTAACAGGGGTTTATAACCGTAATAGCTTCAATAAGGTTGTGAAAGGCGTATTCGAATTTTATTCTAATAATGATGCACCATTAACCATGGTAATGTTTGATATTGATCATTTTAAACAATTTAATGACCAATACGGTCATCAAGTTGGAGATAAAGTTTTAAGGTTGGTTGCGGATCGTTTTTCATATGAACTTGTAGATCGTAAAGCTCATGGTCAACTATTCCGGGTTGGCGGGGAAGAATTCGCCATTATTTTTCGAGGCCGTACTGCGGATGATTGTGAAAAAATTGTAAGAGCCATCCGCGATGATTTGGTAAAAGAAACAATTAGGGTTAATAATCATGATCGAATTGGAATTAAAGTTTCAATCGGTATTTCTCAATTAAGAGATGATGATTTTGATTTCCAAACATTCTACAAACGTGTGGATGATTATTTGTATCAATCTAAGAGAAACAAACGTAATAGTATTACGGTTGAGGGAAAGGTGGCCTCGCTAAATTGAGCGAACTTGAACAAAAATTAGAAGGAATTTGCTTCTATGAACAACCGATTTTTTTGATAGATGCGGCCGAAAAGGAAGAAAAAAAGGTCATCGGGAGCGAATTACTACTTAGAAAAACTGGTGGAGAGAATCGTTTCCCCGCAATGCTATATAAGGAATACATGCGTGATGATGCATCAAATTTAGTTTTTTGTACATGGTTAGTTAAAAACATCATTGAGATTATTAACGATAATCCTGGTATCCAATATAGCTTTAACCTCGACCCGCAGCAACTATTATATGATTCTACGTTTGAAGCAATGAAAGGTTTAATTCCTTATTGTGATCGGGTGATGATTGAAGTTACGGAAAGTATCCCTAGTAACCGTGATATTGACCAATATTTCAATTATTCTGTACGAGATCAAATTAAGAGAATCCATGAAATGGGCTTCAGTGTTGCAGTTGATGATGTTTCTAGTGGAATGAATAGTTTTAATGCCGTTCGTGAATACACGCAGGATATTGATCGTCTCAAGCTATCACTAATTCAACTACGTAATGTAGAAGAAGGGATGATTACAGTTACAATTTCTTTATGGAAAGCACTAGCTGCAAGTACTGGAATTGATCTTGTAATTGAAGGGATTGATAGTCTTGAAGTTAGTAAATGGCTCTTAGAAAATGGTTTAGAAAAACAGCAAGGTTACTATTTCGCAACCCCAAGAAAATTAAAATAAAAGCTTAAAAAAGCGAAAAAATCAGTTATGATTTTTTCGCTTTTCGCTTATTTAAATTTCTGATTTATTTTCAGAGGTTCCATACATTTTAGGAGAAACGGGTTTTAGATTAGGAGCCGAACCTTCTACTTTTGGTTCGTCATACCAGTGGTATTCACCTTCGCCATCCAAAGCCTCTCCACTGGCCCATGGCCCGGTACTACTCTCATCTCCTTGAGAGAAGTTGTAGAAATCGTAAGCAATGTCTTTACGTTCTTTATCCCGAGGGAAAGTCGTCGGTACTAACATTGAACCCTCTTTTTCTTCGAGTTCTTTAACCGCACTAGCCCAGAGATTTTGGTGATAACTGTCACGAGCTAGTAGGACAGAAAGTAAGTCTTTAACACCTTGGTCGTCAATCATCTCATAGATTCGAGCAACTTGGAGTCGACCTTGGGATTCAGCATTGAGGTTAGCACGAAAATCGGCAAGTAGGTTACCACTAGCAATAATGTAGGCACCACTCCAAGGGTTACCAACGCTGTCAGCAGGGCGAGGGCCTAAACCGGCAACAATAGCATGTTGGGGGTTCATTCCAGAGATGATGGCTCCAACTGTGGGATTCGCTTGCATAGCAGCTTGTTGGTCGGCGATGGGAGCATCTTCTAAAAGTCGTGCCACCATGGTAGCCAACATTTCGACGTGGCCAATTTCTTCAGTGGCGATATCCATTATCATATCTTTATACTTTTCTTCTCCTCGGCAACTCCAGCCTTGGAAAAGATATTGCATGGCCACACTCATTTCACCATATTGTCCCCCAATTAATTCTTGAAGGTACTTAGCAACGATTGGATCTGGGCGATCTGGTTTTGCTTCAAACTGTAGTTCCTTTTGATGTTTAAACATTATACAATCCCTCCTTTTGTGGTTCAGATATTAAAGGTTTTATTGATATAGCTCAAATAAAATGCTTACATTTAAAAAAATAAATTAACTAAATTTACGGGGGTAAATTTGCTATGATATCCATAAAGACTCTAGATAATGAAGGTGATTTTTGTGAAAAATGAGCTGTTAAAAAAAGTTTCGATGATCGAACTTTTCTACGATTTAGTTTTTGTATATATGATTTCACAAGTAACAGGGTTAATCCATCATCTACAAAATGGTGTAATTAGCCCAAGTGCACTAAGTATCTTTACTTTAGTTGTAATCGTTTCGATCAATTCGTGGATGGTTCAGACGGTTTTTAATAATCGCTATGGGAAGTCCCAATGGTCTAATGTAATTTTATCTTTTGTCGATATGGCGATTGTACTTTATATGTCGAATGCTTTTTCCGACACGTTTGACCGACACTTAATTGGCTTCTTTATAGCAGCAGGGCTTTTATCACTAACTTTGGCAATTCAATACTTACTAGTTTTTGTACAAACTAAAAATGAGTATGACCGAAACATTGCGATGGTTTTTATGAGAATTTTGTTTTTTAGAACGGCTTGTTTGTTAGCGGGGGGAGTGTTGGCTGGCAGATGAGGGACGACGATTGCCTTGTTTGGAATTATCACTAGTTGGATTATACCCGCTTTTACCGGGAAACATACTCAAAAGCACCCCATTATTTTCTCTCATTTATTAGAACGACTAACGGCCTTGATTATTATTATGTTCGGTGAAACCATCGTAGGTATTTCAAAATATTTCACGCAAAATACATTTTCAATTCAATCCATAATGATTTTTATAATTGTAGTTAGTCTATTTTTTACGTATATTGTGGAGTTTGATCATTTAATTGAAGAACAGCGTACCCATGAAACTGGAAATTTACTAATATATTTACATTACTTTATTTTGTTTGGCTTGAGTTTAGTCACGGTGGCCTTGGATTTTACCCATGAATCTGAAGCTAATGCTATATTTTCGATTACGTGTCTGTATGTGGGGATAGCGCTATTTTATATCGGA
Source organism: Pediococcus pentosaceus ATCC 25745 (assembly GCF_000014505.1). Taxonomy (NCBI): domain Bacteria; kingdom Bacillati; phylum Bacillota; class Bacilli; order Lactobacillales; family Lactobacillaceae; genus Pediococcus; species Pediococcus pentosaceus. The sequence continues at coordinate 1,764,181 of NC_008525.1, read as the reverse complement.
ATTGTTATTGCAAGTTATTACAACAAAACTACGCTAAAGTTAGAAAATTATGTAGTCGTTGCTTTCATTGTCGTTACATTGATGGGGTATTTTACATCAATGTGCTTTGCAACGTTTTCGATAATCGCTGGTGTGACAGCTTTAACAACGTTAATTAATGCGGTAGTCATAACGTTATCGTTGGTACGGCGGTATGAAAGGTAGCCGAGATATAAATATCGAAGGACTTAGAAAAGCATTTTTATCAACTCTGAAACAGATTCTACCATCGTCCGCACCTGCTCACGTATGCTATACTTTGACTAACATTTAACGGGGATTATTGAACAATTTTTGGGGGAGTAATATGAAATTTTTTACGAAAAGAACGTTCCTATTGTTAGTCACGATGCTAACCTTCGGTATTTTTTGGAATGTTAAGACAGTTAAGGCGGATTACGAAATTTCACAATTTAGAATGCAGATTAATGTAAATAAGGATGGGAGCGCCAACATCAATCAAAGTGTTTTGTACGACTTTGATGATGATTATCATGGAGTTTATTTGACTCAAGATTTAAGAGGAACTGCGGGAGCAGAATTAGAGGGGATTACCGTTTCTAATAACAAGGGAACCCAAAACCAAGTTCCTATTAATAACAGCGGTGAAAATTTAACTGCTAAAGTTGAATCAAGTAAAAAGCAAATGAAAATTAGGGTTTATAATGCTGTATCAAGTGATGACCAAACCAAAATTACGTACCATTATCGGATTAACGGGGTGGTGACCAACTACAAAGATACAGCTGAAATTAATTGGAAAGTAATTGGATCGGGTTGGGACGTACCCTTAGAGGATGCGCAAGTCACCATTAAATTACCTGGAAAGAATGTTAAAGGACTTCATGCTTGGTCTCATGGGGAGGCTGCAGGCTACACTACGGTGGATAAAGCTAAAGGTAAAGTAACTTTAGATATAGGAGACAATCCAGAGAACACTTTTGTGGAAGCACATATGGTATTCCCCACGGCTTTAACTCCCGATAATAAAAAAATTGTTAATCAAAATCATCTAGCAGCAGTAAAAAAACAGGAATATCAACTGGTAAAGCGTGAAAATGAAGCCCAAGCAAGAGCTCAACGCATTGCGGCTTATGCTAAAATTACCAGTGCCATCATAAGTGTACTGATTTTAATCGGTATGATGGGTTGGTTAAAAAAACATGGATATCATCAATATGATATCCCGACGCCCATGGAACATAGTTTTGACGTCCCAAGCATCTCACCAGCAGAGGCAGAAGCGCTATTTAACAAGAGTAAAGCTGATACTAAGGGTGTTTCTGCTGAAATGTTAGTTTTGGCGGCTGAAGGTAAATTGAAGTTCAAACAGATTCCCTATGGCAAGCGAGGTAAGGAAACCACTGAAATTGAGCGTCAAGGTAAATTCAACATGTCCTTTGTTGATCGCTGCTTGGACCGCATTGGTGATGGTCAACAAGTTACTATCAAGCAAATTAATGATTATGCTAAAAAAGACAAGAAGAATAATGTAGCTACATGGTACAAGGAGTGGCAGTCCGAGGTTGATACCAATTTAGCCCGCTTTAAAGATACGTATAATATTAGTTATCGTCATGGACTGCTTGGGCTAGCAATTGCTACTCCAATCCTTGCTTTCATAGTAGGAATTATCGGAAGATTTGGGGAAGCAACTAACTTGTACTGGATAGGCGGAATAGTCTTAACGTTGATAATTGAAGCTTGGGTTTTAGCTACTTGGGATAAGGTTTCAATGTATAACGAGGCTGGATTGCAGCAATATAATCAAATCCGAGGATTTAAACAGATGATGAAAGATATTGCTCATTTTAATACGGCTGAGATTGGTGACCTAATTCTTTGGGAACAAATTTTGCCATATGCCACCGCTTTTGGGTTGGCAGAAAAGGTTGCTAAAAAACTAAAGACGGATTTTGGAACTCAATTAAATGAAAATGTTCCATTTTATGCCTACTATTATGGAATCAATGGAATGCATGTAGGTATTGCTAACAGTATTAGTACTTCTATTTCACACTCAGTATCAGCTAGTTCCAGTGGTTCGTCCGGCGGATTTAGTGGAGGTAGTTCTGGTGGTTTTGGAGGAGGTTCCGGTGGTGGAGCTTTTTAAACTTTAATTCGTTAAATTTGACACTGCTGAAGTAATAGCGTAAGGTTGAAGATGTTGCTTCGGGTACAGGAGCAAAGGGTATTATTAATTATGTTTTTGTGAATATCTGCATTCTAGCTAAGATATTCATTTTGTTTTAACCCAATTATTTTTCAATTAAAACTTAAGTTATATGCAAACTTCAGGATAACAGTGCTGTTTGATGGATTCTAAAACTTGTTTTTCAGGCTTTGCGAGACATTGTTCATGATATTAGGACATTTTTTAGGTACGTTTGACCATGTTATTTGAAAATAAATAGACAAGAATAAGTAAGTACTTAATCCAAGTACATTCAAAAACTACAATAAATTTAAAATATTAATAATATATAAAAAGGCTTCAATCAATTCGTTAACATTGATTGAAGCCTTTTTATTATTTATGAACTACACCAATTTCAAATTCCGCCGTGATTTCTTTTAACCCATCTTGTAAAATAGCCTCTTTACGATCCTGAGCTTGCCAAGTTAAAGGTGTCATATTGAAAAGAGCCGTGAATAATTTATCATTAAGCGGAAATTTATAGCTGATTTTAGAAAATTCGACGTGTTCATAGTGTTCGATAAAATGGTTTTTAACCGGAGCATTATCATAGGTCGCATGTTCACCATCAGGGTAGACGAGTTGTCGAAGTTCACTTAGATAATGATTTCCAGGAATCACTTTAATTAATTCACCATGGGTTGCCAGCGTTCGATCAAATTCTTGATAATTGGCTGGAGATAAAATGTTGACGATTGAAGTTAAACCTTGATCTGCGAAAGGTAATTGAGCTAAATCGCCCACCATAAATAAAGGATAGGGTTGAGGAGCAATTCCAGAGCCGGCAATATTAATCGCTGGTTTAGAGATATCCAAACCCACGAAGTCTCCGTCGAAATGAGATGCCATCCATTTAGTAGTAGTTCCTTCTCCACAACCTGCATCTAAAATTAAATCTCCCGAAATATTATTGATAACTTCTTCTAACATCGGGTTGAAAAAACCAGCCGTCAAAAACTGATTTCGATAAGTTAACATCTCATTAGTATATTCAGTGTTAACAGGATTATTTAAAAAGAAGAGACTTCCTTTTTTGGCAATATTAAATGAATGCTGATTATTACAAATTAAAGTCCCGGATTGAACTTCATTGAAATTCGATTTACAGATGGGACACTGAAATTGGTGTAAGTGTCGTTGGATAAATTGGGTTGCTAATTCGATTTTATTCAAGATGAAACCTCGATATTCTGAAAGATATTAAAACTATTCTACCATTTAATACCACCGGATTGTTTCAATCGTTAGTTTAATGTAACGAAAAGAAGCTAGTAGTACTAGGAAAAATTTATTAAATAGCTAAGTTAGTCATCGGAATTGTTATACTAGTTTTATGAACTAGATAGATAGTTTTTAAAACAAAGGGGAAGTTAGCATGCTTAAACAAAAAATAGCGGTGCTGGTCGATTCGTGTTCCGATGTACCAGCTGAAATTGCCAATCGGGAATATTTTGAAATGATTCCGATGGGAGTCTTCTTTGGGGAAGAAGAGTACCAAGATCGTGTAAATATTGAGCCAGATGAATTTTATCAAAAGTTGGCTAAGGCCAATCCTTTGCCAACTACGGCCAGTCCTAAGGGTGAATTAATCACAAAAGCACTAGACAATTTGTCAAAACGAGGCTTTACGCAAATTATTGCTGTCTGCATTTCCTCGGGATTATCTGGAACAGCACAGCAAGTTAAAATATATGCTAAAAATTACCCCCAACTTCAAATTGAGGTAATTGATACTAAAAATATTGGAATTGCTAGTGGGTTTGCTGCAGTAAGAGCAAGTGAAGTGATTGAAGAAGGCTGGGAGTTCGATCAGATCGTTGAGGAAGTTCAGCGGGTAGCTAATCAAACGAAGGTATTTTTCTATGTTCCAACTTTAAAATACTTAATTGCGGGTGGGCGAATTGGACGTGTCGCCGGCTTGGTGGGTTCCATTATTAATTTGAAGCCGATTATTTCATGTGATGATGAGGGAATTTATTATCCAGTGGCGAAGGCACATGGGGAGAAAAAAGCCCTTAAAAAAATGCTACAATTAGTTGATGATACCCTTGAAAATGCTCAAAAGTTTAATTTAGCTGTGGTACACGGTCTCAATGAGGGGTTAATGAATCAAATTAGTACTGAGTTTAAAAATAAATACCCTAATATGGGAAAATTTTATAATGGAGATATTTCACCTGCATTGGGAGTACATACCGGTCCAGGATTAATTGGCATTGGTGTACAAATTATTAAATAAGGTAATTGAAGGAGATCAAATGGATTCAAAACAATTAGAAAATTTTGCCAAAATGAGCTTGCCCAAATGGGATGAATTACCAAATATTGAACTTCATTTGGACCAAGTAATTGATTTGGCTAATAATTATTTGCGTCCATTAGAAGTCGATTTGTTAACACCAACGATGATGCATAATTATCTGAAGCAAGCAGTCATTATTCGCCCACAAGGTAAACTGTACGGACGGATGCAACTGGCTGCTGTCATCATCATTGGATGTTTAAAAAGCATTTTGAGTTTAGATGAAATTAAACGAGGGTTCGAAGCTGAACTTAAGTTGACCAGTTCAAGGAGGGCTTACAATAATTTTGTGAATGCTTTTAACGAAGAAGTCCAACGAATTTCTCAACATGGACCGCGTAATTTGTGGAACGAACTATTAGCCGAAACGGCGGTGGTTTCCCTCCAGCATAGTGCCATTATTTCTATGCTTACCAAGAAGATGGCTAAGGACTTATTGTCTGATCTAGAAGAAAAATAATTAAAGTTAATCTTAAGGTTGAATTGAATTAAATTTAGCGTTAAGATTTAATTTGTATTTAAATATTCGAATATTCGAATGGAGGAGAAAGATGGTCAAAAACAATGCTGCTCTTGCTGCGTTCAAGAAGAACATCCCACTGTTGGATGCCCTTTCTGACGAACGCCGTCAACAAATTATGATTACACTTGGCGAAAGTGATGCGGGGCTGACGGTGAGTGAACTAACTAAGCTAATTGGTCTTTCACAACCAGCCGTATCACACCATATCAAGCAGTTAAAAGACCTCAATTTGGTTTCCGTCCGCAAGGTTGGGACAAGTAATATTTACCAATTGACGATCAAAGACGCATTGGCTCAGGTCCAAGAACTGATTGACATCTTGAGAAAAGATAAGAAGTTATTGCGATAGATCTTTTAGAAGTACATCATGATTCATATATCCGGATATATAAATTAAAGGTTAAAGGGGACTAGTTGGATGATTCGCAAAGAATGGAAGTTTATAGGGAAAAATAAGTTAATCTTAATTTCAGTTCTGGCAATTATTTTCATTCCTTTCCTATATAGTGTTTTCTTCTTGAAATCAGTATGGGATCCGTATGGAGATACAAAAAATTTGCCAGTCGCAGTGGTTAACTTAGATAAACCCGTTGAGTATCAAGGTAAAAAACTCGCAGTTGGGGACGAGATGGTTTCCAATCTGAAGAAAAATGACCAGTTAGGCTGGAAATTCGTTTCAGCTAATAAAGCTAAAGAAGGAATGAAGGATAAAAAGTACTATACAGTAGTCACAATCCCTAAGAACTTCTCAGCAAATGCTGCAACTGTAACAGATAAAAATCCTAAAAAGATGCAGTTGAAGTATTCTACTAATGCTTCGCTAAACTACATTGGTAAAGTAATTAGTGACGTAGGTACAGAAAAGTTAAACTCTCAAGTACGGGAGCAAGTTACTAAATCTTATGCTACAGCTATGTTTGATCAAGTTAAAAAAGCTGGTAAAGGTTTCAAAGACGCGGCCGATGGTGCTAATAAACTTAAAGACGGCGCGGTTCAACTAAACGATGGTACTAAGACTTATACGGCCGGTGTATCACAATTACACGATGGAATTGCTACAATGGCGGTTTCTGTGGCTCCTCTGCAATCTGGTGTAAAACAGTTAGCAGATGGTTCAAGCCAATTAACTGGTGGCTTGGATGAATTAAACAGTAAGACTGGAACTTTGGCATCCGGTGTAGCTCAATTAGCTGGTGGTTCAAGTCAATTATCAGCTGGCTTAGATCAGTTGAACAGCAAAACTGGTGCCCTATCTTCTGGTGTATCACAGTTGGCTAATGGTTCAGGACAAGTTACTAACGGAGCAGTTGCTCTAAATAAAGGTATTTCTGAATTACAATCTAAGAGTGGTGCTTTAGTTACTGGCGTATCACAACTAAAAGATGGTTCTGCTCAACTAAATGTTGCAGTTCCTCAATATGTTGGTGGTGTTTATCAACTTAATAGTGGTATCCAAAAATTAGATGCTAATACTGGTGAATTAGTAGGTGGCATCAAACAAATTTCATCTGGAGCAAGTGATTTAAATAGCGGAATCAACGAATACACTACTAAAGTTTCTGATGGTACTTCCACTTTACAAAGTGGTATTGCTAGCTTAGCTAATAATACTAAGGACTTACCATCAAGCGTTGGCCAAATGAAGTCAGCTGTTGATAGTATTGCGGGTGGTTCAAAACAACTCTATGGTGCTAATAGCCAAGTTTCTAACGGATTGAACCAACTTTCAAGCCAAATTACTCCATCTGATATGAGTAAGCAAGCTAGTGCTTTGAAGAGTGAATTAAATTCAATCAATTCACAACTAGCAGCGCTATCTAAAACAGATGTTTCTGGCGGAAACAATTCTAGTGCAGCTAGTTCAATTAGTAGCCAACTAAATAAAATTAAGAGTGATGTCGGTGCTTTAGCTAGTTCAGCTAAAACAACGACTACTACTAAAGCAGCACCAGCATCCTCAGGAGTATCACAAGCTACAATCAACGCTAAAATTGATGGAGCTGGTCTATCCGCAGAAGATGCAGCTAAAGCTAAGGCCGCTTTAGCAGGTGTTGCTGGTTCTGGTGCAAGCACAGCCCAATCAACTACAACCTCACAAACTATTGATACAAGTAAAATTTCAGCAATTCAAGGTGAAATTAGTAGTGTTGAAGGTCAAGTTTCAAAATTGAATTCATTATCTTCAAAACAAGCTGATTTAGATGCTAAGATTGCAACTTTAAGTGCTTCATTCCAAAAGGTTGCTTCAGGAATAAATTCACTTTCTGCAAACGGTGACGAAATGGCCACATTAGCTGCTAAGATTAAAGCCTTGGCTCAAGGATCACAAAGTGTTACTGATAACTTGAAGGTCCTCTCAGACAGCTCAAGCAAGCTTTCAGGTGCCGTGGATAAATTCTCAGGCTCAGCATCTAAGTTATCTGATGGTGTGTCGCAATTGAACAACGGTGCAAGTGATTTAGCTAGCCAAACTAATAAGAGTTCAGATAATGTTAAGAAGTTAACTAGCGGTGCTCAAACACTTGATACAGCCTTAACTACTATCAATGGCCAAATGCCGGCATTACAATCTGGAATTAGCCAATTAACTCAAGGTAGTTCTCAACTTAGTGGAAACGGAGCTGCTTTAGTAAATGGTGTAAGCCAACTTAATGGTGGTATCAGTACTGCTAGTTCACAAATGCCAACCTTGGTTAGTGGTGTAGGAATGTTAGCTGCTGGTAGCAACCAATTAGTTGGTGGATCATCACAAGTTACTGGTGGACTTAACCAATTAAATGGTCAAATTCCAGCTCTTGTAGGTGGCGTTCAACAATTAGATTCAGGAAGTCACACATTGAATAGCGGACTTCAAACTCTAAACGGAAGCACAGGAACCTTGATTAGTGGCGTTCAACAGTTAGATTCAGGAAGTCATACCTTAAATGATGGACTTCAAACCTTAAATGGAAGTACAGGTGAACTAATTGACGGTGTTAATAAACTAAATGCCGGTGCAAGTGAATTAGATGCTAACTCTGATCAGCTGCTTGACGGTAGCAAACAAATTAGTGATGGTAATGGTACGCTAGCAGATAGTTTAGAAAAGGGTTCAAAACAAGTTAACAGTGTTCCTCTTACAAGCAAAACTGCTCAAATGTTCGCTGCTCCAACCCATTTGAAACAAACTGATTACAGTTATGTGCCAAATTATGGGCATGCTTTGGCACCATATGTGCTTTCATTAGCCCTTTATGTTGGTGCCATCGTCTTTAACTTCGCTTACCCAATCCGTAAGATTTCTAAGCGTGGTGGTACAGCTACAGACTGGTTCTTGAGTAAAGTATCAGTTGGTACAGCGGTTGCTCTTGGAATGGCCTTGATTGAAGCAACGATTATGATGGTTGCTGGTATCCATGTTGATCATGTAGGTCAATACTACTTAACCGCAATTATGATTGCTTTGACGTCGATGTACATCGTTATGTTCTTATCGATGGCCTTCGATAATCCTGGTCGATTCGTTGCAATGATTCTATTGATGCTTCAACTTGGTGGTTCGGGTGGTACCTTCCCAATGGAAGTTACAAACAGTTTCTATAATGCAATTCATCCATTCTTGCCATTGACGTACTCAATCTTGTCATTCCGTCAATCCATTACGTCTGGTTTAGGAAATATCACGGTTGTTCAATCAATGGGAGCTCTATTATTGTTCGCAATTATAGCTCTTGCATTGCTATGGTTCAGCATGGTTCAACTTCAAAAGAAACATTTAGAAGGTAAATCTCAACTAGATGACAATCAAAAGTTACAAGAAGTTGAAAGATAGAAGGTAATTAAAAATCACATTACGTCAGGTTTGATGTAATGTGATTTTTTATAAATTAAGTAGTCCTCTATAAAAGAGTAATTACAGTTAATTTCCAATTTATCAAATTACTGTATAATAGACTAAACGAGGTGATTATTATGCGACATATGAAAAAACCAGAAAAGCGCTCGTTTGGCTCAATCAATTCGGTGGTTTGGGTTATTCTCGCGTTAATCGTCGTGATTGCAGGGTATAAGTTCTTTTATCCTAATCACGTCACGAACACAACTTCATCTTCTGATAGATCAAGTAGTACAAAAGTGATCAAAGTTGAAGAAGGTAAATCAAGTTCATCTAAAGCACAATCTTCTTCAAAGAAGACTAAAAAGACTGAAAAGAAAATTTGGACTGACAAACAAGATTCAGAATTGGCAGCTTTCATTTCAAGTTGGCAACAAACCATGGGCCAAACTTACACAGGTACGAATGCTAACGCATCCGTTAGTTTCGGTGGAGTAAGTTTCCCTGACTATCTCTCTAAGGGACAAATATATGTCAACCAGCAAGAGGTTTCCATGCAATGGACAAGAAGTGAAAAGGCAGACAGTGAATACAAGGTAGTAGCTGTATATACTGGTGACCAATACATGTACTTATTTACGTTCCATAATGGCCAACCAGAAGTATTAGTAACTTCTCAATCAGCTAGCAATGGAATGAACTTCAAGGTTACGGAAAATGCCGATTTAGTAGCCGAATTCCAAAAGGTTGCTGCGGAAAACACTGATAAATAAAAAACTACAACATAATTTTATAGTGGCCCTCAAAAGTTAGACTAAGACTCTAGCTTTTGGGGGTCGTTATGGTTTATGGGCTAAAATGGAATTTAAAGGTGAAAATAAAGTCATGTCAATTTCTGATAAAGTTAATTTGGTAGATTATTGAGCAATAAACTTTTTCAACTCTTGACTTAAAGTAAACTTTAAGTCGTATACTAAAACCTGCAGTATGGTTCTAAATTTGCAATAAACGATTCGGAGGTTTAGACAGGATGGAAGTCAAACAGGCAATTCAAAAGCGTCATTCCGTACGTCATTTTACGGATCAAAAAATAGATTCAAAACAATTAAAAGAAATGATTGGAATTGCTCAAAAAGCACCTTCATGGGTCAATTCGCAACCGCAAAAAGTTTATGTAGCCCAAGGTGAGACTTTGGAAGCTATTAGAAAGCAACAACAGGAATTGGCAATTACAGGAGCAAAAACTAATTCGGATATTCCTCCAATGTCGCGGAAGCGCTGGTCCGAACAAGCTCAAAAGAACATGGCTGAATGGAGCCATGGCATACCAGCAGTTTTGGGAGATAATTGGCAAGAAACTTTGGGTAAAGAAGCCAGTCAGCTTTATAATGCTCAAGCTGTAGTTTATTTGACCTTACCAAAAGGATATACACCATGGTCTTTGTTTGATTTAGGTGCATTTAGTCAAAATATTTTGTTGGCCACGACTGAACAAGGTATTGACTCGATCGTCGCATATAACTTTGTGAAGTATCCGCAGATTTTAAGAGAGGAGTTAAATATTCCAAGTGATGAGGAAATTATCGTTGGGATTGGCTTAGGATTTGAAGATGAACAGGCACAAGTAAACCGCATAACTTCTAAACGAATGGATACAGAATCTATTTTAAAAATTAAAAAATAAAAAAAGCGTTCAGAAAATTTTTTCTGAACGCTTTTTTTATTCAAGTAAATTGACATCCGCAGATACTGCGCTAGATCGGTATGGAAAACGAGATTCAGAAAATTCAAAAGGGGTTCCATCTACTAAGTAACTAGTTTGGCTAATCACTAGGATTGGATCGCCCAACTTTTCACCCAGAAATTTAGCGTCCTCTTCAGAAACTTTACGGGCAGTGATTTGTCGATGGGAACCAGCTAATTCTAAATGGTACTCATGTTCTAGATATTGGTAAATAGATTTTTTTAAAACTTCTTCGGTTATTGTTGCAATTTTAGTTGGCATAATTGTTTGTTCATAACTATAAGCTTTTCCCTCGATAAAACGCGTCCGTTTGATGACGTAGACCGTCTCACCATCTTCTAGTAGAAGATTTTTCTTTTCGACTTCGTTAGCAATCCGAGCAGTCAAATGAATATATTTACTGGTGACTTTACTATGCGGATGAGTCGAGGTAGTCCCCAAAGGTTTATCAACATCGTTAGTAAATTCGTCATTCAAATGAGCATCTTTTCTAACAAACGTCCCAGCACCACGTTTGCTATAGATAAGCCCTTCAATAATTAGGGATTGGAGTGCTTTGCCAATCGTTATACGAGTAGTATTAAATTCTTTAGCTAATTGATTTTGATCCGGCAGTAAAGCTCCAGGTTTAATTTTTTGTTCAATAATTTGTTTGCGAATCGCTTGCGAGATTTTTTCGTATTTATACATATTGTTTAAAACTCCGTTTTAAGACGTTACCCTCATTTTAGCGTATCTTAAATACAATCACAATTTTTATAAAAGTATAGTCTTTTAAAATAAAAGTATTTACTTAAATAAAAAATAAAGCTATAATGAAAGCGAATTCAATTAGAGAGGAGCGTTATTTTGAAAGGAAAACTACCAGATAATTTTTTATGGGGAAACTCAACATCAAGCATGCAGACAGAAGGAGGTGTTCATGAAGGCGGTAAGGGACCATCAGTTTATGATACATATGAAGCAACCGAAACTACCTCAAACTGGGATGTTGCTATTGATAATTACCATCATTATGAGGAAGACCTAGATTTGATGGCTAATCAAGGAATGAATTGTTATCGTTTCCAAATTTCATGGAGTCGTGTAAACCCTACCGGAGATGGGGATTTTAATGAAGAAGGTATCCAATATTATGACAGATTAATTAATGATTTACTGAAACGTGGAATCAAGCCGATGATTTGCCTGTATCATTTCGATATGCCATTACATTTAGCGGAAAAATACAACGGCTTCATGAGTCGCCACGTGGTTGACGCATTTGTGCGTTTTGGTAAGAAAATGGTGGATTGCTTTAGCGATCGTGTGAAACTATGGGTAACTTTTAATGAACAAAACTTATATTCACAGACAGAAGCTTTCCACATTGCAGGCTATTTGAAAGGTGACCAAACTGACGAAGAACTCCAGTTAATTGCTCATCACGTAATGACCGCCCATGCCCAAGTCGCTAATTATGTGCACGAAACTAGTGATGCTCAAATTGGAGGGATGTTAGCATATGTGGAATCTTATCCTAAAAATTGTCGTCCGCGTGATGTTTATGTGGCCCGCCAAATTGATGAATTTTTGAATCGTAATTTATTGGAGGCTTGGGTACACGGCCACTACTCGACTGAGGTTACCCAGTATATCAAGAATCATCATTTTGATATCGATTTTACAGAACAAGATCAAATAGCATTTGAAAAATTGAAGAGTGATTTTATTTCGTTTAGTTATTATGCAAGTAACGTTGTTGATTCAACCAAAATTCCACAGGGAACGATGCCTAATCGTTATCTAGATTATGGAGGGGTCGAAAATCCATATTTAAAGGCTACAGATTGGGGATGGAACATTGATCCATTAGGATTCCGTGATGTTATCACTAAGACTTACAACGAATACGGTATTCCCATGTTTCCAATTGAAAATGGTATCGGTTATCGTGAAAAATTCGATGGGACAGAGATTCAAGATGATTACCGAATTGAATATCATCGTGACCATATCCAAGCGATGATTGATGCGGTTGTGGAAGATGGTGTCCCAGTCTTAGGTTATCTTGGTTGGGGATTAATCGACATTCCTAGTTCTTCTGGAAATATGGAAAAACGCTATGGGATGGTGTACGTAAATCGTGGCAACCACGAGTTACGTGATATGAAACGGGTCCCTAAGAAGAGTTATAAATGGTTTAAAAAAGTTATTGAAACTAATGGGAACGATTTAGAAAATGATCTTTAATGGGAGGATTTAAAATGGGTAGTTCGAACAAAGAATCAGTCAATGATAAGATGCAAAATTCTAAATTCATTGCTAAGTTCACTGAAATCTCAGTTAAAGTCGGAAACTGGGTATATCTCCGTTCACTCCGTGATGCTTTTGCCGTCATTTTACCAATGTTTATTGTAGCCGGAATTGGGGTATTGTTAAATAACGTTGTCTTTACCTGGTTTTTGAGTGGGGATATGCTGACAAAATTCCAAGTGATTGGAAACGCCATTGTTAATGGGACGTTAAATGTAGCCGGAATTTTAGTTGCGCCAATGATCGGTTATAGTCTTGCTCGTAATAAAGGCTTTAATAATCCAATTGCGGCTGCTGCGATGTCTTTAGCAAGTATTTTCATCCTAATGCCAGGAAGCATTCAGTTAGGAACGGTTGCTTCAGCAGGGGCAAAAATGGCGACGGTCACAGGTGGACTTAGTTATTTGAATACGGGAACGCAAGGAATGTTTGGTGGGATTTTTGTTGGGCTGATTGCAACCGGCCTCTTTATCAAACTTGCCTCGATTAAAAAATTACAAATTCACTTAGGGGAAAATGTACCACCAGCAGTTTCTGCTTCATTTAGTGTTTTAATTCCAGCCATTTTATTAATGTCGTTTTTTGCTATTATTGCAGCGTTGCTGGCAGGATTTTTCAACACCGATTTAATCAACTTAATTAAAACTTGGATCCAAGAACCTTTACGAGGCTTTAATACAAGTATTGTGGGTTACTGTGTAATTTATACTTTAGCTAATTTCCTTTTTGGTTTAGGTATTCATCAAACCGTATTATCAGGTGCATTGCTTGATCCCCTTGTATTAGTTAATATGAACGAAAACATGACTGCTTATGCACATCACCAAGCCATTCCAAATATTATTACAACTTCATTTGTAAGTAATTACACCTTAATCGGTGGTTCAGGTAGTACGATTGCGTTGATTATTGCTATTTTAATTTTTAGTAAAGCTAAATCTTCTCGTCAAATTGCTGGATTATCGTTGGCACCAGGAATCTTTAATATTAATGAACCGATGATTTTTGGTTTTCCAATTGTCTTTAATTTACCTTTGATTATTCCATTTGTTTTATTCCCAGTTGTTGGGAGTTTGATGGGTTACTTTGCTACACTTTGGGGCTGGGTCAGTCGAACAGTAGTATTAGTACCATGGACAACTCCTCCTTTGATCGGACCATATCTTTCAACAGCCGGAGACTGGCGCGCAGTTATTTTACAAATCTTAATTATTGTGGTCGGAGTATTCTTATACTTACCATTCTTGAAGATTAGTGAACGTGTTTCTGAAATTCAAGCTGAAGAAAATCTATAATTGGTCAAAAAATCAAAACCTCAAACTAATTATCAGAATTAGTTTGAGGTTTTTTAGTCTTTCGAAGCTAGTCTTTTTATCTTATAAAAATTAACAACTTTGCTCAAATATGTAAATTTAATGTTGAGGTTTGAACAAAATTGCACAAAACCAAAATTCAATTTAAAACATTTTAAACCCAAAAAATAGCCCTAAAACGGTTCAAATGTGCTATCATAAAGATGTACTTAGAAAGCGCTTCCATTAGCGTGATAAGGGGGTTTAGATTGTGCGATACGTCACATACATGGGAACAGATGCGTACACTAATATTGCAACGGACACATGGCTACTAAATAATTTAAATGCCAAGGAACCAGTTTTTGCACTTTGGCAGAATAATAATGCTATTATTGTTGGTCAGAATCAGAATACTTTTGGGGAAGTTAACCAAGATTTTGTTGATGAACACCAAATTGAGGTTGTCCGGCGAGTGACGGGCGGTGGCGCAGTTTACCATGACTTAGGTAATCTGAACTTCACCTTATTTGTACCAATTGAATCAGCAGCAAATGTTGATTTTAAAAAGTTTTCTGAGCCCGTATTAAGAGCTTTACATACTTTAGGGATTGATGCCGAGGCTTCCGGTCGAAATGATCTGTTAGTAAATGGTAAAAAAATCTCTGGTGTAGCCCAGCGCTATGCCAAAGGATACTTAATGCATCATGGAACATTGCTATTTGATAGTAATGTAGATACCATGGTTCGTTCCTTAAATGTAGCGGATGAAAAATTCATTTCAAAAGCTGCTAAATCGGTCCGAAGTCGAGTGGGAATGATCAAAGATGCAGCTCCAAAAGGGTTAACCCTTCAAGATTTCTGGGATGCGGTTCAGTACGAATTAACCGATCACGGGAAAGACCAAGAGATTGTGTTAACTCCGCAACAAAAACAGGAGATTATCCAACTAACGGCTGATAAGTTTTCAACTTGGGACTGGAATTATGGTCGTTCACCAGAATTTAACTTTAAGAACCATGCTAAATATGACGGTGGAATTATCGATGTTCAAGTCCAAGCTGAGGGTGGAACCATACGTGATATCAATTTCACAGGCGATTTCCTTGGTTTACGCGATTGGCGCGAAATCAAAGACCAATTTATTGGGTTACCATTTGAAACTGTAGAGATTAAGCCCGTCTTTGAACGTAACCATGAAGGCCGGTACTTCGGAAACATTACGGATGATGAATTAATTAAATTATTTGAAGCTTAGGAGGTTTAGTTATGGCTGTAAAAGATGACAATAAACAAGTGTTAGATTTCAATCTTCAAATGGAAAAACAAACAGACAGTTTTCCAATGCTACAAGTTCTAAATAATGATGGTGAGATTGTAGACGAGGATGCTCTTAAAGAGGCTGGTTTGAGTGACGATCAGCTCGTTGAACTTATGAAACAGATGGTATTTAGTCGTGTGCTACATGAACGTTCCACTAAACTAGCAAAACAAGGACGCCTAGGTTTCTATGCTCCAACCATTGGGGAAGAAGCCTCTCAAATTGCTTCGAATTATGCGTTTGAAAAAGGAGATTGGCTTTTCCCAGGTTATCGTGATATTCCGCAATTAGTAATGAAAGGTTGGCCGATTTATAAGGCTTTCTTGTGGTCACGTGGCCATTATGAAGGAAATGAATTTGACGATGTTAATGGCTGGATGCCACAAATTATTATCGGTGCTCAATATGTTGAAGCTGCTGGTGCAGCCCTAGGTTTGAAGATGCGTAAACAACCTAATGTGGCTTATGCCTACACTGGTGATGGTGGTACTTCGCAAGGTGATTTTTACGAAGGAATGAACTTTGCTGGCGCATATAACGCACCCGCCGTATTCTTCTCACAAAATAATGAATACGCTATCTCAACACCACGTAAATTACAAACTAAGGCTCCTCATCTAGCAGCTAAAGGTTGGGCAGCTGGTCTTCCAAGTTTGGTTGTGGATGGAATGGATCCAATTGCAATGTACCTAGCATCTAAGAAGGCACGTCAATGGGCAGTTGATGGTAATGGACCTGTATTTATTGAAACAATTACTAATCGTTTGGGTGCACACTCGATGTCTGGTGATGATCCACTTCGTTACCGTACTCAAGAAGAAATTGATGAATGGACTAAGAAAGAACCACTTATCCGTTTCAGAAAATATCTTGAAGGATTGGGTTTCTGGTCTGAAGAAATTGAAAATGACTGGACCGAAGTGGTTAATGAACAAATTGATGACGGCGTAAAACAAGCAGATGGAATCGATAAACAAAAGATTTCAGACTTTATTGAACAAACTCTAGAAGTTCCAGGACAAGCTGCACAAGAACAAATTAACAAATTTAGAGGGGAGGGCAAGTAATCATGGCACAAAAAACATATATCCAAGCGATTACTGAAGCTCAAGATTTAGCTCTTGCTAACGATGAAAATGTAGTTATCTTTGGTGAAGACGTTGGTAAAAATGGTGGTGTATTTAGAGCTACGGATGGTCTTCAGGCGAAATATGGTGAAGATCGGGTTTTCAACACTCCACTAGCTGAAAGTGGAATTGGTGGAATGGCAATTGGGATGACAACCCAAAACTACCGTCCAATTATGGAAATCCAATTCTTCGGCTTTGTATATGAAGTTATGGATTCACTTGCAGGACAGATGGCACGTGGACGTTTCCGTTTCCATGGAACACGTACATTTCCAATTGTGGTTCGCTCTCCTTATGGCGGTGGAACTAAGACCCCTGAAATGCATGCGGACTCCTTGGAAGGTTTAGTAGCTCAAACACCTGGTCTACGAGTAGTTATGCCAGCTACTCCAGCAGATGCTAAAGGATTGTTACTATCAGCTGTTGAAAGTAATGATCCGGTAATCTTCCTTGAAAATCTTCGTTTATATCGTTCAATTCGTGGCGATGTTCCAGAAGGTTACTACACCACACCATTGGATAAGGCCAATGTGATTCGTGAAGGTAAGGACGTATCAATTATCACCTATGGTGGAATGGTACATACAAGCTTAGCGGCCGCAGAAGAACTTGCTAAAGACGGCATTGACGCTGAAGTTGTAGATTTGAGAACGGTTAGTCCACTTGATCTCGACACAATTGGAGAAAGCGTTGAAAAGACTGGTCGAGTTGTTGTAGCTCAAGAAGCACAACGGCAAGCTGGTATTGGTGCAATGGTAATGAGTGAAATTAGTGAACGCTTCATTATGAGTTTGAAAGCACCAATCGGACGGGTAGCTGCTCCAGATTCAGTATATCCATTTGCCCTTGCTGAAAATGAATGGTTACCAAAAGCAGACGATATCATCGAAAAAGTTAAGGAGGTCGTGAACTTTGACTGAAATTTTTAAGATGCCAGATATTGGCGAAGGAATGGCTGAAGGCGAAATTGCAAACTGGTTAGTAAAAGTCGGCGATACGATTAAAGAAGAAGATGCAGTAGCTGAAGTTCAAAATGATAAGCTATTACAAGAAATCCTTTCTCCTTATGGTGGAAAGATTACAAAACTTTTCGTAGAAGCGGGAACGGTAGTTAAGGTTGGCGAACCATTGATTGAATTCGACGGTGACGGAAGTGGCGCTGGTGCTGAAAGTGAAGTACCTAAAGAAACACCAGCATCTACAGAACCGGAACCAGAATCAAGCGCACCAGTTGACCAAACTGCACCTGAAGTAACCAAGGTAGGTGCAGAATATACTTCAAATGGACAATTGTTAGCAATGCCATCTGTACGAGAATATGCTAGAAAAAATGATATTGATTTAACTCAGGTGCCAGCAACTGGACGGCATGGACATATCACCATGGCTGATGTGGAGAACTTTAAAGCAAGTCCTGCCCCAGCTGCTTCAGTTCCAGAAACAGAATCAGAAAAGGCGCCAAGCGCCCCAGTTACTCCGGCTGCGCCAGCTGAAGTTAAAGCTGGACGGGTACCATTGTCACCAGTTCGTAAAGTAATTGCTAAGACTTTAACTAACCAAGTTCAAACGATTCCACATGTAACAATCATGGATGAAGTAGAAGTTTCTAAGTTAATGGATCTTCGTAACCAATTTAAGGAACAAGCTAAACAAAAAGGCTACAAACTAACATATATGCCATTTATTGCGAAAGCCCTTGCTGGGGCAGCCCATAAGTACCCTGAACTTAGTGCAATGGTTGATATTGAAAAACAAGAAATCGTTTATTACGAAGATACAAATGTCAGTTTCGCAGTTGATACTGATAATGGACTTTTCGTACCAAACGTTAAGAATGTTAAATCAAAATCAATTATGGAAGTTGCGCAAGAAATTGATGACATGGCCATCCGTGGTCGTGCCGGTGATTTGAAGCCTAATGAACTTAAGGGTGGCACAGTTACTATCACCAATATTGGTTCAGAAAGTGGAAGTGGATTCTTTACACCAATTATTAATCCAGGTGAAAGTGCAATTCTTGGAATTGGACGAATTCGTAAGACTCCAGTGGTTAACGAAGATGGTGAGTTAGCAGTTGGAAATACATTAAAACTATCACTTAGCTTTGATCATCGTTTAATTGACGGTGCTCTAGCACAAAAAATTATGAATGAGCTGAAGGCACTTTTGAGTAACCCTGCCTACATGCTAATGGAGGTGTAGTCATGGTAGTTGGTACACAAGCAATTAACGTTGACACTTTAATTATTGGATCTGGTCCTGGTGGATACGTTGCTGCTATTCGAGCAGCTGAATTAGGACAAAAAGTTGTGATTGTTGAACGTGATTATATCGGAGGAGTTTGTTTGAATGTTGGATGTATTCCATCTAAAGCTTTGATTCAAGCTGGACACCTCTACTCAACTTTACAACATGGTAATCCATTTGGAGTTTCGGTATCAGAATCTAAAATTGATTTCACTAAAACTCAAGAATGGAAACAAAATCAGGTTGTTAACAAACTAACTGGTGGAGTGGAACTCTTACTTAAGAAACACAAAGTTGCAATTGTGCGAGGAGAAGCTTACTTCAATGATAACGAAACGGTTAACGTAATCAACGGAGATGATTCCCATGTATATCGCTTTAAGAGAGCTTTGATTGCCACTGGTTCTCGTCCAGTTGAAATCCCACACTTTAAATTTAGTGGTCGAGTAATTGATTCCACTGGAGCCTTGAACTTAAAAGATGTTCCAGAACATCTCATCATTATTGGTGGTGGGGTGATTGGAGCGGAACTTGCTGGAGCTTACATGAACCTTGGTTCAAAGATTACCATCATTGAAGGTTTGGATCACATTTTAAATGGATTTGATGGTGAATTGATTCAGCCAGTTTTGAATAACTTTAAGAAAAATGGAGTCGAAATTGTTACTGAAGCTACAGCGGTTGAGGCAAACCAAACTGACAAAGATGTTACAGTAACCTATGAAGCTGATGGAACAACCAAGACGGTTAACGGAGACTACTGTTTAGTTTCAGTAGGCCGCCGTCCTAACACAGATCAGCTTGGTTTGAATAATACCAATATCAAGTTAAGTAAGCGTGGTTTAATTGAAGTTAATGATTCCATGCAAACATCAGTTAAACATATTTATGCTATCGGTGATGTGGTCGCTGGACCAGCTTTAGCGCATAAGGCTAGTTTTGAGGCTAAGGTGGCAGCAGCTGCTATGGGTGGCGAAGATGCTCATGATACACATTATGTTTTGCCAGCCGTTGCTTACACAAACATTGAATTAGCAACTGTAGGTGAAACTCCGCAATCTATTGCTGAAAAGAAGTTGGATGCTAAATCAAGCAAGTTCCCATTTGCTGCTAGTGGACGTGCCATGACTATGGATCAAACAGAAGGCTTTATCCGTCTAATTACGGATAATCCTACTGGCGGTATTATTGGAGCGCAAATTGTGGGTCCGGAAGCTTCTAATTTGATTTCTGAGCTAACTTTAGCGATTGAAAATGGATTAACAATTAAAGATATTGAATTAACCATTCATCCACATCCAACGTTGGGTGAAGAAATTATGGATGCAGCGGAATTAGCTGCAGGACTACCAATTCACGTTTAAAAAGAATTTGAAATATATTACAGTCATAAGATAAATAAACGGACCGATTCCCGATATGCCAGCTAAGGAATCGGTCTTTCTGTTATCTTAAAGGTGTATAATTAGTGCGTTGATTCTGCATAATGCTAAAGGGAGTGTTACTTTTGAAAAGTTGGCGAGTAAGTAGTTGGGGCTGTTTCTTGATTTTTGTGATTGGTACAGTATTTTTATGGTTCAGAAAGACGGATGGGGCAGGTGTTCAGAATAGTTTACTTAATCAATTAGTTTCCATCGGAATTTGGGCTTTTATATTTATCATCATTTTGATTATCCATTTGATTTGGTGGTTTTCACTAAGAAAAAAATGATTTGTAATAAAAATTAACTCACTTATTTTGAATATTAACTTCAAGATAATTGAGTTTTTTTGTTCAAACCTGTTGACTTTAAAATAACAGGTGGTATGATTAAGCTGTTAATAATAAAAAAACAGCTCAAGGAGAATTATGAATATGAAATATGCAATTACTGCTGCAACAGGAAACTTTGGACAAATCGCGATAAAAAAATTAATTGATTTAGTAGGAACCGACAACGTAATCGCCATTGTTAGAAATCTAGAAAAGGGTCAAAAGCTACTTCCTAAAGGTGTAGAAATTCGTCAAGGTGATTACGATGATATAACTACAATGGAAAAAGCTCTGAAAGGGATTGATCGAGTGCTCTTTATTTCTTCGCAACCAGGTGGTAAAGTAGCTCGAGGAACTCAGCACCAAAATGTTGTAACAGCAATTAAAAATGCGGGTGTTGATTTTGTAGCTTATACTAGTTTTCCAAATGCTCAAGCATCAACCAGTGCTTTAGCAAACGACCATCGATTAACTGAGAAACTAATTGAAGAACAAGGAATCAAACACTCATTTCTACGTAACAACTGGTACCTTCAAAATGAAATGGGCTTTTTACAAAGTGGTGCTAATAATCAAACAGCAACCTACTGGACAGATCAACAAGCTGGATGGGCTTTAGAACGTGAGTATGCTGAGGCTGCTGCAAAGGTAATTACGTTAGAAAATCCAGATGCTATCTATGAATTTGCTGGTAAAATTCGTTCGTATGCTGATTTGGGCGCAGCCCTTCAAACAGCAACTGGAAATAATTTTGAACTTAAGCAGGTTTCGAGGGATGCCTATCAAGCTCAACTTCAAACGGGAGGCCTAGATGCAGATACTGCGGCACTATTTACTTCTTTTCAGGCACCAATTGAAGATGGCTCTCTCAGTCATCAATCAGATAGTTTAGCAAAAGTTTTGGGTCGGGAATTAACTAGTTTACCAGAGGCTATTAACGAAATTTTAAATTAGGTGGTAACGATGAAGTATTCCTATAAGTTAAGCGATGCAATCCATATTTTGACGTACTTAATTATTTATAAGGACGGCGACTTATCAAGTAAGACCATTGCAGATAGTATTGAATCCAATGCTAGTACTGTAAGAAATTTGATGTCGGATTTACGAAGTGCGGGACTAATTACGACAAAAGTAGGGAGTGCTAGCCCAGCGTTAAATGCTCGTCCGAGTGAGATTAGTATTTTAGATGTTTATAAGGCGGTGAATATGGATCATAACCTCTTGCATATCGACCCTAAGACAAATCCACAGTGTGTTGTCGGTGGCAGTATTCAAGACGTGTTAGATGATGCATACGCTGAAATACAGCAAAGTGCCTTTCAAAAAATGGATGAAATAACGATTGCTGATATTACTGAAGGTATTTTGCAACGACAACAACAAGATTAGGCACCAAAATTTAGTTAACATGGCTATTTTCAATTACTTAGTAATAAGTTTTAACAATTTTCGAGGTACAATTATAGAAGAAATAGCGTTATTTTAAAGAAGGGAATGGTACCAAAATGAATAAAACAATGTGGTCAATTGGATTTCAAAAACATTTACCCATCAATGAAGAAGCAAGTTTGTTTCGTTTTGAAACGGCGGTTCCTCAGCCTGAAGGACGTGATCTACTGGTTAAAGTCGATGCAGTATCAGTAAATCCAATCGATGTGGCGGTGCGTAAAAATGGGACTGAAACTTTAGACGAACCTAAAGTGATTGGTTGGGATGCAGTTGGAACTGTGATAGCTAAAGGCGCATCAGCTGGATATTTTGAAATTGGTGACCGTGTGTTTTATGCTGGTTCATTCAAACGGGCCGGAAGCGATAGTGAATATCAGCTAGTAGATGAACGGGTGGTGGGACATGCCCCCGAAAAGCTTAGCAATGCTGAAGCAGCTGCGATGCCATTGACTTCATTAACGGCGTGGGAAGCATTATTTGAACAATTAGAAATTGATCGAGAGGATGTGCAAGGAAACGCCGATAAGTCGATTCTAATTATTAATGGGGCTGGTGGCGTAGGTTCCATTGCAACCCAATTAGCCCAAAAAGCCGGTTTACATGTGATCGCCTCGGCTTCTCGTCCAGAAACTATTGAATGGTGTCTAAAACATGGCGCCGACGAAACCGTTAATCATCGTAATAACTTGATTGATGAAGTTCGTAACTTAGGTCATCAATACGTAGATTATATTTTAGAGTTAAACAATATTGATGCTCATTGGGATGAAATGGTCGAGCTGATTAAACCGAATGGCAGGATGACTTCAATCACTCAAAACCATGAACCGGTAGATTTGAAAGCACTAAAACATAAACGGGTTACTTTTGCTTGGGAATGGATGTACACGAAGTCCTACTATGAAACACCAGACATGGAGACTCAGCATGTATATTTGGACGAAATTGCTCGTTTATTAGACGCTGGAGAACTGATTTCAACCCTGACTAAGCAATTATCCCCAATTAACGTGGAGAACCTAAAACAGGCGCATAAGCTGGTTGAGGGAAACCATATGATGGGTAAAGTGGTAGTTGAGAATTTAGAAGATTAACTCTAAAAATTTGTTTGAATAAATCAGGTACTATAAAAAGCTGAATCAAGAACTTTTCTTGATTCAGCTTTTTTAGTCGTCAAAATCTTCGTCATGGTCTTGAATTTCAAATTCATCTAAAAAACGCTGGAAACTAACTGTTTTGGAATACTTTTTATAGAGGTTATCGACACTGGTATTATCTTGTTTGGTTGTATAAAGCACCTTGTTGTTATCGATAGTAATATGGGCTTTTTGTTCAAAATAATCATTTTGCTCAGTTCCCGCATCGAAAGCAATTTTTTTATTATCAGTATCTTCTACAACATTTCTTGCGCTGGGTTCGATGTCATCGTTAAGCTTTTCAAGTTGGCCATTGGATTTCATCAAATGATAAGTAGCCAGAGCGATAGTAGTGGCGTTTGTACGTTGAACTTCATGGACGCGGGCAGGTGAAGAAGCTTTTTCAGTAGCTGGTGCTGTGGCTGATTTTTTGTCTGCACAACCAGCTAATCCAACCAGTGAAAAAGATGCTAAGGTAATCAAAAATACTTTAGATAATTGATGCATGCTGAGTCCCTCCGTTTCGACTAAAAGGCTTACTTTATACATAAATTATACTAAAGTATTTAATTTGAACCTATTTTAAAGGCTTGTAGTTATTTGGTTTGGTAGTAGATTTTACTATCTGCGAGCAGATAGGGATAGATTAACATTTTCTCCAAGTAGATAAATTACGACGGCGCCGATTAGCATCACGCCTAGTTCTCCAAGACTAACCGTTCCCCAAGTATAGAAAAATGGAACTTTCAAAACATAGGCGAGCTCAATAGCAACTAAAAAGCCCATTAGAACAGTAGTGATGGCAACACAGAGGCCCATCTTTACCTTCGTATCGCTAAATTTACGAATGACTAAGTAAACAATTGAAAGCGTAACGATAGTTGTGAGGGTCCCCCATGTAATATCGATAATTCCTAAAGATGATTGCATATTGGAAATTAAGACTCCCAACGAAATGCCCCAGATATAGCGTTTGTCATAAATCACTAAACAGTTTAACATTTCAGCTAAGCGAAACTGAATTGGTCCAAAGCTAATAGCAGAAAAGACAAATGTAATTGCCACATAAAGAGCGGCAATCATGGCAGATAAAACAATCTCACGGGTGTTTATTTTAGAACTAGACATATTAAATTCTCCTTTATAACGTAAACGTCACTAATTTTACTATGACCAAAGGAACCCAAAGAATGGGAGAAGTGTCATAGGTGGAACAAAATTTCTAACAGAATTCTATCATAACAGTTTCGAACTAATTGCAAAAGGTGTTGAAGTTCAGATGAAGGTTAAAATTGTCGAACAAAGCCAAAGAAAGCCTTTACATTTTAATGAAAATGAATCATGCTAAGACTGTACAAAAATAAGGAAGGGGAACTAAATTCATATGATAAAGTTAAAAAACGATCGTCTCGAAGTTGAAATTGATAATATGGGAGCCCAATTGACCCATGTTATTGGAAACGAAAGTGGTTATGACTACATTTGGAATGGTGATGCTTGGAAGAAACATGCACCCATTCTATTTCCAGCGATTGGTAAGTCAAATAACGATGAATATGTAGTGGATGGTAAGACATATCGAATGCCCCAACATGGATTTGCACGAGATTTTGATTGGCAGAAAGTTAATCAAGCAGAAAATCGAGTGATGTTAGAGTTAAAGTCAAATGCTAAAACAAAGGAAATGTTCCCATTTGATTTTACCCTTCAAGTTGAATACAAATTAGATCAGAACCAACTTTTGATTGGATACCGGGTGATTAATAATGACCAGCGGATGATGCCATATGCTTTAGGATCTCACCCAGCTTTTAATCTTCCAATTGATGATGATGGTGTTTTTGAAGATTATCGCCTAACATTTGGACCAAAACAAAAACAAATTAAAAGACTCGGAGTGGGCCCCATTCCTTTCCGCGATGGAACTGAAGCTCCATATCCATCAATCCAAGCTAGTGAATTAGCTTTAAATCACGAAATGTTTGATGATGGACTTATTATTTTGAATGCTAAGAAGCTTGAAAATGTGACCCTTCATTCCAACCAAACTGCTCATGAAGTTAAATTGAACATCAAACAATTCCCATATCTAACGCTATGGGCGATGGAACATGAAACTCAACCGTTCATTTGCATTGAACCATTTGCAGGGCTTCCAGATCAAGCTAGCGACCAGCCAACGGACTGGAATAATAAGAAAGGCAATAACCTTCTTGAGGCTGGTGAAAGTCATACGTTTGAATACGGGATTGAATTTAAGTAAGACTAAAAAGATAGGTAATATAAAATGTCAGATCCAATCTGTTAGTTAGGAGGGTCTGGCCTTTTTATTCAGAGAGGTTAAGCATGGAAAGTTTCGAATTACATGTTGATCAAATTTTTTCGGATAATATGGTTTTGCCGGCGGGAAAATCATTTCAGATTAGCGGTGCGGGAAGAGCGGGTTCAACCGTAAAAGTAAAAATTGCTTCAGATATAAAGCGTGCAATTGTAAAACGCGATGGTCGGTGGACATGTCGCTTTGATCCAGTGATTGATACTAGAAGTTCATTTGAAGTTCAAATTGCAGATGATCGGGAACAAATCTTACTAAAAAAGGTGCGTTTTGGTCGAGTGATTTTAATGGCTGGACAATCCAATGTAGGCTTTCGGATGGTACAAGACCAGGATTTTGAGACTGAGGTAAATCATTTCACATTGAACAATATCGCCTATTATAACGTTCCGCAGCCTGCATTTTATTTCCAAAATGGACAAGTGGAAGTCTATCAATCAAAAACTACCCACTGGCATCAGTTAAAGACTACTAATCTCGGACACATTTCGGCAATGGCTTTTTACGCAGTTAAACGGATGACCGAAGAAGATCCTCAGCTACCGATCGGGGTTGTTTGTTGTACTAGGGACGGGGCATTAGCTGCAACTTGGTTGTCGAAATTGACGCTTACTAGCCAACCACAGTTGATGGATGAAATCGTTCGTCCATTTGAGAAACAACTGCAAAATAAGCCCAACCGAGAGTTTGAAGAAGAGGTAAAATTATATCGTCAAAAAGTTCAGCGTCATAATCGACGAATGTATAAATTTATGAAAGATAATCCTAGTGTCCCATTGGGAATGGCTCTTAATATTGTTGGACAAACGCCTTGGCCACCACCGGTAACGCCAGATAGTTATTTAAAACCAGGTACCTTATTTAAAGCAATGGTATTAAAGATTAAAAATTATTCATTCGATCAAGTGGTTTGGTATCAAGGTGAGACAGATATTGAAACGCGTCATTTGTATGATGTGTTATTGAGGGAGATTATCAATGATTGGCGCAGAGTTTTCCAAGACTATTCGTTGCCATTCTATATTATTCAGTTACCAAAGTATGCTAACGTACTTCGGAATGCTTGGGCAGAAATTAGGCAACAAATGCTGAAAGTGAGTCAAACTTTAGCGGCAGTTCACCTAGTTTCTATAACGGATACAGGGGAATTATATAATCCTCATCCGGTTACGAAAAGAATTGCTGGCACACGGCTAGGGAAAATTCTGGCAGGGACAACGTATTCAAGTACGCCGGTTTTTAATCGAATTATTAAAGATAAGAATCAAGTCCACCTTAAATTTAAAGGCGTCCAACACATACATGCTACCCAAAATTGCCATATTGAAGGATTAGTTAATGGTGTTTGGCAATCGATTCCAGCAAAGATTAAGGATGATCAAGTCGTTGTTGAGTTTCCTAACGGGACTACGCAAGCTCGATATGGATATAGTAATGCGCCAATCTTAACGTTATACAACGAACAAAATGATCCGATTGCTCCTTTTTTAATTAATTTAGATGAAGATAATTTAATATAATCGAAACTTTGGTTTGTAAAAAATCAAAGTTTTTTTATTACTAATTTATTGAACAAACCGATTTGAAAATGTCTATGAAGAATTTTTAATAAATAGTGATGATACTGGTGAAAATTGTAAATTTATACCATCTATACCAAAATATAAACGCGAAAAATTTAGTATAAAAATCCCATGAAAAAGGCATTTTTAGCGCCTATAACTTGGTTGACAAACTGGTACCAACCAGTTATGATATGAATTGAGCTGGTAGTAATATCAGCTGTTTATTTACAGGTGTTTGTAAGCGTATACAACATAATTACAAACCCTGGGATGGAGGAATGTTACATGAGATTATTGTTAATGAGTCACGGAAATATGGCGGTTGAAACTTTAGCTAGTGCGGAAATGATTCTTGGGCATATTGATAACATGAAGGCTATTGGGCTTCAACCTAATCAAGGTCCAGAAGATTTACAGGCCGAAGCAGAGCAGTTTATCAATGACAACCCCAATAACGAAAAGACAATGGTGGCGGTTGATTTACTAGGTGGAACCCCCTCCAATGTTGTGGTTCGTTTGATGGCTGAACATCCAGAACTTGAAGTAGTTAGTGGTTTGAATCTTCCCATGGTGATTGGTTTTGCCAATCAAGTAATGATGGGAATGGAAGTAAGTAAACAATCTGTAATTGATGAAGCACAAAATGGAATTATTGACGTAAATGCAAAACTAAACGGGTAAAAAATATGGCAGAAACCTATCAATATTCATTAAGATTCGCAATTGATCCT
This sequence comes from Pediococcus pentosaceus ATCC 25745, assembly GCF_000014505.1. Lineage (NCBI taxonomy): Bacteria > Bacillati > Bacillota > Bacilli > Lactobacillales > Lactobacillaceae > Pediococcus > Pediococcus pentosaceus. The sequence continues at coordinate 1,736,305 of NC_008525.1, read as the reverse complement.
TTTAACTGGAATGAAGAACGAGCGAAGAAGTTAATTAAATTTTGTCAGGAAGCTCGAATTGACAATGTAGTCTTTTTTATTAACCCAGAAGAGTTAAACCAAGGGCATCTTACCATCGATCAAGTTAGAACGCATTGGTTGCCTACGGTAGCAAAGGTTTCTAAACAGCTAGCAGAGATGGACATAACAACAAGTTTAAATCCATGGACAACGCTGATGCATAGCGATCGTGGACAAAAAGTTAGTCCAGAACTGGGTTTTGGAACGATGGTTGATTATCGAGGTCAACACGCTGAATCCATTGCTTGTCCTGCAGATCCTAGGTGGGTTGAATATATTGCTGATATCTACGGTGAATATGCCAAACTCCAACCTAAGGAATTATGGCTGGAAGATGATTTTAGACATTACAATCACACACCAATCAAACTTGCATGTTTTTGTGAGCGGCATATGAAGATTTATTCGGAAAAATTAGGACGTAAGGTAACCCGTACTGAATTTGTCAAAAAGCTCTTACAACCAGGGAAACCCACGCTTGAACGCAAAATATATCTCAGTGTTGCGCGAGTAGAAATGAAAAAAGTTGCCCGTTTAATCCAAAAGACGGTCGCTAGAATTTCTCCCACCACAAGGTTGGGTTTGATGAGTTCTTTTCCCGAATGGCATGCAGTTGAAGGACGCGATTGGGACGGTCTATTTGATAGTTTATCTGGTACGCATTTACGAGTTAGTCGACCACATTTACCAGCATATAACGAAGTTTCTCCTTTACAGTATTCACGAGATTTTGAACGTTACTCCAGAGTGACTACGGAATTAGTTGGCAAAAATTCAGACGTATATCCTGAGCTGGAAAGTTATATGTATTCGCCATTTGTTAAATCAAGAATGTTTACTAAATTACAATTGGAAAGTACACAAATGCTGGGCGCTACGGGAATTTTGCTGAATTTATTCGATATGATGGGGAATGGAATCGATGAAACGTATGACTATGCTGAATTATTGGCAGAATCCAAAGACTTAATGAATTTGGGAACTCAACATCGATTGAATGTGGAACAACTCGATGGAGTAAAAGTTTTAGTATCTCAGGATGCCTCGTTTAACCTCCAGACTACTAGAGGCGAAAACCCAGAGGAACTCTTACCTAAAGAGTACAGTTGGTTATCACTTTTGGGTAGTTTAGGAGTGGCATGTAAACCGGAAAAATGGACGGATACAAGCAATTTTGAAAACGAAGTGTTAGCGGTTAGTGGTCAATTTTTTAACAATCTAAATGATGAACAAATCACAGCATTGCTTAAAAAGAATGTCATGTTTTTAGATGGTGAAAGTGTTCAAATTCTGTTTGAAAGACCAATGTTGAGAACATTAATTGACGCAGAAAAATTGGAAATTAAGCGGGCTCGAACCAATTATCAATCTTACGAACAAATTGATGGAATGGTCATTGATCAAATTGAGAATCCGCGGGTCACCATGCTTCAACATACGGGGGATTATTACAAAATCGCTTATGAGAATGCAAATAAAGTTGAAATTTTATCAAGTGCATATAGTGCGAAGGCTGAAAAATTAGGACCAGTGATGACCATTATCAATGGGCGGACGGTAATTTTACCAATGAATACCGACCCTAAATATGGTTGGGAATCGCAATATTATTCAATTAAAGCTAAGCTTTTAAAACTTATTTTAAATAAAACTACGGATATAGATTACGTAGTTGATATGGCTGGAACTAAGATTACGGCGTCTTCAAATCAAATTGTACTTTCAAATTTCACGATTGATGATCAAAAACAAATTCAAATTCATTTATCTAAAACTAAGCAACAACAAGATTGGAAACTTTACTTCCATGAAGGAGCAAAACTTCAAGAGTTAGCGGTTAAACCGGAATGGATTGAGCATGATGTATTAACCATCCCATATCAACTAAAAGGCTTAGAAACAGTAATTTTATTAGCATAGTTTTGAGAAAACAAAGGAGTGAGTAGTATGACAATTTCAGCGGTACGAATTGATGGACGGCTAATCCATGGACAAGTAGCCAATTTGTGGACAACGAAGCTCGGTGTAACAAGAATTATGGTGATTGATGACAAAGTGGCTGCAAGCGATATTGAAAAATCGGGTTTGAAATTAGCTCGACCAGCTGGTATTGATTTGAGTGTGCTCTCTGAAAAGGTAGCTGCTGATCATATTAAGCGTGGCGGCTATGATTCGCAAAAAGTATTTATTGTGGTTAAACGACCACAAGTATTATTGGACTTGGTTAACGACGGAGTGAAGTTAGAAACGATTAATGTCGGAAATATGTCACAGACGGATGAGACGACTCAAATCACTAATTCTATTAATGTAGTGCAAGACGATGTAGATGCATTTAAGGCACTACATGAAAAAGGAATTAAAATCACTCAGCAAATGGTTCCTGGTGATCAAGCCAATGACTTTATGGCAATTTTGAAAAAATTTGATACTAAAAAATAAGAAGGAGGCGTTCTTATGGGTTCAGGTATTGCAATATGGCAAGTAATTATTTTAACAATTTATTCAATGTACCAGATTATGGATGAGTTAACGCTCCAAACTAGTTTAAGTCAACCAATCTGGGCCGGGATTATTGCCGGTTTAGTAATGGGTGATCTTAAAACGGGTTTGATCATTGGTGGTAGTTTGCAATTAACCGTGCTTGGGGTAGGAACTTTTGGAGGAGCTTCTAAAATTGATGCAAACTCAGGTACAGTTATGGCTACGGCTTTTGCGATTGGGACAGGTATGAAACCCGAAGTTGCGGTTGCAGCTTTAGGGGTTCCGGTTGCTAGTTTGATGATTCAGACTGATATTGTTGCACGTTTCGCTAATACTTTCTTCCAACACAGAATTGATAAATTAATTGACGAAGAAAATTACAGTGGTATTGAAAGAAATTACCTTTATGGATATCTTCCATGGACATTATCACGTGGTATTCCTGTATTTCTAGCACTTGCGTTTGGTGGTCCATTTGTACGTACAGCCGTAGATTATATGAATACCAACTTAGCTTGGTTGAGTAACGGTCTTGCAACTGCGGGCGCACTTCTTCCTGCCGTTGGTTTTGCTATCTTGCTTCGTTATCTACCAGTTAAAAAGCATTGGCCATACTTAATTTTAGGTTTTGTTATCACAGCAATGCTTTCAACAATTTATGGCAATGTAACCCTACTTGGCACAACTATTGCCGGAATGAATGCAAAGTTCACGACCGTTTTCGCAAACCTTCCAATGTTAGGAATTGCTTTGATTGGTTTTGCGCTAGCTGCAATGCAGTACAATCGTTCCGTTAAAGAAAGCAATTTAGTAGCTGCACAACCTAAACAAAATGCTGGTGCAACAGATTTAGATGAACAGGATGGTGAGATTCATGGCGACGAACTCTAATAAGACTAATTATAAATTAACTGATAAAGACTTTAAGCAAATGAATATCCGTAGCCTCTTATTCAACCAAGTTGGATGGAATTACGAACGTATGCAAGGATCCGGTTATCTTTACTTGATTCTTCCCCAGCTCCGTAAAATGTATGGTGACCATACTCCCGAGCTGAAAAAAATGATGAAAATGCAAAATCAATTCTTTAATACAAGTAACTTCTTTAATACTATTATTTCAGGAATTGATATGGCGATTGAAGAAAAAGAAGGTGTTAATTCACTTGAAACCGTTGCGGGAATTAAGGCAGGTTTAATGGGACCTTTTGCCGCAATTGGTGATTCGATTTTTGCCGCTTTGGTGCCTGCTATTATGGGAGCAATTGCTGCTAATATGGCGGTTCAAGGTAACGTTGTAGGTGCTATTTTATGGATGTTAGTTAACTTCGTTATTATGTGGTTCCGCTGGATTCAACTGAAATTTGCCTACAAACAAGGGGTAAGTTTAGTTAATGAAATGCAAGGACAGCTAAATGCTTTGACGGATGCAGCAACGTTACTTGGAGTTTATGTCGTAGGTGCTTTAGCAGCTACTATGGTTAATACTCATGTGATTTTCGTAGCACATTTAGGGAAGATGACCGTTAACTTACAAGATAAGATTGATATGATCATGCCAAAATTGGTCCCTGCTTTAATTGTTGGAGCAATCTATTGGATGCTTGGTCGAAAGAGAATGACTTCAACAAAAGCTATCTTTATCGTGATTATCGTGGCAGTTGTGCTATCAGCACTTGGCATAATCGGTAAAGCTTAACATTAATTGCCACTCAAAACCTAAATTTGGTATATCATATAAATTATGAATCAGATTTAGAAAGTGTGGTAATCAAACCATGGGATTTAACTATAATGAAAAGCAACCTGTATATGGACAGCTTGTTGATGAATTAAGAAAACAAATTAAAAATAACTATAAACCAAATGACAAATTATTATCCGAACGTGAAATTATGAGAAAGTATGAAGTGAGCCGTAATACGGTTCGCGAAGCCTTAAGTGAACTAGAAAACATTGGGTATATTTACCGCCAGCATGGTAAGGGGACTTTTGTAGCAAGTTGGATGGATGATACGACTAAAATTGGTGATGAATATAGTTTTACGGAACAAATGAAATCGCTTGGTCGCAAACCGGAAACAAAGATCATAGAAATGTCAGAGCGTAAAGCCGATGAATATTTTAGTGGCAAGCTAAGAATTAATGTTGGAGATCCCATTGTTAAACTCAAACGGCTCCGTTTGGCGGATGGAATGCCAATGATGATTGATCGAACTTACCTTCCTGCTGAAAAATTTGAAAATCTGTCAATTTATGAGTTAGAAACGAAACAACGTTCGCTCTATAATGTTTTTCTAGAAGACTATGGTGAAAAAGTTCGTCTAGCAGATGAGATGCTTTCAGTAGGGATTATTAGTGATAAAGATGCCGATTTATTAAAGATTGCACCTAATTCACCAGGATTCATGCTCCGTCGAACAACATACAATCATAAAAATGAAATCATTGAATATACCATTAGTAGCGCTCGTGGTGACCAATTTGTTTATAACATTAAGTATAAGCATTGATGGATGAGAGGAGAATTCCCACTATGTACAAAATGACTGATAATGAATTAACCCAAATGGGTGCTGTTATAACAACTCGTGAAATACAACAAGAACCAGAACTATGGTTAGAAACTTTTAAAATCTACCAAGAAAAGAAGCAAGCAATTGATGCTTTCTTAGGGAAGATTGAAAGCGAATTCAATGAACCGGTACGAGTTGTTTTTACCGGTGCTGGTTCTTCAGCTTATGTTGGAGATACAGCGATGCCATACTTAACTGAAAATGGTGATCGAAACCATTTCCGTTTTGAAGCAATCGATACAACTAAAATTGTTTCTACCCCTAAACAATATCTTGAAAAAGATACACCAACGATTTTAGTTTCGTTTGCAAGAAGTGGTAACAGCCCCGAAAGTGTAGCAACGGTAGATATAGCTGAAAAGTACGTTAAACATCTATATCAAATAACCATTACATGTGCTCCAGAAGGTAAACTTGCGCTCCATGCCCAAGAAGATGATAAAAACTTAGTTCTAATGCAACCAGCACGTTCCAATGATAAAGGTTTTGCAATGACTGGTAGTTTTAGCTGCATGTTACTTACAACGTTATTAGTTTTCGATGCTCAACATTCTGATGAACAGAAAGAAACTTATGTTAACGCCATCAGTAAAATGGGTCATGAAGTGATTGACCGGGTTGATGATATTCAGAAATTGGTTGATACCGATTTTGAACGGATCGTTTATCTGGGATCTGGTGCATTGGGTGGACTAACTCGTGAAGCACAATTGAAGGTTTTGGAACTAACAGCTGGACAAAAAGTGACCGTTTTTGATACTTCGATGGGCTTCCGACACGGTCCTAAGTCATTTGTTAATAGTAAGACACTCCTTTTTGATTTCGTTAGCAACAATGCTTACACTCGTCAGTATGATGTGGATATTCTCGAAGAAGTGGCAGGAGACGAGATTGCACCAGTCGTTATGGGCATCGGTGTTCAATCAGCCCACAACTTTACAGGTAGCAACTTTAATTTTGCTAATGGAGATGATTCTATCCCAGATGGTTATATGGCCTTCCCTGATGTAATGTTTGCTCAAACGATCTCCTTACTATCATCAATCAAGGTTAAGAATACACCGGACACTCCTTCAGCAACGGGGACAGTTAACCGAGTAGTAAAAGGTGTAACAATTCACGATTTTGAAGGATAGGAGCGAGAAGTTTGGAATATTATATTCATGCAGAAAAATTCTTTTTAGGTAGTAATGTAGAAATGGGAGGTTATCTCCAAGTTGTTGATGGTAAATTTGGTAGATATCAAAAAAATCAACCAGATGGAGATATCGTAGAATATAGTGATAAATGGATAGCTCCTGGGCTAGTGGATACCCATATTCATGGCTTGTTGAATCACGATGTGATGGATGCAAGTGCTGAAGGAATTGAGGCCATGGCTAATGGGCTACTAAAATGTGGGGTAACTTCGTGGCTGCCAACGACTTTAACGGCTAGTTCAGAACAGTTGAAAGAAGTGGTTCAAGTAATTAGCAAGAACCTTGATCACTTTGAAGGGGCTAAAGTTCAAGGTATTCACTTTGAAGGACCATATTATACTGAAAAACATAAAGGGGCTCAAAATCCGAAATACTTCGAAAACCCTAGTATTGAAGAATTTCACGAATGGCAAGCAGCAGCTAATGGCATGATTCGTAAAATTTCGATTGCACCAGAGCGTGATGGTGCAGTAGAATTTACGGCTCAAATTAGCTCTGAAGGGGTTACGGTAGCTTTAGGACACAGTGATGCAACCTTTGAACAGGCCAAGGCTTGTGTTGAGGCTGGGGCAACCATGTTCACTCACACATTTAATGGGATGAGTGGATTAGATCATCGCGAACCTGGTATGGCAGGTGCAGCTCTAAGCTTACAAGGTGTAACAGATGAATTAATTTGTGATGGGCACCATGTGAATCCATATGTAGTCAAGATTCTACTGGATGCCAAAACTCCTAGTAAGGTAGCTTTAGTTACGGACTGTATGAAAGCTGGTTTAATGCCAGATGGCGACTATATTTTAGGAGAATTTCCAGTTATTGTGCAAAACGGTACGGCTCGTTTGAAAGATAGCAGTCATAGTTTAGCAGGCAGTATCTTACTATTAAAAGACGCCATAAAGAACGTGGTTGATTGGAATGTAGTTACTCCTGAACAAGCTATACAGATGGCCACCGCAAATGCGGCCGATAGCGCAGGAATTGGGAGCAAATGTGGACACATTTTACCAGGCCGCGATGCTGATTTTATTGTGTTAGACCGAGAAATGAAGCTAGATAAGACATACCTAAATGGCGAAAAAGTGGTTGGATAATAATTATTACAAAGACGTAGTAGAGGATAACCCAAACCTCTTCTACGTCTTTTTGATTGTTTAGGGGTGTAGGAAGTTTTTTAATAAATGAAGTAATAACCTTAAACGTCCTAGATTAAGGTTAGGAACTCGGAAAGAAGTGAGGAATAAAGCAGTAGAGACAGTGAAACACCCCTCTAGGGAAGTAGATGGGTGTTTCTTTGGGTAAGAATATTACGTCACGTAGTTTGGGAAAGCTGTGCTTCGGGAAGTACTACGCAACTAGGGTAAGAATATCTAATGGATGATAATCGGCTTAGGGAGTTACCTACATCCATTAGATTATCTATAATATACTTCAAGTTGGAAACGCTGTCAATGGTTAATAGGGTATAATGATGATTTTTTTAAATAATTCAGTTTGATTAAATTACGCACAAATATAAATTCTAAAGCAACAAAAAAAGTAGATCTGGGGAAGCAGATCCACTCTTTGGGTAAGAAGGGTATATGAGCACTAATAGGGTACTTGAAAGGCTCATTCAATACCCATACTAGAGCAATTATGGGCTGGGAAACCTATGTTCTAGTACACCTACAATATACCTCTAACTGAAAACGCTGTCAACCAAATGATCCCCCCATATGTGAGAAATTAGATAGGTTTCACGTGAAATCATATCGTTTCCAACATTTTAAAAATGCGGAGGTAATGATTGCTTTTATTTTTAAGATGAACTCTGGGTATCAGCTAGAAAGAGATGCAATTAAAATTATCTATCATTTAGTTCTAAACTTCTATCCGTAAAATTTTTTGCTATATGTTGTGAATATTGCATAAACTCTTTAATATCTGCTGGCGAAAAATCTTTAAAAGCGGTTTTTTCCACATCGTTCCATACCTTAGCGGCCTGAATAGCTAACGCCTTACCTTTAACGGTCAAACTAATTATGGTTACCCGCTTATCTTCAGTAGATTTATGAGCATTAATTATTTCAGCTTTTAGTAATCTTTTTACAGATTTAGCAATCGTTGAATGATCCACACAGAGCGCTTTAACCAGCTCATTTTGTGAGCGGTTATCTTTGCGCAATAGCTCTACCAGGATTAAATCTTGCCCCGGATAAAGTCCAAGTTTGCGTATTTCTTTGGTGGCGAGGTTTCGATGACTCAATACCAAATTTATAATTGATGATCCTAACGGAAAATCAAGATTAATGTCCATTATTTTCCTCCATAACCAGCGCCGTGTTTAAACAAACATGGTGATGTTGTTAAATTTCTTTCTATATTATCAACCAAATTAAGTTAAGTTTCAATAAAAAGGTTGCCAACCACTTAAACTCAAATTTAAGCACGTTTTCCTACAATAAATGTTGTTTTATATGCAAGATGATCCAGGAAGTTAGAGACATAAAGTAAGAACTATAGGTGTGATACAGAGGAGGGCTATTTTTTACGAAGGTGGGTCTGTTCGGTCTTTTGTTCATTTTTTTGATATTGATTGTCCCAAATGCTGAGGAGGAGAATTTCTCCCACAACGAGAATAATTAAAAAGGCCCAGAAACTAGCTTTTTGAGCAATTAAATAATAGTACAGCATACTGCCCGCAAATAAAATTGGAATTACTGCACCTGAATATTTATATTTAATACGACTGCAGAGGTACTGTAGCCCTGCAATAGCGATAATAAGTAAAGTTCCAATTACGCTACTCATAATAAATATTTTCTCCTTTGATTTGGTAGACATTGATACTTATTGTTCTAATAAACTAATTATAAAAGGAGATTAACTTAAAATCTATGTTAGCTATTAAAAGTCATCAAAGCTTAACATAGTAGTCTATCCAAATAAGATATAAAAAATTTAATAGATTTAGTTTACATTTTTAATTTTGATTCGTTATTAGTAAGTGTAAGTCGTCGCGACACTTATATTAAATGATAAGAAATGAGGATGAAAACATGGTTAAAACTTGGTTGAAAACAGGAATCAGTATCACAATGGAAGGCCCAGATCATGAAAAAGGGGTTCGAAGAGCTTTTTCAAACGTGGCGCAAACAGTCACTGCCGAACAAGTAACGGAACTAGCTAAAACACTTGAAATGGTGTCTACTGATAATGTAACTGATGCTCAAATTACAACAACTGAAAAAGTTATCCTAGAAAAGTAATCAAAACTAAATAAACCAATTGGCATTCATATATCAAGCTTAAAAATTTTGGAGGAGTAACTATGAAACTATTAGACTTAGAATTTACTAATGCAGCTGGGAAAGCCCAACATCTAAAAATTAATTACGTAAAACAAGGTTTGGATGAAGCAACTGTTCGACAAGCAATGGACAAATTAAGTGCGGCTAAGCTATTTCAAAAAGATGGTGAAGACATGTATGTAACACCAAAAGCAGCGCAATACGTAGAAACAATTCACGAACCTATCTTTACAGAAAATAACTAAAATTTAAAAGTCACGGCAGAAATATAGTGTCCTTAAAAGATAGAATTTGGGGACAACTATAAAAAAGCTGTGGCTTTTTATTTAACAAAATTTAAAACTGGTGTTATAACATAGTCGTGGGGTGCAACAAAAATGAACGACATCATTATTATCAGATGATGTTCACCCACGCATTTTGGAGGCTTTTAATATGGCAACAACATTAAAAACAGAACTTCTTGATCAAAAGATGACAGAGGTATTTGACTGGAGTAACGATCAAACGCCATTAAGAGACGCAATGTGGAATCATGTAATGGATGACAATGGTCATGATACGATGAAGACCATTGCGGAGGCCAAAAAGTGGGAAAATATGAACGATGCAGAGCTCAAGAAAACTGCAGAACAAATGTTAAAGTAAAATCCTAAGGCCTATAAATTCACCTTTAAAAAACTGGAGTAAGCGTATTAATTATGCTTATTCCAGTTTTTTTGTTTTTTCAAGTAAATTTAAGACCAGTAATTAAATTATTTAAATTTGGGAAAATGTTACAAAAAATAAACATTGTATAGACGTCAATTGCTGGTTATAATCGAACTGGCATATATAATTTTAAAGGGGTATAGATGAGTGACATTTCACGGTAGGCGATTAAATCGCAAAGGAAAAATCTGGTTGACGGGATTTTTGCTAATTGTATTTTCGATCACATTATTGATTGTAGAAGTGCACCATCTTTTACACTCGCGCTCTGAGACTACAACGCACATTACAACCAAACAAGCACCAAATTCAGGATTTAGTAAATATATGGATAAAAAAGTTGGCAAGTTAAGCCAAACGAATACTGATTTAAAAAATGAAAATTTTGATTTTACCATTTATGATGTCGCCAAGCAAAAAACGTATCGTTGGAGTCAAGGCAAGATTAGCCAAATGTATACAGCAAGTACCGTTAAAGTTCCAATTTTAATTGGATTACTCCATCAAGATGCTAAATTAACAGCTAGTGATAAAAAATTAGTTGCGGGAATGATTCGTCAGAGTAGTAATGCTGATGCTACGGCTATATTTAAAAAAATGGGTGGAGTTAGCGGATTAAATGCTACTTTTGCTAGACTGGGGATGGATCATAGTCAAGCTAGTAGTAAGTGGTGGCTTTCAACAGTTAGTTCCGAAGATTACATTAAATTATTGAAATATCTTTTTGTAAAGTCGAGCAAAATTAGTCGTACAGGTCGCAATTATATTATTTCAGAGATGTTTCAAGTTAATTCAAAACAACAGTGGGGAATCAAGGGCTTTAGCGATACACCTAATTTCTTAGCCAATAAAAACGGCTGGACCTTATCTGGAAGTTGGATTATGAATTCGATTGGGGCTGTCGAAGTTAATGGACATCTCTATTTGATATCCATTCTGAGTGATAATCATCCAGATGGTCAGGGGAATGTGGGGCTCAAAACAGCTAAAAAAGAAATGACGTCGCTGGTGCGCATGGCTGGTGAATACATCTTATAAAACAAAAAATGATGAACGCTAAACTTTAAGGTTTAGCGTTCATCATTTTTAATATTAGAGATTTTTGTCCATGTTAAAGGTTAGTTTTGATAATAACAAACCAGAAGCTAACAAATCGTTGAAATGGTTCATCGTACGTTCTTTCATTGCTTTAACAGTAGCATGGTTGGCTTCTGTTAAGAATTGAGTTAGCGCATCGCCTTGTAGGTTAGCAGCTTGAGCATCAATTTTAGCAACGCGTCCACGAAGGAACTCTTTTGAGGCGGTGACGTAATCAACGTTGGTTTGGATGAAGTTACTGTAGTGTCCTTCAACTACTGAGCCAACGGCACGATACATCCAGTAAGCGTCATCAAGGTTCATAGTAGCTTTAGTAGCACGATAGCTAGGATCTGTATCGGTCGCATTATTGAAGAAAGGTACGTAAGGGCTGAATGCTGGAACCCCGAAGTTTAGCCAGAAGATAGCTGAACGATCTTCGGGGACATCATTACGAATTTGAAGTACGTGAGAATTTTGAGTACGGTTCATTGAAATTGGACGGAACTTCAATCGATCAGCGTCAGCACCATGACCAAATGGATCGTACTTAGTTTCGTTATAGTGTGAACTTAAAATGGCACCGACATCTTCCACGGTGATTTTACGGCTAGCTTGACGAATAAATGGTAAGTCTGAAGATTGTGGGTCTTGTTCAATCTCTGGATTCAAATAACGTTGGCCATACCAAACACGAGGAGTGTTGTAATGACGGTCTTTTTCTGTATCTGTACCGAAAATACGACGGAAATTCCAGCCTTCGTGATCAAGGTTTAAATGATGTTCTTCAACAAATTCTTGTATGCCATCTGACCACATGAAATTATCAGGATCATCGAAATCGACTTGTTGAATGGCAACTTGGTTGGCAGCTACCGCATAAGAATCATCAGGAATTCGTTGAGCTACCCAATGATGACCAGTAACAATTTCCATGTACCAAACATCATTTTTGTCACTAAAAATCACACCGTTACCTTCAGGCGAACCATATTTAGCGATTAATTTTCCTAAATATTCAACGCCTTCTCGAGCAGAATCGATGTATGGTAGGACCATCGTAGGCATTGTATCTTCAGCTAAACCATTAGGAACCAAAGGATCGTAAGCCAAAGTATTTGGGTTACCGTAAACACTTTCCGTAGCACTCATGGCTACGTTTTTTTCGTTAAAACCACTTTCGTCGTAAATACCATCTTTATCGGGATCAATATTAGGAACGGCACTATGGCGATATCCGTTAGCTGGTAATTTGGCTGTGAAACCATTTTGAGATGAAACGATGGTTTCGTCTACACCTGTTTCAGCGGGATGCATATAAAAACGATGTGGAGCTAGTGGTAAAAATGTATCGTCATTGCGGGCAACCATAGTTGAGCCGTCAATTGAAGCATTTTTTCCGACTAGAACAGTTGTACAAGCTTTTTCAATCATATATTTAAATTCTCCTTAAAAACTTATAGTTGTTTCCAAGTATATTCTAACGCTAATTTTAGATTTATAGTGTTTTTTTGGAAAAGAATTATAATACATAGAGGGAGGAGACTGACATGGAAATTCCAACGATTTACAAGATGATGTATCAGAAAATGGGTAAACAGCCGTGGTTGGAAGAGTGGCAAGAATCGCCATGGGAAGTAGTCTATGGTGGCATCCTAGTCCAAAATACAAGTTGGGTCAATGTCGCACCAAGTTTAATGAATTTAAAGAACAACTTTAATTTTGATCCACATCGGATTTTGCGGCTTAGTAATGAAGCGTTACAAATTCAAATCCGTCCCAGCGGTTTTTATACGCGAAAATCGCAAACCATCCAAAATGTCCTAACTTGGGCACAAAAATATCAGTTTTCAATCGAAAAAATTGGAGCATTGCCAACGTTGCGCCTACGTAAAGAATTATTGGCTTTGGTGGGGATTGGTCCAGAAACGGCGGACTATTTGATGATGTACGCATTTGACCATGCAGGTTTTATAGCTGATAAATATAGCCAACGAATTTTTGAGTGGATGGGGCATCCATTACCATCTAAGTATGAACAGGCCAAAAAAGAAGTTGAAGCAGCAATTAATTTAACCGATGAAGAATGGAAAAATTTTCACGCGATGATTGTTAATTCTGGTAAAGAAATTAAAACTAAAGAAGAATTTGTGAATGAATACATTAATTCTTGAAATAGGGGTTAGCAAAGCATTCTAGGCGTTGTATACTAAATGTGAATACAATAACGAGGAGATAAAAAATTATGATTGATGTTGATGCTCTAAGCAAAAAATATCCAGCGATTAAGCAGATGCAAGCTTACGAACCAATTTTTTGGAAGAACCTGAATTATAAAAAGGAAGCTGAATTACCGGTTGGAGTTGAACATATCTTCGATGCTGAAGCTCGTTTTCAACGGTTTGCACCTTATTTTGAGGTAGCATTCCCAGAAACTTTACCAACACATGGAATTTTAGAATCCCCTTTGCTCAAAATGGATAAGATGAAGGCTGTTTTAAATGCCGAAGCTCAAAACCAAGTTAAGGGTGATTTGTATCTTAAGGCTGATAATTATCTACCAATTTCGGGCTCAATTAAGTCACGTGGTGGAATCTACGAAGTGTTGAAATTTGCCGAAAAAGTAGCAATGAAACACGGTGAAATTGTATATGGTGATAATTATGCTAAATTAAATGAACCACGCTTCAAGGATTTATTTGGACAATATGGAATTGTCGTGGGCTCAACGGGAAATCTTGGACTATCGATTGGTATTGTAGCTTGTAAACTAGGTTTTAGAACTAGCGTACATATGTCGAGCGATGCCGCTCAATGGAAGAAGGATATGTTACGTGAAAAGGGCGTTAATGTTGTTGAATATAACGACAATTTCACTCATGCTATTACAGAAGCACGTAAATCTGCTGAAGCAGATCCTATGGCTTACTTCATCGATGATGAAGGGTCGTACGATTTATTCTTGGGATATTCGGTTGCTGCAGTTCGTCTTCAAGCTCAATTGAAGGCTCAAAATATCAAAGTTGATGCAGAACATCCATTATTTGTATATCTACCTGCTGGAGTAGGTGGCAGTCCCAGTGGTGTAGCCTTTGGTCTAAAGAAGATTATTGGCGAAAACGTTCATCCAATTTTTGCGGAACCAACTCATATTCCATCTGTTTCACTAGGAATGATGACCGGCTTAAATGATCAAATTTCAGTTTATGATGCTGGAATTGATGGAGTAACTAAGGCTGACGGTCTTGCTGTTGGGCGTCCATCTAGAATTGCTGGTAAGATGATGGATACATTATTATATGGAATTCAAACTTTTGATGATCAAAAGATGATGAAGAATGTTGCAGAATTGCATGACTCAGAAAATGTGGATGTTGAACCATCAGCTGCTTCTGGTTTTACGATTTTAGATGACGTTCAAGCTCAATTGGAACAGGATTATCCAATGGAAAATGCTAGCCATATTGTTTGGGCGACGGGTGGTAGCATGGTGCCTAAGAATGATATGGACCAGTATGTGGCTGAAGGACATCAAGTTAAATAATTGAATACTAGGATATAAAAAAAGGTGAACCTCTATGGGTTCACCTTTTTATTTATTTCTTTTTAGGCAATACGATTAATTTATATAACCAAGTTGTTAGGAAGTAATACAACAGATATAGTACAACAAAAATTATGATTGGATATTGGATGTTTTGATAAGGATTATTATTGAAGAAGCTCTTAAACATTTGGAGTCCAAAGAGTACATCAATAATTCCTAGGATACCTGGAAGTGCAAATAGCACAAAGATTTCACGATTGATACTTTGGTTTAGTAGAGAGCGACGAGTACCAACCTTAGTTAGCAAGTTATAACGAATCCGGTCTTGTTGAGTTCCAGAAAGAATCTTGAACATCAAGCAACTTGCTAGCATTGCTAGGAATGCAATTCCTAAGAAGTAGCCGATAAATTCTAGTCCACCATAGATCCCACTAATCATTAAGAAGGCAGGGAAGGTACCAGCACCAATGCCAGTTTCATCCATTGTTGGATAAGCTTTAAGTTGGAGATGGTTTAACTTCTCTAAAACAGTACGGTTCTCAGCAATACTTTTAACCGTAATTAAACTAACAGAACCTTTTTTGGCGTTAATTTTATTAAAATCGTTTGTGGCATAGAATTTAGGAGCCGTGTCTAAAACAGAACCACCTAAACTTACAAAATCAAATTGGCTGCTAACTTCTTTTTTAAGCTTGCTGACAGAAACTGGAATGTTTTTATACGTATTCATAGTACCAGACTTACTTTGAGTTGTTTCAACAATCTTATATGGATGTTGAGCAAATTGATCTTCATTATAAATAACGTGGTTACCACTAAACTTTTGGTCATATTTAACGACTGTACGATCAGATAATTGTTCGATCAAACCTTGCTCTTTAGCTGTTGGATTGTTAATAGCAATAGTATAGGAACTATTACTTTTAGCCATTGAATCGATTTGACGGTTGAACGCAGAGCCCACGGTAATGGCCCCTAATGCTAAGGCGAACAAGAGGGACGTAATTGTTAAAATCTTAGTGTAATCCTGAACGCGGAACATAATTTGAGATAAAGTAAAATTGTTTAATTTACGACGTGCCCAATTAGATTTCTTAAGACGTTCAATAATAAGAATCATGCTTGAGTGGAAAATTAAATAACTCCCTAGCACGATAGTAACTAGGGCAATTGGAATAGAAGTTAATTTGAAGGTAGCAATTTGAGCTAGAGCATAGTAACCAATTCCAATTAAAATTACTCCAAATATTCCCGCAAAGTAAAGCCCAATTCCATGAGCCTTAATTTTGTTAACTGTATCATTTTGTTTAAGCAATTTGAGTACCGGAGTACGAATTAATGATTGAAGATTAAAAATTGCGGCAATGATAAAAAGTACTAAGTATAAAACAATGGTTGTCAGTACTGCTTTAAAATAGAATGGGTTAAAATGATGAAGCGCAATTCCAAGGTGTGAGAATAGTAACTTAGAAAGTCCCCCTGTTAAACCAATTCCCAGCAGTAAACCGATTGCGGTAGCAATGGCACCAACGACTAAAGTTTCGAAAACCATCAATGTTCCTACACGACGTTTTTTGGCTCCTAACATCATAAATAAACCATAATCGTGAAGTCTCATGTTTAATAAGAATGAATTAGCGTACATGACGTAAACTAAAGTGATAATTACGAGTAGTACCTCACCAAAATAAAAAACAGGAACAGCGAATCTAAAAGTAGTATTACTTTTAATAAAGCTTTCGTTGGTTGCCAAGTTGGCAAACATATAAAAGATAGCGGAAGACATTACAAGGCCGGTCAAGAGGACGATGTAGTCTCGTAATCGATTTTTGATATTTGAGAGTGCGAGTCTAGATAACATTTGTTCGCCTCCTATTGTTCAAAAGTTCCGAGTTTTTCAAGAATATCTTGGTAAAACTCAGTCCGTGAAACTCCGTTACGACGTATTTCTTGACCAATAACGCCATCTTTAATGAACAAAATCCGATTACAGAAACTAGCTGAAAAGGGATCATGAGTAACGAGTAAAACAGAAACGTTTTGTTTTTGATTAATGTCAGTTAGAAGTTCAAGCAACTCACGAGCACTATTAGAATCAAGTGCTCCAGTTGGTTCATCTCCTAATAACAGTGCTGGTTTGTGGACAATTCCACGGGCAGCTGCCACTCGTTGCTTTTGTCCACCAGAAAGTTCTGTAGGATACTTCTTTAAAAGGTCTTGAATGGATAGTGTTTCAGCCACAGCAGTAACCGCTTGGTTAATGGCACTTTTTTTAACCCCTTGAAGTGATAGAGGAAGCGCAATATTTTCTTCAGCTGTTAGTGTTTCTAGCAAATTAAAATCTTGGAAAATAAATCCAATTTCATTTGCCCGGAAATCCGCAATTTTGTCGCCTTTAAGGGTAGTAACATCTTGACTATTAATCATGACCTTACCACTAGTAGGTTGGTCTAAGGTAGCAAGCATATTGAGCAAAGTTGTTTTACCAGAGCCGGAAGCCCCCATGATTCCGACAAATTCGCCTTGTTCAACATTAAAATCAATTCCTTTTAATGCCTCGTATTGTTTTTCGTTTTTCCCCCCGTAAGTTTTACGTAAACCCGAAACGCTAACGATTGGTTGATTAATCATAAAAATCCTCCTCCTGAATCACTTAATTACTTGTGTAACTAACTATATAGATAAGGGAGTAGAATGTCAACTACAAAGTTTTTCGCCAATATGCTAGATAAATTGTTACAATAGTTTCAGAAAGCGTTTTCTATTAGAAATAATAAGGAGTGGACCCCTATGCTACATATGATTGGAATTATATTAACGATGTTATACGGCGGTTTTTTGATTTTTAGTGCCTACAGGATTGGGGTACAAGTTGAAACATGGATTACAGCCTTAAATGTTATTGTAGGTGCCTTGATGATTTTGACGTTGGTTCAACCGTGGCTGGGAATTATCGGATTGATATTGGCGTTACCAGTGGCATTAATTAATGGACAACTAATTTTTTTCAATATCAATTGGAATCATTTTATAATTCGAATAATTATTACCATTGGTTTAATTGTAATGATGCTGAAATAGGAATTTTGTACAAAAAAATGCGCTAGATGCGCATCATCGGGTTAATATTCACGAATTTTTGGTGGAACATAGGTGTCCATAAATTCTGCAATTTGTTCAACGGAATCACTGAAAAGGAGCTTTTGCCGAGCTTGACTGGTAAGAAAACCTTCGACCACCATATGATCATACATGTTTTGAAGATTATCATAGTAGTGATTAGTATTGAAAAGGACACATGGCTTATTATTGTCACCAATTAAAGACCAAGAAAATACTTCAGAAATTTCCTCCAACGTGCCGGGACCTCCAGGTAAGGCAATGAAACCATCTGCCATATCCATCATTAATTGCTTACGAATTGACATATCTTTGACTACTTGGAGATTTGAGATAGCTTGATAGCTTGCGCCCCGTGCTGCTAAATTTTCAGGAATAATACCATCGACATGACCACCATTTTCAATGACAGTTTTGGCGATGATTCCCATCAAACCAAATTGCCCACCTCCGTAAACTAAGCCAATATTATTACTAGCCATCCATTTACCTAACTTACGGGCGCTGTTAGCGTAGGTTGGATTGTTGCCGGCGGCTGCCCCACAATATACTGCAATTTTTCTCAAAATAATCACTCCTTAAGACAAAGTTAAATTAATCTTATCATCAAAATTTAAGCGCGAAAAGTGAATTAGGTAATCGTTAATTTAAATTCATTTAGTAACTTCGTTATTTATAACAGCAATAATGTTAAAGTTGTGTCATAATAATTAAGTGCTTTTTGAACTTTTAATAAAAAAAGTGAGAACATTATAAATAACGCATAGGTAAGGGTCTAAAGCCGGTACTTTAACAAGTTTAAGAATACGCAGCATTTGGGTATTCCGAGGAATAGATTGTGGGGAATAAAATTTGGTTTATTTAAATGTTAGAGGTGCGAAAAGATGAGAAGATCTGACTTACATGGGACTTCTATTGAGATTGAGCGAAAGAATGTAGGAGAACGACGCTATATCACAGGCTTCGATGGACTACGAGTGATGGCATTGCTAGGAGTTATTTTTTACCATCTGATGCCTTTTACCGTTCCTGGAGGATATTTGGGGGTTCCCATCTTTTTTGCCGTTTCGGGTTATCTGATTACAGATATTTTTATACAAGAATGGGATCGAACCGGAAAAATAAAATTGGGTTCTTTTTACATACGGCGATTACGTCGACTATATCCGACCCTAGTTATGGTTTTGGTAACAAGTACAGCCTATATGACACTTTTTGCGCAAAACCTACTATCCCATATTAGAAATATTATTTGGACTAATTTAGTATTTGTGTATAACTGGTGGCTTGTAAATAATGGGCAGTCCTATTTTGATCGCTACAATGGAGAATCACCATTCACGCATTTATGGTATTTATCGGTGTTGGCCCAGTACTACTTTATTTGGCCATTGATACTGATAGTATTATTGAAAATTTTTGGAGAACGTCGTGTTCAAGCGAGTGGAATTCTATTTTCTCTTAGTATCATTTCATCGATGCTGATGACCATTCTCTATCATCCAGATACAGTTAATCGAGTTTATTATGGTTCAGACACACGAGTTGCACCATTTTTGATTGGAGCAGCGTTAGCTTTTATTTGGCCGTCGACTCGCTTGAAAAAAGCGTTAAATGCGAGAACTAATTTAATTGCTAATATACTGGGTGGTATATTAATCCTAGTCATGGGAATTACATTCTTTACTATGCCGGGAACCACCGCAACGCCGTATTATGGTGGAATTTTCATATTCTCTATTCTGGCCGTTTTAATGATTGCAATCATCGCTCATCCGTCGTTTATGTGGAATCGCCTGTTGACTAATCCTGTATTCAAATGGTTGGGAAGTCGGTCTTATGGGATTTATATGTATCAACTACCAGTAATGATTTTTTACGAACAAAAAGTTACTAATATTGCGGCTCATCCAGTTTTAAACACTTTAGCACCACTAGTAATCATCTTAGTAATTAGTGAACTTTCTTATCGTTATATTGAAATTCCACTAGCTAAATTTGACTATCGGCAAACTTTTGCACTATTGAAAAAGATTTTTGATTTGAAATCTAACTTACAATGGCGTCGATACTTGGCAATTCCAGCTGTTTTAGTAGTTTTAATTGCTCTATTTGGTGCAGTTACTTCACCAGAAAAAGTGGTTCAAAAAACAGATGGATTACAAACTAAATTAGCTAAAAATAGTAAAGAGGCCGACAAGAAAAACAAAGAAGCTTTGGAAAAACAAAAGGAAACTAGTGCAGCCAAAACGAAGCAAAAAAAGGCTAAACTAACGAAACAAGAAAAAGAAATCGCTAAAAAGTATCAGTTGACTGATCAAGAAATGAAATTTGCTGCCGTAACTCCATTAACCGGAGTGGGGGATTCCGTTCTCGAAGATACGGGAGCAGACTTGCAGGAAATTTTTCCAACAGCTTATATGTCATCAAAAGTTGGACGGCAGGTTGATGAAGCGCCTGGTATTATTGCCGAATTAAAACGTCAAAAAACTTTAAGTGATAATGTCCTAATTAATTTAGGGGCCAATGGTCCGATTTCTGATAAGGACGTTAAAGCAGTCGAAGATGCGGTAGGTTCTAAACGTCATATTTTCTGGGTTAATGTCCATGTTCCAACGAAGACATGGGAAGGATCGGTAAATAAGACGTTAGATAAAGCGACTAAGCAATACAAGAATTTGACAGTAATTGACTGGTTTACACCTTCTAAAAATCAACCTGGTTGGTTCTATGGAGATTATGTCCATCCTAATCCTGATGGTTCCAAGCAATATGCAACAATTGTTGCTAAAAAAATCATTAAAACATTGAATAAATAAAAAAGCTTTGGTAAAAGGTTGTTAGCATTCACGATGGAATGCGCCCTTTTATCAAAGCTTTTTTGGACTTTGAAATGAAAAATGATGTCTAAAGGTTGGAACTACGTGTTGATCGGACCAACCTTGAACGTAACCTTGGGTAATAAAGGCCCAAACAGTTCCGAAACCAAATGACCATAATCGGCCGCCGTTAGCAAAGCAGCTAAGAGCGGTGATGATAAGTGGTGGGACATAACTAGCCCATTGTGAAACTGAGGCTAAACCGTGAAGATATCTAAAACGTAGAATGTAGGAAAGATCATCGTTGGGATGCATAATCAAATTCGCCCGTTGATAGAGTGAAACAGCTACAGCCACGCCCAATAAACCAATAATATCCAGAATAACAGAAGTTAAAAGCTGCCAAGGATGTTGAAAATTAGCTTGCAACTGGCTGATTTTTAAAGTATCACTCCAAAAAGGGGTGAACCATTGGACGAGATAACTAAACGGTACAACAAATAAAATGTTGCGGGCAAAACGAGCCCAATCCAAATGGCGCGATAAAAGCATGGTCAAAAAAGCTACTGAAACTCCGTATAAAACTAAAACCGTTCCCATCACGTGATTAGCAATTGCAGGGCTGGTGGTATGAGCTACCCAATGTGAGAGATTCACTGCAGAACCCGTCCAGACGGCGCTACCTAAACCCGTAGCAATGGATAAAGCGTTGGCCGCCGAATTTAAAATAATAGATATGACAAGCCAAAAGAAACGTCTTTTGACGTCAGCAGTTTTCAAAAAAATTCATCTTCTTCCTAGGACCGATTAATCCGTTTTAGCTTGTCCTAACCAGAAGTAAAGCCAAGGTCCGATAGGTTGAATAAATACTAAAGCTAACCACAGACCACGCGACCCATGACGGAATTTTTTGGCAGTAATAATATCTTTTAAAGCAATAAAAAGACCGGTAATTTCGAAAGCCACCACTGGAGCAAGACGTTGTTTTTGACGCTTAGTAGGTAGATGCTTGTGCATAATGATTCCTCCTAGCTGAATAAGTTAGGTTAATTCTAACATGAAAGCGATTACTAGGTTAGGATTTTACTCGAATTCGTTTGAAATAGTAGACGATAGCTGATCCAGCAAACAGCACGATCAGAACGATTAAAACTAAGCTTGAGTAGGAGTCGATTGTAGCTGATACTTCGGACCAAGCCTCACCTGCCAGTCGACCAAGCAGAATGAGTACAACATTCCAAATCAACGTTCCCAGTGTAGTTAATAAAACAAAGATTTTCCAAGGCATTCTAGTCATACCCGCTGGTAAAGAAATTAGGCTCCGAACGACGGGAACAAAACGGCCAAAGAAAATCGTTTTGGAACCATGTTTGACAAAGAAATTATGAGTTTTGGTAACGTCGCTATGTTTTAAACGTAGGATTTTACCAAGGCGGCTACTGATTAGACGTCCTAAGCGTTCGACGGTTAGATAACTTCCAATAATATATAGAATCACTGCCCCAATCACCGCTCCAATTGTTGCTGCAAGGACACTACCCCAGACGGTAAGTTTGGAAGAAAGGGTAATGAAGCCGGCAAAAGTCAAAATCACTTCTGAAGGGATGGGGGGAAAGACGTTCTCCAGTGTAATTAGCAAAATAATTCCTAAATAACCAAAGTCGTTTACGAAATTAATAATGTATTGTTCCATTGGGGTCCTCCAAAGAATATTTTGTCACTATTTTCCTATTATTATTCAGATGTTGGAGCTTAAAGTCTATGAAAATCCATTGGAGTTAAGTGAACTTAAGAAGTTCTTAGAAAGTATGACATTTGTCATATTTTTTGGTGACAAGCAGTACTAGGGAAACGAAGAGGTATTTTCTATGATATAAGCATGGGGGAATAATTATGACAAATGCAATCATCGTAAATAACTTAAAATTCAACTACGGCAATCAACAAGTTTTACAAGACGTTAGCTTTGAAGTCCAGCCGGGGAAAGTTGTTGGTTTAATTGGTGAAAATGGAGCCGGAAAAACCACGCTTTTAAGAATCTTATTAGGCTTATTAAAAACAAATATGAAAGTATCAATTTTAGGACATCGTCCAGGGATGAGTCAATCAGTCGCATCAATGTTTCAAGGTGACTTAAAGTTACCTGGCGTGAAAGTTGGGGAAATTTTGGCGGAGGTAGCAGCTCAATATCCTAATCCTAAAGCTCCCCAAACGGTATTAAAAGAATTAAATTTAAGTGATTTAGCGCATCATTATTTGAACGATTTATCGGGCGGACAGTTGCGACGAGTTACCTTTGCAATGACTTTAGTTAGTAATGCAAGTTTGATTTTTCTCGACGAACCTACCGTAGGAATGGATGTTAACGCTCGCCAAGATTTTTGGATTAACGTTGATCGAATGAAAAATGAAGGAAAAACGATATTAATTACGAGTCATTATTTAGAAGAAATCCAACAGACGGCTGATCAGATTTTAATCTTAAAAGATGGAAAAATTGAGTTTGATGGTACTTTGAATGAACTTCAGAAACAATATTTAACCACCCAGATTAGTTTTGAAACTAAACGTGAAGGATCTATTTTTAGAAAACTAACTCAAGTTCAAGCGATTAAGCAAACTGGAAATAAAATAAAAATTAGTAGCACTAATGGAGATGCAACGTTAAGAGACTTAGTACCATATTTAGAGGAAATTCAACATTTGAACATCATCGATGCTTCACTAGAAAATATTTTTCAAACTATTACTCGAGGAGAAAAAAACAATGCAGAAGATGATTGAACAACTGAAATTTGATGGAAAAAGATTAATTTTTCGAAATTATGGCTTCGTGTTCTTTTCATTGCTGATGCCCACGGCCTTTTACATCCTATTTACGCAAATTAATAGAGTCCAAATTAAAACGTTTAGTGCAGAATATATGGGGAGCATGATGGTTTACAGTATTTTAATTACTGCCATTATGGGCGTTGGCAATTTTATGGAGCGAGACCGTAACCAAGGATTAATTACGCTTTTAAAGATTACTAATCGTAATTTAAATCATTATTATATTTCGATTTGTTTTTGGAGTTTGATGATGAACATCTTTACGATTGTTATTTTAGGAACGACGGCGATTCTGATCAATCATGTTGATTTAAGTACTATGCAATGGATAACTATATTAGGACTAGTTTGGTTAGGTCAAATACCTCTGTTACTACTTGGAATTGCCATATCACATGTTAAACGACAAGAAACTCTAACAATTTTAGGAAACTTAATTACATTTCCAGTGGCTATTTTAAGCGGGCTTTGGTGGCCAATTCAAATTTTACCGCAGTGGGTTCAAAATATTGGTAATAAATTACCAACCTATTTTTTGAACGATATGATTAGTAGCACAGTGAATAATGCTAAAATTAACTGGAATGACGTTCAGGGTCTAGGAGTTTGGATAGTTGGATTGGTCGCCGCAATGACAGTAGGAACAATTATCACACGACGAAAGGGTAGATTGGCTCGTGGTTAAAAATAAATGGAATTTTAGAAATGTGAAATGGGAATATTATATCTGGTTATTATATATGCCATATAATATTTCGTTTTATTTACCAATTAAATCGGCAACGGATGCTTTTTGGATAGTTATGTGTCTAGGGTTTTTAGCAGATTATATTTGGGCAGCCGAAAAACCAGAATGGCAAAAAGTTTCCATTCCATTAGAAATCTTAATCACGGGAATTTTTACCATTTTTAATTTTAATTTCTATATGATGGTTTTTACAGCTTGGCAAGTAGCATTTTTGATTGTGGGGAGACCTAAAAAATATGTTATGGCTTTTTTGGGGGCGTATTACACTATTTTAATTATCGGGCTAGTAGAAGTTATCGAATTATTTCCTACGCAAATTACTACTAATACTAGTGGGGGAATATTTGGAAATATTATGGGTCTGGCGTTTCCAATTATTTCACCAATCATGTCATATGCTTTTGCAGTTTCGATTCGCTACCGTCGAAAAATGCGTCAAGATAACCGACGCTTAGAAACCATTGTTCGTCGGGGTGAACGGGAACGAATTGCTCGGGACTTACATGATACTTTAGGACAAAGCTTTTCGATGATTACGGTTAAAACAGAATTAGCTAAGAAATTGTTAGAAAAAGGTTCGGATCAAGTGGGACGTGAACTAGAAGATATTGCGACTACAAGTCGAGCAAATTTGCAGCTTGTCCGTCAAATCGTTAACGATTTACATCAACAATCATTAAGTGAAGCTTTATTTATCCAGAGTAAGAATCTGACGGATGCTAATATTTTTATGATGACTGAAGGTGAAAACGAAGCTATAAATTGGCCAACTGAAGTTCAAAATGAATTTGCAGCTGTAATTATTGAAGCAATCACAAACATTATTCGTCATGCCCAAGCCCGTACAGTTCAGATCCGATTTATGCATGCTGAGGGTCGCTATCGAATTGAAGTGCAAGATGATGGACATGCGCAAACTTTTATTCGACAGGGTTCTAATGGGATTTCCGGTATGCAAGCAAGGATGCGCGCTAAACATGGTGAATTTGATATTCAACAAAATAAAATAGGAACGCAAGTTTCCTTTAACTTACCAGAGGAGTAACGATGATAACTTTATATCTCGCAGAAGACCAAAGCATGTTAAATACTGCATTAAGTCAGCTATTAAATTTAGAAGATAATTTAGAAGTTTTAGGATCGGCAACCAATGGAAAACACGCATTAGCAGAAATCCAACGACTCCAACCAAATGTGGCAATTTTAGATATTGAAATGCCCATGATGTCGGGACTAGAAGTTGCAGAAGTTTTACATGACAAGCAACTTGCTACTAAAGTAATTATTTTAACTACATTTGCTCAAAAGACTTATTTTGAAAAAGCAGTTGAAGTAGAAGTAGCTGGATATTTATTAAAAGATAGTCCAAGTGATGATTTGATTGAAACTATCAATAAAGTGATGATGGGACGCACAGTGTATGACCCAGAATTAGTAGTCACAGCCTTATCATCAAATAAAAATCCTTTATCCGAGCGTGAAATGTCAGTTTTAAAGGCTGCAGTTAGTGGGGATGCAACTAAAGTAATGGCTCAAAAACTGTTTTTATCTGAGGGAACGGTCCGTAATTATTTATCAGCAATTTTTAGTAAGTTAGGGGTTCATAACCGACTTGAAGCCATTGAAGTTGCTAAGAAAAATAAATGGATAAATTAAAAAAGTTGCGACAAAAGGTAGTTTGAGTTCTCATAGCTATACGCTTAAACTCAGCCTTTTGTCACAACTTTTTATTTACGTTTTAACTTAACTACTGCTTCCACACGAGCTGTTTGAGGGAACATATCGATAGATTGAATGTATTCGACATCGTATTTTTCAACGATACGAACTAAATCACGAGCTAAAGTGGAGGGATTACATGAAACATATGTGAAATGTTCAGGTGCAGATTCCAAAATTGCGGTGATTAATTTATTATCTAAACCAACGCGAGGTGGATCGACCACAATTGAGTTCGGTTTAAAACCGGCATGTAGCCATTTTGGAAGAACTTTCTCAGCTGTACCAAATTCATAGTGAGCGTTTTCGATGCCATTAATTTTTGCATTTTCATTAGCATCTTCAATCGCTGATTCAATGTTATCCATTCCACGGACTTCCTTAGCTTGAGCAGCAAGTGAAAGTCCAATGGTTCCAACTCCAGAGTAAGCATCAACAAGATTGTCATCAGGAGACAACTCGAGGGCTTTACGAGTTTCAGCATAAAGTACAGAAGTTTGCTTAGGATTAAGTTGGAAGAAGGCGCGTGCGGATAGGTTGAATGATAGACCATCCAATTCTTCTCGAATGGTATCCTTACCACGCAGGTTTAAAGTCTTATCACCCCAGATTAATGATTCGCGACTAGGGTTAAGATTTTGCATGAAGGAAACAATTTCAGGGAATTGAGCTGCTAATTCATCAATAATTTCGTCTACATGTTCTAATTCTGGCGTATTAGTAATAAAGACTACTTGCGTTTCTTTAGTTGCGTCAGCAACACGTACTACGATCGTTTTTAGGCTTCCCGTATGAGTTTGTTCATCATAGATGCTTACGTTGTATTTTTCGAATAATTCAACCGCAATTCGAATGATTTCCATCGTTAAAGGGTGTTGAACGCTACAAGTTGGTAAATCTACTAGATCATGAGTACCTTCCTTATAGAGTCCAGCCGCTACCTTACCATCTAAACGACGGACTTGGAATTGAGCCTTATTACGATATTCAAGGGGTTTTTCCATTCCGATGGTTGGTAGAAGTTCGAAACGTTTGTAGCCTTCGGGTCTGAATTTAGTTAGTGATTGTCGAATAACATCACGCTTAAATTCAAGTTGAGCAGGATAGGCTAAATGTTCAAGTTCGAATCCACCGACTTCTCCAGCATATGCGTCAATGGGTTTTACCCGATCGGGACTGATTTTTTTGATTTTACTTACTTCACCATTGATAAAACGGGGATGAACATCGGTAATGGATGCTACGACCTTTTCACCAGGAAGCGCACCTTTGATGAAACAGATAGTACGCTGGTAGTAACCAATTCCTTCACCGTTTATACCCAAACGTTTAATTTTAAGTGGAATTTCGTCACCAATCTTGATGTCAGAAGATTTACGGGGATTATTGTAAAAATTCTTCCGACGGTCTTGTTTTTGACGGTCACTAGGTTTTTTACCGAATTTTTTTTTGCCTTGATAGTTTGTTTTTTCTTTGTTATTCATGATTACCTCGATTTTATGTGTCAACTAACAATTCTAACATATTAAGGATACCAAAATTTGATGTGTGATTTTGAACTAATTTTCGTTACACTTGAATTTGAAGTTTTAAAAAAGGAGATCTGAGGTTATGAATGAAAAGATATCAACTGTAAGAAAATGGTGGCTTGTATTTTTTATGGGAGTTGTTAGTGCGACAGGTCCTTTATCAATGGATATGTATTTGCCGGGTCTACCTGAAATGCAACGAGCTTTTCACTCATCAGCTTCTACCTTACAATTGAGCATCACATTTTGTTTGATCGGGTTAGCGGTTGGACAGTTAATTGTAGGCCCTATTAGTGATCGGATTGGACGACGAGTTCCATTAGTAGTCGGATTTGGATTATATGCGGTGACCTCATTGATGCTAATTTTTACTACCAATATCTATCTGTTTATTGGAATTCGCTTAATTCAAGGGCTAGCGGGCTCAACCGGGCAAGTGCTCTCAAGAGCGGTGGCACGTGATTTGTTTAATGGACATGAATTAACTAAATTTTATGCAATGTTAATGGCGGTAAATGGTGCTTTTCCAATTATTGCGCCAATTATTGGAGGAGCATTACTTTCTATTGTCCAATGGCAAGGGATTTTTGTACTATTATTTGTGATCGGAATTTTAGTGATGGTGGGGGTATTATGTACCTTACCCGAAACGTTGAAGGTAACCAACAATGAAGTCTTGACGCTTGGTCAAACTTTCAAAGGGTTGGGAGCAATGTTTGGTAAACGACAATTTATTTTAATCGCTTTAACGCAAGGGCTGATTTTTGGTGCATTATTTAGCTATATTTCTGCTTCTTCATTTGTATTTCAAACTTATTTCCACATGACAGTAGGGCAATTTAGTCTATTATATGCAATTAACGGACTGGGAATTATTCTTGGTAACAATCTTCCAGGCTACCTACCAGAGCAAATCAAGGATAGCGATATCTTAAATGGCGGGTTAATTGGTGGCATGTTTGCGGGAGTATTATTAGTTGGGAGCTTACTATTACGTCCAATGGCGATCTTAGTAATTATTCCCCTGTTTATTGTGGTCTTTTGCGTGGGAGTTGTTAATACGGTGGCAACATCCATGGCTATGAGTCTAGGTGGAAGAACAAATGCTGGAGCGGCTTCAGCCGTCTTAGGTTTATTAATGAATATTATTGGCGCTTTAGCTTCTCCATTAGCCGGAATAATGGGAACCCAGAGTTACGCTCCTTTAGCTTGGTTAATCTTTGGTTTTGAATTTTTAGGATTGATTTTATTTCAATTGACCCGTTTTGAGGCGAAAAGTAGCAATTATGTTGATAGGTAGGTTTCTATTTAACTGAAATCGTACTTCAATTGTTACAAATTATGTAGTAAAATTAAGTTCAAAGTGGGTGAAAAAATGGCAAAAGATATTATAGCAGATGAATATGTTACAGGTTCAGATGTTGTTGAAAAAATAGAACGAATTGGTAGTCTTGCCACCTTAGGTAATTGGGCTAAGGAAATGGAACGTAGCGGACATAAGTTTCAACATGATGGCCGTGGACGTCGTATTTATTCTGAAGAGGATATGGAAATTCTTGCTAAGATGAACGAACTACTTGGTGATCGTCATACGCTAAAGCAAGCTGTACAGGCAACGCTAGGGATGAATGACAACAGTAGTAAAGATGGCGAAGATACCGATGAAGTTACAGGATCAGAAAACACACCAGCTGTTATCGATGAATCCATGAAACGCTTTATTGCTTCGCAAAGCAAGGATATGGCTGATCTTAAGGAACTTTTGACGAAAGTCTTAGAACAGAATCAAAGTTACCATGAAGAAAACGTCAAATTGGAACAAAAAATTGACGAATTAGCCGAAAAGAACCAAAAAATTCTTGATCAACCTAAACAAGGTTGGTGGAAGCGTCATTTTGGTTAATAAAAAAGAATTCCAGCTGGAATTCTTTTTTTTATTTATTCAATTACCCTCGCCACCAAGGAACTAGATAACATTCACGAATAACGCCCCGATTTTGAGCATCTACCATCATGTTTTGACCTTCAACAATGATGCCAACGTGATCAATGGATTGCCCATGATTATAAGAAAAGAAAATTAAATCTCCAGGACGGACTTGATCATGGCTAACATGGCGAAATTGGTTAAATTGTTGTTCGGCGGTACGATTTAAATTAAGATTTAGAGCTTTTTTAAAGGTGTATTGAGTTAAGCCCGAACAATCGAAGGCTGTGGGTCCAGTAGCTCCCCAAAGGTAAGGCTGACCCATATGTTGTGATAATACCGTCTGAATTGCAGTAAAAGAATTAGATGAAGCAGAAGAGGGCTGGGACGATGGGTGGTGAACTTCAGCTGAAGGTGAATCTGAAAGTGGAGCTACTTGTGGTGAAAAACCATGGGCTGAAACACTATGAATGCTGAAAGTTAATCCCATTAAAACGGTCATACTGGATAGAAGTAATTTGGTATGCATAAAAATCCTCCTAGATTTTGATTACATACCATAAATACGTTTTTAAAATAGAAATTCTAGAAAAGGTTTTATGGGATAATGAAAAAGTTAAGAAATAGAGGTGAGTTGAATGAGCGTAACTAAGATAGGAATTCGACAACTAGTTGAATTTATTTTGCGTACGGGTGACTTGAACGCGACGATGAATAGTCAAAATACTGCATTAGAGGGTGCCCGCATCCATCGTAAATTGCAAAAGCAACGTGATGAAAATTACGAAAAAGAATACTACGTTAAACGAGCCGTTGAAATGGATGGGGAAACTTTTACAATTGAAGGTCGTGCGGATGGAGTAGTTATTGACGATGACTTGTTTATCGAAGAGATTAAAACTTCGGATCCTACTTTTGAAGAGTTAAGTGAGAACACTAAGACATTGTATTGGAGCCAAGCAAAAGTTTACGGAGCGATTTTGACGCAAGACCTAGACTTCGAAAAAGTGACCATTCAACTGACTTATTATCAACGTCCAACCGACGAAGTGATTGAAAAAAGACAAACATTTACCCGAACAGAACTGACCGAATTTTTTGATGATTTGGTTAGACAATACGAAAAGTGGATTAAGCTACGCAATGATTGGCGTACTGAACGTAACCAAGCAGCGCGCAAATTAGAATTTCCATTTCCAGAGTATCGAAATGGACAACGAGACCTAGCAGTTGCAGTTTACAAAACTATTTTAACTAAACAACGCCTCTTCGTAGAAGCTCCGACCGGAACGGGAAAAACAGTTTCAACGATGTTTCCGACCATTAAAGCCCTGGGTGAGGAAGTTATTGAACGGATTTTCTATTTGACGGCTAAGCAAAGTACTCAGCACGTCGCCGAAGAAGCTATCGAATTGATGGCTAATCAAGGATTGAGAATTAAATCCATTACAATTACAGCTAAAGATCGAATTATATTTCCTGAAGAAGTGGATATGAAACCAGAAGAAAATCCATACATGATTGGGTATTATGATCGAGTAAAGGATGGGATAGAGGACGCCTTAGAAAATGAAGACAAGTTCGACAAAGCTGTTATTCAAACGTATGCGAAGAAGTATATGTTAG
The DNA here is from genome assembly GCF_000014505.1 of Pediococcus pentosaceus ATCC 25745. Taxonomy (NCBI): domain Bacteria; kingdom Bacillati; phylum Bacillota; class Bacilli; order Lactobacillales; family Lactobacillaceae; genus Pediococcus; species Pediococcus pentosaceus. The sequence goes on along the minus strand of NC_008525.1, from coordinate 1,705,038 downwards.
ATCCTTTCGAATTTTCATTAGATTTATCTTTATTTTGTGACTTAATTATTGGAGATTACAACTATTTGTTTGATCCCATGGTGTATCTCCAGCGCTTTTTTACAATCGAAGACCAAAGTAATTTCTTTTTAATTGATGAGGCTCATAATTTGGTGTCGCGTTCTAGAGCAATGTATTCAGCGGTGGTAGAGCAGGCTTTGGTAATTCAAGCACAAGAACTTTTTGAAGCCTCAACTACGGATGTGGACTCAAAACAAGTTAAACGTAGATTGACCCAATTAGATAATGAATTTGAATTGATTCATCAAGCATTTAAAAATCAAACAAAAGATTACATGGTGGAATATAATCCACTAGACGGGCTGGAAAAAGCCATGTTGAACTTCAATGAAGTAGTCCGAGAATGGCTGCCTAAACAGCCTGATAACGATTTAACCAGTACCATTTTGGATTTGTTTTTTGCCAACAATAAATACATTAAGATCAGTGAATATTTTGATGAAAGTTATCGGATTTTAATTCAAAATCCCGAAGATAATATAAAAATCGAAGAACAGATTCTAGATCCCAGTCCCTATTTAGATGCTTCATTAAAAAAGGGACGCGGGGCGATTTTCTTTTCTGCTACGTTATCGCCCGTTGAATACTATCAAGAAACTTTGGGAAGTACGGAAGGCTTGATCTTACAGATGGCTTCACCATTCGAAGAAAAACAGCAAAATCTTTTAATTACTAGTTATATTGATACTAGATATGCGGCGCGCCAAAGAAATTTACCTAACATCATCGCTTCAATCGCAACTCTGGTGGAAGCCAAGACGGGGAACTACTTAATTTTTGGACCATCCTATGCCTATTTAAATCAAATTGCGGATGCATTTCAGGAAATGCATCCTGAAATTGAAGTTCAACTGCAAACTAGCCAGATGAGTATGGAAGAGCGGACAGCATTTTTAGATGCTTTTCGGACCGAAAAATCGGGAACATTAGTTGGTTTTGCGGTGTTAGGCGGACTCTTTTCAGAAGGAATTGATTTAATTAACGAGCAACTAATTGGTGTAGGGATTGTAAGTGTAGGATTACCGGGCTTGAGTACAGAAAGAAATTTGCTGAAAGAATATTTTGACGAAAAAAATGGCCATGGATTTGAGTACGCATATCAATTACCTGGAATGAACCACGTTCTTCAATCAGCGGGGAGATTAATTCGAACTCGACGAGATCGAGGTAATATTTTGTTAATGGATCAAAGATTTGTCACATCTCGCTATTTAAATTTATTTCCCGGACATTGGAAAAACTACCAAAAAGTAACTTCTGTAAGCGATTTACAAAAAGCAGTCAAAGCGTTCTGGAAACTGTAGGTAAATCGTTTTAACATATTTTGGACCGCACCACAAGATGTAGTGGATGATTTACGAAAACCTTTTAAAAATCTTTATATTTTGTATTTACAGACTAATATTTAGTAGTTATTATTATTACAACGTCTGTTACATAATTTGGATCATAGAGGGAGATTTCGGCATGTTTTTAGCAATAAATATTATTGGTATTATTGTATTTCTAGGCGTCGCTGTTCTATTTTCAAAAGACCGTAAACATATCAACTGGGCGTCGGTTGGTATTATGGTAGTGATCAACATTCTGTTAGCTTGGTTCTTAGTTAACTCGTCTGTTGGTATTAACGGGGTTAAAGCCGCTGCTGATGGCTTTAAAGCTTTGGTTGATGTTTCTTATAAAGGTATTGAATTTGCGTTGCCTGATTGGGTACACGTTAAATCAATGAACTTTGTTACAAGTGCATTGCTCCCAATTTTGATGATTGTTCCATTGTTTGATATTTTAACTTACATTGGTATCCTTCCATGGATTATCAAGTGGGTTGGTAAGGGTCTATCATTCATTACCCGTCAACCTAAGTTTGAATCATTCTTCGCTGTAGAAATGATGTTTTTAGGTAACACTGAAGCTCTTGCTGTTTCAGGTTTACAACTTCGTAACATGAAGTCACAACGTTTGGTTACAATTGCCATGATGTCAATGAGTTGTGTTACTGCATCAATTTTAGGTTCATACTTACTTATGATGCCGGGTCAATATATCATCGCTGCTGTTCCAATTAACATTGTTAATTCAATTATTGTTACAACAGTTTTGAATCCAGTTACTGTAACACCAGAAGAAGATACAATTGCTAAGATTGGCGGAAGTGCCTCTGGCGAAAGTACAGATACCATCGAATCTGGTTCTGAAGGGGTTGCTGAAGAAACAGTTAGCAAGAAGCCTGAACGCGAACCATTTTTCTCATTCTTGGGCGACTCAATTTTGGGCGCTGGTCGTTTGATCTTAATTATCACAGCTAACGTAATTGCCTTTGTTGCTTTGGCTGCTTTGATTGATGCTTTACTAGGTAAGATTAACCCAGTTCTTTCTCTAGAAAACATTCTTGGTTGTGTAATGTTCCCATTTGCATGGTTATTAGGTTTCGACCCTAGTCATGCTTTCCAAATGGCTCAATATATGGGTACCAAGTTAGTTACCAATGAATTTGTAGTTATGGGTGATGTAACTGGTAAGATGAAAGATTTCGCACCTCATTTTGCTGCAACATTGACCGTCTTCTTAACTTCATTTGCTAACTTCTCAACCACAGGGATGATCATCGGTGCTTTCAAGGGTCTTGTCGATCGTGAAAGAAATGATGCAATTTCTAAGAATGTTGGTTACATGCTTCTTTCCGGTATTTTAGTTTCATTACTATCAGCTGGATTTGTAGGCGTGTTCGTCTGGTAACTTTTTTAACAGTTAATTATTAATTAATTTAAATAGATAGTGAAAAAGAATGGACGTAACGTGCATTCTTTTTTAGAATGGTAATGAGGACGCTTTCATAAAAGCTGGAGGTAAGAAAATGACAACAAAAATTATTATGGATACAGATCCAGGAATTGATGATGCAGCTGCGATTTCCGTGGCCATCAATAATCCTGAAATCGAATTAGAATTAATTACGACGGTGGCTGGGAATGTTACGGTTGATAAAACTACTAAGAACGCGATGAAGTTAGTAAAATTCTTCAACGCTGATATTCCGGTTGCTGGTGGGGCAGAACAACCTTTGATTAAACCATTTGAAGATGCTGCTCGAGTTCACGGCGAATCCGGGATGCCTGGTTACGATTTTGGTGCAGAACCCACTAACATTCCAGTTAACAATGCAGTGGATGTTTTATATCACACTATTATGGCTAACGATGAACCGATCGTTTTGGTACCCACGGGATCGTATACTAACATTGCAGTACTACTTACTGAACATCCCGATGTAAAAACCAAGATCGAAAAAATTGTGGCCATGGGTGGCGCAATTGGCATGGGAAATATGACAAGCGCTGCAGAATTCAACGTCTTTACTGATCCCCACGCTGCTGAAATTTTATATAAGAGTGGCATTCCAGTAGTAATGGTTGGCCTAGATGTAACGATGAAAGCTCTTCTAACACAATCTACGTTAGACACAGTAAAATCCTTAGGTAAAGCTGGAGAAATGCTGGGAGCCATTTTTAACCACTATTACGAGGGAAATGAAGGTGGTATCCCAATGCATGATGTTAATACGTTGGCATACTTACTAAAACCCGAAATGTATAAGACCATCCCATATTGGATTGACGTAGTTACTGAAGGACCGGCGAATGGTGAAACCGTTGCAGATATCCGAGGTGCTTATCACGATGGAAAGACCAACGCTGAAGTGTGTGTTGATATTGATGCCGACGCCTTCAATGCCTGGTTTATTGAAGAAGTTAAAAAGATGAATGCTTAATTTAAATGAATAAAAGTCCCATGATGATTAAAGCTTAGTTTTTCCTAAGCCAATCATCATGGGATTTTTTTAAACCTTTAAGGCTCGTTTTAACAAGATTGCGTCGCGTAATAGCATTTTATTTTCGTAAATATCATTTGGATAAATTTCTGGATTTTTAAAATAATCGGTTAAAATTTCAGAACAGCGGAAGCCTAATTTTTGGTATAGATAAAGTTGCTTAAAACTAGTTGTTCCAGTTTTAATCGTTAAAGCTGTAAAATCAGGGTCTTCGTTAAAATAATCTACCACAAATTGAATTAAGCGACTCCCAAGGTATTGGTCTTGGAATTCAGGTTTGACGGCCACGTTCATAATTTCAGCGGTTAGCGGTTCGGTAGGCATGACAACAATTATTCCCACGGGCTGGTGCTGGTCGGTCAATTCGAACGCGGTACTTCGAGATAAATAGGTGGCAATGCTTCTAAGGGAGGGGTCGGCATCTAATAGTAATTTGTAGTGTTCGGGTCTATAAGCATTGATTTTTTGGATAACTAAAGTCAAAACTAAATCCTCCTGCTAGTTAATACGACCAACTTTAGACTACAAATGTGTTCACAATATTGCTAAATCTTTACTAATTAGTTAAAGTGGAAATAAGATATGAAACAATTAATGTTTCACAAGGAGAACAGACATGACCCCAGAAGAATTTAAAAAGGCTTTAGAAGATAAGGGATATCAAATTAGTGACCATCAAATGGCCCAGTTTGCTACCTACTACAAAATGTTAGTTGAAACCAATGAACATGTTAATTTAACGGCAATTACTGAAGAAAATGAAGTGTACCTCAAGCATTTTTATGATTCAGTCACCCCCCTATTAGAGGCGCCTGAATATTTTAAATCAGGAGCTGAACTATGTGATGTAGGAGCAGGGGCGGGATTTCCTTCTTTACCGATGAAGATTCTTTTCCCATCACTAAAAGTCACGATTGTTGATTCATTGAATAAACGAATCACTTTTTTGAAAACGTTGGTGGACCAATTAGAATTAACCGATGTGACTTTGGTACATGACCGAGCAGAAACTTTTGGTGCTAAAAAGTCCGTTTATCGTGAAAAATTTGAAATTGTAACGGCTCGGGCCGTAGCACGTTTGAGTGTCTTGAGTGAGTTGTGTATCCCGTTGGTTAAACAAAACGGATTTTTTATTGCCTTAAAAGCGGCCAATACTGAACAAGAACTTTCAGATGGGAAAATGGCCATTGCCATTTTAGGCGGTAAGCTAATCGTGGACAAGGATTTTGCGCTACCTGCGACTGGTGACGAACGCCATTTAGTAGTGGTAGAAAAGAAAAAGCAAACACCAAATAAGTATCCACGTAAACCTGGAACACCAGGTAAAGATCCAATTGGCAAGAAATAGAAGGTTATCATGATGGGTAAGAAAGTATTAAATGAACAATTGAACACACAAAATGACGCAACATATCAGATGATCGATATTACTAAGATTTATCCTAATCCATTTCAACCGCGGCATATCTTTGATAAAGATCGACTTGAAGAATTGGCTAAATCGATAAAAAAATCTGGTATCTATCAACCTTTGATTCTACGTCAACCAATTGCTGCATTAGAACGTTATGAAATTATTGCTGGCGAGCGACGCTACCGGGCGAGTATGTTAGCCGGTTTAGAACAGATTCCAGCAATTATTCGGAACTTTTCTGATGAAGCCACTATGGAAGCAGCAATTATTGAAAATTTACAACGGGAGGATCTTAGTCCGCTAGAAGAAGCAGAAGCTTACCAAGCAATGATTAAAGAGTTAAATTTAACTCAAGCGCAGGTTTCGGAACGATTAGGTAAGAGTCGGCCTTATATTGCTAATTATTTACGTTTATTAGGACTGCCAACGGGCGTTAAATTGATGCTCCAAGAAGGACGAATTTCAATGGGACAAGCACGAACGTTGTTGGCGATTAAGCAACCTCAGGCTTTGGAGAAACTTGCCCAACGGACGGTTGAAGAGGGATTAACGGTTCGTCAATTAGAAGAAATCGTAACTAAATTTAATTTAGATAAAGATCGAGAAGCAGCTCAAAAACAAAAACGAAAGAACAAATCACCTTTTATCCGAGAACTTGAAAATCAATTGGGAGAACGCTTTGGGACGCGCGCACTGGTTGTAGCAAAATCAAAACAAAAAGGTAAAATTGAAATCAATTATGATTCAATTCAAGAACTTGATCGGATTTTGGATGTCTTGAATATTTCTTTAGACTAAGGAGGATTTAGTAATGGAATATGAATTACATGATATTGTTCAGATGAAGAAAAGTCATCCGTGTGGCTCTAATACTTGGGAAATCATCCGGGTAGGGATGGACATTAAGATTAAATGCGAGGGATGTGGCCACATCGTGATGTTGCCTCGTCGTGAATTTGAACGAAAATTGAAGAAGGTCGTTGAACACGCTGAATAAGTTGTAAGAGGGATTATGATAAGCCAATTTTAAGTTGCAAATCGTAGTGCCTCTTTTTTACTAACTAAAATCAAAAAATAGAACTGTAATATACGAGATTTCTTTATTGATGGTGATGAAAGCGCAACTTTGGCTCTGAACGGTCTGTTAACGACCCCTAATTTTTGATAATATATAGAGAAGAACACGCAGTTTTGAAAGGAAAGTGGAATTAAAATGGCATTAACAGCTGGTATTGTTGGACTTCCGAACGTCGGTAAGTCAACGTTATTTAACGCAATTACAAAGGCGGGAGCCGAAATGGCTAACTATCCGTTTGCTACAATCGATCCAAACGTCGGGATGGTAGAAGTACCAGATCAACGTTTAGATCGGATTCAAGAAATTATCCCTGCTAAAAAGATTGTGCACACAACCTTTGAATTTACCGATATTGCAGGGATTGTTAAGGGTGCAAGTAAGGGTGAAGGACTTGGAAATAAATTTCTTGAAAATATTCGCCAAGTGGATGCAATTGTTCACGTTGTTCGAGCCTTTGACGACGACAATATCACAACTGTTTCAGGTAAAGTTGACCCCATCGAAGATATCGAAACCATCAACTTGGAATTGAGTCTAGCTGACTTGGAAAGTGTCGAAAAACGTTTGACTAAGGTACAGCGTGCGGCTAAGGGACGCGATAAAGATGCAGTAGCAGAATTAGCGGTACTGGAAAAATTACATCCAGTTTTGGAAGCTGGTAAAGCAGCCCGTACAATCGATTTTGATGAATCAGAAATGCCTATTGTTAAAGGACTTTTCTTGCTAACTACTAAGCCCGTACTTTATGTGGCTAATATTGCAGAGGACGATATGGCCGATCCTGAAGCTTCCAAGTACTTCAAAGAAATTAAAGATTATGTTGCTCAAGAAGACCCTGATGCGCAAGTTTTGGGTATTTCAGCTGAAACTGAACAAGAAATCGCTGAATTAGAAGATGACGAAAAAGCGGAATTTCTTGAAGCAGAAGGAATTACTGAACCAGGCTTAAACCGTCTAATTCAAGCCTCATACAACCTTTTAGGTCTTCAAACCTTCTTCACGGCGGGTGGAAAAGAAACACGGGCATGGACGTTTAAGAAGGGAATGACGGCTCCTCAAACAGCTGGTGTAATTCATTCTGATTTTGAACGTGGATTTATTCGTGCTGAAACAGTTTCATTTGATGATTTAGACAAGTATGGCAGTATGCAAGGTGTTCGTGAAGCGGGACGTTTACGTCTTGAAGGTAAGGAATACCTTGTGCAAGATGGCGATATTATCGAATTCCGCTTTAATGTCTAATATAAATCAAACGAGGAGTAAATAGATTATGACTGAAGAACCACGTAATGAGGGCAAGCAAAGTAGTTCAGTTGCCCACCATGAAAATGAACCTAAAAAACAAGAATTAACTAAACGTAATGCAGATTTTATGTATCGTTTACGAAAAGAGCTTAAAGAAAGCAAGCTTAACGATGAACAACGTAGCGAAGCTTTGATTGATACTGAAACTCGGTTATTAGAAGCCCAAAAAACTGGTAAAACAGCTAAACAATTATTTGGTACCCCAACCCAACGATTAAATGAAATTGTAGAAGGGCCTAAGAAAGTTAAAATTGAAGCTCAAAATAACAATATGTGGATTAGAGCTTTAGATAATGGTTTAATTTTTGCCGCTCTGTTTGCTGCAATGTACGCAATCATGATGTTAATTGAACCCAAGACGATTACTAGCACACCAGGTCCTTCAGGATTGCTAGCAATTATTTTAACGTCAGCAGTCGGTGGGATTGGTATGGGTTATATCTACAAAGTCTTAGGATCTAGTAAAAAGCGCCCTTCCGTATGGAAACAAGCGGGAATCGTCGTAATTGCCGTAGTCCTTTGGATTATCTTCTATACTAGCTTTGGAATGCTACCACCTGTTATCAATCCGACCCTTCCATTCTACGGATATGCAATATTAGCGGTTGCAGCATTCGGCGGACGGTGGTATCTTAGACGAAAGTTTCATATCGTTGGTGGCATATTTTAGTTAAAGAAAAGGGAGAGAATGATGAGCAATTGGGATAACAAGTTTACAAAACAAGGTTTAACTTTTGATGATGTTTTATTAATTCCAGGCGAAAGCCATGTATTACCGAATGAGGCTGATGTTTCAACTCAATTAGCTGATAACATTAAGCTTAATATTCCGATTATTAGTGCAGGAATGGATACAGTTACTGAATCTGCAATGGGTATCTCAATGGCTCGTCAAGGTGGCTTGGGTGTCATTCATAAAAATATGAGTGCTGAACAACAAGCTTCCGAAGTTTCAATCGTAAAAAATGCGGATGTAAATCTGGAAGACAATCCGCATGCAGCTGTAGATGACCAAGGTCGTCTATTAGTAGCGGCTGCCGTAGGTGTAACTAGTGATACTTTTGAACGTGCTCAAGGTTTAATCGATGCTGGTGCTGACGCTATCGTAATTGATACAGCTCACGGACACTCAGCAGGAGTACTTCGTAAGGTAGCAGAAATTCGCGAACATTTTCCAAAGCAAACGTTGATTGCTGGAAACGTCGCAACTGCGGATGGAACAAGAGCATTGTTTGACGCTGGTGTTGATGTTGTGAAAGTTGGGATTGGACCTGGTTCAATTTGTACAACTCGGGTAGTTGCCGGAGTTGGGGTACCACAAATTACCGCTATCTATGATGCAGCTAATGTAGCTCGTGAATATGGCAAGAAGATTATTGCTGATGGGGGAATTAAGTTCTCTGGTGATATCGTTAAAGCCCTAGTTGCGGGTGGAGATGCAGTAATGCTTGGTAGCATGCTTTCTGGTACAGACGAAACTCCTGGTTCAATCATTGAAGATAATGGTAAGAAATACAAAGCCTATCGAGGAATGGGTTCGGTTGGGGCCATGGAAAAAGGTTCAGCTGATCGTTACTTCCAAGGTGGCGTAAATGAAGCCAATAAGCTGGTTCCAGAAGGAATTGAAGCGCGGGTACAATATAAGGGTTCAGTTGCCACAATCATCTTCCAAATGCTTGGTGGACTCCGTTCTGGAATGGGTTACGTGGGCGCAGCTACCATTGCTGAATTGGCTGAAAAAGCACAGTTCGTGCAAATTACGAACGCTGGTTTAGTGGAATCCCATCCACATGATGTTCAAATGACTAAAATTGCTCCTAACTACCATAAATAGTAAATAAATATTCAATTTGGTATTGAATAATTAAAAACTTTAAGAGTTAATGGTCAAGGATTCGTCCTTGGCTATTAACTTTTTTTATTTTACGATGATTACAGGTTAAAATCAGAAGGAGGGTGATGCTATGAAACTATATTATTCTAAATTTCAAGTGAAAGATGCAACGTACTATGTGGCATCGACTAAAAAGGGCTTAGGTTTTGTCGGCTCACCGAACCAAACGTTAAATGAAGTAAATCAGTTTTATCAAGCAATTGAATTAATTGGAGATGAAAAATCAAATATCGAAGCTGTACGTCAAATCAAAGAATATCTTGAAAACCGTCGCCAAGAATTTAATTTAGCAATTGATCTAAGTAATGGAACCCAGTTTCAACAAAAGATATGGAAAACATTAACGAAAATTACGTACGGTCGAGGGGTTAATTATACGGAACTAGAAGAACTAGCAGAAACACCTAAAGCCATTCGAGCCGTTGCTAGTGCAGTGGCGCGTAATCCGATTTTGCTAGTCATTCCTTGTCACCGCGTGATTCGTAAAGATGGGAAAATTGGAAATTATCGTGCAGGGGTAGAATTAAAAGAAAAACTGCTGAAAATGGAAGGTTTTCTTAAAGATTAATAAAATCCAGCCCTAGTAACGGGTGTTTTGAACGAAATTTGCTAGACTGGTAAAAAAGACAGTAAAAAGGGGAGATTCACCAATGAAAATTTTAGTTGTTGACGATGATAAAGAAATTGTTGAATTATTAGACATTTATATTAAAAATGAAGGTTACGAACCAGTATCTGCTTACAATGGAAAAGAAGCTTTGTCTAAATTACGTACCGATCCGGATATTAGCTTAATGATTTTAGACATTATGATGCCGGAAATGGACGGGATGCAAGTGGTTCGGGAAGTGCGTAAGGATTCATCCTTACCAATCTTAATGTTGTCTGCTAAAACAGATGATATGGACAAGATTAAGGGGCTCTTGACTGGAGCGGATGATTACGTAGCTAAACCTTTCAATCCACTAGAAGTCATGGCTCGTGTAAAATCACTTCTACGTCGTAGTGAAAAAGATATGACAGCTGATGAACCAGAAATTTTGGACATTGGTTCATTAATCATCAACAGTGATTCACATGAAGTTCGGACTTTAGCTGGAAAAGATGTGCAATTAACAGCACTTGAATTCGGTATTTTATATCTTTTAGCTAGCCATCCTAACCGAGTGTTCTCAGCAGATGAGATTTTTGAACGTGTTTGGCAACAGGAGAGTGTGATTTCAGCTAAAACAGTAATGGTACACGTTAGTCATTTACGCGACAAGATTGAAGAAGCTACGGGTGGTGAAAAGGTTATTGAAACCGTCTGGGGCGTTGGATATAAAGTAGTCGCGCACTAGGAGAGATTCAAATGAAGTTAACGGGGCGTGAAAAATATGAATTGTTTGGTGAAGGAGTTATTACGGTAATTCTCTTACTATTACTCAATTTATCAGTTTTTATCTTAATTGATAGTGCCTTAAAGTCGAATCCAGCTTTGTCAAACGCGGTCTTTATGGTTAAAAATTCAATTACAATTGGCGGCGTACAGATTTGGAGCTACCAAAAGATTTTTATTTTAATCATGTTTTTGGCTGATGCAGGGGTACTTTATTGGCGCTTAGAACGACGTTACAAGCAAATGCAGTTACGTCATATTATTGCCGAATTACATTACATTGCTAATGGTCATTTTGATCATCGTATTCCATTTGAATTAAGTGGAGACCATCAACGAGTGGTGGATAGTGTGAACTCACTAGTTGACAGTGTCATTAGCTCCATGGAAGAAGAGCGAGCGCTTAAGCAATCTAAAGATGATTTAATTACCAATGTATCGCATGATTTACGTACGCCATTAACCTCAATTATTGGTTATCTAAGGTTAATTGAAGATCGTCAATTTAAAAATGAAGATGACATTTTAAAATATACGCATACAGCATATTTAAAATCAATTCAGATGAAATCACTGGTAGAGGACCTTTTTGAATATACCAAGGTTAGTCAATCTAATCCCCATTTGACAATTAATACGATTAATGTGGATTCTATGCTCCAACAGTTAGCAGCTAGTTTTGAACTGGAAGCTAAGCAGAAGCATTTTGTGATTACTTCTCAATGTACGCCGAAAGATTTAGAAATTACCGGGGATGCCGAAAAAATTGGTCGGGTGTTTAACAATTTGATAACCAATGCCTTGAAATATGGTAATGGTGGTAAAAATATTTTTTTGAGTGCCAAACAAATTAATGATACGGTAATTTTTGAAGTTGCTAACGATGGTGAAAAAGTACCTGCTGAGGCCCTTGGCAAGCTTTTTGACCGCTTTTATCGAGTGGAAGGTTCCCGTTCCAAAGCCACTGGAGGAACAGGACTTGGATTAGCTATTGCTCAAAGCATCGTTGAAATGCATAATGGTACTATCGAAGCTCATTCGAACGATAAGCGAACGAGCTTTGTGATTCAGTTGCCATTGCATCAACCGGTAAGTAAGGACTTACCATAGAAAATTTAAAAGATGTAAAGACTGTGATGAAAGATTTGAAGGATGGTTTAGAGCTATTCGTCAAAGAGCTACGCTTCAATTGTGGCGACTAAATTTTAAGAGATTAACTTGTTAGTTACCACATTGAAAAATAGACTTCCTTTTGGAACAGTCTTTTTTATTCGGATCAGGAGTTAGATTATGAAAAAATTATACACGATGCTGATTGCGTTTTTAATGATGATGACGAGTTTTGCGCCAGCGCTAGCTGCTGAAAATAACGAATCAGTTATTGAAGCAACCACTAGTAATATCACTGCTAAATCAGCGATTGCAGTTGATGAAAACACAGGCCAGATTCTATATAGCAAGGATGAAAACACAGTTCGTCCGATTGCCTCAATGTCGAAGATTGTGGCAGCTTACCTCATCATGAAGAGCGTTAAAGAGGGCCAAATGCATTGGAATCAAAAAGTGTCTATCAATAAGAGCTTGGAAGAAGTTAGTAACAACAGTGAATTAACCAACGTTCCGCTTTCTTCTAATCAAACTTATACAGTGCGTAACTTGTTAGATGCATCATTAATTTATTCAGCTAACGCGGCAATTTTATCTTTAGGAAAAGCCCAAGCAGGAACTTCGGAAAAATTTGTCAATGAAATGCGGTCAACTGTGAAAAAATGGGGCATTAAAGATGCAAAATTGTACAACGCAGCGGGCTTATTAGAAAGCCAAGTTGGTAGTGAAAAGTACCCTGGTACATCTGGAAATATAGAAAATGAAATGTCTGCTAAAGATATGGCAATCGTAATTTCCCATGTCTTAAAAGAATTCCCTGAGATTCTAAATATCACTAAAATCCAAAAAACAACTTTTAATACTGGAAAAGAAGAACTTGAAATTACTAATCATAATGAATTACTAAAAGGCGCTGAACAGTATGAAGCAAAATACCAAATTGATGGTCTAAAAACAGGTACATCAGATAAAGCCGGAGAGGATTTTTCTGCCACCGGTAAAATTAAAGGTCACCGAGTAATCAGTGTTGTATTGGGTTCCGGTGAAAATCAACGTTTCACAGATACCAAAACGATTTGGAATGCGTTGATGACTAAGTTGGCCGTTTTAAGTTCCAATTTGAAGAATCAAGCCTCTGTTAAAATTAACTCAGCTAAAGTTGCGGATGTTAAATTAGAACTTACCCAACCGCTAGATTACTGGGTTCCAAAAGGTCAGAGCGAAAAACTGCATGTTAATGCAATTAAATTAAATGATCCAAAACAAAAAGCACCCATTAAACATTCTAAGGTAATTGCGACGGCGAATGTTAAAGGCAATCAGGACCAATTCCTTGAAAATGGTAAGGGTGTACATGTGAAATTGAAACCAACTCAAGACGTGAAAAAAGCTAATATTTTTGTTCGTTTGGGGCGTTCTATAGCTGATTGGTTTAGTTAAAGGACGCGATTAAAGAGGGATATTTAGTGGCTTTACTATTAAAATTTTATTTAGCGTGTTAGAATTAATTCGTATGCTTTGCAAAAAATTAATGTATTCTTTTTATATCTAGTTTTTTTGGAGGACAAACTTTGAAACAAATTAAAACGGAGGCGCGCTGGAAAGAAACATTTAAAGTAGCGTGGCCACTTTGTTTAAGTTACACGCCGATTGGGCTAGCATGTGGAATTCTATTACATGCTGCTGGTTTCAATACGTTACTCACTGGATTAGTTTCCTTAGTTATTTTTTCAGGTGGGGCCCAATTTTTGATTGCGCAAATGTTAACAGTTAACGCTCCTATCCTGACGATTGTTTTGATGCTCTTCTTCCTAGAGTTAAGATACGCATTGCTAGGTTCAAGTTTATCGAAATATCTACAAGGTGAGAGTCGTAGTTCGATTTTTACATTTGCTCTTTCCTTGAATGACGAAAACTACGCTGTAAACTATTTAAAATTTGCAACAGATAAACACTGGACCCCTAATGATGCTCGCCAAGTTGAGCACTGGTCACTCCTTTTTTGGACCGTTTCTAATATTGTGGGTTCATTGATTGGTAGTGTGCTTAGTATTAATCTAACTGTAGTTGATTTTGCTTTGACCGCCTTATTTATCTATATGATTGTGATGCAAATTAAATCTCGACTTTCATTGCTGATTTGTATCTTTTCAGGTGCCCTTGCTGCAGTATGTATGATTATAACTAAGAGTACCTTAGGTCTCGTGGCATCAACTTTGATCGCGTCATTTACTGGATTTTTAATCGAAGAGTTACTAGTAAAAAAACGACCAGCGAGTGCATTATTACAAGATATTGGTTCACGTAAAGGTGGTCCAATCATCGAAGAAATCGAAAAAAAAGAGTCAGATATTCTTTAATTTGGTAGGAGAAATCACGCATGGAGTACAGTTCATTAGATCATCTATTGATTATTATTCTCGGTTTCTTTGTGGCGTTTGCTCCACGTTATTTACCACTACTATTCTTTTCAAAGCGCCAAATCCCAGAGTGGTTTAACGATTGGATGAAGTACGTACCAATTTCGTTATTTACGGCATTGGTTGTCAAAGGAATCTTTATTTCAAGCAAATATACGTTAGTTACTAGTGGAAATCTTGCCTTGATTATTGGTGGGCTAGTTGTTATTCTAATTGCCTATTGGACGCGCTCAATGGCGATGTCAGTTATTGTAGGGCTCGTAACAGTAATGATTTTAACGTTAATAATTTAATAATAAATATTGTAAAATGCAATTTTAAACACGCTCATTCGTTGAAATGAGCGTGTTTTTTATATAGCTTATAGGTTGAACGATTAATACAAAAAAGATTCATACTGAAGGCTAACTATTGTCTTCGGCATGAATCTTTTTTTATTTTTCATACATGTAGTCACGAGTCATTGGGAGAACGCGTCCGCTAGCACCTTTAGTGAGGAGATATTGAATGACATCAATATTACCTGATTCAAATGATGCTGAACATGCTTGGAGATATAAATCCCACATGCGCACAAACCGTTCATCAAACATTTCTTGAACTTCAGCACGATGCTTATTGAAGTTCACGTCCCATATCTCAGTTGTCCGTTGGTAATGACGACGTAGTGGTTCCATATCGTCAATTTGAAGACCACTATTAATGATATGATCGATATTTTCAACTAGTCCGGGGACATATCCACCAGGGAAAATCCATTTGTTTAACCAACCATTGTTGGCGCCCCCTTGTTGACGAGTAATGCCGTGAATTAAAGCTACTCCATCGTTTTTAAGGTATTTTGCTACATTTTCAAAGTAAATTCCGAGATTTTCTTTACCAACATGTTCAAACATACCTACACTAGTGATGTAATCAAATTTAGCATCACCCAGTTCACGATAATCTTGAAGACGAACTTCAGCTACTCCTTCGAGCCCTTCGTCCTTGATACGTTGATTAACTAGATTGTACTGTTCTTTGCTTAATGTTACTCCAACTACCTTAAGATCAAACTCTTTAGCAGCTGTGAGCATTAAAGTTCCCCAGCCACAACCAATATCAAGCAAGGTTTTACCACGTTGGGGATGAAGTTTACGAATAATGTGACGAACCTTGTTCATTTGAGCTTGTTCAAGGGTATCTTGATCACTTTCAAAATAAGCACACGAATAAGTCAGGGTAGGGTCAAGCCAAAGACGGTAGAAGTCGTTACCAATATCATAATGATTTTGGACGTCCTCCATACTTTCTTTTTCATTATGTCCTTGTTTAGGGAGAAAATGAATAAATTTCTTATTATGGAAGAAACTATCGGCATTTTCATATGCCGATGTGATTAGTTGTTGTAAACTACCTTCGACGGTGATGGTACCGTCCATGTAGGCCTCACCTAGTGCAATCGAAGCATTCTTTAGAATAGCTTTAACTGGGATGGCCTTATTAAAGGTTATGGTGACTTGAGGATCCCCCGTTCCATATACTGCAGAACTTCCATCCCAGTAATTGACGCGTACTGGAATGTTAAATGTCCGCTTTAAAAACGATTTGTAAAATTGTTTCTCAAGCATTGTGTCAGATCCTTTCTAAAATAAAAGAGTTATATTACTGTTATAAACTTTGTTGACATTTTTTTCAAATGTGAAGCATTATATTCAAGACTAAGCAGTAAGTTAAATGCTATTTACGTGGTATAATAAATCAGATATGCAAAGGAGGTTAGGCAATGAAAAAATGGATTTGGGCAGTGTTAATTTTTCTGGTCGCCGGTGTTGTTGGCGGATATGCAGTCGCTCATTATCACGAAGAACAAGTACAGTATGAGCGCAATATCACGAATGGAAAAACAGCAATTGATCAGACCAATTACACTGCAGCTAAAAACTATTTTTCACGAGCCATAACCATTAGGAAAGATGACCAACAAGCTGCTAATTTACTGGCACAAACGAAAATGTACATGCGAGCAAGTTCTGAATTTAAGAGTAATGAATTTACTAGTGCGCGTGGGGATTATCAAACTGTGCTCACCTATAAAAAGGCTTCGGCCACTTTAAAGCAGCGGAGCGAAACTAAAGTTAAATTAATTGATAAAATTAAGCAGAATGTTAAAAAATTTAATAAAAAATTAACGGCAGCTAAGCAAAAAAATGAAGCTTGGGATTTTTACGGATCTAATGCAATCATTGATGGGCTCTTAAGCGATAAAGAATTTTCAAAAGAGTATTACAAGACGATTTATGATCAAGCCCTAGTGCTTCAGCGTTTTAATAACGCTGGAATTGTAGCGGATCAAAATTCATTTAATACGGATACGACGCCGGATAATAACGAGAATAGTATGGAATCGGGATCGAGCCAACAGGGTCTACCACGTTATGGCGGGCCAATTCCGTCATCTACAGCTGTGCCAGATAAAACGGTTCCTAGCAAGAATAATAGTAGTAAAAGCGTTACTAAAAAAACAGCTAAGTCTAATGCAAAAGAGTCATCCAGCAGTAGTGCAACGGAGAACAGTTCTACTAAAAAAAATGAACAGACCGGTAGTTCGTCTAAAGCTGAATCCTCTAAGACAAAATCAAGGTCAACCGAAAATGAAGATATTCCTATAAGTGATACCATTGAAGAATAGTTTTTAGCTAGTTAATCGGCTTTTTGTGGAAACTTCTTCATTTTCAGTTTGTACTAATTGCTCAAAAATTGTAAAATTATAATGTTAGAAATTTAATTCAAGAAAGAGGTATTTAAACGATATGGCAAAATTAGTTTTGATCCGTCATGGACAAAGTCAATGGAACTTATCAAACCAATTTACTGGTTGGGTTGATGTAGATCTTAGTGACGAAGGTGTTAAACAAGCACAAAACGCTGGTAAGTTAATCAAGGAAGCTGGTATCGAATTCGATCAAGCTTACACATCAGTATTAACTCGTGCCATCAAGACTTTGCACTATGCTTTGGAAGGTTCAGACCAACTATGGATTCCTGAAACAAAGACATGGCGCTTAAACGAACGTCATTATGGTGCTCTTCAAGGCCAAAACAAGGCTGAAGCAGCTGAAAAATGGGGCGATGACCAAGTTCACACATGGCGTCGTTCATACGACGTTCTCCCTCCACTATTGGATGCAGATGATGAAGGTTCAGCAGCAAACGATCGTCGTTACGCTAACTTAGACCCACGTATCATTCCTGGTGGTGAAAACCTTAAGGTTACTCTTGAACGTGTTATTCCTTTCTGGGAAGACGAAATTGCTCCTAAGTTAATCGATGGCAAGAACGTTATTATTGCTGCACATGGTAACTCACTACGTGCATTGAGCAAGTACATCGAAAATATCTCTGATGAAGATATTATTAATCTTGAAATGGCTACTGGTGAACCAGTTGTCTATGACTTCAACGAAAAGCTTGAAGTACAAAGCAAAACAAAGCTTAACTAATTTTAGTTAAGTTCAAGAAGTCTCAATTCGGTTTGAATTGGGACTTTTTTGTTTGCTAATATTTTTGTTGCATTTGCACCTATTTTAATATATAATAAGCAAGGATAACCCATAAAGGAGGAATTAATGATGCAAGCATTGAAAATCGATGAAGAAATTTGGCAAATGTTTCCAGAGGCGCGTTTTGAAGTTTTGGTGGTTAAAGGGATTAATAACCAATCTAAAGCTGATGAATATTATCAGGAATTATTAGATCGTGCAATAGAAAAATCACAAAAGTATATTGCTAATGATGTTTTTCGAGATAACCCAGTCGTTAGTGAGTGGCGAACTGCTTTTACTAAATTTAAAAAGAAAAAAGGGGCGCGGGCTTCAATTGAAGCCCTTTTGAAACGCGTGTCTCAAGGGAAATCATTAAGTCCGATTAATCCATTGGTAGACATCTATAATAGTATTTCATTGGAATACGGGGTTCCTTGTGGCGGAGAAGACTTACAAAAAATGGATGGAACCATGCATCTAGGAGTGGCAAAGGGAGGAGAAAGTTTTCGTCCTTTAGGCTCAGATGAAGATGAACCAGCTTTACCTGGGGAAGTAATTTATTATGACGCAACTGGTGCGATTTGTCGTTGTTTTAATTGGCGTGAAGCCCAGAGAACGATGTTAACTGAAGATACAACTGATGCTGTCATGGTGATTGAAGCAATTAATGCCGATCAAGCTCAACGTGCGAAATCAGCCATTGAAAAATTAAAAGAACTAGTTGAAAGCAAATTGAATGCGACTGGTGAGCATTTTACGTTGCAAGCTCAATAGAAATTAAATCAAATGATGTTTTGCTCAATCCAGTTGATAAAGCTTGAGAAGATAAGTCGTCTCTCCAACGCATTATTCGTATCTTTTGTATAATGGCAGTAGATTAAGTTAATAATGGAGGCGGAATATGAAAATTTTTGTAGTTGGTTCAACTGGTCGAGTTGCAGAGCATCTAATTAAGGATTTAGTTAGCGATGGTCATGAAGTAGTAGCTGGGGCCAGAAAGATTGAACGGGTAATTGAGTTAGAACATGTTACTCCAGTGCATTTTGATTTACATGATGATGTAGATGAAATGACCCAAAGCATTAAGGATGTGGATGCAGTTTATTTCGTAGCGGGTTCCCGGGGGAAGGATCTTTTGCAGACAGATGCCTTTGGAGCAGTAAAAGTTATGCAAGCTGCAGAAAAAAATGGAATTAAACGATTTATCATGCTCAGCTCAATGTTTTCATTAGAACCCCAGGAATGGCATCGGGAAGGATTAGCAGATTTAACTGATTATAATATCGCTAAATTCTTTGCCGATAATTATTTAATTTCTAATACCAAATTAGATTACACTATCTTACAACCTGCTAGTCTTACCGAAGAAGAAGGTACCGGAAAAGTATCCATCAATGGTAGTGGCAAGCAAAATGCTATTTCAAACGTTGCTCAGGTTTTGGCAGCCTTACTTAAACATGATAATACAATCAAAAAAGTTATCCGGATGAGTGATGGTGACCAAAATATTGACGACGCACTAACGGAACTTTAATTAACAAATTTACAAAATAAATAGGGTTACGACGTATTTAAATATGTCGTAACCCTATTTTTATTGAATCAGGATGTAGATAGTCTAAATCACTTCATTCTGAGAGATTTTTATAATAAAATAAAGGTTTCTTTCATTAATAGAAACAAATAAAACTAATTAACGCTAAAAATTATACCGCTTAGGCAATATCATATATAATGCAATGCTTTTTTAGGGTACACCCTAAAAAACAGACATTTAGATGTCTAAAATCTAGGAGGTTTTATTTATGAAATATGGTTATGCTCGGGTAAGTTCGCAGGACCAAAACTTGGCACGTCAACTACAACGTTTAAAAGAAGTTGGAATGGATCGTATTTACGAGGAAAAAATATCTGGAGCAATCAATGAACGTCCGGAATTGATGAAGGTTTTAAAACGCCTTAAACCGGGCGACGAACTCTACGTTATCGAGATGGAACGTTTAGGAAGAAACAATGAATATCTTACTCACATTTTTATGGAAGTTTATTTAAAGGGGGCCAAATTAGTTATTTTGGATTTGCCCACTTTTGATGATATTGATGATGCAAACATGCGTAATTTCTTGAGAAATATTTTTATCGAGACAAAGAAATTCCAGGCAGAGTCGGAAAGAAAGCGAATTCGGATTCGACAACGTCAGGGAATCGAATTGGCTAAAAAGCGGGGGGTTTATAAAGGACGTCCAATTCTTTTTGGACCAGATGTTAAAAATCAAGCACGCCGAAAAACGTATTTTGAAATCGTCGAAATGTTAAATGCTGGTCAAAAAGTTATTTTAACGATAAGCATTTTGAGCTATACTTAGTTTAGGCGCTGAACTATTCTAGTGATATATTTAAAAATATAAGGTAATTAATTGTTTTTTTAGGGTGTACCTTCAAAATACAACTTCATGTGTATTTTGGCTTAAATAATGCACACCCTGATGAGGAGGTTGGTCATGAAAATTCGGATTGATATAACTAATAAAAGATTTGGTAAGTTAGTTGCCAAGTATCCTTCTGGCAAAGCTAAAAATGGTAATACAATCTGGCATTGCGTATGTGATTGTGGTAATGAAACAGATGTGGAGTTACAGCATTTGAAGGTAGGTAGCACTAAAAGCTGCGGTAGTTGCTCACGGGTTAGATATGATCTAACTGGGCAACAATTTAGTAGATTAAAAGTTTTGCGAGTTGCATCAAAGAAGAGTGCCGCAGGTAACACCTTTTGGGTTTGTGAGTGTACATGTGGAAACATTATTGAAGCGGATGGTTATCGCCTACGTCGTGGTAGCGTACGTAGTTGTGGATGCTTACGAAAAGAAAAAGCAGCCTATCAAATCCGAGCTAATCAAGCGACTTTAGCTAGGATGGGAAATATTGATGCGTTAAAAGATGTTAATGGAAATCCCATTCAGTCCATTAAAATTGGGGCTAGAAATACCAGCGGGGTAATCGGTGTGTCATTCGATAACCACGCTCAAAGATGGTTAGCTAGGATGATGGTTAAGGGTAGTTTAGTTTTAAATTCAAGTTTTGCTGACTTTGAAGACGCTGTTCAGGCCCGAAAGGAAGCAGAAAAGAAATATCTAAATTCGAAAGCTAGTGTGTAAATAAAAAATGGATTGAAACCTTCATGATGTTGGAGGCTTCAATCCGTTTTTTAATTTAATTTTTGATTGTAAAGATCAATGCGGGGTTCAAAATGATTAGTTTCATCTAGATGAATTTGATTTAGAGTAACGTTGCCAATCTTACCAAATTGGGCAGGACTGACGTGGAGTAAGGCAGCAAAGAGGGCTCGCGTAGTCATTCCGTGACAAATGAGTAGGATTGATGCAGTCGGATATTTTTGCTTCAATTCATCTAAAAAGCCTGTTACGCGGTTAACCAGCTCATCGTAACTTTCTGAATTGGGTGCATAATCGGAATACTTCTCATTAAACATTCCCATTTGATTGAAAATTTCAGGATATTGTTCAAAAATTGCGTCTTCGGCAGTTCCATCCCAGTCTCCAAAATTCATTTCAGTTAAACGTTCATCAAAATTAATCGCTGAAGCTTGGTCACCTAAGAGTAATTCGGCCGTTTGTTTAGCCCGACGCATGGGACTAGAGAAAACTTGATCAAATTGATTCCAGTCAAAAGCACGTTGAGCCTCTTGGGCTAACTCGATTCCAGCTTCTGAAAGATCAACATCAGAACCAGCCCCCGAAATTAATCCGCGACCGTTATCGCTACTAATACTATGTCGTACAATTGTTAAATCCACTGTTTAAGTCACCGCCGTTTTTGTTTGTTAATACGCTTACATTTACGATGATACCATAACTTAGACATTGAGAGTATTTTTCTAGTTTAGATATGTTTTGTTTAAAATTAATTTCAATAAAAAACTTTTTTACGTCTCAAAGTTTATTGCATTAGTCAAACAAGTTAAGTATAATGGGTTTTCGCTGGTTATTTACAGCGTGAATTATTACTAGGGTGAAAGATAATGTACAAACGGATTGTGTTTTATACTGGTAAAACGATTTATTTTACACTTTTATTACATTTGAATGTTAATGCACTTCTTTAAGGTGTATAGAGTGTATCATGATATAGGGTGGAAAATTTTTATTTTAAGTTTAAATAATAGGTGAAATTATGAAAAAATATGGAATTTTGATTCCAGCTTTAAATCCGGACCAAAAGTTAATTAAATTGGTCCATGAATTATTAAATAATGTGATTAATTTTGATGCGCTAGTATTGGTTGATGATGGCAGTGCGGTCACGAACCAAGCTGTTTTTAAAGAACTTGAGGAAATTGGAGATCAGCGAATTCATGTTTTACATCATCAACATAATGAAGGAAAAGGCGCGGCGTTGAAAAATGGTTTCCGTTATATCCGCAACTATTTTCCAGAAATCGAAGGGATTGCGACAATGGATTCAGACGGACAACATACCGTGGGAGCTTTAAGCTCATGTATGGAGAAGTTCGAAGAAAATCCCACAGACTTGATTATTGGAGTTCGCAAATTTACTAACGAAATTCCCGCACGAAGTCAATTCGGAAATGTCTTAACAAGTAAATTAGTGAAGTTGTTAACTCACCAGAATATCTCAGATACACAAACAGGTCTAAGAATTATTCCTCACCAATATGTAGATCAGTTAATTGAATTTCCTGGAGACCGTTTTGAGTTCGAATTTGATATGTTGCTTCAGGCGCGTAAATACGATGTAAAAGTGATTGAGCAATCCATTCCAACCATTTATTTGGATGGTAATAAGTCATCTCATTTTCGAGTGGTTCGAGACTCGCTTGCAATCTATGCCCGTTTCTTTAAATTTGCAGGGAGCGGAATTATTTCTTTTATTGTTGATATTGCGCTTTTTGAAGGAATTATCCTACTAATGGGAAACCATGTGTTAGATAGTATTATCCTAGCAACAGTTATTTCTAGAGCACTTTCAGCGGTAGTTAATTATACGCTGAATCATCGCGTTGTTTTTAATGGAGGTGGGCGGCAAACTTTCATTAAATACGGGGCTTTATTTATAGTGCAGATGATTCTTTCAGGTTATCTAACGGACTTAGTTACCAATTGGTTACCACATAATGGAAATAGCATTGCCCCCATGTTGGCCAAAATGTTGGTTGACTTCACATTATTTATCATTAGTTACCAAATTCAAAAAGACTTTATTTTTAAAAAAGATACTGAGGTGAATTATGCCAAAAATCAAGAAAGTTAGTTATATTTTAGCAATTGTTCTATCAGTAATTTACCTGTTTTGGCGTGTGTTTTTTACCATTCCATGGCACGCACACATATTTACTTTGATTTTTGCTTTATTGCTGGTAGGGAGTGAAATCTTCTCTAGTTTTACTGCCTATGTATTGATTATTTTTAGATTAATTCGAGCAGATAAGACCCAAAAACTAGAAATTCCTAAGTTTGATTTGCAACAGCCGATTCCTAAAATTGACGTAATTATTGTTACGCATAACGAAGAAGTTTCGTTGCTAAGAAAAACAGTCAATGCAGCAACTTTTATGGATTATCCTGATAAAAGTAAAGTTAACATCGTAATTGCAGATGACGGAAATCGTCCAGAAGTACGGGAACTAGCTAAAGAATATCAGGTTAACTATGTGACGATGGAAAAAAATAAGCATGCTAAAGCGGGGAATATTAATAATGCGCTGGAACAGTTAGATGCACCTCTATTTGCTATTTTTGATGCAGATATGATGCCTTTTTCTAATTTTTTAACTAGTAGTGTCCCATTTTTCACAGAAAATTTTGCGGAATTGGAAGAGGATCCAGACCATACTAAGCCAATCGGATTTGTTCAGACTCCTCAAAGTTTTTATAATGCGGATATTTTTCAATTTAATCTCTTTTTGCAAGATGCTGTAGTAAATGAACAGGACTTCTTTTCGCGGGATGTCAATGTGTTAAATGGTTCTAACGGACATGCCTTGTTTACGGGATCAAACGCAGTTTTTTTGCGAGAAATTGTTGATAAAGTTGGAGGATTTCCAACGGATACGATTACAGAAGATTTTGAGTTAGGAACAAAGATTAACAGTGAAGGTTACATTAGTATTGCTACTCGTGAACCCGTTTCAAGTGGAATCACACCAGTTGATATTAAGAGTGTTATTAAGCAAAGAACTCGCTGGGCTCGAGGAGTTATTCAGAGTTGCAGAAACATGCATATCTTTACTAATCCGAAGATTACCTTACTTAATCGAATTATTTTGATTAATACATGGCTTTATTGGTGGTCATTTTCTAGACGGTTAATTTATATTGCAGCTCCGTTATTGTATGCGTTATTCAAAGTTCAAGTTGTTAATGCTAATTTCTGGATTTTAATGATTGTTTGGGCCCCAGGATACTTCTTATTGCATTTTGTTTTGGGAGATACTTCCAGCAATATCAGAAACGAACGCTGGGGGGAAATCCAGGAAACTTTCTTTGCTCCATATTTGTTTATTCCAGTTATTTTGGAATCAATTGGGATCAAAGCTAAGAAATTTAAGGTAACAGATAAAAATGTTAAATTTTCGATTGTGGATAAACTCTACATTATTCCATATTTTGTTATGTGGGCTTTAACCTTATTAGCGATTGTGAAGTTCAATTATGGAAAATGGGGATCAGAAATCATTGTCGGAAGTGTTATCACTTTCTGGTTAGTAATGCACTTTATTAACCTAAGCTTCTGTTTATTTATTTCCATGAAACGTGATATCAATCGTAAGAGTGAACGGTTTGTTCGGCATGCTAAAGGTAAAATTATGGTAAATGGCGAATGGGCTAAGTTTAAAACCCGTGATGTTTCAGATGGTGGTTTTTCATTTGAATTTGTTAATAAGGACTTACGCCTAAAAATGAACGATCAAGTCGAAGGAATTATTTATCACGAAAACTTTCCGATTAAGTTTAAATGTACTGTTGCTCGAGCGGTAGATACGGAACCGATTTGGCATGGGGTGGTAGTCAAAATTGATAAGAAAGAAGATCAAGATCATTATCTTCAGTTAATTTACGATGGGGAGAATCAATTCTTATCAAAAGAGCAAGACCACTGGATGACGCCTTTTGATGAACTTCATTTAAATGTTATTCTAAGAATGAAAGAATTAGAAAGAAATGCTACTCAATTTATGAGACAACGGTAATTAGTTTAAGAAATTGTAGGTGTATTTTATGTCAATATCGGGATTAATCGTCTTTATCATGGCCCAAATTGGATATACTGGGATGGTTCGCATGGCAGGTGTGAATAAATACATGTCCTGGATTACATCGATGGTAATTCAAACGTTGCTATTGTATGTTTTGGCGATGCTAAATTGGTTAAAATTTGGACTAAAAGCAGTCGTTATTTTAGGCTGCATTTTTGTAGTAGTTCGAATTGGAACAATTATTTTCCGAGTGGGAAAGCTGCCCTTTGAGGGTATCCATTATTTTGACGTTTGGATGATTGCTATCGGAATTATTATGGGACGCATCCTATTTGCCAGCCCGTTGATCCACTATGATAATTATTCACATTGGGCATTAATCGTAAAATACCTCCTATTTCAAGGTCATCTGCCAGTTGCGGCAGATACCATTATTTCATTTACTTCTTATCCACCAGCAACGGCTTTATTCATTACCCAGTTTGTATCATGGGTAGGCTTTAGCGATGGTGCCATGTTACTAGGACAGTTTTTATTGATTTGGGCCAGTATCTACGGGATATTTGCGGTTTTACGCGATCGGACCCGTTCAACCAACTCATTTGTAATCTGTTTTACTGTTTCAATTATTAATATTTTTAATATTTCAATTCGAATGAATAATTTATTAGTTGATTTTGTCCTTCCGGTAGTCGCCGCCGCAGGATTTGCGGGAGTTTATGCTTACCGTCGCTCGCCTTGGTTGCAGTGTGCTACAGCGTCTTTATTTAGTGCGGAACTTTTACTGATTAAGAATTCTGGAACGATGTATGTAGTGATGCTAGGCTGTTATTTGTTGTATTCTTTAGTTACCAATGGACAAGGTCAACGCTGGAAACGTCTGGGTAAAGGCATCAGCAAAACCGTTGTGACAATGGGACTAGGCTATTTACCATTCTTCTGGTGGAATCAGCATGTGCATGCAACTTTCAGCGCTGTGTCAAAACATCAAATTAGTACAGATGCGTACAAGAGTCAGTTAGCCCATGAAAGTTCAGCCGTAATTGCTAAAATTGGAAGTAAATTTTTACATCAGATTTTGAGTTTTAACTCGCTATCGACGCGTGGAGTATTACTTATTAACGTCGGTCTACTCGGAGCTTGGATTATTATTCGCTGGTTTTTACGTAAAAAGAATAACCTGCTAAAAAGTTTAATAGCTAGTGATATCAGTTTTATCGCCTATTACATCAGTGTATTTGCGATGTATATTGTTTCAATGCCCTATGCAGAAGCAATCCTGTTAGATGGATCTGAACGCTATCTTTCAAGTATGGTGATTCTAAACCTGCTATTAGCGACCATGGTGCTGGTTGTAGCGATGGACCGAGCTAGTTTTGAAGAAGATGTTAGTAAACGAGGGATCCGATCTTTCAGGAATGTTATTACCAAAAATGTTTATCAGTTGTCATCATTGGTTTTAATGTTGTTTGCCTCCATTTTGATGTTCTCTGAAATTAACGGAGTTAAGTATAATAACACCTTAGGTAAAGAACAATTACCGGTACAATTAAAACAAATAGCTCAGCAGAGTACCCAGTACAACCATCAGAAAATTTTATTAGTTGACCCACATTTTAATGATGTAAATAATTATTACGCGGGTTATGTGGGACGCTATTATTTCTTTTCCGATCAAGTTGTTGGACAGGAAAACTTCATGATGTCTCAAGCGGAGTTCAAAAACACCATTAAACAGTATGATTATGTGGTGTTACCTGAATGGCATCGAACATTTACGACCATGCTGGAAAAAACGTACCATCAGGATTATAAAACGGGGTTATTTAAAGTCACCAAAGATGGTTTACAAAAAGTAAATAAAATTAATGTTTAAGAGTAAGCTGAAAATGACAAGTGAATTGTGATTTTCAGCTTTTTTAGTACTTTAAGTATAATAAGAGGAATAGAAGTAGATTAATAATAGAATTAAGCGTGGTGAAAAAATGAAACGAAGGGATAAAATTCAGCGGATTATCTTATTTGCGCTGATTACAAGCGGTTTGAGTTGGTGGGTGGTATCTTTCCTACCCGATGTTTTTACGTTCGACTGGTGGGTTGTAGGGGCGGTTAATGCTCTGTATGTTTTTTATGTGTTAGGGAGATGAAAACAAATTATAGGTGACAAAACCTAGAGTTGCGAAGCATGATAAATCCACATTGCAACAATCTTGGTTCAAATTTTTGGATTTTTCCAGACTAACATAAACTAAAAAATTCAGGTAGGGGATACAAGGTTGATGTGTATAAATTATTTTATCTATGAAGACAATTCAGTATAAGGAAATAGTGAAATAATTAGCCTTAAAACCGAATCTTAGTTGCCACTCTTATTAATTAATATGGTATAGTAGTTATGGTTTTTGAAAAGAGCGCTCCGTTAGAAAAATAAAAACTAACAATTCATTGGTGGATTGATCCATTTTTTTGCTTTCTTATAAAAATGGATCAATTTTATGGTGGAGAGTTTATTTCAAGTTACCGAATTTCTAAACCAATAGAAAAGAGGGACTCAATATGTCAGAAAAACTTGATGAAGTAGATAGTAAGAGCCTGGACGAGATTAATGGTAGTATCAAGGTACCTAAGAATGCAGGCTTTTGGAAGACGCTGATGGCGTACTCCGGACCCGGATTTTTAATTGCGGTTGGTTATATGGATCCAGGTAACTGGATTACGTCAATTGCGGGTGGGGCGCAATTTAGATATACGCTCCTTTCAGTTATTTTACTTTCTAGTTTAATCGCGATGCTTTTACAGGCAATGTCAGCGAGACTAGGAATTGTAACTGGAAAAGATTTAGCGCAGTTAACGCGGGAACGAACGAGTAAAAGAGTTGGATTCTTGCTGTGGATTGTCGCTGAATTAGCGATTATGGCTACAGATATTGCCGAAATTATTGGATCTGGAATTGCATTGGAGCTGTTATTCCATATTCCATTGATTATTGGTATTTTGATTACAGCGGCAGATGTTTTGATATTGCTGCTATTAATGAAGCTCGGTTTTAGAAAAATCGAAGCAATTGTTGCAACCTTAGTTGCTGTTATTTTAATTGTTTTTGCGTACGAAGTGCTGCTTTCTGATCCAAGTATTTCAGGGATTATCAAAGGGTATGTACCTTCAGTTGAGATTTTAGGTAATAACTCAATGTTGTATCTATCACTAGGAATTGTCGGTGCGACAGTTATGCCCCATGATTTGTATCTGGGTTCTTCAATTTCACAAACTCGTGAAGTGGACCGAAAAGATCGGGAAAATGTCGCTCAAGCAATTCGTTTTTCAACGATTGACTCTAATATGCAACTATTCTTAGCTTTCATTGTTAATAGTTTACTATTGATTTTGGGAGCGGCCTTATTCTATGGAACGGATAGTTCACTAGGACGTTTCGTTGATTTGTTTAATGCTTTAAGTAATAACCAAATTGTTGGGGCCATTGCTAGCCCAGTACTTAGTATGCTATTTGCTGTAGCCTTACTTGCTTCTGGACAAAGCTCAACAATTACCGGAACATTATCTGGTCAGATTATCATGGAAGGATTCATTCGACTACGTGTCCCATTGTGGGTACAACGTTTGGTGACTCGAGTTCTTTCTGTGGCACCAGTTTTGATTTTTGCCATTTATTACCACGGTGATGAAGCTAAAATTGAAAACTTACTAACGTTCTCGCAAGTATTCTTAAGTGTGGCTTTACCGTTTGCGGTAATTCCTCTGGTTATATATACAAGCAGTAAAAAGTTGATGGGTGAATTTGCTAATCGAGCATGGGTAAAATGGTGTGCTTGGACTGCAACAATTGTCTTGATTTTGTTAAATATATATTTAATCCTTCAAACGCTAGGTTTAATCAAATAAGACCTGATATATAAGCGTTTAATTAACTTAAATTGAACTTCAAAATTTGTTTCAAAGATACTCATTTCTAAACGAAATGGGTATTTTTTTATCTTATGGTGTAAACTAAAAATATAAAAAATAACTGTCTAGGTATTGGTGTGAAAAAATGGAAACAAAAAAGATAACGATTAAAGATGTTGCTAGACAATCAGGAGTTTCAATCTCGACGGTTTCGCAAATCTTAAATGGAAATGAAACTCGGTTTAGTTCACTTACGGTAAAAAAGGTAATTCAGGCAAAAAAAGATTTAAATTATGAACCCGATTACTTTGCTCGTCGAATGATTATGAAAAAAAGTAAAACGATTGGTGTTTTAGTACCCGATATTACCAATCCGTTTTTTAGTGAATTAGTTCGTGGAATTGAAAATATTTTTTATCAAAAGGGATTTATAACTATGCTTTGTAACGCAGATCTTGACCAGGAAAAAGAAGATGCTTACTTAGCTGAATTGAGTCGGCGTGGGGTTGATGGGTTTATTATTGCTAGTTCAGTAATTTCAAATGAATCTATTAATGCCACCTTAAAAGCTAAAAATCATCCATTTATTGTTCTTGATCAGAAAAAGGCTGATGGAATTAGTGACGCCGTTTTAACTGATGATTTTTCGGGTGGGGCTCAAGCCGCTCAACATTTGAAAGATTTAGGGCATCAAAAAATTGCCATAGTCATGCCAACTAATGCACCTGAAAATGTTTGTGGTCGTTTAGCTGGAGTACGTTCTGTATATGAAGAAAAACAAATTGAAATTATCGATGCCCAGCTATCAAAAATTGGTGGTCGGGAAGCCGTTGCTAAAATTTTAGCAACGGATGTTACCGGAATATTTGCGGTCAATGACGAAATTGCCTTAGGAATTTATTTGGGATTAGCCGAAGCTGGCAAGCAGATTCCTGAAGATTATAGTGTGATTGGCTACGATAATATTGATATGTGTGAATATATGGTTCCTAAACTGACCACTATTGCACAACCTATTTTTGAGTTAGGTCAGACAACAGCTAACATGCTACTTGAAAGAATTGAAACTCCCGATAAGAACTGGGAAGAGAAGACTTTACCCGTTCACTTAGTGAAAAGATTTTCCACAGCACATTTGATTTAATAGAATCAATGTGCTATATTTTTGATATGCTATTAAAACGTTTTCATAAAACGTTTTAAACAAGTAAAAAGATAATCGAAAACGGAGGAATCCATCATGAACACTGTAACAATTATTGGGAGCATTAACTTAGACCGTACTATCCGAGTAAAACAAATGCCAAAACCAGGTGAAACCATGCATACGAAAGAAATTTTTTCAGCTGGTGGCGGAAAGGGAGCTAACCAAGCTGTAGCTGCTAAGCGTTCTGAAGCTAAGACAAACTTTATTGGTGCAGTTGGTAATGACGATGCTGGCCGTGCAATGTTAGAATTATTGGAACATGAAAATATTGATATGAGCGGAATTGAAACTTTAGATAACCAATCTACAGGACAAGCATACATAGTAGTAGATGACGCTGGTGAAAATCAAATCATGATTCATGCGGGTGCTAATACTGCATTTACTCCAGAATATGTCCAGTCTAAAGCTGATTTAATCAAAAATAGTGATTTCATTATTGCTCAATTTGAAAGTTCTTTAGATTCAGTTACGGAAGCCTTTAAGATTGCTCGTGAAGCAGGCGTTAAAACAATCTTGAATCCCGCTCCAGCGGTTGAAAAGGTTCCTAGTGATTTATTAGCAGTAACGGATATGATCATTCCTAATGAAACTGAAACTGAAATTTTAACCGGAATCGAAGTAACAGATGAAGCAAGTATGAAGAAAGCTTCTAAAGCATTACATGATGAAGGAATTGAAGCAGTTTTGATTACCATTGGTAGCAAAGGAACCTTCTACGATGTTAATGGTAAAAGTGGAATTATCCCCGCATTTAAGGTAAAGGCTGTTGATACAACTTCTGCTGGAGATACATTCATTGGAGCAATGAGCACCGTTTTGAATAAAGACTTTAGTAACTTAGAAGATGCCATCTTATATGGTAATAAAGCTTCATCCCTAACTGTACAACGCTTTGGTGCACAACCATCAATCCCTTACAAAAAAGAATTGGAAAAATAGGAGGAAATAACAATGAAGAAAACTAAAATGATTAATTCAGATATGTCACGGGTAATTGCTCAAATGGGTCACTTTGATAAATTAAGTATCGGTGATGCTGGAATGCCTGTTCCAATGGGCATAGAAAAGATTGATTTGGCAGTAGATAATGGAATTCCTAGTTTCATGCAAGTTTTAACTAACGTTTTAGAAGAACTTGAAGTTCAAAGAATTTATCTAGCAGAAGAAATTAAGACCGAAAATCCTAAGATGCTAGAAAATATTAAAGCTTTAATGCCTGAAACACCAATTACTTTTATGCCACATTCAGATATGAAACAAGATTTGAATAATTGCCACGCATTTGTTCGTACTGGTGAAATGACTCCTTATTCTAATATTATTTTAGAAAGTGGCGTTGTATTTTAAATTTAGCAATTTCGTCAATTAATTAAGGAGGAATTACATGAACACGACAGCGTTATTAATCGGACTTGGACCACTATTAGGTTGGGGATTATTTCCAACAATTGCATCTAAATTCGGTGGACGTCCGGTAAATCAGATTGTAGGTACAGCTTTTGGAACATTTATCTTTGCTTTTGTTTTTGCTCTAATCAAAGGATTAGCTTTACCAACTGGAATGGACTTGGTTTTTACCGTTATTTCAGGGATTGGTTGGGCCAGCGCTCAAATTATTACATTTAAGTGCTTTGCAATGATTGGATCTTCACGGGCCATGCCTATTACTACCGCTTTCCAACTGTTAGGTGCTTCATTATGGGGTGTGATTGCTCTAGGAAATTGGCCTGGAGTTACGGCTAAAATTATTGGTGCAGTTGCGCTAGTCTTGATTATTATTGGTGCTTCACTCACGGTCTGGTCAGAACATAAGTCTAAAGAAAATACCCAATTGATTACTAAAGCAGTCGCTTGGTTGGCTGTAGGTGAAATTGGTTATTGGGCATATTCTGCCGCTCCTCAAGCTACATCAGTCGATGGAATGCATGCATTCTTACCTCAAGCAATTGGTATGGTAATCGTTGGTGTAGTATATGCAATCTTCCTCTCAATGCGAGGTGAAAAATCAGCATTAACTGAAGCAGTATCTTACCGCCAAATCTGGTCTGGTTTCTTCTTTGCTTTTGCTGCACTCACATATTTAATTTCAGCTCAACCAAACATGAACGGCTTGGCCACTGGATTTATTCTTTCACAAACTTCAGTGGTTCTAGCTACCTTAACTGGAATTTGGTTCCTAGGTCAAAAGAAGACGCCAAAAGAAATGGCAGTAACCATTGGTGGATTAGTATTAATCTTAGTTGCTGCAACAATTACAGTCATGATTTAATAAAAAATAATTTGTTTTAAAAAGTTTGTAACACGTTCTGATATTAGGAACGTGTTTTTTGTATTCACTCGAATTAGTCCAAAAAGAAACAGCATTTCACAGTTGAAATGCTGTTTCTTTTTATGCGTGCTGTTCGTTTTTCTGAATAAATAATTTCCAAAAAAGATAAGCCAAACTCCACATTAATATGAACCCAATTACCAGACCATAGCCCAGCCAATTTAAATCAATCGATTGAATCCATGTGATGAAACTAGAATTAACGTGGGTAAAGTCAGCAAAGACGTTGCCTAACTCGACTAAACCAATTAAGAAAGCTGCAATGACTGAAACAAAAGTAACGGTTAAATTGTAGTAAGCCTTACGCTTAGGAGTATCAAATGCCCATGTGTAGGCACCTGACATCATCACGGAATCGGTTGTATCCATCACGTTCATTCCAGCGGCAAATAAAACTGGGAGGGCGATGATTCCGGCTACCGATACGTTTGATTGAGCAGCCGTTGCCGATAGCGCAATCAAGGCAATCTCAGTGGCGGTGTCAAAGCCTAAACCAAATAGGAATCCAATTGGATACATCTGCCAAGCATGAACGATTTTCTTGAATAAAGGAGAAACTAAGTTAGCAATAAAACCTCTAGATAGCAGTAAATCGTTTAATTCTTGTTCATCAAGACCGGATTTTACTAATCTCAGTGATTTATAAAGTTTGATTAAGACCATTAAATTAAAAAAGGCGATTAAAATAAGAAAACTACCGGATACAATCGTACCGATTTTTCCACCAATGGCTTCTAGAATGGGTAGCTTAACTTGGGCCCATTTAGCAGAAATACTAACGACTAAAGCCATTAGAAATACAACAGTAGAGTGGCCTAATGAGAAGAAAAATCCAACTCCATAAGGTTGCTTCTTTTGGTGGATTAATAAACGAACGGTATTATCTATCGCGGCTATATGATCGGCATCAAAGGCATGACGTAGCCCCAGGGTGTAAGCTAGCACACCTAACCCCAGAAAACTAGGATGTTTTTGGGCAGCAACTAACAGTAAGATAATGCCCAAAATATGGATAGCCAAGCTAGCTGTGTAATACGGAAGTGCTCCATAAAATAATTTCTTCTTCATAACGATATTTCTCCTAACTTTTAAATCGTAAATTCACGTAAATAGTTTTCATCATAAATAAAAATTTTCTGATTCTTGATATCAATTACGTGTTGTTCTTTTAAATCATGAATAATTCGATTAACGCTGTTTCTAGTTGAAATCCCACAGAAATTGGCGATTTCTTCGTTAGTAATGGGAAAATCAATCAAGATACCAGTCGCTCCACGCCTACCAAAAATATCAATTAACTTATAGATAAAGGCGCAGACGGCACCTTTCTTACCGTTCATAGTCATCCATTGTAACGATTTTATATTTTGGGTTAATTTAATTCGATAGTAGTCACGCACGTAATCTTGTAAATGAGTATCGTGATTAACATAATCCCAAAATGTTTTACGCGGGATGCGATAAAAAATAGCTTCGTCAGATTCAATACGCACGTTCAAAGGCGAAGCCGTATAGGCAGAAATTTCATCTCTCAAAAGCGAAACAATATCAGTCGAATTTATGTAAGAAAGATTAAATTCACGACCATTCTTTAAAATGATGCTGGTTTTGACAATTCCCTTTTTCAAGACATATGTATAACCTTCTTCTAAACCATGATAGGTCAGATAGGAATGTTTTGTTTTGGTAATTGTAGAAACCTGTTTATTCTCTAAAAAGTCAATTAAATAGCTAGTGTTCATTTTTTAACTCTCCATATGTCTAAAAGTAAATAATATGTACAGACATCTATTATCATAAGAAAAAATTGTGAGAAGTGTAACAAATGTTATACCCAAATGTGATACCCGGTCGATTTTACATAGCCTAATATATTGTCTAGCGCCAAAAATAAGGGAGTGTGTATTAAGTTATGGTACAAATTGACCTACCGTACGATAAAAGAAATATTACTGCTAATATTCCAGACAAAAATTTTGCTGGATTATTAGAATCTAAAGCTGAAAGTTTCCAGAATCCGTTAAGTGAAAAGGAAACTGTTGAAAAATCAATGGACAATCCCATTGGAAGTCCCAGCTTAGAAGAACTTGCAAAGGGAAAGAAGAACATTGTTCTTATTAGTTCTGATCATACTCGACCAGTACCTTCGCATATAATTACACCTATTATTTTACGTCGAATCCGTTCGGTAGCTCCAGATGCAAGAATTCGTATCCTCGTGGCAACCGGTTTTCATCGTCCATCTACTAAAGAAGAACTTATTAATAAATATGGTTCAGAAATTGTAGAGAACGAAGAAATCGTAATGCATTTTTCAACAGACGATGATTCAATGGTAAAAATTGGGCAACTACCTTCTGGTGGAGATTGTATTATCAATAAAGTCGCTGCTGAAGCCGATTTGTTACTAGCAG
Source organism: Pediococcus pentosaceus ATCC 25745 (assembly GCF_000014505.1). Taxonomy (NCBI): domain Bacteria; kingdom Bacillati; phylum Bacillota; class Bacilli; order Lactobacillales; family Lactobacillaceae; genus Pediococcus; species Pediococcus pentosaceus. The sequence continues at coordinate 1,669,939 of NC_008525.1, read as the reverse complement.
AAGGATTTATTGAATCTCACTTTTTTGCTGGTTTCTCTGGTGGTAGAAAAGCTGTTTTACCTGGTATTGCATCATATAAAACAATTATGGCTAACCACTCTGGCGAATTTATTAACTCTAATAAAGCCCGTACGGGTAATTTAATGCATAACCCAATTCATAAGGATATGGTTTATGCAGCTCGCACCGCAAAATTGGCTTTCATTGTCAACGTTGTTTTAGATGGTGATAAGAAAATCATCGGTTCATTTGCAGGTGATGTTGAAGCAGCTCATAAAGTTGGTTGTGATTTTGTTAAAGAATTAGCTAGTGTTAAGAAGGTTCCTAGCGATATTGCTATTTCAACCAATGGTGGTTTTCCCCTTGATCAAAATATCTATCAAGCCGTAAAGGGAATGACCGCTGCTGAAGCAACTAATAAAGAAGGCGGCGTAATCATTATGGTTGCCGGCTCTAGTGATGGACATGGTGGAGAAGGTTTCTATCATAATTTAGCTGATGTAGACGATCCAAAAGAATTTTTAGATCAAGCAATTAACACACCAAGATTAGAAACTGTTCCTGATCAATGGACTTCACAAATTTTAGCACGTATTTTGGTTCATCATCATGTTATTTATGTTTCTGATTTGGTAGATCCTGAATTAATCCGCAGTATGCACATGGATTTAGCAACAACATTTGATGAAGCATTGCAAAAAGCCTTTGAAATTGAAGGCAGTGAAGCTAAAGTAACCGTTATTCGTGATGGATTATCGGTAATCGTTGAATAATAGACTAAGAGGCTAAACAAAGATGAATGTAACTAAAATACTACAATCCGTTAAAAACGAAGAACTACCAATATCAGAAGCAGCTAAGCAATTATCTGGGTTTTCTGAACTCGGTTTTGCCAAAGTGGATACACAACGTAAAGCCCGAAACGGCTATCCAGAAGTAATCTACGGGGAAGGCAAAACGGTTGAGCAAATTGTAGCGATAACCGAAGATCTTTTAACCGAAGGCAAGGCAATTCTATCGACGCGAGTTTCTGCTGAAAAAGCAGTAGTTTTAGAGCAGAAATTTCCTGACGGAATCTATCATAAAGACGCGCGGTGTTTTGTTTTAAATCCATCTAGCAAATTAACAGATGGATATATTGCTATTGTAACTGCGGGTACTTCTGATATTGGAGTGGCCGAAGAGGCAGCTATCACAGCTGAAACTTTTGGCAATTCTGTCAAGCGAATCTATGACGTTGGTGTCGCTGGAATTCATCGGTTATTTGCTAACTTAGACGACATCAAAAATGCTTCAGTAGTTATTGTGATTGCTGGAATGGAAGGTGCTTTAGTCAGCGTAGTCGGTGGCTTAGTGGACAAGCCGGTAATTGCGGTTCCCACCAGTGTAGGTTATGGAACTAACTTAGACGGAATCACGGCGTTATTTAGCATGTTGAATAGTTGTTCATCTGGGGTAAGTGTTGTCAACATTGATAATGGTTTTGGGGCAGCTTATAACGCTAGCATTATCAATAAAATCAGAGAAGGAGAATAATTTTTATGCGAGCTTTATATTTAGAACCATTCTCTGGTCTAAGTGGAGATATGCTTAATGGACTTCTTTTGGATCTTGGGGGTAATTTAGATTTATTAAAGGAAGAATTAAGTAAATTTACGCTTGAAGACTATACAATTCAAGTTGAAAGAACTAATAAAAGTAGTATTTTTGGGATGGATTTTGATGTTCAAATTGCTCACCAGCATAAAGATACTGGAATAAAGGGTGATTTTGACCACCATGAACATTCACACCACGGTCATCATCACCATCATCATGAAAGTCGTGGATTGACTGAAATTCTGGGCTTGATTGAAAGTAGTGATCTTTCTGACGTAGTCAAAAAGCACAGCAGCAATGTTTTCAAAGATATTGCTAAAGCGGAAGCGGCTGTACATAATGCGGATGTTAATAAAATCCATTTTCATGAAATTGGAGCTGTGGACTCGATTGTAGATATCATTAGTTTCTTCATTTTTTGGGAGCAATTGAAAATCGATAAGGTTTATTCGACACCGATTACTGAAGGGAGTGGCACGATTCACGTTGCACATGGAGAAATGCCAGTTCCAGTTCCAGCAGTAATGCAATTACGCAAAAATTATCCATTAAAAATCGTTCAAGATTTTGATATTAAAACGGAATTGGTAACTCCTACGGGATTAGCTTTGTTTAAAGAAATCGCCCCAGAATTTACGGCCCCAGAAAACATGTACTTTAGTCAGGTGGGTTATGGTTTTGGAAAACGAGAAACAGGAAAATTTAATGCCTTACGGGGTTCATTGCTAACTGTGGAACACAGTAATCAGGAAGTAAAAACTAATCATGACGACATCATCAAAATTGAAGCTAATTTAGACGATCAAACTCCAGAGCAAATTGGATATGCTATGGATATCTTGTTAGAACATGGAGCTCTAGATGTTTTTTGTTCATCAATCCAGATGAAGAAAAATCGGCCAGCTACTTTGCTAAATGTTTTGGTGAAACCTGAAGCCTTTGACGAAATCAGTTATTTAATTTTCAAGCATACCAATACAGCAGGTTTTCGTTATCAGGGCATGCAACGTCGGATTATGAAAAGAGAATTTAAAGAAGTTCAATTCGAAAATGAAAATTTACGAATTAAAAAATATCAATATCAAGATATTGAAAAATTTAAACCAGAATTTGATGACTGCGAAAAAATAGCAACTAAAAATGATTGGTCATTACAAGCAACATATAAAAAAATACAGAATTTATATTAAGTAGATAACAAAGGAGTTTAATTTAATGGTAAATCATCTATTAGCCGAATTTATGGGAACAGCCCTTATGATAATTTTTGGTGTGGGAGTTCATTGTGACGAAGTTTTAAAGAAGACCAAATATGCCGGTTCAGGTCACTTATTTGCAATTACAACTTGGGCATTTGGTATTTCAGTTGTGTTATTTATTTTTGGTGGCGTATGTATTAACCCTGCTATGGCACTTACTCAAGCAATTTTAGGTATGATTCCTTGGAGTTACTTTATTCCTTATACAATCGCCGAAGTATTGGGTGGTGTAGTTGGGGCAGTGATCGTTTACATTATGTATGCTGATCACTTTAAAGAATCAGAAGGTTCAATTGATCCGATCGCAATTAGAAATATTTTCTCAACTAATCCTAACTTACGTAATTTACCACGTAACTATTTTGTTGAAACATTCGCTACATTCGTTTTCCTAACATCAATTCTAGCAATCGTTCATGGTTACGATTCAATGTCACCAATAGCCGTGGGACTCTTAGTATGGGCCATTGGTATGGGACTTGGAGGTACGACAGGATTCGCGATGAACCAAGCTCGTGACTTGGGACCGCGCTTAGCATTCCAATTACTTCCTATTAAAAATAAAGCTAATAATGATTGGCAATATGGTCTAATTGTTCCAGGAACTGCACCATTTGTTGGTTCAATTTTGGCAGCAGCTTTTGTTAGATTTTACTTACACATTTACTAAAAAAATCGATAATTAAAGGAGAAACATTATTATGACTAACTTAGAAGCAAAAGAAAATAATTTAATTAAGGATTTAGCATCAAAGCAAAGAGTTGCAATCGCTTATTCAGGCGGAATTGATAGTACATACTTACTTAAAGTGGCTGTAGACGAATTAGGAAAAGACAATGTGTTAGCTATGGTAGTTAACTCAGAATTGTTCTTGGATGATGAATACAATAAGGCTTTGGAATTGGCTAAGGACCTTGGTGCAAACGCAATGGGAGTTAGCATGAGTGAATTAGCTGATGAAAGAATTGCAGCTAACACACCAGAAAGCTGGTATTACAGTAAGCAATTGTTATACAGAACTATTAAAAAGGCAGCAGCAGAAAAAGGCTTTGATATCGTGCTTGACGGAATGATCATGGATGATAACGCTGATTTCCGTCCTGGTATGAAGGCTCGTACAGAAGAAGGCATCGTAAGTTCACTACAAGATGCTGACTTATACAAGAGTGAAATTCGTGAACTTGCTAAAGATCGTGGAATTTCTAACTGGAACAAGGTAGCTTCATGTAGTGTTGCTTCACGTTTCCCATATGGTACAAAGCTTACTGCAGAAGCAGTAAACAACGTATTTGCTGGAGAAAAATGGCTACGTAACGCTGGTTTCCCAGTTGTTCGTGTTCGTGTGCACAGCGATTTAGTACGAGTTGAAGTTCCAGAAGTAGAATTTGCCAAATTATTAGCTAAGAAGGCTGAAATGTCAGAATTCATGAAAGGATTGGGCTTCAACTACGTTACTCTTGATGTAGATGGTTTCAAGTCCGGTCGCATGAATGATGTTTTAAAAGAAGAAAAAAAGGCCACTTTAATCTAATTTGATAAAGGAAAAATACGATGTTTAAATATTTAATCACCCAGCTTCAAAATGCTAGTAAAGTTATTTACGATGGAAGTCAATGTCGAGTATTTTTAATGCAAGCTTATCAAGAAAGCATTGCAATCCGACCTAATCTAAAATCTGAACAAGAACTAGCATTAATTAATCGTTTTTATGAATTAAATAGAGAACTGATTGAGCTTTCAGATAATCGCTTTAACACCAAGCAATTAGAATATAGAAAAGTGATCGATGAATTGATCAGTGCCATGCAAGCTGCATAAGATGACCGAAAAAGACGCTTCTAAATTAAAATTAGAAGCGTCTTTTTGATTTTATGGATTATTTATTTTTAAAACGTAACTCATAGCTAAGTAACATTACGACTGTAATTGCTAGGATATACAAGGGTAAGATTCCAATCCATCCGGTATGAAATGCACTAATTAGATAGGTGAAGAAACTGATACAAATATAGTACCCAAAACTAAAGATACCACTAGCTACCCCAATCACGTCTTCGTAACCAACGAGTGCTAAATTAAGCGCCATTGGAAGTGTAATATACAAACCAAAAAAGACGATAAAAATACATAAAATAAAGAGGTAAATATTTCCAATCCAACTGGCACCCACTAATAGGAAGGCTCCAAACATGGCTAGGATCAATCCCCATTTGGTAATTTGAATGGCGCTGATCTTGGCGACTAGGTGATTAATGGTTATAGAACCGAAAATACTAGATAAGGCAACCACTACTCCTAAAACACCGTATTGGATAGAACTAAGATGAAAATGTTCCATGAAGATAAAAGGTGCTTCAGCATAGAAGCTGAAGAGAATGCCATTAATTCCACTAATTAGTAAGCCGTAAACCCAAACGTTTGGATCAGTTAAAAGACGCATAACAATAGGCTTGAATGCCGGTTGATGAGTGATGTTAGATAACTGGATATTAGTTTCTGGTAGTCGTCGAAGTGTATATAGATATAAACTAACTGCCATGACAATTAAGACAGAAAATACATTACGATAACCAAAATAAGTCTGAGTAACTCCGCCTAATAATGGTCCCATTGCAGGGGAGAGGGCTAAGGCAGCCCCAACTTTAGCGAATACTTTCGCCCCGGTTACACCAGCAAAGGATTCGCGCATGATGGATTGTGTTACGACAGAACCGACGCTGGCACCAAAGGATTGGACCAATCGAAACAGAATTAGGATTGCAAAATTAGGAGCGCACAGTAATCCAATGTTACCAGCTAGGTAAACGATTAGTCCTGCTAACATCGCTGGACGCCGACCGACACGGTCAGAGTAACTACCCCAGAATAAAACACCTAGGGCAAAAGCGATGAAATAAGAACTCATGGTTAATTGCCCCGTCTGAGCGGTAACCTGCAGAGCCGAACTTAAAGCTGGTAAGGCAGGGGTAAAGATGGACTCACTAATTTGTGGAAAACCAACCAGAACGATAATTAATAGTAAAGATGGAACTTGTTTTCGGACGTTTTTCATTTTAAATCTCCTTAAATTTTATTATGCAGAAAAACGTCCTAATTTAATTACGGTAGCAGATGCGATAAAACCAACGTAGGCCAAATAGACTCCTCCCTTTCAAAATTTGATTTAATTATTGTAACAAGTTAAATTTAGTTTTCCAAATTTAGTTCAAAGGCTAAACGTCGACTATCTTCGGTAGGGTTAACATAGATAATACCGGTGTATTCAAAATTAAATTGTTGAACAAGGTGTTGCATTCGCTGATTAAGTTCGTGCGTATCAATCCGGAAATTATTAATCCCAGCGTGCGTTCCTAAGGTGATTAAATTGGATAGGAAGAACTTGCCGAGAGACATTCCGCGGTAGTCAGGCGAAATAGCAATTCGGTGAATAGTAGCATATGGTGCACTAGTATTTTTCCATTGACCGTCTGAAATATTTTCGTAGTTGGCATCCGGGGTGGTCAGTAAAGTGGCGGTACCTGCAATTTGATTATCGACTTTCAGTACCCAACAATTTCCATGATTAATGTCATTGATGAAAGTAGTTTCGTCGGGACTTCCATCTTGCCATTGAGGACTACCATCCGCTTTCAATAAAGCTTTGGCGTTATCAATAATTTTCATGATGGCAGGTAAATCTTGAGGTTGAGCTTTTTTAACGTATATATTACTCATGTAGCTAGGCTCCTTTTATTGTATGTTGTATATTAAGTATAGTATAAAAAATTGGAGAATCGGGAAATGGAAATTAGAACTCTGCGTTATTTTTGGACAATTGCAGAAGAAGGAACGGTTTCTAAGGCAGCGGAAGCTTTGCACATTACCCAACCTACTTTAAGTCGACAAATCAAAGAATTAGAAGAAGAATTGGGAACGGAGTTATTTATTCGAGGGCGGCGCCAGGTTCGATTAACAGAAGCAGGAATGTTTCTAAAATCCCGTGCAGAAGAAATTTTAGAGCTAACCCAGCAAACCAGTTTAGAATTCGAAAACCGTAAAAAGCAACTCTTTAGTGGACATATCACCATCGGATGCATTGAAGCCGATAATTCTGATACTTTAGCCTTGATTTTAGAGGATTTTATCCGAGATTATCCGCAAGTTACGTTTACCATTTACAGTGGGACTAGTGACGACATCACAGAGCGTTTAGATAAGGGCTTAGTGGATGTTGCAGTTTTAATTAAGCCCATCGCCACAGAAAAATATCACGAAATTGTACTTCCCCGTACTGAAAAATGGGGATTATTAGTGTCCAAAGCATCGTATATTGCTCAGAAAGATAAAATTGTACCGGCTGATTTAATGGGGATGCCGTTGTTAGTGTCAGGGCGTCCTGAAGTTCAGGAGTTAATTTCAAAATGGAGCAAGATTGACTATCAACAATTAAATGTTGTCGGTCATTATAATTTAACCTTTAATGTGCTCCCACTAGTGAAACGTCAAGTAGCTCAAGCGTTCATTATTGAAGGATCAACTAGGAATACCCATCCGGATGGAGTTGAATTCATTCCGTTAGAGCCGGAAGTTAATACTAACTGCGTTTTAGTTTGGAAGCGGGAGCGTAATCTATCACCGGTAGTAAATAAATTTATTAATTACTTCTACCATGCTTTCAAAGCATAGAAATGGATAAAATAAGCATTTTACGAATTACATAAAAAGTCTTAACATTATTTTTGTCGAAAGATGTTAAGGCTTTTTCTAATCGGAGGTGCATAGTGGAAATAGCTTATTTTACCCATGCTGAAGATGGAAATACTGAAATTCTGATGCGAAAAATTGCTGGGCAATTAAATTTACCAACAAATCGGATTATACCAAAAAAACCATATCCGATAAGTTACGAAGCATTGGTGGAACGTGCTAAAGATGAACACGAACACAGTATTTTCCCTGAAGCTAGCATAAACCATGAAATTAGTGATGATGTTTTAATACTGGGGACACCAATCTGGTTTGATGAGTTACCTAATGTGGTTAAAAGATTTTTAAAGGAACAACTGGTTGCACCACGAGTAATTTATCCTTTTTGTACCAGTGAAGGTAGTGGATTGGGAAACAGCATCAACGAATTAAAAGCAATTTTCCCAGACACAGAGATTAAATTAGGGTTAGCAGTACAGGGTTCCAAAGTAGATAAGGCAGATCAAGCAGTAGCAAATTGGTTAGAACAGTTAAATTTAATTTAAAAGGAGTAGTTTAATTATGAAAAATGAAGCAGTAAAAAACGGGGTTATTTTCCCCGCTGGACCTAAAAATGATGCATACGCAAAATACTTTGTAGGACAAAGTTATCTACAGGGGCTTGTTTCAGACCCCGAAGTTAATGTTGGAGTTGGAAATGTTACTTTTGAGCCTGGCTGCCGTAACAACTGGCATATTCATCATGATGGATTCCAAATTTTACTAGTAACGGGTGGAGAAGGCTGGTACCAAGAAGAAGGACAACCAGCACGCCATCTTACAGCTGGTGATGTTGTAGTAACCCATGATGGTGTAAAGCACTGGCATGGCGCAACTAAAGATAGTTGGTTTGCACATGTAGCGATCACTGCTGGAACACCAGAATGGCTTGAAGCAGTTAGCGATGAACAATATAAGGCAGTTGAGGAGGGCAAATAATGGCTAAAAAACAGACCGCAGGACGCGAACAATTAGGTGAATTTGCACCAAAATTTGCAGAATTGAATGACGATGTATTATTCGGTGAAGTTTGGTCACGTGAAGACCAGCTTTCAGCTCGTGATCGGAGTATGATTACATGCGCAAGTCTGATGTCGCAAGGCTTATTTCCCCAATTGGAAGCACACATGAAGATTGCTAAAGAAAATGGCGTAACTAAGGATGAAATGGTAGAACTAATTACACATCTTTCGTTTTATGCAGGTTGGCCTAAGGCATGGTCAGCATTTGGTTTAGCAAAGAAAATATTCGAATAAAATAGTAAGACAGCTGTCTCAATCTGAGGTAACTGTCTTTTTATTTACTAATGGTCTTTGCGTAATTAAAATTCCATAAATAGTTAAAACTACACAACCAACAGTTAATGGTCGTCCCGATTAAAACTAAAAATAAGAAGGTAATCATCTGTATAACTAGGGTAATTAATAGGCGGTTATGTTGAATTTTATTGTCAAAAAGTTTCCATAATATGTAAATATTGAAGGAATCACTAACTAGTAATCCCAGAATGAAAAGATCAGCCTAACTAGCAAGCATTAATTTGTAATTTATTATATTTTCTCACAATTGAACTTCAAATGAAGTTAGAAGTTATTGACTAAAAAATAAATATATTTTATACTCCAACCAGTAAGTGAGTAATTACTCACTAAATTCGGTTAAGGAGAATTTTTATGAATAAATCAATAATTGAGTTAAAAAATATTGCTAAAAGTTTTGGAAAACAAAATGTTTTAAAAAATATCAACCTTAATGTCCAGCAAGGACAAATTGTGGGATTGATTGGGCCCTCTGGTTCAGGAAAATCTACAATTATCAAAATTGCGTTGGGCATGGAAGTGGCTGATAAAGGTATCGCAAAAATTTTTGAGGCTAAAATGCCCAACCGTAAATTATTATCTAAAATTGGTTATATGGCCCAAACGGACGCATTGTACATGACCTTAACCGGTTTTGAGAACTTAAAATTTTATGCCAAAATGAAAGGTATCAAATCGAGTGAACTACAATTGCAAATTGGTCATGTTGCAGAAGTAGTTGATTTAAAAGATGCGCTTAATAAACGGGTTGAAGGATATTCTGGTGGAATGATGCGTAGATTATCTTTAGGAATTGCTTTATTGGGTAATCCTAAGTTATTGATTTTGGATGAACCAACGGTAGGAATTGACCCCGCGTTACGACGGAAAATATGGCGAGAATTAAAACGGATAAAAAATAACGGACAAAGCATTTTGATTACTACGCATGTGATGGATGAAGCTGAACAAGTCGACGAAGTAGCGCTGATTCTGGACGGAAACGTGATTGCTTTAGATAGCCCTAAAAATTTAAAACGACAATATGATGTACCGTCTATTGAAGATGTCTTTTTGAAGGCGGAAGGAGCAGAATAATGAGGATTATTGCAATTACAAATCGTGTTTTAAAAGAGTTAATGCGGGATAAACGAACTTTAGCGTTAATGTTTTTAGCTCCAATTTTAATTTTAGTATTAATGAGTTTTATTTTTAACAATAGCGGTACAACAAATGTGAAAGTAGGAACGGTAGGTATTTCACATGAGCTGAACCAAAATTTAAATACGATTAAACATGTAAAAATTCATCAATATGACTCAGAAAAAACGGCGAAAATAGCATTAAAAGCTGAAAAGACAGATACAATTATTGAAAAAGACGGCAATAATTTTAATATAACCTATGCTAATACTGACGCAACTAAAACAGCCACTACTAAGATGGCGTTCAAAAATGCGGTTACTGTGAATAATATTAAACAGCTTAAAAAACATTTAGAACAGAGTAACCGGGCTTTAAATGAACTTCAAACGAAGTTAGCTTTAGTTACTAAAAAATCAGTTAAAACCAAAAGCATGCCCGCAACTCAAGCTAGTCCGAAAATTAAAAATCATTATGTGTATGGTGATGCTAACACCAGCTTCTTTGATAAGATTTTGCCAATTTTAATGGGCTTCTTCGTTTTCTTCTTTGTCTTCCTAGTTTCTGGGATGGCGCTTTTGAAAGAAAGAACAAGCGGAACTTTAGATCGACTTTTAGCGACTCCAGTTAAACGTTCTGAAATTGTATTTGGCTATATGCTAAGTTATGGGATAATTGCTATATTACAAACCATAGTGATCGTATTGGTAACTATTGGATTATTAGGAGTGGAAGTGGTTGGCAATATTGGGAGCATTATTGTTATCAACTTGCTATTAGCTTTAGTAGCTCTAGCATTTGGAATTCTACTTTCTACTTTTGCCCATTCTGAATTCCAGATGATGCAATTTATTCCAATTGTGATAGTACCTCAAGTTTTCTTTGCTGGAATTATTCCGTTAGATACGATGGCTGATTGGGTTCAAAAAATATCTTATATTATTCCACTTAAGTATGCCGGCGATGCGGTTAGTAATATTATTATGCGAGGAGCCCGACTTTCAGCTTTGGGGGGAGATATTGGAGTGTTATTAATTTTTCTAGTTATCTTAACTATTTTAAATATCGTTGGATTGAAACGATATCGGAAGGTGTAAATAATGAGTAGTGCAATCATATTTGATAATTATAAAACGTGGCTTGATGAGCAAAAGCTTCCTAAAGGTCAGAAAAAAGCTCTTTTAGCAGGGTTAGATTTATTTGCTAAACAGGGATTTAATGGAACTTCGACAGCCCAAATTGCTGAAAAAGCTGAAATTAGTCAGGCAACTATATTTAAATACTTTAAGACTAAGCAAGATTTACTGATGGGAATTCTTAAACCGGTATTTATAAATTTATTTCCAGTTTTTCGGGATAGTTTTATTGATGAATTAAGGCAGTTCACTGACTTGGAAGATATGGTACGTTTTTTTGTTTATAACCGTTATCAATTTGTACGAGACAATGAAGACGCAATTCTAATTTTAATTACAGAGTTGCTAACTAATCGTGATATTCGAGATTTATTTTTTGGAGTGATAAATGAACCTGGAAAATCAGTCATTGAAAATGTAAGAGAGAACTTAAATAAAACAGGACAATTACGACCTGAATTGGATTTTCCAGCCGTAATGAGAATCATGATTGGACAGATTTTTATTTATTTTGTTCAGCATCGATTCATCGGTAATTCAGACGAAACACGAGATTTAAATTTAATTGTGGAACAAATCATACGAGCAATCAAAAAATAATTTTGTTGTATTTGCAACTAAATTAAAGTAAAATACTCTCAGAGGGAAGTAATTATGGAAGATATTTTACGATCAATTGGATCAATTTCAAGAGAATTGGATTCGATTGCTAATATTGAATTTAAAGAATTAAATTTAACCAAAGGCAAGTATTTATATTTGGTTCGAATATGTGAAAATCCAGGAATTATCCAGGGTGAATTAGCTGAAAAAATTCGAGTTGATCGGACAACCGCAGCTCGAGCCGTAATGAAGTTGGAAAAGGATGGATTTATTACACGTGGAGCTGATCGGGACAATCATAAGATTAAACGTCTATATCCCACTGAACAAGGTAAGGCAGTATATCCAACGATTAAACGCGAAAATAGCTATTCGAGTAGAATGGCGCTAGCAGGATTTACGGACGCGGAAGCTACAGCATTGAAAGCAATGCTGGAGAAAGTTGAACGAAATGTTAGTATCGACTGGAACTATGTAAAAAGTGGTCATCATAGAAAATATTGAGGTGAATTGAATGACAATTGATATTCAAAAAGTACGAGTTGAAGAAGTAGAAGCGTTACAAAAGATAAGTATTGAGACTTTTGGAGATACTTTTGGCGCAGATAACAGTTCTGAAGATCTAGACCAATACTATCAAAAAGCGTACAATTTCAAACAGTTAACTTCAGAGATTATTAATGGTGCATCTTACTTCTTTTTTGCCAAGCAAGCTGATCAGCTTCTAGGGTATTTAAAAGTCAACATAGATGAAGCTCAGTCAGAAAAAATGGGGTCCGACACTTTGGAAGTTGAGCGGATTTACGTGCGTCAGCAATTTAAACGTCGGGGAGTTGGCTCTAGATTAATGCAACAGGCACTTGAGGTTGCACAAGAAAACCACAAACGTAAAGTCTGGTTAGGAGTTTGGGAGCATAACGAAGCTGCTAAGAAATTTTACCAAACTCAAGGATTTAACCAAGTTGGAGAACATGTTTTTCAATTAGGTAACGATTTGCAACGTGATTTAATTATGCTAAAAGATATTTAATGGAGGAGCCCCCTAAAATGGATGGGCTTTTTTGTTTGGAATAAACTGGTGATAAATTAAAAAACTAGCAAATTAATGCTAGCTCTCCAAAACTAAATAATAATCCCATCACAATGATCAACTTCATGTTGAATAATTTGGGCGATGAATTCTTTAAATTCTTGGGTATGTTTTTTAAATTCTAAATCAAGATACTGAACTTCGATTTCGTCGTAACGAGTGGTGGAACGTTCACCGGTTAATGACAGGCAGCCTTCTTCAGTGGTATATGGATTACCCTTTTTGAGAATGACAGGATTGATCATGGGGACGTTCATCATTCCCATAGTGACAACGATGATTCTTTTATGAACGCCAATCATGTTAGCGGCCATTCCCACGCAACGTTCGCTATTGGCTTTTAAAGTATCCATCAAATCCATTACTACGGATAAATCTTGTTTGGTAGCGGGAATTGACGTTTGAGATAAAATTTGTTGATCATGAATTACACTCTTAATCATGTTGAGCTCCTTAATTAATTTATAACACCATTTTACCATTTTTAGAACCTTGACATTCAAAGGCTAGGCAAGTAGCATGAATGTAAATAAATCGAGTCGCTTTAAATCGATCCAGAGAGATTGATAAGCTAACGAATACACCGCAAACTAGGTGCTGGTTAGCATACCTAGACCTTGCGGTGTTTTTTGATGTTAAGAGCGGTTCAGAATGGAGTTTTTATGGAAAAACCAGTTATGATTGCGCTAGATTTTAAGGATCGGGGAGAACTTAACCAATTCTTGGAGCAATTTCCGGAACATTTGAAGTTAACCATTAAATTGGGAATGGAACTCTTCTACGGAATGGGTCCCGAAATCGTTCGAGATATGCGTCAAAAAGGGCATGACATCTTTCTTGATTTAAAATTGAACGATATTCCTAATACGGTAGAAAAAGCAATGATGCAATTAGGTCGAATGGGGGTTCAATACACAACAATCCATGCGATGGGTGGTTCTGATATGATTCGAGCGGCTAAACGAGGATTGGTTGCTGGAGCTAGAGAAGTAGACTTACCAACGCCTAAACTATTAGCAGTAACGGAATTAACTTCTATTTCAGAAAAGCAACTAAGTGAAGAACAGAATGTTAGTTTACCAATGGCAGATCAAGTACTTAGCCTAGCAAAATTGACTAGTACGGCTGGCGGAGATGGTGTAATTTGTTCTCCAAACGAAGTTAGTTATTTAAAACCCCAACTTCCAGAAGATTTTCTGTTTGTGACACCTGGAATTCGACCTGCCGGAGCAGCAAAGGGTGATCAAAAACGGACGATGACTGCTGCGGAAGCTGCCAAAGCAGGAAGCTCAGCTATTGTGGTAGGTAGACCAATTACTCAATCTGAGGACCCGGTTGTGGCGTACCAAGCAATTTTAAGTGAATTTAACTAAAAAAATCGGCGTTGTCAAAACTTTTGAAATTAAGCTCAAAAGTTAATTGACCGCCGATTTTTTATAATAGTTTTTCTAGGGTGTCTAATACACCATCATGTTCATTATCATATCGAGTTAAATGGTTAGCTACTGCTTTGACCTTAGAAAAGGCATTTTGAATAGCATATCCATTAGGAGTCATTTGTAACATTCGTAAGTCATTTTCGTTGTCACCAAAAGTCACCAATTCATCTGCGTTTACGTTATATCTTTGCATTAAATGCTGAAGGGCAGTTGATTTATCTACGTGACTGAAACCGATTAGTTCAGTATTGAACCCCGAGCTTAAACTCCCCAACGTAGGATCTAGAAGACTTCGTAAACGCTCAATTTTTTGATTGATATTAGGACTATCTTCAAAGCTAAGAGCAATTTTGACAATCGGATCTTCAATTCCGCTCTTAGTAAAATGATTAATATCATCGACAGTTTGAATTTCTTTGTAAAAATTTTTGATGAAATTCATAACGTCTGGAGTAGTATTTGTATCTACATATGAACTATTTAAGCCGCAAATATTAATTAAGATCTCATCTGGACCAAAAGCCTGGTTAATCGAATTTAGTGTGTCTTGAAGAAGTTTTGGAGAGATTTGTTGCACATCGATTAATTCGTTGCCGGAATAGATGATGGAGCCATTTTGGGAGATGAAGTCCATCTGCTCAGCTTGAGGTTCAAACAGCGCTTGAAGGCGCTCATGTTGAGAACCACTAGCGGCGACGAAGTGAATATTTTGGCGTTGCATTTCCTGAAAAATTTCACTAAAACGTTGTTTATTGTATTGATTTTGGTTGTCAAGGAAGGTTTGATCCATATCCGTAGCAATCATTTTTATCACTATAGTCACCTAATTTCTAAAAGTTATATAATAAGTTTAAAACAAAATAGTTAAAATAGTAAGTGCTTACAATATTTCGAGCACTTTTTTAATAATTGGAGGAAAGATAATGCGTAAGAACGAAAAAGGTAGTGGGGTTTTAGAAATTGTCGGTGGCGTACTTAATTTGGCAGGCGGAGCTCTAATTATGGCCGCCGGAATTGTTAAATTAGCTAGTAAAACCAAGTAAAATATCGTTTGGTAAATAAAATCAGCTTATTTTTCAAGAAAAAATTTATTTTAGTGAATTAAATCGAGTTCTAACCGAAAAGCCCAGCATAGCGTGGGCTTTTTTTGCTATTTTGAAAAAAGAAAGCGCTACCTCAAATCGTATATTTTATGAAAATGATAAGCATATTCTTTGATATGCAATCTGACAACATGATATCTTAATGGTGAACCAGTAAGCAATAGCGTTTATTGGTTATCAGCATAAACTGAAAGGAGTTGTTTTATATGTTTGGATGGTTATGGTCATTAATTATAGGTGGTATTATCGGTGCCATCGCAGGAGCACTAACTAGTCGTGATTTACCGGCTGGCTGGATTGGCAATATTGTTGCTGGACTTGTCGGTGCTTGGTTAGGACAAAGCCTATTGGGAACATGGGGACCTTCCTTAGCAGGTATGGCGCTCGTTCCGTCAATTATCGGAGCAGTTATCTTAGTTGTAATTGTATCTGTTATCTTCGGAATGCGTAAGAAGGGATAGAGGTGATTACATGAGTCGAACCAGTAAGATTTTATTGAGTTTGATGGCAGTAATTACCCTGATTCAAACGGTTTGGTTCGTTTCAAGTGAAATGTTCATTCCTTATCTTACCGACTTTTTTGAATCGATGAGAACCACAAATAGCCGCCTTACAGAAGTTGTTGCAATTGTATTCGGGGTTATTGTCGCTCTGTTTGCACTAGTCATGTTAATTATTGCACTATCTAGTCGAACTAGCGAGAAAGATTTGAAATTGCAAGGCGGAAGAGGCAAATTGACCATTCCTAAGAAGTCGATGGAACAAATTGTTGATAAGTCAATTGCTGAGAATCATCAAGTGGGTAATATTCAAACCAAAGTACGTGTCCGTGGAAATGATCGGATCCAAGCTCAAGTAAGCGTGGAAGATATATCGGATGGGAACTATGATGTGAATGCCAAAGAGATTCAAGAAACTGTTCAAGATAGTATTCAAAGACATTTAGGAATGAAGAGCCATGTTAACGTTCAAATCATTCCGCGTAAGCAGTCCAGTAAGTCACTGAAAGTCATATAGGAAGGCGGGATTTTAGATGAGTAGCGAATTGTTAGGAGCTTTAGTTGCGATGATTCTCGGAATTGTCTGGGTCTCGATCGGATTTGGCAGCGCAGTGCTGGTCGGAGTGCTTGGAATCCTTGGATACCTAGGTGCCAGATATGGTAAGTCAGTTTTATCACAGGCAATTTCAGAACTAATGGCAGCTTTGAACATTGATCGTAAGAAGAACTAGGGGGGACGTTTAATGGCAAAGAAAGTGGATCGTAATAAACCTTTAAAATCATTACTTGGAATGATGGTTGTTTCAAGTTTATGGTTTGCATGGAAAAATCGTCGTAAGATTCAGGAGGTGCTAAACCATGGACAATCCTAGAATTGCACAAGCAAGCTTAACCTTTGATGAAGGGGTTATCGAAAAAATTGCGGGTCTAGCTTCGAGAAAAGTTGACGGAATTCTTTCCTTTGACGGCGGACTATTTGATAGTTTGACAGATAAGTTAAGAAGTAAAGTAGATCCAACTCAAGGAATCACTGCTGAAGTTGGGGAAAAGCAGGTGGCACTTGAGATGAATGCAACTGTTGAGTATGGCTATGATATTCGTGAAATTTTCACTCAAGTTTGTGATGTAGTTAGCGAAGAAGTGGAACGTCTAACTGGTTTGAAGGTTGTGGAGCTCGATTTTCACGTAAACAATGTTTTAAGTAAAAAACAGTGGAAAGAACAAAATAACCGCAAACCAAATTCTGATTTAGAACCTAAGCCAGAAGCTAAATAAGCTTCGAAAATTTTGAAGGGAGATCTATAACTATGGATAAAGTAGCACAACCAGAAACAAAACTAACATTTGATGATGAAGTATTAGCTAAAATTGCTGGAAAAACAGCAAGCAACGTTGATGGGGTACTTTCATTAGAAGGTAATATTTTTGAAAAAGTGACTGATCGAATTTCTAAAGGCGACGATCCTACAACTGGTGTTAATGTAGATATCGACGACGAAAATCAAAAAGTTTCATTGAAGATGGATGCTTTACTAGAATATGGTAAGAATGCACAATCTATTTTTGATAAAATGGTAACAAAAATCACTGCGGCAGTGAACGAGATGACCAACATGGAAGTCGCTGAGATTAAACTCAACGTCAAAGATGTGTTAACTCGCGAAGAGTGGGCAGATCGCACAAAGGACGACAAGAAACATGAGGATAAAAAACACTAAACCTTAAAAGACCATGACAATTAACAATGTCATGGTCTTTTTTGATGCCTAATTATTAAGAATTGCTGGGATATATTTGTCTTAGTGAAATCATTCCCACATTCTTCCGTCTAATTCTCTTTGAGTTTGGTCGATTCTTTTCGATTGTTCCTGAACAAAGTCTTTTAATCCTAGATAAAAGGACTGTTCTCGATAGTCTGAAGCGGATTGACGGAGCTGTTCAATTTGTTCAATTAACCATTTTTGATCATCCATCACACATCCTCCTCTTTTTTCATTTCAATCAAATTCCATTGTAAATCGTCGAGTTCATCCTGGCGCTCTTTAATAGTGAATAAAATTTGTTGAAGCTGCTCAGAATGTGGCGGATGTTGCTCAATCCGTTTTTGTAATTCTGTCTCATACCAAGCGGCCTGGTCTTTAAAGTGCCCTGCACCAACGTTCGTAGCGTATTGCTGGTAAGCAACCAACAAGCGTTGTTGGGCATCAGGTTCTAGGTATAAAAACTGGTGGACGGCCAATATTGGGAGATACATCATCTTAGTTTTATTGGCAAATGCTTCAAAAGGACGCATTAATTCTGATATGGTGAATTTTTCGGCTGCCCCAGCTTGGAAAGCATTCCCATTGTCTCCAGTCGAAACCACAATTCCTAGTTCTTTACCTTCCAAAGCATATTGATGACCAGTGGCAAATTTAGTGGTCATAACGGTGTCCATCCATTGCTTTAGTAATGCAGGGGCACTATACCAGTACAACGGAAATTCTAGAATAATGCGATCATTTTGGAGTAATAAAGATTGTTCTTGTTCGACGTTAAAATCTGCAACTAAGGGATGCCAAGTTACATTTGAAAAATTCTCGATAGCCGCTTTAAAAAAGGGCTGAGTATTAGACCTTGCAAGTTCTGGATGTGCGACGATAATCAAAGTTTGCATGCACTAAACCGCCTCCTCTTTAAATTTTTTGATAGCTATTTCCAGCATTTCATCTGAAATAAATTCCTTAGTAAAGCGTTCTAAAGGAACAAAATTATGGCGATTTTTAAAGCTTAATTTAGTTGCGCCTACGATTGCCACTAGTAAATTATTCTCGGTTAAAAATAATTGACCGAGTTTCAGATACTTTCCTTTAGTGTGCTTGCCATTCCGCCAGGCATGGATTTTAATTTCAGTATTAAATATGTAATGACCGGAATTATCAAGCTTGATTGGGACTCCATAAAAACACGTGACGGGATATTTATCCTTCATCTTTAAACACCCGTGGGTCAGATAATTCACGATAAATATTTTGCATGTTTGATTCAATCTTAAAAATTTCATTAGCATCTTCGACTAACTGATTTTCAAAATGTTCTACTTTTTCGTCAGCAACGTTGGTCTTATAGCGAAGCTTATGCTCTAAACTGGCCCACATATCCATACCAACGGTCCGAATCTGTATTTCAACAGGAGTGTTTACCGGACCAGTAGACAAAAATACGGGCACACTAACTACTAGATGAACACTGCGATAACCACTAGGTTTAGGATTTTTGATGTAATCTTTAGTTTTAATGAGTTTAATATCGCTTTGAGAAAGCAGATTTTTTTGGATAGTGTAAACATCGCTAATATAGTTAGTAACAACGCGAATCCCGCCAATATCAAAGATGTTTTGTTTAATAGACTCGATATCACGGTCTAAATGTTTTTTCTCTGCCTTATTAAAAAGAGAGGTTATAGTTTTCATTCTTTGTTCCATATGATGAATGGGATTATGGTCATATTCTCCTCGATATTCACCATCCAAGTTTTCAAGCTTGGTTCCAATCTCATTTACGGCGGACTGGCAAAGTCGATAGTAACGTACTAAGTTGCTAAACTCTTGAACGTGTTCAGATCCAATTACACGTGTGAGTTCTTTATTGATACCTTCGTTATTAAACATATTGCTGCGTTCTAAAATCATTTGATCGTTCTCCTTGGTTTGTACATATAATTCATTATACGAGAATTTTATTTTTATTAAACTTTTTAGGCTTTATTCTTGTGATTGTAATCGCTTTCTACTATGCTTTAATTGTACGAAAAAAGTTACCGAGGGGGAAATGTTTTCATGAAAAAAATCATTAATGATCCAAAGAATGTTGTCGATGAAATGGTTCAAGGATTGGTAAGAAGTTACCCCGAATATTTAGAAAGAATTCCAGAAACAGGTGTAGTTTATCGTCATGACTTAAAAAATATCCAAGGTCAAGTTGGAATTGTGAGTGGCGGTGGAAGTGGTCACGAACCCACTCATGCTGGGTTTGTAGGCGATGGAATGTTGAGTGCGGCGGTTTGTGGGGAAGTGTTTACGTCACCAACTCCAGATCAAATCTTTGAAGCAATCAAGAAAGTTGATTCGGGAGCCGGTGTATTCTTAGTAATTAAAAATTATTCTGGAGATGTCATGAATTTTGAAATGGCTCAAGACATGGCTGAAATGGAAGATATTAAAGTTAAATCGATAGTTGTTGATGATGATATTGCGGTAGAAAACAGTACTTATACCCAAGGACGCCGTGGCGTCGCAGGGACCATCTTCATGCACAAAGTTTTAGGTGCGGCCGCAGCTAAAGGAGCCAATCTAGACGAACTAGAACAATTAGCCCAAAAAGTTTTGCCTAATATCAAGACGATTGCAGTCGCTTTAAGTGGTGCAACTGTTCCAGAAGTAGGTAAACCTGGATTTACACTGGGTGAAGATGAAATTGAATACGGTGTAGGTATTCATGGTGAGCCAGGCTATCGGCGGGAAAAGTTACAACCTTCCAAGGCCTTAGTAGAAGAATTGGTTGGAAAATTGAATCAAGAGTTCAAATTCGAAAAGGGCGATCAAGTAGCCGTTTTAGTTAATGGAATGGGAGCTACCCCACTCATGGAGCAGTATATCTTCATGAACGATGTTTTAAATAAATTAGCTGATTTAGGTTTGGAAGTTAAATTCACCAAGGTAGGTAGTTTAATGACTTCGCTTGAAATGGCCGGAATTTCACTAACCTTGTTTAAGGTATCCGACGAAATTGTTGAAAACCTAAATTACGCCACAGATACCATTGCTTGGTAATTTTAATTAGGATGGAGAGAAATAGTATGTTAGATGTTGAAAATGTAAAAAGCTGGATGACCAAATTTAACGAACAAATTCAAGCTCACCACGATTATCTAAGTGAATTGGATACACCCATTGGGGACGGAGATCATGGAAACAATATGGCGCGTGGGATGAATGCAGTCATGGAAGCTATCGCCGATAAGGATTTTACGGACGTTCCAGCTATTTTTAAAACAATCGCAATGAGTTTAATTAGTAAAGTTGGTGGAGCTTCTGGTCCTTTGTATGGGACTGCTTTTATGGAAATGGCCAAAGTTGGAGACGGTGAAGTTAGTGCGTTATTACCAGCAGCATTAGCTGGAATTAAGAAACGGGGGAAAGCAGAAACCGGAGAAAAAACAATGGTGGATGTATGGGCTCCTATTGCTGAAAAAACTGATTTTACTGCTGATGATGTCGATAAGGCCGTCGAAGCTACTAAAGATATGATTGCTACCAAAGGGCGCGCTTCTTATGTAGGGGAACGTTCAGTAGGGCATATTGATCCAGGTGCCATGTCTTCAGGTTACCTCTTGAAGGCCTTACTAGAAGTGGAGGAATAGTTATGGAATACGGTGTGGTAATTGTTTCGCATGTTAGTGAAATTGCTCAAGGCGTTAAACGTTTAATCGAACAAGTCGCTAAAGATGTTCCAGTTACGATTGCTGGTGGGTTAGAAAATGGTGATGTGGGAACCGATATGCAACGGATTATACAAGCATTTGAAGATAATTCTGCGACTAAGCTATTAGCCTTTTATGACTTAGGAAGCGCCAAAATGAATTTAGAAATGGCGATAGAAATGACGGATAAAGAAGTTAAGTTGTATGACACCGCCCTGGTTGAAAGTGCCTATACGGCAGCGGCATTGTTACAAGTTGAGACTAAAATTGAAGATGTCGAAGCGCAATTAAAAGATTTAAAAGTTAAGTGACTGGAAATGAATCCGGAACTAGGCCTTTTTCGGATGAAATAGTTTTAAAATTAAAGCTCTCAATTTTACGGGGTGTAACCGAGTAGAATTGAGAGTTTTTTGTGCATTAAAAATATTTAGTTTTATTGTTGACAAACAAACTAAATGATACTAGTATTTAGTTTGTTAAATTTAACTGAAACTAAATAAATCAATCAATCAATCAATAAAATGGAGGAACCATTATTATGAACAAAGATGAAATTTTAGATAACTTAATGAAAGTTAGCCACGAACCTTTTTTAGTTTTCACTAACCGCGTAGAAGAAAAAACGGATAATGCTTTGGAAACCTTAAAACTTTTGGCTAAAGAAACAAATGTAACTCCTGGACGCATTTCTGAATATTTAGATATCAAACCTTCTAGTGTTACTCAAATTATTAAAAAACTTGAAAAAGCAGGGACAGTTCTACGAGAAAAATCGCCTAAAGATTCACGGGTGACAGTTGTGAGAATTACCGATAAAGGTCGAGAAAGCTTGAAAACACATGGTTCAATTGGGAATACTTTAAAAGACGTTTTATTCAAAGATTTCTCTGATAGCGAACTAGAATATTTAGACCAATATCTAAAACGAATGGTTGATAACATCGGTAGTGATGAATTTAGTGAAAAGCTTAATGAAGTATTTGATAATGATCAACGCTGGGCACAATTTGGCAAGATGAGTCCCCATTTTGAAAGAGCTCGAGAACAAATGTTGCGCCACAATCACTTTGGTAGAATGCAACCAGGTGATTTTAACGGTTTCGGTGGTTTTGAGGGTTGGAAGAAAGGACGGCGTTAAAATTGGCAACTAATGCACGCTTCAATGATACGATTCGCAAGGATCATACTAAATTTAATTTTAAACAATTCTTTGGATTAATTAAGCGAACCAGTCCTAAGTACGTCCTTTTATTTTTAGGAGTATTCCTCTTAGCTATTAGCTCGGGAGTCCAAGTATACGTTCCAAAATTAGCTTCAACCTTAGTTAATAATTTTTCCAAGGGTGTAGATTATGCATTGCTAGGAAAAGTAGTTTTACTTTTTGTTGCATCGGCTATTTTTTCAGCGATTGGCGGCACCGTGTTGGGAATTTTTGGGGAGAATGTTATCCAAAATCTCCGTAAAACGTTGTGGAAAAGATTGACTCTTTTAAAAGTTAGTTATTTTGATACCGTCAAGGCCGGGGAAATTTCAAGTCGGCTCGTCAACGATACTAATCAAGTTAAGCAACTGCTAGCTGTAACTTTTCCTCAAACTCTTGCCAGCATTATTACCGTAGTTGGGACCATTTATATGATGATTCGGATGGATTGGCACATGACTTTAGCCATGGTAATTGCCGTCCCTGTAGTAGTAATTTTAATGGTTCCAGTTATGGCTTTCGGTACTAAAGTTGGTCATATTCGACAAGATGCTCTAGCATTATTTAATGGAATTGTTAGTGAAACACTAAGTGAAATTAGATTAGTAAAGACTTCGAATGCCGAAAATCAAGCTCAAGAACATGCTGATAATGAAATAAATCGTTTATTTAAAATTGGAAAGAAAGAAGCTATTTTTGATGCAGCAATGCAACCAATTATGATGATGGTTTTCATGAGTATGATTTTTGGCCTGTTAGCATACGGAATTCATCGGATTGCGATTGGGGCAATGGAAATCGGTACTTTGATGAGTTTTCTGATGTACCTATTTAATTTGATTGGTGCGATGCCCATCATTGCGACGTTATTTTCAGAAATGGCGAAGGCTTCCGGTTCTACTAGACGAGTTGAAGAGTTGCTTGAAGAAGAACCAGAAGATTTTAACCGTGGAGAAACTTTGGATTTAGCTGATAAGAATTTAAAAGTTGAACATGTCGATTTTGCGTACGCTGATACGCCAGAAGAAACGGTGTTAAAAGATATTTCGTTTGAAGCTAAACCTAATCAAGTAATTGCCTTTGCCGGACCTTCGGGCGGTGGTAAATCAACGATATTTAGTTTGTTAGAACGTTTCTATGAACCTACTCATGGTGAAATTAAATTTGATGATACCAACATTCAAGATATCCAGCTGACTAATTATCGCCAACAAATTGGGTTTGTGTCACAAGATTCAGCGATGATGGCAGGTACCATTCGAGATAATTTGACTTATGGGTTAGACGATACCTTTGAAGATAGCCAATTGTGGAAGGTACTTGAATTAGCTTTTGCTAAGAAATTTGTGGAAGAAATGCCTAAACAATTGGATACAGAGGTGGGAGAACGAGGTGTTAAAATTTCAGGAGGACAACGACAGAGAATTGCAATTGCTAGAGCGTTCCTACGTAATCCTAAAATTTTAATGCTAGATGAAGCAACAGCTAGTTTAGATTCAGAGTCCGAAATGAAAGTTCAAGACGCGTTGGCAAACCTAATGAAAGGCCGAACCACATTAGTAATTGCGCATCGTTTATCCACAATTGTGGATAGTGACCAAATTTATTTTGTAGAAAATGGTCAAATTACTGGCTCAGGAACCCATCAAGAATTGGTTGATTCACACCAAATGTATGCTAAATATGTTAATGAGCAATTTAAGGTAGCAGCCGGGTAAAAGCGCTGCGATGAAAAATTTACGTTGGAAATAATGTAAAGTAAAAACCATTAAACGAAACATTTATCGTTTAATGGTTTTTTTTATTTCAAATTATAAAGATGAGGCCCTTTTTCAGTGATACCGGCTTCTAGAATTTCCATATTCCAAAGGGCCTGCTCATCAGAAACGAGTTTCGCATCCCGATTAGTTAACGTTTTAGCAATGGAGTCGTAGACCCGACCATAATCACCATTTATAGTAGGGATTTGTTTCTCAATCCAATCCCCATTTTGGTTTTTATATTTAACCACGCCAAATTGACTCGGTGTATCAATGCCGAAATTAAGATCTCCAGGCATAATGCCTAACTTTAAGTCGTTTTCTTGTTGATCAATATCGTATTTAACATACGTTCCGTTAGTCCCATGTAATAAGAAACGCGGATAGGGACGCGCTGCTAGAGGGTTGCTAACGACCGTTGCTTTAAAGTTATCATAGAACAATTGAGTTTCGTAAAAATCGTCTACTGTACTAGCTGAATTTTGGATAGCTCGAATATCATAACTAACAGTCTGAGGTTTCCCAAAGAGTCCTAAAATTTGGTCCAGCATGTGGACCCCTAGACCATAAAATTGGCCATCAACCTGAGATCCTTCATGGAGGCGGTCATCAGGACGATATTTGTCAAAATGTGATTCGAGTGACAAAGGTTTACCAACGTACCCAAGTTCAATGACTTTTTTGAGAGTCAAATAGTCACTATCAAAACGACGATTTTGGTAAGGCATTGCTAGCAATTTTTTAGACTGGGCTAATGCAAAGAGTTCTTTAGCTTCGCCTTGATTAGCTACAAAAGGCTTTTCAATCAGAACGTTTTTACCATGTTCCAAAACCAACTTACCATATTCAAAATGAGTTGCGGGTGGGGTACAAATGGTAATTAATTGAACTTCAGAATCATTTAGAACTTGGTCAAGCTTATCAGTGAAAATCGTGTCAGCGTCATAAAAGCCTTGTTCTTTTTCGCGATGACGACGGTGATTATAGATATATTTGATTTTAATATCGCGTTCTTTAATATACGGAATGTGATAGCGATTAGCGCTTTTACCAAATCCGATTATAGCCATTGTAAGTGCCATAAGTAAGCTCCTTTTTATTAAAAAAGGGCTGCACAACTAGGTTGTCACAGTCCTTAAAAAATTAGTTATTTTCTTCTGAGTTTAGACGATTAATTTCAAGCAAGAGATCAACGGCACGTTCCATAGTTTGGACAGAAACGTATTCGTAACGACTATGCATGTTTTCGCCACCAGCAAAGAGGTTAGGAGTTGGAATGCCCATAAATGAAATCTTTGAACCATCTGTACCACCACGTACAGGATAGATATCTGGCTTGATATCGAGATTTTCCATAGCCTTTTGTGCAATTTCAACTGGTGTCATGTCTTTTTCAAGAACTTCACGCATGTTGTAGTATTGGTCGTGAACTTCAACTTTTACCCGTTCTTGACCGAATTGTTTATTTAACTTATCACCAATTTCTTGCATCTTTTGTTTACGTTCTTCAAAGATCTTACGATCATGATCACGAATAATGTAAACCAATTGTGCATGGTCAGGAGTTCCCGTCATCTTAAATAGATGATAGAAGCCTTCACGTCCTTCAGTTTCTTCTGGACGATCATGTTCAGGAAGCATGTTGTGATAATCAATACCAACTTGGAGTGCATTAACCATCAATCCCTTAGCAACGGCTGTATGAACTTCGTTACCTTGAATTTCAATTGTAGCTTGAGCAGCATTGAATGTTTCATATTCAAGTTCGCCAAGTGGACCACCATCTACTGTATAAGCATATTTAGTATTAAAATCTTTTGCATCAAAATGGTCGGCCCCAGTACCAGTTTCTTCATCAGGAGCAAAACCAATCCGGATTTCACCATGTTTTACTTCAGGATGAGCCTTGTAGTAGTCCAACATAGTCATAATGTCGGCCACCCCAGACTTATCATCGGCCCCTAGTAGAGTGAGTCCGTTAGTTGTCACTAAATCATGACCTTCATATTTGTTTAAGCTTGGGAAAACAGTAGGACTAAGTACCCATTCGCCATCACCACTAAGGTCAATGTCAGATTTACCATCATAATTTTCGTGAACTTGTGGTTGGATATTTTCAGCATTAAAGTCAGCTGTATCAACGTGAGAAATGTAACCAATAACTGGTGTGTTACCACCATCATTGGCAGGAAGTGTACCAACGACGTAACCAGATTCTTGTGTGTGAATATCAACAACGCCAACTTCTTCTAATTCTTTAGCTAAAGTTTTTAAAAATTCAACTTCTTTTGGATCTGTTGGAACTGTTTCAGAATTTGGATTTGAACGAGTGTTTACCTTTACATATTTAAGAAAACGTGGAAGTAATGTATCATATTTTGCCATTTAATCAGCTCCTTTTAATTTATACTACTATCTTACAACATCTATTGGTTTTCACAA
Organism: Pediococcus pentosaceus ATCC 25745; assembly: GCF_000014505.1. Taxonomy (NCBI): domain Bacteria; kingdom Bacillati; phylum Bacillota; class Bacilli; order Lactobacillales; family Lactobacillaceae; genus Pediococcus; species Pediococcus pentosaceus. Next base: position 1,643,179 of record NC_008525.1, on the reverse strand, counting down.
GTTTAATAAGCTTTAATAATAGGAAAGAAGTCGGTTACAATGTCAAGGATAAAAGCTTGATTTTGTGCATTTTTTTTCTAGGTATGTTATAGTTGCGGTCAACAACTTGTAATTCTTTAAACACTTTAAAGAGGATTGCAAGATTTAATAAGGAGATGTTTAAATACAAATGTTACTTGAAATGAGCCATCTTTCGAAAGTTTATCCTGGAAATAAAGTGGTCGTTGACGACTTTAATCTGGATGTAGAAAAGGGAGAGTTCATCTGTTTTATTGGTACGTCCGGTTCTGGTAAAACAACCACGATGCGAATGATCAATCGGATGCTTAAGCAGAGCTCTGGAACCATTAAGATTAATGGGCAAGATATTGCCAAAATGGACCCAGTTAAGCTTCGGCGAAAGATTGGTTACGTAATTCAGAATATTGGGTTAATGCCTCATATGACAATTCGTGAAAACATAACATTAGTACCTAAACTATTAAAATGGTCTGAAGAAAAGCGTAACGAACGCGCTAAAGAAATGATTAAATTGGTTGATTTACCAGAGGACTTCTTAGATCGCTATCCTTCCCAGCTTTCTGGTGGACAACAACAACGAATCGGGGTTGTTCGTGCACTAGCAGCTGACCAGGATATCATTTTGATGGATGAGCCTTTTGGTGCGCTTGATCCTATCACCCGTGAAGATTTACAAGACTTAGTGAAAGATCTTCAAGAACGTCTAGGCAAGACATTTATTTTCGTAACGCATGATATGGACGAAGCACTACGTTTATCAAGTCGAATAGTGGTTATGACTGGTGGTAAGCAGGTTCAAGTTGATACACCAGAAAATATTTTACGAAAACCAGCAAATGATTTCGTGGCTAATTTGATTGGACAAGATCGGTTGATTCAAGCTAAACCAAGTATTACGACCGTTGGGCAAGTGGCTAATAAGCCAGTTTCAATTGCGATTGACCAACCTGTAGTTCGAGCCCTTGATATTATGCACAGTCGACGGGTTGATACTTTATTAGTAACCGATGCAGAACAACATCTTAAGGGAGTTGTAAGCATTGAAAAGATTAATGAGTATTACCATTCTGGTAAAACTGTAGGCGAAATTATGGATCCAAATGTTTTCTATGTAAATGAAAATTCAATTATTCGTGATACGGTTGACCGAATTTTGAAACGGGGACTTCGTAACGTTCCAGTGGTTGATAATGATCGTAAACTAGTTGGAATTGTTACCCGAGCAACCTTGGTTGATATTGTTTATGATGCTTTATTTACAGATGATGGAATCACTACAGATAGCAGTACCGATGCTAGTTCAAAATCGGAGGAGCAAAAAGAGAAAGATGGTGATCAATAATGATCAACTTCCTGAATCAATATGGAGGCGACATCTTAAGTAAAACGGGACAACATATTTATATTTCAGCTTTTGCTTTAGCACTGGGAATAATTGTGGCAGTACCTTTGGGAATGCTTTTAATTCGGGCACCTAAAATCTCTGGTTTTGTTATTGGTTTAGCCAGTGTGATGCAAACTATTCCTGCGCTGGCCTTGCTTGCAATGATGATTCCGATTTTTGGAATTGGGTCAACTCCAGCCATCGTGGCGTTATTTATCTACTCATTACTTCCTATTTTAAGAAACACGTATCTGGGATTAGATAGTGTAGATCCAGCGTTAGTGGATGCTGCTAAAGGGATGGGAATGAATAGTTTTCAACGATTGTGGAAAGTTGAATTGCAACTAGCATTACCAGTAATTATGTCTGGAATTCGTTTATCAGCTACTTATGTAATCGCATGGACTGCTTTGGCATCTTATATCGGTGCTGGCGGTTTGGGTGATTTGATTTTCAACGGTTTAAATCTATATCGTCCGGATTTAATCTTAGCGGGATCAATCCCTGTGATTATTTTAGCTTTAGTCGCCGATTTATTACTTGGAAAATTGGAAGACAAATTAACCCCTCGAACACGGGAGGTGGGCTAAATGTTAAAAAGATTTCTTAAATTAATTTTGCCGTTGGGCGCATTAGCTGTAGTTCTTTCCGGTTGTGGCTGGCCAGGACTTGGTGGTACGACTGGAAATACAGTTAAAATTGCTGCCCAAAATACTACTGAACAACAGGTAATGTCTTCAGTTATTCAACAATTGATTGAACATGATACTAACTTGAATGCAGAGATTATCAATAACTTGGGGTCGGGAACGGTTAGTTTTCAAGCTCAAAAACGTGGGGAAGCTGACCTAACGGCTGTTCGTTTTAGTGGAACGGATTACCAGACTATTTTGAATGGACCCCAAGGGCGCACTCCAGAACAAGTGAATGCCTATGTTAAAAAAGAATTTAATCGGCGCTATGATATGACCTATTTCCCAACCTACGGATTTGCGGATACTTTCCAATTTATGGTGACGCAAGATTATGCCAAAAAACATCATCTAGAAAATGTTAGTGATCTTAAGAAAATTTCGTCAGATATGAAAGTCGGAATTGACCAAACTTGGCTAAGTCGTAAGGGTGATGGATACGCAGATTTTAAAAAACGTTACGGTTATAGCTTTGGTAATATTTATCCCATGCAAATTGGGTTAGTTTATAATGCTCTTGCTAGTCATAAAATGGATACGGTTTTGGGTTACTCAACAGACGGAAGAATCCGTAGCTACAATTTAAAATTGTTGAAAGATGATAAAAATTACTTCCCACCATACAATGCAAGTGTGGTTGTGAATAATAAATCATTGAAGAAATATCCGGAATTGAAGCGGGTTCTTCATAAATTAGATGGAAAAATTTCATTGCAGACCATGCAAGAATTAAACTATCAAGTTGATAATAATTTGAAGGAACCATCAGTGGTTGCTAAAGAATTTTTAGAAAAGAACCACTATTTTGAAGGAGGGAATAACTAATGCAAAGTATGAATATTTGGCAACAATTAGCCTATTACTTCTCTCATAATGGCATGTACGTTCTTTCCGAATTTAGCCGTCACTTTTTAATTTCAATTTATGGGGTGATTTTAGCTGCGATCGTAGGAATCCCAATTGGAATTCTTATTTCTAAACATCGTAAATTGAGTGGCTGGATTGTTGGTCTGGCTAATGTTATTCAAACCATCCCATCTTTAGCAATGCTCTCGATTTTAATGTTGGGTCTTGGTTTAGGAGTTACAACTGTAATTGTAACGGTATTCTTATACGCATTATTGCCCATTATTAAGAATACTTATACCGGAATGTTGAACGTAAACGAAGCATACTTAGATGCTGGTAAAGGAATGGGAATGACCAAGGTTCAAGTGCTTTGGATGATTGAACTGCCACTATCGCTATCGGTGATTCTGGCCGGAATTCGAAATGCACTTGTCTTGGCAATTGGAATTACCGCAATCGGAACGTTCGTTGGAGCTGGAGGTTTAGGAGATATCATTATTCGTGGAACTAATGCCACAAATGGTGGAGCAATTATCCTAGCCGGGGCATTACCAACCGCGTTGATGGCGATTATCTCAGATCTAGTCCTAGGGGCATTAGAGAAAAAAATGAGAAAACGCACAATTTAAAACTAAAATTGAAAGTCATGGCCTGAAAGTCATGGCTTTTTTTGAAAAATAAATTTTGCAGCAAGCCACTGCAAAGTATTAAATGGTTCTTTTTAAGACTTATTTCTTATTAAAAAGATAAGTTAGTTGACGCGTATTATTCATTTTAGATATGATTTAGTTAACCCAAAAATTTATTTTAAAAGGAGAATATCGATGAAAGTAAAATCCACATCCGATGACTATGGAGCGCAGTCGCGCAATGATAATTTTTATAATATTGAGTTTGAAAAGGTTGCCCAAGATTTGGGGACTAATTCTGAACTCGGTTTAACCGAAAAAGAAGCAGGGGAACGACTTAAAAAGTACGGGCCCAACGCGTTGATCGAGAAAAAGCAAAGTAATTTAATCCGGTTTCTAAAGCAATTTAATAATAGTATTATCTATATTTTGATTTTAGCTGCGGTTGCTACCTTTGTTTTGAAAGAATATTCAGATTCGATTGTTATTGGAATGGTGGTAATTATTAATGCCCTAATTGGGTATTTCCAAGAGGTAAAAGCCTCAAGTGCAATTGACAAAATTAAACAGATGCTTCAAATTGAAGCGACTGTTATTCGGGATGGACACAGAACAGACATTCCTGCTGAAAATTTAGTGGTTGGAGATGTTGTTTTCCTAGAAGCCGGCGACAATGTTCCCGCTGATTTGCGAATTATCGACGCTGATAATTTAAAAATTCAGGAATCAATTTTAACTGGAGAAGCTGACTCAGTTTTAAAGAATACAGACAAATTGCCAGAAAAAACGACCCTAGGTGATCAGACTAATATGGCATTTACGTCAACGGCCGTGACCAATGGTAGTGGATTGGGTATCGTAGTAGCGACCGCAACCGATACCGAATTAGGACAGATTAGTTCGAGTGTGGAAGAGGTTGGCTCTAAAACTACTCCACTAATGCGTGAGATTAATGGACTAGGTAAGTATATTTCGTACGCGATTATCGTAGTAGCGATCTTAGTCGGTATTTACGGGTTTGTTACTAAAATTTATTCGTTACCGGTTTTAGTAATCGCCTTAATTACCATGATTGTCGGTTCTTTACCGGAAGGACTTCCGGCTAGTACATCGGTTGTTTTAGCGATGGGAGTAGGGAAGATGACAAAACAAAATGCCATCATGAAGTCTCTTCCATCTGTGGAAACCTTAGGAGCGGTTAATGTTATCGCTACTGATAAAACCGGAACGCTTACTAAGAACGAAATGACGATTGAAGAAATCATTACTAAGCAAGGAACCTATGAAATTACGGGTACCGGTTATCAACCACATGGTGAAATTCGGTTTAATAACCAAGTTATTGATGTCCATCAGCATGAAGATTTACGGAAGCTAATTATTGCTGGGCATGAAGCTAACGACACGATCTTGTCTAAGGAAAATGGTACCTGGGTAATTAACGGGGAACCAACTGATGGTGCATTCCTAACCCTAGCTAACAAAGCGTTTCATCAGCAGGTACCGCAATGGGAAGAAATCGATAAAATTCCATTTGACTCTGATTACCGTTACATTGCTGAACTAAGTCAGAGTCCTGAAGGGCACCGAAGAATTTTAGTAAAAGGTTCGCCAGATAAGATTTTTAGAATGGCTGCAATCGATGATGCTACCTTTGATGAACAATATTGGTACAACAAAGTTTCTGAAGTAGCTCAAAAGGGGCACCGAGTAGTTGCGGTAGCCTATAAGGAAGTTGAAGATAATAAAGAAACGATTGTACATGAAGATTTACAGAGTGGAATGCAGTTCTTAGGGATTGCGGGATTGATTGATCCGCCACGTGAAGAAACGATTGTAGCGTTACATGAGATGCAAAAGGCGGGAGTTAAGGTAAAAATGATTACTGGTGATCATCCTGAGACGGCCTCCGCAATTGCTGAAAAACTGAGCTTGGATGACCAGATTGCTGCAATTACTGGTGCTGAAATCAACGAGATGGATGATGAACAGTTAAAAAATATCATTCAAGACTACAACGTCTTTGCGAGAACCACCCCTAATGATAAGTTACGAATCGTAAAAGCTTACCAAGCTAATAATTTAGTGACGGCGATGACCGGGGATGGTGTAAATGACGCTCCAGCTTTAAAACGAGCTGACATTGGGATAGCAATGGGAACGAAGGGGACAGACGTTGCCAAAGAATCGGCTGACATGGTGCTAACGGATGATAACTTTGCAACCTTAACTAAGGCAATCAAAGAAGGTCGTCGAGTATACGATAATATTAAAAAGACGATTCGTTTCTTGTTACCGACCAGTTTTGCAGAAGGGTTGATTGTTCTACTTTCTATCCTAGCGCAACAAGATCTACCATTAGTCCCAACCCAATTATTGTGGATTAATATGGTATCCGCCATTACAATCCAATTTGCATTTCTATTCGAGCCTGCTGAAGAGGGCATTATGGATAGAAATCCACGTCCAGCGGGCAGATCCTTCTTAAATCGAGCCGATGTAATTCAAATTGTTTATGTTTCCATCTTAATCGCCGGATTAGGAATTTTTGGTTACGATTGGTTAATTGACCATGGAGTTAGTGAAGTAGTGGCAAGTACGGTGACGGTTAATACCATTGTATTTGGTAAGATTTTCTATCTATTTAATCTACGGACTCCTAAGCCAGCGTTCTCCAAAGATATTTTGAGAAACTTACACGCTTTTTGGATAATTGCGGTATTATTGGTGTTACAATTTGCTTTAACATACGTCCCATTCATGCAGTCAATCTTTAGCACTGCTTCCATGGGATGGGCACAATGGTTAATTCCAGTGATAGCCGGAATCATTGTTTTGATTGTGACGGAAGTAGAGAAATATTTCTACCCAACACATTTCCAACAAGTTCACTCCAAATAATCACTGAAGGACCATATAGGAGGAAAGTATGAGTTTATTAGAGGTTCGGGATGTTCATAAATCCTATTTTCTAGGTAACCAAGAATTTAAAGTATTAAAAGGAATCAATCTGCAATTTGATCGAGGCGAGTTCGTTTCAATTTTAGGTGAATCCGGTGGTGGTAAATCAACCCTGATGAATATCATTGGTGGATTAGATCACCAGTACGAAGGTGATATTGTCTATAATGGACAATCATTACGCTCGGCTAAACCTAAGGTGTTAGATGCTTATCGAAGAGAAAATATCGGATTCATCTTCCAAAGTTTTAATTTGATTAGTCATCTGAACATTTTGGATAATGTAATGGTTTCTCTGGAAATGACGAAACTTTCTCATGCTAAACGAGTAGAACGGGCTAAAGCATTACTAGAACGAGTAGGCTTGAAAGAACATATGCGAAAGCATCCTAATCAACTCTCGGGTGGCCAAAAACAACGGGTGGCAATTGCGCGAGCCTTAGCTGGAGACCCTGATGTAATCATTGCTGATGAACCTACGGGAGCTTTAGATAGTCAAAATACTAAAGAAGTCTTGGAAATTTTGGAATCTATTGCTAAAGATGGAAAACTAGTTATTGCTGTAACGCATTCGCAAGAAGTAGCCGATTTTGGTACACGAGTGGTCCATTTGGATGACGGAGTGATTCATGGTGAGGCTGATTTAAGGGCGGCTTATCCAGTCCCTGACGCTGAAAAAACGTTGGTCCCTAAACATTTGACGTTCCGGGCTTCGTTACGAATGGCTTTGAAACATATGAGCTACAATTTCAAACGAAACCTGTTAATCATTTTTGGGGCATCCATTGGGATTTTCTCGGTTATTTTAATGTTAGGTTTGGGAAATGGAGTTACGGGTTATATGAATGACCAAATTTCATCACAAATCAATCCAACGGCTGTTCAAGTTGCTAAAAATGTAACCCAAGAACAAATGGAAAACGGTGAAACCGCAGATCTATCAAACACAGATTACCAACGAATGAATAAGATAAAGAATGTTAAATCAGTGGAACGCGGCTACTATGTTCAATCTGCAAAGACGGTTGCTGGTAAAAAATCAATTAGTTTGCAAGTTTTACAGACATGGAATAAGACCGAACGTGAAGGTGATATCAAATATGGTAGCAAGCCTGGTAATGGAGAAATCCTGTTAGATAAAGCTACAGCTAAAAAATTTGATAAAAAGTATAAAAACGTTGTGGGTAAGAAAATTACAGTTTTCGTAACGACCGTGGATAGTAAAAAACAACCGGTTCAACTCCAAAAAGAAGTTACAGTTTCAGGGGTAATTACCTCGGGAACGAGTGCGATTGACTATAATACGTTGAAAGAAATGTTTAAAGATAAGAACTTGGATTACCAGCCCAACTTCTTTACAGTCAACGTCAATAACACTCAGAATGTTAAGAGCGTTCAAAATAAAATTAAGAACTACAAGCATGATGTTAAGGGTAAAGAACGCCCCCAATACACAATTACTGGGGTAGGCGCAATTCTGGATTCATTGAATACTTACATCATGTTAGCCTTCTATGTGTTAGCTGGAATTGCGGGAATCTCGCTATTGGTATCAGCAATTATGATTATTGTGGTACTTTATATCAGCGTTTCTGAACGAACTAAAGAAATTGGGATTCTTCGGGCGATTGGTGCGCGTCGAAAGGATATACGTAACCTCTTTGTTTCAGAAGCATTCTTCTTGGGGCTTTTCTCAAGTATTTTAGGTTCAGCTTTTGCATTGCTAGCTCAATGGGGAGCTAACGTAATTTCTATGAAGCATATCGACTTTGCGATTATTGGAATCGCACCAGGTTATCTGATTTTTGGAATAGCGATTAGTATCATTATTAGTCTATTGGCGGCCTTTACGCCATCCCGTAAGGCCTCAAAATTGGACCCAGTCGAAGCTTTGTCAGCAGAATAGAGCTAAAAAATAGAAGTTTTTATGGCTAATGGGTGACATACAAATGGTTAAAGTGAGCCCTTTGTCTTTAATGCAGAGGGACTAAAAAATTGTGTGTTAATAAAATATAAAAGCCATTTTAATTAAATATCCTAAACAATAAGGTTGTTCAAGGATAGTAGGTATGTTAAATTAAACAGACTGGTAGAAATTGGGACAAGACATTGTTTTGCCTCTTTTTCTTTTGTCTACAAAATGGAGGAACTAAATGATAACTGTAAATGATATGAGCATGCAATTCTCTGACCGTAAATTGTATAGCGATGTTAATTTAAAATTCACTCCCGGCAACTGTTACGGAATTATTGGAGCTAATGGTGCTGGTAAATCAACATTTTTAAAAATATTAGAAGGTAAACTTCAACCAACTTCTGGTAACGTTAGTATTTCGCCTAATGAACGGATGTCGAGTTTAAATCAGGACCATTATGCTTTTGAAGAATTTACCGTAATGAATACTGTAATTCAAGGTTATAAAAAGTTATACGAAGTAATGCAAGCTAAGGATGCTTTATATGCTAAAGCGGATTTTACTGAAGAAGATGGGATGAAAGCTGCTAACTTAGAGGCTGAATTTGCTGAAATGGATGGTTGGAATGCTGAAGCAGAAGCATCACAATTACTTCAACAGCTAGGCATTGACGAAAGTCTGCATGACAGTAAGATGAGCGAATTAACCGAAGGTCAACGAATTAAAGTGCTTTTGGGACAAGCTTTGTTTGGGAAACCAGACATTTTGATTTTAGATGAACCTACTAACGGACTTGATCCAAAATCAATTAGTTGGTTAGAAGATTTCTTAGCTGACTTTCCAAATACCGTAATCGTTGTATCCCATGACCGTCACTTCTTAAACTCGGTTTGTACGATGATGTGTGATGTCGACTTTGGTAAGATTGAACTTTTCGTTGGTAACTATGATTTCTGGATGGAATCTAGTGCTTTAGCCAAACGTCTTCGTGAAAATGCTAATGCTAAAAAAGAAGAACAAATCAAAGAATTACAAGAATTCGTTGCTCGTTTTAGTGCTAATGCTTCAAAATCTAAACAAGCCACTTCCCGTAAGAAGCAATTAGATAAGATTACTTTAGACGATATCAAACCTTCTTCACGTAAATATCCTTTTATTCGTTTTGAACCAGCCCGCGAATTAGGTAATGATCTTGTTCGGGTGGACAAGGTTAGCAAGTCAATTGATGGTGTGAAAATTCTAGATAATATTACTTTCACCGTTCGCCCTGGTGAGAAGGCAGCAATTTTGAGTCAAAATGACTTAGCTACAACAGTCTTGATGCAGATTCTAGCTGGAGAAATGGAACCAGATAGCGGTTCAGTAACTTGGGGACAAACTACTGAACGTAGTTATATTCCGCGTGATATTAACAGTTATTTTGAAGACGATCGTTTTGATATTTTGGAATGGCTACGCCAATATGCACCTAAAGAAGAAAGTGATAATACTTTTCTCCGCGGTTTTCTAGGTAAGATGCTTTTCTCAGGGGAAGATGTACTAAAAAATGTTACTAAACTCTCTGGTGGAGAAAAAGTCCGCTGCATGATTTCAAAAACAATGTTGAGCAAGGCTAATGTTTTAATCCTAGATGACCCTACCAATCATTTAGATTTGGAATCAATTACCGCATTAAATGAGGGATTGACTAGTTACAAGAGTTCTATTATCATGACCTCGCATGATCATGAGTTTATTCAAACAATTGCGGATCATATTATCGAAGTTTCTGATAAAGGTTCGGTTGATCGTGCTGAAACAACTTATGATGAGTTTTTAAATCATGATGCTATCCAAGAACAAGTAAGTAAATTATATTAGGATTATCAGAAGCTATGATATGGGTAAAGTATCATAGTTTCTTAGTATGAAGGGTTAAAACGTTTTAATATGAATTTGATATTACCTTCACAATTGTTTTAAAATAAGTATTAGTAGAACAATTACTCGTTTTAAAGGGTCATTCATTAAAAGTAAGTGAACAAAAGAACACGATATGTCATCAATAATTAATATTTGCGTTGACAAGTTCTGTGAGTCTGTTAATATTTAACTATGTAAACGGCTGGGAAAGCTAGAATCGGGAGGAAGAAAATGAAACAAGCTGATATTACGTTTATTGCTCAAACGTATAACAAAAGTATAAAACTAATCGGTACGCTTTTAGAAAGTAAAATGTCAGATCCACAAGTATCTTTCGATATGTTCATGATTATGCATTTTATTAAGCAAGCTGATGGTGAAGCAATTACATTGAGCTCAATCGCTGATGCGCAAGAGGTTACCAAGAGTGCCATTTCAAGAAAAATTGGAACTTTATTGGACCTTGGCCTAGTCGAACAAAATAATGATAAACAAGATCGTCGAAAAAAATACCTCAAATTAACTCAAAAAGGAATCGATTTATATGAGGAAAATGACCGTATTTTTAGAGAAATGCTTGATGTGGTTGCTAGCAAATTCGGAAAAGACGACTTTGTTAAAACTCTAGAACACATTAACTCAATCCTTGAAATTATTAAGGGAACAACTGAATAATTATCAAAATGTAATAAAAGCAGGAGATTACTCCTGTTTTTTTATATTAGCAAAAAAATACACGGTGTTAGGAAATGTGACACGAATATACTTTATAGCCTATAACTTTTTAGGTATACTTAAATATATTAGAAAAATGTATGTGAGGTTTTTGATGGAAAAAGAAGTTTTGAACAAGCATATTGGTAAAGGAATTTTTTGGGCCCTTTTAGCGTCTTGTATGTGGGGAATTTCTGGAACGGTATTGGAAGTTATTTCTCAAGGAGAGAGTATTCCAGCTTCCTGGTTTTTATCTGCTAGAACATTAGGTGCTGGTTTAGTATTAATTGTTATCAGTTTTATTAAGTATCGGATGCAAATTTTTGATGTTTTTAAATCAGTTAAAACCGTTTTATGGTTGTTAGCGTATGCTATTTTTGGTTTAATGGCTAATTTATTAACTTTCTATATTAGTGTTCAAGAAGGTAATGCGTCAGCATCAACCATTCTTCAGTATTTAAGCCCCTTATTTATTGTTTTGGGGAGCTTAGTATTTCAGCGTGTTCGCCCGATGCGAAGCGATGTGATTGCTTTCGTAATCGCAATGGCAGGTGTTTTCTTGGCAATAACACATGGAAACATCCATGAACTAGCTATTTCTAATAAAGCATTGATTTGGGGAATTCTTTCAGGAATTACAGCTGCATTTTATGTTGTACTTCCTAAACCAGTAACTAAAAACCATCCTCCAATGATTGTTTTAGGATGGGCACTAATTATCGGTAGTATATTATTTAATATTCATCAACCAGTTTGGGTAGATACACCAGCTCTGACACCACAGTTAATGCTTTCAATGGCAACGGTAATTCTAGTGGGAACTATTTTACCTTTCTGGGCTTTATTACACAGTTTGAAATTTGCTCCATCTGCCGTTGTAAGTATTTTGGATGCTGTCCAGCCGGTCGTGACTTTTGTGTTGAGTTTACTATTCCTAGGCCATCCTTTTAACGTCGTAGAATTAATCGGTGCAGTATTAGTTATCATAGCTATTATTATCATTCAACGCTCAAGAACTAATCTAGAATAAAATTAAAACTTCATCTTAATTAATTAAGACCCGATGGAAATCGAGGTCTTTTTTCTTGACTTTTTAAGTTTACAAATGTAGTCTATATTTAAAGATTACATTTGTAAACAGATTGGAGGGTATAGTTTGAATACCAGTGATGAAATTGAAATTAGTCAATCAGAATGGGAAACAATGCGAGTAATATGGACGCTCCAAAAGGCTACGAGTCATCAAATTATCGAAATTTTGGAAGAGAAGTTGGGATGGAAAGCTTCCACCACTAAAACTTATTTAGGGCGATTAGTAAAAAAAGGGGCTTTAAGAACCAGTAAAAATGGACGAGAATTTATTTATCAGCCCATGATTGAAGAACAAGTTGCAATGGATAATGCTTCTAAATCCCTTTTTGTCCATCTTTGCCAACATAAGGTAGGGACTACTTTAGCTAATTTGATTGATCAAATTGAATTATCTAAAAGTGACATTCAAATGTTAATTGGTAAGTTGGAGGAAAAGGCACAAACAGCACCGGATAAGGTGAGCTGTAATTGTTTGCCAGAAAACTGTGATATGGATTGTAAGATGGAGGATATGTAACATGAATCATAAGCAAATGAATGAAGAGCACATGGACCATTCAAAAATGGATCATTCCCAGATGCATCATGAGATGAGTGGACATCAACATGACATGCACGATATGCATGACATGGGCGATGGACATATGATGCACATGGGGAATCTAAAACAATTATTTTGGGTAAGCTTAATTGCTACTATTCCAATTCTATTATTATCGCCATTTATGGGAATGGATTTTAGAATTGGTGACTTGAAATTGCCGATTAGTTTTACCGGTTCTGATTATATTGTCTTAATCTTAGCAACCTTCTTATTCTTCTATGGGGGTAAGCCTTTTTTGGCTGGGGCAGTCAGTGAGTTAAAATCAAAAGCACCCGCAATGATGACTTTAATTGCGATGGGAATTACCGTAGCATACGGCTATTCGCTTTATGCATTTATAATGAATCAATGGATTAATCCTAGCGGTCATGTAATGGACTTCTTTTGGGAACTTGCAACACTAATTGTAATTATGCTTCTAGGGCACTGGGTAGAAATGAATTCAGTGATGGCGGCAGGCTCTGCAGTTGAAAAAATGGTCGCACTTTTACCTAGTCAAGCGCATGTTTTGCATGGAGATCATGTCATGGATATGGATTTGAGCGATGTTGAAGTTGGCCAAACGGTCCGCGTACTTGCAGGAGAACAAATTCCAACTGATGGTGACGTAGTTTCAGGTTCAACTAAAGTAAATGAATCTTTAGTAACTGGTGAAGCACGTTTAATCGATAAAAAAGAAGGTAGTCAAGTAATTGGTGGAGCAGTTAACGGAGACGGAGTTATCGAAGTTAAGGTTACTGGAACTGGCGAAAGTGGCTATCTATCACAAGTAATGAAGTTAGTTAGTGACGCTCAAAAATCTAAATCCAAAGCTGAAAGTTTGGCTGATAAAGTAGCTTCATGGTTATTCTATGCGGCTCTAATTGTTGGTGTGATTGCGTTTGTGGCTTGGTTACCACAAGGCTTGGATGTGGCATTTGAACGAATGGTGACGGTCTTTATTATTGCTTGTCCGCATGCTTTAGGTCTAGCAATTCCATTAGTAGTTGCACGAAGTACCAGTATTGCGGCCACCAATGGTTTACTAGTTCGTAACCGTCAATCGATTGAAGAAGCTAAAAAAGTTAAATACGTCCTAATGGATAAAACTGGTACATTAACAGAAGGGAAATTCACGGTTAACGCAGTTAAGAGTTATGCTGACGATTTAAACCAAGATGATATTCTAGCACTGATGGCTAGCTTAGAAGACCATTCCGATCATCCTTTAGCAACTGGTATTAAAGCAGCAGCTAAAAAGCTGAAGCAAACAATTAAAACAGCTCATGATGTTTCAGCCCAAAAAGGGATTGGTTTAACAGGTACAATCGAAGGTCAGAAGTATCAGATTGTGAACGCCTCTTATTTGAAACAAAAAGAGATTAAGTTTGATACAAATGATTTTGAGAAATGGAGCACAGCTGGTAATTCAGTTTCATTCCTAGTAAGAGAAAATCAAGTTTTAGGTGGATTAGCTGAAGGTGACCAAATAAAGGAAAATGCAGTTTCCTTTATTAAAGAACTAAAGCAATTGGGTTATATTCCGGTAATGTTGACGGGAGATAACCAACAAACAGCGCAAAAAATTGCGGCAAGCCTTCAAATTGATGAATGGCATGGAGAATTATTACCAGAAGACAAACTAAAGGCACTTGAAAAATATCAAGAACAAGGAAAAGTAATTATGGTAGGAGACGGCATCAACGATGCGCCTAGCCTTGCTAAAGCAAACATTGGAATTGCCATTGGAGCCGGAACGGACGTTGCAATTGATTCCGCTGATGTAGTCCTTGTGCACAGTGATCCAAGTGATATCTTGAACTTCTTGAAATTAGCTCAAGCAACCAATGCTAAAATGGTTCAAAACCTCTGGTGGGGAGCTGGATATAACTTATTTGCAATTCCACTAGCAGCTGGAATTTTGGCTCCGATTGGATTCGTCCTTAGTCCGGCAGTTGGAGCGGTGTTAATGTCACTTTCAACCGTTATTGTGGCATTGAACGCGTTGGCGTTAAAGATTAAGTAAAAATTTTTTTAGTAAAAGGCTTACATTCCATATTACGTGTAAACTAGGCGTTCTCTAGTATATAATTGGCATATAAAACCAATGGGGGATTTGCCAATGAGTACAGAAAAATCACTAATTTTAGTTAAACCAGACGGAGTTCAATGTGGACATATCGGTCATGTGATTTCACGAATTGAAAATCGTCGTTATGAAATCAAAGCCTTAAAGATGGTAAACGCAACGGAAGAACAGTTACGTCAACATTACTCACAATTAGTAGATAAACCATATTACGCCGACATTGAAAAATTTATGACAAGTGGTCCAATTGTGGCCATTATTGCTGAAGGTAATGAAATTATCGACACCTTCCGTAAAATGGCTGGTCCAACTAATCCGAGTGAAGCAATGGCCGGAACGATTCGCGGTGACTTTGCCAGAGCTTGGGGACCTGGTCCTATTAAGAATGTAGTTCATAGTTCAGATAGTGTAGAAAGCGCTGAAAAAGAAATTAAGATTTGGTTCCCAGAAAGAATCAATACTGAAAACTAAATCTACAATTATAGATAAAGACTTATGCAATGGACAATATCTTGTTCTTGGGTAAGTCTTTTTTTATTGAAAACATTTTCTTGAGTAAAGTAATTGACATAATACTATAATGTGACTAACATTATAGGTGTAAGGATGAAGCGAAGAACTTCACCAATCATTTAGAAAGGGGTTTTGTTTTTATGGCTAATGAAATGATGAATCGTAGGAATGATATGTGGGATCCATTTTTTGACCGTTTATCGCGCGGATTTTTCAACAACGGCTGGGATGGAACCTCAAAAACATTGAAGACCGACGTGAGTGAATCAGATACTGATTACAAAGTTAAAATCGATGTGCCAGGAATTGATAAAAAAGATATTAAATTGGATTATCAAGATGGCGTACTAAATGTGGAAGTGAAGAAAGATAGTTTTGCTGATCATGAAGATGAAAAGCATAATGTTACGATGACCGAACGAAGCTATGGTATCATGCGGAGAAGTTACGAATTACCAAGAGTTAAGGCTGAAGATATTAAGGCTAAAGTTGATAATGGAGTTTTATCAATTACCTTACCTAAGGCCAGTGGTGAAAAGACTTCCGGAATTGAAATCGAATAGAAACTAAATAAAAAACCGTGTTACGATTGTGTCTCGCAACGCGGTTTTTCTTTACATAAGTTAATCGGGATCATCGGGATGTATTTTCATTAGTGTAGGGCGGCCATAGTAGTATCCTTGGCGTAAATCGATATTCATAGAATCGGCCCAAGCATCATCATTATCATCTTCGATACCTTCCAAAATGAAACGCATTTGATGTTTAGTTGCTAGGTTTTGCCAAAAGGTAACGTGATTTTCAGCGGCAGATTCGTTCAAATGCTCTTTATAATTTTGGAGAGCGTATTTAAGTTCACGAGTGTATGGTAGTAGAGGCTTAACTGCAGGCCATGTATTAATTCCGCTACCAACGTCATCGAGACAAAATTGGATTCCAAAGTCATTCAATTGCGTAACAACTTCAATTAATTGCTCATCAGACACCGAGGGTTTAACATCATTTTCAATTAATTCGATAATTAATTTAACTGGACGTAAAACTGTCTGGGCGGCAATTAAAGCGTGAATTAGTTGATCATCAAGAATTTGGTTACGATCAACATTAAATGAAACTGAACCAACTTTAAGAGATAATTCTTTAGCAGTTGCAATCAGTAATTCTGCCATATCATGGGCTGGAATTGCTGAAAAAGAAGCAGGCATTCGCCAGGTCCCATCGCGGTATTCTTTGATCAGCATCTCGTAACCAATTACTGAATCAACAATCGTATTTAACTGCGGTTGGATAAAAAATCTAAGCATTAAGTAAACTCCTTGAAATTTGGCGTGGTTAGTTTGCTAATTTTCCTTATTAAAGCATTTACAAAGTCTTAATCCAGTCTAAAATTAAAATATAAAGCATCTGGAATCGTGTAAAAAATTCTTAACAAGTAAGTCCAGTATAAAACAAGTAGGAGGCAAAATGAAAGTAGCAATCATCGGGTGTACCCATGCTGGTACAGCAGCAGTGAGAGAAATCTTACGACAAAATCCGGATACGGAGGTAGATATTTATGAACGTAATAATAATATCTCTTTCTTATCATGTGGAATCGCATTGTATCTGAATGGACGCGTAAAACGGCTAGAAGACATGATGTATGATGATGCAGAGGATCTCCGTTCAGAAAAAATTCGGGTGAACCTGCGACATGATGTTCTAAAAATTGACCGAAATCAAAAAGAGATTTTGGTACAAAACATGGAAGACTATAGTATTCGTCGTGAACATTACGATAAATTAGTGATGTGCACGGGTTCAGCAGTGACCTTACCTCCAATTAAAGGCATTAATCATAAACGAGTAATGCTATGTAAAAACTATGAACAAGCGCAGACTTTACACCAAGTTTTAAAACCCCACCAGCGAGTTGCATTAATTGGTGGAGGATATGTTAACGCAGAGTTAGCAGAAAGCTTGTCTGATTTAGGTTGTCAAGTAACCTTATACCATAGTCATGATGTGATTTTAAATAATTACGTGGATGTACAGCTGAGCAAAATGTTAGTTGAAATCCTGGAAGATCACGGGGTCAAAGTTAAACTTAATAGTAAAGTCGCATCATTCACGGATCAAAAGGACTCCTTACTGGTTACTACCATTCATGATCAAAATGAAGAAGTTGACGTAGCGATTGTTTCAAAAGGCTTCATCCCGGTAACTAATTTGTTAGAGGGGCAGGTTAAAATGAGTCGTAATGGTGCAATTTTAACTAACGAATATGGACAAACTTCTGATCCGGATATTTACGCGGCAGGAGATGCTCGTACTGTACATTACAATCCGACGGATACAGATAGCTATATCCCATTGGCGACGAATGCAATTCGCCAAGGTAAATTAGTTGGTATTAATATTTTCGGTAATCGTTGGCCTGAAATAGGTTCGCAAGGAACATCAGGCTTACAATTGTTTGGTTATACATTAGCTACTACCGGTTTAACCTATCAACGAGCTTTAGATGCTGGTTTAAAGGTCAAATATATCAGCTATGAGGACAATTATCGTCCAGAATTTATGCCGACAACGGAAAAAATAAACAGTATAATTGTTTATGAACAGGACAGTTTAAAAGTTCTGGGGGCCCAATTCTTTAGTGAACATAATGTTTCTCAATTGGCTAATACAATGTCTTTAGCAATTCAGAATCAAAATACGCTGAAAGATTTAGCATTTGTGGATATGTTATTCCAACCATACTACGATCGACCATTTAATTTTATTAACTTGGTAGCGCAGGCAGGGTTGCAACAAGAAGGGCTAATTTAAAGAAGGAAGCGCGTAAATATGACAAGAACTGAACGAGAAAAAATGACTGCTGGAGAACCTTACCAGCAGTTTGATGCTGAATTAATTGGTCGTCGAAAGTTCATCCGTCAACAATTACAAGTGATTAACAACGAAACAGACAATGAGAAACGTAATGGTGGCTTTAAAAAACTACTAGGTGATGTAGGTGACGATTTCTTTGTCGAGAGTGAATTCAAATTTGATTATGGATGGAATATTCACATTGGTAATCATTTTTATGGCAACTACGATATGACTTTCCTTGATACGTGTCCAATTACGATTGGTGAACACTGTTATTTTGGTCCTAACGTGGGGCTGTATACTCCTATTCATCCACTTGATCCCGTTAAGAGAAATGCTGATGTAGAATTAGGTGCTCCAATTACAATTGGTAATAGCTGTTGGTTTGGAGGACGAGTGACCGTTTTACCTGGGGTAACTTTGGGCAATAACGTCGTCGTGGGTGCTGGATCAGTGGCAACAAAGAGTTTTGGGGACAATGTGGTAATTGCGGGAAATCCTGCCAGAGTAATCAAACAAATCTAGCCTAATTTGATATTTAAATTAATAGTAGTAACATGAAAGTAACAGGTATGACGAATTTCGGAGCAATCCGATCGAGCAACGCTATGCAGGTGTGAACTTAATACGCCAATGGTGTTGCTTTTTTTGTACCAATTTTTTGAAAATATGGGAGGAATTTTTTATCTTACACAGTAAGAATGTCGATCGAGCTGTCTTTTTACCAACAATGGTGTTATTTGGGGTTGTATCAATCATCCTCATCACAGGCGGCCCAGCCGTTCAGCAATTAATGAACGCGTTGTTGTCATTCGTTACAAGCAAATATGAGTGGTTGTATATCTCAATTTATGTCATCAATTTCATGTTTTTTATCGTTTTGATTTTTAGTAAATACGGTAAAATCAGATTCGGAAAGGCTGATCCAGCTAAAGACTATAGTGGTTTTCAATGGGGAAGCATGGTTTTTGCAACTGCAATTGATGCAAGTATTTTGATGTTAAGTGCAACTGATCCATTGCAATACCTTCAGCACCCGGCATTTGGCGCGAAGCCATTATCGACCCAAGCGTTTGCCTATGCTAACGTAGTGGGCGAGTTTAATTGGGGGCCGATGGCATGGATGATGTTTGCAACTGCCACCATTGCTATTGCTTATACAATGTATGTAAAAAAAATTCCAGTAATGCGATTAAGTACTGTAATTCCCCTCTTGAAGGGCGATCAATTATACAAAAAAGTTTTACGTCAACTAATTGATTTCTTAGTCGTTTTTGGGATCATGGGCGGAATTGGTTCTTCGATTGGAATGGAAATTCCCGTGATTGCACGTGTTTTAAGTATTATCGTAGGTATTAAAGATACGATTTATTTAAAACTATTTTTATTCTTTATTTTATTGATTTTATTTACGTTAACCGTGTATGCAGGTTTAAATAAGGGAATTAAAAAACTATCAGCATGGCACATTTATTTGGCAATTATTTTCTTAGCAATTGTTTTAGTAGCTGGTCCAACTAAATTTTTAGTGGGCTCAGAAGGTCAAACCTTGAAATTAATGGCGCAACATTTTACTGCGCTTTCCTTTAATAAAGCTAATGCTGGCACCAATGGTTTTGCTCAACATCAAACCCTGTTTTATTGGGGTTGGTGGTTAGCCTACATGCCGGTAATGGGGTTATTTATTGCCCGGATCTCGCATGGTAAGACGATTCGCCAAGTTGTTTTAGGGATGATGACTTATGGAGTCGGTGGCTGTATTTCATTTTATGCAGTTTTAGGGGGCTATGCTCTATGGCTTCAACAATCAGGTACTTTAAACATCGTGCACATTTTGAATACACAAGGACAAGCAGCAGTTCAAGCAGCATTGATTACAACTTTGCCGATGAATAAATTGATGCTAATTCTTTTCTGTGTTTCATGTTTTATCTTCTTAGCAACGACGATTTCTTCTTCTGCATTTATTGTTTCATCATTCACCAGTCTAGACTTGTCGCATGGTCGCCAACCTAGCCGATGGAATCGAATGGCTTGGGTCATCGTGTTTATTATTTTCTCGTTAGGAATTGTTATAGTAGGTGGATTTGAGGTCGTTCAAGCAATCTGTACGGTTGCAGGATTTCCGCTAATTTTTGTATGTATTTTGTTATTATATTCTATCTATCAAGATGTAACTGGACGTGAATTTAATCGGGTTAGAATGCCTAGTTACCTCCCCGTTGTTAATCTCCGTCCTTTGCAAAAAATGATGGTTAGTTATCATTTGATGCATAACATTAGTCAGGACGATTTTTAAATGAATTTTTTAATTTATATCAGGATCGAGTTGGTCTAAAATAGGACATAGATACCGATGAATAGGGGGATGTTTTTATGGCAAAAGTAGAAAGCTTTGAATTGGATCACACAAAGGTAAAGGCTCCGTACGTACGTTTAATTACAGTTGAAACGGGAAATAAGGGCGATAAGATTTCTAATTTCGATTTACGTTTAGTTCAACCAAACGAAAATGCGATTCCCACTGCAGGACTACATACGATTGAACATTTGCTAGCTGGATTATTGCGAGATCGAATGGATGGAATTATCGACTGTTCTCCATTCGGATGTCGAACAGGTTTCCATTTGATTGCTTGGGGAGAACCTACAACCACAGAAGTTGCTAAAGCATTGAAGGGTGCACTAGAAGAAATCGCAAATGTTACTAAGTGGGAAGATGTACCAGGTACGGACATCTACAGTTGTGGTAATTACCGTGATCATTCACTATTTTCAGCTAAAGAATGGGCGAAAAAGATTTTGGATGACGGTATCAGTGACCAACCTTTTGAACGAAATGTAATTTAATAAATTAAAAACCGAAACCGAATTAGAGTAGTTTGAATGCTGCTTTAATTCGGTTTTTTTGTACAACGGATAGATCATTAATTTTAGAAGTGACAATTGAAAAGCTTTTGTCAAAGAATGAAGAAAGGAATAGCTTACACCAAAATTATGAGTAAAAAGTAATCTCCAACACGGTTTAGACCTAAAAATTTTGAAATTAATCGATTAAAAAATCTGTAATAGTAACCTTATTTTATAAAAATAGGTTACTATTATATATAATGAATTTGTTTCAAAATTAAAGAAGGTAGGTTTTAAAAATGGAGAGAAGCAACCAAAGTGCAGTAAAAATGATGACTTTAGCAGCAATGATAACAGCTTTAACGATTGTGATGGGGCTGATGCCTAGAATTCCGCTCTTGTTAATTCCAGTTCCCATTGTCTTACAAAATATGGGAGTAATGATGGCTGGTGACATGCTAGGTACTAGATATGGAACGTTATCAGTAGGAATATTTTTATTATTAGTAAGTTTGGGATTGCCAATCCTTTCCGGTGGTTTAGGTGGTGCCGTAGTATTTTTAGGAGCTACCGGGGGCTATTTAGTGGCTTGGTTGTTTGCGCCACTAGTAATTAATTTAATCAAGAATGTTTTGAAAGGCAAAATTAAGAATCAATTAATACTTAGTTTACTTTCTGTTTGGCTTGGAGGAGCAGTTTTTATTGATGTATTTGGTGCGTTCTGGTTAGCGATTCAAGCACCCATGCCACTTTCAACGGCCATGTTTTCTACTTTATTATTTATCTCAGGTGATACAATCAAAGCTATTTTAGTAATTATCATAGCCAATCGATTGGAGAAGATAGTACACTTAAACTAGTTAAATAGATTAAGGGTGGTTATAAGATGGGGAATAAAACAAGCCAAAAAGTTTTATTAGAATTATTGAAAGATCGAGATCGTTGGGTATCTGGAAATGAAATAGCAGATAGTCTAGGCGTTACCCGCGAAACGATTTGGAAAAATATTAACCTATTAAAGAAACGCGGTCACCAAATCCAAAGTCAGAAAAATCTAGGTTACAAATATGAAAGTAGCTCTAAGTTGGATGAAGTAGTCATTAATTTTTATAAAAATAAAAGTGTTGATCATGTTGCTGTTGAAGAGCAAGTCGATTCAACTCAAATGTATGCTAAAAACTATCTCGCTACTCACCAAGTCGAAAAGGCATTTGCTGTGATTAGCGAGCAGCAAACGCAAGGATACGGACGAAGAGGACGTAGTTTTTACTCACCCAAAGAACAAGGACTTTACTTTAGCATAGTTATCCCTAAGCCCACTTTTGAAATTAACCAGGTGGGCTTAATAACTACTGGGGTTGCCTATGTGATTGCACAAACATTTAAAGATTTCTTCCCTGAACGTGAATTTAAATTGAAATGGGTTAACGACATTTTAATGAATCGACGAAAGGTGGCAGGAATTATTACTGAGGCAATTACCGAAGTAGAATCTGCTTCTACGCAAGCGTTTGTAATCGGGGTGGGAATTAACTTAACCACGCCTGAATTTCCAGAAGAATTACAACAAAAAGCGGGAGCCATTGTTGCTAAAAATGAACCGAACATTGATCGTAATTTAATCGCCGCCCAATTAATTAATACGATTGTAGATAATTGGCAAAATTATTTAGATGGCAGCTTTTTGTCCGAGTATCGAAGAATGTCAATCGTAATTGGTAAGCCAGTTACCTTACAAGTCGGAACGAAACAAGTAAAGGGGATTGCAACGGATATTAACGAGTATGGAAATATCGTCGTAAAGTTGGATGATGGACAAGTTAAAGCTTTTAATAACGGTGAAATTACCAAGGTGAATTTGGACTGGTAATTATGGTCTCCGTAAGATATAGGTAATGAGCTTGAGCTTTTTTATTCATTGAGTGTTATCATGAAAGAATGTATCAGATAACGAAGGAGATGAATTACAATGAGTGAAAAAAACAGAAAGACATTATATATCTTAATTGCTGGAAACTTCTTAATTTGTTTGGGGATTGGTCTAGTCATACCCGTCACACCATTTATTAAGAATCATTACGGTTATACTACTACTCAAATGGGAATTATGACGGCATTGTTTGCTTTCTCGCAATTTATCGCTTCTCCATTAGTTGGACGAGTTTCAGATAAAATTGGACGTAAGCCACTGATTGTAGCGGGATTATTTTTCTACGCCGTTTCGGAAGTAATCTTTGCTTTATCAAATTCGTTATTACTATTTAACGTATCCAGAGTTGTTGGTGGCATTTCAGCCGCTTTGTTTATTCCAACGTCGATGGCTTTAGCATCTGATGTTACCACTACGGCGCAAAGGGCTAAGGTAATTGGTTGGATTTCAGCCGCATTTAGTGGGGGACTAATTTTAGGACCAGGGCTCGGTGGTGTATTAGCAAATATCCATTATAAAGTGCCGTTTTGGGCGGCTGCAGCCTTAGGGCTGGTTTCAACATTATTTACGTATTTGGTAATGCCGAAGACTGAAGTGAAAATAGAAGAAACGGAAATGACCAAGTTTACTAAGCCGAATGCTTTGAAAAGTGTCATGACGGCGCCACTAGTAATTCTATTTACGATGATTTTTGTAGCAGCCTTTGGGTTACAGGGATTCGAAAGTATTTATAGCATCTACGTTAACCAAGTCTTCAATTTTAGTTTAGGAACGATTGCACTAGTATTGACTTTTAATGGGATTTTCTCGTTGATTTTGCAAGTGTTTATCTTTGATTTCTTGGTGCGGAAAATGGGTGAAGTGAGACTGATTGGGGCATGCTTCTTAATTGGAGCAATTTTTGTTTTTTGGATTACCCAAGCTCATACTCAAATTGAAGTAATCATTGCTACATTAGTAGTTTTCTCTGCCTTCGATGTTTTACGTCCGGCCATCACCACCTTATTAACTAAGGAAGGTAAAGACAATCAAGGCTTAATTAATGGATTAAACATGTCTTTAACTAGTGTGGGGAACGTCATCGGACCAATTATTGCCGGAATGTTGATGGATTACAATACTCACATTCCATATATGATTGTCGCTGTAATTTTATTCATATCTTATGGAATTACTTTCATCGTAGGACATGTGATGAAAAAAGAAACACGGTAGATGATAAAAAACTGTAGCGGGGCGATCAAGCTCGGCTACAGTTTTTTGTTTGATATAGTTTGGAAAGTTTCATATTAAGATAGTTATTCCTTGAAAATGTTATACAATGAAAGCGTAAGCAATCTAATAATGGAGGGGGTACAATCATGATTAAAACTAATAGCAATTTAAATGAACTAAAAAAAGCTGCAACAAATTTAATTGGAATGGATAAAATACCAGCGGGTAAGTATCAATTAGCTGAAATTATAGCTCGAGGAATCGATGATACATTTGAAGCACGGGAGAGTGACGAATGGGAAATTGATGAGTATCTAAGAGATCGAGCTTTAAACTTTTGGTTTTACCCATCAATGAATCTGGAAGAATTAGTACCTAAATTAACAGATGAAATCGCAAATAACTGGGAAATTAAAAGAGGAGACGACCGGATGTTATCAACATGTTTAGCGGCCGTGTTGACTTATCATCCGCACAATTTATCAGTCACATTAGGAGAACTTTTAAAATCAGATCCGACGACTCAAAATTTAGCGACGTTAGAGGGCTTCAATATTACTAAGATTAATCAAATCCTAGTTCAACACAATGCACGCCCCTTATCAGTTAATTAAGTGCCTTAAGTTGTGTATAGTTTCGGAAGTTGTAAAATAAAAGGCAATAGTATTAGGAGGATTTTACATGGCAAAAAAACAACTAACACGGGCAGAGGTTCCGGAAGCGTTAACTTGGAACGTCACCGATATTTTTACAACTGAAGCAGATTTTAAAAAGGCCATTCAACAAGTTGAAAAACAAATTGTTGAAATTCAGGCCAATTCTAAACATATGACCGAGAGTGCTACACAGTTATTAACATTAACTGAATTACTTTATGAGAGTGAAGAACTCCTTATGAAAGTTTATGGATATGCGGCTCGGGTTAATGATGGCGATACTGCTGACCCACATGGGAACGATTTGATGAATCAAGCATTATTAATTGTTAATAAGTGGGAAGCAGCCGTATCATTTTATGATCCTAAAATAACGCAACTATCAGCAGCGCAATTAGATCAATTTTTAGATGATAAGCCAGAATTAAAACGATATGAATTTAATTTACGTCGAATTCAAGAGCAAGCTGCCCATACCCTTACTCCTGCTGAAGAAAAATTGTTGGCTCAACTTCAACCGGCGATTGATGATGCTTCAGACATTTCTTCGAAATTAGATGACGCTGATTTAGATTTTGGAATGATTAAAGATGAAAATGGCGAAGAAGTTCAATTAACTAATGCTACAGCCAGCGAATTTGCTACTTCAGCAGATCAGGACATGCGAATGCGTGCTAGTAAACAAGTTGCTAAGGCGTACCGTTCAATGCGGAATACCTTTGGTGCTACCCTTAAAAGCCACGTTCATGCCCAAAATATTTTAGCCACAATTAGGCATTTTGATAGTGCACGTCAGATGAATTTGGCTGATCAAAAAATTCCAGAAGCCGTTTACGATACGTTGATTAATACGACACATGAACATCTGGATTTGATGCATGATTATTATGCTTTCCGAAAAGCATACTTAGGATTAGATCATATGTATCAATTTGATCGACATGTTCCTTTGGTTGCAGATGCTAAGTTAAGTTTGGCATTTGAAGAAGGCAAAAAGGTTACGATGGCAGCCTTGGCTCCGTTAGGCAAAGATTATCAAAATTATTTGCAAGAGGAATTTGAACAACGTTGGATTGATGCAGCTGAAAATAAAGGGAAACGTAGTGGGGGCTATGAGGACGACGTTTATGGAGTGCATCCATATATCTTACTAAATTGGAATGATATTTATGATAGTACTTCAACGTTAGCCCATGAATCGGGCCACGCACTTCAGAGTGTTTACACGGATAAGGCCCAACCTTTCTGGTATTCACAATATCCAATCTTTATTGCTGAAATTGCTTCAACTTTAAACGAAAGCTTATTAAACCATTATATGTTAGAAAAATATGCTGATGATCCTCAAATTAAAGCATTTATTTTAACACAAGATGTGGACAACTTTATTGGCACGGTTTATCGTCAAACTCTTTTTGCGGAATTTGAGCATTTTATTTATACAGAAGATGCCAAAGGAACGACCCTTACCCCCGATTTGATGGCTGATAAATTTAACGGATTGTTTAAAGAATATAATGGAGATGCTGTAACAGATTTACCTTGGAAAGACGATACTTGGGCGCAAATTCCTCATTTCTATTACGATTATTATGTTTACCAATACGCTACATCTAAAGCCATCGCAACCGCTTTAGCCGATGATATTATTTCTGGTAAACCTGGTGCATTGGAAAACTATAAGAAATTCTTATCAGCTGGAGCAAGCAATTATCCAGTCGAAATAGTTAAACAGGCTGGGGTAGATGTAACTAAACGTGACTATCTTGATCAAGCATTTAAAATATTTGGTGAAGAAGTCGAAGAATTAAAGCGAATTTTATAATATTTAAACTAAGACATTGGAATTAAAGTCATAAAAAAACTCCCCGAGTTAAAATGGGGAGCATCTAGTTTTGTACATTCAATTTAGGCATGATACTTGTAATTTATCCTACTTGTACCATGTTTTTTATTTAATAAAATTGATCTTTTAAACTATTTGAAGAACTTAACTATATTTAATTTAGTTGGGTTCTTTTTTTATGGACTGAAGAAATTTTTAACTAGTATTGGGAATAAATTTTATTTTAGGGTCATATTTTTACTATGTGTCTTCGCGATAACTCTCTTGTAATAATCCATCGAAGAAATGCTGAATCGAGATTTGACCGCGTTGGGCTCCGACTTCTCGAATTCTTTGCATTTCATTATAAACGTTCTGGAAATCAAATAAACTGTTGGCATATTCTAGCAGAACTTCATTTTCGGGATATTCAATACACATACCGGCTAAATTGCAAATACCAACACGTAAGGCACGCCGAATTCTTTGAAAGGCACTTTTTTTCTCATGTTCATTTAAAGAAAGACTTTCTTGAAAATCAATCTTTGAGAAAGGAATATTTTGATCGACCATAACTTTAGCAATCCGTAAGATATCATCACAACCGTTTTCAGAAGCAATCCCTAAAAAGCGGAGGATTGAATGGATTCGATCGGTTCGAAGACGATGCTTAGATTGTGGTCGATTAAATGGTGTGGCAATTCCAGACGTTAATTTGTTAATTTCAGCCATTTTATCAACTACTTGGCAGTAAGAACCCACTAGCTTCGTAATATTTTTAAACTCCAGATGATTAAAAGGATAATCTAAATAAGCGTCAATTCCTACACGATAAGCTTCGTCTTTATAGGCCTCATTATGAGGTCCCACCACAATAAAGTGAGGTTTGATGTGGACTTGAGCGAGACGTTTGATCAAATTTAGCCCTTCTGGAAAAATTTCTAAGCAATTGATGATCATTACGTCGACTCTTAGTTGTAATAAATCGTCATAGGCACTATCAACATCGAAATTAACTCCAACCAGTGAGTTACTAAAATCCGATTCAATAATATTTTGAACGATGGAAACACTTGATTCATCGTCTGATAGTAAATAAAAGTTCATAGTCGGATCTCCTTTTGAAGTTTTTTGAAGTTATATGATACTTTATGAATTATACAATAATAAGATATAAAAATGAAAAAAATGACAATTTTTTTGTTATATAAAATATTTATTCAAAAAATAAGTGATTTTATTCAAAAAATATTCATTTATGAAAACGTTTTAAATAAAAATAATATTAATTTTTAAGAAAATCAATTGATCACTGAAGCTTTGTGAAAGCGCTTGCTAGAATTAAACACGTAATCAAATATAGAGGAGGACGTTAAAATGTCATTTAACTTACGTAACCGCAGTTTTTTAACCTTATCAGATTTTAGTACTCGTGAAATGGAATACATGCTTAATTTAGCTGAGGATTTAAAGAAAGCTAAATATGCTGGCTATGAAGGTAATCGCTTGGCTGGCAAGAATATCGCTTTGATTTTTGAAAAAGATTCAACTCGAACACGTTGTGCTTTTGAAGTTGGTGCTAAAGATGAAGGTGCTCACGTAACTTATCTTGGTCCTTCAGGCTCACACATTGGCTACAAAGAATCAGTTAAAGATACAGCTCGTGTCTTGGGTGGTATGTTTGATGGGATTGAATATCGTGGATTCTCACAACGCTCAGCAGAAACGTTAGCTGAATATTCAGGTGTTCCTGTATGGAATGGTCTAACTGATGAAGATCACCCAACTCAAGTTTTAGCTGATTTCCTAACGGCTAAGGAAGTTTTGAAGAAAGAATATAAAGATATTAAATTTGCTTTTGTTGGAGACGGTCAAGACAACGTATCTAATGCTTTGATGCTAGGTGCTGCTGTAATGGGAATGGAATATCACGTTGTAACCCCTAAAGAACTTGAACCAACCAAGGACGTCTTAGACAAAGCTAACGCAATTGCTGCTAAAACAGGCGGTAAAATCGTTGTTGAAAATGACGTTAAAGCTGGTGTTAAGAATATGGATGTTATCTATACCGATGTATGGGTATCAATGGGTGAACCAGATGAAATGTGGCAAAAGCGTATTAAATTATTGAAGCCATATCAAGTAACTAAAGAAGTGATGGAAGCTACCGAAAATCCAAATGCAATCTTTGAACACTGTCTGCCTGCATTCCACAATACAGACACATCAATTGGTAAAAAGATTGAAGAAAAATATGGTCTATCTGAAATGGAAGTTACTGATGAAGTCTTTGAAAGTAGTCAATCAGTTGTATTCCAAGAAGCTGAAAATCGGATGCACACAATTAAAGCTGTCATGGTTGCAACTTTAGGTGACTAAGGAGGGCGAGTTTATGTCAAAAATGGTGGTTGCCTTAGGTGGTAATGCTTTAGGAAAGAGCCCTGAGGAACAGTTACAGTTAGTGAAAAATACGGCTGCATCATTGATTGGTTTGGTACGTGATGATCATCAAGTAGTAATTAGTCATGGGAATGGTCCTCAAGTTGGGCAAATCAATCTTGGGATGAACTACGCCGCCGAACATGGTAAAACAGCAGCTTTTCCGTTCCCAGAGTGTGGGGCAATGAGTCAGGGTTATATAGGTTATCATCTACAACAAAGTTTACAAAATGAACTTGCAAAACGAAACATGGATAAAAATGTTGTGACAACTATAACTCAAATTGAAGTTGACCAAGATGATACTGCTTTTCAAAAACCGACTAAACCAGTGGGTGATTTCTACAGCAAAGAACAAGCCGCACAAATTGAAGCTGAAAAAGGATATACATTTGTCGAAGATGCAGGACGTGGATATCGCCAAGTTGTAGCTTCTCCATTACCAAAATCAATTATTGAAATCAATAGTATTAAAACGCTTGTCGAACACGGTGATTTGGTAATCGCTGGCGGTGGTGGTGGCGTTCCAGTCATTAAAACTGAAACTGGCTTAAAGGGAGTACCAGCTGTAATTGATAAAGATCGTTCGAGCGCCTTGCTAGCTGATAACATCGATGCCGATAAATTAATTATTCTCACAGCTGTTGACTATGTTTACGTTAACTATAATAAGCCAGAACAAAAAGTACTCAAGCAACTAAGCGTTGAAGAAGCCCAAAAGTACATGGATGACGGACAATTTGCAGCTGGAAGTATGCTACCAAAAGTACAGGCATGCTTATCTTTTGTTAAGGGACACCCTGAACGTGAAGCAATTATTACCTCATTAAATGGTTTGGATGACGCTTTGAAAGGTAATTTAGGTACAGTAATTCACGGCTAAATAATTTATTTAAGTACCAGGTAGAAAAAATAAGAATAGGAGTGTGATTATAGTGGCGAACGCAATTCATGTAACTTCAGAAATCGGAAAACTTAAGACAGTTATGTTACATCGTCCGGGTAAAGAAATTGAAAATATTACCCCGGATTCGATGGAAAGATTATTGTTTGATGATATTCCATATCTACCAATCGCTCAAAAAGAACATGACTTTTTTGCTAAGACCTTGACAGATCAAGGGATTGAAGTGATTTATTTTGAAAAATTGGCAGCTGATGCTTTAAGTGACGATGGAGTAAGAAAAGAATTCTTAAATAGAATGATTGCTGAATCTGGCTATGCAGTTGGAGTAATCCATGACGCTTTAATGGAATATCTTTACGCAATGGATCCTCAGATGATGATTAATCAAATTATTGAAGGGGTACGAGCAAGCGATGTTAATATTGTTACTCCTGACTTACAATCCGTTTCTGAGAATACAGATTGGCCCTTCTTAATGGACCCAATGCCTAACGCATACTTTACTCGCGATCCCCAAGCATCAATTGGAGATGGGTTATCTATCAACAAGATGACTTTTGAAGCACGCATGCGGGAGTCCTTAATTACCGAATATATCATGAACTACAATCCTCGCTTTGCTGGAAAAGTCAAGGTATGGCGAGACCGTAATCATCGTACCCATATTGAAGGTGGGGATGAATTAGTTTTAAATGATCATGTATTAGCAATTGGTATCTCTCAACGTACGACAGCGAATGCAATTGAAGATATCGCTCGTAATTTATTCAAAGATTCTAATTATGACACGATTATTGCAATTTCAATACCTCATAATCATGCAATGATGCATTTGGATACAGTATTTACGATGATTAATTATGAACAATTTACAGTACATCCAGCAATTTTAACTGGTGATGGAAAAGTTGATAACTGGGTACTTCATCCTGGTAAAGATGGTGAGATTACAATGGAACATCATACAGACATTAAGGAAGTCTTGAAGAAGGCTCTTAATAAGTCTGAAATTGACTTAATTCCAACTGGTAATGGTGATCCAATTGTGGCTCCAAGAGAACAATGGAATGATGGTTCAAATACGTTATCAATCGCTCCTGGCGTTGTTGTAACTTACGACAGAAATTACGTATCGAACGACTTACTACGTCAACACGGTATTCTGGTCCATGAGGTTCGTTCAAGTGAATTATCTCGCGGACGTGGCGGTCCACGGTGCATGTCCTGCCCAATTGTTCGTGAAGACATCTAAAAATAATTTTATGGCAGAAGTGAACTGTGGTACTAGAAAATAGTAGACAGTTTACTTTTGCCATTTTTATTAAATTTAAGAATGGAGTGAAGAACATGGAAAATAAAAACGGAATTGGGCGACTAGGCTTAACCGCCTTAATTGTTAGCTCTTGTATTGGAACCGGAATCTTTGGAATTACCAATGCGGTTGCCGCTGCTGCCGCACCAGGACCAGCATTATTGTCTTGGTTGTTTGTTGGAATTGGTTTTTTGTTCTTAGTTTTATCATTAAATAATTTATCTGAAAAACGCCCCGATTTAGAAGCAGGAATTTTTAGTTATGCGGGAGCTGGATTTGGTCCATTAGGTGAATTCATTTCTGGATGGGCTTACTGGCTTTCAGCTTGGCTTGGAAACATTGCTTTTGCAACCATGCTGATGAGCGCGATTGGAACTTTTCTACCGGCTTTCAAGGGTGGCCAAAACTTACCATCAATAATTGTAGCAATTATTTTCTGTTGGGCTTTAACTCTACTTGTCAATCGTGGGGTAGAAAGTGCTTCGTTTGTTAACACCATTGGAACTTTCTTTAAGATAATTCCACTAGTTTTGTTTATTATCATTGTAATTATTTTCTTTAAAGGTCACATGTTTACAACTGATTTTTGGGGAAACGTTGCCAATAACTTTTCCAAAGGAACTACAACCGGATCAATTTTTGAACAATTGAAGGGAACATTATCAACTTTAATTTGGGTATTCATTGGTGTTGAAGGTGCTTCAGTTATGGGCCATCGTGCTAAAACTAGAAGTCAAGCTCAGCAAGCCACGATTATCGGCTTTGTTTTACTTCTGATAATTTATGTCATGATTTCAATTATCCCTTACGGAACACTAACACGTGCCCAGTTGGCGGGTGCTGAACAACCAGCTTTAGGAAATGATTTACAATTAATTGTTGGTAGTTGGGGCGCAATGATTATTAATATAGGTTTGATCATTTCTACGGTTATCTCATGGTTATCGTGGACGATGTTACCAGCTGAAACTACAATGTTAATTGCTAAAGATAAGGTTATGCCAAAAGTTTGGGGTAAATTAAATGAAAGAAAAGCTCCAACAACGTCACTAATGATTACAGCGGTTCTACAAACTATTTTCTTATTCTCATTGCTATTCACCTCCGAAGCTTATAATTTTGCTTATTCATTAGCTTCAGCAGCTATTCTATTCTCCTACCTATTTGTGGGATTGTATCAAATGAAATACAGCTACAAGGAAAAGCAATGGGGACAGTGGACAATTGGCTTAATTGCAGCTTTATTCCAGTTTGCCTGCATGGTGCTATCTGGTTGGCAACAAATTTTGTTAGTCTCTATCAGTTTCATCCCAGGATTCATTATCTATTATCAAGCAACGAAAGAAAATAAACGTACTTTAACTGGTAAAGAGAAAGGTATGATGGGGATGATTTTGATTCTCAGTTTGATTGCCATTTATTTGGTAGTTAATGGAACAATTGTTGTGAGCTAATTAAGCAGGTTAAAAGTATAATTTGCCTAAGAAATTAAGACGAAATATGATTTTTTTGATTATATAGGGTATTGGACACTAATTTAAGTTACGAAGAATTTAGATAAATATTCTGAAGCATCACGTATATCAAATAACTAATTAAAATTTTTGGGAGTAATTTGAATGACAGAGAAAAATGGGAAAATAGGCTTATTAACTTTGAGTGCCCTAGTGATTAGTTCATCTATTGGTAGTGGTGTTTTTGGAATTATGTCAGATCTTGCGAGGGCTGCAGCGCCGGGACCGGTTTTAATTACGTGGTTTATTGTTGGTTTGGGTGTTATGATGCTGGCTTTATCGTTAAATAACTTATTATTAAAAGAACCAGAGCTAGAGGGAATATTTTCTTATCCCAAGAAAGGATTTGGCCCTTTCATGGGTTTTATTAGTGGTTGGGGATATTGGTTGTCGGCATGGTTGGGTAGTGTGGCATTTGCAACCTTCCTGATGAGCACAATAGGTTATTTTTTTCCAATTCTTAGGTCAGAACGAAACTTACCATTAATTCTAATTGCAAGTATCTTTTCATGGGGACTGACATATCTAGTTAACCGCGGCATCGAAGGTGCTGCCATAATTAATACAATTGTAACCGTATGCAAATTGATTCCTTTATTTGTATTTATTGTATTTGGAATTATTCTTTTTAAAGGCGGAATGTTTACGCATGCCTTTTGGAATAATATGAATAATAATTTTGTTGGTGGAGATGTTATAGGTCAAGTTAAGAACTGCATGATGGTAATGATGTGGGTTTTTGTTGGAATTGAAGGTGCCTCAATACTATCAGCACGAGCTGAAAAGAAATCGGATGCGGGAAAAGCAACCATTTTGGGTTTGATTAGCTTATTAGTTATCTACATTTTGGCATCAGTTTTACCATATGGATATTTAACCCAAGAACAGTTGGCAACGATTAAACAACCAGCCATGCTATATATATTTGAAAAGATGGTTGGTACTTGGGGTGGATACTTCATTGGAATTGGATTAATTGTATCAATCCTAGGTGCATGGCTTTCTTGGACGATGTTACCAGCCGAGACAATGTTATTGATGGCAAAGCAAAAACTATTACCAGAATATTTTGGGAAAATTAATGATAAAAAAGCTCCCACCTTTGCCTTAATTTTAACGGCTGGATTAATACAGATTTTCTTATTCACCCTATTTTTTACAACTAAAGCATACAATTTTGCTTATTCTCTTTGTACCGCAGCGGTGATTGTGTGTTATATCCTAGTTGCGGCTTACCAGATTAAATATTCGTGGACACATATCCATGAAAAAGGAAATCATCAACAATTGGTAATTGGTGTCCTAGCCTTGTTGTTTGAAGTAATAGGCATTTTAATGGCAGGGTTAAGTCATTTATTGCTATGTTTTATTGCATACATCCCTGGAATTTATTTTTATGGTCAGGCTCGTAAAAATAATGGACACGAATATTTCCTCTCTAAGGGAGAATTGATAGTAACAGTATTTATAACAATTGGTGCTCTAATTGGAATGGGGTTAGTGATAATGGGAAAAATTATAGTTTGAATTGTAGAAAAATAAAGGTACAACGATTAAAGAAATTCAAGATATGGAAGCATTAGCCAGCGAACTAAAACATTAACCACTTCGAGTGTGCAATCAAAGCTTATACAAGCTTTGATAACAAAGTGTGCCGGAGATTTGTATATTTCTCACATTCATTAAACAACAAAAAATTTGTATAGCCTCAAAGAGATCATATTTAAAAATCATTTTTAATTAAGTAAATAATTTAAAGTAGTTGATTGAAAAAATATAAGTTCAAAAATTTTAATATATGGCCTGAAGCGTTTTAAGTTTAGAAAGTTTAACTTCCAAAATGGTGTCTGACGCTTAAGGCCATATTTTATATCCACATAAAATATGAGGTGATAAAAATGACCAGTAAAGCTAAAAGACGTTTTAAGTTAAAAATGCCCGGGACCTTTGTAATTTTATTTATTTTAACAATTGTAGCAGTTATTGCGACATGGACAGTCCCTTCTGGTAGTTATGCTAAGTTAGCCTATAATCAGACTACTTCAAGTTTGCAGGTTAAAGATCCTGGGGGCAAGGTTCATAAGGTACCTGCCACTCAAAAGGAATTAAATAAGTTGGGAGTTAAGATTAATATAAAAAAATTTACTTCAGGAGGGATTACGCAAGAAATTTCGATTCCCAATACATATCAGCGTTTGAAGCAACATCCAGCTAGTATTACTAAAGTGACTACGAGTATGGTACGTGGAACAATTGAAGCTGTAGACATTATGGTATTCATCTTTGTCTTAGGCGGGTTGATTGGGGTTGTTAGGGCTAGTGGAGCATTTGAATCAGGACTGGTTGCTTTAACCAAGAAAACTAAAGGTCATGAATTTTTATTAATTTTTTTGGTAGCAATTTTGATGATATTAGGTGGAACGTTGTGTGGGATTGAAGAAGAGGCCGTAGCTTTTTATCCAATTTTAGTGCCGGTATTCATTGCAATGGGATATGATTCCATAGTATGTGTAGGAGCAATCTTTTTAGCAAGTTCGATTGGAACAGCATTTTCAACGATTAATCCGTTTTCAGTCGTAATTGCATCGAATGCGGCGGGAATTAATTTTACAGAAGGAATTGGATGGCGTGTGTTTGGATGCATAGTGGCAGCTATTTTTGTTGTAGGTTATTTATACTGGTATAGTCGAAAAGTTAAGGACAACCCTCAGTTTTCATATTCGTATGAAGATCGTAACACGTTCAATAGTAAGTGGTCGGTTGAAAGTACTGATGACAGTGAGGCAAGTTTTACTAAACGGAAGAAAATTATTTTATTGTTATTCGTTGCCGGATTTCCACTGATGGTGTGGGGGGTAATGACGCAGGGATGGTGGTTTCCAACCATGGCGTCTTCGTTCTTAGCATTTGCGATTATTATCATGTTTCTGACTGGTACAGGAGCAAATGGTATTGGTGAAAAAGGCGTTGTAGATGCGTTTGTTAATGGAGCATCTAGTTTGGTAGGAGTTTCTTTGATTATTGGGCTAGCACGTGGAATTAACCTTATTTTAAATGAGGGGATGATCTCTGATACAATTCTAGATTTCTCTTCAGCTCTAGTAGCTAACATGAGTGGTCCAATATTTATTATTGTGATGTTATTGATTTATTTTGTATTGGGATTCATTGTTCCGTCTTCTTCTGGATTAGCAGTCTTATCGATGCCGATTTTGGCCCCTTTGGCTGATACAGTTGAAATACCAAGATTTGTGGTAGTAACAGCATACCAATTTGG
This sequence comes from Pediococcus pentosaceus ATCC 25745, assembly GCF_000014505.1. Lineage (NCBI taxonomy): Bacteria > Bacillati > Bacillota > Bacilli > Lactobacillales > Lactobacillaceae > Pediococcus > Pediococcus pentosaceus. Next base: position 1,607,053 of record NC_008525.1, on the reverse strand, counting down.
TCAATATGCAATGTTATTCTTAGCACCAACTGGATTAGTAATGGCGACGTTGCAAATGTTAGACATGCAGTATTCACACTGGTTAAGATTTGTATGGCCTGTGGTGGTCTTCTTATTAGTATTTGGCGGAGGAATCCTAGTAGCACAAGTTTTAATATATTAAAAAATAAAAACACCGGAATTTAAATTCCGGTGTTTTGCTGCTTTAATATTAAGCATAAAGGGTAAAAAGGGTCGATGAATTATAAAGTGTTAATTGTTAAGGGATCAAATTGAAGCAAATTGCTCCTAGAATGGCACCAACAACTGGTCCCAAAATAGGAACCCAACTATAGGCCCAATCTGAGCCGCCTTTGTTAGCGATTGGAAGCATCGCATGTGCGAGACGAGGACCTAAATCCCGCGCAGGATTGATGGCGTAACCGGTAGTTCCGCCAAGTGAAAGTCCGATTGCTGTAATGAGAACCCCAACAGCGATGGGATTAAGACCCTGAGTGAATTGTCCCCGAGTAAAGGCTAATAAACCGAAAATAAGTACTGCTGTACCAACAACTTCACTAATAAAGTTCATGCTGTAGTTGCGAATAGCAGGTTCTGTAGCAAAGGTACCAAGAATAGCATCTTTATCTTTGGTTTCTTTCCAATGTGGGTAATAATGAATCCAAACGATAATTCCACCAACTAAACCACCTAAAATTTGAGCAATGCTATAAGGAATAACGCTTGACCAAGGAAATTTACCGGCAATTGCCATTCCGACTGAAACTGCAGGATTTAAATGGGCAGGGCTGAGAAAAGAGGATGCATAAACCCCTAATGTAACAGCTAATCCCCAGCCTAAAGTAATGGCGATCCAACCAGAGCCTTCAGCTTTTGACTTTCTAAGGCTAACTCCAGCCACAACACCGTCACCAAGTAAAACTAGTACAAATGTTCCAATAAACTCCCCCAGTAGTTGAAGCGATAAACTATTATCCATGAAAAGGTTCCTCCTATTTTAGGTAAGTAAGGCTAGCTTCATCGATTGTTTCTTGGAGTTTCTTCGCTTGAGCTTCACGCTCTTCGTCAGACCATTCGAAGTAACGAGCCATTTCATTAATAACACCCTTTTTAACATCATCAATTGTATCGTGGTGGAAAAGAAGGTGATTGGTACGGCGGAGCAAGTAGTCAACAGGTGTCAGCGTCATTTCTTCATTCATTGAATAATGTAGACTAATTGTCTCAGCAAGTGTTAGTCCGGGTGCTGCTTCAATTTTCCCAATCTGGCTAAATACACGAGCAGCATTTGATCCAAATAGGTTAGCTATTTGTTCAGCCTCAGCTTTTGATAGACCACTTTCAATTCCTTGTTTAGCGAAGAATGAAAGGGTAGCGTCGACGTTATTAGGATCGATGTCACCACCAGAAACTTGGAGATGCTTAGAATCAATTTCGTTGAATGTTTCGTTGAAGTCTTCTTTGAGAACTTTGGTGATTAGAGCAATGGCTCCAGCAGCCATTTTACGATAATCGGTAATTTTTCCACCTGCAAGGGTGATTAGCCCATCGTTTGCAACGTCGAGGGCGCTACCACGAGATACAGCAGAAGGATTTTTTTCTGAGAGGGTGCTTTCTAGATTATTAAGGACATCTTCAACGTCAACTCGATCAGCTTCTTTATTTTCATACTTATTTACAATATCAATGACTTCATCAAAGCTATCCGAAGTAATTTTTCCGGAATTACCACCATTGTAGTCTGAGCTACCATTGGAAGAAATTAGAGGACGTAAACCTGCCCAACTAGCTTCAATATCATCAATCGTAATCTTAGCTTCTGGATAATGTTTATTAATGATACTTAACAAGTAATCGACATCCTCTTGCTCAACTCGTGGATGCAAGAAGTCGCCTTTGTAATCTGTATCGGTGGTTCCAAAATAGGTCTTTCCTTCGCGAGGAATTGCGAAAATCATACGACCATCTTGTTTGCCAGAGTCAAAGTAAGTTGGCTGAGGGACGTTTAGACGTGAGCGATCAACAACCAAGTGCACCCCTTTAGTAGGGCGCATCTGTGGAACAACTTCTTCTTTATCATCCATTTCACGAATAAAGTCCGACCAAGGACCCGTTGTGTTGATTACCAATTTAGCGTGAATATCAAATTCTTCACCAGTTAAGAGATCTTTAACGTTAACACCATTTACACGACCATTTTCATCATGCAGAATGTGTTGAGCTTTGATATGACTGACCATTAAGCCACCATTTTCATGAGCTTTTTTGATGTTTTCAATCACTAAACGAGCATCATTATTACGAAAATCAAGGTAAACACCACCACCCAAAAGACCTTCCGGATTAAGTTGAGGCTCACGTTGAAGAACCTCGTCTTTTGAAATAGTGTAGTTGGTGTATTTAGGATCTGTAACACCAGCAAGTTGATCGTACAAATTCATTGCAATTTTAACTGAAAACATATCAAAGGTTGATCCAGGTTCGTCATAAATTGGAAGAAGCATTGGATCAGGGCGAGGAATATGAGGGGCAATTCCTTGAACAACCGCGCGTTCTTTAACGGTATCAGAAACTACCTCGACATCGAAGTTTTTAAGATAACGAATTCCACCATGAACTAACTTGGTTGAACGAGAAGATGTTCCTTCAGCGAAATCTTGCATTTCAATTAGGGCGTTGTTCATACCCATGGCGCTTGCTTGAATAGCAACACCTGCGCCGGTGATTCCACCACCGATGGTAAGTAAGTCGAGCGTTTCATTTTTCAATCTTTCGATATCTTGTTTTCTACTAATTAATGAGAATGACATGAAATAAGCCTCCTAAGTTATTTTGATTGTCGTGGTCGATGTTTAAATTGACGAGTTGCTGCAACCGCTTCTTGCCAACCTGTGTATAAGTCTTCACGCTCATCAGTTGACATCTTTGGTTTGAATACCTTCCCTGGCTTATATTCTTTCTTTAAATCTTCAAGGTCTTTCCAGAATCCAACTGCTAATCCCGCAAGAAATGCGGCGCCTAGAGCGGTGGTTTCGAGATCACTAGCACGATCAATTTCAATTCCTAAAATATCAGATTGGAATTGCATCAAGTAATCATTATTAGAAGCGCCACCATCGACACGAATGGAAGGAATATCAATTCCTGAATCCTTTTTCATAGTGTCAATAACGTCACGAGATTGGTATGCAAGGGATTGAAGGGTAGCTTTAATGAAATCTTCACGGGTAGTTCCACGAGTGATTCCAAAAACTGAACCTCGAGCATTAGGATCCCAGTACGGAGCACCCAGTCCGGTAAAAGCTGGTACAACATAGACTTCATTATCATTTTGAGAAGCAACAGCGGCTGCCTCTGATTCAGAAGCCTTTTTAAACAGTTTCATTCCATCACGAAGCCATTGAATTGCCGAACCAGCCACAAAAATACTACCTTCTAGTGCGTAATAGACTTTGCCATTAATACCGTAACCAATGGTGGTTAATAAATTATTATCAGATAATTGCGGTTTTTCACCTGTGTTCATTACGGTAAATGCACCAGTCCCGTAGGTATTTTTGACCATTCCGGGTTCGAAAGCTAATTGACCAAATAAGGCCGCTTGCTGATCGCCAGCCATTCCAGAGATGGGAACTTCGCTACCATAAAAGTGGTAATCTTTGGTTTTACCGTAAATGGTAGAGTTAGGTTTAACTTCCGGAAGCATTGAAGCGGGGATATTAAGTAAAGCGAGAATTTCTTTGTCCCATTCTAATTTGTGAATGTTATATAACATGGTGCGGCTAGCGTTGGAATAGTCAGTGACGTGCACATCACCATCCGTTAATTTCCACATTAGCCATGTATCAATGGTTCCAAACAACAGCTCGCCGCGTTCGGCGCGTGCTTGTGCGCCATCAACGTGGTCAAGAATCCAGCGAATTTTGGTTGCCGAGAAGTAAGCGTCTGTAACTAGTCCCGTTTTTTGGTGAATCATGTCGCCATACCCATCTTTTACGAGTTGTTCAGCAATTTCTGCTGTCTGTCGAGATTGCCACACTACAGCGTTATAAATGGGAAGCCCGGTCTTTTTATCCCAAATCACGGTAGTTTCTCGTTGATTGGTAATACCAATTCCACTAATTTGGTTGGGCTTAATTCCTGACTCGATAAATGCATTAGCAATGGTCGACAATACGGCATTCCATATTTCGTTGGCATTATGTTCTACCCATCCAGGTTTCGGAAAGTACTGTGGAAATTCTCTTTGAGCATCTGCCATTTTATTTCCAGCATGATCAAAGATGATTGTACGAGTACTAGTCGTCCCTTCGTCGATGGCAAGAATATATTTGTCTGCCATGTCCGTACCTCCGTTTTTTTAAATTGTTAAGATTCAAGAAAGCGCTTTCTAAAGATCTCGTTGTTAATTATAAATCGTTTTTAATAATTAAAAAACAAAAACGCTTGTGAAATATTGTCTAATATTTATCATTTTTTTAAAAAATGTTTTATTATTTGAAAGTTAATATCATTTTATAATCCGAAGTGACTGTTATAGGGGATTTTGATGCGGATAATTGACAAAAAAGTGCTATTAATTAATGATTCAATCATTATTTGGTACAAATAAAGGAACTAGTCGTAAACTCACTATAAAAAGAAGCATCAAGCAGCACGCTAAGTGCTGTTGGATGCTTCTTTAGTGGTTTAGTTTATTTTTGCAAAATGGGCAGCGATTTTTTTACGATTTCCCCGATGAGTAGTAACAATCAACGTATCACCAGGTTTAATTACTGAATCACCACTTGGAATAATTGAATTAGAGCCGCGACGAATGCTAATTAATAAACTTTCTTTGGGCCAAGAAATATTGCGAACTGCTAAACCATCCAGCTTAGAACCTTCGACAATTGGAATTTCTACTCGGTCTTGAGGCCCGCTAGGAGTAGCAGTAATAGTTGGAACTAATTGATGAAGTAAAGATTCATAAATTGGTTCACCGCCGAGTAAATCTAATACAATGTAGGCGGTAAGCGCCACAACGGCTAGTGGCATTAAATGTTGTAGCGAACCAACCATTTCAGTAATCAGTAGAATTGCAGTAAATGGCGCTTTACCAATGGCGGCAAAGTAGCCAGCCATGGCATAAATCACAAAGTTGGGTAAGTAATGGATATCAATTAGATTAAGATTAGCCATGATACTAACGTACAAAGCCCCAAATATAGCACCCAGGGTTAGGATTGGAAGAAAAATTCCTCCGGGTAATCCGGACCCATAAGATACCATGGAAAAAATGAATCGAATAATTAATAGGGTGAAAAGCGTCATAAAAATCGGATTTTTGTTAGCAATTGCAGTAATGATGGAATTTCCACCACCTAAATATGATGGCCATAAAATTCCGATGGGAATAATCGTTATAAAAGGCACTAAACTATGGAGCCAACGTGGTAAAAAGCTAATTTTTTGATACCATTTTTTTAGATTTAATGTACAAAGCTGATATAGTCGTCCAAAAAGGCCCAATAAAATCCCCAAGGCAATTAGGTGCCAGTAAAGCCCAAGAGGCAAAGAATGAGGATATCTAATCGCTAAAACTGGAGTTAAACCAAAAAAGTTAAGAGAAACAAAGTTTGACACAACGGCGCTGGTAAGGGCACTAATCCAAACCAACGGAGAAAAGTTATGGTAGATTTCTTCCAAAACGAATAGAGTACTAGCAATAGGAGCATTAAAAGCAGCTGAAAGGCCAGCTGCGGCTCCACCAGCGATTAAAACGCGACGTTGAGAACCACTATAGTGGAGGGTTTCACTCCAACCTTGACCTACTACCGCTCCTAACTGAATAGAAGGGCCTTCACGCCCTAGCATCAAGCCAGATCCGATTGCTAAAATCCCACCAGTAAACTTTTTCCAAAGTACTGGCCACCATTTTTCTTCATATTCACCAGATAATTGTCCTTCAATTTGAGGAATTCCTGAGCCAGATATTTGGGGAGAAGTTTTAACTAACAATCCTACCAACACTGCTAAAATAATATTAATTACTACAATCAGGGCCAACCAATGCCAACTGGAACTGGCTAGTCGATAAATTGATTGTGAAATTTCTAGAAGATGTTCGATTGCTAGTCTAAATGTGCTGACAATTAAACCAATCAAAATTCCAATAAAAATAGAGTTTAGTAAAGTAGATAATCGAGTATCTTCAATTTTCAAATGCATTTGTTTCACACCTTATTCAAACGTAGTTATTTCTATAGTATCATACGAAGAAGCTGAAAATGTTCAAATTTATTTGATAAATAAAAACGGTATAATAGAAGGAAATAGATTTAGGATGGTGTTTTAATAATGAAAAAAGTAGTTAGCTTTGCAGGATTTGATACTTTATTTGATACAGAAGTTTTTTACAGAGCAATTGGTCGATTAGGTGAACGTTATAATATTGACGATAATTTAGTTCGTAACACTTACGTTGAAAAAGAATTAGCTTTGATGAAAGCTGATGAGTTTGTAAAATACTCCAAGTTAATGGAAGAAGCCCTCAATCAAACGGCAGATGAGTTAGGATTTAAAGTTGACCCTAGTGACTTTAGTGATGTTTTGATTGCTCATACCGTGATGAAGCCTTTCCCTGATGCACCGACTGCGCTTTATCAAATTAAAGCTAAGGGCTATGAAACAGTATTGATGACGAACCATTCTAGAGATTTAATTCAAAGTAATGTGATTAATCTAGATCATGAATTTGATATGATTATTACGGCAGAAGATGTTCAGACATATAAGCCTAATCAAAAATTCTTTGACTATGTTAATGATCAACTCGGCAATGATGTAGAGAAACATGTTCATGTTGCTGTAGATGAAGTTAAAGATTTGAAACCTGCCCAAGATGCTGGTTGGAACGTGATTAAGATTGATCGTAAGTCTGAGGATGCATCGATTGCATCATTAATGGACACAGTAGATAAACTATAATTTGTCGCATATTGTTAGTTTGTAAAATCGATTTCTGTTATTCTAACCATGTTTAGATGATAGGAGGAAAGTACAATGTTAAATCAAATCAAAATTGGTAAAAGTGCAGTTGAAACTACAACTTTAGGATTAGGGACCAATAAAGTTGGTGGACATAACTTGTTTGAAGGGTTAGAAGATCAAGATGGTTACGAAGTAGTTAGAACCGCTTTGGATAGCAACATTAAGTTGTTAGATACAGCTTATGCATACGGGTATGGTCGTTCAGAAGAAATCATTGGTGATGTAATTAAAGATTATGACCGTAGTAATATAACGATTGCAACTAAGGCAGCTCAGGACGTAAACCATGATTATAAACCTAACAATAATCCGGAATTTTTAACTCAACAAATTGATCATGCCTTGAAACGATTAAAAACCGATTATATTGATATTTTTTATATCCACTTTCCAGATGAAACCACTAACAAAGCAGAAGCAATTGAAGCCTTAGTCAAGGCACGGGATGCGGGTAAGATCAAAGCCATTGGAGTTTCTAACTTTAGTTTAGAGCAAATTAAAGAGGCCAATGCTGATGATGTTATTGACGTTGTCGAGGATCATTACAGTCTTGTGCATCGTGATGCTGAAAAAGAATTAATTCCATATTTAAATGAGCGTAATATTACTTTTGTTCCATACTTTCCATTAGCTTCTGGAATTTTGACTGGTAAATATGCTAAGACAGATAGCGGAAAGTTCAACCAATATTCCCAAGCGGAATTTGATCAAATCATCGATGCCGTTGAAAAGGTACGTGGAATTGCTGAAAGTAAAGATGCAACGGTAGCTCAAGTAGTGTTGGCATGGTATCTAAAGAACCCCAACCTCGGCGTTGTAATTCCAGGAGCTCGTAAAGCAGAACAGGTAAAAAGTAACGTTAAAGCTACCGCAATCGAACTAAGCGATCAAGAATACCATCAAATCGATGCGTGGTTTAAATTTTAATAACTGAATCAAAAGTCATTAACAAAGATGCTAGTGCCCAAAAAGTTAGACCAAAAATCTAGCTATTGGAAGTCACTACAGAGATAGGTTAATGGCTTTTTTTATTTGTAGTTTATAAGCGTTTTAATTGTAAGCGGTTCACAAAAAGAGTTAGACTGTAGACGTAATATTAAGAAATAGGGGGACAATACAGATGGATAAAGTAAAAGTTATCATTGTTGGGGCATCACATGGAGGGCACGAATCGGCGATTGAGCTATTAGATAAATACGATAATGTCGATGTTACGATCTATGAAATGGGAGATTTCGTATCGTTTATGTCGTGTGGGATGCAACTTTATTTAGAAGACCAAGTTACAGACGTTAATGACGTAAGAAATTTCCGGCCAGAGGATATCACTTCTAAAGGTGGAAAGATTTATAACAATCATCAAGTTACAGCAATTGATGTTGATCAAAAACAGGTGACAGTCAAAGACCTGAAAGCAGGTTCAGAAGAACAAGTAGCTTATGATAAATTAATTCTTAGTTCAGGAGTAACACCTAAGAATCTACCGGTACCAGGCACAGATCTTAAAAATGTTTATTTAATGCGTGGTTATGACTGGGCAACTAAGATTAAAGCTGCCTTGACTGATGATAGCATTAAAAACGTAGCCGTAATTGGTTCAGGATATATTGGAATTGAAGCAGCTGAAGTATTTGCTAAGAAAGGTAAACACGTCACCTTATTCGATTTCATCGACCGTCCCCTCGGAAATTACCTAAACCATGAAATGACGGAAATTATTGATAAAACATTAACTGACAATGGTATTCAAGTAGAAATGAGCCAAAGTATCACTGCATTTAAAGGCGATGATAAAGTTGCCAGTGTAGAAACTAAAAAGGGAAGTTATCCTGCAGATTTGGTAATTCAAGCTGCGGGTGTCCAACCTAATACAGAATGGCTTAAGGGCGTTGTGGACTTGACTGATCGAGGATTCATCAATGTAGATGGATACTTGAGGACCAATGTGCCAGACGTATTCGCCATTGGAGATGCGATCTTACCATTATCGATTCCAGCCGGAAAACCATCGCCGATTGCCCTAGCTACAACCGCCCGTCGAGAAGCTCAATATGTTGTGAACCATATTTTTGAAAAGAAACCAACTCAAATTTTTAAGGGAGTTGTTGGTTCATCAGCCTTACATGTGTTTGACGAACATTTTGCTTCGACCGGTGTAAATGAATTTACGGCAGAACGTTCTAATGTTGAAATTGTTAACTCACATTACGTAGATCATATTCGCCCCGCGTATGTTCCCAAGGCGGAAGGAAATGTGCGCGTTGATGTTGATATCACGTTTGACCCCCATACCCACATTGTTTTAGGCGGCGCGGTACTTTCGACCGCTGACATGACGGCACAAGGAAATGTTTTAGCTTTGGCAGTGGAACACCGATTGACGGTAGAAGACTTGGCTGAAGCAGATTTCTTCTTCCAACCAGGCTACGACCGACAATGGAGTTTAATTAATTTAGCTGCGCAACATGCTTTAGGATATGCACGTTTCTAAAGTAGATTCAAAAAAAGTTTGATACGCGATTTTTAATCAAGTATCAAACTTTTTTATTTCATTAGCGAATTTCCATAAATTAAATCGGCAATCTTTTGTTGATTGGGACTTAGAATCCGGTCTTTACGTTGGACCAAATTCATATAGAAGAAAGGTTGGTCTTCATCATAAAAAGGCAATGCTTTAATATCTGGGCGGGTAGTGAGTGCTGAATTGGCGATAAATCCGACTCCAACATTTTGAGCAACCATTTCTTGAATGACCTGAGCGTCGTTACTTTGATAGACGATATTAGGTCGAAAGTTTGTAATCTTACTAAAATTTTTTAAGGCTTCAGAATGAACGAAGTTACTATCAAAAGTAAGAAATTTTTCATTCTTTAATTCAGAAAACCAAATCTTTTCACGTTTAAAGAAAGGTGATTGGTTACCAACGATAGCGGTAAAATGGTCTTTTCCCAAGTGTTGGTAGGCTAAATTTCGGTGATGTTCATTTTGAACCGATCCCATTAATGACATATCCAAGGTTCCATTTAAAAGCATTTTTTCTAACTCAGCTGATCCTTTTTCTACGGGAACAATTGCTTTTAATAGATTTTGTTCGGTAAGCTGTTTAGCGATTTTTGGAAAAAAGTATTTGGTCATAATGGGGGGTAATCCCAAAATGAGTTTGTTGGTATTAATATTGTTGATACTATTTTGCGCAATGGCGATATGATCCAAAATCGCATTAACATGTTCATCTAGTTGTTGACCGCTCAAAGTGACATTTAAGTGGTGACGTCCTTGGTCGCGAGTGAAAAGGGTGGTATTAAACTCTTCTTCTAATCGGCGAACTGACATACTAATTGTCGGTTGGCTAACATGAAAAATTTCGGCAACTGAAGAAAAATTTTTATTTTTTACGAGTTCATGAAAATAATTCAAATCTTTAATGTTCATATTGCACCTCCGAAATACTATTATAACAGCATTTTTAGAATTAATATAAAAAATATTTATAACTAATAATAAATTTGACTATAGTTTTTACGAGGGATTAGACTTACACAGTAAATAAGAACTGGAGGAAGAAAAATGACTGAAAAAGCAATGAGTATTCTTAATAATCCATATTTAAATAAAGGAACGGCGTTCACTAAAGAAGAACGTGACCAATTAGGATTGAATGGTTTAATTCCACCATACATCCAAACAATCGATGAACAAGTTGAACAAGTTTATGCACAATTTCAAACCAAGGCCAATGACCTTGAAAAGCGTTTGTTCTTGATGCAAATCTTCAACGAAAACCGCGTGTTATTTTACAAGTTATTTAGTCAACACGTTGTTGAATTTATGCCAATCGTTTACGATCCAACTATTGCAGATACAATCGAAAACTATAGTGAATTATATGTACAATCACAAAATGCAACATTCCTATCAATCGATGATCCAGATATGATGGAAGAAGCTTTGAAAAATTCAGCTGCTGGACGCGATATTCGTTTGATTGTTGTTACTGATGCAGAAGGTATCTTAGGTATTGGTGACTGGGGTACTAACGGTGTTGATATCTCTGTTGGTAAATTGATGGTTTATACAGCTGCTGCTGGTATCGACCCAAGCCAAGTATTGCCTGTTGTTCTAGATGTCGGTACTAACAACCAAGATTTATTGAAGAACCCAATGTATTTAGGTAACCGTCACGAACGGATTAAAGGTGATCGTTACTACGATTTTGTTGATAAGTTTGTTGAAACAGCTGAAAACTTATTCCCTAACATGTACTTGCATTTCGAAGACTTTGGTCGTGATAATGCAGCTAACATTTTGAATAAGTACAAAGATCGTTATGTAATCTTCAATGATGATATTCAAGGAACAGGAATTATCACATTAGCTGGTATCCTTGGAGCATTAAACATTTCTAAGCAAAAGATTACAGACCAAGTTTACTTAAGCTTTGGTGCAGGTACAGCCGGAGCCGGTATTTTAGGACGAATCTACGAAGAAATGATTGAAAATGGTTTATCAGAAGAAGAAGCTAAGAAGCACTTCTACATGGTAGACAAGCAAGGACTATTGTTCGATGACGATGAAACATTGACACCAGAACAAAAACCATTTGCTCGCAAACGAAGTGAATTTGATAATGCTGATGAACTAACTGATCTATTATCAGTTGTTAAAGCAGTTCACCCAACAATTATGGTGGGTACTTCTACTCAACCAGGTTCATTTACAGAAGAAGTTGTACGTGAAATGGCAGCTCATACAGAACGTCCAATTATCTTCCCACTATCAAATCCTACTAAGTTAGCTGAAGCTAAAGCTGAAGATTTACTTAAGTGGACTGATGGCCGCGCATTAATTGCTACTGGTATTCCAGTAGGAGATATTGAATACAACGGTGTAACTTACCAAATTGGTCAAGCTAATAATGCTTTAGTTTACCCTGGTTTAGGTTTAGGTGTGATTGCTTCGACTGCTAAGGTATTGAATGACACAATGATTTCTAAAGCTGCTCATTCATTAGGTGGTATCGTGGATGTTGACCAACCAGGAGCTGCTGTATTACCTCCTGTTTCAAAATTGAGCGATTTCTCTAATACTGTTGCTAAGGCAATTGCTCAAAGTGCTGTTGATCAAGGACTTACAAAAGAAAAGATTGATAATGTTGATCAAGCAGTTGAAGATACACGTTGGAATCCTGAATACTAAAATCAGGACAATCGGAGAAAGCAAAAGAGAGAATTAAAATAAGAGAAGCAAAACTGTGGAGAGGACGTTGGTAAATCCGAGCGTTTCAGTTTTGTGAAAAGAAGAGAGTGTGAGAAAATGACTGCGTTTATTACGTCTGTTGGAAGTATTGTTACGATTCTTTTAATGATGGGCCTTGGTTTTGGGTTGCGAGGAATGGGTTGGTTTGACGACCAATTTAGTGGTAGTATTTCAAAATTAATTATGAATGTGGCTTTACCAGCTTCAATTTTCATGTCAGTAATGAAATATCTAACATTACCTAAGTTGATTGGTCTTTCAAGTGGATTGATTTATTCATTTGGAGGAGTAATTATTGGTTACATCATTGCTTGGATTACGGTTAAATTATTAAAGGTGCGTCCAGGTCGTCGTGGACTATTTATGAACACGATAGTTAATGCTAATACCATCTTTATCGGATTACCTTTGAATATTGCTTTATTTGGTACAAAGAGTTTAGCCTACTTCTTGGTTTATTATGTAACAAATACAGTTTCAACATGGGCCTTTGGGGTCTTCTTGATTGCTAATGATGATCCAACTAAGAAAGCTGACGACAAGTCTACTGGCCGTAAGATAAACTGGAAGAAACTTCTTCCACCTCCATTACTTGGCTTCCTAGTAGCTATCGTTTGGCTAGTACTTGGCTTACCTGTTCCAGGTTGGGCTGGTAACACATTGAGTTACGTAGGTAACTTGGTTACACCATTATCATTAATCTATATCGGTATCGTATTATACGATGCAGGTTTAAAGAGTATTCATTTTGATCGTGATACAATCTTTGCCTTGATTGGTCGTTTTGTTCTTTCACCACTTGTAATTACAGGGTTGATCTTATTAGGAGCACATACAGGTCACAGCTTACCAACGATGGAAATGCAAACTTTAATCGTTCAAGCAGCTGCACCTGGATTAGCTGTTATGCCAATCTTAGCTAATGAAGCGCATGGTGATGTTAAGTACGCTACCAACTTGGTTACAACTAGTACGATTTTATTCATTGTCGTTGTACCAATCGTAATGACATTGATCCAATTTATCTAAAAATATAATTTAAAAGTCACAATTATAAAAAACATCAGCAGCCACTTGGAGTGGTTGCTGATGTTTTTTGTTTACTAAAAATTTAATAAGTTCTATTGATTAAATAATATAATTTATGAATTTAAAATATCATTTTACATTATGACGGATATTCTGGCATTGTTAATATCGTTGCGTGTATAAAAATATATTAAAGGTTTAGTGGGGAGAAAATATATGGTTGCTCTAAATAAAAAAATTAAGACGCACTGGTATCTTATAATTATATTAGTCATAGGTATATTCATAACGATCCCTCAGATACACCATCATATTACGATTATTGGTGCAGATGGATTATTTCATTTTAACCGGATATATGATACTGCTATGCAGATAAAAAATCATAATTTTTCCTACTTTATTCAATTATATGGGTTCTCTAACTCAGGTCGAATGGTCACATCAGTATATAGTCCGTTAATCACATATATTTTTGGTGGAATATTGCTTATTTGCGGGAGTTTTTATAAATTTGAAATTGTAACGCGTTTTTTATTTTTTATTTTATCAGGGTTATCTATGAATTATGCCCTTAAAATGGGAAAGGTAAAAAATCAATTCATGATTCAATTGGTTTGTATTATGTACGCATTTAGTCCAGCTGTAATTAGATGGGATGCGGCACAGAACTTTACCAGTATTGGTGCAATGCTTATTCCTTTGGTAGTCGGGTGCGGCATGCGGATGGTTAATAATAAAGATGAACCTATCAATTGGGTTCAACTAGGTACTATTATGGCAGTAGTGGTACAAACACACCTAGCAACTGCTATTCAATCAGTATTCTTGTTAGTTATCTATGCTATTATTGCCTTAATAATTAATAGAGCTTCTAGAAAAAAATTACTTAAAAATGGTATTTACGCAGTTTTGCTTTGTATAAGCTTATCATTAAATGTAGTAGCGGGAATGTTCGAATTATATAATGGTAACTATATAGTGCCTATCGTTAAGTTTGATTTTGTCGATGGCAAGGGTATTTATAATATTTTACAAATATTTTCTGGAAAATGGGTTAACTTGTTTTTTATTTTAGCCGTTTCTTCAACTTTATTGTTCTTCTTTAAAAAGATATCTCTAGCTATGAAGGTTACAGGGTTTTTATCATTAACATTATTTTTGTGTTCAACAACTATTATTATTGATTGGCCTACTATCATGCATGATAGTGCTGTTTTTAGTAGTTTACTACAATTTCCAGCACGTTTAGTAGGCCCAGCCACAGTGTTAGCATTAATTACAGTTGCCAGCATTGGTGATTTTGAGTGTACAAATTTCTTTATCAAACAAATTAGGAATGGACTAATCCTAGTGTTGTTACTTTTCTTAGTAGTAAATATGCGCTCTAATTTTCGCTATAATCGGAGTGCAAGCCACAATGTATTAGTTTCAAAATCGACTACTATACCATATATTGGACGTGATCCTAAAACTTTAAAACATATTACTTATTTGATGAAGCAGCCTTTAAATGAACAGGATATTAATTATATTACTAAGTCAACTTCGGATTATATGCCTGCTAATCATAGCATAGATAATTCTGTATACTGGGATTATAACAATAAAATTATCCAACCGACCAAAAATAAAAATTATAAAAAGGAAGTAGCGCAACATAAGATTATTGTGACATGGAAGGGCAATGGAACTTATGATAATCCACCAGTTGCATATTATAAAAATAATCATTTTAAATTAAACGGCTTACCAGTAATCCCTAGATCTTCGGGAGGTATAATTAAGGTTCCTAAGGTTAAAGGAAAGATTGGTAAAAATGTTATGGAAGTAACGTATACGCCTAAAAAAGTTAGTGTAATGATGCTGTGGATAGCTATGTTAAGCTGGATTTCAATAGTATTTTATGCTTTTATACGTCTATTCAGACAGGTAAAACGTTCATTTTTATTTAGTAATTAAAAAGGCGTTGTAACAAGTGTTTTCTATACAAAATAGGAAAATATTCCTTAATATTAAGACAAAAAAATAAGCTGTTATCAAAGATTTTATTTCCTTTGGTAGCAGCTTATTTTTAACCTCGCGATGGGATCTCAAGTGTTGCTTTTTCAATTGTTCGTTCTTTGGTTTGGCGCATTAAATCATTAAGATAAAATCCTGGTTTTAAACCAGTCTTTTCTTTTAAGGCATAGACCGTCAGAGTATAGTCGTGATCAGCAGGAGGTTTAGGACCTAGGTAACGGGCCTCGATTGCTGGGTCATGAAAATCAATATATTTAGAAACAGAACTATTTTTACCTTGCACGATACCTGTATTTAAAATACTAATATTTTCAGGGATATAATTAGTTGCATCAATATCAGTAGCAATCCAATGAATCCAAGGGAAACCAGCCACAGGAACAGCATCATAGTCGATTAAAGTTAATGCTAATGCTTTAGTTCCAATCGGAATATCACTAATATTGATAGGGAATGAGCGAGTTGGAAAATCATGGGATGTATATGCTTTGGGAGCATGCTTACCAAATTGATCTGGTAAGTAGCCATTAATTAAGTCAACGCTAATTTTCATTAAAAACACCGTCCTTTTTTATTTAATTATAGCGTTTTAGAGCGTTTGAAGGAATCGTTTTTAGGAAAGCAAGCTGATGTATTGCGTACTATCAGTAATAAAATATGCGATAATAGAATGGGAATATTAGTAAATTAATTTTTACACTGGAGGAAGTCATTTTGAAGCTTATTTCATGGAATGTAAATGGATTGCGTGCAGCGGTTAAGCATGGATTTCTGGATGTTTTTAAGGAACTAGATGCAGATATATTTTGCATCCAGGAAACAAAGTTGCAAGAGGGGCAAATTGAATTAGAATTGCCTCACTACTATCAATATTGGAATTATGCGGAGAAAAAAGGATATTCTGGTACGGCAATTTTTACTAAAAAAAAGCCGCTTGCTGTAAGATATGGTCTTGGAATTGAAGAACATGACCAAGAAGGTCGTATAATTACTTTAGAATTTGAAAAATTTTACGTAATTACTTGTTATACACCAAATTCACAGCCAAAATTAAAGAGACTAGAATATCGAATGGCTTGGGATGATGCATTTAGAGCATACATAGACCAGTTAAATCAGCATAAACCCGTTATTTTCTGTGGAGATTTAAACGTGGCGCACCAAGAGATTGATTTAAAGAATGACAAAACTAATCATAAAAATGCAGGATTTACAGACGAGGAACGCAATAAATTTACACAGTTATTAAATAGTGGTTTTACAGATACATACCGATACTTCTACCCCTCAAAAGAAGGAGTTTATTCTTGGTGGAGCTATCGATTTAATGCACGTGCTAATAATGCTGGATGGCGGATTGACTACTTTGTTAGTTCAAAGGCGTTGGATCAAAAATTGACTGACGCCCAGATTCATACTGAAATTTTTGGTTCCGATCATTGTCCAGTCGAATTAGATCTTGATATATAAGTCATGGGAGAGAAAAGATGAGTTTACCAAAAAAATTGGAAGAGATGCAGGTTGAAGAAGCTAGTAAATTAGCGCAAAACCTTAGAGAGATTTTGGATCGTTGGAGCAAATTATATTACACCAAAGATGCTCCTGAAGTTGAAGATTACGAATATGACGAAAAATATGCGGATTTAGTGGCGTTAGAAGAAGCTTTTCCAGAAATCATCACCCAAGATTCGATTACTCAACGAGTTGGTGGTGAAATTTTAGAGGGCTTTACCAAAGTTACCCATACAGAACCGATGTTGTCGATGGGGGATGTTTTTTCGCGCGATGAATTAGTTGAATTTGATAATCGTATCCAAAAAAATGTTGGGCATCCAGTTGATTATAATGTTGAATTAAAAATTGATGGATTAGCAATTTCATTAATTTATCAAGATGGTGAGCTGATTCAGGGCTCTACCCGTGGAGATGGAAATATTGGTGAAGATATTACTAAAAATTTGAAGACTATTAAGTCAGTCCCCCAAAAATTGACCCGTCCGCTCTCGATTGAAGTTCGAGGAGAATGCTTTATGCCTAAAGCTTCGTTTGCTAAATTGAATGCACAACAATTAGAGGATGGAAAACCAGTTTTTGCTAATCCACGTAATGCGGCAGCAGGAAGCTTACGACAGTTAAATACAAATGTAACTAAGAAGCGGGATTTAGACACATTTATTTATACAGTTGTGGATTCAAATCAATTAGGGGCCAAAACTCAACATCAGGCAATTCAAATGATGGCTGAATTAGGCTTTAACACTAACCCTACCCAAGAAGTATGTGCTAATTTAGATGAAGTTTGGGATTATATTGCTAAATACGAAGGTCAACGGGAAGATTTACCTTATGGAATCGACGGGATCGTTTTGAAAGTTAATGATTTAAGTCTTCAGCAAGAATTAGGACACACAGTCAAAATTCCAAGATGGGAAATTGCCTACAAATTTCCACCAGAGGAGGCAGCTACAGTAGTTCGAGATATTGAATGGACGGTAGGACGAACAGGCGTGGTAACCCCCACAGCGGTGATGGACCCCGTTCAATTGGCTGGAACAACAGTTAGCCGGGCCACTTTGAATAATGTAGACCAATTAACAGCTAAGGATGTTCATATTGGCGATACGGTACTGTTACATAAAGCTGGTGATATCATTCCAGAAATTACACGAGTAGTGTTAGAAAAGCGTCCAGTAGGAATTAGTGAGTTAGATATTCCAACCCACTGTCCATCATGTGGTAAGGAATTAGTTCACTTAAATGGCGAAGTGGCCCTTCGTTGCATTAACCCTGATTGTCCAGCTCAAATTGTAGCTCGTTTAGAGCATTTTGGATCACGAAATGCGATGAATATTATGGGACTTGGACCAAAACAAATTCAACAATTATACGCGAAGAATTTTATTCATCACTTTGACGATTTATACAAATTAACTTCAGAGGAATTAAGCCAATTAGATGGTTTTAAAGAGAAACGTGTTAACAACTTACTTGAAGCCATTGATAATAGCCGAAAAAATTCTTTAGAGCGTTTAATTAATGGATTAGGGATTCAAGGGGTTGGTACGAAGATGGCGCGTACTTTAGCGGAAAAATTCGGAACGATGGATAATTTGATGCAAACAACAATTGAAGAATTTGATGCTGTAGATACGATCGGAGAAACCTTAGCTAATAATTTAGCAACATTTTTCCAAAGTGATGTAGCCCAAAATATGATTGATGAATTGAAGGCTGTCGGAGTTAATATGGAATATTTGGGTGTAAAGCCAGCTGAAAGTCCTGATGGTTATTACAAAGGGAAAAAAGTTGTTTTGACTGGAAAATTAGAACAGTATACACGAAATGAATTAAAGGAGCGTTTAATTAGTTTAGGTGCAGATGTGGCGGGTTCAGTTTCGAAGAAAACTGATATCCTCATTGCAGGAGCCGATGCTGGTAGTAAATTAACTAAGGCACAAGCTTTAGGAATCGAAATTTTAGATGAAACCGAAGCTATTGCTAAATTTGAACAATAAAAAAATGGGATTTAATCCCATTTTTGTTTGTTTTTGAATACGACCATTTTACTAAACGCATAGTTTGAAATGACAACAACGACATTATCAATAATTTTCACGATAATATCGTTTCCGTTTAGAAGCGTAATTCCAATATATAAAATAATAATATCAATTGCTAAAGTGGCTGTTCGCATTAAGAAGAATCGAACTGCTTCGGTTACAAGTTGACCAGTAGTTTCAGTATGAGAATTAAAAACCCAAAGTTTATTACTAACATAAGCCACAAGCACGGAAACAAACCAAGCAATTACATTACTAACTTGGTAGAACAGATGTAAGTAATCTGATAGAATGGCAAAGACACCAATATTTACGATGGTGGTTACCACGCCCCAAAAGAGATATGATATAACAGACTTGTACTTGTAAAATAGTTGATTAAGCATGATGTCATCTCCGAATCATTGTAAGGTTAACTTATTAAGTAAAACATGAAAGTACAAAAAAAGAAAGTTTATTTAATAGTTTGGATAGGTGAAGTAGTTTGAAAAAGTTATCAATAATTGTTCCAGCATATAATGAAGAGGAGACAGTCGGGTTATTTTATGACGCTTTCTCTAAAGTAGAATCACAAATGGATGTGGAACCAGAAATTATTTTTGTAGATGATGGTTCTAAAGATAAGACTTTAATCGAATTAAAAAAATTACAAAAAGAGCATGAAGAAGTTCACTATATTAGTTTTTCAAGAAATTTTGGAAAAGAAGCGGCCTTGTATGCTGGTCTCCAAAAAGCGACAGGAGATTTTGTAGCAGTGATGGATGTTGATTTACAAGATCCTCCGGAACTACTTCCTAAAATGCTTAAAATTGTCGAAGAAGGCGAATATGATGCCGTTGCCACCCGAAGACAAGATCGAGATGGCGAAAGCAAGATTCGTTCATTCTTCGCGCGCATGTTTTATAAGTGGATTAATAAGGTAAGTTCTTTAGAATTAGTTGATGGTGCTCGGGATTTCCGCGTAATGACTCGTCAAATGGTTGATAGTGTATTATCTATGGACGAACGTGAACGTTTCAGTAAGGGACTTTTTAACTGGGTGGGGTTCAATACCTATTACATTTCCTACGAAAATCGTGAACGAGTAGCCGGTAGTACATCTTGGTCATTCTGGGGGTTACTTAAATATGCGATTGAAGGGTTTATTTCATTTTCAACAGCTCCATTGTCGTTTGTTACTTCTGCAGGGGTACTAACGTGCGTGTTAGCTGTTTTGGGAGCTATAGCAGTGGTGATTAGGGCAATCCTATTCCCACATACAGCGGCCTTTGGATGGCCTTCTCTAGCAGTGATTATATTGTTCTTTAGTGGGGTTCAATTGTTGAGCCTTGGTATTATCGGACGCTATATTGCCGAAATCTATTTAGAAACAAAAAATCGTCCAATTTACATTATTAAGGAGGAGAAGTAATGGCCAGCCGAAGACCCTTACTACTGACGCTGACTATTTTTGTGATTACCGCGATAATTGTAACATTACCGGCCTTCAGCGGAAATTTTCTAAAGCTGACAATGGATGGAGGTATCCATCTTTCGAGATTGGAATCAGTTTTCGGGGCATTTTCTGTTGGTAAGTTGCCACCTCTGGTGAATTTTATAGGTCTAGGTGATCATGTTAATGCATTTAATGGAATGTATCCTTGGTTTTCCACAGCACTATTTTTTACATTGCCTAGATTAATATTGGGAAGTCCAATGCAATCAATGTTTGCAGGATATGTACTGTTGAACTTAGTAACAATGTTGAATGCTTATTTGCTGGTAAAAGAATTAAGTTCGGATAATATAGTACGAATCTTTTCGGCAATATTTTATGGAGTAAATGCATATCATTTAACATTGTTATTTTCTAGAGAAGCTCTAGGTGAGGCGGTTGCTTATACTTTTGCACCATTGGTTATGTTAGGATGTTTGCAAATTTGGAGTGGAAAAAATAAGGGACCGGTTTATCTCGCTATAGGTATGGGGATGATTGCTAATTCCCATGTGATTAGTTTGTTCCTAATTTGTCTACTATTAATAGTAATAGAATTTACAAGGATTTTTTTCAAAAAAGTAAATTTAATCGAAATAAAAAGATTTCTAATAAGCGGATTAATAGCTGCATTAATAAGTTGCTACTCACTACTTAATATTGTAAAAATAGCCAGTACTAATAAGATGTTTACTCCTACTAAAGGATTAGCACCTGTAATCCCATCTAAGATGGTATCTGCAGTATTAGATAATAGCATACAAGATGATAGGTATATATTTAATATAGGATTGGTTGGATTAATATTAATTATATTCTTATGTGTAGAACTATTTAAAAAAGATAAAATAGGTAATTGGGTGCCATGGACCGTTTTTGCAGTAATATTATTTATTTGTACGACATCTTGGTTACAATTAGAGAATACAAGATTAAAAGACTCTGTTTTTGGAAATATACAATTTCTAGGTAGGATTTCAGCTTTAATTGTATTATTAATAACTATAGCAATTACGATTTATTTAGAAGAACAAAAAGTACACAAAAAATATATTCTACTAATTATAAGTTTTTTATTAATTTTAATGGGTGTCGATAGTATTTTACAATTTCATTTAAAGAAAAATGACGATCCAATAAGGTTTTATGTAAAAAGTGATGAAAATTTTGTCAGAATTGCGCATGAGCAAACACATGGTTTAAGAGATTATACTTTGGTGGACAAAAACAACAATAATATTCTTTATACAGAAGCTAATACTGGTATAAAAAATTATAGTGGTACATCTAATTCAGCAACATTTGAAGTTAAAGCTAAGGAAAAAATAACTACTGTACCGATTAATATGTATAAAAATGTAGATTATCACTTATATGTTGACGGAAAAAAGAAGAAGTTTCAGTCAGACAAAAAAATATTGACTATCAATTTGAAAAAAGGTAATCATAAAATTAAGTTAGTATCAAAGGCAAGGTATAGTGAATATATTAGTATGTTTGTATCCTGCGTTAGCCTAATAGGCTGTGGATTATTTATAATATTGATAGAGCCACGAAAACATTGAAAGTGTTTTGTAGATAAAAAACCATAACGATTAGATATATAAATCTAATCGTTATGGTTTTTTATTTTATAACTTAGTTGCACTAACTAGCTAATACGTTTTTGGCGTTAAACCAAAAACTTTCATGATCAATAATACCATTAATCCAAACTCCGCCTGTATACAAGTTTGAAGAACGGAAATCTCTAGGTGTAAGAGTGGCTATTTGTTTTATGAATACTGGTTCTTCTCGTTCAGAGAGATCAATATTCTTAATAAATTTAGTTCCTTTCACTCCAGGAATTCCTGACCATAGAATCGTGGTATCTTTAATTTGTATTTGATCGCCAACAACTAGACTATCACTATTAGTTAATTGCTGAAGTTCATAAGGAGGTTTATTTTCGAGAACCGTTTCTAGTAATCGTTCTGTTGAATGGCCATCTTCCCATGAAGCAAATTTTTCTAAGAAAGCTCGATACTGATCGTTGTCAATGAATTTAGTAGGCTCGGTTAAAGCCTGTTGAACCAATGGAATTAACTCTTCATTAGTTTCAACGACTGGACCAGGAACCGTTGAATTGTAATCCATATAAAAACCACGAATATCTTCAGCATATGCTTTTAAATCGTATGCAAAGAAGATCATAGGACGTCTAAGAATCGAATAATCAAAAAATACACTGGAATAATCGGTAATCAAAACATCACTTATTAAATATAGGTCGGTAATATCTTCATAATCACTAACATTAATAACTCGATTACCATATTTGGTTAAATCAAGGTTATTAGCAATTAGATAATGCGTTCTAACTAAAATTAAGGTGTTTTCAGGTAGATCTGCAATTAATTTATCTAAATCAAGGTGCAATTCAGCGCGATAGTGATCTGCTCGTACAAAGTCATTGTCACGCCAAGTTGGTGCATAGAGGACAACCTTTTGATTATGAGCAATATTTAAGCCATCTTTTAATAGATTGATATCATCTTTAGTTGCATTACTTAAACGATCATTACGAGGATATCCAGTTGGGAGTAGCTGTGGATATTGCTTTCTAAAGGCGCGTTGCATGATTTCGTATGAATATGGGTTTGGCGTTAATAGGTAATCCCAACGCGCTGAATCCCGTATTACTTGTTTATGGTATTTCATCCGAGTTACTCCAGGCATAGTGACCTGCTGAACGTCAGTTCCAATTGTTTTTAAGGGTGTCCCATGCCAGGTTTGAACTACTACTGTATCTTTAGGTTTAAACCATCTAAAAGGACGACGAACATTAGTAAACCAATATTTAGCGCGTGCTTGAATCCAAATACTTCTTAGGCTAAACCTTATTACATAGGGGATGTTATGCTTTTTAAAGTATTCCTCGTAGTCTTTATTGACATTCCAATAAAGTTTAATTTCTGGATAATTTTGTTTCATGTATTCATAAATAGCTTTTGGATTGTCAGAATATTGACGTCCAAAGAAGCTTTCAAACATTGCAATATTTGCCTTTGGTAGAAGTTGTCCCAGAATATTTAATAATTTGTGTTGTATGTTATTTAGTTTTAACAAACGTTGGATTTTTGAGCGTATTAGATTAGTTTCTACTGATGATTGGTTTTCAGGTTTTAAGCTAAGCATAGCTTCACTTAAACGTTGAGCTGCATCTCCATCGCGCCCATATTCACAAAATTTATCATAAAATTGTTGAAGTTTATCAGAATATTTTACTTTTACATCATCAATGTGTTTGAGCGAATTAACTACATCAGCGGTAGTTAGTGCAACCGGTCCGGGAACCGTAGCATCATAATCCATATAAATACCACGGTTAGAAGGATCCAAGTACCAATCTTTATCATATGCGAAGAAAATCATTGGTTTTCTTAAGTAACCGAAATCAAACATTACACTTGAATAGTCAGTAATCAAAACATCACTAATCAGATATAAATCATTAATATTGTTATAGTCACTGACATCATAAACAAATCCAGAATTATTCAAGAAATTTTGTGAATGAGATACAAAGTAATGAAGACGTACAAGCAGGACGTATTCATCACTGAGTTCTTTTTGCATCATATCTAAATCCAACTCAAAATTAAAAGCATCTTTTGTTGTCCTATACGTAGGAGCATACAAAATAACTTTTTTGTTGTCCGGTAAATTTAGTTTCTTTTTAATAGAGGCTAAATAGTCAGTATTATTATTGGTAATCAACTCATCTGTGCGAGGAAAGCCCGTTTTCAGTATTTTCTTTTCAGGATAATCGAATGCGGCAGATCCATGTTTCAGCATGAAGTCAGAAGGCACGGACATTAAATCCCAACGACCGATTCGCTTAGCGAAATTTTTCTGAACACGATTCGATGCATTTTTAAAATGAGGTTCGTCAAAGCCCATTACCTTCATAAATGTTCCATGCAGAGTTTCAACCTCAATTTGGCCAGCTCGCTTAGAATACTGATTTGGAAAGTTAGTATTTTGAACAAGATACTTAGCTCTGGCCATATAATACCAGTATTTAAAGGACATCTGACGAACTCGAATTGCTGGTCCCTCAACTGGAGTTTGTTCATTTTTTAGGATCCAAACGAATTTCATATTAGGACGTTGTTTGGATAAATATTTATACATAGCTCTTGGACTGTCGTTATATGATTGACCCCAAAGACTTTCAAATAAAACAGTGTCTTTTTTTAAGGGTAACAATCGCATTAAAGGATACAGAACGGAATAAGTTAACCCTCTACGAATTTTTGTCCGATCAATCCAACTTTTGGTCTGATTAATATTAAGCTTCAAAAAACCGAATTTGTCTAAAAGAACGGTAGAATTAGTTCTTTTATTAATCGAATGATTTTGAACAGTTATTTGTACAGGATTAATATTAGCTAATTTAAATCTGTAAGAAATATTTTTAGAATCTAAAAGATTTAGATAAATATGATATTTTCCAGAAAGAACGTTTAATTGTGTTGGGTTTCCCAAGGGAATTGTGCCAACGATTTTATTGCCTAAAACAGTAGCTGTACCACCATTTAGATAGCGATTGATTAGGTCAGATGATAGTAGTTCGATTTTTCCCGTAGCGTTCAATTTTTCAGTAGATATTGAGGGGATTACCTCAAATTGAAGGGAAACAGCATTAGAATTCTTAGTAAATTGTACATTATTAGCTGGAGCTATCGAAACATCAGGTCTAATCCATAATCCCTTAGCTGGATTAATTGAAAGTGCAACACTTAAAGTAGAGTTGTTTAGTAATTGTTCAGTAATTTTAAAACTAGGTAAAATCGTTAGTCCAGTCTGAGTGTTTATAAAATTAACTTTACAACTCTGATTAAAGTAATTTTTTAAAAAAGTTGATTCAATTTCTAACTTGAAATTACCGTTATTATCAAAAGAACAAGGTAATAGAGTATCTTGAATTTTAGCAGTTAAATTTAATTCTGAGGAAGATCCGCTGATAATTAGACTACCAGAACTGGCTAATTTAACATCTGTTACTGTTGTTGGAAGTTTAGTACTTCCAATTGCTAAATCGGAAGTCGGAACTGCCTTAATAGTGGTTTCCCAATTGGTATTATGTCCGTAGATAAACGAAATATCACCTGTTGGGTCAGTAAAAGTTGAAACTGATCCAGACCCCTTTTTAGGCTGTCCTAAATAGACTGAAAGTAACTTAGAGCTTTTACTTTTTTTATAATCAATCTTAATTTTGTAAGTTCCAAGCCCAAGCTTTTCAACGTATTTAACTGGGTTCACTGAAAAACTAAATTTACTTGCAGGAGGCGTCATGCGTTTTAAATGGAAATTAAAAATGGTAAAAGGACGCGTAAATGTATTGATTTTAACTTTTTTACCTGTAGCAATATTTTCCAGATATACATTGACGATTTCTTGCTTAAAAGGAAAATGATGAGGAGATTTTTTTCCTATTTGTAAACTTCCAGCAAAATTAAGCTGTTCGTTCAAATATTTTACCTTTGTTATCCGAACCTTTAATGATGCAGGTGTATGAAAAATAGGAATGTTTCGATTCTTTCTATCAAGATTTGCCACTTTACCATTCAATGGATGGCCAAAAGATAATTGTTTTAAAAGGTTAAAATTACCGGTTTTTAATGCAAAGTATTGATACTGCTTTTTAGCAGACAACAGTTTGATGAGTGGTGTATCTAACAAATCCCACTCTCTAAAAAATTTGATAGTGGCCTCTTGAAACGCATAAATAAAAGTATCATCTGCATCGGCAATATCGTCCATGAATAATGGAATATCTACGTCTAATAGTTTAAATAACAATTGGCGCTTACTAGAACCGTGCCAAAGCGAATATTGTTCTAAGATGTTTTTTACTTGATATAAACTTTTTAAGCGGTCGAGGTATCTAGGTAATTCATTTTTTACTTGAGTAAAAGATGAATTACCACCATCACGCCATCTCCATCTATATACAACATTGGTGAGGATATCTATACCGGAACTCGCTAAAAATGCCTTTGAAGTGAAGGAAACATCTTCATAAATTTGATTAATGGGAAATTTAATATTTTCTCTCTTGAGAACTTCTAATTTATACAACTTGTTCCAACTTGTAGTGTCATATAAAAGTTCTGGATGTTCTTTTAGACTTGTGTGTTTGTAATCATCAATAATTGCTTTTTTGTGAAGATAGGAAGGCTTATCACGACTCTTATCAAACCGGCGCACAAAACCTGTCACAATTTCGGAGCCTGAATTCATAGCTGAAAGCATCATCGTAGAATATGCATTGGATGGGACGATATCGTCTCCATCTACAAAGGCAATCCAATTTCCAGAAGCTAAATCAATGCCCTTGTTTCTAGAGGCACTAGGACCTGCGTTTTCAGGATTATGAACAGCAATAAAATTAGGATGATTTTGAGCATACTCATCGATAATTGAAGGAGTAGTATCGTCAGAGCAATCATCAATCATTATTACTTCGATTTTTTGAAATGTCTGTTCTGCTAGAGAATCTAGGCATTCTCTTAAATATTCAGATACATTATAGCAAGCGACAATTACACTTATTAAGTTATCTTGCCGGTTTGCTTTTTCTACGTTTTTCAAAATGTTCACCTTTACCTAAGTTGTTTAATATTTATGTGTCTAATAATGTATTATAATATACGTTATTGGTTTTTACATAATTTTAGAAAATAAGATTTTTAAAAGTTTAGTAATACTGTTTAATTACTTTTGAAATTATAGTAAAGTTTTAAATTAGTTATATTTATTAAAGGAGCAATACAAACGATGAATACAATGTTCAAAATAATTAGTGACCAATTCACTAATTTTAAGATAATTCGACGGATGGCTAAGTATGATGACCGTGCTAATTATCAAAGTCATTATCTAGGTTTAGCTT
This sequence comes from Pediococcus pentosaceus ATCC 25745, assembly GCF_000014505.1. Classification (NCBI taxonomy): domain Bacteria; kingdom Bacillati; phylum Bacillota; class Bacilli; order Lactobacillales; family Lactobacillaceae; genus Pediococcus; species Pediococcus pentosaceus. The sequence goes on along the minus strand of NC_008525.1, from coordinate 1,579,740 downwards.
GGGAATTTTTGAATCCGCTGATTCAAATTGGAATTTACTATCTCGTCTTCGGGGTGGCTTTGAAGCGTGGAGATCCAATGCCAGGAGTACCATATTTGCCATGGATGGTGATGGGAATTGCTCCTTGGTTGTATATGAATAAGACAACTTTAGATGCTTCTAAAAGTATTTATCAACAAGTTGGGCTAGTTTCTAAAATGAAATTTCCAATTAACGTTTTGCCATCTATTAAAATTATGGGAAATTTATATAGTTTCTGGACGATGATGGCTTTTGGTGTGTTTTTGATGTTTGTTAATCGAATTTGGCCAACCATTTCATGGGTCCAATTCATATATTATTTTATTTGTATGATTGCACTTATGTATGCGTTGGGAATTTTTAATTCAACAGTGAGTGTACTAGTGCGTGATTGGCAAATTGCCCTACAATCAGTGTTAAGAATGCTGTTTTATATGAGTGGAGTATTGTTTAACTTCGTTACTTCAAATTTTCCACCTGTATTAGTACGTCTTTTAGAATTGAATCCTTTTTATTACGTTATTAACGGAATCCGGGAGTCGTTGCTTTCTAAGGGCTGGGTATGGCAACAACCAAATCTCAACTTAACGATTTCGTTCTGGTTGTTTATTTTTATTGTGATGATATTTGGTAGTTATCTACATAATAAATTCCGTGCTAATTTTGTGGATTTGATTTAAGCCGAGGAGTCTGAAATGGATAATACTTATAAAATTAAATTAGAAAATGTAACAAAAGAGTATGACCTTTTTAAATCAAAAAGTGATAAACTAAAGAACTTTTTTAATATTGGGAAAGTAGATGTTCCACATTTCTGGTCTTTAAAAGGTGTTAGTCTAACAATTAAAAAAGGGGAAACTTTTGGAATAATTGGAGTGAATGGTTCAGGAAAATCAACCATTTCAAATATTATTTCCGGAATCATTCCTCAAACCACAGGAATGGTCGATGTTAAAGGTGATACTTCAATTATTGCGATTGGCGCTGGTTTAAAGAGAAACTTAACTGGTGCCGAAAACATCCGTCTAAAGGGTCTGATGCAAGGTTTGACAATCAAAGAGATTGATGAAGTTAGAGATTCCATCATCGATTTTGCCGATATCGGTACTTTTATTGATCAACCGGTTAAGGACTATTCTAGTGGGATGCGTTCCCGTTTGGGATTTGCAATTGCGGTACACATTAACCCTGATATCATGATTATTGATGAGGCATTGTCTGTTGGTGATGATACTTTCTATCAAAAGTGTGTGGACAAGATTATGGAATTCAAGGAACAAGGAAAGACTATTTTGTTTGTTAGTCATTCCCTTAATCAAGTAAAAATGATTTGTGATAGAGTTGCATGGATGCATTTTGGAGAACTACGAGAAATTGGCGAGACAGAGGAAGTAATTGAACACTACCGTAAATTCTCAAGTGACTTCAAAAAGAAGACAGCCAAAGAACGTAAAAAATACCAACAAGATAAGAAAAAAGAGCAAATTAAATTTAACATTGATGAGTATCGTAAGTCTCTAATTGAAGATGAAGTCAAGAAGGGCATCGATAAAAATCAAGCAGAAAAGGATGTACAGGAAAGAATGTATCATCAAATAACTCCAGACAAGATGTCTTTGACAACCAGGATTGTTACTGGAATAGCAATATTAGGACTTGCATTCTTTGCGTTGGTAAACATTTCTGGCCACTCAGTTACTAATTCGCTGGAACATCCAACAACGTTAATGCATCCAGTACAACATAAAGTTAGGTAATTAAAAGTAAAAACCATGATTTGAGATATAGATGTATATCTAATTCATGGTTTTTATTAAGGAGGAGTGGTTAGAGTGGAATTAAGTAATGCAAAAGCGGACAGAATCGGTATAAAAAATATTTTATTCATTTTTTTTATCAGTTTTATATTGGTTTTACCTCAAATAATGAACAAAAGTATTATTTTAGGTGCCGATTCGATTTTTCATTTTAATAGGTTTTATGATACATATATGCAGTTTAGGACAGGAAACTTTAGCTATTTTCAGACAAATTTTGGCTTTCAGCAAAGTGGCAGGATAATAAATGCTCTGTACGGTCCTTTGTTAGCATATGGGATGGGAGCACTACTATATATAGTGCATAGTTGGCTAAAGTTTCAAGTCTTAACATCTTTTTTTGTATTTTTTTTAAGTGGCTATACTATGAATGTTTTAGCGGTGAAGGTAGGGTCTTCACGAAGAGTAGCTAATATTACGTCGGTTTTATTTATGGGAAGCTTTTGGGTTGGAAAATGGACAATAGATCAAAATTTTATGTCCATAGGGAACGCCTTAATGCCATTAATTGTTTTAATGGGTATAAAGATGTTAAAGAACGATGAGGAGAATCTCCGGGTTTTACAACTCGCCTTATGTGTTTCGTTAGTTATTCAAGTACATTTATTAAGTGCAGCTATTGCGATAGGTGTTTTGTTATCGTTTTTTGTTGTAAGTATTGTAAAAAATGATAATAAATTAGATCTGTTTTTTAAATGTGTAAAAGCTGCATTATTAAGTTTAATACTAACTTTTAACGTATGGTGGGCACTTATAGAAGTCTATACGGGAAATAGTTTGTACGGTCCTTACCCATCTAATTTGGCTAAATCGGCGGTTAATTTATCTCTAGATAAACCAGATTTTTGGCATCTAGGGTTGGCAGTAAGTGCACTATTTTTGGTCCAAATATCTTTACTTGTAGTACATTGGACAGAGTTTACGGTAATAAATAAGGTAACAACAATTTTAGGTACAATTTTGTTAGTACTAGCATCAAATTTGTTTCCATGGGAGTTTGTGGATAATAATTACCCTGTAATTAAAACATTCCTTCAATTTCCAGCTCGTTTTGAAACTATGGCATTTATTTTATTGGTACTAGGGTTAAATTTAAGTATTCTAGAAATAAAAACTAGGATCAGTACTGAAATACTTACTACTTTTACTTTAGTAATAGCCCTACTTGGAGTAATACAAACATATGGCAACATTCAAAATTTAAGTGTTAGATGTAGTTCTGGGAGCCCGGTAGCAAATAAAACAAATGTTATTTTTAAAAGTAATAATGACAGTGAAATAAAAAAAGCATTCAGAAGCAATAATTTGAAAAGGGGATTAGAAATAGTGGAAAAGCCTACCCCAGATTACATGCCGATGCCTAATTTAAAAAGTAAGGCCGAGCATTCTTATGCACAATACAATGAAGATTTTATTAGTACTAAGAACCAAGCAAGCAAAAAAGTGCGTGGAAATATATTGGTAATTAGTTGGCACGCTTCAAAAGTTGGAAGTAAAAAGAAAATACCAATTACTCTTTATAAGAATTCAATTTTAACTTTAAATGGAAAAAAAATATCTAAAAATGAAATGAAGTTGGATAGAATGAGTGTTCCGACAATAGTATCAGATAAAAAGGGTAAAAATGTAGTGAAATTAGAATATAAATCTAAAATTGTAAGTAAAGTAAGTTTAAGTGCTATGTATATGTGCTGGGGGATTTCTCTAGTATCTTATACATTTGGAAGAAGGAAGCGGCATGAAGTTTCTTAATTTTAAAAAATATATAATTATTTTTTTCTTTATTCTAATTTGCAGTGTAGGCGCTGTGATCTTTAAAAATCGGACTACGCAAACGATTAAACCAACTATAAGTTCTAATACTAGAGTGGGAATTCCGGTAGTGAAAAAAAGTAAATATAAAGGGGTACTAAAGAAAAAATTTAAGCGAGTAAGATTCAGTGGTACAGCAATTTTAATCAAAAATAATAAAATAGTAGATAGCTATACCTCTGATTGGGCAAATATTAATAGTAAAAATACGTTATCTACTAGTTACGAAATAGATTCACTGCAAAAAGTTTTAACAGCTGGCTTAGTAATGATGCAAGTTAATAAGGGTACCATGAAGTTAACGGATAAGGTTAATAAATTTATCCCCGAATTGCCTGGTGCTAAAGATATAACAATTCGTGATTTACTAGATATGAGTTCGGGATTAACCTTGAAAAAAATGAGTTTTTCAGGTGATGACTTATCTAGCGCTGAACTTTTAGATGATGTGGTTGATAATGTTAAGTATGATCCTATTGCTAGGAAAAATAAAAAATGGAGTTATCAACCAGTTAATTTTGTGATTTTATCAGAAATCCTTGAAGAAATTACTGGGGAAAGCTATAAGCAATTATTTAATCAAACATATATTAAGAAGTTAGGTCTTAAGCAGACAAAATTCGCTTATGAAAATAACGAGAGAATCAACTGTGCTTCTGGATATATGGTAAAAAATGATAGTGAAAAAGTTGAACAAAAACCTAATGGCGCGACGATTCATTCAGAGTTGGGAACTGGGCAGGTTTATATGTCAGCTCCTGATTATTATAAAGTGTTATCTAATTTATTGAATGGGAAAATTTTAGGCAAGAATAATGCTACAAAACTTTATTTGCCAGGTAAGGCTAAGTACCAAGCAGGGTTGTACACATCAAATAAGCCATTTTACCGATTTGCTAATGGTTATGGCTATGGATTTGAGGATCATGTGCGCATCAGCCAAGATGGTAAAGAAGCAGTTGTTGTATTTAGTAATCAAAAAAGAATTGGTAGAAATGATCTAAAAATGAAAGTTGATCAACTATCAAATGAATTTCTAGGTGAAAAATAACTATGTTGAAAGTATGGTTAATTGTAAACGAGGTTATAGAAATATATTACACTAACATCAAATAATGTGGTTAGGAAGATAAACTTTATGAATTTAATCGAATTATTAAAAAAGATAAAGCGCAAAATTTTAGCTCAGATGTTTAATTTAAATTACAGGCCGTATACACATACTACGGTCATCTTTGAAAGCTTTGGTGGACGTCAAATCAGTGATTCTCCGTTAGCTATTTATAAAGAGTTGAAAAAAACTCATCCTGAATATCGTTTGATTTGGGTTGTAAACAAGGGATTAGCAACCCAGGCAGAGAAGAACGGATATGATTATGTAATACGTGGCTCTTTCAAATGGGTTCGAACAATCGAAAAAGCCCAAGTTTGGGTTGAAAATGCTCGTTTACCGCAGTGGGTGCGGAAACCCGATCACATAAAATTAATCCAAACATGGCACGGGACACCTTTGAAAAAACTCGGATTAGATATTAAAAATGTTGTGATGCCTGGGACGAACACGGAACGTTATCATCAAAATTTTGTTAGGGAAGCCAATCGTTGGGATGTGTTAATTAGTCCAAATACATACTCAACTAATATTTTTCGACAAGCTTTTGGTTATCAGAATAAAATTGTAGAAATTGGTTACCCACGGAATGATAAATTGGCTAATCCCACAAAAGAAGAAATTAAATTGTTAAAACAAAAATTAGGAATTCCTTTAGATAAAAAGGTTATTATGTATGCTCCAACGTATCGAGATAATCAATTTTTTCAAAAGGGTAAATATTCATTTGAATTACCTTTTAGTTTAAAAGAATTCCAAGAACGATTTGGAAGCAATGCAGTGCTTTTACTTAGAATGCATTATTTGATAGCGAATTCAATGGATATTTCAGGGTTTGAAGATTTTGCATACGATGTATCTAGTTATGCAGATATTTCTGAATTATACTTAGTATCGGATTTACTAATAACGGATTATTCGAGCGTCTTTTTCGATTATGCATATCTTAAGCGTCCGATTTTATTTTATCCGTATGATTATGAAATTTATAAGGACGAGTTGCGGGGATTTTATTTGGATTACCAAAAAGACTTACCTGGTAAAATTGCATATAATTCGGTTGATTTATACGATGAAATTGAGAACGAATTAAAGGAAAATGATATAAGTAATAATCAACAATTTGAGATGTTTTATAAGCGTTTTTGTGGACTTAATGCTGGAAATGCGTCAAAGCGAATTGTTGAAGAAATTGAAAGAAATTTATAATTTTTGTCTGTGTAACTGAAATATTTTAATTTAAAAAATAGTTGAGAAGATTTTAAAATCTTTTCGACTATTTTTTTGTAAAATTAAAATTTATTTTTAATATAAACCTAATTTTTTTGATATTGATTTTATTTCAATCTTCTTATAATTAAATCGATTTAGAAAACGATTACTAAAAAGTTGAATGAAGGGGTATAAAATATGAAGGACAAAAAATTTTCAGATGGTTTTTTATGGGGAGGAGCAATGGCTGCCAACCAGTGCGAGGGAGCATATGATATCGATGGGAAGGGAATGAGTATCATGGATATCATGACAGTCGGGAATAGTTCGAAAAGGCGTAGGGCTACTCCAGAAATTGATCCTCAAGAGTATTATCCTAACCATAGAGGGATCGATTTCTATCACAAATACAAAGACGACATAAAATTGTTGAAGGAAATGGGGTTGAAATGTTTTCGAACATCAATCGCATGGACACGTATTTTCCCAAAAGGTGATGAAGCATCTCCAAATGAAAAAGGATTAGCCTTTTATGATGAATTAATAGACACTCTGTTAGCAAATAATATTAAACCAGTCATAACAATATCACACTATGAAATGCCACTATACTTAGTTGAAAAGTATGGTGGTTGGAAAAATAAGAAGTTGATTGATTTTTATTTGAATTATTGTCGAGTGCTCTTTAAAAGATATTCTGGGAAAGTTAAATATTGGATGACTTTCAATGAGATCAATAGTACATGGTTCGTACCTGCTATTTCAGGAGTTAAAATTTCAAATGACGATCCTAAATATTTACAAGTGAAATGTCAGACAATGCATAATTTATTTGTAGCTAGCGCACGTGCTGTACAAATGGGACATGAAATTAATTCTAATAATCAGATTGGATGTATGGTGTTAACAACTGTGGGATACCCTAAGACTACTAATCCTAAAGATGCTTTGGCTGCTGATGATTATATAACACGTGGAACGCTAGCCTTTACGGATGTTCATGTTCGAGGACACTATCCTAGTTTTGTAAAACGAATGGTACAAAAAAATCACTTAGAATTAGATATAACGGATGAAGAGTTGTTAGATATACAGACAGGTGTTGTCGATTATATTGGTTTATCTTATTATTCAAGTTCGGTGGTATCAAGTGAGATCGATAAGAACGCAGATAGTTCTATTGGAGGAAACTTCTCCATGGGATTAAAAAATCCGTATTTAAAAGCTAACGAATGGGGATGGCAATCTGATCCCGATGGATTTAGATTAATCCTTCGTTGGTTAGGGCAACGTTACGAAATACCTTTATTTGTTGTTGAAAACGGTTACGGACACGAAGATGAAGTTTTATCTGGTCACATAATTCATGATGATTACCGTATTGATTACCTAAGGAAACACGTTAATGCTTTAGCTGAAGCGATTAATGAAGACGGAGTAGACATTATTGGATATACACCATGGGGCTGTATTGATTTGATTTCAGCAAGTACTGGAGAAATGAAAAAAAGGTACGGTATGGTATATGTTGATTTGGATAACACAGGCAAAGGGACGTTGTCACGCTATAAAAAAGATTCTTTCTATTGGTATCAAAAAGTGATTGAAAGCAATGGGGGCGAGTTGTAATGGTAAAGCTCTTAAGTATTGATGTTGGTGGGACTTTTATCAAATATGGCCTCTACGATTTAGAATTTCAGCATTTAGAAAGTACAGACAAAGTTCTAACTCCAAGAACTAATTTTGAGGATTTTACGAATGTATTATTTAAGATATGTAATCAATTTTGGGAAAAGTATGTAGGTGTAGCACTTAGTGTACCAGGGACTATTGACGCGAAAACTGGCTTAATAATTCAAGGAGGAAGTTTACAATACAATAATCAAATTAATTTGGTAAAGTTGCTAGAAGGAAAATTAAATGTTCCAGTGACAATCGAAAATGACGCTAGATGTGCGCTATTAGCTGAGTTGTGGCGAGGGAAGTTAAAGGAAAGCCAAGATGGGGTCATGCTTACGGTTGGCACTGGAATCGGGGGTGCAATTGCCAAGAAGGGCAAAGTTATATTGGGAAGTCATCGGATAGCCGGTGAATTTTCAGCCCTACTAGATAGTAATGATACAAAAACAGCTACTTTAAAAGGTCGCGAATTGAGCTTCTCTTACTTTGTACAAGAAATCCAGAACCTAAAGAGGAACAACGACTTGGACGGAGTCCAGGTAATGGAGTTAATTAGTGAAGAAGATCCGGAGGTATTAAAATTATTTGATCAATATACTACAACGTTTGCAAGATTGATATATAACTTACAGCTAATTGTTGATCCAGCCAGTTTTATTATTGGAGGTGGTGTAAGCCAGAATGAAATATTTATGAATCAATTTAGAGTGGGAATCGAACGTTTTTATAATTCTTTATCAATACCGATTCCGCGTCCAACGCTTACAGCTAGTGAATTTAGAAGTGATGCAAATTTAATAGGAGCTGTTCGAAGATACCAACTTGGAGAAGAATACATTAACACAATTGTGCTTTAAAAAAATTTGTTTTATGGAAAAACACTTTTATACTAATAAATTTATTGGGGGTTTAATATTTTGGGTAAAAAGGGGAAAATATTATGAAGAAGAAATATACTATTTTTGCAATAAGTATGGCTGTAGCTTTAGTATTAGGTGGAGAAGTGCAATCAATTAATGATAGTGTGGAGGCTCAAGAATTGCAACATACTGTTAAAAATGTGAAACAAACCGAAGATTTTAATCCGACGAAATATGCCAATGAGATAGAGAATTTTGTAAAACAACAAAATCCAGTTAGCATAAAAAGCTTATTTAGTACAATTGCATTAAAAGAAAAAGCTGATTTTGAAAAATATGGAGAGGCAAATGCTGCTCAAGTAAAAATGCTTTGGGGTTCATATGTTTTCTTTGATTTTGGTTTTGTTAAAGATAGTAAAATCATTGAAGCGATTAAAAATAATCCCTCAGTATATGCTAAATTTAAAAAGACTGTAAATATTAATGGTACTGGAGCTTTTCTACCAGGAACGGGAAGTCCTGAATCAATATCTATTAAAAATAATGAGGATGGATCAAATATTGACTCTTATGCATATTATACACCGCATAATCCAGATATAACTAAAAACGCAGATAAAACAGTAGTAATGCATGGTGGATTTCGTGGAGGTTATGAAGCCGGAAATGATACTCCGGAAATAAGAACTTTTTACGATAAAGGTTACAATATTTTATGTGTTGATAATCGAGCTACTAGCTTAAGCGGTGGTGATTATGTAACCTTTGGGCAATACGAATCTGATGATGTACAGGCATGGATTAATCATTACTTGAAAGATAAACCCGATCAAAAAATAGTTCTTTATGGTGGTTCAATGGGAGCATCGACGATGATGTCAGTACTGGCTAAAAATTATTCATCTAATATTAAAGGAATTATTGAAAATTGTGGATTTGCTAATATAAGAAATGAATTAGGTTATGTTTATACTATGGCTGCAATCGGTAAAAATGAACTTAAAGATTTGACAGGAACTGATTTTGCTGAGGACTTTTCGGTAACTCCAATGAATTTACAAAAAATGATGGAAACAATTAACAACTACTATATTAAACCTAAAGCTAATGTCGATATCGATGGAAATTTACCGGCACAAGGAATTACTAATGCTATTATGCCAAAGTTATTTATTCATGGAGAATCTGATTTGGTTGTACCTTTTAAAGACAATGGACAGTATTTAGCCACATTGGGAGATACGAATAATAACTATAAATTTTTTGTTCCGAAAGCGGGACATGGTGAAGCACAAACAATAGACGGTAATGGCTACGATAAAGCTATCAGTGATTACTTAAATTTAATTTTTAAATAAAATGATATTCAGTTAGAGATGTTTGCATCTGAAATAGAAAAGCGCTTCGTAAAAAATTACGAAGCGCTTTTCTTGAACAATGAATAAAAATTAAATCGTATTGAAATGCTTACTTCTATATTCTTTAGGAGTAGTTCCAGTGATTTGTTTAAATACTTTAATAAAATGACTTTGACTGGCAAAGGATAATAGTGCACTAATTTCAAAAAGTTGTTGTTCTGTAAACAATAAGAGATGCTTAGCTTCCTCAATTTTTTTAGTTTGTATATATTGATGAATTGTTAAACCAGTTTCTTTTTTGAATTGTGTAGAAAGATAGGCTTTATTCTTGTTAGTAACAGAAGCTAGGGTGTCTAATGTGACTTTTTCATATAAATGGTCATCAATATGATTAATGATTTTTTTAATTAAAGGTGATTGGCTAATTTTGGTAGCTTCCTCTTGAATTCCGATGAAACTATTTGTGGCAATTTGTACATGTTCTATCCAAGCTTCGAATGAATGAACGGAAGCAAGCCCTTGTATCAAAGTATCTGAAAGACTAAAGGCTTGGTTAATAGGCACGCCTTGTTCAATACTGATTCTAGTAAGTATAGCTGTTAATGCGGCAAACTTTAATTTTAGACTTTCTATTTCGTTAGTAGATAAGTTTTCTTCACGGTTCTCAGCTAATTTTTTTAACAGATATTTGATTTTTTCGGGTTGCTTCTTTTTAATACATTCAATGTAATGAAGTTCCATTTGATAGGCATCTAATGTAGTACCTTTAACACGTCGTTCATACAGATTCTGAACAAATGATGTTGTATCGGAAATTGGATCGTTAGGTACAGAAGCATCATGCCATGTTATATCTGATTGTAATAGAATATCGCCGGTCATGATCGGATAAATTAATTCCAAGAAAGAAATAAAATTGCCCAAAGTCTCTTTGGCATAGTGAATATTGGAATAGAAAATCTCCTTACGCATTTTATAAGTAGTCGCAGTTGTACCTGTAATTCCACAGGGACCAAGTAAAAAATGATAAGTTGGACCATTTATATTTTTGATATTGAAAGTAGCAAATAAATAATCAGATTTCTTAAACAAAGTTACTTTAGAGTCTGTTTGATTATTGAATAGTGATGTGGAAATATTCATTTTTGGATAGAGTGGGGTATCCTCTTCATCAAAAATTACCATTGGGATTAAGTACTCTTGATATAAGAGATCCATTACTTTTATCATAGCTGTTAATTGCATAGTGAAGTGTATCCTTTCCAATTATTATAGCTAAACTAATTATACGTTAATTGAATTTAGGAAGATTTTGTCTTAATTATATAATATGGGTTAATTTATGTGATATAAACCTTATTATTTTTATAGTTGTAAATTGAGTAAGGCTACATAATTAGAATTGTATAAAGCGCTTACATGAAAAGCGAAAATATTAATTTTAATAAAGTGAGGAGTTTGTTATGAGTAAATTTCAAGATATATTGAACGCCAAATTATTACCTTTATCAGAAAAATTACAAGGTAATAAAGTATTGGCTGCATTGATGGAAGGTTTTATCCGAACTACACCAATTACATTAGGAATTGCATTTATTACAATTATTGGTAATTTTCCATTCCCTGGTTGGACGCAAATGCTAACTAAGGTTGGTATTTATGACCATGTTCAAGCCATCACCAATGGAGCTACTGGAGTATTTTCTGTTTATGTAGTATATAGCTTAGCTTACGCCTATGCTAAGCAATTAGAAGTTAATGAGCGTAACGCAGCATTGATTTCGTTGGCAAGCTTCTTTATGTTAATGCCTCAAACCATTAGTACAACGGTAATACAACATGGTAAAGCTGTTACTCAAACAATTGGCGCTTTAAAGCTTGATTATCTTGGTGGACAAGGTATTTTTATTGGGATGATAGTAGCATTAATAATCACACGTTTATATGCTTTCTTATCAAGCAAAAAATTGATTGTTAAACTACCAGATAGCGTTCCAGCAATGGTTACTGAATCGCTAGCACCAGTATTTGTAGTCACAATTATTTTTGTATTAATTTTTGGTTTGCGCGTATTATTTGGATTAACAGCATCAGGATCAATTTTTAAATTTTTTGTAGACGTGGTTGCAGCACCGTTGGATTCTTTAGCAACAAGTCCAATCTCAATTATTATAATTATGGAGTTATTATCTGTGCTTTGGTTCTTTGGTATTCATAATGCGGTTTTACAAGGGCCAGTAAGTGTTATTACTATGACAATGATTGTTAGCAATATTACTGCTTATCAACACGGAAAACCATTACCATATTTAGTTCCTAGTGTTGTGTATGCTGGTATTGCTGCAAGTGGTTTTATGGGAGCGATTGTTTTTACTATGATTAGAGGTAAATCAGCTAAATTTAGAGAATTAGGTAAACTTTCCTTTATTCCATCCTTATTTAATATTACTGAGCCAATTATGTTTGGGGTTCCAATTATGTTAAATCCAATGTTTTTCATTCCACAATGTATTACGCCAATAATTACAGGATTTTTAAGTTGGGGATTAGTTACAACAATTTTACCAGTTTCATTAAATCCAACAATTAGTTTGATGCCTTGGACAACACCAGTGTTTGCTAAATTGCCATTAGAAGGTGGAATTAATCTGACTATTATTATGTTGATTTGTATGGTAATCAGTTTCTTCATTTGGGTTCCATTCTTTAAAGTTGCTGATAATCATGAATATGAAATAGAACAAGCTAATGCTGAAAAATAGAAAATTAGTTTAGAAATAAGCAAGGAGAATGGATATGGAAGGCTATATTACAACTGAAAACTATCGCGCATCTACCAAAATGAGTAATAGTAAACCTGAAAATTTGGATTGTTTGAAGATACCTCGCAATAGTACAGGAGCTTTCCAATTATTATTTCATGACGGGAAGACCAATCAAATTGTATTAAACCAGCAATTTGTATTACCGAATAATCTAAATGTTAATACGTATCGAGTGGACATTGAAAGTGATTTAAAAGTATCAGCTCACCTCGTAGACTATTATCAGGATGAACAAGGTGTTTATTATGCGGATAAAATTTTAGAGGAGAAGGAAAAAACTTACACTGGGGATCGAATGGCACCAATCTATGTTGAAATTCCTATTGATCAGGAACAGAAACCAGACAAATATAAAGTTAAAATAAGATTGATGTTTGCTCCATTAATTGGTTCTGAAAAATGTATTTTGGAAAAAGAATTAATAGTTAGGGTTTTAGATTATACTTTACCTCAGAAAATCACCAAGGATTTTAATCTGAATATCTGGCAGCAACCTTCTAATTTAGCTCGAACTTTCGGCGTAGAACCTTGGGGTCAGAAGCATAGACAACTAATTAAAGAAATGGCACAGAGTTTATCAAATTTAGGACAAAAGGCTGTTACGGTGATTGGTTCTGAGATTCCTTGGAAAGGGTGGTTTAGTTATATAGTTAAAGATTACCCAGCTAATTTATTTGAATACTCGATGATTCAGATTCATAAAAATAAAAAAGGAAATATCGAATGTGATTTTACGCAACTAGATCAATACTTAGATATTATGATGTCGGCCGGAATCAATCAAGAAATTGATTTATTTGGATGGTTAGGGGTATGGCAAGCACCATTTTTCCCTGATGTTAAAGGACTAGACTATCCTGAGCCAATCATTCTTCGATATTTAGATGATGAATGTCAAGAATTTGCTTATCTAAATACAAAAGAACAGTTAGAACAATATTTTAAACAAGTTGTCACGCATCTAAAAGAAATTGGAGTATGGACCAAGACATATATTGTCGCAGATGAACCAAAAGTTAATGCTCTAGATGTTTTTAAAAAGTCAATTAAAGAATTGAAGAAGATTATTCCTGACGCAAAGCTTAAAGTTACTTTTGATAAAGAAAAAGCATTAGAAGCGTTATCTTCGGATATAGATTATTTAGTTACATCTTTTAATTGTACATGTCAGCATCCAGAATTAAATAGCAATCAATTTTATGTTTGTAATTATCCAGATAAACCAAATACTTTCTTGAGTAGTGATTTACTAGAAACACGACTTTTACCAATTTTAGCTTATTGGACTAGGACAGATGGATTGTTACGGTGGGCCTATAATTGTTGGCCTGAAAATGCGATAACAGACATAAGGTACAATACCAATAATTTGCCGACTGGCGATTTATGTTTAGTATATCCAAGTACATCGGGACATTTACTACCTTCACTAAGGTTAAAACAATTATATCGAGGAATTGAAGACTTTTCTTTATTAAAGAAAGCGGAACAAATAAATTATGAAAAAACGCAAGAGTTAGTGGTAGAATTATTGCACGAAGAAGATCCAAAAAAATGGATGCAAGACAGCCATTTAAGTCGATTAGATTTATTCAGAACAACCGATGAACAGTTTAAAAAGTTTCGTCAAGCTTTGTTAAAAATAATTGAATAACAAAAAACACGTTGAACTTCAAAAGTTCAGCGTGTTTTTATTAGTTGTAATTATTTCTTAGCTTCTTCAATCATCTTCTGCATCATTTGAGCTTGATATTGAGCAGCATATTGTTTAGAAGCTTTAGCCGTTGTATCAGCCATTAGTTTCTTTTGATCACTAGCACTCATTGTAGGATTCTTCTTAAGTGCTGCAGCCATTGTTGACTTCACAGTAGCTGTGACCTTAGCTTTAACATACTTTTCAGCATCAGCTTTCATTTGAGCTTGATTCTTTTTAACGTTCTTTTGAAGCTTAGCGGCTTGTTCTGTTGATAAGGTAATCCAATTATTAGGAACGTAGAAAGTATTAACACGTTTTGAAACTTCACGGTTATTACCGGCAATTCCAAACCAGAACTTGTAAGTGTTGTTCTTATAAGTCCAACGGGTTGTAGATTTAACTAAACGAGCCGTACTCTTTTTAGTTGTTTTAACCTTGTTAGTAGTTTTATCAGTTTCAGTATGACTAGGTTTCTTTTGAGAAGTAGTCTTATTGTAGATATAAACTCGATCTTTATCAGCGGTACCGATACTCTTATAGAGTAACATGCTCATTTGTTTAGAAGGTGAGACTGAGTAGATTTCTTGGGTAGTTGTTTCAGTAATTTTATGCATCCCAAAATGTTCACGATCATTCATTACCATCAAAGCAACCGAAGCGATTACGACGATTGCAGAAATAGCAGAACAAATAACACGGACAGCTGTTTTAGAGATAAGTGTCATCGAAAGGAACGTTGCGATGACTGCGATAATTAAAAGAAAGATAATCATTATTTATTACCTCCTGCTTGAGGTTGTACTTTGGCAGTGCTGCCTGCTTTACGACTTACAAAGAATGCGATGATTAAACCAAGGGCACTAAAGCCAATAGCAATCCAGAATGTCGCATGGTAACCAGCAACGGTTGCGTCAAATGCTTGATCTTTGTAAGCGAGTGGTTGGGCTGAGAGAAGATGCTTACCAGGCATTTGGTTCTTGGTAACGTTGGTCAAGACACTAACCAAGATGGCTGTTCCAACAGAACTGGCTACTTGACGAAGAGTGTTATTAACCGCAGTACCATGACCCATCTTTTCAAATGGAAGAGAGTTCATACCAGCAGTTGTTACAGGCATCATTGCCATCGCAATTCCGGCCATTCGAACAGCATACAAGACAATGATATAAATCATTGGTGTAGTCTTAGTAATGAAAGCAAATGGAAGCGTTCCGGCAGTTAAGAGGAACATTCCAGTGATTGCTAGACGACGGGCACCAATTTTATCAAATAGGCGACCAGTAATAGGGCTTAGGAATCCCATCATTAAAGCACCCGGCAATAGTGTTAAACCTGAATGGAAAGCTGATTCGCCACGCACGGTTTGAATATAAAGTGGAAGTACCATTTCAGCCCCCACCATGGCAATCATTGAAACTGAACTTAAAGTAGCAGAAATTGAAAATTCTGGAATCTTTAGTACACGTAAATCAAGGAATGGTTTTTCTAATCTCAATTGGCGGATACCAAATAAAATAACAAAGATAACACCAACGATTAATGTAGTAATAACTACTGCGTCACCCCAGCCTTTGTCTCCAACTTCGGAGAAACCAAAGAGTAAACTACCAAATCCAATTGTAGATAAAGCAGCTGAAATCCAATCTAGCTTCTTCTTGTCGGTTTCCAAAACGTCTTTCATAAATAATAGACCAGCGATTAGAACGATAAATACGATTGGAATAATCATTCCGAATAGGGTTCTCCAGTGATAGTTATCAATAATCCATCCAGAAAGAGTAGGACCAATTGCTGGAGCTACCCCAATAACTAATCCGGCAAGACCCATGGCTGAACCACGTTGGTTAGCTGGGAAAATTGTCAACATTAGAGTTTGGAGGAGTGGCATGGTAACACCAACTCCGAGAGCCTGGATTAAACGTCCGGCAAGTAAAACTTGGAACGTAGGAGCTGTGTAACATAGAATGGTTCCAATTAGGAAAACAGCCATAGCAGATAAATAAAGTCGTTTAGAAGGAACACGACTTGTTAACCAGGCACTAATGGGAATCATGATACCGTTAACCATCAAAAATCCAGTTGTCAACCATTGAACAGTAGAAGTACTGATATCAAAAGCATCCATTAATGTAGGAAATGCGGTGGTTAAAATTGTTTGGTTCAAAACGGTACAAAAAGTACCTATTAATAGCACAAGGATCAATAAGGATCTCTTATAGGGTTTACCATGTGCGTCAATTGCTTGTGGCATAAGCTTACAACCTCTTTTCAAAAACTTTTCTTTAATACTATAAGTTATCATAACATCTTTGTCAACTTGTTTGACAAAGATGTTAGAGAAGTTATAATTAGTTTAAAAGATGCAACAAGATATACAGCATTAATGAGGAGGAGCAAACATGGAAAACCCCGCGGGTCGCCTAGCAGTGGTAAAGAAAATAATTGATAGCGAAGCTATGTTACTTAGTATCGGTGATGTGGCCAATGCTGTCGATGTATCAACTAGACAATTACGTTATTGGGAGAAAAAAGGTTATATTGAGTCTAAAATTTCAAAAACAGGTCAACGAAAATATACCTATTTTACGATGATTCAAGCTGGTAATATTGCTAGCTATATTGAAGATGGTTTTACTTTAGCCAAAGCAGCTGAAAAAGCGCAAAGTAACGGACGCATTATGAAAGCGTTACGTCACTTTCTTAAAGAACGTTTTAGTGGTGGTCGTGAGATTCCTAATGGCTATGAATTTGACTTAGGTGAAATTAAGGGTTTACCAAAAGATCAACGTTTGTTTATCGAAGTGCTAGAAGATGGGGAAAGTTTTTTTCAAGTTAAAAAAGAAAGTACAAATGATTGACGAATAAGCTATTTGTACTATATATTTATTAATGAAATACTTACAAAAAAATAACGGTTCATCTTCAAGGGGCAGGGTGCGATTCCCGACCGGTGGTAAAGTCCATGAGCTGTCATTCGTGATGGCTGATTCGGTGAAATTCCGAAACCGATAGTTAAAGTCTAGATAAAGGAAGATTGAATTTATTTGCGCAGACTAACGTAATAATAAAACAGTCTAAACACCAATGCCCCAGTTGCATTGGTGTTTTTTGTGTAAATAAACCAAGAAGGTGCTCCTAAATCCAAGGAGGCAGTATGATGAGTGTTTCTAAAGTTAATAAAATGGTTGTAGTCGCTATGCTAGCAGCTATCTCGTTTGTTTTGATTTTCATTGATTTTCCAATTTTACCCGGATTTTCGTTCCTAAAGATTGATTTCGCGGATGTCCCAGTTTTAATTGGGACGGTATTATTTGGGCCAGTCTGGGGGATGGTGACAGCTGGTTTAGCCGGACTGATGGATATAATCCTTCGAGATAGTAATCCAGCAGGTGCATTGGGTGCATTTGCTAACTGGTTGGCAGCTTTGTCATATATCTTACCGATTTACTACGCAATTAAAGCGGTTCAAGGTAGCACGCATAAAAAAGAAGTGGGGGCCTTGATTAAGGGGGTCTTAATCGGTTCGGTTTTGATGACGGTATTTATGAGTGTGATAAATTTATTCATTCTATTGCCCTTATATATGAAGTTAGCAAGTTTCCAAATTAATGTTTCGACCTTAAATATGGTTCTTTATGGTGTGGTACCTTTTAATTTGTTAAAAGGGATTATCGTTGGAATTGCAATTGGATTGGTATATTTTAGATTAATTCCGATTATCAGAAGAGCTTCAAATTAAAATGGTATAATATAACCTCATTAGTTTAGTGGGGTGAAATTTAATGCACATCGAAGCTCAAAGATTAACACGTATGGCATTGCTATTAGCTATAGTCATTGTTTTGGGATTAATTCCAGCGATTCCGATTGGTATAATTCCAGTACCGTTGACAGTTCAAAACATTGGGATTCTATTAATTGGGTTATTGTTATCGCCGTTTGAAGCATTTTTAACAACGGGAGTATTTTTATTGTTGGCGTTAATAGGACTACCCATTTTGACTGGACTTCGAGGTGGGATGGCCGTTTTTATCGGACCGACTGGAGGATATCTCCTAGGATATTGGATTGGGGCCGTTTTATTAGCTTGGTGGTCGAAGAAGCATCGCCATGAATGGTTCTTGCTATTTGCAAAAATTGCGATTGTAGCTGTCTTAATTATCGATTTGTTTGGTAGCATGGGCTTTGCTGTTAATATGCACATTCCACTAATCAGAGCTGTAGCACTCAATAGCCTTTTAATCCCAGGAGATATACTTAAAGCAATCCTGGTAGCAACGATTGCATACAAACTTAAATAACACATAAAAGCTAGAAATTATTTAGTACCGCTGGAGACAGCGGTATTTCTAATTTTTAGCTTTTTTTAAACTTTTTTAAAATAAGTGTCGAAAATGCTGTATTGATGGGAACACTTCTTAAAAACTATATGAACTTTATGTGATAAATATGAATTTTTTTAGCCCGTTATATTACAGGAGTTTTACAAAGAACGAAAAAAATGGCATACTTTTACGTAACGCAATTAGATTTTTATAAATTCACTATCAAATTAGTGAAAATTAGCAGGGGGGATTGTGATGCTGAATTTTTTTAAAGATTTATGGCAACATGATTCAGTAAAATTTATTACGCGAACTGTTTTTTACTTTGCAGTTTTAGTCGTCTTGTTGTACTTGTACGATTACAGCGGAATGACTGGCGGAACATTTATCTATAACGAATTTTAAACGGGGGATTTAATTAATTATGGGGAAAGTAATTAACGTGATTGAGCAAATTGATTCAATCGCAGTTAAACATCCAGATTGGATTGCTTATGATTATCTAGGTACTAAGAACACATATGGAGAATTAAAAGCTTATTCAGATAGCTTAGCTGCATATATTTTAACGCAAGGGTTGGAAGAAGATGCGCCAATTATGGTTTATGGTGCTCAAACCTTTGATATGATTGCAGCTTTTTTAGGGGTTGTAAAAAGTGGACACGCTTATGTCCCAATTGATCGCCACTCACCAGCAGAACGATTAACAATGATTAATGAAATTGCTAATCCTGGGATGTGTATCGCGGTTGAAGATTTGCCTGTAAATTTGGGTGATCTACCAGTTCTAGAAGGACAAGAATTAAACGATGTTTTTAATGCAAATAAAAATGTAACACCTAATAGTTTCGTCACTAAAGATGATAATTATTATATTATTTTCACGTCTGGGACAACTGGTAAGCCTAAGGGAGTACAAATCAGTCACAATAATCTTTTAAGTTTTGTGAATTGGGAAATTGGCAATCTAGGTTTACCTGAACGTCCAGTGACGTTATCACAGCCACCTTACTCATTTGACCTATCCGTAATGGATTTATATCCCACATTAGTTATGGGTGGAACAATCAAAGCGGTGCCCAAGCAAGTTACGGATGATTTCAAAAAATTATTTGAAATATTACCCACTTTGGGCTTAAATGTGTGGGTTTCAACACCATCCTTCATGGATATCTGTTTGTTGCAACCGACTTTTGATGCAGAACATCTACCAGCATTGAGCCGATTCTTGTTCTGTGGTGAAGAATTAACACACGCTACTGCGCAAGCTCTTAAACTACGTTTTCCAGATGCAAAAATCTTTAATACGTACGGGCCTACAGAAGCGACCGTCGCAGTTAGTGCAATCGAAATTACAGATGAGGTACTTAAACAATATGATCGTCTACCAATTGGATATTTAAAAGAAGATACTCTGGGATTTATCCTTGATGATAATGGAAGAATGGCCAATGCTGGTGCTGAAGGAGAATTAGTTCTATCAGGACCAAGTGTTTCCAAAGGTTATCTCAATAATCCGGAAAAAACGGACGAAGCCTTTTTTGAATATGAAGGTCAACGTGCCTATAAAACTGGTGATTTAGTTAAGATTGATGATACTGGAATGCTTTATTATCATGGACGGACTGATTTCCAAATTAAACTGCATGGTTACCGAATCGAACTTGAAGAGGTTAACCATTACTTAAATAACGATCCATTAATTCAGGCTGGAGTGGCAGTTCCTAAATATGGGAAAGACCAAAAGGTGGCTCAATTAGTGGCCTATGTTGTTCCTGAAAAAAATGAGTTCGATTCTCAAATTCAATTAACAGTTGCGATTAAAGATAGTTTGAAGGATAACATGATGGAATATGCTGTTCCAAATCGCTTTGTATTTGTTGAAAGTTTACCGCAAACGGCCAACGGAAAAATCGATATTAAATCTGTTATTGCTGAGGTTAATGCCTAATGCTTTCATTAACACCATATGAAAATCCAATGTATTTTGGCATGCTAGCTGTGGCATTTATTCCCATTGTTGTAGGAATCCTTTGGGGCAAGAGATTTCGTTGGTACGAACTATTAGTATCAATCGGATTCATTCTCTTATCCTTTGGAGGACCTAAGTGGGAGCAAGGCGTTGCACTAGTTGGATTTTTAATTTTTGAAGTGATTTTAGTTTCACTTTATAACGTATATCGTAAAAAGAAAAACGACACGTGGGTGTTCGTTATTGCGGTTCTTCTTGCGATATCACCACTAGTGGTCGTGAAATTAACGCCATTGATGTCGGGGACTCCATCGATTATTGGATTCTTGGGGATTAGTTACCTGACCTTTAAAGCTGTACAAACCGTTATGGAAATTCGCGATGGAGTGTTAAAGGATTACAATCCGTGGTTCTTTTTACAATTTATGGCCTTCTTCCCATCAATTTCATCCGGTCCTATTGATCGTTATCGTCGTTTTAGAAAAGATTACGAGAGCGTTCCGGACCGCGAAAAGTATTTAAATATGTTGGAAAAAGCCTTACATTACGTATTCTTAGGGTTTGTCTACAAATTTATGTTGGCATATCTCTTTGGGACAATTTTACTTCCAAAGGTACAGCATTTAGCTGTGCAATCGACTGGTCTGTCGTGGGGGCTGGTAGGAGTAATGTACGTATATAGTTTCTATCTTTTCTTTGATTTTGCTGGTTACAGTTTGTTCGCTGTAGCAACTAGTTATTTCATGGGAATTGAAACACCAATGAACTTCAATCAACCATTTAAATCTAAAAATATTAAAGAATTTTGGAATAGATGGCATATGACACTTTCATTTTGGTTTAGAGATTATGTATATATGCGATTAGTATTCTTTTTCATGAAGCATAAAATATTTAAGAATCCTAAAACAACTGCCAATATCACCTATGTCTTAAACATGTTATTAATGGGTTTTTGGCACGGTGAGAAATGGTATTACATTGTTTACGGTCTAATTCATGGGGTAGCCTTAGTTATTAATGACTGGTGGCTAAACTTGAAGAAAAAGAATCCGGATCGATTCCCACATAATAAATTTACTGAATACTTGGCGATTTTTATTACGTTTAACTTTGTTTGTTTCACGTTCCTCGTATTTTCAGGATTTTTAGACACATTATGGTTCCACTAAAAATAAAGGAGAATAATTAATTATGAATACAAAAGAAACAGTTTTAAACATTTTGGCAGATCTTACAGGTTCAGATGTAAGTAATAGTATGGATGAAAACCTTTTTGAAACAGGCTTGTTAGATTCAATGGGTACGGTGCAACTATTACTCCAACTCCAAACAGAATTGGGAATTATGGCCCCAGTTTCAGAATTTGAGCGCAGTGAATGGGATACACCAAATAAAATTATCGCTAAAGTAGAGGCAATGCAGTAATCGTGGGTAAAAAACTTTGGATGATATTTGGTCCATTGCTAGTCGCATCAGTTGTTTTGATTGGGCTTTTATTTTCCCCATTCAAAATAAACCGAATCAGTCCAACAATTGAGAAGCAAGCCGCGACATCATTGTCACCAAATATTTTAAAGGGCGATGCAGTTAAGCGAGCCGCCTTATCAGATCCATATTATGTACCATTTTTCGGATCGTCAGAATTTTCACGCTTTGATTTGACGCATCCCTCAGTTATGGCAGAAAAGTATAATTGGGATTTCCGTCCATTCTTAATGGGAGCAGCTGGGACGCAATCTTTAACGCATTATTTCCAGATGCAAGGAATCAATCACCAGCTTAAAAATGGGAAGGCCGTATTTGTGATTTCTCCTCAATGGTTTGTCAAAAAAGGGGCTAATCCTCAAGCATTTTCATTTTATTTCTCACAACTGCAAGCTGTTAACTTTTTACAAAAGCAGCATGGTACAAGAACTGATCGGTACGCTGCCCATCGCTTATTAAAGATGGAACAAAACACTGATAATGGTAATGGAATGATTAACAAAGCTCTTCGTCAAGTAGCGCAAGGGCAAAAATTATCAGCAAGTACTCAACGAAATATTAGTTATTACAAACGTTTGTTAGCTCACGAAGATCAACTTTTCTCTAGTTTGAAACTGAAAGATGATAATCAAAAGAAAATTAATCGCCAGCTGCAAGCTCTACCAAATAGTGAATCGGGAGATTTAATTCGCCAAGCGATTATCAAACAGGCCAAGCAACAAACATCAAATAATGATTTTGGAATCAAAAATTCCTTCTATAGTCATCGACTGAAAGATAAATTGGGTAAGTTTAAAGGATTTGAAAGAAATTATGACTACACTAAGTCCCCAGAGTTCGCAGATTTCCAATTGGTTTTAAATCAATTTGCTGCTGATAAAACTGATGTATTATTTGTAATACCACCAATTAATCAAAAGTGGGCAAATTATGCTGGTTTATCACAATCGATGCTGAAAGGCTTCAATAAGAAGATTAAGTATCAATTAAAGAGTCAAGGATTTGACCACATTGCTGATTTATCTAATCAAGGTTCACAACCCTACTTTATGCAAGATACAATTCATTTGGGTTGGAATGGTTGGTACGCTTTCGATAAAAAGGTTAAGGCTTTCGTTGATGGCGAACAAGAAATCCCATCATACAAAATGAACAATCAGTTTTATGCCAAATCGTGGCAAAATTTAGCTCCAGATGATTTAAATTCGTATATCAAGAATAACGGTTAAATTTTAGTTATAATAAAAGGAGGTTAAGTCTTAATTTGGCTTACCTCCTTTTTTTAGAAGGAAGTCAGTGAAACGGAGGAATGTATGAAAGAAAAAGGATTTAAGTTAATTATGCAATTTGCGGTAATGTTGGTTGCACTAGAGGTGCTAGCAATAAGTATCAATATGTTCTACGCTCCTCACAATGTTGCGGCTGGTGGAGCCACCGGTATCTCAATTCTTTTAGAAGATGCCCTAGGTTGGAATCGTGCTTTAATTGTATTTGTTATTAACATTGCCATGTTACTTGCGTCGTACTTTACTTTGGGAAAAGAAACTACTGCAAGAATTACAGTGGGTAGTTTACTATTACCGGTCTGTATGGCGATTACTCCTAGTATTAGTTTAGTGTCAGATCGAACCTTAGCAGTTATTGTTGGTGGTGCTTTATACGCACTTGGAGTAGCGCTCTTATATCAAATCGATGCATCTAGTGGTGGGACAACGGTACCTCCACTAATTTTGAAGAAATACTTCAATTTTAAGCCATCTGTCAGCTTGTTGGTAATTGATACAATGGTTTGTGTGATGAATATCTTTAGTTCCGGAATTGAAGCATTTATTTTAGCTTTATTCTCATCGGTAATTACTTTATTAGTAATGAACTATATTGAGACAGGTATCGATCGTAAAAAAAGTGTCTATATTATGAGTAGTCACTTAGCCGAGGTTGAAGAAATTATCTCGGAGTCTCTCGATCAAAGCTATACTAGCTTAGATGTACAAGGTGGCTTTTCGGGGGATAACAAGCGCATGTTGATGCTTGTAGTAGAAAACTCCGAATATCACCGTATAATCGGTCGGATTCGTGAAATCGATCCCCAGGCATTTATTTTAACTACCAACGTTGCTGAAGTACATGGTGGACAATATTAATTTTTGAAATAAAAACAAGCGATAACAAAAGGTGGTCTGAATTTTAGATTCAACCAAACTTTTTATTATCGCTTGTTTTTTATACTTTTTAAATGCGTTATTTAGCAGATTTTACAATCCTAGCGGCAATCATATCAGCCATACGTAAGCGAACATCATTTACACCAGGAATTGGGGCACCATTAGTCAGCCAATGCCGTTTTTCAGTAGGAAGCCCCCACAAAAAGAAATTAGGCATGATTTTACCGTTGGGAGTAACTAGTTCAGCCGTTTCGGTAGTGACATCTAAAGCACCGGTCTTAAATAAAGTTCCGTCGCTCAAATACAAAGAGTAAATGCGAGCCATTTTATTAGCAAGCAAATTTTTAATTAAAGGATTTTGAGTTGTTTCAGCACTAGGCTGTGGTAACCGTCCTTCGATTAAAACATTCCCAGAATAACGTTGATGATCACTCAATACGGATGAATAAGTTACAAAATGGTCATCTTCATTTTCAACGACCATACCTGGACCGGTTAAAGTGAGCACACCTGCCTTAATTAGGGCTAAAATTTGCTCAATTCTGAACGCAGGCGGTCCCACCGCTAAAAAGCTATTTAATGCGTTAAAGTACTTTAAAATATATTTCACGTAATCATCGTCACTTAGTAATTCGTAGGTGACGATTTTACGAATGTTGGAACGTAATTCGCGTAATTTTTCAACAGCGCTCGTGAAAGGAGAAACTTTGTTACCTTCATTAGCAATATCAATATCTTGTTGGAGATAAGTTTTTATAAAAGTGGTAAAGGAAGCAGTGTCAGTAACACTGGTAGGAATTGGATTCTCCCAAGCTGACCAATCCACGCGATCTTTAGCGCTAACATTGTATTTATCTAGAATTTTTTTGAATCCATTAGAAGCCGTAGCCAATTCTTTTTCAAATTCAACGGGGTTAATATCAGGGTATAGTAGCTTAGCTAAAGTAACGTAGTAAGTTAATTCGACGTCTAACGTAATACGCTTAATAAATTCTGATCCTGTAATTGATTGATTTTTAAGCACCAAGTTATTAACATACGCGTCTGATAGAAAATAACGTGGATAAGTCTCTCCAACTTTTTTCTGGTCTAAACCACGAGCATGGTAAGGAAGTCCTCGACGAGAGCTAGCGTAGATCGTTGGTTCGTCGCCAGAACGTGTATAAATTAACGAACCCCGTTCATCACGCTGAAAAACACCACCACGACGTTCGGTTAGTTCGGACAGGTAATCAATAAAGCTTAAGCCTAAGCCGCGAATGATAACCTGATCAGTAGGCGCAATGTCATCAACATCAACTTCGGCGGGATAGCGAACGGGAACGTATTTTAAATGATGTGCTTCAGCAAATGCTTGAGCCTCTTTTTCTGCGTCACTTGGTTCATCCATCCCTTCGCCCAGAGCGGCTGAAATAGCATCTACTTGGTATGCTAACTCATCTGTAAGCAAGATGTACTTTTCATTGTCAAATTTGACGTTATGGATCAAATTTGAGTGAATTTCGATACTAAAATTACTAGGCATGCGTTTTTCAACATGTTGAAAGAACCATTGTTGATAAATACCAAATAGAGCCCGAGAGCTATAAGAGTATTTAGTTAAATGATCAATCTCTTCTAATAAAAGTTTTTGGCGCTTAAAATTATTATTTTCAATAAAATCTTTTCCAAGAGTTGTTGCCCATTCAAAAAGAGTTGGACCTAAATGAGGATTGCCTTCCATTTGAATTGAATCATCCGTAAATAAAGTTATTTTGGAAGCCAGAGAGTTCATTTTCAGTTCATGATTTTGGTTAGGGTTCCAAACTCGTCCACCTATTCCAAATGGGTCAAATATGAGTATTTTAACTTCATCTGCCCATTTGCGATCTAATGCCCAATAAACTAAACGTTCAAAGGCCATTAAATTACGTGGACCAGCCCCTATTAATGCTATTTTCATCGTGTTGTCCACCTCATTTATTAATTACAGCTATGATAGCACAATAATTAAATTTACCGTAGTTTCATAGTTGAAACGTTTACATGTAATTATACAACTATTTAGAAGTTAAGCCATTTGAATTGACAAAAAATAAGTGAATAGGGTATTCTAATAATTGAAAATAAAACAAGGAGTAATTCTATGCTATTTACGAATACTAAATCAGTAGTTGAAGCTTGCGCATGTTGTCTAAAAGACCACATGTTATTTGGCAGGCGTAAATAGCGGAATTATTCAACGAACCAATTGGGATTAGTTGAACCGGTTAATTACACTGCGGTGTAGTTAGCCGGTTTTTTGTTTGTTAAGGACGTGATGATATGGAATCTGAATGTAGCGATTGTAGGGTGTTTCCAAGTTGATGTGATTAAAATTAAAGGAGTAGAAAATGAAAAATAAAAAGTGGATCGGGTTTCTTTCGGTTATTTTAGTATCATTGGTGGTATTGGCGGGTTGTGGAGCTAAAAAAGGTGGCTATGCTGCTGAACAAACCATGAATTTAGCAGCTGATGCTCCCTTGGACACGCTGGATGTATCTAAAGCCAATGGTTATGGACAAACTGGAAATGTATTTGAAAGTCTATATCGCCTAGGGAAAAATGGTAAGACAACCCCAGGTTTGGCCAGCGAGGCTAAAGTTTCTAAAGATGGATTGACGTGGACTTTCAAGATTCGCAAAAATGCTAAATTTAGTGATGGTAGTAAAATTACAGCTCATGACTTTGTCTATTCATGGCAAAGAACGATTAATCCTAAGACTAAAGCTTTGTATGCTTACTTATTTGAAGGGATTAAAAATGCCGACCAAATTAATGCAGGTAAGATGGATCCCTCTAAGCTAGGGGTCGAGGCTAAAGATGATCAAACTTTCGTTGTACATTTGGATCAACCTATTCAATATTTTAAAGTTTTAATGAGTTATCCACTATTTTCACCAATTAGCCAAAAGGCTGTTGAAAAATATGGTGATAAATATGGAACAAAGGCGCAATATACGGTTTATTCAGGGCCTTTTAAAGTAAAAGGCTGGACAGGAACGAACGATACTTGGAGTTTCGTTAAAAATCCACAATATTGGGATAAAAAAGTTGTTAAATTGGATCAAATTAAATTTAGAGTGGTGGAAAACCCACAAACTAAGTTGAATTTATACCAATCCGGGAAGCTAGATTATACACAGCTTTCCAGTGAACAAGTTAAAAACTATAAAAATAATAAAGATTACACCACCTTTCCATATTCCATTACCACTTTCTTACAATATAATTTTAATGATGCAGATAAAACCAAACGTAAAGCCTTTAACAATGTAAATATTCGTAAGGCTATCGCCTATTCAATCAATCGGAAGCAGTTGATTGAAAAAATCATTGGGGATGCTTCAACACCAAGTAAGGGCCTCGTTCCCACGGATTTAGCTAATAATCCAAAAACGGGAAAGGACTTTGCTGATGACGCATATTTAGACGGTACCATCGAGTACAATCAAAAACAGGCCAAGCAGTACTGGGAAAAAGGGCTTCAAGAAATTGGAGTAAAGAATTTGAAACTTAATTTAACTTCAGATAATGAGGGGAACAGCAAAAATTATGCTGAATTTTATGCACAGTCCTTGGAAAAGACATTACCTGGATTACAAATTCACATTGTTAACGTGCCATCGCAAGTAGCATATTCGAGATCTCAAAGTGGAGAATTTGATATTTTAGTTGGACATTGGGGAGCTGACTTTAATGATCCAATTTCACATCTTCAAATTTTACAAAAAAATAGTGCATATAATTATGGCAAATGGGACAACACGGAATATAATAGCCTTGTGAAAAAAGCCCAAAATGAAGATGCTAATAATGCTGAGAAACGCTGGCAAGATATGATTAAGGCAGAACAAATTGTGATGAAAGAACAAGCTGTTTCACCACTTTATCAAACTGTATATTCATACTTGAAAAATCCTAAAGTAAAAGGCGTTATTCACAACACAGCGGGTACCCAATGGAACTACAAGTATGCTTATATAACAAATTAGTAACAAAAATGTTTTATTTTAAGGAGAAAGTCCCAAATGAGGATTTTCTTCTTTTTATATTGGGCAAGGGGGCGTAATATAGGTGGCAAATACTAATAAGATTTTTGGAGGATATTATGACTAAGTATAAAGTTGCTTTATTTGATTTAGATAACACCCTTTTAAAAACTGAAGATGCATCTGTGGCAGCATTAACATATGCTTTAAACCAAGATGGCGTAGAAGTCACCCCGCAAGCAATTGTTGAATTAATGGGTCTTCCAGGAATTGATATGGCACGCGAGTTAGGTTCATCGAATCCAGCCAAGACAATTGATATTTTTAACGAACGGATTAATCAAGAAGTTGATTTAATTAAGGAATATGATGGAATTGATGAAATGTTTGCTGGTTTAAGAGAATTAGGAATCGAATATGGAATTGTAACTTCTAAGCTTAGACGAGTTTTTGATGATGAAATGCGTAGTTTTCCTAAGATTAGAGCAATTGAAAAAGTCGTGCTTTCAGATGATACGAAAAAGCATAAACCTCATGCTGATCCAATTGAATTTGGTATGCAGAAGTATTTCCCTAAGCTAAATCGAGCGGATGTGATTTATGTAGGTGATTCGCTATTTGATATGCAATCAGCGCATGCCGCTGGAGTCGATTTTGCCAATGCTGGATGGGGAGCAATCCCAGCGAATGATTTCTCTGAAGCAGAATATATTTTAAAAACACCAACTGATTTATTAGAGATTGTTAAATAAAAAGAAGCTGTGAATCAAATGAAGGGGATTAAATCCTAGCATTTGTCACAGCTTCTTGGTTTAATATCGGATTAAATTTGAATACTTGGTACAAGCCAATCACTAGCTATCAATTGATGAAATTGTTTAGTAATTGGAAGCCACATTTTATTATTAATAATATCTTTTAAACTTTTCCAAAATAAAGGATCGTTAGTTTGTTCGGTGGTAGGATAAACAAATATGTATTGTCCAGCGCTGGTTTTGGCTTTGATTTTGTTATCTTTATGGCCAATTAATTGAACTTCAAGGTACTGGTCCATTTTTTTATCGTTAATAATCATCAAGCATCACCTTTCTTTACTTTTTCAGAATACCATGGAAAGGTTAAGGAATTATAAAATATACCAATAATTAAGTGCATCTTAATAAAAATCACGTTTGCGAGTTTTTAGTGATTGTATTTTATGGATAAAATGCTATCTTTAAAATAAAGTTGGTATCTTAAAAAGGAGTACTTAATGAGAGCGTTACAAGTGTTGAAGAACTGCCTATTTTTAGTATTACTATTTGGAATGGATCAATTGGTTTCTATTCCACAACTAGTAGCAGCATATACACAAAACCACCATCTCTTTTTATTTTTTCTAATAATCGTCTATATTGCGATTGCCATAGCAGTTATCGTCTTTTTCTGGCAATTTTATCGATATAAAATTAAAAAAAATCATAGTATTTATGGGGATTTACCACCAAAAAGGGTGCGAACTCAAACATTGCTGTTAATGGTTCTAGTTTGGATGATTTTTATGCTTTTTCAAATCTGGTATACCAATCAATTTAAAGTTAATATTTCTGCTAACCAATTAGCAATCGAAAAACTATTTGAAAAACTACCAATTTGGACATTCATCGATGGCGTGTTGGTGGCTCCAGTCATGGAAGAGCTCATTTTTAGGGGGATTTTCTTTGAATTATTTTTCCAAACTGATCAACCAGTAATAAAAGTAATCGGAGTGATCGTTAATGCAGTTATCTTTGGTGCATTGCACGATACAGGAATTAATTTTCCTATTTATGCAATCATGGGCGCAATTTTAGCGGTTACCTACATGCGTACCCGTGATATTAAATGTAGTATTGGAATTCACATCTTAAATAATTTTATATCTTTTATTTAATAAAAAACGGAGGATTTACATGGATAGTATTTTAACTAAGGGAAGTCCCATCAAGGGCATTATTTTGTTCAGTATCCCACTTCTTTTGGGAAATATTTT
Organism: Pediococcus pentosaceus ATCC 25745; assembly: GCF_000014505.1. Taxonomy (NCBI): domain Bacteria; kingdom Bacillati; phylum Bacillota; class Bacilli; order Lactobacillales; family Lactobacillaceae; genus Pediococcus; species Pediococcus pentosaceus. The sequence continues at coordinate 1,549,377 of NC_008525.1, read as the reverse complement.
CCAACAGATTTATACGCTTTCTGATACCTTGATTGTTGGTCGAGTAGTCGGTGTACAAGCATTGGCTTCTGTCGGGGCAACCAATGGACTTACTTTTTTGATTATTGGATTTGCGCAAGGGATGACAACGGGGTTATCGATTATTACGGCTCAGCACTATGGGGCTGGGGATGTTAAAGCAGTTAAGCAAAGTTTTGCTACGAGTATTTGGATTTGTGGCGTATTCGCCTTAATGCTGACGGTAGTTAGTGTACTGGCGGCTAGACCGTTGCTAGAAATGATGCAAACCCCAGCTAACATTATTGACGGTGCCACGACCTTTTTGACGATCATTTTTGGTGGTGTGCTTGCAACTATGTTTTTTAACCTTTTCTCCAATATGTTACGTGCGTTGGGAAATAGTCGTTTGCCACTCGTATTTTTGGTAATCGCCTGTATTATCAACGTGGTATTGGATATTATTTTGATTGTCTTTTTACACATGGGAGTTGCTGGAGCCGGAATTGCTACGGTTACGGCCCAATTAATCTCATGCTTTCTATGCTGGTTCTATATTAAGTCTCACGTTCCGGTTTTATCGCTTGAAGTAAAAGAAATTAAAACAAATATGAAATTGGTTCGTGAACAAATCAAGATTGGATTACCAATGGGGTTCCAGGCGTCCATTATCGCGATTGGGTCAATTATCCTACAAATTTCTTTGAACCATCTTGGATCATCAGCAATTGCTGCTTATACTGCTGCTGGAAAAGTCGATCAGCTAGCAACGCAGCCAATGATGTCACTGGGGATCACAATGGCAACCTTTACGGCTCAAAATTATGGGGCCAAAAAATTTAAACGTATTTTGAAAGGTATTCGTCAAACGTTGATCACTTCGGTCGCTTACAGTTTTATTGTGGGTGCTTTAATTATTTTGAATAGTCGCGTACTGGTTAATCTATTTATTGGAAATTCAGAACAACATATCACCAACTTGGCGCATGAATATTTTGTGATCGTTAGTGCGAGTTATTTCTTGCTAGCAATCTTGTTCATCATCCGATATACCTTACAAGGATTCGGAAAGAGTGTGGCCCCAACGATGGCTGGGGTAGCCGAATTGATTTCAAGGATGTTAGTGGGACTCTTTGTGGTTCCGGCTTTTGGATTTTGGGGAGCATGTACCGCTAACCCATTGGCTTGGTTAGGTTCAAATTTAGTATTAGTTTATTCATACGTTCAAGTTGTACGACAATTGAGAAAACGTGCTGAGCCGTAGAAAATGCTAAAAGAGCGTGAACACGATATAATCGAGGTATAGAAAGTAAATGCGTTGGGGGTAGAGTGATGATTTTTACTTATAACGTTCTAAAGAATGTAATTGATACCGGGAAACCGATTATCATTAATGATCAGAGTCAAATTAAAAAAATGGATAGTGATCAAATCGATGCAATCACCTTCATTTCAGAATTGAGAAATGAAAGAGATTACTATGCTTTCTTAGAATTAAACCCAGGAAAAGGCATTGTTTTTTATTCCGATGGTAACACCTTTGATGGCTTTACGGTTTTTGAGATCCCCTTAAGTGAGTTTTATTTCGAAGTGAATACAGAAAAGGGCGTCATTGATATTGAAGACGGAGTTGGAAATCAAACTGATTTTCTAGATCTCTTTACAGGACCAGTTATCGAGGATTTAACTAAAAAATATCGTAATGCTACTGATGAAGAAATTATCCAGAGTAATGAATATCAAATGGCGGATCGTTATATTAGTGTTTATCTGGGCTACAGCGATGGAGATGAACAAAAGGTCAATTTAACCTTGTTGAAATTCGCAATGGCGATTTATATCGACCAAAATGAATCAAAATAATTCCAGTAATTTTACAGTAAGATTACAACTGTTGCTTTTTTGATTGCAGGGAGTATAATTTCTTCTGTTCCAGTATTTATGGTTATTTTTTGGAGGAAGAAAAATGATTTTTAAATATGATGTTTTATCAAAAGTGATCGAAGAAGATAAAACAATCAAAATCAACGAAAACAGCTACATCACTAAGATCAAAGGTTTAAACGGCATTGATTATAGTGTGAGTGATCATAATCGTCACGATTACTATGTATTCTTGCCGCTTAACGACGATGAAGGTGTAGTAATTAGCACGGACAATCATACCGGACTGGGTTTTGAATTGTTGAGAATACCTAAGCGAGAGTTTTGTTTGGGAATTAATACAAATAATAATTTTGTCGATTACTATGATGGACCAGGAACACAGACGGATTTTCCTGATGTAATTGAACAAGAAGAACTTGATCAAAAGTATATTCAATACAACGATGCTAGTGACGAAGAATTAAAAGAAACTAAGCTATACCAACAGGTGGATACATGTGTAAGTAAATACTTACGGGTTAGTTCAGGTCTAGAAGAAGCCTTGAACTTAGCTATTATCCGCTTAGCGTTCTTGGCTCATACTGTTAACCAACGTGCGGTGGCATAGTTTATAGAACAAAATAAAAAGGAGTTATGGCTTAGGCCGTAACTCCTTTTTATTCCGCTTTGTTATCTGTAGGTTGCATAAAGTCCAAGTGATCCAAAGCATTATAAAATGCACCGAAAAGGTCAGTATCCTGTTTAAAAATCGAAGTTTCAATTACCGGCATTTCCAGCATTTCTTTGAGGACCGGAATCGTTTCTCGAATAATTTGAATTTGGTGATTAATTTCAGGAACGAGAATACTCTGATTACTAATTCGTCCACTAATGACGTACTTATTAAGATCAAGAACGGCCTGCGTATTCACAATCATATAAGCTACATTTCGACAATATGCGTTAAACATTTCGCGAGCGTTAGCATCTCCATTTTCAATTGCCTTAAATACTTTGATATCGTCATTGGGATCAGATAACTCTAACGCACTGCCGATGGTGTTAATCATTTTTGAGGCAGAACAGGCGTTGAACATGATATCTTCAGGTTGATGATTTTCAACCGTTGGATTGGCAATAATCATGCCAATTCCGCCCGCTTGTAAGTGGGAACCAGAAAAAATCTGGTGATTTAAAACTAAGCCAGAACTTACACCATCATCAAGGGCGATGGTTGCTCCGTTAGTGACACCCTTTAAATTACCATTCCATTGAGAAGCTAAAGTAACACAAAAACCAGTACTTTCCATCGACACCGGTAATTCGTAGCGAGTGGCAAGGATTTTTCCAAGGCTGAGTCCGTGGAGCATGGGCAACGAGCCCCCCTGATAAATTACGCCATCTTTTGGGTCGACTTGGCCAGGAACACTAAGTCCGATTCCATAAATCGATTTAAGATGGTCAGTAACAATTTCATAAATTTGTTTTAGAAAATTTTCAACGCTATCGGTTGGCGTTGGAACTTGTTTTTTTACTTTAAGACTGCCACTTTCGTCAAATAGTGCGTAACGAATAAAAGATGCACTGATGGCGATACTTAAGTAGTTCGTATTATTCATATAATCATTCCTTTGTGTCATTATTATACATTGATTGAGAACGATTTCAAAGTTACGAATGAGGAATAAAGTTTTAATTAGTAAAAAAAGACGCTATAGTAGTAAGCAATACCAGACTGAAGAGGTAAGACTATGAAAGTATTTAATCTATTAAATAAATTAAGCACCGAAGCAGTTATTTTTATTATTTTGGTAGTAGGGGGATTAATTTTTAAAGGAACCTACATCGTAAGTAATATTTATTTTATTTTAGGGATGCTTTTACTATTATGGGGAATTTTAGCAATTTTATTCAACGCTCACTTATTTAGTGGATGGAAATTAAATGGCAATCGAAAAAACAGTGAATTTGTTGAAAAAATTGAGCATAAAGCTGTCCAGTCTAAAACTGAGCGGGCAAAAGAAATTGCTGCACAAAAAAACGAGCCCATGCGGTTCACCCCATTTACTCGTTTAATACTAAGCTATGCTTTGATTCTAATTGTTAATGCGATCCTAGTTTCATTTTTCTAGTACAAATTTTTGAATGGCTTTGGCAACGCCACTTTCGTTATTATTGGCCGTAATGAATTGTGCATTTTGTTTAACTTCATCAATTGCATTTTCCATTGCTACACCAGTTCCGGCAGCTTTAATCATGGAAAGGTCATTACCTTGATCACCAATTGCCATGACTTGGTCTAAAGTAAGGTTAAGACGTGCAGCTAACTCAGTTACAGCATTACCTTTGCTAACGTTTTGGGGCATAAGTTCAATAAAGTATGGTTCACTTTGAACGACGCTAAAGTTGTCTTGGAACTTAGCAAAAATCTGGTCGCGCGCTTTACTTAAAACTTTAGGATCATCAATGAACATTACCTTGGGCATTTCTAAGTTAGGGTCCATTTCATTAACGGCGCGATAGCGAAGACCCATTTCAACTAGAAAACTTTCACCTACCGTATAAGTGCTGATATTCTTATTGGCAGTGTAAATGTGATTTTTACCATCTACGTGGAAATGCACACCAATTTTACGGCTAAATGCTTCAGCAGTGAGATAGTCTTCAAAGGAAAGTGTGTGTTTAATGAGGGTTTCGCCAGTCAGAGTTTGAGCGAGTGCTCCATTATAAGTGACGGCATATTCCTTTTCGTTAGTAAGGTCTAGTTGGGTGAGGTAACGTTGAATTCCTGTAATGGGACGTCCGGTACAAAGGACGACGTTAATCCCGATTTTAGAAGCAGCGTTGATGGCCGCGATATTTGCTTCTGTAAGTTGTTTGTTGTCATTTAAAAGGGTGCCATCAAGGTCGATGGCGATTAATTTTATACTCAAGATTATTACTCCTAACTAATTATATTGTTTTTGATATGAGCTTGAAAAGCTTCAAAAGTATCTGTAAACAAACTCTCGTTACTATCTATAAGCATTTCCTTGGGGAAAAAGAAGCGCTCGTCACGAGAAACTTTACCTGAAATTGCTCGTACTAAATCACTAACGGTCGAAAGTTCGACTAGGCTACCATCCGATTGCATTAGTTCAATTTGAGTCCGTGGTTTTTTAGAGGTTGGATCATAGGCATCATATGGTAAGTCATAACTGTCATTTTCAGCAGTATAATATTCAGAATCAAAACCAGCTTCAGCCACCAATTGTTTTAATTCAGGTAGAAGACTCCGCGTTTGATCGGTGATGCGTGCTGATTTTAAAGGAACACGATCCAAGAAGCGATGGGCAAGATCACTCAAAATAGGATCTTCATCATCCACCCATTGAAGAAAATACGTATTTAGGACGCCATCATCTAGTTTTAAATAATCATCTAACGTAAAATTTTCATCAAAAAATGGCATTAAGTAATGAGGTTGAAAGTTACGTTGTCGATGGTTAGCTCGCTCAGACTGATATAGCTGGTTAGCTAACTTTAAGAGATGTCCAAGAATGACCTCCATAGAACGGGAAACAGAATGAAAATAAACCTGAACGTACATTTGAAAACGACTTACAATAAAATCCTCGACGGCATGAATGCCACTCATTTGAAAGGCGATACCATGCTCATAAGGACGCATCACACGTAAGATGCGGGTTAAATCAAAGTTTCCGTAGTTAGTTCCGGTGTAGTATGAATCACGTAAAAGATAATCCATACGGTCGGCATCAATTTGGCTAGAAATTAGCTGTACTACTTGTGGATTAGGATAATCATGGCTAATTACAGAAGCGACCTTTGTTGGAAAGTCGGGACTAATACGTCGTAAAACTTGGTTAACTTCGGTTTGAGGGTCCGTAATAATCCGGGTAGTAAATTTTTCATGGTCGGTATTAAAAATATGTTCAAATGTATGCGAGTAAGCCCCATGACCAATATCATGTAAGAGGGCGGCACAAAGCGTTACTAACCGTTCATCATTATTCCACAATCCATCACTGGGAGTTTTTGAAGGATAATTTCGAGCAAAGCTTTCAACGATGCGACGTGCTACTTCATAACATCCTAATGAATGTGAAAAGCGGGTGTGTTCAGCTCCATGAAACACAAAGGAAGTGGTTCCCAATTGATGAATTCGACGAAGACGCTGAAATTCTTTAGTATTAATCAAGTCTAAAATGACTTGGTCTTGAACATAAACGTAGTCATGGATAGGATCACGAAAGACTTTCTCCATCGGTAAACGTTGATTTTCTTGGGACATCTTACTACCTTCTTACTTTGTAATTTTAAAAAGAAACATCTAACTAAAATTATACAAGTTTTAAGGTGAGATTGTAAAAGCTTAAAGCTAGAATAATATATGAAATGAATTATAATTATTACATTAGAACAGTGAACAAAGAGGAGGATTCAAATGGCTGGATTAAACAATGGCATTCCAATTGAAATCCATTTAGAGACATTTATTGAACAAGAAGGTGAAAAAACACACCTAGCTTTTGACGAACCAGGACAGATTTTTAAAATGGGCGATTCACTTTACTTAAGATATCAGGAAAAAAATGAAGAAACTGGAAAAAAATCACCCGTAACCATGAAAATTGATGGGGATGGCAATGTCCTATTAACACGTTCGTCTGAGAGTGAAATGCGTTTGCGTTTTGCTAACGGTAAAAGAATTGAAGCGCGGTATCGCACGCCTTACGGACTTTTTCCGATTGAAACAGTAACACCATTTCTAGAGATAGAACTCCAAGAAGGACCCCTGGCGGGAAGGGTAAATATTGATTACCAACTTTTTGCAGGAGAACAGTTGATTGGTAACTACAAAATCCGATTGCAATTTACTGCTTAATTGTAGTATTATTTGAGATAGACTGTGGAAAGGACGTGCACCAGTTGGAATTAGAAAATTTTAAGGGTCAAAACAAAAACGAACTCTCAATGATCGAAGTTGCCCACGCTATTTTAGCTAAGAGTGGTGAACCAATGGCTTTTGTTGATTTAGCCAACGCGGTTCAGAGTTATTTAGATAAGACAGATGAGGAATTTAGAAATCGATTATCACAATTTTATACTGATTTAAACGTTGACGGAAGTTTTATTTCCTTGGGCGAAAATACATGGGGACTTCGTACTTGGTACCCATTCGAATCAATTGATGAAGCCTTAATTCACGCTGAAGATGAAGACGAAGACCGTCCTGTACGTAAAAAACGTAAGAAGGTTAATGCCTTTCTTGCTGATGCAGCTGATGACGATGATGTAATTGACTACGATTCTGATGATCCAGAAGATGAAGAAGTCGAAGCTGAAGATACTACATCAGATGACGCTCCAGCATTTGAAGATCTTTCTAACGATGACGATACTGATGTTCTTCCAGATGGAATTGAAGGTCAACTATCAGAATTAAACGAAGATGACGAAAACTAAATATACAAACTTGACTTATAGTCTGTAACTCTGTATTATATTTTTTGGGCTCTGGAGATCCTTTTGAGGATTTTTCAGACAATGAACGGTAATACCCCCTATTCTCAGAATAGGGGGTATTTTTATTGTTGTATCAGTATTTCAACAGTAAAAACAACTGTTTTGCGTTTCCTAATTTAACCAGTCATAAATGTTAGAAAAGGAGAATTTTAATGACCAAATATATTTTTGTTACAGGTGGGGTTGTTTCATCTTTAGGTAAGGGGATTGTTGCTGCATCCCTTGGACGTCTTTTGAAGAATCGTGGACTTAAGGTTACGATTCAAAAGTTTGATCCATATATTAACGTGGATCCAGGAACGATGAGTCCTTACCAACATGGTGAAGTTTTTGTTACTGATGATGGAACAGAAACAGATTTAGATTTAGGCCACTATGAACGTTTTATCGATATCAACTTAAACAAGTATTCTAACGTTACAACTGGAAAGATTTATTCAGAAGTATTACGTAAAGAACGTCATGGCGATTATCTTGGAGCAACTGTCCAAGTTATTCCTCATATTACGGACGCAATTAAAGAAAAAATTATGCGCGCTGGTAAAGTGACTGATTCTGATATCGTAATCACTGAAATTGGTGGAACGGTTGGGGACATCGAGTCACTTCCTTTCTTGGAAGCTATTCGTCAGATGAAGAGTCAAGCCGGATCAGAAAATGTTTTCTACATCCACACGACTTTGGTTCCATACCTAAAAGCTGCAGGGGAAATGAAGACAAAGCCAACGCAACACAGTGTTAAAGAACTTCGTGGTTTGGGAATTCAACCTAATATGTTGGTTGTTCGTACAGAAGAAGATATCACAGATGGTATGCGTTCGAAGATTGCTGCATTCTGTGATGTTGAGCCAGAAGCTGTAATTGAATCTCAAGATGTTGCAAGTTTATACGAAATTCCATTGAACTTAAAAGCACAAAAGATGGACGACATTGTGATGGACCACTTTGGTTTGCAAGCACCACAAGCAGACATGTCTAAGTGGGAAGATCTTGTCGATCACGTTAATAACCGTTTGAACCATACCATTAACATTGCATTGGTTGGTAAATACGTTGCCTTACAAGATGCTTATATCTCGGTGAATGAAGCGTTAAAACATGCAGGTTATGTTGTCGATGCCGACATTAAGATTACCAAAATTGATTCAGAAAAACTTACTAAGGAAAATGTTGCTGAACAACTTGCCGGGCAAGATGGAATCATTGTTCCTGGTGGCTTTGGTGATCGTGGGATTGAAGGAATGATTCATTCCATTCAATATGCTCGTGAAAATGATGTGCCATTCTTAGGAATTTGTTTAGGAATGCAAATGGCCAGCGTTGAATTTGCTCGTAACGTATTGGGTTACCAAGATGCTAATTCGGCTGAAATGGATCCAGCAACTAAGCACAACATTATTGATTTAATGGCTGATCAAGAAGGTGTTAAAGATATGGGTGGAACTCAACGCCTCGGTCTTTACCCATGCAAGCTTAAAGAAGGATCTGTAGCTGCCGCCGCTTATAACAACCAAGAAATGATTGAAGAACGTCATCGTCATCGTTTTGAATTTAACAATGACTATCGTGCCGAAATGGAAGCTAAGGGTCTTGTATTCTCAGGAACTTCACCAGACAATCGTTTAGTAGAAGTAATTGAGTTACCAGAAAAGAAATTCTTCGTGGCAGCTCAATATCACCCAGAATTTTTATCACGTCCACAACGTCCAGAAGGATTATTTAAGGCATTTATCGCTGCTGCAAATAAATAAGCATAAAAATAGTCGAATTTTTCGGCTATTTTTTTATTTGTTGCGTTCATGAGGTTGTATTTTTGGAACAAATTATTTATGATTGAGGTTGACTGTAAAATACATTCCTTAATTTTAAAGTACTTAAAGTTCGTTTGTGAGGAAAAACCATGAAAAAAATGATAATCAAGGGTGGACAGCGACTGTCTGGAGAAGTGACCATCGGTGGTGCTAAAAATAGTACCGTTGCGTTGATTCCGGCTGCAATTTTGGCGGATACTCCAGTACGGTTTGATTCAGTGCCCGACATACTTGACGTGCATAACTTAATGATTATCCTTGAATCGATGAATGTTCATTCAACGTTTGAGGATGGAGTTATGGTGATTGATCCAACTGAAATTGTTGAGAATCCATTGCCTAGTAAGGCAATTAAGAGCTTACGAGCATCATATTACTTTATGGGCTCTTTACTTGGTCGTTTCAAGCGTTCAACAGTTACATTTCCAGGTGGAGATAATATTGGTCCAAGACCAATTGATCAGCATATTAAAGGCTTCAAAGCCTTAGGTGCCAACGTTACAGAAGATGAAGATACAGTGTACATTTCAGCATATGATCGTGGACTCCATGGAGCGCACATCTTTTTAGATGTGGTTTCTGTAGGAGCAACGATCAATGTTATTTTGGCTGCCGTTAAGGCCCAAGGTATTACAACGATTGAAAACGCAGCACGTGAACCCGAGATTATTGATTTAGCAATGTTTTTAAATAATATGGGGGCTAAAATTCGTGGAGCAGGGACTGATGTTATCCGAATTGAAGGTGTAGATAAGTTGGTTTCTACAGCTACGCATACCATTATTCCGGATCGAATTGAGGCTGGAACCTATTTGTCTTTAGCTACGGCTGTGGGGGATGGTGTGATGGTAAATAATATTATTCCAGAACACCTAGAATCGTTTACTTCAAAGATGCTTGAACTTGGCGTCGATATTAAAATTGATGGCGATAAGATTTTTGTTCCTAAAGTGGATCAATTAAAAGCAATTGAAGTCAATACGAGTCCTTTCCCTGGATTTGCGACTGATTTGCAACAACCTTTGACGGCTTCCCTATTAAAAGCAACTGGTCAAAGTGTTGTTAATGATCATATTTATCCAGAACGTATCAAACACGTAATTGAATTACAAAAAATGGGTGCTAAGATTAAACATGCTGATGGAGTGATTTATATTAATCATTCTGAAAAACTTACGGGCGCTGAAGTTGAGGCTGGAGAAATTCGGGCAGGGGCTTGTTTAATGATTGCAGCCTTTATGGCCCAAGGCACTACAACCATCACCCGAGCAGATAACATCCTACGTGGATACGACAGTTTGGTTAAAAAACTAACTAAGCTCGGAGCGGATGTTTCAATCACGACCGACAATACATTGTAGTCAAAGATATAGGAGAGTTAAGTCGATGGATAATTTTTTAACAATGAATGACTTGCAAGAAATGACTCTCAAAGAAATATACGGCCTTGCCCGTGAATATAAGATTTCATATTACAGCCAGATGAACAAGAAGGAATTGTCTCTGGCTGTTTTGCGTGCTCAGGCTAAAAAGAAGTCATTTGTTGAAATGGAAGGCGTTTTAGATATCGTTGGAAATGATGGATATGGTTTTTTACGGCCAATCAACTATGGTTCTTCGCAAGAAGATATCTATATTTCAGCATCGCAAATCACACGTTTCGGTTTGCGTAATGGGGATTTAGTTGGTGGTGAAGCTCGCCATCCCAAACCAGGTGAACGGTATTATGGATTAATGCGGGTTACTTCAGTGAATAATAAGGACCCAGAAGAAGCTAAGCAACGTCCTCATTTTCCAGCTCTAACCCCCATCTACCCCAATCAACAATTAAAATTAGAAACAACTTCTAATATTTTATCAACGCGATTAGTTGATTTGTTTTCACCAATTGGATTTGGACAACGTGGTCTGGTAGTAGCACCACCTAAAGCAGGAAAAACCACTTTACTAAAGGCTATTGCTAATGGGATTACCACCAACTATCCAGATGTGAAGCTCATCGTTTTACTAATCGATGAGCGACCAGAAGAAGTAACAGATTTAGAACGCTCGATTAAGGGAGAAGTGGTTTATTCCACCTTTGATCAAGAACCCCGGAATCATACTCGTGTTTCAGAATTAGTATTACAACGGGCGCTTCGTCTAGTAGAAGATAAACAAGATGTTGTTGTCTTACTAGATTCACTTACGCGATTAACCCGTGCATATAATTTAGTGACCTCCCCTAGTGGTCGAACACTTTCTGGTGGGGTTGATCCGGCAGCGTTTTATAAGCCTAAAAAATTCTTTGGCTCTGCTCGAAATATTGAAGAGGGTGGATCACTTACCATCATTGGGACAGCTTTGGTTGATACAGGAAGCCGGATGGATGATGTGATTTATGAAGAATTCAAAGGTACGGGTAATTCAGAGCTAGTCTTATCACGGAATTTAGCTGAGCGCAGAGTATTTCCAGCGTTAGATATCCGCCAGTCAGGAACTCGTAAAGAGGAACTAATGGTCTCAAAAGATATACTTAATCAGCTTTGGGATATTCGCCGGTCGATGCGTGGAGATGCTCTGGAGTATACGGAACAAGTGCTTAAGTTATTGAAAAACACTAAAAACAACGAAGCGTTTATTGCTAACTTAAAGAATTTAAATTTAGGTCCTAATGGTAGTAAAAAATCTTAATCGACCTTGTTTAAGTTGTTTTTCTATGCTATTATTGGGGACGTTGATTTATAATAAATAACTATGACTCAGCAAATGACTCATGGCAAAGGAGCGTAATATCATGAAAAAAGGAATTCATCCAGACTATCATCCAGTTGTATTTCAAGATTCAGCAACTGGTTTTAAGTTCTTGTCAGGTTCAACTGTAGGTTCAGCTGAAACAATCAAGTGGGAAGACGGTAACGAATACCCATTGATTCGTGTGGAAATCACATCTGACTCACATCCTTTCTACACAGGACGTCAAAAGTTCCAACAAGCAGACGGTACTGTTGCAAAATTCAACAAAAAGTACGGTTTGGCTTAATTATAACCATTGGTTATCAAAAAGAGGCACCGCTGAATTTATCAGTGGTACCTCTTTTTTTGTGGTCTGAAATATAGTTTAGGATTGCTTCTCAGTAATCAACATAACACAGCGTTACTAACTTGATTTATGCTACTGATCGTCCGTTTAACCAACGGAATAAGATAAAGTTAATTAAAACTAATACAGAAGTAGCAATAAAGACAGCGTTATAGTCAAATAAACCAGAGACTGCAGAGCCTAGTAATGGGCCAATCATATTTCCGAGTGCTTGGAAAGACTGGTTCCAACTAAATACACGCCCAGTTACCGCAGCAGGTGTTCGTTTAGATAAAATACTCTGAACCGCTGGTAGCATCGCTCCATCAGAAATTCCGATAAAGAAGCGGAAAACTCCTAGCCAAAAAATAGAAGGAACAAAGGCCATTGGAATGTAGAATACCATGGCGAAGAGAAAGGCCACGGAAAGAACTTTTTCGGTTCCAATCTGGTCCCCAAGTTCTCCTAAGCGCGGAGCCGCTAACATGTTAGCAATTCCCGGAATTGCAGCAATTAAACCAGCAACCATTGTTACACCAGCCCCATTATGCATTAATTCTTTAACGTATAAACTAATAATCGGCGCGATTGAATTATTAGATGCTTGAATAATCATCGTTGTGATAAACATGCCGAATACGGCCTTAGGCTGATTTAGTTTACCAATTACCTCTCGAGCAGAAAGCGAACCAGATTCACTTTCTACGGGAACGAAGTGTTCATGTACCAAGAAGAAACTTAGGAAAAAGACGATTAGTAATAAACCACCTGTAATAAAGAAAGTTACTCGATATGAAAAAATAGAAGCTAGTGCACCACCAATGAGGGGACCTAGTAGAGATCCGGATACAGGACCAGTAGATAAAATACCAAGTGCATAACCACTTTTTTCTTTAGGAGTTTCGGTAGCGATGAGTGCATTGGAGTTACTAATATAACCTGCAAAAACACCTTGTAATAAACGAAGGCCAATCAGTTGAAAGACGTTTTGAACAAGGCCCATTGCGCCTAAGACGAAAGCCATTCCGAGTGAAGCTCTTAAAATCATTACTTTTCTTCCACGCTTATCCGCAATTTTTCCCCAAATTGGAGAAATAATTGCTAAAATTAAGAAAGTAGAAGAATAAGTTAGACCACTATAAAAAGATAGTTGCGATTTTGAGAAGTCACCGAGTGTGTTGACATAAAGCGACAAAAACGGCATAATCTCACTAAATGCGACCCCGGCTATGAAGGTTCCGAACCAAAGCACAAAAAGATTTTGTTCCCAAGGTTCACGTTTCTTTCTAGATTGTCCTTTTCGATTGAAAAACATCATAAAAAGCCCTCTTTCAAAAAAGATATACCAATATACAATACCATAAAAATTAAAAATAGTAATGGAGCAAAAGTCAATGAGTAAAAAACTAAAAAATTGGTTAGTTTCGATTGGATTAACATTATTGGTGCTACTAAGTTTAGCGATGATTTTTAATCGTCAAATCAAAACATGGATGGTAGCACAATATAATCCAGAGGTGAACGAGAAAGTGGTTGCTAAAAACACTGAAAAGAAAGCCAATTTTGACTATACAAAAGTAAAATCATTGGATTGGCAGACGGTCCTAAAGGCACGGACTTCGGAGAAAAGAATTAAAGTGATTGGTGAAATTGTTTACCCTGATATAAACATACACCTTCCGATCGGCAAAGGGGTCGATAATCTTACGTTGGCGTTGGCGGCGGGAACTTTAAAAGAAAATCAGCGAATGGGTGAAGGTAACTACGCATTGGCTGGACATCATATGGTTGATAAAAATGTTTTATTTAGTCCGCTTTATTGGAAAGCCAAAATTGGGCAAAAGGTTTATTTGACAGATGAGACCAATATTTATGAGTATCGGGTAGACACCCGTAAATTTATAAAGGCGACCGATGTGCAAGTAGTTGACGATATTAAAGGTAAGAAAATTTTAACGTTGGTTACCTGTGATGATACGGGAGCGGGTCGTTTGATGATTCGGGCTAAATTTATCAAGAAAATGAGTCATACCAAGGCTCCGGAAGCAGTTCAAAAAGAGTTTTCAGAAAAGTTTAATCGTTAAGAAAATTTAGTGTTCAAATTCATATAATTTGCTTGACGAATTTGTTACTATTAATATCATATATAGGAAGTTTTGAAAGGATGGGATTGAATGGTAGGAATGATAATAGCACTAATTGTAATTGTGGTGATTGTAATTGCGATCGTCTCAATGTACAACGGCTTGGTAAAAGCTAGAACCTATACACAGGAATCATGGAGCCAAATTAGCGTTCAAATGAAGCGTCGAAATGATTTGATTCCTAATCTTGTAAATACGGTTAAGGGATATGCAGCCCATGAAAAAGATACTTTAAGTAAAGTGGTGGCACTTCGTAATCAATTAGTGGATCAGACTGATAATTCAGCCCCTTCTACTAAACAACGTGAAGAGATTATGAAAACTTCTAACCAGATTAGTGACTCACTTAAAAGTATTTTTGCTTTATCTGAAAGTTATCCTGACTTGAAGGCTAACCAAGAATTTACTAAATTAATGGAAGAATTAACTAATACAGAAAATAAAATTGCTTATTCTCGTCAACTATATAATTCGAGTGTAGCAAGTTACAACATTAAACTACAATCTTTCCCTAATAATTTAATTGCTGGGATGGGTGGATTTAAGCCGGTTGATTATCTTCAAGTTCCTGAAGAAGAAACTAAAAACCCAACCGTTTCATTTGATAAATAATTAAGAGGTCGATTAATGTTATATCAACAGATTGCAAGTAATAAGCGAAAGACCGTTTATGTGATGATCGGTTTTGCTATCTTAGTATTGTTTATTGGTGCTGCAGTTGGTTATGTTTTCTATGATAGTGCAATGGCAGGGATTATTATGGCGGCAGTAATTGCCGCTATTTATATGGCCATGATGATTGCCAATTCTACTAATGTCGTGATGGGAATGAATCACGCAACTGAAATTAGTGAAGCCGATCATCCGGAAATTTGGCATATTGTAGAAGACATGGCCTTGGTAGCTAATATACCAATGCCCAAGGTTTATATTGTTAACGATGCCAGCCCTAATGCATTTGCAACAGGAAATAGCCCTAAAAATGCTGCCGTAGCAGTGACTACTGGTATTTTAGAACGGCTTAATCGAGAAGAACTTGAAGGCGTAATTGGACACGAAGTTTCACACATTCGAAATTATGATATTCGCCTTTCGACCATCGCCTTGGCATTATCTTCGGCGATCGCAATGCTAGTAAATATTGGAATGCGCTCATTTTGGTGGGGCGGGGGACGACGTCGCAATGATAATGACAATGAAGGCGGAAGTTTGGAAATTGTGATGATGATTATTTCCATCGTATTGGTTATTTTAGGTCCAATTGCCACAACTATCGCTCAATTGGCTTTATCACGAAATCGAGAATATCTCGCCGATGCCTCTAGCGTTGAATTAACACGTAACCCACTGGGGCTAATCCATGCTCTACAAAAGATATCGGTCAGTGAACCGATGAAAGAAGCCGATCCAAGTAGTGCTGCACTTTATATCTCTGATCCATTTAAAAAGAAACGTACCATGGCACATCTATTTGATACGCATCCACCAATTGAAGATCGCATTCAACGTTTGGAAAGAATGTAAGTATATAGTTAATTGAAAGAGAGTTATGGGATCATGCGTGATGACTATATTTTTGTACATTTAGAATCAATTGTTAATTTAATTTATTCGCGCGGGATTACGGCAAATGATTTCCTAAAGGGAGTCTTGCAAATACCAACCAATATTTTATTATTAAATCGGGAAGTCAGTGATGATTTAACGATTGATAATCATACATTTTTAAATGAAATTAATGGCGCTAAAAAAGTTAGTGAGTATTTAATTGGAAACCATGGCCCACGCAATTGGATTGATTTTTCTCAGCGAGATGCGTTGAGTGAGCTCACGCCGGCTGATATTGCTAATCTTTTATATATGGGGCATATGAAAACTCATAATGATACGCCATTTTCGTATAAGCTCCAAAACGACTATGTTTATTTAGACATTGGCGAAAATCAGGTGAAGACCTATTATCGTCGTCTAAAAAATTTTTATTTAGTTTTGAATCAATCTATTATTCGTCATGCTGAACAAGCTTATAACGAGCATCGAATTGTATTTCGTCGGGGAAATAAATTTGCTGAATTACCAGCTGGAATGGTTCGACAATTAATTCCTGTGTTAGGAGAAGGATTAATTTTTGCGTTTGATCAAGCTTTTGAGCAAGATCGCGAATATCGAATCCCGATTTTGATTGCTAGCGACAGTAATTTGGCTCCTACGTTACGCAGCAAAGATTCACTTTATAATAATGCCCAACAAATTGCGATTTTGAAATATAATCTACGTAGTAAACATTGGCATTTTATTATTACTAACCCGCAAGCCTTTGATGCGGATGCATTATATTAAATTGAGAACTTGTGTCAGATAAGATATAAGTTCTCTTTTTTAGCAAAAAAGGGTAATTATTTTGGGGATAAGATGTTTAGTCTACTTTTAAGGTAAGTTAATTTAATGAGCTATTATGGTATAATTGTAGCCAGGTTTTTTAATTTAAGGGGAGTTTTAAAAAGATGAAAATGCAACTTAGCGAAATTGCGCGCGCTCTTGGAACGGATGAATATCCTGAACTATGGAACGATATTAGCGTAACGAGTGTTCAATTTGATAGTCGAAAATTATCTCCAGGATCACTTTTTGTGCCAATTATGGGTGAACGTGACGGACATGATTTTATTAGTCAAGCAGTAACAGCAGGCGCCGTTGCAACTTTATGGGCGGAAGACCACCAAGAACGGCGTCCAGCTGATTTACCAAGTATTCTAGTAAAAAATCCATTAGAAGCTCTGCAAAAACTTGCTAAATATTATCTGGAT
Organism: Pediococcus pentosaceus ATCC 25745; assembly: GCF_000014505.1. Taxonomy (NCBI): domain Bacteria; kingdom Bacillati; phylum Bacillota; class Bacilli; order Lactobacillales; family Lactobacillaceae; genus Pediococcus; species Pediococcus pentosaceus. The sequence continues at coordinate 1,532,162 of NC_008525.1, read as the reverse complement.
AAGATTAACCCTAAGGTAGTTGCTATTACTGGAAGTAATGGAAAGACAACTACTAAGGATATGACTGCAGCAGTTCTGGAAGCAGAATATAATGTGGTAAAAACTAAAGCAAACTTTAACAACGAACTGGGCGTGCCAATTACTATTTTGGGAATGAGCTCTAATACGGAAGTATTGGTAGTTGAAATGGGAATGGATCGTCCAGGACAGTTACACTTTTTAAGTGAATTGGTTCAACCTGATATTGCTGTGATTACGATGATTGGCGAAGCCCATATTGAATTTTTTAAGACGCGTGAGCGGATTGCTGATGCAAAAATGGAAATTACAGATGGCCTAAAAGAGGACGGTTGTTTTGTTTTTAACGGGGATGAACCGCTATTAGAACAGCGTGCTAAAGACCTCAATGTTGAACAATACCGTTTTGGGCTTAAAGCAGATAATGATGTCAGCGCCAGCGATATCCAGGGAACTGACACAAGTACAATGTTCAAAACTAATTTGGATGAAGAAACCACCGTAACAATTCCAGTATTGGGTGATTACAATGTAACTAATGCGTTAGCAGCAATCGCCGTTGGACATAAGTACCATATTGACCTAAAAAAAGAAGCTGAAGCGCTAGTTGACTTTGATTTAACCAAAAATCGAACAGAGTGGTTAACTGGAAAAAAAGGCGAACGTATTTTAAGTGATGTTTATAATTCTAATCCGACTGCTGCTCGAGCAGTATTGGATTCATTTGCTAACGTAAATACTGAAGGACGTCGTTTGGTAGTTCTAGGAGATATGTTGGAATTAGGTGAGAATGCTGATCAAATGCATGCTAGCTTAGCTGAAAAATTAAATGCCAAGCGTTTTGCACAAGTATATTTAATTGGCCCACATATGAAAGCTCTTGAAAAACGACTGATTGATGAAGATATCTACAGTAAAGATGCTGTTCATTATTATGAAACTGGCGAATTAAAGCGACTTACAGATGATCTTTCAACTGAAATTCAAGCAAATGATAGTATTTTATTAAAAGCAAGTCACGGAATTCATTTAGAAAATGTTGTTGATAAAATTAAAAATTAAAAAATAAAGTTGTGATGTGGCTTTTAGATTTTTTACAGCGTATGTAAATTATTCTTAAAACGCGGTTGCCGACCTTTGAGTGGGGAATGCTAGCCTAAATATCACAACTTTATTTTTATTAAAAAGGCTAAATAGAGCTGTTTTAACAGCGTTTTCAAGAACTTTTGTTTGCTAATCCCTAAGCAGGGGTGTATGATTATAAAGTTATGTTTACACGATTGTCACCGTGGGCGCGGCCCTAAAAGGACGGATTTTCTTTGATGCGGTGACGAAAATTTAGGAGGAATTATATTTGAAATTTACCGAACTAGGGTTAGACGAAGACATTTTAAAAGCAGTTTTAGACAATGGGTATGACGAACCAACACCTATCCAAGCTGAAACTATTCCTGGTGTTTTAGAAGGAAAAGACATCATTGGACAAGCTCAAACAGGTACTGGTAAGACAGCTGCTTTCGGATTACCAATCCTACAAAATGTTGACCTAGATAATCCTAACATTCAAGCAATTATTATCTCACCTACACGTGAGTTAGCTGCTCAAACACAAGCAGAAATCTTTAAATTAGGAAAATATAAAAAAGCTAAAGTTCAAGTGGTTTACGGTGGATCAGATATCCGTCGTCAGATTAATGCTTTAAAGAGCCATCCACAAATCGTGGTTGGTACACCTGGTCGTTTGTTGGACCATATTGGTCGAAAGACAATTCGTTTAGACCACGTTAAAACATTAGTTCTTGATGAAGCTGACGATATGCTAGATATGGGATTCTTACCTGATATCGAACACATTATTGAACAAACACCTAGCGAACGCCAAACATTATTGTTCTCAGCCACAATGCCAGCACCAATTAAGAAAATTGGTGTTAAGTTCATGACTGATCCAAAACAAATTACAGTTAAGTCTAAAGAACTTACTGCTGATTTGGTTGATCAATACTACGTTCGTTCTAAAGAATTCGAAAAATTTGATATTTTAACCCGCGTACTTGATGTACAAGCACCAAAACTTGCAGTTATTTTTGGTCGTACTAAGCGTCGCGTTGATGAAGTTTCTAAGGGATTAGTTACTCGTGGTTACAATGCTGCTGGAATCCATGGTGATTTAACTCAACAACGCCGGATGAGTATTTTACGTCAATTCCGTGAAGGACAATTAGATATTTTAGTTGCTACTGACGTTGCTGCACGTGGGCTTGATATCTCTGGTGTAACTCACGTTTACAACTATGATATTCCTCAAGACCCAGAAAGTTATGTTCACCGTATTGGTCGTACAGGCCGGGCCGGTGCTACAGGTACTTCAGTAACCTTCGTTACTAACTGGGAAATGGACTATCTTCGTGACGTTGAACATTTGACAAAGAAACGTTTGTTACCAATGAAGCCACCAACAGAAGAAGAAGCTTTTGCTGGACGTGCTGCAATGGCTGAACAAAGCATTGAAGAATTGGTTCAAAAAACAGATGTTGCTAAGTTCGAAGAACAAGTTGATCATCTTTTAGAACAACATGATGCTAAAACGCTGGTTGCTGCACTTCTAAATGAAGTAACTAAGTCTGACGCTAGTGAAATCAAAGTTAAGATTACTCCTGAACGCCCACTTCCTCGTAAAAAAGGTGGCAACAAAGGCGGTAAAGGTGGCGGCGGATACCGTGGCGGAAACCATCGTGGTGGTAATGGTCGTCGTAGTAATGGTAATAGCAGCAATGGCGGGGGCCGTGGTGGTAAATGGAATAACGATCGTAAGGGTGGCGGCAAGTCACGCTTTGGTCGCGATGACCGTAACCACAATGGTGGTAAGCGTAATGATCGCAACTCAGGTAACAAGGGTGGATCAAACCGTCAATTTGTAATTAAAGAAAAATAAACATTTTCAATAAACTAAGGGGCCCGGAAAATACATTTTTTCTTGACCTCTTTTTTTGATACAATAGGAACGACATTGGAGGTACTAGGATGATTTACGGAATTGGCATTGATATAACAAACATTGATCGATTTAAAACTCTCCACAATCCAGCAACGTTTATCCAAAAGGTTTTGACGCCCACTGAATTTGATGAGTTTGAAGCTAAGAAAGGTCAACGCGCGTATGAATTTTTAGCAGGGCACTTTTCGGTTAAAGAATCATATAGTAAAGCTTACGGGACAGGATTAGGTAAAAAACTTAATTTTCAAGACATCGAAATTAATTACGATGGGGTTGGAAAACCTAAGATTGTTAAACATCCGTTTAGTGGAACCGTACATGTGTCAATTTCCCATTCTGACCACCATGTTGTAACACAGGTAATTTTAGAGGGGGATAATTGAAATGGTTGTAGGGATACATCGTCCCAGCAAGCTAGTTATTAATGCTGAGGCAATTAGAAATAATGTAAAAAATGAGATTAGTCGATTAGATGGACACAGTGAATTATTTGCCGTGGTTAAGGCTAATGGCTATGGACATGGAATTGTAGAAACAGCCCAATTTACGAAACAAGCTGGGGCAACTGGTTTTTGTGTTGCTATCTTAGACGAAGCGTTGGCTTTGCGAGATGCTGGGCTAACAGAAACTATCCTAGTTTTAGGAATTACAGATGTTAAATATGCTAAATTAGCTGCTGAAAATGATATCTCGTTAACGGTGGGTGATCAAGCATGGCTAGATGAAGCTACGCAAATTCTAAATCAAAAGCCGCTGAAAGTTCATTTAGGTATTGATACAGGAATGGGACGGATTGGTTTTCAAGATGGAGCTTCTTTTAAGAAAGCGGCCGATTATCTTGAACAAAGTCAACAGTTCAATTTTGAAGGTGTGTTTACACATTTTGCAACAGCAGATGAAAAGGATACGACTTATTTCAATTTACAGGTGGAACGTTTTAACCATTTCATCAGCCAATTAACTCGACGTCCACGTTATGTGCATGTTTCTAATACTGCTACCAGCTTGTGGCATGCAGCTTGCAATGGTAATATGATTCGTTTTGGAGTCGGCATTTATGGGATGAATCCTTCTGGAAAAACACTGGAAAGTCCTTTTGATTTACAGCCAGCTATGAGTCTGGAGTCTGAACTATCTTTTTCTAAACTAGTGCAAAAAGGCCGTTCAATTAGTTATGGAGCGACTTATACAGCTGAAGAAGATGAATGGATTGGGACGATCCCGATTGGTTATGCAGATGGTTATGAACGTCGTTTACAAGGATTCCATGTTTTGATTGATGGTCAATTTTGCGAAATAGTAGGACGAATTTGTATGGATCAAATGATGGTTCGCTTACCAAAGTCATATCCTGTGGGAACTAAAGTAATTTTAGCGGGAAAATCAGGCGAAAAATCAATTACCATGACAGACATTGCCGAATATGCTGGGACCATTAATTATGAAATCACATGTGGATTCACACAACGTTTACCACGAATCTATACTGAAAATGGTGTAGTAAATTAATGTATTGAATGCTAAAATAATGTTAATAATTAAATAGTACAGGAGAGCAATCTAATGAGTATTCAACCAAAAGATATGTCAATTGAGAAAGAGACTTACTGTGAAATGTTTGGTTTTGAACCTAGTTGTGTAAATGATGATATTGTAAGGAACTTTTTTACCCATCACGCAACTGAGCATCTTGAACAGCTTAAAGCCGGATACCTTCAAATGGCTGATATCAATTCCGAAATTACTCATGACTTTTCTTCATGTGAAGCGGATTGTGAAAAGCATGTGCTTGAACGTTACTAAGTTAAATTTTTTAAATTAAAAGTTAATGGGGTGACACTGTGGACGAGTCGAAGATAAGACGCGGTGATTTATTCTATGCAGACTTGTCACCAGTTGTTGGTTCTGAACAGGGCGGGATGCGACCGGTTCTTGTTATCCAGAATAACATCGGTAATCACTATAGTCCGACGGTCATTATTGCAGCAATAACGGCTAAAATTTCTAAGCCTAAAATGCCTACCCATGTAGGAATTAAAGGTGGAGAACAAGGAGTAGGCCGTAATTCAGTTATTTTAATGGAACAGATTCGAACAATTGATAAACAACGTCTACATGATAAAATTGGTCGATTAGATGACCAGAAGATGAAACAGGTGGACGAGGCCTTAAAGGTAAGTATAGGTCTCGTACCGAATACATAGAATAGAAAATGTGAACAAAGTTTCACGCTCAAATTTTAAAACCACCTATTTCAAGATAGAAAAAAGGATTCGCAAACTGCGAATCCTTTTTTATTTACGAACTATAAACGATCTTGTTTTAGGTTTTCAACTTCAGGAACTCTGAAGCCTTTACGTTCTAAGTTACTAATAATTTGATGTAATCTCTTTTCATCAACACTTGCTGGGAGAGTGAACATCATCCGATGCACTAAATCCCCCTCTTCAACGTCTAAAGAGATAACACTAGCAATTGAGGTATATTTAGTAATGATCTTTGCAATCGTCTCTAAATCGCCTCGTTCGTCCCCAGAAATGACAGTAATCACATAACTACCAACATTTACGTTCCACGATTGAGATAACCCATCCAAGAGACGTGCATGGGTTAAAATTCCATAGAAGTAATTGTTATCATCTAATACAGTAATGAAAGGTAAATCCTTAATTGAGAAGAAGACGTTAAAGAAAGCAGCATTAACATTAATATACTTAGTGGCATTTTTTAAAAGAGAAGTCACAGGTTCTTGCATTGATCCACCACGTGATTTGTGGCGATAAATATGCATTTTATAAATATTTCCACGGAACAAGCGACCCGTTTTATCTAAAACTGGAACGCAACGGAATCCAGATTCTTCAAGAATATCAAGCGCTTCTTCAAGAGTTGCATCTTCACGAACAGTTGTTAAATCTTTCTTAGGTTTGACCATTGATTTTAAAAGCATTAGAATTTCCTCCCAAAACCGCAATTTTCTTTAATACAAATTTAATAATAACACAAAATGATAATTTAGAACACGACTACCGGTGTTCCGAGGGCTACTTCAGCATAAACAGTTTTCATTGTTGCAGGTGGAGTGTTGACACAACCATGGGAACCATGGGTTTTATACCAATCTCCACCAAATTTAGGTTGCCATGAAGCATCATGGAGACCAACTCCAGTATAATCAATTGGCATCCAGTAGCTGACTGGTGAGGCATAATTAGAGCCATCCGTATTTTTACCTTTTAGGGTAGCATTACGTTTTTTATTCCAAACAAAGAACACACCAGTTGGAGTGTCATCATTATTTGCAGGCATTCCAGTAACAACATCAGTTGAAATTTTAAGCTTGCCGTCTTTGTAATACCACATATGTTGGTTAGTTTTATCAACTTCGACATACGTTGATCCGAGTTCACCTTTTTTAAGAGATTGTCCAGAACCTGAAATTGTAGCTTTTTCGGTGAAGTCTTTACCAGTTGCAATTTTTTGGGCTATATCAGCTGCGTCGGTGGTAGTATCAATAGTCCAACCAAAAATTTCATTTTTAACAGTTTGAGAACCACGTTTAGTACTATTAAAGGTCACACTAGCTCCATAGGTAGAATACTTATCGTTTAAGTCATCTAGATAGGCTTTAACTTGGGCATTATCGACCGAAACAGTTTGAGTACCGTCGTTTTTAGAAGTAAGAACTATCCACTGCTTTAAAGTATCACTTGGAATAGTGACATTGGTACCGTTGATGTTATAAGTAATTTTTTCTGCTGTATACTTTTTAATTTGTTTTTGAATATCATCTGAATTAACAGTAGCTGATTGATATGTTTTGGTTAAATCAATATCTTTTTGTCCTTTTGCGATGCTGGTTTTGATTTCCTCTGCAAGCGCAGTAGAACTAATTATCTTATTATCTTTTTTAGAGCTTGAGCTAGCCAGTTCAGTGGCACTAATAGCGGAAGCTGAACCAGTATTACGATTCTTATTCAAAGTAATCGCTGTTTTTTTAGCAAATTCTTCTAATTTAGCCTTGCTAGTTGCGTTTACTGTGTTATCAGCATTAGCGGCATGGACAAGTTGTAGGGGCCACATTAAAGCATTTTGTTTATTGAGAAGCTTAGCTATAGTCTTATTATCAGAAGAGGTTAAACCTGCATCTGCATATTTAGCAGTTTTGAGAACTTTGTTTTTTTCAGTTAAATTAAAAGTTTGGTTTTTAACATGATTGTTAACCAGTGTTTGTGCCTGATTTACATTTTTCCCAGCAACATTTACGCCATCAATTACAGTATTAGGCATGAATGTGTTGGAAGTACTGTAGTGGATTGCTCCTCCTGCATAAATTAAGACTAGCACAGCAGCGACTGCACCAAGTATTATGTAAGGAAGTTTCCTTGTTTTTTTAAGATGATTTGATCTACGTTGCATCGTGAGCCTCCGAAATAAATTTTATCCTCTGTAACATTACTGTAATAAAGAATATTAATCAAGCCTATTTATATATTTTTATTTAGTAAATAGAAAAATACAGGTCAACATGGAGTGGTTGATTTTTAATGACGAGAGAATATATAGAAAAATTAAATAACTAAAACATTAAAAGTGTTTGCTATCTTCAAAATATTTAATCAGTTATTATTATCTAGTAATTAATTGCATACGGTAAATATTACTTACTTATTATATCAGAAGAAATGCTATCTTTTTATGAAGAAGTAATGTTAGAAGCGTGAAATTAGTAAATTGGGCATAAAAAAACGACTCTGAATATTTATTCAGAGTCGTTTTTTCAACTATTTGAAATTAGTTGATGTTGAAAAGCTTATTTTTCTTCAAGAGCTTTCAAACCATCTGTAAGAACTTTTTTCAATGTTGTAGCTGAATCTGTCATCTTCTTCATTTCGTCATCACTAAGTGGTGATTCGATAACACGGTTCAAACCTTGGCCGTTAATAACAGCAGGTGTACCGATGTAGATGTCATTCAAACCATATTCGCCGTCCATGTAAGCACCAACAGGCAATACAGCATTTTCGTCACGCAAGATAGCTTTTGAAATACGCATCAAAGCAGTACCAACACCGTAGAATGTAGCACCCTTCTTGTTGATGATTTCGTAAGCTTTGTTACGAACACTGTCTTCGATTTCAGCTAATTCGTCAGTTGAAACGCCTTCTTCTTTAGCGATATCAAGCAATGGCTTTGTACCGATTGAAGCAGTTGAGTAAGCAGCGAATTCACTGTCACCATGTTCACCCATGATGTATGCATCAACTGAGTCAGGGCTAACGTTGAATTTCTTACCAAGAGCAACACGTAGACGTGCTGAATCAAGAGAAATACCTGAACCGATAACCTTTTCTTTAGGGAATCCTGAGAATTTCCATGTTGCGTAAGTAAGGATATCAACTGGGTTAGCAGCAACTAAGAAGATACCGTCGAAGCCTGAGTCAACAACTGGCTTAACGATTGTTGAAAGAATGTTTAAGTTCTTGTTAACAAGGTCAAGACGTGTTTCACCTGGTTTTTGTGGAGCACCAGCAGTGATAACTACAAGATCTGCATCTTTACAGTCAGAATATTCACCTGAGTAAATGTTCTTAGGTGCAGTAAATGGAGTAGCATCTTCAAGATCAAGTGCGTCACCAACAGTACGGTCCTTAACAACATCAACGATTACGAATTCTTCTGCAATTCCTTGTTGTGCCATTGCAAAGGCATAACTTGAACCTACAGCGCCGTCGCCGACTAATACAACTTTTTGATGGTTTTGAATTTTAGACAAAAGATCAATCCCCTTTTTTCATATAATATTTGAATTTATCAAACAATACTAAGTATAGCATTTTCATAAAAGAAAGTTGAGTAAAAATTTTATGAAGTTCGGGTACAGTTAGTAAAGTGATTGATAAGTTAGAGGTTAAAAGACCCGCTTGGGGTCAATAATATGGTAATATTACATGAAAATAAACGTGGACAGCTGAGGGGTTTTTGCTCTTTCAGCCGTTTTTGCGTGTTGAGGGTGGAAAAATAACATGAAAATGATTGTGGGTTTAGGAAATATTGGTAAAGAATATGATAAAACGCGCCATAATACTGGTTTTATGGTTGTCGATGAATTAGCAAAAAAGCATGATATAAATAATTTTAAAGTTCAAAGTGATGCCTTGATCGCAGATTTTCGAGTAAATGGTGAAAAAGTTTTGTTAGTAAAACCAACTACTTATATGAACGATTCTGGTCGAGCAGTGCGTCCTTTAATGGATTACTACGATGTTGATTTAAATGACATGATTGTGGCCTATGATGACATGGATATGCCAGTTGGTAAAATTCGACTTCGTCAAAAGGGCTCAGCCGGGGGACATAATGGGATTAAAAGTATAATAGCCCATGTAGGAACCCAATCCTTTAATCGAGTGCGAGTAGGGATTGATCATCCGACTAAAGAAAGCGTCGTGGATTACGTACTAGGTAAGTTTAGGAAGGAACAGATAACCGATTTTGAAATTGGTGTTCAAAATGCAGTAGCAGCATTAGAAGATTGGACTACAATTGAAAATTTCAGTCAGCTAATGAATAAATACAACTAGGATTATTTAGGAGCAAGTATGAATATAAATGAAATTTTTGCATCTGATTCGGGAGTTACAACCGTTGTTGATGCTCTCCAAAAAGGGTCGCGGCAATTAGTTACTGGTTTACTAGAGCCGGCTAAACAACTTTTCTTAAGTACGATTATTGAAACTAAATCAGCCCCAATTTTATATGTAACAGATAGCTTAGCGCGGGCCGAACATGTCTATAACATGTTTAAAGAAGAACAGTCCGAGATTGATACGTATTGGTTTCCAGCTGAAGAGATTATTGCGGCCGAGGTGGCCACTAGTTCGCCAAATTATCGTACGGCACGAATCCAATTTTTAAGTGCTTTAGCGACATCAAAGACAGGTATTTTTATTACTTCTACATCCGGTTTACGCCGATTAGTTCCCGAACCTAAGGATGTTATTGAAGCTCGAATCACTCTGGAAGTGGGAGCTGAATATGAGTTTCAAACTTTAATTAGCGATCTGAATGCGCTGGGATACCAACGGGTTGAACAGGTGGAAAAGAAAGGTGAATTTGCGGTTCGAGGTTCGGTAGTTGATATTTTTCCACTTAATCAAGATGACCCAATCCGAATGGATTTTTTTGATATCGAAATCGATTCGCTGCGAACTTTTGATCAAGCAACCCAGCGAAGTATTGAAAATATCGAAAAAATTGAAGTATTGCCCGCTACAGACTTGATAATAAATGAAACAAAATTAAACCAAGCAATTAAAACGATGAATAACGAGCTGGCGCAAGCTCAAAAAAAATTAAGTGAAGAAAACTTTGAGGCTTTACAACAAAATATTAATGAAGTAATCGAGCGCTGGAAACACCACCAACTGATTCAAGAAGATACAATGTACGCTAAACAATTGTATGCAGCTAAAACTTCATTGCTAGATTATCTAACAAAGGGCACGCTAGTTTTAGACGACTATCCCCGGATCTTGGATGCTGAAACTGACATTGAAAATAATGAAGCCAGTTGGATCGTTGATCAGTTAAAAAATAACGTGTTGTTAGATAACGAATCCTTTGGCGTCGATATTCGAACATTGATCAAGAAAAAGTCTGTTCCTCAGTTATTTTTGTCGATGTTCCAAAAAGGGATGGGGCGCTTAAAGTTTGACCAGTTGACGGAAATCACTACTAGGGCTGTCCAAGATTTCTTTGGACAAATGCCTGTTTTAAAAGGTGAGGTGGAACGATGGTTAGCTCGTAAGCAAACGGTGTTAATCTTTGCCAATTCCAAAGAACGACAAGGAAAAATTACCGAAGTGCTTCACGATTTTGAGATTACTGCTCAAAAAGTTAATGCTGATCGAATTCAAGTGGCAGCGGTTAACATTATTGGACAATCATTTCCACAAGGTTTTGATATGCCTAGTACGAAATTGGTAGTGTTAACGGAGAAAGAGCTATTTGCTAAGGTTCCTAAAAAACGTCCTCGCCAACAACATGTGGAAAATGCCGAACGTCTCAAAAGTTATACAGAACTAAAAACTGGGGACTACGTTGTTCATGTCAATCACGGGATTGGAAAGTTTATGGGAATGACCACGATGGAAGTCGATGGCGTTCATCAAGATTATATGACCATCCAGTACAAAGGGAGTGGTCAATTATTTATTCCGGTAACACAGTTAAATCTTGTACAAAAATACGTTGCAGCGGAAGGTAAAAGCCCTAAACTAAATAAACTGGGTGGCTCTGACTGGGCTAAGACGAAGAAGAACGTTGCTTCTAAGATTGAAGACATTGCCGATGACTTAATTGAACTGTATGCCAAAAGGGAAGCTGAAAAAGGGTTTGCTTTTAAACCAGATGACAGCTATCAACGTCAATTTGATAATGATTTTCCATATACTGAAACTCCAGATCAATTACGGTCCATTGAAGAAATCAAGAAAGATATGGAAAGAGAACGCCCGATGGATCGTTTGCTAGTAGGAGATGTTGGCTACGGTAAAACAGAAGTTGCGTTACGGGCCGCCTTTAAAGCGGTTGAAAGTGGTAAACAAGTGGCTATTTTAGTTCCCACCACTATTCTGGCGCAACAGCATTTTGATACGATGAATGAACGGTTTGAAGGATACCCAATTGCAACGGGAATATTGTCTCGTTTCCAAACTGGGGCACAAGTTAAGGAGACCCTTGAGGGATTAAAAGATGGCAGTGTAGACGTGATTGTTGGAACCCATCGACTATTATCTAAGGATGTTGAATTTAAAGATTTAGGATTACTGGTAATTGATGAGGAACAACGTTTTGGGGTTAAACATAAGGAACGAATTAAAGAGCTTAAATCACAGGTGGATGTTTTAACCTTGACCGCGACCCCCATTCCTCGGACATTGAACATGTCCATGATTGGGGTGCGAGATTTGTCAGTGATTGAAACACCGCCAACTAATCGTTATCCGATTCAAACGTATGTAATGGAAGAAAACGCGGGGGCTATTCGTGAAGGAATTATGCGAGAAATGCGCCGTAATGGACAGGTTTTCTACCTTCATAATCGAGTTCAAGATATTGAAAAAGTAGTGGCTGAAATTGAAGCATTAGTTCCAGAAGCCCGAGTGGGTTATATTCATGGACAAATGACCGAGAAACAATTAGAAGATATCTTGTTTGAATTTATTGCGGGTGAGTACGATGTGTTAGTTACAACGACAATCATTGAAACCGGAATTGATATTCCGAATGCTAACACTCTTTTTGTGGAAAATGCCGATCATATGGGACTTTCCCAATTATATCAACTTCGTGGTCGAATTGGGCGTTCATCACGGGTGGCTTACGCGTATTTCTTGTATCAGAAAAACCGAGTGTTAACTGAATTAGGCGAAAAACGATTGGAAGCCATCAAAGATTTCACAGAACTAGGTTCTGGATTTAAAATTGCTATGCGAGATTTATCAATTCGAGGCGCGGGAAATCTGTTAGGAAAACAACAACATGGCTTTATCGATTCTGTTGGATATGATTTATACTCACAAATGCTGGCAGATGCGGTTAAGAAGAAGCAAGGTAAAAAGGTTAAACGGCGTTCAGATAGTGAGATTAGTCTCGGAATCGAAGGTTTTCTTCCTAGTTCTTATATTGAAGATGAACAGCAGAAAATCGAATTCTATAAACGATTACGTCAGGCTAACAGTCATGAAGAAGTTGTTGATATTCAAGATGATATGTTAGACCGCTTTGGAGATTATCCAGCTGAAGTTGATAATTTATTACAAATTACCGACTTGAAAATTATAGCCGATCAAGTTCAAGTCGAAAGAATCACCCGCAAGGACGGTATTTTAACTGTAACTATGACAAGGGCAGCCAGCCAAAAATTAACTGGTGAGCAGATATTTGAAGCATTATCAGTTACAAGACTGAGAGCGACGGTAGCGGAATCAGATGCTAAAATGCATATTAAGCTGGTAATTCAACCACGAATGACACAAAAGGATTGGTTTACACAGCTGTTTAATTATATTGAGAAACTTAAAGAATATGTGTGAGGACTGATTGTGAAAAATTCGAGTGCTAAAAAGGTTATGCGTGGGGCATTAATTTTATCCATCGCATCAATTGTGGCTAAAATTTTAAGTGCAGTCTATCGAGTGCCCCTTCAAAATTTAGTTGGTAATACTGGTTTTTATGTATACCAACAAATCTATCCAATTTATGGCATTGGAATGACCTTTGCATTAAATGGATTTCCGATTTTTATATCAAAAATTATTGCTGAGGAACCCGAAGAAGAAAAAAGGTTACGTTTAAGTCGCTATGCGATGCTAATTTTGGCAGGGCTATCATTGTTAATATTTTTATTTTTAATGGTAGGTGCTAGGTGGATTGCTGGTGCAATGGGGGATGTTAGTTTAACCCCACTATTGCGAATGGTTTCGACTATGTTCCTGTTTATGCCATTATTGGCGACGGGGCGGGGTTACTACCAAGGAATTTATGATGTGGCGCCGACGGCTAAATCACAAGTGCTTGAACAAGTAGTGCGGGTTTCAATCATTATTTTAGTTGCGGTATTGGCGGTTAAACTAAATTGGTCCGTGTATAAAATGGGGACTTGGGCGATGGCTAGTTCAACTTTAGCTGCCGTTGCTTCAACGCTCTTTTTTATAAAGTTTGGGTCCAAGTTAATAAAAGCTAAACGACATAAATTTAATTGGCAACTGTTTAAAATTTTAGTGAAACGCTTTGTGGTTGAAGGTGGCGTAATTTGCTTATTGGCAGCCATGATTATTTTGCTACAGTTAGTAGATTCGTTCACGGTTAAAAATAGTTTGGTCAGTGGTGGGCTAACTCAATCAATGGCTAAGTCGATGAAGGGGATTTATGATCGTGCACAGCCGTTAGTTCAATTAGGGACGGTGATTGCTACGGCTTTTGCCACCACGTTGCTACCATCTCTTACGGAGGCTTTACAAAAAAGGGACACAAAAGCCTTTTATCGATCAGCAACCTCACTATTGCGGGTTTCACTAACCATATCGATGGCTGCCAGTATAGGAATGGTGGCTTTAATGCCTCAAATCAATCACCTGCTATTTGGCAGTTCGGAAGGTTCCTTAGCTCTAGCTGTGTACAATTTAAGTGTGATTTTTGCTGCATTAATCTTTGTGTATAACAGCATCTTGCAAAGTGCGGGGGCTGTTAAACCGACCTTGGTGGCCATTATCACAGGAATTATAATTAAAGTTGTTTTAAATAGTTGGGCTACTCAATGGTTGGGAATCTTAGGAGCTAGTCTCGTGACAGTATTAAGCTTAGCTGTGATTGCAGGTGTGATGAATTATGCATTACCGAGTCAGTTGTCGAAACGGGTTTACCGAGAACATCACTTTTTAAGGAAACTCATCTGGGGAAATTTGTTAATGTTCATAGTAGTAAAATTACTCGTGATTGTTTTACAATTAACAGTAGTTTCTCCAGGACGCTTCGGCGCTACTATTATCACAGTAATGGGTGTAATCGTTGGAGCAGGTGTTTTTATTAGTTATATCTTTAAATTCAGGTTATTTAGTATTCGGGAATGGTTGACTATTCCCTATGGTTCAAAAATTTTAAGAATGGTACAGAGGATTGTTAAATGAGATTAGATAAATTTTTAAAGGTTTCAAGAATTATCAAACGGCGTGCTTTAGCTAAGGAAGTAGCTGATCAAGGACGAATTTTGATCAATGATAAAGTGGCTAAATCTTCAACTAATGTGGGAGTAAACGACCATATTGAAATTCGTTTTGGAAATAAAACGTTGGTAATTAAAGTTGATCAGCTTTTAGATACTACGAAAAAAGATGATGCAGAACGGATGTACACGATCGTTTCCGAAAATTACGAACAAGATTTTAGAAAATAATTAAGAAGTTAAAAATGATAGACAGTTAAAGAAAGCGTTGTTATAATTTAAGATAATTGAGAGGTTATTTTAATGGAAAATGTGAAGAAAAATAAGAGAAGTATGAAAGCAAGAACAGCGACAGGAGCAGTAAATCCCTATGCTAGGGCCCGTAAACAACGAGCACTATTTATTTTAGGTGTTTTCGCGATTATTGCGACCATTTTTATTTTTCAAATTGTCCATGCACATATTTCCAGAAGTAGCGTTAATAATAAATTAGCAATGGAAACAGCGCATTATGAAAAGATTCAAAATGATAACAAGGCGCTCAAAGTCAAAGTTAAGCAGATGAACGATGAACAATATTTGGAAAAATTGATTCGTTCTAAATATCTCTATACTAAAAAAGGTGAAACTGTCTATAATTTGCCAAATGATGCAAAATAAAATTAGATTAAAGCATTGAAATGACGTAGGTCATCTTAATGCTTTTTTTGTTAATTAATGGACTGAATTTGCGTGAACAAAACTCGCAAGGAGTCGGTGTGGAATGGTATAATTAAGCATTAAATTTTTTAGGAGGATCATAGGTATTTATGACAATCGAAGTTGGAACTAAGGTAGACGGAAAAGTTTCAGGAATTACAAATTTCGGAGCTTTTATTGATTTGGGGGAGAATCGTTCGGGCTTAGTCCATATTAGTGAAGTTTCTGACGGTTTTATTAAGGATATTCATGATGTACTTAATGTTGGAGACACCGTGAAGGTTAAGGTTTTATCGATTGCGGACGATGGAAAGATTGCTCTTTCAATTAGAAAGGCAGTTGATCATCCCGTACAAAAAGAAACTGCTAAAGTTGCTTCAACTTCCCACCATTCCAATGGAAATTTCCATGGCCGTCCAGCAGGAAACATGGATAGAAAGTATTCACATAATCAACACAGTCATCGCGATAATCATCGTGAACAACGCAGCTCAAATGTGGAACCAGATTTTGATCAAATGCTCTCTGGATTTTTAAAGGATAGTGAGTCACGCTTATCAACGTTAAAACGTAATACGGATGGTAAACGTGGTGGCCGTGGCGGACGCCGTAGTTAACTATGAAAATCGGTGAGCTAGGTGATCAGATTGTTGAACAATATGGACTGAGCCAATTCAAAATCGTAGTGGCAGTTTCAACGGGAGTCGATTCAACGGTGCTAATTAACGCATTGATAAATTCAACTAAAATTAAGCATCAACAATTGATTGTTGCCCATGTCAATCATCAGCTGCGTGAGCAAAGTATTGAAGAAGAACGATTTTTACATAAATGGTGTCGACAGCATCAAATCACGTTTATGGAGACGGACTGGCCTAAAAGTCAGCACCCTCAACATGGAGTAGAAGCTGCTGCACGCGAATTTAGATATACTTTTTTTAAGCAGGTAATGCATGACCAGCATGCGCAAGTACTATTGACTGCACATAATGCGGATGAGCAAGCTGAAAATTTCGTAATGCAAGTGATTCGGGGGGGCTGGCTAAATCAATTAAATGGAATTCCAGAACGGCGAACGTTTGCACAAGGATGGCTAATTCGCCCGTTTCTAAAATTTACTAAGCAATTTTTGATTGAGACCGCTCAAGAAAATAAATTACGGTGGTTTGAAGATCAAACCAACCGTACTACTGAATTTTTACGTAACCGTGTGCGAAATGAAATCATTCCTGCTTTTCGAAAAGAAAATCCAAGGGTGGTTGAACATATCCAGCACTATCAAGATCAGCTATTAGAACAGTCTAACTTAGTCGACCAAGTGGTTCTTGAAAAACTTACTAAGTTACAAAGAGATGAAAGCTTTGATCTGCTGGCACTACGTAAAGAATCGCTCCCATGGCAGAAAAAAATTATTTTAAAAATTATTACTGAAGTTAATGCGGAAATTGCAATAAATGAGAATAAGTTGGATGAGCTAGTTCGATTGGTTAATAATACTAAACAAGCTCAAGCTACAATCGACATTGGAAAAAACTATAAATTTGAAATCACGTACAATTATCTACGAATTGGTAAAAAAATAACCGTAAAAGGTGAACAAGTAAAAAAGCGTGTGGTAACATTGAATTCGTGGTTAAATTTAGATGGTGATGCTCAATTCCAATTATCTAATCAAAAGTCGGCTTTGGATGCTGACGAGACGATGGTTTTGAGCGCCAATCAGCTGAGGTTCCCGCTTTTTATCCGGAAAATAAACCCCAACGACCGCTTAAGACTTAAAAATGGTGGTTATAAAACAATTCGTCGAGAGTTAATTGATCAAAAGGTTCCGAATGAACAACGAGAACGTTATTTTGCAATTACGGATGTTGATGATGAAATTTTATGGGTACCAGGTTTGCGAAAGGCCTGGTTAAAGGAACCTTTCCTAAAAGATAATCAACAATTTATTATGGAATTTAGAATTGGAGGAAGTCCCCATGGACAATGATATCGCCAGAGTTTTGTACAGTAAGGCGGATATAAAGGAAGCTTGCGAACGTTTAGGTAAACAATTAACAAAGGACTATGCAGGAAAACGTCCTTTAATCTTAAGTGTATTAACGGGTGCTATGTTCTTCACAACGGATGTCGTTCGTGAATTTGATGTATATTCTGAAATTGATTTTATCGATGTTTCAAGTTACAAAGGTGGCATGGAATCAACGGGAACTGTTGATTTGGTGTCAGATTTATCTGAAGATGTTAATGGACGCGATGTTTTAATTATTGAAGATATCGTTGATACTGGGCGGACATTAAGTTATATTGTGGATTTATTATATTCACGCAATGCGAAAAGCGTTAAGATTTGTACCTTCTTAGACAAGCCAGCTGGACGTGTTGTAGAAGCTAAAGCTGACTACGTTGGTTTTACCGTACCTAAAGAGTTTGTAGTGGGTTATGGATTAGACTATCAAGGCTATTACCGAAACTTACCTTATGTGGGAGTTTTGAAGCCAGAAGTTTACGAATAAAATCATTGGTCAAAGTTAGTCAAATATGGTATTATATCGTCAATGGTCAAGATTGTAACTGATATTTCTTGATGCCTTACAAGGAGGAACTACATGAAAAATAACAGAAATGGCCTGTTTAAAAATAGTCTTTTCTATATCGTAGTTTTTTTGAGTATTATGGGAATTATCGCGGCTGTAGTTGGAAAGGGTGGCAATAGCCAAACTTCTACTATTTCGTCTAGCGAATTTGTCTCACAACTTAAAAAAGACAACGTGAAGAGCTTTGATATTCAGCCAGCCAATGGAGTTTATAAGGTTACAGGTAAATATCGTTCTGCACAAAAGGATGATTCTTCAGCAGGATTATTCCCAGGAACCGTTTCATCTAATAAGGTGACTGGATTCCAAACTTCAGTTCTACAGAATGATTCAACAATTACCGAAATAACTAAATCTGCTTCAGCTGATGGAGTTAAGGTCACAACTAAAGAAGAAGAATCAAGCAGTTTCTGGGTTCAATTACTAGTAACGGGCTTACCTTTAATTTTCTTTATCTTTATCTTCTACATGATGATGGGTCAAGCCGGTCAAGGTGGCGGAGGTAAAGGGGTGATGAACTTTGGTAAATCCAAGGTCAAACCTGCTGATAAGAGTGCAAATAAAGTTCGCTTCTCTGACGTTGCGGGTGAAGAAGAAGAGAAACAAGAACTTGTTGAAGTTGTTGAATTCTTGAAAGATCCACGTAAGTTTGTTCAGTTGGGAGCTCGAATCCCAGCGGGGGTACTTTTGGAAGGACCTCCCGGAACTGGTAAGACTTTACTTGCAAAAGCGGTAGCCGGTGAAGCCGGAGTTCCGTTCTATTCAATTTCTGGTTCGGATTTCGTGGAAATGTTTGTTGGGGTTGGTGCAAGTCGTGTACGTGACTTGTTTGACCAAGCTAAGAAAAATGCTCCATCAATCATCTTCATTGATGAAATTGATGCTGTAGGTCGTCGCCGTGGCAATGGTACCGGCGGAGGACATGATGAACGAGAACAAACTTTAAACCAATTATTGGTTGAAATGGATGGGTTCACGGGAAATGAAGGAGTCATTGTTATGGCTGCTACTAACCGTTCGGATGTTTTAGACCCAGCTTTACTACGTCCGGGACGTTTTGACCGTAAGATCTTAGTTGGTCGTCCAGATGTTAATGGACGTGAAGCAATTTTGAAAGTTCATGCCAAGAATAAGCCAATTGATAGTGATGTTGATTTAGCAGAAATTGCTAAACAAACACCAGGTTTTGTTGGAGCTGATTTGGAAAACTTACTTAATGAAGCTGCTTTGTTAGCTGCTCGTCGTAATAAGAAGACGATTGATGCTGCTGACTTAGACGAAGCTGAAGACCGAGTAATTGCAGGACCAGCGAAGAAGAACGCAGTGGTTAGCAAGAAGGAACGTCAGACAGTTGCTTTCCACGAGGCTGGACATACAATTGTCGGTTTGGTATTAAACGATGCACGAGTTGTTCACAAGGTTACAATTGTTCCTCGTGGACGTGCCGGCGGTTATGCCATCATGCTTCCTCGTGAAGATCAAATGTTAATGTCGAAGAAAGATGCTATGGAACAAATTGCTGGTTTGATGGGTGGTCGTGCTGCAGAAGAGATCATTTTTGACCAACAATCATCTGGAGCATCAAATGACTTTGAGCAAGCTACTCAAATTGCTCGAGCAATGGTTACTCAGTATGGGATGAGCGAAAAAATTGGTCAAGTCGAGTTGGCTGCTCCGGGGCAATCCTACTATGGTGAAGGTGGACCAGCTTATTCTGAAAAGACAGCTGCGACAATTGACGAAGAAATTCGGCGCTTTACTACTGAAGGTTATAACGAAGCTCGTAAGATTATTGAAGAGCATCGTGAACAACATAAGATTATTGCGGAAGCATTGCTTGAACATGAAACACTTGATGAAAAGCAAATTATTAGTTTATTCAAGACAGGCAAGATGCCTGAAAAGAAAACTACTTCTGAATTTCCGAGCGAAAAAGCTGCAACGTTCGAAGAATCTAAACGAGAACTAGAACGTAAAGAAGCTGAACGCCATGATGAAGCTGCTAAGGCAGTTAAGCATGACGGCTCAGAAAGTGATTCTGCTACGACTGTTTATTATCCAAAAGACGATAACAATCATTCAGAAAATCAATAATTTAAGAATCGTGGGTTGCAAAATGCACTCACGATTTTTTGATGAAAGCGGGTATAAAATGAAAGATTATTTAGTTAAAAGTATTGTAAATGATGGAATGTTTCGAGCCTACGCGGTTAGTACCACTAATTTAGTGCAAGAAGCACAACAACGTCATGATTCTTGGAGTGCCGCAACTGCTGCATTGGGACGTTCTTTAACGGCAACACTGTTATTATCATCGTCGGTTTTAAAGGGCGAAGAAAAATTAACTGTCAAAATTAATGGTGGCGGCCCTACCGGAACGATTGTGATTGATGGAAATGCGAACGGAACGGTCAAGGGCTACCTTCAGAATTCCCATGTTTCATTACCTTTAAAAGAAGATCATCATATTGATGTGGGGCAAGCAGTTGGGAATGCTGGGGTAATGGCTGTTACCAAAGATATGGGTCTAGGAGATCCATTTACTGGACAAGTTGGCTTAGTTTCTGGAGAAATTGGGGACGATTTTACGTATTATTTAGCCCAATCTGAACAAATCCCTTCTGCCGTCGGCGTATCAGTATTTGTTAATCCTGACGAAACGGTGGGGGTGGCAGGTGGCTTCTTGATTCAAGTTATGCCAGATGCTACAGACGATGCTATTGATAAACTTCAACAACGTTTGAAAGAAATTCCACTAGTTTCAGAAATGTTACGTGCTGGTAAAACACCAGAGGAAATTTTAAAAGATATTTTCAATGATGATGAGATTAAATTTTTAGACAAGATGGATGTTAAATTTGAATGTGATTGTTCTAAAGAACGTTTTGGCGATTCAATTTCAGCATTACCATTACAAGATATCAAAGAAATGATGGAAGAAGATCATGGTGCTGAGGCGGTTTGTCGTTTCTGCGGTAATAAGTATGTATTTTCGGAAGCGGATCTCCAAGAAATCATTGACCAAAAATAAGTGAAATTGGTAAGCTTCTCCACAATCATGAATTTCTGTGATATTATATTCTGCATGCATAAAAAGTTTGACGAGGTGAAAAAATGGAATGGAAAATTGGGGACATTACAATCCCAAATCAACTAGTTGTTGCTCCAATGGCCGGTGTGACTAATACTGCTTTTCGAATGATCTGTAAAAAATTCGGTGCGGGATTAGTGGTCTGCGAAATGATATCCGACCGAGGAATTATCTATGGAAACAAAAAAACTCTGAGCATGATGACAGTTGATCCAAATGAACATCCAATGAGTATTCAAATTTTTGGTGGTACTAAAGAAACATTAGTAGAAGCTGCTAAATTTGTTGATCAAAATACTGATGCAGATATTATTGACATCAATATGGGATGTCCCGTAAACAAAGTTGTTAATACTGATGCTGGTGCCCGTTGGTTGCTGGATCCTAATAAGGTATATGAGATGGTATCTTACGTGACGGATGCGGTTAAAAAACCAGTAACAGTTAAAATGCGAACTGGTTGGGATGCTAACCATATTTTAGCGGTTGAAAATGCATTAGCAGCCGAACGTGCGGGTGCTTCTGCGCTTGCTATGCACGGTCGAACTCGTAAACAAATGTATACTGGACAAGCAGATTGGAATATTTTAAAAGAAGTTGGAAGTCAGTTACATATTCCATTTATGGGTAATGGAGATGTACGGACACCTGAAGATGCCAAAAGAATGTTGGATGAAGTTGGTGCGGACGCGGTAATGATTGGCCGTGCTGTACTGGGTAATCCATGGGAATTACAACGAATTTCAGCTTATTTAAATGATGGAACAGTTATTGATGAACCTACACCAAGAGAAAAAATTGAGATTGCAAAAGAGCATTTACACGCTCTAGTAGAATTGAAGGGTGAAAATGTCGGTCCGCGAGAATTCCGTGGACAAGCTGCCTACTACCTCAAGGGTATTCCACATTCAGCTCGAACCAAGGTGGCTGTAACGGGAGCAGATACTGAGCAACAAATGATTAATATTTTTGATAGTTTTATTGAAAAACTCGAAACTAGAAGAGTAAGAACTTTGAATTAAGGTTGCAATTTGTTGTTTTAGTAGGTAATAATTATATTTGAATAAATTTAAGAGGGGGACAAAATAGTGGGTGAAAAGCAACAACCAAGTATGAATGACCAACTAAGAGTTCGTCGCGAAAAGATGCAAGAACTTCGTGATAAGGGCATCGATCCATTTGGTCATCGTTTTGAGAGAACACATTTAGCAGCACAATTACACGAAAAGTACAGTGATATGACAAAGGAAGAGCTTGATGAACAGGGCGTGGTAGCTACGATTGCCGGCCGTATGATCTCTAAGCGTGGTAAGGGTAAGGTCGGTTTTGCAGATCTTAAAGACCGTTCTGGAAAAATGCAATTGTACGTTCGTAAGGATGTTTTAGGCGAAGATGTATACAAAGTCTTTAAGCGTTCTGATATTGGTGATTTCCTCGGTGTAACTGGGGATGTCATGAAAACCGATATGGGTGAATTAACAATTAAAGTAACGGGACTAACTTTCTTAAGTAAAGCGCTCCGTCCTCTTCCCGACAAGTTCCATGGTTTACAAAACGTTGAACAAATTTATCGTCAACGTTATCTTGATTTAATTGCTAATGATGATAGTATGGATCGTTTCAGAAAACGGACTAAGATTGTTTCAGCAGTAAGAAGATATCTTGATGGTAATGATTTTGCCGAAGTTGAAACACCAGTGCTACATACTCAAGCTGGTGGAGCTAGTGCACGTCCATTTATTACACACCATAATGCCCTAGATATCAATTTATATTTACGGATTGCGTTGGAACTTCATTTAAAACGGCTAATTGTTGGTGGAATGGAACGAGTATACGAAATCGGTCGCGTATTCAGAAATGAAGGGATTGATACTCGTCATAATCCTGAATTCACTATGCTCGAAACATACGCAGCTTACTTTGATTTCCATGACGTAATGGATGAAACTGAAGGAATTTTTAAGGCAGCAGTTGCAGCGGTTTCAGATGATGGTAAGATTACGTACCAAGGAACAGAACTTGACTTAGGTCAAGATTTTGAACGTCTACACATGGTCGATGCAATCAAGAAATATGCGGGAGTGGACTTTTGGCCTAAGATGTCGGTTGAAGATGCGAAGAAACTTGCTGATGAAAATGGTATCCACTACGAGTCTTGGTGGACAGTTGGACACATCATCAATGAATTCTTTGAAGAAAAGGTTCAAGACCAATTGAAACAACCGGTGTTTATTTACGGACATCCAGTAGAAATTTCTCCACTAGCTAAGAAGAACGCCGAAGATGATCGTTTTACAGATCGATTTGAGTTGTACATCTTAGGTAATGAATATGGTAATGCCTTTACTGAATTAAATGATCCTATCGACCAACGGGCACGTTTTGAAGCTCAAGTTGCAGAACGTGAAGCAGGTAACGATGAAGCTGAAGGTATTGACGAAGATTATATCGAAGCACTTGAATATGGTATGCCACCAACAGGGGGACTTGGAATTGGGATTGATCGTTTAGTGATGTTGCTAACTGATGCTCCTTCAATTCGTGATGTACTATTGTTCCCAACGATGAAACCCATCGATTAAATAAGAACTAAGAAAAGAATGAGAATAGCAAAATTCTCATTCTTTTTTTGTGCATTTTACGCAAGGAAAAAGATGTTTTTTTAGCTTCATGAAATCGTTAACAAATCAATTTCTAATCCTTTACTAAGTAATTATTACTTTTTTAAAATAAACTATTGACGAATCACGGGTAAAATTGGTATTATATTCTAGCAGCGTTAGTTCGCAGCAGTCATCGAATTAGATTTATGAAAAAATGCTAAAAAAAGTTATTGACAGTAATTGATCTCGATGATATAGTTAAATAGTTGTCAAAAGCGCTAACAGCGTTGATATGACAACGATAGTAGACCTTTGAAAACTGAACAAAATTTTGACAATCAATAGTGTAGGGTCTTACAAATCGCAAGATTATGTAAGAAAACATTATGCGAAGTCAATTCGCAAAACAAACAATTAATGAGCTTGAAAAAGACTCATCATTTAATATGAGAGTTTGATCTTGGCTCAGGATGAACGCTGGCGGCGTGCCTAATACATGCAAGTCGAACGAACTTCCGTTAATTGATTATGACGTACTTGTACTGATTGAGATTTTAACACGAAGTGAGTGGCGAACGGGTGAGTAACACGTGGGTAACCTGCCCAGAAGTAGGGGATAACACCTGGAAACAGATGCTAATACCGTATAACAGAGAAAACCGCATGGTTTTCTTTTAAAAGATGGCTCTGCTATCACTTCTGGATGGACCCGCGGCGTATTAGCTAGTTGGTGAGGTAAAGGCTCACCAAGGCAGTGATACGTAGCCGACCTGAGAGGGTAATCGGCCACATTGGGACTGAGACACGGCCCAGACTCCTACGGGAGGCAGCAGTAGGGAATCTTCCACAATGGACGCAAGTCTGATGGAGCAACGCCGCGTGAGTGAAGAAGGGTTTCGGCTCGTAAAGCTCTGTTGTTAAAGAAGAACGTGGGTAAGAGTAACTGTTTACCCAGTGACGGTATTTAACCAGAAAGCCACGGCTAACTACGTGCCAGCAGCCGCGGTAATACGTAGGTGGCAAGCGTTATCCGGATTTATTGGGCGTAAAGCGAGCGCAGGCGGTCTTTTAAGTCTAATGTGAAAGCCTTCGGCTCAACCGAAGAAGTGCATTGGAAACTGGGAGACTTGAGTGCAGAAGAGGACAGTGGAACTCCATGTGTAGCGGTGAAATGCGTAGATATATGGAAGAACACCAGTGGCGAAGGCGGCTGTCTGGTCTGCAACTGACGCTGAGGCTCGAAAGCATGGGTAGCGAACAGGATTAGATACCCTGGTAGTCCATGCCGTAAACGATGATTACTAAGTGTTGGAGGGTTTCCGCCCTTCAGTGCTGCAGCTAACGCATTAAGTAATCCGCCTGGGGAGTACGACCGCAAGGTTGAAACTCAAAAGAATTGACGGGGGCCCGCACAAGCGGTGGAGCATGTGGTTTAATTCGAAGCTACGCGAAGAACCTTACCAGGTCTTGACATCTTCTGACAGTCTAAGAGATTAGAGGTTCCCTTCGGGGACAGAATGACAGGTGGTGCATGGTTGTCGTCAGCTCGTGTCGTGAGATGTTGGGTTAAGTCCCGCAACGAGCGCAACCCTTATTACTAGTTGCCAGCATTAAGTTGGGCACTCTAGTGAGACTGCCGGTGACAAACCGGAGGAAGGTGGGGACGACGTCAAATCATCATGCCCCTTATGACCTGGGCTACACACGTGCTACAATGGATGGTACAACGAGTCGCGAGACCGCGAGGTTAAGCTAATCTCTTAAAACCATTCTCAGTTCGGACTGTAGGCTGCAACTCGCCTACACGAAGTCGGAATCGCTAGTAATCGCGGATCAGCATGCCGCGGTGAATACGTTCCCGGGCCTTGTACACACCGCCCGTCACACCATGAGAGTTTGTAACACCCAAAGCCGGTGGGGTAACCTTTTAGGAGCTAGCCGTCTAAGGTGGGACAGATGATTAGGGTGAAGTCGTAACAAGGTAGCCGTAGGAGTACCTGCGGCTGGATCACCTCCTTTCTAAGGAATAAACGGAAACCCACACTATGTCAAAGTTTTGTTTAGTTTTGAGAGGTCTACTCTCAGAGCACGCGTATCGGGCCTATAGCTCAGCTGGTTTAGAGCGCACGCCTGATAAGCGTGAGGTCGATGGTTCGAGTCCATTTAGGCCCATACATGGGGAATTAGCTCAGCTGGGAGAGCGCCTGCCTTGCACGCAGGAGGTCAGCGGTTCGATCCCGCTATTCTCCATTAAACAACTAAGGTTGTTTATTCTTTTGTTCTTTGAAAACTGAATAATATCTATAATTTTCTAATTTTAATTGTTAATCATAATTAAACCGAGAGAAAACCGCGTAATTTAAAGAGTTATAAAACAAGATTAGTTCAAAGATTAATCGCTAAACTCAATTAATCACTTTACCGTAGGTAAAGATAGGTTAAGTTAGGAAGGGCGCATGGTGAATGCCTTGGTACTAGGAGCCGATGAAGGACGGGACTAACACCGATATGCCTCGGGGAGCTGTAAGTAAGCTTTGATCCGGGGATTTCCGAATGGGGCAACCCAATAGTTTTAATCGACTATTATCCGCATCTGAATACATAGGATGTGTGAAGGTAAACGTGGGGAACTGAAACATCTCAGTACCCGCAGGAACAGAAAGAAAATTCGATTCCCTGAGTAGCGGCGAGCGAAACGGGAAGAGCCCAAACCAGGAAGCTTGCTTCCTGGGGTTGTAGGACTGAACATTTGAGTTACCAAAGAACTTGATAGCTGAAGAATCTGGGAAGATTCGCCAGAGAGGGTGATAGCCCCGTAAGTTAAATCAAGTTCTCTCAGTTCAGGATCCTGAGTACGGCGGAGCACGTGAAATTCCGTCGGAATCCGGGAGGACCATCTCCCAAGGCTAAATACTACCTAGTGACCGATAGTGAACCAGTACCGTGAGGGAAAGGTGAAAAGCACCCCGGAAGGGGAGTGAAATAGTTCCTGAAACCATGTGCCTACAAGAAGTCAGAGCCCGTTAATGGGTGATGGCGTGCCTTTTGTAGAATGAACCGGCGAGTTACGTTCGTATGCCAGGTTAAGTTGAAGAGACGGAGCCGAAGCGAAAGCGAGTCTGAATAGGGCGATATAAGTATGCGGATGTAGACCCGAAACCAAGTGACCTACCCATGTCCAGGTTGAAGGTGCAGTAAAATGCACTGGAGGACCGAACTCGTGTACGTTGAAAAGTGCTGAGATGAGGTGTGGGTAGCGGTGAAATTCCAAACGAACTTGGAGATAGCTGGTTCTCTCCGAAATAGCTTTAGGGCTAGCCTCGGAATTAGGATCGTGGAGGTAGAGCCACTGTTTGGACTAGGGGCCCATCAAGGGTTACCGAATTCAGATAAACTCCGAATGCCATCGATTTATGTCCGGGAGTCAGACGGTGAGTGATAAGATCCATCGTCGAAAGGGGAACAGCCCAGACCACCAGTTAAGGTCCCTAAATATATGTTAAGTGGAAAAGGATGTGGAGTTGCATAGACAACTAGGATGTTGGCTCAGAAGCAGCCACCATTTAAAGAGTGCGTAATAGCTCACTAGTCGAGTGATTCTGCGCCGAAAATGTACCGGGGCTTAAACATATTACCGAGACTGTGGATGCCACCATTAGGTGGCGTGATAGGAGAGCGTTCTAAGGGCAATGAAGGCAGACCGTGAGGACTGTTGGAGCGCTTAGAAGTGAGAATGCCGGTATGAGTAGCGAAAGATAGGTGAGAATCCTATCCACCGTATGACTAAGGTTTCCTGGGGAAGGCTCGTCCTCCCAGGGTTAGTCGGGACCTAAGCCGAGGCCGAGAGGCGTAGGCGATGGATAACAGGTTGATATTCCTGTACTAGTTAAACTTGTTTGAACAATGGAGGGACGCAGTAGGCTAAGGAAAGCACCCAGCTGGAAAAGGGTGTCCAAGCAGTAAGTCTGAAGTAGAGTCAAATGCTTTACTTCTTAAGGACAAGCTGTGATGGGGAGCGAAATTTAAGTAGCGAAGTTCCTGACGTCACACTGCCGAGAAAAGCTTCTAGTTAGAGTTTAGCTACCCGTACCGCAAACCGACACAGGTAGTCGAGGAGAGTATCCTAAGGTGAGCGAGAGAACTCTCGTTAAGGAACTCGGCAAAATGACCCCGTAACTTCGGGAGAAGGGGTGCTGATCGCAAGATCAGCCGCAGTGAAAAGGCCCAGGCGACTGTTTATCAAAAACACAGGTTTCTGCAAAATCGTAAGATGACGTATAGGGGCTGACGCCTGCCCGGTGCTGGAAGGTTAAGGGAATGAGTTAGCGTAAGCGAAGCTCTGAACTGAAGCCCCAGTAAACGGCGGCCGTAACTATAACGGTCCTAAGGTAGCGAAATTCCTTGTCGGGTAAGTTCCGACCCGCACGAAAGGCGTAACGATCTGGGCACTGTCTCAACGAGAGACTCGGTGAAATTATAATACCCGTGAAGATGCGGGTTACCCGCGACAGGACGGAAAGACCCCATGGAGCTTTACTGTAACTTGATATTGAGTGTTTGTACAGCTTGTACAGGATAGGTAGGAGCCGTAGAATCCGGAACGCTAGTTTCGGAGGAGGCAATGGTGGGATACTACCCTCGTTGTATGAACCCTCTAACCCGCGCCACTAATCGTGGCGGGAGACAGTGTCTGGTGGGCAGTTTGACTGGGGCGGTCGCCTCCTAAAGAGTAACGGAGGCGCCCAAAGGTTCCCTCAGAATGGTTGGAAATCATTCGTAGAGTGTAAAGGCAGAAGGGAGCTTGACTGCGAGACAGACAGGTCGAGCAGGGACGAAAGTCGGGCTTAGTGATCCGGTGGTACCGTATGGAAGGGCCATCGCTCAACGGATAAAAGCTACCCTGGGGATAACAGGCTTATCTCCCCCAAGAGTTCACATCGACGGGGAGGTTTGGCACCTCGATGTCGGCTCATCGCATCCTGGGGCTGTAGTCGGTCCCAAGGGTTGGGCTGTTCGCCCATTAAAGCGGTACGCGAGCTGGGTTCAGAACGTCGTGAGACAGTTCGGTCCCTATCCGTCGCGGGCGTAGGAAATTTGAGAGGCGCTGTCCTTAGTACGAGAGGACCGGGATGGACACACCGCTGGTGTACCAGTTGTTCCGCCAGGAGCATCGCTGGGTAGCTATGTGTGGATGAGATAAACGCTGAAAGCATCTAAGTGTGAAACTCACCTCGAGATTAGATTTCCCATTGCCTTCGGGCAAGTAAGACCCCTGAAAGATGATCAGGTAGATAGGCTAGAAGTGGAAGTGTAGTGATACATGGAGCGGACTAGTACTAATCGGTCGAGGACTTAACCAAGTAGAAGTGGTTGAATCTCGAAGGAAAAAATAGATATTGTTCAGTTTTGAGAGAGCAAAAGTTTTCTCAAGTGATAACGTAAGTTAGCACAGAGTGTGGTGACGATAGTGAGAAGGATATACCTGTTCCCATGTCGAACACAGAAGTCAAGCTTCTTAACGCCGAGAGTAGTTGGGGGATCGCCCCCTGCGAGGGTAGGACGTTGCCATGCGTTTATTCCGGCATAGCTCAGTTGGTAGAGCATCTGACTGTTAATCAGGGTGTCGACGGTTCGAGTCCGCCTGCCGGAGTTAGGCTGTATGGATGTTAACTGGAAAGTTAGCATCCTTTTGTTATATGCCGGCTTAGCTCAGTTGGTAGAGCGGCGGTATCGTAAACCGTAGGTCAGGTGTTCGACTCACCTAGCCGGCATTTGTTTGGATGCGCCTTAATGTTAAGTTAAGGCGCATTTTTTCATATACAGTCTTTGTTTTTAAGGCGAAAATTATGGAGGAAATATACAATTGAATACACAAGATAAGGATACAGCATTTCTTGGTCAACCACGTGGATTAATGACGTTGTTCTTCACGGAAATGTGGGAACGTTTCAGTTACTACGGTATGCGTGCAATTTTAATTTATTACATGTATTACGCTGTAACCAAGGGTGGTTTAGGCTTTAGTCAAGCCACTGCTGCTTCAGTAATGGCCATTTATGGTTCACTGGTTTATCTAGCTAGTGTTGCTGGTGGGTTTATCAGTGACCGAATTTTAGGTAGTCGAAAAACCGTATTTTACGGTGGTGTATTGATCATGTTTGGTCATATTGCACTTTCACTTCCTTTCGGTGGGGCGGCCCTACTAGTATCAATTGCTTTAATTGTTGCTGGTACTGGTATGTTAAAACCAAATGTTTCTGAAATGGTTGGATCACTATATTCCGTGGAGGATACGAGACGTGATGCCGGATTTAGTATTTTTGTTTTCGGTATTAATCTAGGTGCTTTATTAGCTCCCATAATTGTTTCGTGGGTTGGTTTTAATATGAGTTTCCATGCTGGATTCTCATTAGCTGCAATTGGTATGTTCTTTGGATTAGTCCAATATTATATTGATGGTAAAAAATATTTAAATAAAGATAGTTTATATCCATCAGATCCAATTCAACCCGATGAAGTCAAAAAATTTAGTCTTCGAGTTTTAATGGGTGTGATTGTATTAGCATTAATTTTAGTGGTTATGTTTGTTGCTAATGCATTAACAATTGATAATGTTGTTCTATTAATTAGTATTATTGCTGTTATTGCTCCAATTGTTTACTTTATCATCATGTTTTCAAGTAGTAAGGTTTCTAAAACAGAACGTTCACGTTTATGGGCTTATGTGCCATTATTTATCGCTGCAACGTTATTCTGGGCAATTGAAGAACAAGGTTCAGTTGTTTTAGCATTATTTGCTGCTGATCGTACTCAATTAAACTACGGTTGGATGCATATTACGCCCGCTAACTTCCAGTCCCTTAATCCATTATTCATCATGCTTTATACACCAATTTTTGCATGGCTATGGACTAAGTTAGGTAAGAAGCAACCTTCATCACCTAAGAAATTTACGTATGGACTTGTATTTACGGGTCTATCATACTTATTTATTGCTTTACCTGGTTTGATGTTTGGTACTGATGGTAAGGTTAATGCTCTTTGGTTAGTTGGTAGCTGGGCAATTGTTGAAATTGGTGAAATGTTAATCTCACCAATTGGTTTATCTGTAACAACCAAATTGGCACCTGCTGCATTTGCTTCTCAAATGATGAGTATGTGGTTCTTAGCCGATGCTGCTGGACAAGCAATTAACGCTCAGTTAGTTCGCTTCTACCCAGGACATGAAGTAGCTTACTTTATTGTATTAGGTCTTGTAACACTAGTCTTTGCACTCGTACTATTAATTTGTTCACCATGGATTACTAAGAAGATGCAAGGGATTAGATAATTAAATATTTGAATTCAAGAGATGAACTAGGTTATGCTTAGTTCATCTTTTTATTTTGGAGGGATTTATGGCTAGAAAAGTAATACTTTTTATTGCAATGAGTATTGATAATTACATTGCTGACGATCAAGGTGCCGTTGATTGGTTGGAGAAAAATGTCCATGGTACCGAAAGTGATGACAGTTATGAGAAAATGTATTCCAAAATAGATACGGTTATTATGGGAAGAACTACCTATGAACAAGTAACACAAAAATTATCTCCGGAAAAATATGTTTACGCAGATCGGCAGACGTATATTGTTACGTCTCACCTAGGGGAAGATACAGATAAGATTAAATACTGGAAACAGTCGCCAGTAGAATTAGTTAAAAGGATCCAAAAGGAGAAGGGAAAAGACGTTTGGATTGTGGGAGGAGCTAAGCTTATTGATCCGCTCGTGCAAGCCAATTTAATTGATACATATATTTTAACAACGGTCCCGATTTTTTTAGGATCAGGTATTCGACTTTTTGATCGATTAGAGGAGCAAGTCCCGGTCCGTCTTATAGATGTATATCAAAAAAACGAATTAGTATATTCGATTTATCAGAGAGGTTAATAGTTTGAAAATTGCAGCAACTAGCGACAATCATTTCGATGTGAACAAAATAGATGAAAATCAAATGGCTCAAAAACAAGCCGAGTATCTTTTAAAACAACATGTGGGAGTATATTTAATAGCAGGAGACCTATTTAATAAATTTAATCGAAGCATGCAGTACGTGGAAAAGCTACAGGAATTAGTGGGAGAACACACTAAAGTTTTTTTCATAGCCGGAAATCATGATATGTTGAACGATATCGACTATAATCAATTAGAATCAAATTTAAGCCCATTATACTTACATAACCAGTTCTATGACGTTCCTGGGACTAAATGGCGTATTATTGGAAATAATGGGTGGTACGACTATACGTTTGCAGATAATGTTGATAAAACCACCGAACAGTTTTGGCGTTGGAAAAAGTCTTTCTGGATTGATACTGGAATTGAACAGCCTATGTCAGATATTGAACGAATGAATATTGTGTTGAAGCAAACTGAACAACAAATGCAGCAGGCCAGTCGGAGAAAAGTGTTATTTATGACTCACTTTGCAGTAAGACATGAGTATATTCATTATTCCGAAGATGCCCGCTTTTGGAACATGATTAATGGAATGGCGGGGAGCAGAAGAATGGAAAAGTTGTTGGAAACATACCAGCCTGAATTGGTGATATCAGGACATTTACATCATCATTTTAAACCACTTGCAAAGTCTAATGGAATATATTATAATAATTCAGTCGGTTATCATAACAACCGAATCAACGAGTGGAGTTCAGATGATTTCTTCACTGAATGGACTCAGCGATTGCTTATAACCGATCTCAAATAATTTTGAAAAAAGTTTAAAAAAAAGCTTGCAAAATTATTCGAGATTGGGTATTATTATTAAGTCGGATAGATAAGACGACAACTTATATGGAAGGGTAGCGAAGTCTGGCTAAACGCGGCGGACTGTAAATCCGCTCCTTCGGGTTCGGTGGTTCGAATCCACTCCCTTCCACCATATTGGGCTATAGCCAAGCGGTAAGGCAACAGGTTTTGATCCTGTCATGCGCTGGTTCGATCCCAGCTAGCCCAATCTAGTTTTCAGAAACATCATATCAATGATATGATGTTTTTTTGTATCTAAATCAATAAATCACAGGTAGTTTTAATATGTTTCGTTTTTAGAATGGTATTAGTAATTAGTTGGAGGTTTATAGCTTAAATTTTTAATTGGAGGCTTTCAATATTGGCCTAGTTAATGATAGGATAAGGAGAACAAAATGAAATAACCAATGGGGGGCTTTTTTTATGAAAATTGGATTTATTGGTGTAGGTAATATGGCCAAAGCGATTATCAAGGGTTTGTTAAAAAATAATTTTGAAAGCACAGATATACTGGTACACAGTGCGCATCAATCAAGTTATGGACCTTTCGCAGAAAAGAATCAACTAATAGCGACAAAATCTAACCAAGAACTTGTTAGAAATTCGGATATCATTGTCATAGCGGTTAAACCATACGTAGTAAAAACGGTTATAGACGAAGTCAGAGATGATTTAAATCATCATCAGTTAGTTGTCTCACTGGCATCAGGAATTAGTATAGAAGATCTACAGACCAGCTTAGATGAGCAACAACCTATCTTACGCATTATGCCGAATGTTAACGTTGAAATTGGCGAAGGAATGACAGCGGTCGTTGCTAATGGTGATCTTAAAATGGAACCATTTCAGTCTGGGGTTAAAATCTTTGAAACTGTTGGAAGTACAATGGAACTTGCTGAAAAAGACTTTCCAATTTTTTCAGCAATTGCTGGTAGTGCACCTGCCTATGCTTACTTGTTTATTGATGCTCTTTCACGGGCGGGAGTTAAACATGGATTAACTAAGGCTTCTGCTACAAAGATCGCTGCTCAAATGGTCAAAGGTAGCGCAGAAATGGTTCTGAAATCCGATGAGATACCGTATGCCTTAATTGATAAAGTATCTTCTCCAGGTGGTACAACAGTAGCGGGACTCCTAGCAATGGAAGAAGCAGGCTTTTCACCAGCGGTTGTTAAGGGAATCGATGCTACGGTAGCAAAAGAAATCAATCATTAGAATCTTGTTTTTTGGTCTATACCGATATATAATGGATTTAGATTAAAAATTTAGGAGGAAAATTCATGAGTACAGTTTTGCGTCATGCTACTATTTATA
Source organism: Pediococcus pentosaceus ATCC 25745 (assembly GCF_000014505.1). Classification (NCBI taxonomy): domain Bacteria; kingdom Bacillati; phylum Bacillota; class Bacilli; order Lactobacillales; family Lactobacillaceae; genus Pediococcus; species Pediococcus pentosaceus. The sequence continues at coordinate 1,498,319 of NC_008525.1, read as the reverse complement.
CTGGTTTAGAAAAAATTGAAGATGGTTACATTCGATTTGGTAAAAAAATTGAAGCCGTTGGTCCAATGAGCGAATACAAAGCCCAAGGTGATGATCAAGTTTTCTATGCTGGAGAAAAGATTATTGTTCCAGGATTCATTGATGTACATACACACGGTGGATACGGATTTGATGCCATGGATGGTGATCCAGATCAAATCAATGAAATGGTAAATAAAGCCGTTGTTAACGAAGGGGTTACCAGCTTCTTTTGTACAACAATGACCCAATCAAATGCCAACATTGAAAAAGCAATGCGTGGGGTTGCGAAAGCTGCTGAAGATAACCCAGTTATCCAAGGGGTTCATTTGGAAGGACCATTTATTTCTACTAAGTATAAGGGTGCTCAACCTGAAGAGTACATCAAGGATCCAGATGCAGAACTTTTGGGTAAATGGAATGAATTATCTGGTGGTCGTGTTAAGTTGATTACAATTGCACCTGAACATAAGGGATCTGATGCTTTTGAAGCTTACTGTTTAGACCATGGAATTGTGCCTTCAGTGGGTCATTCAGACGCAACTCGTGCGGAACTACTAAATAGTACTGTTACTCATGCAACTCATCTTTACAATGCTCAACGTGAGTTTAAGCATCGCGAACCAGGTGTAACTGGACACGTTATGTTAGAAGACAACATTTACGCTGAATTAATTTGTGATGGCTTCCATATCGTTCCTGATATGCTTAAATTAGCATACGAAGTTAAGGGACCAGAACGAATTGACCTAGTTACAGATTCAATGCGGGCTAAAGGATTTGCTGAAGGTGAAAGTGAACTTGGTGGACAAAAAGTTTACGTTAAAGACAAACAAGCACGTTTGGAAGATGGTACATTAGCTGGTTCTGTACTTGCATTTGATGATGCATTTAGAAATGCAATGCGTTTCTTTAATTGCGGAATTGCTGAAGCTGTACAAATGAGCTCAGTTAACCAAGCTCGCGAATTTGGTTTGGATTCAAAGGGAACACTTGAAGTTGGTAAGGATGCAGATATCAACGTCTTTGATAGCAACCTTAACAAATTGGAAACATATAGTTACGGGAAAAAGTTTTCTAAAGAAGACTAATAGTCAAACATTATAGGGGTACAAGAATGAATTCACCGGTATATATTCAAATTCATAATGAAATCAAAAAGGCGATTGAAGCCGGGAAATGGAAAGTGGGAGAGCGAATTCCAGCTGAACGTGAACTTTCTACAGAATTTAGTGTAAGTCGAATGACTCTTCGCCAAGCTATTTCAACTTTGGTTGATGAGGGAATTTTGGAACGTAAGGTGGGTTCGGGAACCTATGTTGCTAGTCAGAAAGTTCAAGAAAAGGTTTCAGGAGTTACTAGTTTTACGGAATTAACGGAGGCTCAAGGTAAAAAGCCGTCTAGTCGGACAATTTCGTACCATACTAGTGAACCTTCTTTAAGTGAAATTGAAAAATTACAGTTAAATGATGGTGATCTAGTATTGCGGATGGAGCGTATTCGATTTGCTGACGCTGTTCCAATTTGTTATGAAACGGCAACTATTCCAGAAAAGCTAGTTAGTGATTTTAGTAAATCTGAAGTGACTAAATCACTTTATAAAACTCTGGAAGAAAAAGCAGGGTTGATGATTGGACGTGCGGAACAAACCGTCTCGGCGATGTTGGCTTCTGAAAAAGTGTCAGAGTATTTAGATATTAAACGTGGCGATGCAATTCTACGTTTACATCAATTATCGTATGCTCAAGATGGTACACCGTTTGAATATGTACGTACTCAGTATGTAGGCGAACGTTTTGAATTTTATTTAAATCGTTAATAAAAAAGAAGGAAGAATAGGCTAATCCTATTTTTCCTTCTTTTTATTTGCTTTAAAGGCTTCCATCATAAAAATCGGTAATACTATTTGGCGTTTGATTCGTTTAGGGTCACTTAATAAACGATATAACCACTCAACGTTATGTTTTTGCCAAAATTCAGGAGCCCGTTTAACAGTTCCGGCGTAGACGTCAAAGCTACCACCGATTCCCATCCAGATTGCTGGGGTAAAATGACGATATTTAGCAATAAATTCCTCTTGTTTTGGAAAACCTGTAGCTACAAAAACTATTTCAGGTTGAAGTTCTTTAATCTCGTCAATAATCGGAAGGGAATCTTTGAAATAGCCGTCGTGATAACCAACCAAATTAATACCAGGATGTTCATGATGAACTTTATGAACAACTTTTTTGATTACGGCAGGTTTCCCACCTAAGAAGTAGGCTTTGGAATGATGTTCATTGGCCCACTGCATGAGTTCAGTAAAGACATCATATCCAGTTACTCGCTCTGTCAACGGCGTTTTCGTGAACTTGGATGCTTTAACGATTCCAATCCCATCAGGAACTAAATAATCAGCAGAACGCACAATTTTTGCGTAATTAGGATTTTTGCGAGCAAACATGATGATTTCCGGATTAGCAGTGATGATAAAACGATTTTGATGTTGAAGAAGATCTTCTTCAACTTGTTTTAAAAACTGTGATTTAGTGACATTCAGAAAATTAAATCCGAGAATATTAACAAAATTATATTTCATAAGGGTCTCCTAGATTAAAAATTGCGATTTAATGTATAAATGATAAAATTAAAACAACTGTATTGTTAGATTAAATAAAAACATAAAAGAGTAGGAGCATAATCATCATGGTAAAAGAGTTTCCAGATGACACATTAACTTTGCATACAGATGCGTATCAAATCAATATGATCCAAACCTATTGGAATAAAGGAATTCACAACAAGACGGCGATCTTTGAAGTGTTTTTCAGAAATATGCCATTTGATAATGGGTATGCTGTTTTTGCTGGATTAGACCGCATTATTGATTATATCAGTAACTTACATTTTTCAGAGAGCGATATTGAATATTTAAAGGATGTGGCTGGTTATCCAGACGATTTTTTAGCTTACCTTAAAGATTTTCATTTTAGAGGTACAATTCGTTCTGCAGTTGAAGGCGACCTAGTTTTCAACAACGAACCTATTTTACAAGTCGAAGGGCCACTTGCCGACTGTCAATTAATTGAAACAGCGTTATTGAATATTGTCAATTACCAAACCTTAATTGCTACAAAAGCGGCTCGCATTAAGTCGGTAGTTGGTTCAGACAAGTTACTTGAATTTGGTACTCGGCGTGCGCAAGAAATGGATGCTGCCCTTTGGGGAACTCGCGCTGCTTACATTGGTGGCTTCGATGCTACCAGTAATGTACGGGCCGGTAAGAAATTTGGAATTCCAGTAAGTGGGACACACGCGCATGCATTGGTTCAATATTACATGAATGATTATGATGCTTTCAAAGCGTATGCGACAACTCACCGTGATTGTGTTTTTCTAGTAGATACATTTGATACATTAAAAAGTGGGGTACCTAATGCTATTCGCGTAGCAAAAGAAATGGGCGATAAGATTAATTTCTTAGGAGTTCGAATTGACAGTGGTGACATGGCCTATTTATCGAAACGTGTTCGTGAACAATTAGATGAAGCAGGTTTCCCTAATGCTAAAATTTTTGCATCGAATGATTTAGATGAAAAAACAATCCAAAACTTGAAGATGCAGGGAGCTAAGATTGAAGTTTGGGGCGTTGGTACTAAGTTGATTACGGCATATGATCAACCAGCGCTAGGTGCAGTTTATAAGATGGTGTCAATTGAACGTGACGGTAAAATGGTGGATACCATCAAATTATCAAATAATGCTGAGAAAGTTTCTACTCCAGGTAAAAAACAAGTTTGGCGTATTTCAAGAAACTCAGATGGAAAATCGGAAGGTGACTATATCACTCTTTGGGATGAAGATCCTCGAGTAGAAGAGTCTCTATACATGTTCCATCCGAACTACACGTATATTAATAAAACGGTCACTGATTTTAAAGCTCGTCCAGTTTTACAAACCATTTTTGAAGATGGTAAATTAGTTTATGATCGACCAAGTTTGGCTGAGATTAAAGAATTTGCTCGTCGTAGTTTGGATTCTCTGTGGGATGAGTACAAACGGGATTTAAATCCACAAGATTATCCGGTGGATCTTTCACAAGATTGCTACGACAATAAAGTTGCTATTATCAAGCGAGTCCGTGAATATGTTGGGAAACTAAAATTTTAACAAACTAGGTGATAAAATTGCGAGAATTACAAAAAGAGATTATTGAAACTTTAAAGGTTCAACCGACGATTGACCCAAAACAGGAAATTCGTCGTAGTGTAGATTTTATGAAAAATTATCTAAAAAAAGTTCCTAGTTTACGTTCCTTAGTGCTCGGAATCTCAGGTGGACAGGATTCAACCCTTGCCGGTGCGTTAGCTGAAATTGCGGTTCGTGAATTACGGGAAGAAACGGGTATTCAAGACTACCGGTTCATTGCAGTTCGCTTGCCCTATGGTGTGCAAGCGGATGAATCCGATGCAATGAAAGCAATCGAATTTATGCAAGCCGATGAAGTAGTTCGAATTGATATCAAACCAGCGGCAGATGCCATGGTTGCTGCGTTGGAAGCTAATGATTTAAAAATTTCTGATTTTAACAAAGGGAATATCAAAGCTCGTGAACGGATGATTGCTCAATATGGTATTGCGGGAAGTAATGCTGGAATTGTAATTGGAACCGATCATGCTGCAGAATCTGTTACGGGATTTTATACTAAATTTGGTGATGGCGGAGCTGATATTATCCCTCTTTGGCGCTTGGATAAGCGACAAGGAAAGGCAATGCTAAAAGAGCTCAACGCACCGGTTGAACTTTATGAAAAGACCCCAACGGCTGATTTAGAAGAGGAGCGTCCAGCGTTGCCTGACGAAGTGGCCTTAGGGGTTACTTACGACGATATTGACAACTATCTGGAAGGTCGCGAAATTAGTTCTGAAGCGGCTGACAAAATTGAAGGTTGGTATAAACGGACGGCTCATAAACGAGTTTTACCTTATACGGTTTTCGACAACTAATTATTAAGAGAAGGGGTTTAGCTTGTAATTAGTTTGAATGGTCGGTTATAATCAAATTGTAGACATGAGGGAGTAACTTGCAGACTATCTGCGATAATATCACCAACAAGAATAAATCTGGTATTATCTTAATTTAGTGAGACTCATGTGTGTGGGAAAAGATTCCTTGCGCACATGGGTCTTTTTTCATACCCAGCATTAAAAAATAGCTAGGAGGAAAGGGAATTATGCACAAAGAGCAATGGCAGTTAACGGTAGAAGAGGTTTTGAAGCAGGAACAAAGTAATAAAGAGCGTGGTTTATCTGCTAGTGAGGTTCAAAAAAGAACTGAACAATACGGAAAAAATGTTTTAGCAACCAAAAAGAAAACCACTCTTTTACAGAAGTTTATTGAACAGTTTAAAGATTTGATGATTATCGTATTGATGATTGCAGCCCTGATCTCCGTCTTTGTTGGCGAAGGAGTGGATGCAATGATCATCATGCTAGTAGTTATTTTAAATGCGGTTTTTGGAGTATTCCAAGAAGCCAAGGCTGAGGAAGCGATTGACGCACTGAAAAGTTTAGCTGCTCCTCAAGCGCATGTTCGCCGAGATGGAAGAGTACAAACGATAAAAAGTGAGGATTTAGTCCCGGGCGATATCGTTCTGCTCGAAGCTGGTGATATCGTTCCAGCAGATTTAAGATTAATTGAATCTGCTTCAATTAAGATGGAGGAAGCTGCACTAACGGGTGAATCTGTACCAGTAAATAAAGCAGTTGCTCCCATTGAGGGAGAAAATCCGGCACTAGGTGATCGTAAAAACATGGCATTTATGAATAGTAATGTAACGTTTGGTCGTGGACTAGGTGTGGTTACTGGAACGGGAATGCAAACTGAAGTTGGGCGAATTGCCGACTTAATTAATAATGCCGAAGAAACCATTACTCCGTTGCAACGGAACCTGATTAAGTTGAGTAAAACTTTAACTTGGCTAATTTTAGGTATTGCGGTGGTAGTATTCATAGTAGGGATGTTACGTGGACAAGAAACCTTAATTGACATGTTATTAACAGCAATTTCTTTAGCTGTAGCGGCTATCCCAGAAGGATTACCAGCTATTGTTACGATTACTCTAGCACTGGGAACGCAGCGGATGGCTAAAAGACATGCTATTATTCGAAAATTACCAGCAGTCGAAACTTTGGGAAGTACTGAAATTATTGCTTCAGATAAGACAGGGACATTGACCCAAAATAAAATGACTGTGGAAAAAGTATTTGTGGATAACCAACTCCTGAATGCCGAAGAGGTTATTCCAGATACTAAACAAAAGCTATACGATTTAATGATTTTAAATAATGATACTAAAAAAATTGAGGGAGAATTGATCGGTGATCCTACGGAAACCGCCTTGATTGCATTCAATGATTCCAAAAATTATCAAGCGGACGAAGTTATTAAAAGTTATCCACGGGTGGCTGAGGTTCCATTTGACTCCGAAAGAAAATTGATGTCTACTATTAATGCTTTGGAAGATGGAAGATATCTTTTAACAGTGAAGGGTGCTCCAGATGAGTTGTTGAAACGAACTACTCAATATGTGGAAAAGAACCAAATTCTCCCAATGAATGATGCTGAAATCAAACTAATTCGGGCGACAAATCACAAACTAGCTACACAAGCTATTCGAGTATTAGGATTTGCTTACCAGATTTTAGACGAAATTCCTACAGCCTTAGATAGTGAAACTGTGGAAAAAGATTTAATTTTTGCTGGTTTAATTGGAATGATTGATCCAGAACGGACCGAAGTTGCACAAGCTGTTAAAGAAGCCCAACAAGCAGGAATCCGGACCTTAATGATTACTGGTGATCATCGTGATACAGCGGGAGCGATTGCCAAACGTTTAGGAATGATTGATGAAGATGAAGTTGATACAGCTGTAATCACGGGAGCCGAACTTGATCAACAAACGGATGAAGAACTAGCTCGAAATGTAGATAAATATGCTGTATACGCACGAGTGGCACCAGAACATAAAGTTAGAATTGTAAATGCTTGGCAAAAAAAGGGGAAGATTGTCGCCATGACTGGTGATGGAGTTAATGATGCCCCATCCCTGAAACAGGCAGATATTGGAGTGGCAATGGGAATCACTGGTACTGAAGTTTCCAAGGGGGCCAGTGATATGGTCCTTGCAGATGATAACTTTGCCACCATCGTAGTTGCTGTAGAGGAAGGACGAAAAGTTTTTGCTAATATCCAAAAGGCAATTCAGTATCTTTTGTCGGCTAATTTAGGTGAAGTATTAACTTTGTTCGTAATGACCATGATGGGATGGCAAATTCTAGCGCCGGTTCATATTTTGTGGATTAATCTGGTCACTGATACGTTCCCTGCTATTGCGTTAGGACTTGAACCAGCTGAAAAAGACGCGATGAAACAAAAACCGCGTGGTAAAAATGCAAGCTTCCTATCAGGAGGCGTGGCTAGTAATGTGATTTACCAAGGAATTTTAGAAGGGGCTATTACTTTATTTGTTTATGCGATGGCACTCCGTTTTCCAGATCATGCTACGGCTACTCAAATTCACGCAGATGCGTTAACAATGGCCTTTGCAACATTAGGCTTAATCCAACTATTTCATGCGTTTAACTCAAAATCAGTTCATGGTTCTATTTTTAGTGCAACAACGCTAAAAAATAAGTTCTTCAATTGGTCAATTGTAATTTCGTTTGTGCTATTAGCCGCAACAATTGTGGTGCCAGGATTAAATGATTTATTCCATGTTAGCAACCTAAATCTCCACCAATGGATGATTGTAATTTTTGCATCATTATCGATGATTGTGATTGTCGAAGTGGTAAAATTAATACAACGTACTTTAAAAAAATAGTGGAGAGATTAAATGAGAGCTAATATTCAAACTTATGCTGGTACAATTTCCAAATTAACTGAAATACTTGAACAAACAGGAGACCAGGTCGATCCATTCTTTCAAGAACTAAAAAAATGGATGCAGTTGGGACAAGTTGCTGATCTAGATCAAGTTAAATTAGCAGAAATTAAGAATCAATTTCAGCTGGCTACAGATAACTACCGTTCAATTGAAAAAGAACTTACAGAAATGCAAGCTCCTATCAAATTTATCGGGAAACACCAAAATTTGAAACATGATTATCTTCGATATATTGAAGAATGTCAAAAAATGGTGGATACGATTAATCCAGAAGCTAAAAAAGTTAATGCTGAAGATTTTAATGCTTCTGAAAAGGCTCAAGCAGAAATTATGGGCCAAATTACCAAGACGTTAACTAGAATTATGAATATGCTGCTTGCATAATGTTTAATATAGCAACATGAGAGGTTGAGGGAGAAGTTGGTTCCTCAGCCTCTTCTTGTTAGATTATTAAGATAATGGGAGAAAATGATTTTGGAAGAAAAAATTTTAAAAATTGTCGGAACTAAGTTAAAAGATTATCGAGCAAATCAAATTAAAGCTACACTAGAAATGCTAGAGGATGGAAATACAGTTCCCTTTATCGCTCGGTATCGAAAAGAACGAACTCAAAGTTTAGATGAAGTTCAAATTCGGGAAATTCAAGCAACGTACCATCAGACTGAAACACTTGAAAAAAGAAAAGCCGATGTTTTAAAAAATATTGAAGATCAACAAAAATTAACTCCAGAATTGGCGCAAAAGATTCGTACAGCCGACGCCCTACAAACGGTAGAAGACTTGTATTTACCCTACAAACAAAAACGGCGGACGAAAGCGACAATTGCTAAGGAAGCAGGTTTAGAACCGATTGCAACCTGGATTTTGGGTTTTCCACAAGGAACTTTAGCTAAGCAACTTCAAAGTGCGATTAATCCAGAACAGGATCTTAATAGTGTTGACGATGTTTTAGCAGGAGTTCACGAAATATTAGCCGAAGCCTTCTCGGACCAGGCTGATATCCGTGAATGGGTGCGAAGTTATACCAAAAAAAATGGACGATTAACGGCAGAAATAAAGCCCAAGGGCCAAGCAATTGATGAGAACGGTGTTTATGGGATTTACTATGACTTCAGTGAAAAACTGAATCAAGTGGCCTCCCACCAAATTTTAGCGATTAACCGAGGCGAAAAAGAAAAGGTCCTACGAGCTAAAATTGAGGTTGATCCTCAAGGAATCGAACGATACCTTCACTTTCGTTTGATTGGTAAAAAGACCGGCGAAGCAGTTGGTATAGTCGAAGATGCATATCAAGATGCTTATAAACGTTTTATTGGCCCAGCAATTGAACGTGAATTACGTGCAGAACTGACTGCTATGGGCGACCAACAGGCTATTAAGGTGTTTGGTGAAAACTTATACCATCTCTTGATGCAAGCTCCTCTAAAGGGAAAAGTAGTCTTAGGTTTTGACCCAGCTTATCGGACCGGTTGTAAGTTGGCGGTTATTGATGAGAACGGTAAATTTTTAGATAAATTAGTGATTTATCCACATAAACCAGCTTCAATGGAAAAACGAGCTAAAGCCGGAAAACAATTAAAAGATTTCATTGAGAAGTACCAAGTTGAAATGATTGCAATTGGAAACGGAACAGCAAGTCGCGAATCAGAAGAATTTGTAGCTAATTTAATTAAAGAAATTAAGCGTCCCATCTATTATGTAATTGTCAATGAAGCAGGAGCGTCAGTTTATTCTGCTAGTAACGAAGCCCGAGAGGCATTTCCAGATCTTCAAGTTGAAGAAAGAAGTGCGATTAGTATTGGACGACGCTTACAAGATCCTTTAGCAGAATTGATTAAGATCGATCCTCAAGCAGTTGGAGTCGGTCAATATCAACATGATGTTGCGCAAAAAGATTTACATGAACAACTTGATAACGTCGTTGAAACGGCCGTTAACCAAGTTGGAGTTAATTTAAATACTGCTAGCCCAGAGTTGCTAACCCATATTTCGGGGTTAACTAAAACAACCGCTAAAAATATTGTTAATTTTCGAGAGGAAAATGGAAGCTATCATTCTCGCAAACAATTAAAAAAAGTCCCTCGCTTAGGACCTAAAGCCTATGAACAAGCAATTGGTTTTTTGAGAATTGTTGATGGAGATGATATTTTGGATAATACCGGAATCCATCCTGAAAGTTATGCAGTTGTTAAACAATTAGTGCAGTTATTGGGACTAAAATTGCAAGACATTGGTAAAGCGGAAGTTAACGAAAAACTACAGGGAGTGCAGGTTAAAGCAGTCGCTGAACAGCTTAACGTTGGCTGGGAAACTTTAGCTGATATTATCGCCGAATTACAGAAACCGGGACGTGATTTGCGAGATGAAATGCCGGCGCCATTACTTCGATCAGATGTTCTAACGCTAGAGGACCTTAAACCAGGGATGGAACTTCAAGGGACAGTACGAAATGTAATTGATTTCGGAGCATTTGTAGATATTGGGGTTAAACAGGACGGTTTAGTCCACATCTCAAAACTAAAGAAAGGTTTTGTAAAGCAACCCAGCGATGTGGTTGCGGTCGGGGATATTGTTAAAGTTTGGGTTGAAAGTGTAGACGTTGAACGCCACCGAATTCAATTAACAATGATTCCTAAGGATTAAAATGACAGATTTAGAATTGCAACAATTAACTCAACGCATTGCTCAAGAGTCCTTTGGCAAAAGTTTTCCGTATAAGGTGGTCTTTAATCAACGTTTAAAAACCACTGGTGGTCGCTATCATCTAAATGATCATCATATTGATATTAATCCGTTGATGCTGGAAGAATTCGATGAAGCGACCTTGATCGGGGTTATTAAACATGAACTAGTGCATTATTTTGTGCATATGTTAAACGAGAAACCAGATCATCGAAACCCACATTTTCAGCAGTTGTTACGAGCGGTGGGAGGATTAAGGTATGCTCCAACCACCTCTAAGCGTCGGCGAACTCCTCCCAAGTTACTATATCAATGCCAAGGTTGTGGATTACAATACCCCCGACAAAGGCGGATTAATACACGCAAGTATGTGTGTAGCAAGTGTCGCGGACGACTCAAATTATTATAAATTAGATTTTTTAAAATAAAACGTAAAAAAAGTCTTGCTAGCAGTAGGTAGATTTGATACTATTATCTAGTAAGCTTTTGCGGCCATGGCGGAACTGGCAGACGCGCAGGATTAAGGATCCTGTCCGAATTTACTCGGGTGGAGGTTCGAACCCTCTTGGCCGCATCAATAAAAAAGGACTCCTAGAAATAGGAGTCCTTTTTGTGTTTCTAAGAACTGTTTCAATATTGACACACTTTTTAATACACAATTAGTGTATTAGTATCGATGTGTATTAATAAGAATGCTGATTCTACGGTATTTAATCATTAGTGTATTTTGGCACGGTATTTGCTTATATATAGGTGAATGCAAAATATGTTGAATTATCAATGTGTTTCGCACATCGAAGCGGGTTTAACCACTTTGATGGATGGATGTTTATCTGAGGAGAAGCCATTTTAAATTAAAACTTAAACTTTGAAAAACACGATGGGATTAATCAGTCCCATCTTTTATCCTAGATAATTGAAAGCGTTTTTTGAAAATTTTAATTTAAGTTGGTTTCCAAACGAATAAACGTTCAATTTAGATTTAAGTTACAGGTTTTAGAACTTATTTTATTTATTTTTTGATTAAGCTGTAACAATATAATATGGGAGGTATACAGACAGATGGTTGGAATTATCATTGCTAGTCACGGCGAATTTGCTAAAGGTATTTTGCAATCAGGTTCAATGATCTTCGGTGAACAAGAAGACGTTAAAGCTGTTACATTAATGCCAAGTGAAGGCCCTGACGATATCAGAGCAAAACTTCAAGAAGCAGTTGCTTCTTTTAGTAACCAAGACGAAGTATTATTCTTAGTCGACCTATGGGGAGGCACTCCATTTAATCAAGTTAACAACTTGTTTGAAGAACACAAGGACAAATGGGCAATCGTTGCCGGTTTGAACTTGCCAATGCTAATCGAAGCTTATGCTTCACGTTTATCAATGGAATCAGCACAAGAAATTGCTGCTCATATCATTGAAACTGCTAAAGAAGGGGTTAAGGTTCGTCCCGAAGCTCTTCAACCAGAAGAAGCTCCAAAGGCAGCAGAAAGCGCACAAGTTGCTTCTGGTCGTCCAGGACACTTCGATTATGTCTTAGCTCGTATCGATACTCGTTTACTTCATGGACAAGTTGCTACAGCTTGGACAAAGACGACTAAACCAGATCGAATCATCGTTGTTTCTGATAACGTTGCTAAAGATGAACTTCGTTCTTCAATGATCAAGCAAGCTGCTCCATCAGGAGTTAAGGCTCATATCGTTCCTATTGATCAAATGATTAAACTTGCTAAGGATGATCAACATTTTGGTGGAACCCGTGCCATGCTATTATTTGAAACACCACAAGATGCTTTGAGAGCAATCGAAGGTGGCGTTCCACTTAAGTCATTAAACGTTGGTTCAATGGCACATTCACCTGGTAAAGTTCAACCTAATAAGGTATTGGCTTTTGACCAAAATGATATTGATACTTACAAGAAGTTGGAAGACATGAACGTTGAACTTGATGTTCGTAAAGTTCCAACCGATTCAAAAGACAATATGGATGCAATTATGAAGAAAGCTCAAGATGAGCTTAACGCAAAAAAATAATTTAATTATAACGGAGGATTAATAATCATGGCATTGAATGCAATTCAAATGATTTTAGTCGTTATCGTAGCGTTTTTAGCTGGTGTGGAAGGTATCTTGGATCAATTCCATTTCCATCAACCAGTAATCGCATGTACTTTAATCGGCTTAGTAACTGGTAACTTAGTACCTTGCCTTATCTTAGGTGGTTCACTTCAAATGATCGCTCTTGGTTGGGCTAACGTTGGGGCTGCTGTAGCTCCTGATGCTGCTTTGGCTTCTGTAGCTTCTGCTATTATTTTAGTTTTAGGTGGCCAAGGTAAAGCTGGTGTTTCATCAGCTATCGCTCTTGCTGTTCCTTTAGCTGTAGCTGGACTATTATTAACAATCATTGCTCGTACACTTGCAACTCTTATCGTTCACGTTATGGATGCTGCTGCTAAAGAAGGTAGCTTCGGTAAACTTGAAGCATGGCACTATGTTGCTATCTGTATGCAAGGTTTACGTATCGCTATCCCAGCTGGATTGATTCTTGCAATCGGTGCTGGTCCCGTACGTAGTTTACTTGCTGCTATGCCTGCTTGGTTGACAGACGGTCTATCAGTTGGTGGTGGTATGGTTGTTGCCGTTGGTTATGCAATGGTTATCAACATGATGGCTACTAAAGAAGTTTGGCCTTTCTTCGCGCTTGGTTTCGTTTTAGCAACTATCCCTGATTTGACACTTATCGCTTTAGGTACAATCGGTATTGCTTTGGCTCTTATCTACTTAACCCTTTCAAAAATGGGTGGTTCAAGTAACGGAGGCAACTCAGGTTCCGGTGATCCGCTCGGCGATATAATTGATAAATACTAAAAGGAGGCCAACAGAAAATGCAAGAAAAAGTTCAATTAACTAAAAAAGATCGTATTCATGTTTGGTTACGTTCAACATTCCTTCAAGGTTCATGGAACTACGAACGTATGCAAAATGGTGGTTGGGCATATACATTAATCCCAGCTCTTAAAAAGTTATACAAGACAAAAGAAGACCGTGCCGCAGCTTTGACACGTCACATGGAATTCTTTAATACTCATCCATACTTAGCTGCACCTATCCTTGGTGTAACAATGTCTCTTGAAGAAGAACGTGCTAATGGTGCTCCTATTGATGACGTTGCGATTCAAGGGGTTAAAGTTGGTATGATGGGACCTCTTGCCGGTGTTGGTGATCCGGTATTCTGGTTTACAGTTAAGCCAATTATTGGTGCTTTAGCTGCTTCACTTGCTTTGGGTGGTAACATCCTTGGACCAATTCTTTACTTCGTACTTTGGAATGCTATTCGTATGGGATTCACATGGTATACACAAGAATTTGGTTATAAAGCTGGTTCAAAGATTACAGAAGACATGTCTGGTGGTTTACTACAAGACGTTACTAAAGGTGCTTCAATCTTGGGTATGTTTATCCTTGGTTCATTGATTAACCGTTGGGTTACTGTTAAGTTCACACCAGTTGTTTCAACTGTTAAACAAAGTAAAGGTGCTTACATCGACTGGGCAAACCTTCCAAGTGGTGCTAAAGGAATTCAAGAAGCATTGCAACAACAAGCTGCTGGTCTTTCATTAACTCCAGAAAAAGTTACAACATTGCAAGATAACTTGGATCAATTAATTCCAGGACTTGCTGGATTACTTCTAACACTTCTTTGCATGTGGTTACTTAAGAAGGGTGTTTCTCCTATCGTTGTTATCTTTGGTTTATTCATCGTTGGTGTTGTACTTCACGTACTCCACGTTATGTAATAAACTTAAATTAAGTCTGGGCTATGGCCTAGGCTTTTTTTATTAAAATTTTTGGTGAAATGTACCTTAAGTATTATAATTGGATAAAAAGAAGAATGGAGTAATTTGAATGGCTCAATCAATTAATACAAAAGCAGATTTGGTAATCGATGCTACCTCATTTTTGGGGATGGGTGATTACGGAAAAATTATGATTGGCGATCACGGTTTTGAATTTTTTGACAATCGTAATGTTGAAAACTTCATTCAAATTCCTTGGGAAGAAGTTGATACAGTGATTGCTTCCTTGGTCTTTGGGGGTAGATGGATTCCAAGATTTGCCATTAAAACTAAACGAAGTGGAACCTATAGTTTCGCTTCTAAAAAAACCCATGAAGTTTTAAGAGAAATTAGAAAACATGTTGATGCTGACCGCATGGTACGTTCGTTAGGGGTTTGGGACGTAATCAAACGAGGAGTAATGAGCATTTTCAAGCGTAAAGCTAAATAATAATTAAATAATCATTTGAAACTATGCTAAAAAGCGATTTGAGACGACCTGATTAAAGCAAGTCTAAAAAATATTTGGACGAGGGACGGAAAGATGAGTTTTTTAGCATAGTTTTTTGTTTGAAAGCGTTTGTTTTGAAACTGTGTTAAACTGTATTGTATTAATTAGTGTATTAATACAGATTGCGGTGAGAAAATGAAAAGACAAGATAGAATTTATGAATATGTTATTGAAAATACGCAAAATGTTTCCGATACGGAATTAAAGGAGCAAGCTGCGTTAACGACGAGTTTAATCGCAGAGAACTTGAACATTGCTCGAAGCAATGTTAGCAAGGAACTAAATGAATTAGTTCGTAAGAATAAGTTATCCAAGATTAGTGGACGGCCTGTACGTTATTGTCGACCTTTGACAAAAGAAGGACAACTTCCCAAACAATCCAGTCAAGATCCATCTAGCTATCACATTGAAGATGGTATTAGTGGAATGGACCTGGGGAAGAAGAAATTAGCAGGTACCCTTGAAGAACCCACTCGACCGGTTACTTTAAATAAAAATACTAATATTTTTGATCGAATGATTGGCAAGAGTCGAAGCATGCACAACCAAATTGAACAAGCCAAGGCAGCCATGTTGTATCCACCAAGAGGACTGAACACATTAATTATTGGCCCGACTGGTTCTGGTAAAACATACTTTGCCAATGCGATGTTTGAATTTGCCCAAACCAAGGGTTTAATTGATCGTCAGCAACAGTTGGTAACCTTTAATTGTGCTGATTATGCACACAATCCGGAATTATTGATGTCCCATCTATTTGGTTACATTCAAGGTGCATTTACAGGGGCAAATGATGAGCAAGATGGCTTGATTCAAGAGGCCGATGGTGGGATGCTCTTCTTGGATGAAGTTCATCGACTTCCACCAGAAGGTCAAGAAATGATTTTCTATTTTATGGATCATGGTACTTATAATCGGTTGGGGGAAACTTCCAAGAACCATCATGCCGACGTTCGCTTAGTTTGTGCTACAACGGAAGATCCAGAAAGTTCATTGCTACAGACTTTTGTTCGTCGAATTCCAATTACCATTCAACTTCCGGCATTTAATAAACGTAGTCCGGAAGAACGAATTGACCTTCTACGTTCATTGGTAACAATTGAAGCCAACCGAACTAACAAAGAAATTACATTAACCGAAGATGTTGTCCAAGCTTTATTAGGTAGTGTTACGTATGGAAATGTGGGTCAATTAAAATCTAATATTCAATTAGTGTGCGCTAAGGGATTTTTGAACAATATCGAGAATGAAGGCGAAATCATGATTACAGCGGATGATTTGCCGTCAAATATTAAGGATGGATTACTAAATTTAGCCTCTAACCGGGCTGAACTTGGGGCAATTTCGAAGTTACTAGAACCCTACATGGTAATTAAACCGGGATCAACTTATGCAACTCCCGTTAGCCGTAAAGATAGCTATGAACTGCCCTATAATTTGTATGAAATCATTGGCGATAAAGCGATGATGTTACGTGAAGAGGGTCTTGACCAAGAAAATATCAATAATTTTATTACTACGGATATTAACCTACATTTAAAATCTTTCTATAAGAATGAATCAGACACTCGTCAAGCAGAAAGTAAACTAGCTGAAATTGTGGATAAAGGGATTATTGATTTTGCTAAACAGGTTCAGCCTAAGATTGAAAATCAATTAGATTATCATTTTAAAGAGAACTTTATATATGCAATGAGTTTGCATATTAGTTCATTTATTAAACGAATTCAATCTGGAAAACCGATGCGGTTGATGGGCAATGATTTAGTTGCAATGGTTAAGGATTATCCAGAAGAGTTGGCGGTTGCTAAATCGATTAAGGAAATGCTAGAACAGCGGTATGGAATGCCAATTCCTGAATCAGAGAGTTACTATTTAGCAGTCCTTTTAATTTCACTAAGAACGGTCCCAACTAGTAATGGTCAAGTCGGTATTGTGGTGGCAGCTCATGGAAGTAGTACAGCTAGTTCTATGACACAAGTCGTCTCTCAATTATTATCTGACAACTCGATTCAAGCTTTTGATATGCCGCTCGACATGAATCCGCAAACGGCGTATAAGGGGATTGTGGAGCGAGTCCGAGCTGCTAACCAGGGGGAAGGAGTACTTCTACTAGTTGATATGGGATCCCTAAGTACCTTTGGATCTAAAATCACGGAAGAAACTCAAATTCCGGTTAAAGTTATTGATATGGTAACGACGGCGATGGTCTTGGAAGCGACCAGAAAAGCTTCTTTTATCGATAGTGATTTGAACGATATTTATGCTGAACTACGTGAATTTCACGGATACTCCAGAGTTGCAATTGCGGATGAAAGTAACGTTGAAGAAAGAGCAGAAGATCTATCCATGATTTCTGGGAAACCCAAAGCGATCGTTGCGGTATGCTCCACAGGTGAAGGAACCGCCAAAAAAATTAAAGATTTACTAGATCAACTCTTAGTTCAAAATTTAATTGAGGATATCAAAGTTTTTCCGATCTCCATAGTAAACATGCAAGATCATATCCAACAAATTAACACCAAATATACGATTGTCGCAGCGACTGGAGTAATGAATCCACAAATTGGAGTACCATTTATGCCTCTTCAAACACTTTTACAGGGTGGAGGAGAAAAGTTCGTTCGACAGTTGGCAGAACGTAGCGAAGTATCATGGGTGCTTGATGAACAAGACTCTAAATTGACGCGTAGCGTTTGTCGTCAATATTTATCACAGTACTTTGTTTTCTTGAATGCGGATAAGTTCACGGATATTTTATGGAATTATGTGGATTACTTGGCAGAAACTAAGAAAGTGGAATTTAGTGAATCCTTCCGCATCAATTTAATTATGCATATTGCGGGAGCAGTGGAAAGAATGCTTACCAATAATCCGATGGAAACAGCACCGGAAGAATTGGCTGCGGTTCAGGATGAAGTGTGGTTTAAATTGATACAAAAAGCGGATGATAAGTATTTGAGAAGGATTCAAATTGAAATGACTCCAAGTGAAGAATTTTATGTTTATAAATTGTTGGAAACATGGCAAGAAAAAAATGATACAATCCTAAGTGAGGTAGATTAAAACTAATCTTAATTTTGGAGGACACGGTGATATGACGATGGACATTCTACTGGCTCGTGTCGATAGTCGGCTCTTGCATGGGCAAGTAGCGACTGCTTGGGCTAAAAAGGTTAAACCTAATCGGATTTTAGTCGTTTCAGATAGCGTTGCAGAAGATAATTTACGTAAAACGTTGATTACTCAAGCTGCGCCTCCTGGAATATTAGTAAACGTGATTACGGTTGAAAAAATGATTCGAATTTATCAAGATTCGCAATTTGATTCTTTTAAAGTGTTACTTTTAACGGAAACCCTACAAGATATGTTGAAGCTGGTTGATGGCGGTATCGATGTCTCTGATTTAGGGATTGATGTGGGCAGTTTGGCATACGCCGTAGATATGACGATGCTAACAGATGCGATTGCGGTTGGTAAAGAAGAGATTGCTACAATCCGAACCCTACACGAACGTGGATTAACAGTGTATGCTCAGAAAATTCCTAATGATAGCCGTAAAGATTTGATAAAAATGTTAGATAAAAATAATTTATAATAAAAAATAACCCACAACTTTAATAGTTATGGGTTATTTTTATGGTCCAAATAAATGTTAAAGTTCCTCAAGTACCTGATTTTCTTTAATCTTTGGTTCGGGTTGTTTTTGACGATTTTGAATTTCTCGTTCTATTTTAAACAAAGCTTCTTTTTGAGAAGCAGGAACGTCAATGTTAAAACGACCAGTGGCAGTTTCGATTGTTAAACGGGCCTTGAATCCGGCAATACCTAGAATTAAACCGATAATGATGGCTAAAATTCCGATTGCTAAGCCTTTATTCATGGCACTTAAAGCTCCTAAAACAATTAAAATTAAACCAAGTAGTAGCGGGAAAAACTGATTTTTACCTTTGATGCTGGTAGATTTAATATCACTTAGTGCAATGTCTTTAGAAATTAGACCATAAGGGAAAACCCATAGTAATAGACGAGGGATGCGACTACGAACAGATTGGTTGTCCACTTCGACGCGACCTTTCATCCAAAAAATAAGCCAGCTAATTGAAAAATTAAACATTAATATTCCTCCAGTATTGTTCCATTGTCTTATTAATTAAGCATAATTATTTAACGATTAAAAGGCAAGTTTTCTACATGAGATCCATTAGATTTCTTAATATAATTATAAGAACTTAATTAATCCGATTGTTACAACAATGAAAACGTTTGTTAGATGTGATCTGTCACGCACACTATTTTCACAAATAATATTTTACTGGTAGAATAGAATGATAAACAAAGTGAGGAAGAAGCTTAAAATGAGTTTAAAAATTTTATCTACAGCACATTATGTACCCGAACGGGTGGTTGATAACGATGAGTTATCCAAAATTATGGATACAAATGATGAGTGGATTCAATCCCACACAGGAATTCAAACTCGTCATTATGCCATGGGCGAAGAGAATACATCAAGCTTAGCAGTCGAAGTGGGACAAAAATTATTAAACGAAAGTGGTTTAACGGCTGATCAAATCGATGTTATTATTCTTTCAACGATTACGCCAGACGCTTTAACTCCGGCTACTGCAACCATTGTGCAAGCTAAGTTAGGTGCCAAAAATGCTATTGCTTTTGATATATCGGCTGCTTGTGCTGGATTTGTTTTTGGGCTAAGTACGGCTGAAAAATTTATGCGTTCTGGACGTTACCGAAACGCGATGGTGATTAGTGCGGAAACCAATTCTAAAATGATGGATTTTAAAGATCGGACCTCCGCAGTATTTTTTGGTGACGGAGCGGGTGGTGTAATTATTTCTGCTGATGCGCATAACACAGAAGATTTCTTTATTGACGAAGAATTAGCCACCTTAGCGGAAAAAAATGAGTATATTCATAGCGGCCGAATTCCGGCTTTAACGGCTGTGAAAGCTAATAACTTTCCAACAATCGACGCTTTTTTCCAAAGTGGACGAGATGTTTTTAGTTTTGCTACCGGAGTAGTTCCTCCTCAAATGGTAGAAATTTTAAATCGAAATGATTTACATGATAAGGTTGATTACGTAATCTGTCATCAAGCTAACTTAAGAATTATTGAAAAGATTTCTGAAACGATTAACATTCCAATGGAAAAATTTGTTACGAATGTTGAACAATATGGAAATACTTCATCAGCTGGAATTCCAATGGCATTGGCTCAACTCCAAGAAAAAGATCCTAATCCTAAAACTGTTTTAATGACTGGGTTTGGTGCGGGTCTGGACTATGGAAGTATGTTGATTAGAATTTAATCATTGGAATTAAAACTAAACTGTGGTTCGTAATGTGGACCACAGTTTTTTAGTATCTTCATGTAAAAAGTTTTAATGGGATTAAGACTTGCAACTAGTTAGAAAATGAATAACAATGAAGTAGAGTTGAACGATAAGATTGAATTAATATTGAGCAGGGAGAGAAAAGAATTGGCTAAATTAGTTTTAATTAGGCATGGGGAAAGTACCGCCAATCGTGATAATATTTATACAGGGTGGTCGGATGTTCCGCTTACTCCGCTTGGTATTAAGCAAGCACAACGAGCAGGAAAATTAATTGCTAAATTAGGAATTAATTTTGATATGGTTCACACTTCAATGCTGAAGCGCGCGATTGTGACTGCTAATATCGTTTTAGATGATCTTAATCAAAATTGGTTACCGATTAATAAGACTTGGCGATTAAATGAACGCCATTATGGGGCTTTAAGGGGACAAAATAAGGATGAGACCCGCCAAATTTATGGTAAGGAGCAGGTTGCTTTATGGCGTCGGAGTTTTGATGCAGTACCACCCCTGCTAGAGCATCCCGATGATGATCGACGATATGCGGTTAATGGAATTTTGAATGAACCACTGGGTGAAAGTTTACATATGGCTTATAATCGCTTGCTACCATACTGGATTGATCAAATTGCTCCTAGATTAATGGAAGGACAAAATCAATTGGTAGTCGCACATGGAAGTTCTTTGCGAGCATTAATTAAATATTTGGAGAACATTTCTGACCAGGGTATTGATGGAGTCGAAGTTGAAAATGGAGAACCCATCATTTACGAATTAAAATCGGATTTATCTATCCAAAATAAAATTATCTTGAAAGAAGCCTAATTATTTAGGCTCTTTTTTTATGCATAAAGTATTGATTTCAGTAAAATGGGACAATTTTGTCTCTATGCGACAAAATTGTGCGTACTTCTATAAATGTCATAATTCACTTATATTATCTATATCGTTTGAGAGAGAAAATATGAGGTGAGATAATGATTAATCAAAAATCTAAAGCTAATTTTGCTTTATTTGCTTTGGCAGTAATATTTTTTGCGGTTGGTGTCACAGAATTTATTAGCGTGGGGGTACTACCAGCGATTTCAAAAAGTTTTATGATTACGACTTCAACAGCCGGACTAATAACTACTATTTATGCTTTAGGAGTAGCATTAGGCGCTCCAATTTTAACAATTTTAACTGCTAAATTTCAGCGGAAAGGAACTATTTTAGGGGCTATTATTATTTTTATAATCGGTCACTTAATTATTGGATTTGCTACCAATTTTGGAGAAGTCATTTTCGGTAGGTTAATAGCTGGTGCTTCACATGGGTTATTGTTTGCGCTCAGTTCGACAATAGCCGCCGAATTAGTTGATGAATCCAGACAAGCGAGTGCAATTGCTTATATTTTTACGGGTTTCACAATTGCGACAGCACTGGGTGCTCCATTGGGGACGGCGGTTAGTACTTATTGGGGATGGCGGATACCTTTTTTGGCGATTGCGACTTTAGGAATAGTAGCATGGATTTTAAATCGAGTAGCTTTACCTAAACAAGCTAGAAAGAATGTAGAAATATCCAGCATAGCAGATCAAGTAAAGTTGATTTTGCATCCACATGTTTTATTAACGCTCCTAATTACCATCTTAGGATATGGTGGTACTTTTGCAACCTTCACGTATTTATCATCAATTTTGCAAAAGATAACCCATGTCCCTGCGAATCAAGTTAGTTTATTCTTAGTGATTTATGGTATAGCTATCGCAATTGGAAATACGCTTGGTGGTAAACTAGGAAATGCTAAACCGATTAACGCTTTATTCGGGATCTTCATCGTTCAAGGGTTAGCTTTATTTGCTTTTTATTTTACAGTTACTAATATATATTTAAGTACTTTAAATATCGTGCTCTTAGGTTTAGTTGCTTTTATGAGCGTTCCCGTTCTACAGTCGTATATTTTAATTTTAGCTAAAAGTTATTCATCTAAAGCAGTTGATGTTGCCTCATCCTTGAATATTTCTGCTTTTAGTTTTGGCATTGTAGGTGGGTCTTTCTTAGGAGGAGTTGCACTTGATACTTATGGCTTAAGAAGCACAATGCTACTAGCAGCAGCTATGGTTGCATTAGCAGTTTTAATGATGTTGGTAGAAAATAAATTTGAAAATAAACGTCAGAAATAGTTTTAGAAAATGCTGTCGTTCCAAAAGGACGTGCTAAAATTACCCAGTAGGAGGTTTGGTTAGATGCCTGAAAAAATATATCATGTAGCAGTTGAAGCAACTTTAGATGTAATAGGAGGAAAATGGAAACCCGTCATTCTATGTCATCTAGGAGGTCGTACTCTAAGAACGGGAGAGTTATGTCAGTTAATGCCGGATGTTTCACAAAGAGTATTAACTAGGCAATTGCGCGAACTAGAAGCCGACAATATTGTTCAACGTAAGGTGTACAACCAGGTACCGCCAAAGGTTGAATATTCTTTAACCAAAGAGGGAAAAAGTCTAAGAAATATTTTATTAGCAATGTCAAATTGGGGTAAGGATAAGGTCGAACGTCTGCAAAAACAAGGTAATAGTGTGGAAATTATTGATAACGATCCGCATCCCTTTTCAAATATGGAGTAGTAAAAAAGCGACTAGTTAAGGACCGATTTTCATTTGGTCCACAGCTAGTCGCTTTTTTATTGATAAAATTATTTATTAATCTTGATAAGCCAAAGATCCCATTGGGTCCCAAGGTTTCAAGACGGTAGGTGTTTGAGCCTGCGCTTGACGTTGCGCTTCGGTTAAGAATTGTTTTTGAACAACTACTTGGTAACAGTATTCGTCCATCCAAGCATCGGACATTACCATATAGCCTTTTTCACCGACTTTTTTACCCCAACTATTTTCAACTTTCCATTTAGTTGGTTGACCAGCGACAAGATCGACACCAGTAAGTACCATAGCGTGAGTCATTAAACTCTCTTTGTAGTCTAAACGTTCAGCTTTAGACATTGAAAGATCGATATCAAACAACTCATCTTCAGCAAAAACATCTAGGTCCAAAAGTCCCTTTTCACGAGCCTCAGAGTGTTGACCAACATCGCAACCAAACCACACTGATTGTCCAGCTTTAAGTTGGTTGATGGCCGCCTGCTTGAAGTCGTCCATAGCAAGGTTTAGATGTTTAACTTGGCGTCCATTTACGACATTGCCAAGCATATCAATTGTATATGTTTGGTTGTAAGGTTTGTCAGCAGTTGGCGCATTAATGATGGAAATATATTCGGAAAGGTTCCAACCTACATACTTATCATAAAATGCTTTAGGCGTAATACCTGCTTCACGATGATAATTTTGATCGGCGTCACGATATTCCCAATCGAATTGAACAGGTGGTTCTCCGAAACTGTAAGAAGCCATGCGATAGACTTCACTAAGCATTTGTTGCTTACGTTCATCAATGTCTGTACGACTTGCTCCTGAATTAACTAAATTACGTAATGTAACTGCATCTTTGCGTAACTTTTCATTTAGCAATGTGTCAAATTCACGAGATTTTGAACTATTATAAGTTTCAGGGTAGGCCGATTGAGGAACTACACCGTATTTTTCAATTAATGCGCAGAGCATATCCCATTGGCCACCATCACCTTGAGGTTCATTTAATAAGAAGGCCACTTTACGGTCATCAGTATCAAGCTCGGCCGTATTAATGATATTTTCGTAGAACCAATTTGATTTTTCAAACTTATCCCAGAAAAAAGTATAATTTTGGGATAATTCAAAATTGCCAGGAACTTTGAATTGGTTTTTCATGTCATGACGCATAGTATTCAAAGCGGCAAACATCCAACAACGACCACTTTGTTTCTGATTCGCAACATCACCGGTATCTAAATCAATTGAAAAAACGGGTGTGCTTTGAACATCAGCTGCAAGGTTACGACTGGAATTAAGAATTCCATTTTTAGTAACTGTGCGTTCAATAACTTTAGCTTCTTTACGACCGTTATATTCTTGTTTAAAACGGTCAATTAAATTTTGTGAAATTTCTTTACTCAATATCTTCAACTCCATCCTAATATTGGTGATGATTATACGCTAATTAAAAAAATTAGTAAATGATTAGAATTATGGTCGAGCAGTCAAAACTTCTGGACCATTTTGGCGTCCAACAATGACAGTATTAACCATGTCAAGGAACAATCCTTGTTCTACAATACCAACTTGTTTGATTAGATAATCTGCTAATTGATGCGGGTGTTTAATTTCACCAAGATGAAGATCAATTACGTAGTTTTTAGAATCGGTTAAAACATATTCGCCAGCATCATTTTTCCTAAATTCAGGATGAAGGCCTTCTTTTTCAAGCTTCTTGAAGACTTGTTTGCTACCATATGGAATTACTTCTAGAGGGAGTGGGAAGGCCCCTAAGTGATCAACCATTTTAGATTCATCTACAATCCACATTACTTTTTTTGAGTTTGTGGCAACAATTTTTTCAAACAAGTGAGCGGCACCGCCACCTTTGATACCTTGGAAGTCAGAACTGATTTCATCAGCTCCATCAATGGTTAAATCAATATGATCAACCTCGTCAACAGATTTAACATTAATGCCCAATGAACGGGCTTGTTCAGCTGTACGATCGGAAGTTGGGACCCCAACGATATTTAAATTTTCATTTTTAACGCGTTCACCAAGAGCGTCCACCATAAATTTAACAGTAGAACCGGTACCTAAACCCACAGTCATCCCATCTTCAATAAATTTAACGGCTTCTTCGCCAACTAGTTTTTTTAATTCGTTTTGATCCATTTCTTAATCTTCCTTTCGACTTACTAAGCTTTGTATTTTAGTTGCTGTAATTTGGTCGTGCATGTTCCATTCGGAAAGTTCCGGATGGTTGAGAAAATATTTTCTTGCAAAGGGACAAAGAGGATAAATTTTCTGGTTATTTTCAATTGCAAAATTAATGAAGTCTTTCATCAATTTGCCACCCCAGCCTTGCCCTCGAACTTCAGGATTAACAAAGACTTCTTCACAGATTAAAGTATCAAGATCGGGAATTTTAGAATAGAGTACATGTCCTACTTGCACACCTTCGGAATTAGTCCAAAAAAGACGGTTTGCTTCGATATTTCTTTCCATACATAAGCCTCCTTTTCCTACAATAATCATTGTCGCCAAGAAAGCGCATAAAGTCAATTGCTTCAACAGATTTCCGTTTACAAAGTGGGTCAATAAAAGGATAATAAAATAAATGATTATTAGGAGGGAAACCGTAATGAGTAGAGGATTTGAAATTATTAGTAAGTATCAAAATCAAGGATTACATTTACCCCAACGACAAACAAAAGCAGCCGCTGGATATGACTTTGAAGCGGCAGAAGATTTTGTGTTACCAAGTATTTGGAAATTGAATTTTGTGAAGGTTTTGTGGGCCCTACGTCATCAAGAAAATGTAACAGACGAAGTATTAGATGCGGCTCGAGCAGAATTAAAACCATATTTAGTACCAACGGGTATTAAAGCATATATGGAAGATGATGAGTATTTAATGTTGGCCAATCGTTCTAGTAACCCTCTAAAACGTAGTTTAATTTTACCTAATGGGGTAGGAATTGTGGACGCGGACTACTACAATAATGAAAGCAATGAAGGGGCTATTTTTCTCCAACTTGTAAATTATGGAATTACAGATGTAAAAATCAAAAAGGGCGAACGAATTGGTCAGGGAATTTTTATGAAATATTTAGTAGCTGACAACGAAACGGCCTCAGAACAAAAGCGAACTGGTGGGTTTGGTTCGACTAAGTAGTCATTAAAAATCAATAAAGGTCAAACTAATTTTGATTAAATTATAGAAATAAATGCTATCCTAATTGTACGAATTTAAAGTTGAGGGGGAATTTAAAGCTTGGCTAAAGTAAAAACACAGTTTTTGTGTTCAGAATGTGGGTATGTTTCACCTAAATTCTTAGGACGTTGTCCTAATTGTGGAAGATGGAACACTCTGGTTGAAGAGCGGATTAGTGAACCTAAAAATGAACGTAAGAGTCGCGTTAGTTTTGAGGGTAAAAGTAGTAAACCACAACTAATTTCAGAAGTTAAAATGCACGAAGAACCGCGGGTTAAAACAGGGATGGAAGAACTGAACCGA
This sequence comes from Pediococcus pentosaceus ATCC 25745, assembly GCF_000014505.1. Lineage (NCBI taxonomy): Bacteria > Bacillati > Bacillota > Bacilli > Lactobacillales > Lactobacillaceae > Pediococcus > Pediococcus pentosaceus. The sequence continues at coordinate 1,471,856 of NC_008525.1, read as the reverse complement.
GTGCTCGGTGGTGGAGTAGTGGATGGCTCACTAGTTCTAATTGGTGGAGATCCAGGAATTGGAAAGTCGACCCTGTTGTTACAACTATCTGGGCAATTAGCTGCTACTGATCGAGATGTTTTATACGTGTCTGGGGAAGAAAGTGCTTCACAGATCAAGATGCGCGCCGAACGTTTACAGGTTAACAGTGAACGTTTTTACTTGTACCCTGAAACTGATATGTCCAATATTCGTGCGGTCATTGAGGAACTACATCCTCAGTATGTAATTATTGATTCTGTTCAAACCATGCAAGAGCCCGACATTGATTCAGCAGTAGGTAGTGTATCGCAAATTCGAGAAATTACAGCCGAATTAATGCAGATTGCTAAAACAAATAACATTACTATTTTTATTGTTGGTCATGTAACTAAAGGCGGAGCCATTGCTGGTCCTAAAATTTTAGAACATATGGTTGATACAGTACTTTATTTTGAAGGCGATTTGCATCATACGTATCGAATTTTACGAGCGGTTAAAAATCGATTTGGTTCTACGAATGAATTGGGAATTTTCGAAATGCGAGAGGAAGGGCTTCGAGAAGTAGCCAATCCTTCGGAAATCTTTTTAGAGGAACGCCTGCAAGATGCTAACGGTTCCGCTATTGTGGTTTCGATGGAAGGTACTCGACCAATTTTGGTCGAAATTCAAGCTTTGATTACGCCTACCATTTTTGGGAATGCTCAGCGGACTGCTAGCGGGTTGGATCGTAACCGAGTCTCATTGATTATGGCAGTTTTAGAAAAAAGGGCTAATTTAACGTTGCAGAACCAAGACGCCTACTTAAAGGCTGCTGGCGGAGTGAAATTGGATGAGCCAGCAATTGATTTGGCAATTGCGATGAGTATTGTATCGAGTTTTAAGAATCAAGGGACGAGACCGACTGATAGCTTTGTTGGCGAAATTGGTTTAACTGGTGAAATCCGACGGGTTAATCGGATTGAACAACGGGTTGCCGAAGCTCAAAAACTAGGTTTTCAACGAATTTTAATTCCTAAGAATAATTTGAAGGGTTGGAATCCACCTAAAGGGATTGAAGTAGTAGGAGTAACAACGATTACGGACGCAATTCGGAAGGCGTTTAATTAGAAAGGAGGTGAATTAAAATGAAAAATATTAAAAAACGAATTGTCCAAGCGGTGTTTGCTTTAGCTGGTGGTACTTTAGGAATGTCGTATCTACCAGTTGTTTGGTCGTTATCAAATTTGGATAAGTTTATTTTATTAAACAATCGCGTAACGGGCTTTGTTATTGGTGCAATTATTTTCTGGGTTCTATCTATCTTTTTGGCTGGTTATGTATTGAGTTTAATGAGACAAGCAGAAAAAATGTTAACTAAATCTTCGCCAATCTATTTAATTACTAGTGGTGTTGGAACGGTCATTGGATTGGTCATTGCTATTTTAATTTCCACTTTATTTTATCGATCAGATGTCTTCTTTATTAATACGATGATTCCATTAATTTTAATGTTGATTTTGGGTTATTTAGGTTTTCGAATTGGAACAACTCGGCTAAACGAGTGGAAAAAATTATTCCAAGTTCGCAAACGTGATTTAAATAATCAAGATCAAGTGTTGGAGCGTCGAGCAGGTGAAAATTACCATCACTACAAGATTTTAGATACTAATATCTTAATTGATGGGCGAGTATACGATTTAGTAAAAACTGGATTGTTAGAGGGAACTTTATTAGTTCCTAACTTTGTCTTATACGAACTACAATACATTGCCGATTCTGCTGATAGCATTAAGCGGGTGCGTGGACGCCGAGGCTTAGACTTCTTAAACAAGCTTCAAAATGAAAAGATTATGCCAATTGAAATGTACGATGGCGATTATGAAGAAATTGAAGAAGTCGATAGCAAACTAATCCAACTTGCTAAGGACAAGGACGCCGTAATTGTGACGAACGATTATAACTTGAATAAAGTTAGTCAATTTCAGAATGTCCAAGTGTTAAATATCAACGAGTTGGCTAATGCGTTGAAACCACGAGTAATTCCAGGTGAAACGATGAAAGTACACGTCGTTAAGAATGGTACAGAACGGCAACAAGGGGTTGCCTATTTGGACGACGGGACGATGGTTGTTGTGGAAGATGGTAAGTTTTATATCAGTGAAACAATTGACGTCGTAGTTACGAGTGCAATTCAAACTGATGCGGGTCGAATGATTTTTGCTAAACCGGTTCACTCCACTAAGGAAATTACCCATAGCAAAGATAAGACAGAATAGACTTTATTTATTATTGATATCAATGTAGAATGAAAACATTGTGACATAATTTTTGGAGAGGTGTTAATTTTGGCAAAGCAAAAGATTCGAGTACGTTATGCTCCAAGTCCAACGGGACATCTGCATATCGGAAATGCACGAACAGCCTTATTTAATTATTTGTTTGCTCGTCATTACAAAGGTAAATTTATTCTTAGAATTGAAGATACTGACCAAAGTCGGAATATCGCTGACGGAGAAAAAAGTCAGATCGATAACCTAAAATGGTTGGGAATGGATTGGGATGAAGGTCCTGATAAACCGGGAGAATACGGTCCATATCGTCAATCTGAACGTAAAGGTATATATCAACCACTAATTGATCAGTTAGTTGCTGAAGGTAAAGCATATGAATCATATATGACTGAAGAAGAACTAGCTGCTCAACGTGAAGAGCAAAAGGCAAATGGTGAAATGCCTCATTATGTTGATGAATATGCTGGATTATCACCTGAACAAAAAGAACAAAAAATTGCTGATGCTAAGGCAGCAGGAATTGAACCTGTAATTCGTTTTAAGGTGCCTACCAACACTACTTACGAATGGGATGATTTGGTTAAGGGTCATATTTCATTTGAATCTGAAACAATTGGTGGCGATTTTGTCATTCAAAAGCGTGATGGAATGCCAACTTACAACTTTGCGGTAGTTGTTGATGATCACATGATGGAAATTAGCCATGTTTTCCGTGGGGATGACCACGTTGCAAATACTCCTAAACAATTGATGATTTATGAAGCTTTAGGATGGGATGCTCCCCAATTTGGTCACATGAGCTTAATTATCAATACTGAAACAGGTAAGAAGTTAAGTAAACGTGATGAATCTATTCTTCAATTCATCGAACAATATCGTAGTTTAGGATATCTACCAGAAGCAATGTTGAACTTTATTATCTTGCTCGGCTGGTCACCAGTGGGAGAAAGTGAAATCTTTACTCTACGTGAATTCGTTAAGATGTATGATGAAAAGCGTTTGAGTAAGTCACCTGCTGCTTTTGATGCTAAGAAATTGGAATGGATTAACAACCAATATGTTAAAGCTGCTGATGAAGATCGTATCATGCACTCAGCACTCCTTCAATTGATTAATGCCGGTAAGATTGAAAAGAACCCAGCACCAATGAAGGTAGAATGGGCACGTAAGTTAATCAACTTATTTAAGCGTCAAATGAGTTATACAGCGCAAATTGTTGAATTTACAGAATTATTCTTTAATGGTCCTGAAAATATCGATGAAGAGGCTAAAGAAGAATTGGCCACGGATGATGCTCTTCCAGTATTAAAAGCATTGGAAAAACAATTCAGTGATTTGCCAGTCTTTGATACAGTTAACATTTTGGCAGCTATTAAGGCGGTTCAAAAGGAAACTGGAATTAAGGGTCGCAAACTTTGGATGCCAATTCGAATTGCTATTACCCATGAAATGCATGGACCAGAACTTCCAGAAAGTTTGGAATTATTAGGTTATGAATTATCAATGCAACATTTACGGGCAATGATTGAAGAATTAAGCTAAATATGAAAGAAGAACTTCAATAAAGTTAGGTGGGAGACATGGACTCCGCTACCAAACGTTGATGCTTGGCTCAGCGACTAAAACTTTTTTGAAGCTCTTCTTTTTTATATTCACTTTGCGTTGCATACTCTTTTCAATTATCATTAGAGGTAGCTAAAAATCCCCGTAGGGAGTGAAAAAATGATTAAAATTTATAATACAATGTCTAGAACTAAAGAAACTTTCAAGCCTTTAGTGGATCATAAGGTATCAATGTACGTTTGTGGACCGACAGTATACAACTATATTCATATTGGCAACGCGCGTAGTATTATCGCTTTTGATACCATCAGGAGATATTTTGAATATCGCGGATTTGAAGTGAAATTTGTTTCAAATTTTACTGATGTTGACGATAAAATGATTAATTCAGCTCGTGAACAAGGTATTACAGTTCCAGAATTAGCGGATCGTTATATTGGAGCTTTTAAAGAAGATGTCCAAGCTGTTAATGTAGAACCAGCGACGCTTAATCCACGGGCTACTGAGAATATCGATGATATTATCGCATTTATTGCAGATTTGATGGACAAGGGCTTTGCCTATGCGGTAGATGGCGATGTGTACTATCGGGCACGTAAGTTTTCAAAGTATGGTGCCCTTTCGCACCAAAATATTGATGAATTAGAACAGGGTGCGAGCCAACACGTAGATGATGAAGAAACAGCTCGTAAAGAAGATCCAATTGATTTTGCGTTGTGGAAGGCAGCTAAGGGTGATGAAATTGCTTGGAAAGCACCATGGGGGACCGGACGCCCTGGATGGCATATTGAATGTTCAGTAATGTCAACCAAATATCTAGGAGATACTTTTGATATTCATGGTGGAGGAGAAGACCTTCAATTTCCGCATCATGAAAATGAAATTGCTCAAAGTGAAGCCAAAACTGGTAAACAGTTTGCTAGATACTGGATGCATAATGGTTTTGTCACAGTCGGTGATGATAATGAAAAGATGAGTAAATCTTTGGGAAACTTTGTTACGGTGCACGATTTAGTTCAAAAAATAAATCCCCAAGTCTTACGTTTCTTAATGTCGACTACTCAATATCGACGTCCAATTCAATATACACAAGCAAGTTTACAAGACGCTAAAAACAATCTAGAAAAGCTGCAAAATGCTTTTATCAATTTGAATTATCGTTTGCAAGGTGCTCAAGGGGCAGCTGACGCAACGGTTGCTGAACAGGCTGCTCAATTAGAAACAGACTTTATTACAGCGATGGATGATGACTTTAATGCGCAAAATGGGATTACCGTTGTTTACGAGTTTGCACGCTTAATCAATGTATATAGTGAAAAAACAGCCGTGAATGCTGAGCAAATTAATCAATTATTAACCAGCTATGCTAAAATGGCAGCTGTTTTTGGGATTGAATTGAAACAGATTGAAAATGATGATGCTGAAATTGATGAATTAGTTAAACAACGCGATCAAGCTCGTGCAGACCGCGATTTTGAGACTAGTGATCGATTACGTAATCAATTAAAAGAAATGGGTGTTATCTTAGAGGATACGCCACAAGGAACACGTTGGAGAAAAAAAGATGAGTGAAGAGTTTAATTACCAAGCAATTAATGGAATTGCATTAGCTTATTTGGGTGATGCGGAATACGAAGTTTTTATTAGAAGACATCTAATTAAACAAGGGCTTACCCGTCCTAATCGGTTACATCACGTTGCAACCAGATATGTATCTGCTAAAGCACAAGCAGCTTTAATTAACGCAATGGAAGCAGAAAATTTTCTTACTGAAAAAGAAATCGAAGCTTTCAAAAAGGGGCGTAATGCTAAAAGTCATACGTCTGCAAAAAATACATCAGTCCTTACTTACCGAATTTCAACGGGATTTGAGGCAATTGTTGGATATCTGTCATTGACAAATCAAACTGAACGTTTAGCTGAATTTGCTCAATGGTGTATTGAAAAAGTCGAGGAAGGAAATTTACGTATTGAATAATTCAAATGAAACGCAACAACCAGATTTTGTCATTGGCCGCCATCCAGCAATGGCTAGTTTGCAAAGTGATCATTCAATTAACAAGGTTTTTATTCAAGAAGGGCTAAAATCGGATGGAATTGGACAAATTATTGCTAAAGCAAAAAAACAAGGTCTGGTAATTCAACGAGTTACTAAGTCGAAATTGGATACATTATCGAACGGACAAAATCACCAAGGGGTGGTATTAGCGGTTGCATCCTTTGAATATGCTGAATTAGATGATATCTTCAAGTTAGCTAAAGCACGCGAAGAGGAACCCTTCATTTTAATTTTAGATGGAATTGAAGACCCGCATAACTTAGGTTCAATTTTAAGAACGGCAGATGCAGCAGGCGTTCACGGAGTAATTATTCCAAAACGACGGGCAGTTGGTTTAACCAGTACCGTAGCCAAAACTTCTGCGGGAGCAATTGAACGAGTTCCTGTCGTCCAAGTTAGCAACTTAGTTAACGCGATTAAAGAACTTAAAGAACGTGGACTTTGGATTTTTGGTACTGATATGAAGGGAACGGATTATCGCCGCTGGGATGCAAAAGGGGCGGTAGGTTTGATTATCGGTAACGAAGGAAAAGGTATGGCCCGCCTAACTAAGGATAATGTGGACGAAATGTTAACGATTCCGATGGTTGGTGAAATTCAAAGTTTAAATGCAAGTGTAGCAGCCGGACTTTTAATTTACCAAGGCTATAATTCAAGACATCAACTTTAAAAATTAGAAACGAATGATTGGAATGCCAATTATTCGTTTTTTATTTACGAAAAATGCGGTTAGAAAATTTTAACAACCTTGCTAAGATCGTTTCCATTGAAACAGGGAGGAAGCGTAATGGCGAAACAAGGTAGTTTGGAAGAATTGGATGAGCTTGAAATAGTTCAACAAATAAAAAACAATGATTCAAGTAATTTTGAAATTCTATTTAAGCGATATATTCCAATTATTAAAAAATTAAGAACAAGATATTCGATTCGTAATCTAGAATGGGATGATTGGTTGCAAGAAGGACGCATCGTTTTCTTCAACTCGGTAGTTAATTTTGATGAAAATTTAAAAATTACTTTGGGGGCTTTTTTTCGAACTAATTTTACTAATCGAATTTATAGTATCTTAAGATTTGAGATGGCCTATAAAAGAAAAGCGGGTCTGACGGCGCAATCGATAGAAAGTGTTGATGGTGATTTAGAAACAGCAACTAAGAAAATTTCTAAGATTACACCGCATAGTAATTTAGTCATTAAGGAGAGTTATGCGGAATATGAATCATTGTTATCAAAATTTGAAAAAGAAGTTTCAGTGCTGTTGTTTAAAGGAAATTGCCCAGAAGAAATTGCGGAAAAACTTGGTTATGAGGTGATTAAGATCCAAAATGCGATAGTACGGTGTAAACAAAAATTAAGTGAACAAATGTATGGTCGCCCTTAATTGACAATCAGGGTTGCACATGCTAAAGTTTAATTTCGATAAGGAGGGATTTTTTATGTCCCAAAAGAAAGTAGCTTTAGCATGTACTGTTTGTGGTTCAAGAAACTACACAGTAGCAGCTAACCCGCAAAGAACAGACCGTTTAGAGGTTAATAAGTACTGTAAACGTTGTAACAAACACACTTTACACAGTGAAACAAGATAGGAGGCGTATTAAATGTTTCGATTTTTTAAGAGCATTGGTCAAGAGATGCGAGAAGTTGACTGGCCTAATTTTAAACAGTTAAGAAAAGACTCTTCCACTGTTATTTCAACATCGGTATTTTTTATAGCCTTCTTAGCTTTAGCCCGATTGGCTAATTCAATTGTTCCTTAAGCTATTTGTATAATGGCATAAGGTCGATTATTTTGTTATAATTTAATTTGTTGATTAGAAACTTCGTGCTTACGGAGTTTTTTTATTTTGGAAAAGGAGCGCTTAACTTGGAAACTGAAGAAAAAAACTGGTATGTGTTACATACATATTCTGGATATGAAAATAAAGTTAAAAATAACTTGGATTCACGTGCTAAATCAATGGGGATGGCGGAATATATTTTCCGAGTAGTTGTTCCCGAAGAAGAAGAAGTTGAAACTAAAAATGGGGAAGACAAGATTGTTAAGAAGAATGAATTCCCTGGCTATGTTTTGGTTGAAATGATTATGACTGATGATTCTTGGTACGTGGTTCGTAATACACCAGGAGTTACTGGATTTATTGGTTCCCATGGTTCTGGTAGTAAACCAACTCCACTTTTACCAGATGAAGTTGAACGTATTCTTCGTCGCTTAGGAATGACTGCTCGTCATGCTGATATCGAAGTTGAAGTAGGCGAATTAGTTAAGATCGTCGATGGCGCTTTTGAAGGTTTGACTGGTAAGATTACTGAAGTCGATAATAATAACATGAAGGTTAAAGTTAACATCGATATGTTCGGTCGAGAAACTAGTACAGAACTAGATATCGAACAAATTGATAAAATTGACTAGATTTTAATTTGAACAAACATTTCGGGTGTGGTATTATATCGTAGTATGCCTTGCATACTCAATGTGGGAGAAGAAATATAAATCTTCATCGTGACCACACACGGACTTATTTTAAGGAGGTATGTCTCGTGGCAAAGAAAGTAGCAAACATTGTTAAATTGCAAATTCCTGCAGGAAAAGCAACTCCAGCTCCACCGGTTGGACCAGCACTTGGACAAGCAGGTATCAATATTATGGGATTTACAAAGGACTTTAACGCACGTACAGCTGACCAAGCTGGCTTGTTAATTCCTGTTGTAATCACAGTTTACGAAGACCGTTCATTCGACTTCGTTACAAAGACACCACCTGCTTCAGTTCTTTTGAAGAAAGCTGCTGGTGTAGAACACGGTTCTGGTGAACCTAACACGAACAAAGTAGCAACAGTTACTTCTGCTCAAGTTAAGGAAATCGCTGAAACAAAAATGCAAGATCTAAACGCTGCAGACGTTGAAGCTGCTATGCGCATGATCGAAGGTACAGCACGTAGTATGGGATTCGTAGTCGAAGGCTAATACACGCACTGTCGGATACTCCACTAAAGTGGATGTATCAAAGTGGGAGGAAAATCCGCTATAACCACATTTGCTAGGAGGAAAACACACAGATGGCTAAAAAAGGTAAAAAGTTTCAAGACGCTGCAAAACAAGTAGAAGCTCTTAAGGCTTATGCTCCAAAAGAAGCGCTTGAATTAGTTAAGAAAATTGATTTTGCAAAGTTCGACGCTACTGTTGAAACAGTATACAAGTTGAACGTTGACACAAAGCAAGCTGACCAACAACTTCGTGGTGCCGTTGTTTTACCAAACGGTACTGGTAAAGAGCAAACAGTTATTGTATTTGCTAAAGGTGCTAAGGCTGAAGCAGCTAAAGCAGCTGGTGCAGATGTTGTTGGTGACGACGACTTAGTACAACGCATCCAAGACGGATGGTTAGACTTTGACGTTGCAATCGCAACACCAGACATGATGGGACAAGTAGGTCGTTTAGGTCGCGTATTGGGACCTAAGAACTTAATGCCTAACCCTAAGACTGGTACAGTTACTATGGATGTTGAAAAGGCTGTTGCTGATTCTAAGTCTGGTAAGGTTACATACCGTACAGACCGTGACGGTAATGTTCATGTGCCAATTGGTAAAGTATCATTTGATGTTGACCAATTACTTGGTAACTTACAAACAATCAACGATACAATCGTTCGTTTACGTCCTGCATCTGTTAAGGGTGCTTACGTACAAAACGTATCAGTTGCATCAACATTTGGACCAGGAGTTAAGGTTGACTTTTCTCAATTCTAAAATCTCTTGATTTGTTCCAAACGCTGTGATATATTACTAAGAGTGAATTATAACTGAATAATTTACCTAAGACTCAGGTGGCCATGTTTGGCCTTAATATATTGCCTGCCGAGGAACGTATGAAACTATTCGTGTCTCAGAGTCTTTCTGGGGTACGAATTTTTTTATGGTTCAACAATCATTCAGGAGGTGAAATACATTGAGTAAAGAAGCTATCGCACAAAAAGCTGCAATCGTTGATGAAGTTGCTGAACAATTAAAGGAATCCGTTTCTGCTATTGTTGTTGATTCACGTGGTTTAACTGTTGCTGAAGTAACAGACTTACGTAAACAACTTCGTGACGCTGGTATCAAGCTACGCGTTATCAAAAACAAAGTGTTGACACGTGCTGCTGAAAAAGCTGGTTTTGAAGGTATGGACGACGTGTTCGTTGGTCCTTCAGCTGTTGCTTTCTCAGAAGAAGACGCTGTTGCACCTGCTAAGATTTTGAAGACTTTTGCTGACAGTAATGACAACCTTTCAATTAAGGGTGGTATTATTGAAGGTGAAGTTGCTGATATCGATACAATTAATACATTCGCTACATTGCCTAGTCGTGAAGACTTGCTTGCAATGCTTGCTAATGAATTTATGTCACCTGTACGTGACGTTGCATATGCACTTAAAGCTGTTGCTGACAAGAAGTCTGAAGAAGACGCTGCATAAGCAAATAACATTTAATTATAATTAATTTGGAGGAAACAAAAATGGCATTAGATAAAGACCAATTTATTGAAGACTTAAAAGGTGCTTCAATTACTGATTTAAACGATCTTGTTAAAGCAATCGAAGACGAATTCGGCGTTTCAGCTGCTGCTCCAGTTGCTGCAGCAGGTGCTGCTGGTGGCGCTGCTGAAGCTAAGACTTCATTCAACGTTGAACTTACTTCAGGTGGTTCAGCTAAGATCAAAGTTATCAAAGCAGTTCGCGAAATCACAGGTGCTGGCTTGAAAGACGCTAAGGACATGGTAGACAACGCTCCTTCTGTAATTAAAGAAGACGTTTCTGAAGACGAAGCAAACGAACTTAAAGCTAAGCTTGAAGAAGCTGGCGCAACTGTAGAAGTTAAGTAATTTAATTTCTTAAGTTATTAAAAGAGCTATTTCCATTTGGATGGAAATAGCTCTTTTTTTGTTTTAAAAAATATTCAAATAAAGACTTTTTGATAAATAGGATGACAGAGCGTTACAAAAAATCCAACTTCTAAAATGGAAGTTGGATTTTTTTATTTGGATTTAAATGTTGTAATCTTCATCACTCATAGTTTCCACGTTACCCAAACGATAACCGTTACCAACTTGTGAGAAGAAGTCATGGTTAGAAGTTCCAGTTGAAATCCCATTCATTACGATGGGATTAACATCAGCTTCAGTATCAGGGAACAATGGGTCTTGCCCTAAATTCATGAGGGCTTTGTTAGCATTATAACGCGTGAAGGTAAGAACTTCATCAGTCCAACCAACTTGGTCATACAAAGTATGAACATATTTTTCTTCGTTATCATATAAATCGTATAAGAAGTTATACATCCAATCCTTTATTTCTTGCTGTTCATTTTCACCAAGCTCTTTAAGGCCTAATTGGAATTTGTAACCAATATAAGTTCCATGAACTGATTCATCACGAAGAATTAGTTTAATAATCTCAGCCACATTGTTTAGTTGATTATGACCTAAGTAATAAAGGGGAGTGAAGAAGCCAGAGTAGAATAAGAAAGTTTCTAAAAATACACTCGAAATCTTTTTCTTCAAAGGATGTTCATCATCATGATATAACTCATAGATTCGTTTAGTTTTATTTTGAAGGAATTCTTCTGAATCACTCCAAGCAAAAATTTCATCAATTTCAGAGGGAGTATTTAAAGTCTCAAAGATTGATGAATAACTCTTAGCATGGACCGATTCCATAAATTGAATGTTATTTAACACTGCTGTCTCGTGAGGAGTACGAATATCCTTTCTGAGAGCTGCCATTCCATCTTGTGATTGAAGAGTATCTAACAGAGTTAGACCGCCAAATACGTGACCTACGACCCATTTGTGGTCTTCGTCTAATTCACGCCAGTCACTAAGATCATTTGAAATTGGAATACGGGTATCAAGCCAAAATTGTTCAGTCAACTTTTCCCAAGTAGCTTTATCAATTTGGTCTGAAATGGCATTCCAGTTGATTGCTTCATAGTTTTCCATTAAAAAATCCTCCACTTATTTAAATTGAACAGCTTTCACATTGATTTACGCCAACTTCACCATCATTATCTGTGAAGGTACGAACGTAGTAGATGGACTTGATACCTTCATGATGGGCATAGTTACGAAGGATATTAAGATCACGAGTGGTCATTTTATCAGTGCGGCCTTCCTTCCAATCATAAATTCCAGCTGGAATTGTTGAACGCATGAAGAAGGTCATACTCATCCCTTGGTCAACATGTTGTTGGGCAGCAGCGTAAATATCAATAACTTTACGCATATCAATGTCGTAAGCTGATTGGTAATATTTTAACGTATCATTGGAAAGATATGGAGCTGGGAAGTAAATTTTCCCAATTTTCTTTTCTTGACGCTCTTCAATTTTGTTAACAATGGGTTGAAGACTAGCTGTCGCATCGTTGATATAAGAAATTGAACCAGTAGGAGCAACTGCCATTCGATTTTGGTGATAAAGTCCGTCAGCCATCACATCAGCTTTAAGTTGCTTCCAATCTTCAACGCTTGGAATTTCAATTCCATTAAATAACTCTTTAACTCGATTGGATTTAGGTCCAAAATCATTTTCTACATATTTATCAAAGTAAGAACCATCAGCATATTTGCTTTTATCAAAGTTGTGGAAAACTTGATTCTTTTCTTTGGCAATCTGGTTAGAAGCTTTTAGAGTCCAATAGTTCAACAGCATAAAGTAAACACTAGTGAATTCAATCGAATCTGCTTCACCATAGTAAAGGTGGTTCTTAGCTAAGTAACCATGGAGTCCCATTGCTCCAAGACCAATGGTATGAGCAAGAGCATTTCCATTTTGGATAGAAGGAACAACGTCAATATCAGAATGATCCGTAACAAAAGTTAGCGCTCTAACCATAGTTTCGACCGATTTACCGAAGTGGGGCGTTTGCATCATATTAACAATGTTTGTTGAACCAAGGTTACAACTGATATCAGTTCCTAGTTTCGTATAGTTTTGCTTGTTATCAATTACGGATGGAGTTTGTACTTGCATAATTTCTGAGCAGAGATTACTCATTACAATTTTTCCATAAATTGGATTTTCTCGATTAGCCGTATCAACGTTAACAATGTAAGGATAGCCAGATTCCTGTTGAAGTTTAGAAATTTCATTTTCGATGTTACGGGCTTTAACTTTGAATTTCTTAATAGCAGGGTTTTTGACCATGTTGTCGTATTCTTTAGTAATATCGACGTAGGCGTAAGGTTCACCGTAAACTTTTTCCACACTATAAGGACTAAATAGATACATATCTTCGTCGTGTTTGATGAGGTCATAAAATTTATCGGGAACGACTACACCAAGTGAGAGGGTTTTAACCCGTATCTTTTCGTCGGCATTTTCCTTTTTAGCTGAAAGGAAAGATACAATGTCGGGATGGAAAACGTTTAGATATACAACACCAGCTCCCTGACGTTGTCCTAATTGATTGGCATAAGAAAAACTATCTTCTAGTAGTTTCATAACCGGAACCACACCGCTAGCAGCGCCTTCAATCCCCTTGATTGGTGCTCCCGCCTCACGAAGGTTAGTGAGGTTGATTCCGACCCCGCCACCTAATTTAGAAAGTTGAAGAGCAGAATTAATCGTACGACCAATCGAGTTCATATCGTCGTTAGCTTGAATTAAGAAACATGAAACTAACTCTCCCCGATGCTTACGACCGGCATTTAAAAAACTAGGAGTAGCTGGTTGATAGCGTTGGTGAATGATTTCATCGGCAATATTCATGGCCAATTCTTCATTACCATCAGCAAAGTAGAGAGCGTTCATAGCCACGCGGTCGATGAAGTTTTCTAAATAATATTCGTTATTATTCGTTTTTAAGGCATATTGAGCGTAAAACTTATAAGCTGCCATAAACGATTGAAAGTGGAAGTCTTGTTGCTTTAAGAAGTCGTACAGTTTTTCGATAAAATCGAATGAATATTCTTCAACAAGGGCAGCCTCGATATAGTCTTCTTTGAGGAGGTAATCGAAACGTTCACGTAGAGAATCAAATTGCATGGTGTTAGCTTGAACATTCTCTTTTAGAAATGCAGCTAGAGCTTCACGATCCTTGCTTAGGGGAATTTGGTTATCAACAGGGATGTTAATTTCATTGTTTAAATCATAGTAAGTAACATCTTTTAGATCTTTTAAAGTCATAATTCGAATCCTCTCTTCAATCAAGTGAAATAAAAAAACGCTCCGCATTTACAATGTACGAATGGGGCGTCTTGAACATCTGAGTTAGCGTTGGTGGAGAACTAAATTGCTAATTTTTTTAGTAAATCAGGTCTAAAACCAGCCACAGCTTTTTCTTCAGAAAATTGAACGACTGGTACGGCTTGGAAGCCTTTAGCTTTTAAAGCGTCGATATATTCTGGATTTGCATTGATATTACGTTCTTCAAAAGTAACCCCGTTTTCGGATAAGAAGCGTTTAGTCATTTTGCATTGAATGCAGTTATTTTTAGTGTACACAATTATTTTTCTCATAATACTGATCCCCCTTGTCTCATTTATCATGGAACTAAGTATACAACATTTATTACTAAATTTGAAATAAAAAAGCACAATATGTAGAGGATATATTTTTATAATCCCACTATATATTGTGCTGGCGGTGTTTATTAAATTTTATTCTTTTTAAATTGGTAACTGAATTTACAATACGATATTATATTAATAGAGAATGGAGGACTTTTCAATGACAGATTATTATTTTACTGAAAATCCCAACGCCGAACATGACGAGAAGCATTGGAGCTACGAGCTTTTGGGTCATAAATTAAATTTTATTTCGGATCGCGGTGTTTTTTCAAAAAACACAATTGATTTTGGAACTAGGACGTTGCTTGAAGCAATACAAATTGTAGGTTCTGCTGAAAAGATTTTAGACGTGGGATGTGGATACGGTCCAATTGGCATATCACTTGCCAAAAGTTTTCCAGAGATACAAGTACAGATGACAGATGTTAACGAACGCGCGTTGGGACTCGCCAAACGAAATGCAGTTGCTAATAGCGTCGAAAAACAGACTCAAATTTATAAATCAGATGCATATGAGAATATCGATGATACGGATTTCACCACGATTATTTCTAATCCACCAGTCCGTGCAGGAAAATCGGTAGTTGAGACAATTATCGTTGAGGCTAAATCTCATTTAAAAGCAGGTGGCCAACTGGTAATTGTTCTTCAGAAAAAACAGGGGGCGCCCTCAGCTAAAAAATTAATGCAAGAAACCTTTGGGAATGTCGAAGTCCTAAAAAAGAATAAAGGATATTATATTTTAAGAAGTGCACATGAATAAGTTAACAGAGCATGAAATTAATTTTTATATGAATGAAGCAATTAAAGAGGCCCAATTCGCCAAAATGATTGATGAGGTCCCCATTGGAGCAGTGGTTGTTCATGATGGTAAAATTATCGGTCGTGGTCATAACTTAAGAGAACACTCACAGGATTCAACCACTCATGCGGAAGTCTTAGCTATTACGGAAGCTTGCGCTTATTTAAAAAGCTGGCGGCTGTGGGATTGTCAGCTTTTTGTGACCATTGAACCATGCTTAATGTGTAGTGGAACCATCATCAATTCACAATTACCTCAAGTATTTTTTGGTGCTCGAGATCCTAAAGCAGGAGCGGTTCGAAGCCTGTATACCGTACTCGAAGATACGCGTTTAAACCATCAAGTGACGGTTCATGAAGGGATTGAAGCTGACCGAGCATCGATGTTAATGAAGACGTTTTTTAAAGAAATTCGAAAAAGAAGAAAAAAAACTAAGTAAAATAGTGGAAATTTTTTTAAAATTCGAGTATCATAGTTATTGCCGTAAGGCCTTGAGGCAAGGTTGGACTTACGAATTGTGTCAGGTCCGGAAGGAAGCAGCACTAAGTATGCTCTGGCTTGTGCCTTAAGTTATTGGGTAAATTAACGAACTCTTAGTCCATTGGGCTAAGGGTTCTTTTCTTAAAAAAAGCAAATATGGAAGGAAATCAAATGAGTTATCAAGCATTATACCGTGTTTGGCGGCCTCAAAAGTTTGATGATATGGTCGGTCAAGACGTCGTCACGAGGACTTTAAAAAATGCATTAATAACTGAGCAGACCAGCCATGCGTATCTATTTACTGGTCCACGAGGAACCGGAAAAACATCGGCAGCTAAGATTTTTGCTAAGGCGGTTAATTGTCACTATCTTAAAGATGGTGAGCCTTGTAATGAATGTGTGACTTGTAAAGCGATTACTGAGGGAACCTTAAACGATGTAATCGAAATTGATGCGGCCTCGAATAATGGTGTCGAAGAAATTCGCGATATTCGAGATAAGGCAAAGTATGCTCCAACTGAAGCAGACTACAAAGTCTACATTGTTGATGAAGTCCATATGCTATCAACCGGAGCATTTAATGCGTTGTTGAAAACTTTAGAAGAACCACCAGCTAATGTAATTTTTATTTTAGCAACGACGGAACCTCAAAAGATTCCATTAACTATTATTTCAAGAACACAACGTTTTGATTTTAAACGAATTACACCAGCTCAAAGTTATGATCGCATGGTCTATATTTTGGATCAAAAGGGAATCCAGTACGATCAAAAGGCTTTAGCAATTATCGCCAAGGCTGCTGAAGGTGGGATGCGAGATGCGTTAAGTATTTTGGATCAAGTGATCTCATTTGGTAACGAAGAAGTAACTTTAGATAACGCCTTATTAGTTACAGGAAGTGTTAACCAAAAACTATTAGATCAGTATTTAACGCAAATTTTTAAGCAAGAAACATCAGCGGCATTAGAAACTTTGCATCAAATTTTAGATGAGGGTAAAGATGGACAACGATTAATTGAAGACTTAATTGCTGTCCAAAGAAATTTACTCTTATACCAAGAAGATCCCCAGTTGGTGCAAGAACAAAGCTTGAATGATCTATCGGAAGCTTTTACTGAAGAAGCAGCTATGGTGACTGGCGTGGAGCTATATCAGATGATTGATACGTTGAATAGTATTCAACAACAAATGCGCTTCACGACTCACCCAGATGTCTATTTGGAAGTTTTGACGATTAAGCTATCACAACGAAAAACTGCGAAAGTTTCCACCGAAGCCCCAACCGGTTCCGTGGATAACCAAGAAGTGGAGCAGTTACGTTCAGAAGTCAGTCAATTAAAACAAGCAATTCAAAAGCTACAACAAAATGTAAAAAATACGCCAAGTAATTCACAATCAGCTCAGCCTAAACCTAAGAAAAAAGCGGTAGGGGCTAAACAAGTTAAAACTCCTGCTAATTTAACCAAGATTTATCCGATCTTGGAAAATGCTACTAAGGCCAGTTTAAATACAATGCAGGAACTCTGGCGCGACCTAATGGATATGCTATCTGTTACAGAACGGGCTTTAATGCACGTTTCTAAGCCAGTTGCAGCTAGTAAAGAAGGAGTGGTCGTAGCGTTCAATTACGACTTTCTGTTTGAAAAGGCCGTCGATAATGAAGTGCTTCGTACTGAACTTCAACAAAATTTAGCTAAGTTAACTGGTTCCGATTTTAAGGTAGTTTATGTTACAGTTGAAGAGTGGCCAGAGGTGCGGTCAGGTTTCTTAAATACTCATCATTTTGATAAGAATCAAGAAAAATCTGAACCAGAGGCATCAGAGCAATCTACACCCAAAGCGGATGAAGATAATCAAGCTGTTAAAAAAGCGGTCGAATTATTTGGCTCTGAAAATGTAAATATAAAAAATGATTAAAGGATGGTAATACAAATGCGTGGTGGAATGGGAAACATGCAAAGCATGATGCGTCAAATGCAAAAGATGCAAAAAAAGGTAACAGAAGAACAAGAAAAATTAAATCAAACTGAATTTACGGGTGTGGCACCAGATGACATGGTCAAAGTTGTATTCACCGGTGATCATAGAATGAAAGACATCGTGATTAATCCTGAAGCAATCGATGAAGATGATCCAGACATGTTACAAGATTTAATTGTAGCCGCTGTAAACGACGCTATGAATCGTGTGGATAGTGAAACTAATAAAACAATGGGAAAATACACTAAGGGCATCCCCGGAATGTAATTAAGAATCGTAGGTGATAGACCGTTATGCAATATCCAGAACCGATTGCGAAATTAATCGATAGTTTCATGAAATTACCAGGTATTGGTTATAAAACGGCAACCCGATTAGCATTTTTTACGTTAGATATGGAAAAAGATGATGTAACCGAATTTGCTAAGGCGCTGATTTCAGCACAACGGGACCTAAGTTTCTGTAGTATTTGTGGAAATATTACGGAAGATGATCCATGTGATATTTGTCAGGACCCTTCACGAGATCAAAAAGCGGTTTTAGTAGTCGAAGATTCTAAGGACGTAATGTCAATGGAACAGATGAAAGAATACCATGGCTTGTATCATGTGTTACATGGCGTGTTATCACCCATGGATGGTAAAGGCCCTGAAGACATCAATATTGCTGCGTTACTTACCCGTTTACAGAAGAACGAGGCCATTAAAGAAGTTATTATTGCTACAAATGCAACTCCAGAAGGGGAAGCGACAGCGATGTATATTTCAAGATTGGTTAAACCGTCCGGCATTAAAGTTACTCGTTTAGCTCACGGGTTATCGGTCGGAAGTGATATTGAATATGCGGATCAAATGACTTTATATAAAGCGGTTGAAGGCCGAACAGAAATGTAAAGCAAAATAATTAAAAGATGAGTTAATGCGATTTTACCAGCGCGTTAGCTCATTTTTTTAAATTAATATGGTGATATTTTAATTAAGGTTAATAGACAGTCCTTAAAATCTAAAGTAGAATAAAAACAATAAATAATTTAAAACAAGTAAGGCGGGGAATACTGGTGAACGGGCATTTTATATCATTTGAAGGTCCAGATGGGGCTGGAAAAACAACGGTTCTGCAAGCGATGGTCGAACATTACCAACAGCGTTTGAAGGACCAATTAACAGTAACGAGGGAGCCCGGCGGAAATCCTATTTCAGAGGCAATTCGAACTATTATTTTGGATAAAAACAACACCGAGATGGATGAGCGAACGGAGGCCTTACTCTATGCGGCTGCTAGACGACAACATTTGGTGGAAACGATTTTACCAGCTTTGAAAAAAAATCATGTGGTTTTTTGTGACCGATTTGTTGATAGCTCAATTGCATATCAAGGAGCAGGCAGAAAAATTGGTACCGATGCCGTCTATCAAATGAATCTCTTTGCTACTGAAGGAGCATTACCAGAAAAAACAATTTACTTGGATGTACCATCAGAACTTGGACTAAAGCGCATTATGACTCATCGGACGGAAGATGTTGATCGGTTAGATTTAGAACAATTAGATTTTCATCAGCGAGTCCGTTCGGCATATCTAGATTTAGCTAAGAAATTTCCAGATCGGATTGTCGTAATTGATGCGAGTCAAGAACTTGATGATGTAAAGAGAGATGTAATTGAAGTGTTAGACCAAATTTTAAATTAGCGGAGGAATATTATTATGGCAACTAAGTTAGTTATCGCAATTGTACAAGATAAAGATGCAAACTATTTGAGTGATCAGTTTATTGATCAAAATGTTCGAGCAACTAAGTTATCCACAACTGGTGGTTTTCTACAATCAGGTAATACAACTTTCATGATTGGGATTGAAGAAGAACGTGTCCCAGAAGTCCTTGAAATTATCAAGAAAGCTAGTCATACCAGAGAAGAATTTATGACACCATCTGTTAACATGGACGTTAATATGGAAGGTACTACGGCCTATCCAATTAAGGTTCAAGTCGGTGGTGCAACCGTCCTTGTTCTTCCGGTAGATCAATTCGAGCGCTTCTAGTGGAAGATCTGAAAAATTTAACTAATCAGGCTGTGGAAAAACAACCTGAAATTGTTAAACGCTTTAATGAAATGATTGATAGCCAGCATTTGTCGCATGCCTACCTGTTAACCGGAGCAGGTGGGATTGGAAAAAAAGACGTCGCTCAATGGGTAGCGATGCGTCTTTTTTGTATTGACTTACAGGGATCAATGCCTTGTGGAGAATGTGAAGAGTGTACTCGAATCATGTCAGGACAACATCCAGATGTTGTAGAAATTGCACCAGATGGCCAATCAATCAAGGTGGAACAAGTTCGTTTTTTAAAATCCGAATTCTCTAAAAGTGGGGTAGAGGGCGCACGGAAAGTTTTTATTATTGAACAAGCTAATAAAATGACAACGAGTGCGGCCAATAGTTTGCTGAAGTTCATCGAAGAGCCTTCAGGAGAGGTAACGGCGTTTTTACTTGCTGAAAATAGAAGTTTGATGCTACCAACTATTGTGTCGAGAACCGAAATTATTGAACTAAAACCGTTACCTAAAGATCGATTGATTAAGGAATTGACAGAGCAAAATATAGCTGAAACGGATGCTAGAATTTTAACCCGGTTAACCAACGATATGAGTGAAATTCAAACACTGGTAGATAACAACTGGATTTTGGATGCCCATAAGGCGTTAGAAAAGTGGTTTATAACGGCCACTACTGGGGACATAACTGCATTTGTGGATGTTCAAACTCGAGTAATGGCTTTGGCTAAGGATCGATTTTATCAAGAAAAAATATTGGACTTGATGATGTTATATGCAATGGACCTGTTAGAACTAAAATTTGATCAAGAAACGATTACTTATGAAGCTAATCGACGTCAGTTACAAGAGTTAGCTGATCAGACCAACGTCCGTCAATTATTGGCTGTTGCAGATGTATTGCTGCCTTTAAAACATCAGTTAAGTCAGAATTTAAATTTTCAAAGCGTTGTGGAAAAAGCAACGATTAAAATATGTAATATATTCAAAATGAGAGGGCGATAGTGTGGATAAAAAAGATTTATTTGATCAAATAACAGAAGTCACGCGAAATACTGAGGATTTGTTAAATAAACTACACGAAACCCAAAGTGCCATGGTGGAAATCATGGAAGAAAATGCTGAACTTCAAATTGAAAATCAACATTTGAGAGAGCGTCTAAAGCAAGCAACCGCTGCTGAAAATGAAGGAACTAAGAACACAAAATATGGTTTATCAAAGTCACTTCAAAACTTAGAAAAATTATATGCGAGCGGATATCACGTTTGTAATGAATTTTACGGTAAGCATCGTCAAGATGAAGAAGAGTGCGCATTTTGTTTAACCGTCATCTATGGAGATCGCTAATATGTTAACGCAAAAAAGTTTCAGCCAATCGAATGAAGGACGATTATATCTGGTACCAACGCCGATTGGAAATTTAGAAGATATGACTTTCAGAGCAATTAATATTTTGAAAGATGTTGATTTAATCCTAGCTGAAGATACACGAAATACTCAAAAACTACTTAATCACTTTGAAATTGATACCAAACAGATGAGCTTCCATGAGCACAATACTCAGCAGCGCATTCCAACAATTTTGAAAATGTTAGAAGATGGTCAACAAATTGCTCAGGTATCAGATGCGGGGATGCCGTCAATTAGTGACCCTGGTCAAGAGTTAGTAAAGGTAGCAGTATCACAACACCTTAACGTCGTACCTTTACCAGGCTCGAATGCCGGAATTACAGCATTAATTGCTTCAGGATTAGTTCCCCAACCCTTTACTTTTTATGGTTTTCTATCACGCAAAACTAAAGAGCAAAAAGAAGAGCTTGAGGTTTTAAAAAATAATCCTAATACAGTTATCTTTTACGAAGCACCGCATCGTTTAGCTAAGACCGTCAAACAAATTGGTAGTAGTTTCGGTACGACTCGTAAAATGGTTTTGGCACGCGAACTTACCAAACGCTATGAGGAGTTTATTCGTGGAAGTATTGAAGAAGTTCAGCAATGGATTGCTGAAAATGAAGTACGAGGCGAATTTGTAGTGATGGTCGAAGGAAATGATCATCCACAGGTTACTACCAATAACGAGTGGGAAAGCATGACGATTAATGAACATGTGCAAAAAATTATCGATGATGAACAAGTTAAACCAACAATTGCGATTAAACAGGTCGCTAAATTGCGAGGTTTAAGTAAACAAGAAGTTTATGACATCTATCATCAGTTAGAGCAATAGGAGAGAATAATGGCTGGAAAGATACATGAAGAACAACATTTAGTAACGCATTACGAAGGTGACCAGACCGGAACAATGAAAGTTCCCATGATTATTAACGCCATGTTGTTAACTTCGGATAATCAAAGTCAGCAACTAGGTGTCGGAAATGCAGTTGTGGATAAAACCGGATTAGGCTGGGTAATTACGCAATACGTGCTGAAAATCAAACGACTACCACGGGTTGGAGAACAAATTGTAGTAGGAACTAGAGCAGTTAATAACAATGATTATTTCTGCCAACGGGATTTTTGGGTTAAAGATCAAAAAGGTGAAGTGATTGTGGAAAACACTTCAATTTTTGTATTGATGGATCGAACAACGCGAAGAATGCACAAGCTCTTACCTGAAATTATTGAACCCTATGAAGCTGACCAGGTTAAACGTATTGTTCGTTTGCCTAAACTGGAAACCATTGAAGGAGCATCAGTTGCTAAGGATTTCAGTGTAGAATATTTTGATATTGATCCAAATCGGCATGTGAATAATGCTAAATATTTTGAATGGATTTTTAATACGGTTGATCAAGATACTCTAAATAACTATTATCCAGCGATGATTAACATTCGTTATCATGTGGAAATCCAACCTAACCAGGTTGCCCATAGCACTTTTACGATGGATCATGATACACTCAAAAGTGATCATAAAATTTTTGCTAATGACACTTTGTGTTGTGAAGCAAATGTTGAATGGAATCACCGTTAAGGTTACAATGAGCGTAGTTTAAATTTTACATTGGAGGATGAATGAATGAGTATTCTTGTAGTTGGAGGAGCCGGATATATTGGTTCACATATGGTTAAGCGATTAGTCGAACAAAATCGAGATGTAGTCGTTGTGGATAACTTATCAACTGGTCATCGTGGCGCAGTGGATAAAGGCGTAAAATTTTATGAGGGCGATATCCGAGATCATGCCTTTTTAAAGGAAGTCTTTGATCAAGAAGCAATTGACACAGTTGTGCATTTTGCTGCATTTTCAATTGTTCCTGAATCCATGGAAAAACCGCTTAAGTATTTTGATAATAATACGGCAGGAATGGTTGCTCTTCTTGAAGAAATGCGGGATCACGATGTAAAACGCATTATTTTCTCATCTACAGCTGCTACTTATGGAGTTCCTGAAAAGTCTCCGATCGAAGAAACCGACCGTCAAGCCCCTATCAATCCTTACGGTGAAAGTAAATTAATGATGGAAAAAATCATTAAATGGGCGGATCAAGCTTATGGAATCAAATTTGTAGCCCTCCGCTACTTTAACGTAGCAGGAGCCTATCCAGATGGTTCAATTGGCGAAGATCATGGACCAGAAACTCATTTAACACCAATTATCTTGCAAGTGGCTTTAGGCAAACGTGACCAATTACAAATTTTTGGAGATGACTATCATACTCCAGATGGTACGAACGTACGTGACTATGTGCACGTTTTAGATCTTGCGGATGCTCATATTTTAGCAATCGATTATCTTAAAGCAGGTAATGATAGCGACGTCTTCAATTTAGGTTCATCAACTGGTTTCTCAGTTAAAGAAATGGTTGAAGCAGCACGTGAAGCAACTGGTGAAGCCATTCCAGCTAAAATTGCGGCTCGTCGTCCTGGAGATCCAGATTCATTAATTGCTGCAAGTCAAAAAGCACGCAAAATCTTAAAATGGAATCCTCAATATGATGACGTTAAAGAAATCATTAAAACTGCGTGGAATTGGACTCAGAAACATCCCAATGGTTATGAAGACCACTAAAATAAACGTATAAATAATTTTAATTGAGGTTATGACATAAAAATTTGTCATAACCTCTTTAATTTTGAAAGAAATGACCTTGAAAGGACGAATTTATTCTTTGTTGTCGTCATCACTATTCTGTAGGATAATATGTAGAGGAATTAAAAGGGAGCGAACTGAATGAAGATTTTAGCTATGGATACGTCCAACGTTACTTTAAGTGTAGCGGTTTTGGATTCAGAACAATTACTAGCTATGCAAACCACTAATATTAAAAGAAATCATAGTAAACAACTGATGCCAATTATTTCGCAAACTCTTGCAGAAGCAGGGATGGCACTAAACGAAATTGACCGGATTGTTGTTGCCAAAGGACCGGGCTCATATACTGGGTTACGAATCGCCGTTACTACGGCCAAAACATTAGCATTAACGTTAAATGCTGAGTTAGTAGGAGTATCTAGTTTAGAAATGTTGGTTCCTAACGCACCTCAAAATGGTTTAGTAGTCCCATTCTTTGACGCTAGAAATGGAAATGTATTCGCCGGAATTTATGAGAAAAATGGAGAACAAGTTGTAAACGTACTAGCAGACCAACATATTAGTTTTGAAAAATTATTGGCTAAGATTAATGAGTTAGGTCGACCAGTTTACTTTGTATCTTCTCAATTTGAACAATTTCAAACAATGGTAGAAAATACGTTGGTTGTTGTTGCAGAACATTCTGGAAAATTAAACAGTTTACCAAATGCGCATGCATTAGGAATCTTAGGATTACAAAAAACAGAACTTGAAAATGTTTATACTTTTGTACCAGCTTATTTACGAGTGACAGAAGCAGAAAGAAATTGGAAGGAAAAGCATCCAAACGATGAAAACAAAGAATCATATGTTAGACAAATTAATTAATTGGGCTAAATACACTTTTTTTAATCGGACACGACGTTTGCGTGAGGAGGCTTTTGAAATTAAACACCATAATGTTGTAATCGAAGGTGAAAGATATTTTGTAGCGCAGGCTACTAATACCGATATTCCGGAGATATTAACGGTTGAACGTGCTGTGTATGACGGACAAACCCCTTGGGATCGAATGGCCTTTGCCAACGAATTGCGAAGAAAATTAGACCGATTATATTTAGTTATTAGGCATAATGACCAACTGTTGGGCTTTATCGGAGCTTCTTTTGATGATCGTAGTAAAATGGCGCACATTACTAATGTAGCTATCTTACCGGAATATCAAAACCGTGGTATTGGATCGTTTCTAATTGAGTCGATTATTAAAAAAGCTCAATTTATTGAATACAAATCAATCACTTTAGAAGTAAGAAAAAGTAATATTACAGCTCAAGCATTATATTTAAAGATTGGTTTTGAAAAGACAGGAATCAAGAAGAGGTATTATTTCGGCGATCATGAAGATGCAATTGATATGACATTAGATTTGTCGAAGTGGCGAGGAGGATATCGTGGATCAAACTAGTTTAATTTTAGCAATCGAATCAAGTTGTGATGAAACTAGTGTTGCAGTTATTAAAAATGGTGACATTATTTTATCTAACATAATTGCAACACAAATTAATAGCCATCAGCGCTTTGGCGGGGTGGTTCCGGAAGTTGCCAGTCGCCATCATATCGAGCAAATTACCATCTGCATTGAACAAGCCTTAAAGCAAGCTGAAGTACGTAAAGAGGACCTCGATGCTGTAGCAGTTACGTATGGACCCGGATTAGTTGGGGCACTTTTAGTGGGCGTTTCAGCTGCTAAAGCTTTTGCTTTTGCAAATGAATTACCATTAATCCCAGTTAATCACATGATTGGACATATCTACGCTGCACGTTTTGTAAAACCCATTGTTTTTCCAGCCTTAGCTCTCCTTGTTTCGGGGGGTCATACAGAACTAGTATATATGCCAACCGAAAATGAATTTAAAATTATCGGTGAGACTCGTGATGATGCAGCCGGTGAAGCCTATGATAAAGTGGGGCGCGTAATGGGTTTGAAGTATCCAGCGGGTAAAGCAATCGACGAACTTGCTCACCAAGGCGAAGACATCTTCAAGTTCCCACGAGCAATGGAACACGAAGATAATTTTGATTTTAGTTTCAGTGGTTTGAAGAGTGCTTTTATTAATACAGTGCATCATGCAGATCAAATTAATGAAGAACTTAGTAAAAAAGATTTAGCAGCAAGCTTCCAACAAAGCGTGATAGATGTTATCACGGCTAAAACGGTTCGGGCTTGCGAGCAGTTAGAAATAAAACAATTAATTTTAGCTGGAGGAGTTGCAGCTAACCGTGGTTTACGGGATACTTTAGATAAAGAACTTGGCGAAAAATTTAATCATTTAGATTTCGTTAAGGCACCTTTGGATCTTTGTGGTGATAATGGAGCAATGATTGGTGCTGCTGGTGAAATGTTAATGCGACACCAAGTTTTTGCTGATATGACGTTAAATGCTGATCCAAGTTTAGAATTTGATTGGGAACCAGAAGCAATTAAGTAAAGAGTGGGTGAATAAATATGACTGAGCAAATGTATCAAGTTCATCAAGTTATTAAAAAGGAAATTGAAAATCATAATATTTATGGTGCTTCCTATAGCTTGATTACGCCAAAAGAAATTGAAAATCGTTATGAAGGTGTCCAAGGAGAAGGACCATCTGCCGTTTTATTAGATCCTTCAATGATTTATGACCTAAGTACAATGACAGAGGTAGTTGCAACCACAACTCGAATTTTTCAATTACTTGCAATTCGAGAAAT
The DNA here is from genome assembly GCF_000014505.1 of Pediococcus pentosaceus ATCC 25745. NCBI lineage: Bacteria > Bacillati > Bacillota > Bacilli > Lactobacillales > Lactobacillaceae > Pediococcus > Pediococcus pentosaceus. The sequence goes on along the minus strand of NC_008525.1, from coordinate 1,445,322 downwards.
TGGCTTAAAAGATCCAGTCACTAAATATTTACCTGGTTTTTCAAATCGAGATATTACGATTCTACATTTATTAACCCATACTAGTGGATTACCAGTAACGGTTAATAAATCGAAACATTTTACAGGAATCGAATTTACTAACGCACTATATTCTGTCGGTCTAGATTTTAAACCTGGTGAAAAAATGCAAGTTTCACCACTTAACTTTGTGGTGCTAGGAATTATTATTCGAACAGTAGACGGTTCCATTGATCGTGCTGTTCAAGATCGCATTTTATATCCACTAGCAATGACTAATACTGGTTTTAATTTAAACCGTCCTAAGGCTCGCTTTGTACCAACTAGAAAAGATGCTAAGCGAGGACAAATCCAAGGACAAGTTGAAGATCAATTGGGCTTGTTGTTGAATGGAGAAAGTGGTTACACTGGATTATTTTCAACCTTGAATGATTTAACAGTATTTGTTGAAATGATGTTAAACCGTGGTAATTATCAAGGAAAAGAAGTCCTTGATCCACAGCTATTTGATACGATGGAAAAATTCAACATTGATGGGCAATCACTTGGTTGGAGTCGTTTTAGCGCCAATGCTGACGTATTTTATGGCAGTAGTCCAACTGGGGTTATCGCATTTAATGTTAAGAAAAAACAAGGTATGGTCGTTCTTCATAACTTTGTGGAAAATAATCAAGTTCATGCCAAAATGTTAACAGGATTATTAAAGGTAATTCAGTAGAAAAGGTGGAAGAAAAAATGGATGATAATAAAATCTCATTGGCAACAACTCGTCGTTTACCATTATACTACCGTTGCTTGAGTGAACTAAATGAAAAAGGCGAAGATAAAGTCTCTTCAGCCGTTTTGGAACGGTTATTAAAAATCGACGCTGCAACCGTACGTCGTGATTTTTCTTATTTTGGTCAAATGGGGCGACGTGGATATGGATATGATGTGAAGATTTTATTGGAATTATTTAACGACGTTTTAAAACAAGATACAGCTGCTAATGTTGCCATTGTTGGTGTAGGTAATTTGGGGCATGCGTTAATTAACTTCAAGTTTCATAAGACGGGCAATGCTCGGATTAAAATGGCATTTGACGTTAATCCTGAGGTAGTAGGTACGATTCAAAGCGAAGTTCCGGTCTATGATATTAATGAAATCAAGCAACGTGTTAGAGATGAGAAGATTGAAGTAGCCATTTTAACAGTGCCTAATTCACAAGCACAACGGGTTACCGATTTACTTGTAGAAGCAGGCATCAAAGGAATTATGAATTTCACCACTGAAATTATTGATGTACCTTATAATGTAACTATCCATGATGTTGATTTATCTCTAGAATTACAAGCCTTGATTTACTCAATGGATCAAGATTAAAAAATACAAAAAGCTATGACTCAATTTCTAAACGACGGATAAGTCGCTTATTAAGTCATAGCTTTTTTATTTTAGTTTATAAAATATGAATTTGATTTTCTTCACATTGATCAATCATCGATTGAGGCCAGACACTAGCTTGAACTTCACCAACATGGGCTTTACCTAATAGCAACATGCAAAGACGTGATTGACCAATTCCACCGCCAATGGTGTAGGGCAGTTGATGATTCAACAACATTTGATGATAAGGGAGATGGATTCGATCCTCTGCGTTAGCTATTTTTAGTTGTTTTAGCATCGACTCTTCACTAACTCTGATTCCCATGCTAGAAATTTCAAGGGCTTTTTGAAGAGGTTCATACCAAAATAAAATATCGCCGTTTAATTGCCAATCATCGTAATCTGGTGCGCGTCCATCATGACGTTCACCACTTTTTAGCGTCCCACCAATTTGCATTAAGAAAACGCAACCCAGTTCTTTACAGATGGCGTCCTCGCGTTCTTTAGGAGTTAATTTCGGAAAACGATCCTCTAATTCTTGGGTAGTGACAAAATGAATTTGATCAGGAAGATGATAGACGGCTTCAGGATATTTATACCAAACTTCGTGCTCCATGTGTTTGATTACTTTAAAAATTGTTTGAACTGTTTCTTTAAGGGTAGTTAGATTACGCTCACTTTGATCGATAACTTTTTCCCAGTCCCATTGATCAACATAGATGGAATGAATATTATCAAGATCTTCGTCTTTACGAATGGCATTCATATTAGTATAAAGTCCACTGTGCATCTCGAAATCAAAGCGTTTCAAAGCAACTCTTTTCCATTTAGCTAGAGAGTGGACGATTTCGATGCTGGTTTCAGGCATATCTTGCATAGAGAAGGAAACTGGGGTTTCAACTCCATTTAAATTATCGTTTAACCCAGTGGCACTAGGAACGAACATTGGTGCAGAGAGACGTGAGAGGTTGAGTTCTTTTCCAAATTCATCTTGAAAAGTTTCGCGGATGTAGCGAATGGCCTCTTGGGTTTGACGTACTGATAATTTTGGATCGTATGATGCAGGAATAATTAAATCCATAATTGATTCTCCTTTAATAAATTAGATTTTAAGGATAAAAGAAAAAGCCTTTCATCCATGACAAGGGACGAAAGACTTTCCGCGGTACCACCCAAGTTGCCTATATTTAATAAGCCACCTCAATAAGAGTACAAACATACTCCTCCGATTGGTAACGTACCGGTCACGTCTAAGCCTACTTTAGCCTATGCTATTTCAGTTAGAAACTAAGAAAGTGTTATTCAAAAGTATCAGGGTCTGATTGGGTTCCCACTTATCCCAACTCACTGACAGAATGATAAATTCTACTCGTCTCTCTTTTTGTCTTCATTGATTTTTAATTTGATTATCATATTATCATAAGAAACTGAAGTTGTAAAACATAAATTTGTTGACAGATAAATAAAAAAGCGTATTTTAAAAATAAAACTAGGTGGAAAGTATGATAACTTCAGATGCATTGTTAGTGATTGATTTACAAAATGGAGTATGCAGAGGTAGAACAGATATTGATCATTTAGAAAAATTAATTTTACAAGTAAACCAATTAATTCAGTGTTATCGAAAAAAGGAAAAAGAGATTATTTTTATTCAGCACAACGAGGTTGGATTAGTGTGTGGCTCTACTAATTGGAAAATTCTTCCTGAAATAAATAACAAAATAACAGACATTTATGTAGATAAAACCCATGCTAACTCTTTTTATCTCACTAATTTAGAAAAAATTTTAAAAAGCAAAAACATTCATTCAATCGAGATTTGTGGGGCTCAAACGCAATATTGTATTGATAGTACAGTTAAAATGGCGCATGGACTAGGCTATAACTTACAAATGCAGAAAAATGGTACAACAACTTATGATAATGAATTTATGACTGCTAAGGATACAATCGATTTTTATGAAGATATTTGGAAAGATCGCTTTTTAAAACTATATTAATTTCCAAAAAGCTTTGATGTAGCTAAATACTGCATTAAGGCTTTTTTTTATTAATTTCCGAGCTTTTAATTAACGTATCGAACTGTTTATTTTTAAAAAACGAACTTTTTATTAAAAAATAAAATAAAAAGTTCGTAAAATATCTTGATAAAACTAATTTTACTTGTTACACTGAACTTGAAATTTGATACAGCATTTAAATTTGGAAGGGAATTGTCATGAGAAAAGTCGCAGTAGTTATGGGTTCAATTTCTGATTGGTCAACCATGAAACTGGCCACAGATATACTTGATGAATTTGAAGTCGATTATGATCGTCATATTATTTCAGCACATCGGATGCCGAAAGTATTACAGAAGTTTGGTGAACAAGCACAAGAAAATGGATATGCCGTGCTGATTGCAGGAGCTGGCGGAGCAGCTCATTTACCGGGAATGTTAGCAGCCAACACAATTTCACCTGTAATTGGGGTTCCTATTGAAAGTCATGCATTACACGGAATGGATTCATTACTATCAATTGTCCAAATGCCTAGTGGAGTCCCCGTTGCGACTACGGCTATTGGGAGTGCAGGTGCTAAAAATGCCGCTTTATTAGCAGCTGAAATTTTAGCGTTAACCGATAAAAAAGTTGCTGAAAAATTAATTGAATTCCGTCAAAAACAGACTCAGGAGGCTATTGAGAGTGAAAAGCAATTCTGAAAAAGGGATTATTTTACCACCGGCAACAATTGGGATTATTGGTGGTGGACAGTTAGGTCAAATGATGGCGTTAGCGGCTAAAGCTATGGGATATAAGGTGGGGGTTCTAGATCCTACGCGAGATTGCCCAACCAGCCAAGTTTGTGATTTTCAGATTGTAGCCGAATATACTGACCATCACGCCTTAATGCAAATGGCGGAGCAGAGCGATGTTTTAACTTATGAATTTGAGAATGTTGATTTAGCTAGTTTGAAAGTAGCACAAGAATTGGTAACCATTCCGCAGGGAACCAACTTACTAGCTATTACTGGAGACCGAATCCGAGAAAAAAATTTTTTGAGTAGTCATGGAATTCCGGTTACCTCCTATCAAGTTGTTGAAAAGCCTACTGATTTAGAAATGGCAATTGCTAAATTAGGTTATCCAAGCATTTTGAAAACTAGTGAAGGAGGTTACGACGGACATGGACAACAAGATATTAATTCCGAAGCGGATTTACTTGCTGGACAACGTTTAGTAGCCCAAGCTCCATGTATATTGGAACAACGTCAAAATTTTACTAAAGAATTATCTGTCATGGTAACGCGCAGCCGCGAAGGAATCGTCCAATGTTTTCCAGTAGCCGAGAATGAACATCAGCACCACATTCTACATCAAAGCATTGTACCAGCCCGGGTTTCTCAAAACGTACAAGATAATGCTCGAAAAATTGCTCAAAAAATTGCTCAGAAATTAGAACTAAGGGGCGTTTTAGGAATCGAATTTTTTATGCTAGAAAATGGCCAATTATTGGTTAATGAAATGGCACCAAGGCCACATAATTCGGGACATTATTCCATCGAAGCATGTAATATTTCGCAGTTCGAAGCCCACATTCGGAGTATTTGTGGATTGGCTTTACCAAAAGTCACACAAACTACACCAGCGGTGATGGTAAATCTTCTCGGGCAGCACCTTGAAGCTGCTCGTCAGAAGTTAGTTCAAAGACCCGATTGGCATTTTCATGACTATGGGAAAGTCGAAAGTCGAGTGAATCGAAAAATGGGACACATCACAATATTAGGTGATATTCAAAAAAGCTTAGATTCAATTAAATCAGAAAACATTTGGGAGATAAAATAATGAAGAAGACCACGTTGATTAAAGAAGGCAAAGCAAAAAGACTTTACAATACAGATGAAAAGGATTTGGTGTGGGTTGAATATATGGATCAAGCAACTGCCCTAAATGGAAAACGTAAAGATCACATTGCTGGTAAAGGTGAATTGAATAACCAAATCGATTGTATTTTATTCGAGCAATTAGTTGCAAAAGGGATTCACACGGACTTTGTCCAAAAACTTTCAAACAACGAACAATTGAATCGTAAAGTAAAAATTATTCCACTAGAGGTAGTCGTGCGTAACGCGGCATCAGGCAGTTTCCAACGTAAGTTTGATGTTTCGTATCTACAAGCATTTGACCAGCCTGTTGTGGAATTTTTTTATAAATCTGATGAATTAGATGACCCATTTATTAATACTAATAAAGCAATTGCGTTGAAAATCATTGACTTAGAAGAGAGTCAACGATTGGAAAAGATGGCGTTAGAAATTAATCAAATTTTAAAAGAACGCTTTGCTAAAGCCCATTTGCAACTGGTTGATTTTAAGGTTGAATTTGGTAAAACCGCAGATGACGAAATTGTATTAGCAGATGAAATATCACCAGACTCATGTCGCTTGGTTGATTTAACAACTAAAGAATCACTTGATAAAGATGTTTTTCGTAAAAAAACTGGAGATTTAGTGACCGTCTATCAGGAAGTTTTAAATCGCTTGAATAATTCACAGGAGGAAGTTCATGGATAACGCCAAAATTTACGTTACTTACAAAGAATCGATCTTAGATCCCCAAGGAGAAGCAATTAAAACAGCGTTACATCGATTAAACTACGAAAATGTTAAAGCTGTAACTGTCGGAAAATATTTTGAAATAAAAATTGAAGATCATGGTCAAAATATTGAAGAGCAAGTTAGAAAAATGAGTGATGAGCTACTAGCAAACATTAACATGGAAACTTATCGATTTGAGATTAGCAGGATTGAGGAGGACTAGCAATGATTTACAGCATTATTCGTTTTCCAGGGTCTAATTGTGATTGGGATATGTACTATGTTTTGCGCGACGTTATGAACGTTGAGCCTCAATTTGTGGACTATCGCGAAAAATCCTTACCGCAAGATACAGTTGCAGTCTTAATTCCAGGCGGTTTTTCATATGGTGACTACTTACGAAGCGGCGCAATCGCACGTTTTTCTCCCATCATGGATGCTGTAAAAAAATTTGCCTATGCGGGAAACCCAGTAATTGGAATTTGTAACGGATTTCAAATTTTAACCGAAGCCGGGCTGCTTCCGGGGGCCTTGCGATCGAATGATAGTTTGAATTTTATTTGTAAACCACAAAAATTAGTGGTTGAAAATAATCAGACTATCTTTACCAAACGTTTTGATTTAAAACAGACCGTAATGTTTCCCATTGCCCATGGTGAAGGTAACTATTATTGTGATTCGGCTACTTTACAAGACTTAAAGGATCATCATCAAATTGTTTTACGTTATCAAAATAATCCCAACGGAAGTACAGACGATATTGCGGGAATTATCAATCAGAAAGGCAATGTGCTAGGGATGATGCCCCATCCTGAACGCGCTAGTGAAGCCGTCCTAGGTGGCGAAGATGGCAAAATGCTGTTCCAAAGTTTAATTGAAAGCATGACGCAAAATGTTTAATTAAAGGAGTTTTCGCAATGATGAAGGAATTAACACCTACCGAAATTCGAGATCAAAAATTGTATTTGCAATGGGGGATAAGCGAAGACGAATATCAGAAAATCAATGATGCTTTAGGGCGCCTACCTAATTTTACAGAAACGGGTTTGTTCGCTGCGATGTGGAGTGAGCATTGTGCATATAAAAATTCTAAACCCCTCTTAAAACAATTTCCAACAACGGGTTCACAGATTTTACAAGGGCCCGGGGAAGGAGCTGGAATTGTTGATATTGGTAACAATCAAGCGGTGGTCTTTAAAGCAGAAAGTCATAATCACCCTACGGCAGTCGAGCCTTATCAAGGAGCGGCTACTGGAGTTGGAGGAATTATTCGTGATATTTTTTCCATGGGAGCGCGTCCGATTGCATTAATGGACAGTTTACATTTCGGTGAATTGAATGATGCCCATACTAAGTATCTTGTTGACCAGACAATAGCTGGAATCGGCGATTACGGTAATTGTATGGGAATACCTACAGTAGGAGGGGAAACGACCTTCGATACAATTTATCAAAACAATCCAGTCATGAACGCAATGTGTGTGGGGTTATTGGATATCAACGACCAACAAAAAGGAGCGGCTGCTGGTGTAGGTAATGCCATTTACTACGTGGGGGCTAAAACGGGACGTGATGGAATTCAAGGAGCCATTTTTGCTTCAACCAAATTTAGTGACGAACAAGAAACGCAACGTTCAGCCGTCCAGGTTGGAGATCCTTTTGCTGAAAAACAACTAATGGAAGCGTGTCTAGAACTGATTCATAACCATTCCGAATATCTAGTGGGAATTCAAGATATGGGAGCAGCGGGGTTGATTTCATCATCTGCAGAAATGGCTGCTAAAGCTGGATATGGAATGCATTTGAATTTGGATTTAGTTCCACAACGTGAAGAAGAAATGATCCCTTATGAATTAATGCTATCTGAATCTCAGGAACGGATGCTGCTCTGTGTCAAACAAGGATTTGAACCCGCAGTTGAAGCACTATTTGCTAAATACGAGAGCGAAGCAGTAAAAATTGGTGAAGTTACTGCAGGTGACCGCTATCAATTAACCTTTAAGGGCGTTCAAGTTGCTGATGTACCAGTGCATGCTTTGGTGGATGAAGCCCCAGTTTACCATCAACCAAGTCAGAAACCTCAGCATATCAGTGAAACTAAAAAGCAACAGTATCAACCTAAAATTGAAAATTTAACTAAAACCTTCCAAGCGATGTTGCAACAACCCACAATTGCGCATAAAGGTGCTATTTTTGAACGGTATGACTCTCAAGTTCAAACTAATACAATTTCAACGACACAAAGTGATGCGGCAGTGGTTCGTATTCGAGGAACTCAGAAAACTTTGGCGATGACGACCGATGCTAATCCGCGTTATTTGTATTTAGATCCCTATTATGGTGGACAAATCGCGGTCAGTGAGGCCGCTCGAAACATAGTTGCTACAGGTGGAATACCATTGGCAATTACCGACTGTTTGAACTTTGGTAGCCCCGAAGACCCAGAAAGTTTCTATGAATTAGAACAGGCTACTAAAGGGATGACGGAGGCTTGTAAATTATTTGATACACCCGTCATTTCAGGTAATGTCTCACTTTATAATGAATCCAACCAACAACCCATTTATCCAACACCAATGGTTGGAATGGTTGGTTTAATTGAAAATCCAGCTTGGATAACAACCATAGATTTTAAAAAATCTGGTGATTTAATTTATATTTTGGGAGAAACAACAGCAGAACTTAATGGTAGTGAATTACAAAAAATGCAACTCGGACATGTTGAAGGTCCATTATTTAATTTCGATTTACGCTATGAACAGGAGCAACAAGAATTGTTGACTCAGTTAATTCACGCGGAACTTTTGAATAGTGCGCATGACTTAGCCGAAGGTGGCTTAGCCGTTGGTTTAGCTGAATGCGTGTTCGCTAGTGAGTTAGGATGTGACGTCAAGACTAATTTAACAGCTACAGAACTATTTGCCGAAAATCAGGCCCGCTTTATTGTGACGATTGCTCCAGATAAACAAAAGATTTTTGAAGCACAAGTGGCAAACAGAGCAACTTTAATCGGCCAAGTTGGCGGTAAGCGGATCAAAATTGCAACGATGGATGATGTAATTGATGTTGATTTGAAAAATACTAAGGAGAGTTGGAAGGGAGCCCTAGCATGGCAGCTGAATTAAAGGGTCTAAACGAAGAATGCGGTGTTTTTGGTATTTGGAATGATTCAGAAGCTGCCCAACGGACCTACTTCGGACTTCACAGCTTACAACATCGAGGCCAAGAAGGTGCTGGTATTGTCGTTCGTAATCAAGAAGGACAGTTGAAAATTCATAAAGGAAAGGGGCTTTTGGCAGATGTATTTAGATGTCCCGATGATTTGGCACAGCTAATTGGGCCGAGTGCGATTGGTCATGTGCGCTATGGAACAGCTGGAAACCGAGGAATTGAAAATATCCAACCGTTACTTTTCCACTACTTACAGGGGGATGTGGCGATGGCCCATAATGGTAATTTAACCAATGCAGTTAGTTTACGACGCGAATTAGAAAAAAGTGGTGCTACTTTTCAATCTAATTCTGATACGGAAGTACTAATGCATTTAATTCAGCATCAAAAAGGTCCAACTTTTATTGAAAAATTAAAAGCGAGTTTAAAACAAATTCAAGGTGGATTTGCTTACTTAATCCTTACCAAAGATGCACTGTACGCGGCCCTTGATCCGAATGGTTTTCGGCCCTTAGTAATTGGAAAATTAGCTAACGGTTCGTATGTTGTTGCTAGTGAAACCTGTGCTTTAGATGCGGTCGGAGCAACCTTGGTTCGAAATGTTGAACCGGGACAGTTAGTTCAAATTGATCATCATGGGCTCCAAATTAGTAATTTTACTACTAAAACCCAGTTATCAATTTGTTCGATGGAATACATTTATTTTGCGCGACCCGATTCAAATCTTTATGGCGTTAATGTTCATCTCGCTCGTCAACGGATGGGTCAACGATTGGCAAAAGAAAACCCCATTAAGGTCGATATGGTGGTGGGGGTGCCGAACTCTTCGTTATCAGCAGCATCTGGAGTGGCCGAACAACTAGGCGTTCCCAATGAAATGGGATTAATTAAAAATCAATATAGTAGTAGGACTTTTATTCAACCGACCCAAGCACTACGTGAACAGGGAGTGAAGATGAAATTATCTGCATTAAAAGCAGTAATTGCGGGGAAAGATGTGGCATTAGTTGACGATTCAATCGTGCGGGGTACCACCAGTCAGTATATTGTGAAAATGTTAAAAAATGCAGGAGCTAAGTCGGTGCATTTGATGATAAGTTCTCCACCACTTAAATATCCATGTTTTTATGGAATTGATATTGAACATACACGTGAATTGATGGCTGCTAATTATACGGTAAGTGAGATGTGTCAGAAAATTGGAGCAGATTCACTGCATTTTTTGAGCCTGCCAGGTTTAATTGAGGCGATTGGTTTACATCAAGATGCCCCTAATGATGGCTTATGTGTAGCGTATTTTGATGGTAAATATCCCACCCCCCTTTATGATTATGAAAAAGATTTTGAGATCCCTAAAACAGCTAACGACTTTACATTATCAGCAATGGCCCAAGTGGAGGAAAAATAATGGTAGAAAGTGCTTATGAAAAAGCAGGTGTGAATATTACAGCTGGTGAAGAACTTGTAGCTGATCTAAAGCAAAAATTAGGTGCTCCAGACCCTCATGTTCTAGGCGGACTTGGCAGTTTTGCTGGATGTTACCAGTTATCAAAAGATCAATTGGATCAGCCGGTTTTAGTAGCGGGAAGTGATGGAGTGGGAACCAAAGTGCTTTTAGCGGCCCAGTCAGGTCAAGTTGAAACGATTGGGCAAGATTTGGTTGCCATGTGTGTAAATGACTTATTGGCGCAAGGGGCGTTGCCATTATTCTTTTTAGATTATTTAGCACTATCACATTTAGAGAAAAATCAGGTTCAAAAGATTTTAAACGGAATTTTAAAAGCCTGCCAAGCTCAGTCAATCACCCTGTTAGGCGGAGAGACAGCTGAAATGCCTGGAATTTATCAGAAGCATCATTTTGATTTAGCGGGTTTTGCTGTGGGACTAACTGCTAAACGTAATTTACTCCAAGCAAAAAATGTCCACAATGGAGATTATTTAATTGGCCTTCCCTCCAGTGGATTACATAGTAATGGTTATTCGTTAGTTCGTAAAATTTTATTTGAAGATCATGATTTCCAATTTGATGATCAGTTGGCAGGATTAAATGGTAGTTTGATTGAAGAATTGATGCAACCCACCCGTCTTTACGTCAACGTAATTCGGCCTCTTTTAAAACAAAAATTGGTCAACGGAATCGCTCACATTACCGGTGGAGGATTATTAGATAACGTTCCGCGAATGTTACAAGATCAGCAACAGGCTGAATTTAAGTTGGATAGTTGGGAAAAGCCGACAATTTTTAAAATCCTAGCGGAACTTGGAAAGCTATCCCAGACAGACTGTTATGAAACTTTTAACATGGGGATTGGGATGGTACTAGCTGTTAGCCCCGACAATTATGCCAGAGTGGTAGCAGAACTTGAACAACAGAAAGAAACATATTTTAAGATTGGTAAAGTAAAAAAACGGGAGAAAGATGCACCAGCGGTTTACCTTTCAGGAGGGAGCAGATGATTAATATTGCAGTTTTTGCATCAGGAACAGGGACTAATTTTATGGCATTATACCAACATATTCGAGAAACAAAAGTTCCCATTAAAATTGCATGCTTAATTTGTGACCAACCCAATGCGCCGGTTGTTACTAAAGCTGATGAGTTAGGAATTCCAGTCTGGACCCACCGTTTGAGAGAATTTGAAGATAAAGTGAGCTATGAAAAGGCGATTTTACGTGAGCTAAAAAAATATAATTTAGCATTAATCATTTTAGCTGGGTACATGAAGATTGTTACCAAAGTTTTGTTAGAGGCTTATCCACATGCCATTCTTAATATCCATCCAGCGCTGTTACCATCGTTTCCGGGGCGCCATGGAATTGAGGATGCGTTTGAATATGGAGTAAAAATTACGGGAGTAACGATTCACTGGATTGACGGAGGGATTGATACTGGCCCGATTATTGCTCAGCAACCTGTACCGGTTTTACAAGGGGATGATGTAGAGCATTTAGCTCAACGTATCCATCAAGTTGAACATGATTTATATTTTAGAAGCATCTGCCAAGTATTAAAACAGAGAAAGTTGATTAACTAAGGAGAGATTAAGCCATGAAAACTGCATTACTGAGTGTGTCAGATAAAACTGGAATCGTTGAATTTGCTAGAGGTTTAGTTAAGGCAGATTTTAGAATCATATCAACGGGTGGAACTAAAAAAGTTTTGGAAGAAGCTGGATTATCTATTGTTAGTGTTGAAGCTATTACTAATTTTCCAGAAATGTTGGACGGACGAGTTAAGACGCTACATCCTGCCATTCACGGAGGATTGTTAGCGCGCCGTGACTTACCGGAACATTTGGCAGCCCTCAAAGAACATAATATTGATTTGATTGATCTAGTTTGTGTTAATCTTTATCCGTTTAAATCGACTATTATGCAAAATGGAGTGACGGAAGCAGAAGCAATTGAACAAATTGATATTGGCGGTCCTAGTATGTTACGCTCAGCGGCTAAAAATTTTGCATCAGTTTTACCCGTAGTTGATCCTAAAGATTATCAACCAGTTTTAGCTGCACTAGCCCATCAGACGGACAATGTTAAATTTCGGCGAGCGTTAGCTTTGAAGGTCTTTCAGCATACTGCTGCTTATGACACTTTGATTGCTCAATATCTTGGACAAAACGGTGAAATTTTTCCAGATGAACTTACCAAGACTTATACTAAAAAACAAGTAATGCGTTATGGCGAAAATAGTCATCAAAAAGCAGCCTTTTATGAAGATGCGCTACCTGTACCATTTTCGATTGCTCAAGCTCAACAATTGCACGGCAAAGAATTGTCATACAATAACATCAAGGATGCTGATGCCGCTTTAAAAATGAGCGCCGAATTTAATCAACCAGCCGTGGTTGCGGTTAAGCATATGAATCCATGTGGGATTGGATTAGGTCAAAATATTGAAGAAGCTTGGGACCGCGCTTATGAAGCAGACTCGATGTCAATTTTTGGTGGGATTATCGTCTTAAATCGACCAGTAGATTTGGCGACAGCAGAAAAAATGCATAAACTTTTTCTTGAAATTATTATTGCACCTAGTTTTGAAAAAGAGGCTTTTACAGTTTTAGCTCAAAAAAAGAACTTACGGATTATGACGGTCGATTTTAATCAACATCAGGATGCTAAAGAACTTGAAACAGTTTCAGTAATGGGCGGGCTCTTGGTTCAAGAACAGGATGCGGTAGTTGAAACGGCGACTGACTTCAAAGTGGTTTCTAAACGTCAGCCAACGGAAAGTGAACTTAAGGCAATGGTATTTGGTCAAACCGTTGTTAAACACGTTAAAAGTAATGCAATTGTGATTACAACTGATCAACAAACCTTAGGGATTGGTGCAGGCCAAATGAATCGAATTGGTTCGGTTGAAATTGCGGTTAAACAGGCTGAAGGTTCAGCCAATTTTAAAAATGCGGTGATGGCTTCGGATGCATTTTTCCCTATGGAAGATTGTGTTGAATATGCTGCTAAACATGGAATTAAAGCTATCGTTGAACCTGGTGGAAGTATCAAAGATCAAGCTTCAATTGATAAGGCGGATGAGTTAGGAATTTCATTAATATTTAGTGGACGTCGTCACTTTAGACATTAAGCGGAGGTACCAGATGGCAAAAGTACTTGTGGTTGGAAATGGTGCAAGGGAGCACGTTCTTGGACGTCAGCTATTGAAAAGTAATCAAGTAGAAAAAGTTTACTGTGCACCCGGAAATCCAGGGATGTTGGAAAGTGGCATTGAAATTATTCCTATTGGCGTCACAGATTTTGGGAAATTAGTTGAGTTCGCCCGGAAACAAGGTATTGATTTGACGGTTGTCGGACCAGAACAACCTCTACAGCAAGGAATTGTAGATTATTTTAGTACTGCGGGGTTAACGATTTTTGGACCGACTCAAGCAGCCGCTAAACTAGAAAGTTCTAAAGAATTTGCTAAAAAGATTATGCAAGAAGCGGGGGTCCCCACGGCTAGTTATGTTAGCTATCAAGATGAAGCTACCGCAATCAAAGGGCTAGCGAAAAATGATTATCCACTGGTAATTAAATCGGATGGCTTAGCGGCTGGAAAAGGAGTCGTTATTGCTAAAAGTCAGAAGGAAGCTACGACAACGATTCATAAAATGTTGGGTGAACATCAATTTGATACTAAGTCTATTATTATCGAAGAATTTTTAACAGGACAGGAATTTTCCTTGATGGCTTTTATTCAAGACGAACAAATTATTCCCATGCCTCTATCGCAAGATCACAAGGCAGCTTATGATGGTGACGAAGGCCCCAATACAGGTGGGATGGGAGCGTATAGTCCCTTGCAGCATTTTCCAAGTGATTTGGTTAATGAAGGTGTGGAAAAAATTATTCGTCCTATTATTCGAACACTTAAAAAGAAGAATATTGCTTTTTGTGGGATTCTATACGCTGGTCTAATAATGACAGACTCCGGTCCTAAAGTGATTGAATTTAATGTACGGTTGGGTGATCCTGAAACGGTGGTAGTATTACCGCAGCTACAAAGTGATTTATACGAAATGTTGCAGGGATTGCTCCACCACCAAGTGCCAGTGGTTAAATGGCAAAAAGACCAGGTTTACTTAGGAGTAGTAATTAGTTCGCAAACTTATCCGCAAGCTTCGGCAAGGGGAGTTGAACTAGCAGATTTTAATTACCTTCCATCCAATATTACAGTTAATTATGCGGGCGTTAGTTGCAAGCGAGACGGCCAATTAATTAGTAATGGGGGACGAATCCTATGTTTGACCACTGGAGCGAGCAATATTACGAAAGCTCAAGCAATATTGTACGGATGGTTAAATCAGCATCCAATTCTGGGCTTACGTTATCGAAGTGATATTGGAGATAAAGCAAAATAAAAAATAACCATGGAAGAACGATGACGGCGACTTAAAATAATTCGATTCCATTGTTTTTTTAACTAAAAAATTAGTAACATTTAATACTATATAAAGTGTAAAACGTTTTAAGTAAGTGCTATAATTAATCGTAAGTGTGGTATAGATATAGTAAAGAAGTAACGAGATAATTTTTACTTGTCATTGAGTGATTTCCCAAACAAACTGAACAGGGTTTGAGAGATTAGGACAATGACAGAGTAAAGCAAGATTATTTGATGAACATTTTAAGTAATCGGTTTAGTCATGATTTTAATGAGCACTAACTTAAGAAATGTGGTTTGTATACTTCTTTTATGAAATTTAATCGATACATCATTTATTGGTTTAATGGAAATTTTGATAGTGAAATTACGACGGATGAGTTAATTAACTTGTCCGTTTTGTGAGTAGTATGTTATCTAAATATTTTTAATGTAAGATATCCAAATAATGTATGAACTTAGAGTACCCAGTAATATTCAGCTTTTAAAAAAGAAGAAATAAATTTAATGTTTTGGGAGAAGTTATAAAAATGGTTGTTCAACATGATGAAATCAAAAAATTATTAAAGGGTAATAACTTAGATAGCACTAACGAATGGATTGTCTATGGTACCAAAGGTGAAAGGGGATATTGGATTGCGTTGAGTGATCGGGGGGTTACCCTGTTACCTGTTGCTCAGCAAGGAAATCTAACCGGGGAAATTATCCCCTTCGATAATCAAAAAATTAAAAGTATTGCCTTAAAAAAGAGCATTCTATCGGATAAGCTCATAATTGTGGATACTAAAAATAAAAAACATGTTCTAAAAGTAGCTACTCGCCATCTGGGAAATAAACATCATCATGGAGACTTTTTAAAAATTATTGAAAAATATAAAAAATAAAAAAACGATTTTAAGTGTCGATGAGGACATTAACTGTTATCTTAGAATTTTTGTCTCAATTCGGAAGATATCATAGTTACTTAAAATCGTTTTTTTATTTTAATCATTTAAGTTATAGCGTAATTTCATGTGAGCTGATCCTAATGTTACCATGTCACCAAGTAATTTAGTTTGACGGGTAAAGGATTCTGTAGCTAGTTGTTCATTAGCTTGTTCAAGAAATTGAGTTGGGTTAGTTTGGTGCTTGATTGCCCGATCAGTTTCATTTTGAATTCGACGATAAATACCAGTGGTTTCAAGTTCGAAGGTGTTCCGAAGATCAACGTATAAGTCGTAATCTGTATCACCTAAAAGAGCGGTAGTACAGCTCAGCCAATACATGTTGTTCATATCAAATGTACCAGTTGCATTCTTATAGACAGCTGGTGTGTCGGTGACATGAGCGTAAAAAGGAACTACCGTGTTGAACGTGTTGGCTCCGTATGCAAGCCAGTGAATGCCGGCAATTTCTGCTGGAACATGGTTTCGGATTTGAAGGATGTGGACATTATGATTCCGATTGATACCGATTGGACGAAAGAGGGTCTTTTGGTCCTCAGTACCGTTACCATATGGATCAAATTCCGTATTTTCAAAGTGGGAGCTCAAAACAAACTTAACGTCTTCAATAGAGATCTTTTTGTTAGCATGACAGATAAAAGGTAAATCTTGCTCCATGGGATCATTTTCAATCTCAGGGTTGAAGTATTTTTGGCCATACCAAGTACGGGGATTATTGTAAACAGTATCTTTAATAGAAGCACTACCAAAGATATGACGGAAATTATAACCGTCAAAATCAGGATTTAAGTGATATTCATCAATTAAATCTTTTAAATCAACTGAGCATAGCGTGTCATCAGATTCAAAATCAAATTGATCAATATTCATACGGTTAGGTGCCACAACGTAGGCGTCATCTGGTATACGAACGGCAGCCCAATGATGGCCACCAATCGTCTCCAACCACCAAACTTCTTCGTTATCAGAAAAAGCGATACCATTAGGTTCATATGTTCCAAACTTTTCTAAAAGAGCGCCTAAGCGTTTAACACCTTCACGTGCGCTGTGAATATATGGAAGGACGAGAGTAACAATGTCTTCTTCACCAATTCCATTCTCTACGAAGGGGTCCATACCTAAGACGCGTGAATTAGTAGTGATTGTCTCGGTTGCAGACATGGCAATATTTTCACTATTAATCCCCGCTGCGGGCCAGATTCCGTTAGTTAAAATGGAATTTGGCATTGATGTGTAACTCAAAGGCTGATCAGGAAGCTTGATTTTAACACCACTGATAATGGCTTGGTAATCACGTGGTTGTTCCTCGGGGTTAACGACCACGAAACGTTGAGGATCAAGAGCTTCATGACCATCATCATTACGGGAAATAATCGTTGAACCATCAATAGAAGCATCTTTACCGACCAAAATGGTCGTGCAAGAACCTTTAATTTTCTTATTCATAGATTAAAAACCTCCTAAAAATTTGTTATTTTCTATTATAGCGCTTTTAAATTGTTTTTGGTAACGAACGATAAAACGTTTTAAAAATAATAATGTTCGTATTTTTGTTTTAATGAAAAGGTTAATGTGCTAAAATGTTCGTTGTAGCTATCTTAATAATTACGTGGAGTTGGAGGAAATATGGAAGATATACAAAAACAAGGTGCCAAAAATGTTGAACTATCAACACCAAAGACGATTTTATTAGCTTTTCAGCATTTACTGGCAATGTATGCCGGGGATATATTGGTTCCATTATTAATTGGGGCGGCGCTTAAGTTTAATGCGCAACAGATGACCTATTTAATCTCAGTAGATATTTTCATGTGTGGAGTTGCCACTTTTTTACAGGTTAAACGCACTCCACTAACTGGGATTGCTTTACCAGTTGTTTTAGGATCAGCAGTTGAATACTTGGCACCGATGGAGCACATTGGTAATACAATGGGCTGGGGGTATATGTATGGTGGAGTAATTGCAGCCGGAATTTTTGTGTTTTTAATTAGCGGATTATTTGCTAGTTTAAGAAAATTTTTTCCAATCGTTGTGACGGGCTCTTTGATTACTTTAATTGGGTTTACCTTAATCCCCGTTGCTTTCCAGAACATTGGTGGTGGAAACGTTGCTGATAAAAACTTTGGAAGTTCTTCTAACTTAATTTTAGGATTTTTAACAGCTTTAGTTATTATTTTAATTCAAGTTTTTGCGCACGGATTCATCAAACGCATTTCAGTTTTGATCGGAATTATCGTTGGCTCAGTGATAGCAGTGGTAATGGGATTAATCGATCCTACACCAATCAGCCAAGCTCACTGGATTCAAATTCCAATGCCTTTTTATTTTGCAACTCCCAAATTTGAATGGTCCTCAATTTTAACCATGCTCTTGGCAGCAGTAACTTGTATGATTGAATCAACGGGAGTTTACTTTGCTTTAGCAGATATTACCAAACGGAATCTGACAGCCGATGATTTAAAACGAGGATATCGTTCAGAAGGAATTGCAGCCATTTTAGGCGGGATATTCAATACCTTCCCATATTCAACTTTTTCACAGAATGTGGGAATTGTGCAATTATCTGGAATTAAGAAATTAAAACCAATTTATTTCTCTGCTGGAATGCTTTTGATTTTAGGATTGATTCCTAAGTTTAGCGCGATTGCTACATTAATCCCGACATCTGTATTAGGTGGAGCAATGTTAGTAATGTTTGGGATGGTAGGTGCCCAAGGAATTAAAATGCTAGCTAACGTTAAAATGACCGTTAATAATTTATTGGTAATTGCTGTATCGATTGGAATTGGTTTAGGTGTAACTACTCAACCAACGCTCTTCCACATTTTACCAACCTCAGTTCAAACAATTTTAGATAATGGGATGGTAGTAGGCTGTATCACAGCAATTATTATGAATATTCTATTGAACGGTAACCAAGCCGTTGATGGAGAATAGTTTAATTTAAAATATATAATTAAAAACAAGAGATGATACTATTTGGTATGGTCTCTTGTTTTATTTTCTGAGTATAATGGAAGAAAAACGATGGAGCGGGTCTCATGAAGTTAAATGTCGAGTTGAAGGAACATTGGACTAACATTATTTCAAAAGAAGATGCAATCGAAATTAAGATTTACGATGGAACTAAACCACCAGTTGTTAACCATTCTGGTATTGGAATTTTATTATTTAAGGGAAAAGTTAAAAATATTTTCCAAGTAGAAAAAGAGTTAAAAGTGAAGGGAGATCGTTGGGATCGATTAATTTTAATATCTATTCCTGCTAACTTAAGACTCCATCATGTGTTACAAGGGTTCATTCATGTGGCAATAAAAAATAAAGTGACTTTGCCAAAACATTTAAAGAAAGAAAAGCTTCCCCCAGCAGTTCAAGAGTTAGTAGATCGGTTTGTTCAACAACAGCTTTTTATCATTAATCGATTTGGCTCGGATCATGTTTTGATTTCAGAAAAGTCAAAACTAGGAGGGAAGCCTAGCCACCGTTGGAATAAAATGGTTAGTCAGATTCCATTTTATGTGGATACCAAAGAATGTCAGGCAGAAATTCAATGGGTAAAGCGAAATGAAATGGTAATTAGGGCCGGAGCGATAATGAAACGCGAGGTTCCATTGAATAAAAATGGTTCAATTGGATTTGCTGCTAAAATGGGACAGAAAATTCGAGAAGATCATCAACAATCTTTTAAAGATTTTAAAACCACAGAAGATATAATATTAAAAAGTGTCAACGAAGTGGGGTTGTTTCTGTATTTTGCGGGAACTAATAGCTGGTTAGTCCTGAAAGATGCTAAAGGGCAAACGATTGACGCATGGACACGGGTAAACTAAAAAAGAGCTGTAAACGAAGTATTCGTTTACAGCTCTTTTTATAGTTTATTATTTAACTTTTGGTGTTTCAGCGATTGTTTCAGTCTTGCCTTTAGCAAATTGTTGGATAGCAACAACGCGTTCTTGACGGCGACGACGTTCGCGCTTACCAGAAACTTTACGTGCACGTGCAAATGAATTGTATGGTGACTTCATGGTGATCCTCCTCAGAAAAAAATAATCAATTACTATTCTATGATGAATGGTAGATAAAAGCAAATAAATTTATTAAATGGATTGGCGGTTCGCATTGAGTCGCTGGACCGTTCGCATTGCAATTTTACCAAAAATACGAATTAAAATTACTTGGATTGGCAATTGAATAATATTACTAATGATGCGAGCTGAGTTGTAATAAACGGCCGCTGCTGCACCAAAGTAAATGGATTGCCAAATGAAATTTAAGCCCATCGTGACAATTAGCATCACTAAGAGGCGTGCCACAATAATCCGCCACCAGTCGAATTTACCTGGGTATAGGAATATCGATTGGATTAAATTAGCAACCATAGCACTGATGGCCCAAATGGGTAAGTAAGGTCCCACCGGATTAGAAAAATACCCCACGGTATCACTAACTAATCCAAAGACAATTCCTGCCCAAGGTCCAAATAGCGCAGACACAACGGCTGCTGGTATATATTCGAAACTAACCAAGGTAAATTGAGGCGTCAAATGGATGGTGGTATAACGCGCTAACACAACATCCAATGCTGCCAACAAAGCCATAATGGTTAGATTTCGCACAGAAAAAACATTTTTGATACTAAAAAAATTCTTCATGCAAATCCCTCCAGTCTTTAGTTGGCCGTTTCAACGAAAAGGAAATAGCATGAAAAACTTCCCAATTCAACGGCGAGATGCGGAATCGATATCGCTGACAAGCATTCGTCCAACAAGCAACTCTCCGTCTTGTTGGCACTTAACGCATCGATTCCTACTCCATTGATAGAGCTAAGTTCATTATAACCAACTTAAAATAAAAATAAAGAGAATGAATTCGTTAATTAATATGAAAAATCGTATATAATGGCTTTAATGATGTAATAATTATGCCAGATGAATGGGAGTACGTATGCGATACCAATTTAAAAATAACTTAGAAGAAATTATTAGTGCCAAAAAAGTATTACAAAGATCAGGGATGAGCCAGAGATTATTGCAAAGAATCCAAAATGAGGGTCGCCTGATTGATGAAAACGAAAACGATGTAGAATTTAGTGATAAATTAATGCCTTTTGAACCAATTTGGATTGAATTGCCTGATGAAGAACAAGATCAAAATGTTGCAATTAGTGATGGTCCATTAGACATTATTTTTGAAGATAAAAATTGGTTATTAGTTAATAAACCTGCTGGACTAACCGCGGTCCCTGGTCCAAGTGATCGAGAAGATACATTGGTCAACCGGATTAAAGGTCATTGGCAGGCCATTGAATCTAAAAATATGATGCCTCATTTAGTTACCCGTTTAGATCGATTTACGAGTGGAATAACTTTGGTCGCCCGTCACCAAGTTTCTAACAGTTTATTAAGTGAACAAGTTGCGCATCATAAAATTAAAAAGATTTATTTAGCGATGGTTGATGGAGTAGTTCAAGCTGAAAAAGGAACATTTAATCAATCGTTAGGGTTAGCAGCCGATGGAATTCATCGAGAAGTACGGGACGATGGACAGCAAGCCACTACTAGTTTTAAAGTGCTCAAACGTTTTGAAAATCAAACGCTGGTTCAAATTCACTTAAAAACAGGAAGAACCCATCAAATTCGAGTTCATTTTGCGAATGCAGGTCATCCTCTAGTTGGTGATCAGTTATACGATGGACCAATGGATAGAGGAATTAAACGGCAAGCTTTGCACGCTTCATCGATCCGATTTTTTGATCCATTTATTGATGAAAAGGTTAGTTTTACAGCAGAATTACCAGATGATTTAAAGCAAATCGGGATGGAAGAGTAGCATAATTGCAGTTTCAGATAGGAGAACAAAATGACACAAGAAAATGAATTTGAAGACGTAGAAATGACGTTAGGCGAACCAGAATTTAATGCGATGTTGATGCAAATGACGCATGAGGTAAACGCTAGCAATGCGTCAGAATATAACTTTATGGGTAATACAACCCAAGAAGTTGGGGAAAATGTATGGGCAGTTCCAGCTTATTTAAGTGACGAATATGCGCTATTCTTTCTATATACAGAAATTGATACCGGCGATTGGGTCCTAGCCTTTTCCGAAGCAGATTTAGGTGAAGGGCAGTTTAATCTAGGAACTCCAATGACAACGGGTGAAGGCTTAAACAAATTATTCGAACAAGATCCCGATCGTGCCAAAATGGTATTGAGTTTTGTTAATGATATGGAAAAAGCTGGCGAAGGTATGTGGCGCATGGTGGAACAATAAAATTTTACATTTAAAAAGAGCGGACTATGGGGAGCGAATTAACGTAAGTTTCTTCTAAGAAGCTCTTTTTTTGTACCAACTTTTTGAATATATTTTTATGATATAATTAACTTCGACTAAAAAGAAAGGGGCGACGCGATGGCAACGATTTTGATCGTCGTTTTGCTATTGGCTTCCATTGGAGTAGGGTATGGATTGCGAGCCAAAAAGCATAGTGAAACATTAGCGCAAGCCCGCAAAGCGGCAGAAAAAATTATTGAACATGAACGGCAAAAAACTAAAGCCGAAGTGGCTGAATATGAAAAAAATAGTGTTCAAGAAACTCAACAATATCAAGAGACCATTGACCAAGAACTCGCAGATGATCTACATGATAATCAACGTAAAGAGGCGTGGATTGAACAAAGAATGAACTTATTGAACCAAAAAAAGATTGTGTTAACTAATCGAGCAGATGCATTAGCTAAAAAAAGACAAAGTCTATTACAAGAACGTGACAACGTACGGACAACTTTAGGCGAAGCTAAACAACTAATTACTGATCGATGGAATAAACTTCAGGAAGTTGCTGATTTGGAAGAGCAAGCAGCTTCAAAGTTGGTTTTGAAAGAAACTAAACAAGATGCAATTCGTTCTAAAGATGAGTTTGTTAATAACGCTCAAACCGAATTAGAAAGCTCCTGCGAGCGTGAAGCTGAGGATTTGATAGCTTTAGCCATGGAACATAGTGATGTTCCAAGAGGTCAAGCCGAAAATCACCGCAGTTTTATTGCAGAAAATGCTGAATATCTTGGTAAACTGATTGGAAATTCGGGTCAGAATGTACGAGCAATTGAAGCATTAACTGGTGTAGATATTGTGATTGATGATCAAGAAAAAGAGGTCATTCTTAACGGATATGACCCAGTTCGTCGAGCAGTGGCCATGGAAACCATGGAAATGATTAAAACTGAGAAACGAGTTGTTCCAGATACAATCGAACGGTTGGTTAATAAGGCTAATAAAGTAATTGACCAGCGTATTCGCCAGTATGGGGAAGACGCGGTTCGAGAATTGAAATTAAAATATGTTGCGCCGGATTTAATCAAATTTATTGGTCGAATGCATTACCGGACGAGTTATGGACAAAATATTTTAGAACATTCTATTGAAACTGCTAAGCTAGCAGGTATTTTTGCTGTTGAGTTAGGTGAAGACGCTACTTTAGCACGACGTGCAGGCTTACTACATGATATCGGTAAATCTATTGATCGCGATATTGAAGCGACTCATGTGGAATTGGGTGTGGAATTGACCACCAAATATCGAGAGAGTCCAGTGATAGTGAATACTATTGCTTCTCACCATGGGGATGTTGAAGCTCGATATGTAATTGCTAATTTGGTTGAGGCAGCGGATGCCATTTCTGGAGCTCGTCAAGGTGCTAGAAGTGAATCAGTGGCTGACTATATCCAAAGAATTAAGAGCTTAGAAGAGATTGCTAACAAACATCCAGAAGTCAAGGAAAGTTATGCTATCCAAGCTGGTCGTGAACTTCGAGTAATTGTTCAACCTAAAGAGACAGATGATAAGACGATTCATAGTTTAGCTACTAACGTAAAGAATCAGATTGAAGAGGATGTTACTTATCCTGGTCAGGTGAAGGTAACGGTTGTTAGAAAGTTAGAGATTGTAGAATACGTGGAGAAAAAACAAGCATGAGTGAAGACAACACCGCACAGTTAGAAAAAATCGATAGTTTTGTTAAAGAGAAGCTTCAAGATGACTTAACCGGGCATGATTATGCTCATATTCAACGAGTGGTTAAGATGGCTAAACGCTTAATTGATGATCGCACTGAAAATGTAAATCAGTTTATAGTTTTCGCTGCAGGGTATTTGCATGACGTGATTGATGAAAAATTAGTTGAGAATCAGGCCGTTGCTGAAAATGAAGTAGCTCGGTTTCTAAGAAGCCTTGGAGTTAGCGATTTTGATATTGCTCATATTTTCGATATTATCACGCATATGTCATTTTCTGATAATTTAGGACAGAAATATAAATTATCCTTGGAAGGACAGATTGTCCAAGATGCGGATCGTTTGGATGCCATCGGAGCAATTGGCATTGCCCGTACATTTTATTACGGGGGTGCACATGGACATATTTTATATGATCCCGAAATCCAACCTCGTGAAAAAATGACGCATGATGAATATCGTGACAATAAAACGGTAATCAATCATTTTTACGAAAAACTTTTTAAGCTTAAAGATGACATGAACACACCTTTAGCACAAAAAATTGCGGTAGAACGGACGGAGTATATGAAAAGCTTCGTAAATGAGTTTAAAAAAGAATGGTAACAGTGAATTTAGGGGGATTTAGGAATGTTAAAAGATACTGATAATATACCCAGAGGGTATGTGATTGTATCCGCAGTCGTTGTTGTTTTACTTGCACTAGGTGTTAAGTTACAAAACACATTTATGCAATTTTTTGACCAGTTATTTAGTAGTATCGTTCAAGGAACGGCTTTTTCTTTTCTTGAGCCAATCATGCGCTTAATTACGATGATTGCAGATACCAAGCTTGGTTTAATTTATGCAATCATTATTGCAGTATATTTGTGGTTTAAAGAACAGCAACGAGTAGATGCTATCTGGGTCATTTGTACAATGTTTGGTGGCGCTGTAGTAGCGTTTATTCTAAAAGAATTGGTTAAGCGTCCGCGCCCAACTATTGATCAAATTATTCCAGAAACAGGTTTTAGTATGCCTAGTGGGCACACCTTTGAAGCATTTTTAGTGTTAGCTTTTATTTACCTTTATTTTGTCCGTCCAATTCAGTCTGATAGTAAGCGGCGTTGGGCTTTTCGAGGATTGATTCTATGGCAAGTCTTAGTAATGTGGTCACGAATTTATATGGGGGCTCATTACCTTACTGATACGGTTACGGCGGTAGCTTTAGGCATAGTGTGGCTATGGGTTGCTTTATGGCTTTACCAGATGCTATATGATTGGATTGCCAGCTTTGTTGCTCCTTCAGGGGGACGACATCAACGACAACATTAAAATATTTTACTTAAGGGCCTAATCTTTTAGGTTCTTTTTTTCTGATTATTTCCTGATCGAACCGGTCCAAAACGACTTTTTTGGTAAAGCGGTTTCTAAAAAATAATTTGTTTTTTGGAAGAAAAACCTTTTAATTATTAATCTATCAATGTTTTAGCGGCCTAAAACAAAATATTAAAGAAGGTATCTTTTTTTTTTTGAGCATGCTATAATGAGCTTGTGCTTTTGGTTAGGTGCTTTTGGTCAGATCGTTTCATTTTGAACTATCCCCATTACTACCGGCTCAAGCTACAAATTAAACAATGCCGTCTATTACTATATAGATTAGGTTTACAGGAGGATGTTCATAATGGAACAAGGTACAGTTAAATGGTTTAACGCTGATAAAGGTTTTGGTTTTATTACTCGCGAAGATGGTAGTGACGTATTCGTTCACTTCTCAGCTATCCAAGGTGACGGATTCAAGACTCTTGAAGAAGGCCAAGCAGTTTCTTTCGACGTTGAAGAAAGCGACCGTGGACCACAAGCAGTTAACGTAAACAAAAACTAATTTAAATTAAAATAGTTATGAGAGTAGGGAGCTTCGGCAACCTACTCTTTTTTTATGCAAAACATAAAGATTTAGTTAAATACTATTAATTAATTAGGTATAATGAATTAATTGAAGAGGAGGCCTTGAAGAATGATTGAAACTAACCAAATCGTTATTAATACTTGCTTACTTGCAGGTCGAATTATGATTGAAAATGGCTCTGAGATGTCACGAGCAGAAGATACAATGAAAAGAATTGCGATGAATTCAGGTGTTAATAATTTAAAAATTTTCGGGACGATTACTGGAATTATTGTTTCAATTCCAAATTCAATGGACTCTCAGGTGGAAGGGATTAATCGGCGAGCGATTGACCTAGAGAAAGTTTCTGCGGTTAATACTTTTTCAAGACGCTATGCGGACAAAGATATTACGTTAGAAGAGTTTTACGAAAAACTAAATACTTTGGATGAGGCGACGCCATCCTTCCCATTTTGGCTTCAAGTGATTGGAGCAGCCCTAGTTAGTGGACCTTTAATGACAGCCTTTTCTGGAAATATGGTTGATTTAGGAATTACTACTTTGACTGGGGCGTTAGGCTATACGCTATTTTATTTTGTAAATCGGATTTTAAATATTAAATATATTAGCGAATTTTTTGCATCAATTATAATCGGAATTATAGCTGTATTCGCAGTGCGTTGGGGATGGGGACATTCTATCGATGATATTATTATTGGATCAGTGATGCCGTTAGTACCGGGGGTGCCACTAACTAATGCTGTTCGCGATATTTTAAATGGTCACTTGGTTAGTGGTCCGGCTCGTGGAATTGAAGCTTTATTATCAGCATGTGCAATTGGTTTTGGGATTGCCTTCGTATTTCGTTTTTTGTAAACAAAGGAGTAAGAGATGCAATTACTACTAGAATTTTTTATGGCCGGCATTGCCACCATCGGCTTTGGAATTATTATTAATATACCTAAACGGGCTTTAATTGCTGCAGGTGCCATTGGTGGCGTGTCATGGACGATTTACTGGGCGATGCTCCAAGTGCGCTTAGGCTTAGCGTTAAGTGCTTTAACAGCGACCACTGTCATTGCTTTATTAAGTTTATACGCTGCTAGGCGAATGAAACTTCCGATGATTATTTTTAATATTCCTGGAATTGTACCGCTCGTTCCAGGAGGACAAGCATACCAGATGATTCGAAACTTTGCGCTTTCTAACAGTGATATGGCAACGCATTTTATGTTAGAAGTAGGAGAAATTGCAGGGTCAATTGGAATCGGTTTTTTAATGGCAGAATTTATCGATCGATTGCAACGTAAAATTATAATTACTTTGAAGGAACACAAACAACGTAGCAAAAGTAAAAGTGCTAATAATACTGAAAAAGAGTAGGATTAAAAAATGCCCAAATTAATTTGGACATTTTTTTATTTCTTTTTGAAAGCGAATACAAAAGTTACTTGACTTTCATTTTATAGAGCGATTTACTAGTAGAAAGAGACATCTAAGTTAACGAAATTTTAGCCATGGTGACTTGAAAAATTTGAGTTATAGGAGTGAAAGTAAATGTTATTAGGTAGTATTGAAGCTGGTGGAACCAAGTTTGTGTGCGCAGTTGGGAACGAAGATTATCAGGTGAAAGATCAAATTCAAATTCCAACAACGACCCCGGAAGAGACATTGTCGGCCGTTGTAAAATATTTTAAACAATTTGATATAGCAGCTTTAAGTATTGCTTCATTTGGTCCGATTGAAATTCGAAAAACGTCGCCTAAGTATGGATTTATTACTACAACTCCTAAACCGGGATGGAAAGATACTGATTTTTTGGGTTACATGAAAAAAGAAATTAATGTTCCCATGGCTTGGACAACCGACGTTAATGGGTCGGCCTATGGGGAGTATACAATGTCAACGCTATTTAACGAAAAAATTAATTCATTAGTTTATTATACGATTGGAACAGGAGTTGGTGCAGGTGCGGTTATCGATGGGCATTTGATTGGTGGGATTGGCCATCCAGAAATGGGACATGTCCCTTTGAAACGTCATCCCGAAGATCTTGATTTTAAGGGTGTTTGTCCTTATCATGGTGATTGCTTAGAGGGATTGGTTGCTGGACCAACTTTTGAAGCGCGATTAGGTAAAAAGGGTAAGGATGTGCCTTTGACGGATAAGACATGGGATATTTTAGCTTATTATATTGCTCAAGCAGCTGTACAAAGTACATTAATATTACGACCAAACAAGATTGTGTTTGGTGGTGGAGTTACTAATGCAACCCTCTTAGAGAAAGTGCGAAAAGAATTTGATAAATTACTTAATGGCTATGTGACTGTGCCAGATTTGGATCAATATATCACGATGCCTCAAGTTAAAAATAATGGGTCAGCGAATGTCGGTAATTTTGCATTGGCAGAGAAGCTATTAACGGAATAATTATAAAAAGGGCAATCCCGATTTAAAATCAGGATTGCCCTTTGTTCTTTAATTAAAGCTTTATTGTCCGTAGTAGTTGTAGTTACCAGTAGCATTTCCTTGCGGATCAGCTTGTGATGGAGTTGTAGGAGTGTTATCAGTGGTAGCTCCGTTGTTATCTGCACCGCCTGTTGTGTCACTAGCCGGTGTCTCCACCGAAGATGCGCTTGTGGTTCCGTAATCTTCAGTGGAGGAGCTAGTAGTGTCTGAACTGTTAGTATCTGAATTGGTAGTATCGGTATCATCTTCTTCGCCAGTATAGATACTGCTTAATCCAGTTGTCCCAGTTTCTTTAGCAGATAAATCAAGGGCTTTACGGATGAAATTAGTAACACGCTGACGTTCGCTCTTAGAAACTAATTCATAAGAACCACCATCGATGGTAGTACCATTACCTTGGAGGTGAGTAGACTTTAAATGATGGGTAGCAACTCGATAATTAGTCGAGAGTGCTAAAAGTTCATTAAATGTTAAATCAGTTTTAGTTTGTTTTTGAAGAGAATTTAAGAAATTTTGGTTTAATAAAGCCGTAATTGAATCACTCTTACGTAAAATGGCCATTAAAACTTGGCGTTGACGAGTTTGACGACCATAGTCACCGTTTGGATCGGTATAACGCATCCGTGAATAATCCAGTGCTGCCTTACCATTTAGATGAATTTTTTTACCTTTAGTAACGTCGGCATGTCCATATTTGAAGGTTAATTTAGGAGTGATATCGATTCCACCAACCCCGTCAACAATCTTTTCTAAGCCACCCATGTTAATTAAGCCGTAATAATCAATGGGAATATTTAGTAGTTTTTCGACAGCTTTGATTGCTGTACCGGCTCCACCTAAATCATAAGCAGCGTTAATCTTGGAAGGAGAATAATTTGAGTAACCAGGAATCGACATAACCGTATCCCGAGGGATGCTAGTTAAAGTCATTTTTTTCTTTTTAGGATTCAAGGTTGCCACGATAATGGTATCTGTTCGGCCACGATAATTACGCCCGAGGGCCCCAGTATCAGTACCTAAAAGCAAAATTGAAATTGGTTTACTTTGCTTTAAGGTAGCTGAAACATCACGTGATTTCTGGATTTTAGCACTATCAAAAATCGAATCTACAGCATTTTTGGCATCGTACCATTTCTTAACCCCAAAGATAGCCAATATAACAGCAATAATGGAAACGACAATGATGGTTTTTTTTCTACGAGGTCGTTTCTTTCGTGGTTTTCGGCGCTGGTTTTGTTTATTTTGACCGTTGTCACCATTGTTATTATTGTCATCAGGTGTGTAATTGAACCGGTTTCTGCTGAATCGGCTTGAATTGGATCTGGGTGATTCAGAATTCATGCAACTTATCCTCCGAGTTATACTAAAAAATTCAATCATTAATATGATACCAAATTAATGGATTATCTATAACTTTGTTTAAGAAAGTTTAACAAATAGTACACAAAAAATTGGTATATCGACATTAATAACGAACTTATTTCAATTCATGCAACCAGGCCAGCGCCGTGGTTAACCAAGTAGCAATCCGATGATCGACGTGATGGTTATCATAGGCGGTAGTTTCATCGGCTAGAGCCATCCCATGAGGGCCATGTTGGTAAAGATGAAGTTCTGTTGGAACCTGCAGAGCTTGAAGGGCTAAGAAGTAATCAACCGCATTTTGGGATGGAACTAACTGATCATCGGCCGTTGCCCAAATGAAGGTTGGGGCATTGTCTTTAGTGGCATTTTGATCAGCTGCTAATTGTTGAGGATGGGTGGTCCATTTAGCTAAAGTTTTAGCGTCAGGAAAACCATCATTAGGAGTAATTACAGGAAAACCTAAAATGGTTGCAAAAGGCTGCAATGTAGTTGATGCTAAATGGGTTTGTGAACTAAGCCAGGCTGCATTCCAGTTATTATTAAAATTGCTGACGATATGACCGCCAACCGAGAAGCCCATTAAAATAATCTGATTAACGTCAACCTGCCATTTTTCAGCGTTTTGATGCGTAATATCCATTGCTTCGGCTAATTCGATTAAGGGAGCTGGATAAAGTGGCTGAACTTCATCAACCAAGGAGTACCTTAGAACGGAGACTTGGTAACCAAATGATTCCAGACGTAAGGCAACTTTTTCAGCTTGAGCTAAATCGATGTGGGTGTAGGATCCACCGGGCACAAAGATTAAAGATGGACTTTTTTGATCAGTTAAATTGGGCGATATATATGAAATTAATTCGGCTTTTGATTTAGAATTAGTATGATTAAGTTTAGTTTTAACAATTTCCATAATGTTGACTCCTTTTTGAGAATTATATATTTGGTTACATTTTAATCTTTTTACTGTTATTCACCAAAGAAAAGGTAAGGAACTACGAAATGAAGTTTAAATTAAGATATTTTTTAGAAGATGATTTTAGTAATTATCAGGCGTTAGCTAATAATCGAAAGATTGCTAAATCAGCGGGGATGAAGATTCTGACAAACGCGTTTGAACAATGGATGGCGTTTAAAGGGATGGTTGGACGTCAAGGCTTTTTAGCAATCGTCAACGAAGCAGACCAAGTTGTGGGCGGAATTTTTATTTTTCAGCCAGCTGCAGAAGATATATATGAAATAGGATACTTATTGGGTGAAGAGTATTGGAACCAAGGTATTATGTCAAAAGCAGTACATTTTGCAATTAAAAACTTGAAAAATCGAAATAAACGAGATTTTAAAGTTTTTGCTAATGTTTGTATTGACAACTATGCCTCTCAGCAAGTACTAAAGCGCAATGGTTTTAAGCGTTTAGAAAAGATTACCACGGGAATCTCTGGTTATGATCAATCCTCACAAAAAGAGTATCGCTACGAATTAAATGTAAAATTACTTGAATAATTGAACAGATTTGTTATAATTTGAATCACATCGAAAGAAGAGGTTGCCTCAATTATTAGTAGATCCGGCTAGATGACTAAGCATCAATGACCCGAATTGAAAGGAAAAGAGGCCGAAATGACTACATGCTTATTCATGTACGATTTGGGCTCTGGTTGAATAAGCCAGAGACTGTCGCAATGAAAATTGCGGAGCGCTATCTACGATTTGACTAATGATTTTAAACAGTCTTTTTGTGCGTAGGAATGCTCACAAAAAGGCTTTTTATTTTGTTTTTTGAAAATCAACAGCGCCTCTTTTATTTTATAGGAGGTTTTCTTATGGCAGAACAAGGTGGTAGTCAGGTTAAGCGTGCCTTAAAGACGCGACATATTTCAATGATTTCACTGGGTGGAAGTATTGGTACAGGACTATTCGTAGCCAGTGGATCGGCAATCTCCACTGCAGGTCCCGGTGGTGCATTATTAGCTTACGTTGGGATGGGGGTCATGGTCTATTTCCTCATGACTAGTTTAGGAGAAATGGCGACTTATATGCCGGTTTCGGGTTCGTTTTCAACGTACGCAACTAAATACGTTGATCCAGCCTTTGGCTTTGCAATGGGATGGAATTACTGGTTTAACTGGGCTATTACGGTTGCAGTTGATATTAGTACCATTGCCTTGATTATGAAATTCTGGTTTCCTCACGCTCCGGGGTGGATCTGGAGCCTGTTGGCACTAGTGCTAGTTTTCTTGGTAAATGCTTTGACGGTTAAAGCTTTTGGTGAGACTGAATATTGGATTGCTTTAATTAAGTTAGTCACGGTTATTATATTTTTGGTCGTAGGAGTTTTAACCATTGTTGGAATTATGGGAGGTAAAGCCACATATTTAGAAAACTTTGTGTATCATAAAGCCCCGTTTGTGGGTGGGATCCCTGCTATTCTTAGTGTTTTCGTTGTGGCTGGTTTCTCGTTTCAAGGTACAGAATTGATTGGAATTACAGCTGGCGAATCTGAAACACCTGAAACTAGTGTTCCGAAGGCCATTAGCCAAGTATTTTGGCGAATTTTACTATTTTACATCTTAGCAATTTTTGTGATTGCTTGTATCATCCCTTATACAAGCCCTAATTTATTAGGATCATCAGCCCGTGATGTTTCCATTAGTCCATTTACCCTTGTGTTCCGTCGGGCAGGACTAGCAGGAGCAGCTGGGGTAATGAATGCGGTTATTTTGACCTCAGTACTATCCTCAGCTAATTCGGGGATGTATGCCTCGACTAGAATGTTATATTCGCTTTCGAAACAAGGATTTGCTGCCAAAATTTTTGGTAAAACTTCGAAGCGAGGAATCCCATACCTGGCCTTACTTGGTACAACTATCGTAGGATTGCTAACCTTTATTTCCAGTATTATGGGACCTAAAATTTATATATGGTTAGTTGCTGCCAGTGGACTGACTGGCTTTGTGGCTTGGGTCGGTATTGCGATTGCTCATTGGCGGTTCCGTCGGGCTTTTATTAAACAAGGACATGACGTGTCAGAACTTAGATATCGTGCAAAATGGTTCCCATTTGGACCACTCTTTGCCTTTGTTCTCAGTATTATTGTGATTGCGGGACAAGATATTCATTCCATTGCTAATTTCGATTGGCAAGCAATTGGGATTACGTACATGGCAATTCCGCTATTCATTGTGTTGTATACCTATTATAAAATTAGATATAAAACGAAGTTAATACCGCTGGAAGAAATCGATTTATCGCGTCCAGATATCACGAAAGAATAATTTTTTCAAGATATTGTTTTGGGGTCGTTTGGTGGTACAATATGTAGTGCTAAAAAACGAAAAAAGAGGTATTTCTTATAATGATTGCTTTATCAGGCCCAATTGGCGCAGGAAAGACAACACTTACAGAATTATTAACAAGTCACTGGGAAAGTGATGCTTATTACGAATCAGTAGATGATAATAAAATTTTGCCACTTTTCTACAAAGATCCTAAACGCTATGCGTTCTTACTTCAAATTTACTTTTTGAATAAACGTATGGATAGTATCAAGCAAGCTAATAGCGATGCTCGTAGTGTTATGGACCGTTCGATTTATGAAGATTCACTTTTGTTCCATTTGAACGCTGATTTAGGACGAGCAACTAATACAGAAGTGGATATTTACGATTCGTTACTTAAAAATATGATGCAAGAGTTGCCACGTCTTTCATATAAGAAGAATCCCGATTTACTAGTTCATATTGATATTTCGTTTGATACAATGTTAAAACGGATCAAAAAGCGCGGTCGTTCATTCGAACAAATCGAAAATGATCCATCATTATACGAATACTATCACGAACTCAATAAGCGCTATGTTGCTTGGTTCGATAATTATGATCAAAGTGCTAAAATTAAAATTGACGGTGATAAATATGATTTTGTGGAAAATCCAGAAGCTCGTCAAAAAGTTATTCAACTAATTGATGAAAAGATTGCCACAATTTAATTGATATCTACCCGGCTTTTTTGTAGAATTAGTTTATAAATTAATAGAGAAATTAAAGGCGTTTAAAGTAGGTTTTTAGAGAGATCCGCATGGTGGAAAGGATTAGCCGAAACTCCGGCGCTAGTTAAAAGGTGGGTAATGCCACACGGTGATTCCGTTATCGTCGGATTGAGTGCACCGCTTATATAAGCAGGTGAACTTGGGTGGTACCGCGAAAAGAGTCTCTTCGTCCCAATGTGGATAGAGGCTCTTTTTCTATATTTAAGGAGGATGTAATTATGTTAGATTTGAAAATGATTCGTAATCATGTAGAAGACGTCAAAGCTAAATTAGCAACTCGGGGCGTAAAACCTGAAGCAATCGACGATTTATTGGCTAAGGATAATGAACGCCGTGAATTGATTGTAAAGAGTGAAAATTTGAAAAAGCTTCGTAATGAAGTGTCTGATCAAATTTCACAATTAAAACGTAATAAAGAAGACGCTAACGATAAAATTCAAGAAATGCGTAAAGTGAGCCAAGATATTAAAGGCTTAGACGAACAACTGGAAAATATTGCCGAAGAAGTTGAAAGCAAAGCTGCTCATCTACCTAATCTACCACATGAAGATGTACCGGTTAGTTTAACTGAAGAGGGTAGTGTTGAACAACGTCGTAATGGAACACCACGGACTTTTGACTTTACGCCTAAGGCTCACTGGGAAATTGGAGAAGAGCTTGGTATTTTAGACTTTGAACGGGCAGCTAAAGTTGCTGGTAGTCGTTTTGTATATTATGTTGGGGATGGTGCACGTCTTGAACGAGCAGTTTACAATTTCTTTTTAGATCAAAATAATGCAGCTGGCTTTACAGAAGAAATCACACCTTACATGGTTAACGATGCATCAATGTTTGGAACTGGTCAATTTCCAAAGTTTAAAGAAACCCATGCCGGTTATGAAGTAAAAGATGAAGGACTAACTTTAATTCCTACAGCTGAAGTACCTTTGGTAAATTACTATCGAGATGAAATCATTGATGAAGAAAAGTTACCAATTAGCGTAACAGCATTATCACCAGCATTCCGTTCAGAAGCAGGAAGTGCCGGACGAGATACACGTGGTTTGATTCGTATGCATCAATTTAACAAGGTAGAAATGGTCAAGATTGCTAAGCCAGAACAATCATGGAATGAATTAGAAAAATTAACTACCCATGCTGAAACCCTTCTTCAAAAATTGGGATTGCCTTATCGAGTGATTACCCTAACCACTGGGGATATGAGTTTTACGGCAGCCAAGACTTACGATCTTGAAGTGTGGATTCCAGCTCAAGATAAATACCGCGAAATTTCAAGTTGTTCAAACTGTACTGATTTCCAAGCTCGTCGTGCACATATTCGTTTCCGCGATGAAAATGGTAAGTTGCAATACGTACACACCCTAAATGGATCTGGTTTGGCGGTCGGACGTACAGTAGCTGCAATTTTAGAAAACTATCAAAATGAAGATGGAACAGTCAACGTTCCGGAAGCTTTAGTACCTTATATGCAAGGGACAACTGTAATTGGTAAAAAGTAAATAGTTATCTAAAAATAAGAGATCGCATTGAGATCTCTTATTTTTTTATGGAATCCATAAAGGATAAGCCTCTGATTAGAAATGTTTTTCAGCAAATATGGGAGAAAAAGGGTGATTTAAAGCTATTAAAAAAATTAATAAAGAAAAATTTAATTTTTTTTGCAAAAGTGATTGACATAACGGAGTTTTATCCGTATTATATATAAATGTGTTCACGAGAGATTTATGGAGGATTAGCTCAGTTGGGAGAGCATCTGCCTTACAAGCAGGAGGTCACAGGTTCGAGCCCTGTATCCTCCATTGAGAAGCGATTCTCAATGGTCTAATAAAATAGAATTATTTGCGGGCGTGGCGGAACTGGCAGACGCGCAAGATTTAGGTTCTTGTATCGCAAGGTGTGGGGGTTCGAATCCCTTCGCCCGCATATCGATTTTAAGCCGACTTAGCTCAGCTGGCAGAGCATCTGTCTTGTAAACAGGGGGTCGGAGGTTCGAATCCTCTAGTCGGCATTTTGCGGAAGTAGTTCAGTGGTAGAACATCACCTTGCCATGGTGGGGGTCGCGGGTTCGAATCCCGTCTTCCGCTTTGTACCAAATTTAATATTTTGCACCCATAGCGCAACTGGATAGAGTGTCTGACTACGAATCAGAAGGTTGCAGGTTCGACTCCTGCTGGGTGCATCGCTTAAAAAAGTATTAATCGGATATGATTAATGCTTTTTTTGTTTTCTAAATCACCGGTTTAAATTTGTGCTAGAATATAATGGTTGGCGGGAAGTAGCTCAGCTTGGTAGAGCACCACGTTCGGGGCGTGGGGGTCGCAAGTTCAAATCTTGTTTTCCCGATTGAGATAGGTCAAGAATAAACTTATTATTGATGTTTAATTGATGGTAAGTTTTTTTATTTTCTTAAGGTTTTGATAGCTTTAAGGCGGAATAATTAATATTTTTTGCAATTTTCTGTCAGTCTCGTATAATAATAGTCAACATTAGTCAGAGTATAGAAAGGTGGTCGTTATGCAAGGACAGAATATTTCAGATATAATCGAGCGGTATTTAAAGGAAATCTTGGCTAATTCAGAGGAGATTGAAATTCGCCGTTCTGAAATTGCCGATCAATTCGATGTCGTACCATCTCAGATTAATTATGTAATTAAGACTAGATTCACCATTCAAAATGGTTACGTGGTTGAAAGTAAGCGTGGTGGCGGTGGATACATTAGAATTGAAAAAGTTAAACTTCTTGACGATATTGATGTTTTGGATTCTTTAATACGGGTGATTGGAGATTCATTGGATGAACGTGATGCGATTTCAATTCTAGGCAGTTTATATGAAGACTCCGTACTAAGTAAACGAGAAGCGAGCTTATTAGCCTCGACCCTTTCCAAAAGTACTTTAAATATTGGCGATCGTAATTTAGAAGAACAAATTAGAGCAAAAGTGATGATTGGAATTTTGAATCATCTCAGATATGAATAGTAGAGATTAGAGAAAGACAGGTGGAAAATGGAAAATTTATTTACCCCTAGTGCAAGAAATGCCTTGGTTATTGCTCAAGAACAAGCAAAAAGATTTAAACACCCCGCGGTGGGTACTGAACACCTGTTGTTAGCATTGGCAATTGAGACCAATGGTGTAGCGCGAAGCGTCTTAGGACAATTCAATGTTACAGAAGTGGACGTTGCTGAGGAAATTGAGCAATTTACCGGCTATGGTAACTTACGAACAGTAAAAGATGATTATTTACCATATTCACCAAAAGCTAGTGAAATTTTAGTCAACGCTCAAGAGCAGGCTAAGCAATTAAACGCTATTAAAATTGGAACCGAACATTTATTACTTGCTTTAGTACAAAATGATAATATTTTGTCTTCAAGAATTTTATTGGCGTTGGATACAGATATTGCCGAGGTTCGCAAAGTTACTTTACGTAAATTAGGTGTAAATCCAGCTACTCAAAATCGACGTAGTAAGCAACGGGCTACAAGTGCTGAAGGAACCCCAACTTTAGATTCAGTTGCACGAGACTTGACGGCGATGGCTGCTGAAGGAAAAATTGATCCAGTGGTGGGGCGGACAAAAGAAGTTCGTCGCGTAATCCAAATTTTAAGCCGACGGACTAAGAACAATCCAGTATTGATTGGTGAACCAGGAGTTGGGAAGACGGCGATTGCCGAAGGATTAGCTCAAAAGATTATCGATCAAGATGTTCCAACTGATATGCAAAATAAACGATTAATGATGCTAGAGATGGGTTCTTTAGTGGCGGGAACTAAGTACCGTGGTGAATTTGAAGATCGTTTAAAAAAGGTGATTGAAGAAATTCGCAATGATGGTCAAGTGATTGTCTTTATCGATGAGTTACACACGTTAATTGGAGCTGGCGGGGCTGAGGGAGCCATTGACGCTTCTAATATCCTAAAACCAGCTTTAGCTCGTGGCGAGCTACAAACGATTGGTGCAACTACTTTAACAGAATACCAAAAGTATATTGAAGCTGATGCTGCTTTGGAACGACGTTTTGCTAAAGTGGAAGTTGATGAACCTACGGAAGCTGAAGCAGTTCAAATTTTAAGAGGAATTCGTCCTAAGTATGAAGAACATCATCAAGTTAAAATTTCAGATGATGCCATTCAACAAGCAGTTACTTTATCATCACGTTATATTGCAGACCGTTTTCTTCCCGATAAGGCCATCGATTTAATCGATGAAGCGGCTGCTAAAATTCGAATCGATGCCTCTGAGAAGCAAGTGAAAAAAGTTACGGATGAAGATCGATTAGAAAAATTACGAACAGCTAAAGAAGAAGCGATTGATAATCAAGATTTCGAAAAGGCTGCCGACATCCGTAAGAAAGAAATGAAGTTACGCCGTAAGATTGAGCGTGCTGAAAATAACCCAGAAACCAATGAAGCTAAAAAAGATTATAAATTAATTGAAAATGGCGAAGATATTGCGCAAATCGTTTCAGATTGGACTGGTGTACCTTTAACGCAGATGAAACAATCTGAGTCAGATCGCTTGATTAATTTAGAGAAAACTTTGCACGAACGAGTAATTGGTCAAAAAGAAGCCGTTTCGTCAGTAGCTCGAGCTATTCGCCGTGCGCGTTCAGGTTTGAAGAGCCCTAAGCGACCAATTGGTTCTTTTATGTTCCTTGGTCCTACAGGGGTTGGTAAAACAGAACTGGCTAAGTCTTTAGCAGATATTATGTTTGGTTCGGAAGATAATATGATCAGAATTGATATGTCTGAGTATATGGAACGTTACAGCACTAGTCGTCTAGTTGGATCAGCACCAGGTTATGTGGGTTACGACGAGGGTGGACAATTGACTGAACAGGTTCGTCGGAAACCATACTCAGTTGTTTTATTTGATGAAGTAGAAAAAGCTCATCCAGATGTCTTTAATTTGTTACTTCAAGTTTTTGATGATGGTTTTCTAACTGATTCTAAGGGCCGACGAGTTGATTTTAGAAATACTATTATCATTATGACGTCTAACTTGGGAGCTACAGCATTGAGGGATGAAAAATCAGTCGGCTTTGGTGCTCAAAATGCAGCTGAAGATTACCATGCTATGGCAGATAAAGTACGTGAAGTTTTGAAGCAGAGTTTCCGTCCCGAATTCCTCAACCGGATTGACGAAACCATTATTTTCCATTCATTAACGAAACCTGAACTCCATCAAATCGTTAAATTGATGGCTAAAGATGTCATTCAGCGGATGAGTGAGCAGGGAATTAATGCCAAGTTTACTCCTAGTGCAATTGATGTGGTGGCTGAAGCTGGATTTGATCCTGAATATGGGGCACGTCCATTGCGTCGAGCCTTACAAACTAAGGTTGAAGACCAATTAAGTGAATTAATGTTGTCCGGTGAAGCTAAGGTTGGTGACGATATTACGATCGGAGCGCGCAACGGAAAAATTAATTTAAAAGTTAAAAATAAAACATTAATAAAAAATAAATAATTTAACATTGCAAGTTGTTTGACAAAGCATATGGCAAGGAATAAAATGTAATATGTATGTTAAAGCAGGGTTAAATGAGACAGTGCGATCTATTGTCCGCAGTGTTCTAGATAAAAAAGCAAAAATAGTTTCTTATAGAGGACTATTTTTGGTTTTTTTTTGCTAAAAAACAGGTTTCAGTGCAAATTGTAATCAAACTGTAACATTTAACTCGTTTAGAAATTGGAGAGGTGAATAACTTGGCAGGACATTTAGTTAAGTATGGTAAACATCGTACGCGCCGGAGCTATGCACGAATTAAAGAAGTGCTTGATCTACCTAATTTGATCGAGATTCAATCTGATTCGTACCAATGGTTCTTAGACGAAGGTCTCCGTGAAATGTTCAATGACATTATGCCGATTGAAGATTTTGCAGGTAAATTATCACTTGAATTCGTCGATTATCAACTACTAGAACCAAAGTACACGGTTGACGAAGCTCGTGAACATGAAGCAAACTATTCTGCACCATTGCACGTAACTTTACGTTTAACAAACCACGAAACTGGCGAAATTAAATCACAAGACGTATTCTTTGGTGATTTCCCATTAATGACAGAACAAGGTACTTTCATTATTAATGGAGCAGAACGTGTTATTGTTTCACAATTAGTTCGTTCACCTGGTGTCTATTACAACTTAGATACAGATAAAAATAATCGTAAAATTTGGGGAACAACCGTTATTCCTAACCGTGGGGCTTGGTTAGAATATGAAACAGATGCTAAAGAAATTTCTTATGTACGGATTGATCGTACTCGTAAGATTCCAATGACCGAATTAGTTCGTGCCCTTGGATTTGGCTCTGATGAAGAAATCATCGATATTTTTGGTGGTTCTGATAGTTTAGATTTCACTCTTGATAAAGATGTTCATAAGAATCCCGAAGATTCACGGGTTGCTGAATCATTGAAGGATATTTACGAACGTTTGCGTCCTGGTGAACCTAAGACTGCAGATAGTTCAAGAAGTTTGCTAACTGCGCGCTTCTTTGATCCAAAACGTTACGACATGGCTCCAGTAGGTCGTTACAAAGTAAATAAAAAACTTAGCCTTAAGACTCGTCTTTTAGGTCAAACCCTAGCTGAAACATTAGCTGATCCTGATACAGGGGAAGTTATTGCTCAAAAGGGTGAAATGGTCAACAAAGACGTAATGAAGAAATTAGCAGTTTTCCTTGATCGTCCTGACTTCAAGATGGTTACATACCAACCATCTGAAGAAGCAGTCGTTACTGAACCAATGACTATCCAAGTTATCAAAGTTCAAGACCCTAACGACCCAGAACGTACATTGAATATGATTGGTAATGGTAATATCGATGCTAAATTGAAGCACATCACACCTGCTGATATTATTGCTTCAATGAATTACTTCTTCCTTCTTCAAGATGGAATTGGTAGTACAGATGATATTGATCATTTGGGTAACCGTCGAATCCGTTCAGTTGGTGAACTACTTCAAAACCAATTCCGCATTGGTTTATCACGTATGGAACGTGTAGTACGTGAACGTATGTCAATCCAAGATGCTGAAACAGTTACACCACAACAATTGATTAACATTCGTCCAGTAGTTGCTGCAACTAAAGAATTCTTTGGTTCTTCACAATTGTCACAATTCATGGATCAAACTAACCCGCTTGGTGAATTATCACATAAGCGTCGTCTATCAGCACTTGGACCTGGTGGTTTGACTCGTGATCGTGCCGGATATGAAGTTCGAGACGTTCACTATACGCATTATGGTCGTATGTGTCCGATTGAAACTCCCGAAGGTCCTAATATCGGTTTGATTAATAACTTGGCTTCATATGGTAAGATCAACCGTTATGGTTTTATCGAAACACCATATCGTCGTGTTTCATGGGAAGATCATAAAGTTACCGATCGTATTGATTACTTAACTGCTGACGAAGAAGATCAATTTGTTATTGCTCAGGCTAACTCTCCACTTAATGATGATGGTTCATTTGCTGACGACGTAGTTATGGCTCGTCATGAAAGTGATAACATCGAAACTAGCATTGAAAATGTCGATTACATGGACGTTTCTCCTAAGCAAGTAGTTGCTGTTGCTACAGCATGTATTCCTTTCTTGGAAAATGATGATTCTAACCGTGCCTTGATGGGTGCTAATATGCAACGTCAGGCTGTTCCATTGGTTGATCCACATTCTCCATTAATTGGTACTGGTATTGAATATAAAGCTGCGCATGATTCTGGGGTTGCTCTTTTATGTCAACACGCTGGTGTAGTTGAATATGTTGATGCACGTGAAGTACGTGTCCGTCGTGATGATGGCGCACTTGATACTTACAAGCTCATGAAGTTCCGCCGTTCAAATGGTGGTAAGAACTACAACCAACGCCCAATTGTTCGAGTTAATGATAAAGTTGACGCGGATGAAGTACTAGCTGATGGTCCATCAATGGAACAAGGTGAATTAGCCCTTGGACAAAACCCATTGATCGCCTTCATGACATGGCAAGGTTATAACTTCGAAGATGCGATTGCGATTAATGAACGTTTAGTTCGTGATGACGTATATACATCAATTCATATCGAAGAATATGAATCAGAAGCACGTGATACAAAACTTGGACCTGAAGAAATGACTCGTGAAATTCCTAATATTGGTGAAGATGCCCTTCGCAATCTTGATCAAGATGGTATTGTTCGAGTTGGTGCTGAAGTTGAAGATGGTGACATCTTGGTTGGTAAGGTTACTCCTAAGGGGGTCACAGAATTATCTGCTGAAGAACGCTTGCTTCATGCTATTTTCGGTGAAAAAGCTCGTGAAGTTCGTGATACATCACTCCGTGTTCCACATGGTGGCGGCGGAATCGTTCAAGACGTTAAGATTTTCACTCGTGAAAATGGTGACGAATTATCACCTGGTGTAAACATGATGGTTCGTGTTTATATCGCTCAAAAGCGTAAACTCCAAGTTGGTGATAAGATGGCCGGACGTCATGGTAACAAAGGTACTGTTTCAGTGGTTATCCCACAAGAAGATATGCCTTACATGCCTGATGGAACTCCAATTGACATTATGCTTAGCCCAATGGGTGTGCCTTCTCGTATGAATATCGGACAAGTTCTTGAACTTCATTTGGGAATGGCTGCACGTAACTTAGGTATCCACATGACAACTCCTGTTTTTGATGGAGCCCAAGATAAAGATATTTGGGAAGCAGTTGCTGAAGCTGGTATGGATTCTGATGCTAAGTCTGTGCTTTATGATGGACGTACTGGTGAACCATTTGAACAACGTGTGGCTGTTGGTGTCATGCACTATATGAAACTTGCTCACATGGTTGATGATAAGATTCATGCTCGTTCAATTGGACCTTACTCACTTGTTACACAACAACCACTTGGTGGTAAAGCACAATTTGGTGGACAGCGTTTTGGTGAAATGGAAGTTTGGGCTCTTGAAGCTTACGGTGCTGCATATACTCTTCAAGAAATCCTTACTTACAAGTCTGATGACGTCGTTGGTCGAGTTAAGACATACGAAGCGATCGTTAAGGGTGAACCAATTCCACGCCCAGGTGTTCCAGAATCATTCCGAGTTCTTGTTAAAGAATTACAAGCTTTAGGACTTGATATGAAGGTTCTAGGTGGGGATGACCAAGAAGTTGAACTTCGTGATATGGACGAAGAAGATGACGATGTTGTGAATGTCGATGCTCTTAGCAAG
The DNA here is from genome assembly GCF_000014505.1 of Pediococcus pentosaceus ATCC 25745. Taxonomy (NCBI): domain Bacteria; kingdom Bacillati; phylum Bacillota; class Bacilli; order Lactobacillales; family Lactobacillaceae; genus Pediococcus; species Pediococcus pentosaceus. The sequence continues at coordinate 1,402,391 of NC_008525.1, read as the reverse complement.
TATGCTGAAAAGCAAAATGAAAAAACAAATGCTAGCGCTGAAGAAGCAAAGGCTCCATCAACGGAATCAGCTCCTGTTGAAACTAAAAACAATCAAAACTAATTACTTAAAAGAAAGAGGAGGTCAGTCCGTTGATCGATGTTAATAAATTCGAAAGTATGCAAATCGGTTTAGCTTCTCCTGATAAGATCCGTATGTGGTCATATGGTGAAGTTAAAAAACCTGAAACCATTAACTATCGAACTTTAAAACCAGAAAAAGATGGATTATTCGACGAACGAATCTTTGGACCAACCAAAGATTACGAATGTGCTTGTGGAAAGTACAAACGTATCCGTTATAAGGGAATCGTCTGTGATCGTTGTGGTGTTGAAGTTACAAAATCTAAGGTTCGTCGTGAACGTATGGGTCATATCGAACTTGCTGCACCAGTAACACACATCTGGTACTTCAAGGGAATCCCTAGTCGTATGGGACTAGTTCTTGATATGAGTCCTCGCTCATTGGAAGAAATCATCTATTTTGCTTCATACGTTGTTATCGATGCTGGTGAAACTCCACTAGAAAAGAAACAACTATTAACTGAACGCGAATATCGTAATAAGTTAAGTGAATATGGTGATAAATTTGTAGCTAAAATTGGTGGGGAAGCTATCCAAGCTTTACTTGAAACAGTAGATCTTGAAAAAGAAGCTAACCAATTGAAAGAAGAATTGAAGGAAGCTTCTGGTCAAAAGCGTACCCGTGCGGTTCGTCGTCTAGACATTATTGAAGCCTTCCTTAAATCTGGTAACCACCCAGAATGGATGGTACTCGATGCTATTCCAGTCATTCCACCTGATTTACGTCCGATGGTTCAATTGGATGGTGGTCGTTTTGCTACATCAGATTTGAATGATTTATATCGTCGTGTAATTAACCGTAACAACCGTTTGAAACGATTGTTAGATTTAAATGCACCTGGAATTATTGTTCAAAACGAAAAGCGGATGCTTCAAGAAGCGGTTGACGCTTTGATTGATAATGGTCGTCGTGGTCGTCCTGTTGCTGGACCTGGTAACCGTCCTTTGAAGTCATTGTCACACATGCTTAAAGGTAAGCAAGGACGTTTCCGTCAAAACTTGCTGGGTAAACGTGTTGATTATTCTGGACGTTCAGTTATTGATGTTGGTCCTTCATTGAAGATGAACCAAATGGGTCTTCCAGTTCCAATGGCAATGGAATTATTCAAGCCATTTATTATGAAGGAACTCGTTGGTCGTGGCTTAGCTTCTAACATCAAGAATGCTAAACGTAAAATTGATCGTAAAGATGATGATGTTTATGATGTTCTTGAAGATGTTATCAAAGAACATCCAGTTCTTTTGAACCGTGCCCCTACACTTCATAGACTTGGTATTCAAGCTTTTGAACCCGTTCTAGTAAGTGGTAAGGCCATGCGTTTACATCCATTAGCTTGTGAAGCTTACAATGCCGATTTTGATGGGGACCAAATGGCTATTCATTTACCTTTATCAAATGAAGCTCAAGCTGAAGCCCGCCTTTTGATGTTAGCTGCTCACCATATCCTTGCTCCTAAGGATGGTAAGCCAGTTGTTACTCCATCTCAAGATATGGTTATTGGTAACTATTGGTTAACAATGGAACGAGCTGAAAGTGTCGGTGAAGGCATGATCTTCAACGACCTTGATGAAGTTCGTTTAGCTCTTCAAAATGGTTATGTTTCAATTCATACAAGAATTGGTGTTCGTGCTAATTCAATGCCTGAAAAGCCATTTACTGATGCACAACGTAAACAAATCTTGATTACTACTGTTGGTAAAATGTTATTCAATGACATTCTTCCTAAGGGCTTTGTTTACTTGAATGCTCCAACTAATGAAAACTTGGTTAGTGGTACACCGGATGAATACTTCCTCGAAAGTGGCGAAGACATCCGTGAACAACTAAATCAACGACCATTAATTGCACCATTCAAATCTGGATTCTTGAGTGACGTTATCGCTGAAGTTTACAAGCAATATAAAGTTACTGAAACTTCATTATTACTTGATCGAATGAAAGACTTAGGATTCTATCGCTCAACCCTTTCAGGTTTAACTGTGGGTATTGCAGATATTACTAACTTGCCTGAAAAGCCAGAAATTATTGCTGCAGCTCATAAACAAGTTGCTACTGTTACAAAGCAATTCCGTCGTGGACTTATTACTGATGACGAACGTTATGAACGGGTAATTGGAATTTGGAACGATGCTAAAGATGACATCCAACAAAGACTGATGGAAACATTTGATCCACAAAACCCAATCTTCATGATGTCTGATTCTGGTGCGCGTGGTAATATTTCTAACTTTACTCAGCTTGCTGGTATGCGTGGTTTGATGGCCGCTCCTAATGGTAAAATCATGGAACTTCCAATTCTTTCTAACTTCCGTGAAGGACTTAGTGTTTTGGAAATGTTTATTTCTACTCATGGTGCTCGTAAAGGTATGACCGATACCGCCTTGAAGACCGCTAACTCTGGTTACTTGACTCGTCGTCTTGTTGATGTTGCTCAAGATGTTATCGTTCGTGAAAAAGATTGTGGAACTGATCGTGGATTATTGATTTCAGCAATTGCTGAAGGTAATGAAATGATTGAACCACTTTATGATCGAATCTTAGGTCGTTACACAATGAAATCTGTTTTCAATCCTGAAAATGGTGAAACCATCATTGGACCAAATGAGATGATTAACGAAGCTATAGCACAACAAATCATTGAAGCCGGCGTTCAAGAAGTAACTATTCGTTCAGCATTTACATGTAACACTGCGCATGGTGTTTGTGAGAAGTGTTATGGACGTAATATGGCTACTGGTGACCGTGTTGAAGTTGGTGAAGCAGTTGGTACTGTTGCTGCTCAATCAATTGGTGAACCTGGTACTCAGCTTACTATGCGTAACTTCCATACTGGTGGTGTGGCTGGTAATGCCGATATCACTCAAGGTCTTCCACGTATCCAAGAAATTGTTGAATCTCGTAATCCTAAAGGACCAGCCGAGATTTCAGAAGTTACTGGTACAGTCGAAGCTATTGAAGAAGATCCTGCTGAAGGTACAAAGGATATTACGATTAAGGGTGAAACCGATACTCGTACTTACACATTACCAATCACGGCTCGTATGAAGGTTGCAGAAGGTGACTACATCCACCGTGGTTCAGCATTGAACGAAGGTTCAATCGATCCTAAGGAATTAATCAAAGTTCGCGACGTTCTTTCTACTGAAAATTACTTGCTAAGTGAAATTCAAAAAGTTTACCGTATGCAAGGTATTGAAATCAGTGATAAGCACGTTGAAATCATGATTCGTCAAATGCTTCGTAAGGTTCGGGTAATGGATCCTGGTGATACTGACATTCTTCCAGGTACATTAATGGACATTAATGACTTTAAGAATGATAACTACAAGACCTTGATTGCTGGTGGTATTCCTGCCACATCACGTCCTGTAATTCTTGGTATTACTAAGGCTGCTCTTGAAACAAATAGTTTCTTGTCAGCTGCTTCATTCCAGGAAACAACTCGAGTTCTTACTGATGCTGCTATTCGTGGTAAGAATGATCCACTTGTTGGTTTGAAGGAAAATGTTATCATTGGTAAGATTATTCCTGCAGGTACTGGTATGACGGATTATCGTCAAATCAAGCCTGAAGTTGTGGGCGGAAACGTTGAACAACCTCAATCATTAAGTGACGTTGAAAAAGAAATGAATGAAACTGTTGAATAATAGTTTTTAGATAAAAAGCTCACCAAATTGTGGATAACACAGTTTGGTGAGCTTTTTTATTATGGTAATTTTAAGAAACGCGATGAATTAATAGTTGGTTTTAGCTGCTTGCGCTAGCTCATCGAATTTATCAAAGAAGAGAGCGGAATTTACTTGAGTAACGAAGGTTAAAGGACGTCCGTTATCAGTAACAAAAGTTTTTCCAGCCGAGGGACCATCGGTGATAACAGCAGCTTTAATTGGTTTACTATCAACTAATTCAGGATATTTACTTACAAGAGTAGTTAGAACATCCCATAAATAATAAGTTGAGTTAGCTTCAAAAGAGTGAACTAGAGAATAACCTTGACCAATTAAATCTAAAGCAGGGAATTGGCGCTGCTTAGCCCAACGAATACGTAAAGCTTTAGTCAAGGGAACTTGGTTAGTACTATCTAAACTAACAATGGTAATTTTTAGGTCCGTATCAAAGACGGTTTCGACAGCTTGAGGATCCCAGTATGCATTCCATTCAGCTGTACCATCATGTTCGGGTTCAGCAACATTACCAACCCCGTTCATTGATCCACCCATCCAGAATAGTTCATCGATATTGTCCACAATTGTAGGATCGATTTCGATGGCACGAGCCAGATCAGTTAATGGACCAGTCATAATCAAAGTCACCTTCTGCTGAGAAGCTTTAATCTTCTCTAACATATCTAAATGAGCTGGTTGAGATGCCAATTTAGTTTTAGGTTGATTATTGTTATCCAAGTGTTCGTTTAAAATGGGAAAATCATCAAATGAAAAAGCGCTGAGGCGCCATTCTTTGGGGAATTGATTTACTGGGCGTGAATTAGATTTAGCAACTTCTAGGGTAGTATCTTGACCAAAAAGATCAATGATTTTTCTAGATGCTGAAACAGCAGGTTCTACATAGGAATCTGCTCCAACTGCCCCCACTCCAATTAACTTTGTATCTGGAAATTCCAATAGTAGAAGTAAAGATACAAGATCGTCGACATTACCATCATGATTAAAATAAATATTTTGCAAAGTAGGACCTCCCAAATTTATTAAAGTAATGATAGCATAAAGTTCGTATGTTGTGTTTATAAAATGATTTTCGCGAAGTATATTAATGATTTTTACTGAAATGCAAACATTAATAAATAATATGCAGTGAAAAGGTATGGAATAAAAGGAATTATGCTTTTTTTAGTAAAAAATAGTACGGTTGCTCCAAGGGTAGCAGCAATCAAAATAATGAGGGTAGTCAAATGGGCACCAACTAATAAAGTGAAAAATAATAAGATTTCTATATCGCCTTGTCCTATTTTTTGAAAGCAAGCTAGGTGTTCTAAATTATTGAATAATAAAAAGGTTAATATGAGTAAAATAGCGAAGTTTAACCAAGAAAAATTAAATTTGACCAATAAGTAGGCTGGAAAAATTAAAATATGCGTGCTAACTGATTGAACGGCTACATCCTCCACGGCTAGGTAACTGAGGATAAAAAAGCAAATAAAACTAAATGGTGTTGGCGAAGTGGTAGGCACGATCGTTAAAAAGAATAAGGCTGACAATATTTCAAGCATCACGGAGTAGGTAGGAATCGATACGTCGCAAAAAATGCATCGCCCTCGGCAACTCCAATAACTAACAATTGGAATTAAGCAATAATACGGCAGTGGAGTAGAACAGTTTGAACAGTGGGAGGGTGGAAAAATGATGGATTGACCGACTAAACGGCGTTCATAAAGCACTAGAAGAAATGATCCCCAACTGGCACCTAGAATTCCTATAAGTAAATAATAAAATAAGAGCATGTTATTTCTCCTTAACTTAATGATTGGTATTAGATAATATACGAAATAACGCTCCGTTTTTTTGCTTAATTTACTTGCATTCATAAAAATTGCGTGATATTCTATTTAAGGTGCTTTTTGTGGACAGGTTTTCTGCAAATGCAGACATGCTGACTGGAAACGTTAGCCCTGGTACAAGTCTCGGCCGTCTTTTTTTATATCAAAAAAAGAACCGCCTGGATATGTGTACTTAAAGAATACTTATTTATTTTCATATATTGGAAGGAGAAACATCGATGCCTACAATTAACCAATTGGTTCGTAAGGGTCGTCGTTCACAAAGCTCGAAGTCAAAAGCTCCAGCTTTGAACTACGGCTATAACAGCATGAAGAAGTCTCAAGTTAACAACCCAGCTCCTCAAAAACGTGGAGTTGCTACACGTGTTGGTACAATGACACCTAAGAAGCCTAACTCAGCTTTACGTAAGTACGCTCGTGTACGTTTGTCAAACTTGATTGAAGTTACAGCTTATATTCCTGGTATTGGTCACAACCTTCAAGAACATAGTGTTGTCTTGATCCGTGGTGGTCGTGTAAAGGATTTACCTGGTGTTCGTTACCATGTCATTCGTGGTGCGCTTGATACAGCAGGTGTTACTGATCGTAAACAAAGCCGTTCTAAATACGGTACAAAGAAACCTAAGAAGTAAGGAGGTTGTGTATAAATGCCAAGAAAAGGTCCAGCACCAAAACGCGAAGTATTACCAGATCCAATTTATAACTCAAAGCTTGTTACACGTTTAATCAACCGTTTAATGTTAGATGGTAAGCGTGGTAAAGCTTCAAAGATTTTATACAATGCTTTTGATATTATCGAAAAAGAAACTGGTTCAGAACCAACAGGAGTTTTCGAAGAAGCTATGAACAACATCATGCCTGTCCTTGAAGTTAAGGCTCGTCGTGTTGGTGGTTCTAACTACCAAGTTCCAATTGAAGTACGTCCAGATCGTCGTACAACACTTGGTTTACGTTGGTTAGTTAACTACGCTCGTCTCCGTGGTGAACACACAATGCCAGAACGTCTTGCTCGTGAAATTATGGATGCAGCTAACAATACTGGTGCATCTGTTAAGAAACGTGAAGACACACATAAGATGGCTGAAGCCAACCGTGCATTCGCACATTACCGTTGGTAAGATTCAGTCGTTGCAATTAATCATTGCAACCATGATGACTATTATATGGATGCATATAGTAGTCATTTTTTCTAAAAACAGCTATTACTTTGATTTCATTTGGAAGGAGAACCTTTTATATAATGGCTAACAAACGTGAGTTTCCTCTAGAAAGAACTCGTAATATCGGTATCATGGCTCATATTGATGCTGGTAAAACAACAACTACAGAACGTATCTTGTACTATACAGGTAAGATCCACAAGATTGGTGAAACACATGAAGGTGCTTCACAAATGGACTGGATGGCCCAAGAACAAGAACGTGGTATTACAATTACATCTGCTGCAACAACAGCAGCATGGAAGAACCACCGTATCAATATCATCGATACACCAGGACACGTTGATTTCACAATCGAAGTTGAACGTTCACTCCGTGTGCTTGATGGTGCCGTAGCGGTTCTTGATGCTCAAGCTGGTGTTGAACCTCAAACAGAAACTGTTTGGCGTCAAGCTTCAGATTATGATGTTCCACGGATCGTTTTTGCTAACAAGATGGATAAGCTTGGTGCTGATTTTGATTTCTCAGTTCAATCAATCCACGACCGTTTGCAAGCTAACGCTTTGCCAATTCAAATGCCAATCGGTGCTGAAGATGATTTCCAAGGAATTATTGACTTGGTTGAAATGAAGGCTGATTTGTATGACGTTGATGAATTAGGTACAGAATGGGAAACTGTTGATGTTCCTGATGAATACAAAGAAGAAGCTGAAAAGCGTCGTAACGAAATGATTGAACAATTGGCTGATATTGATGAAAACATCATGGAAAAATACCTTGGTGGAGAAGATATCTCAGTTGCTGAAATCAAAGCTGCTATTCGTAAAGGTACTTTAGCTCTTGAATTATTCCCAGTTCTTGCTGGTTCAGCATTTAAGAACAAGGGTGTTCAAATGATGCTTGATGCCGTTGTTGATTACTTACCATCACCATTGGATGTTAAGCCTTATAGTGCTACAGATCCTGAAACAGGCGACCAAGTTGAATTGATTGCTGGTGATGACAAGTCATTCGCTGCTTTAGCATTTAAAGTTGCTACTGACCCATTCGTTGGTCGTTTAACATTTATCCGTGTATACCAAGGTACATTGGAATCAGGATCATATGTTCTTAACGCCACAAAGGGCAAGCGTGAACGTGTTGGTCGTTTGCTACAAATGCATTCTAACCAACGTCAAGAAATCCCAGAAGTATTCTCTGGAGATATCGCTGCTGCTATCGGTCTTAAGAACACTACAACTGGTGATTCATTGACTGATCCAGCACATCCATTACAATTGGAATCAATGGTATTCCCAGATCCAGTTATCGAAGTTGCTGTTGAACCTAAGTCAAAAGCTGACCAAGATAAGATGGATATCGCTCTTCAAAAACTTGCTGAAGAAGATCCTTCATTCCGTGCAGAAACAAACCCTGAAACAGGTGAAACTGTTATTGCCGGAATGGGTGAACTTCACCTTGATATCATTGTTGACCGTATGAAACGTGAATTTAACGTTGAAGCTACAATTGGTGCTCCTCAAGTATCATACCGTGAAGCATTTACTAAGAAGACTTCCGCACAAGGTAAATTTGTACGTCAGTCTGGTGGTAAAGGTCAATATGGTGACGTTTGGGTTGAATTCGAACCAAACGAAGAAGGTAAAGGCTTTGAATTCGAAGATGCCATCGTTGGTGGTGTAGTTCCTCGTGAATACATTCCATCAGTTGAAGAAGGTTTGAGAGAAGCTATGAACAATGGTGTTCTTGCCGGATATCCATTGGTTGATGTTAAGGCTAAACTATATGATGGTAGTTATCATGATGTCGATTCTAGTGAAGCTGCATTTAAGGTGGCTGCATCACTTGCTTTACGTGCTGCTGCTAAGACTGCTGCTCCTGTTATCCTAGAACCAATTATGAAGGTAGAAATCCGTGTTCCTGAAGAATACATGGGTGATATCATGGGACAAGTTACTGCACGTCGTGGACGCGTTGATGGTATGGAAGCAATTGCTGGTGCTGAAGAAATCCATGCATTTGTTCCTCTATCAGAAATGTTCGGTTATGCTACAACACTTCGTTCAGCATCACAAGGTCGTGGTACATTTACTATGACATTTGATCATTACGAAGCTGTTCCAAAATCAATTCAAGAAGAAATTATCAAGAAAAATGGCGGACATGCTGAATAATCTTTAAAATTAAAGAAGTTTTCTTTTTTCAATTATTTAATTGAAGGAGAAAACTTCTTTTTATTTTAAATTTATTTCTCAAAACCCTTGTCATAACGCTGATTATCATGTATTATTATCAAGTACCGTTTTCAAACGAGGGAGCATTATGCTCTCTAAACGGTGGTGTATAAGCATAGCGTTGATGTGAAAGGTTGCGACACACCCGGCCGCTTTGCCACAGGGTGTGGCGGTAATTTTCACGGAGCAAGTCTTATTTTTAAAATAGACGAAGGAGGTAACACAATGGCAAAACAAAAAATTCGTATCCGCCTAAAGGCATACGAACACCGTATCTTAGATCAATCTGCTGACAAGATTGTTGAAACAGCAAAACGTACTGGTGCAACAATTTCGGGTCCAATCCCATTGCCAACAGAACGCACAGTATATACTGTTTTGAGTTCTCCACATAAGTTTAAGAAGGCTCGTGAACAGTTCGAAATGCGTACGCACAAACGATTGATCGATATCGTTAACCCAACACCAAAGACAGTGGATTCATTGATGAAGCTTGACTTGCCAAGTGGTGTAGATATCGAAATCAAACTATAATTTAAAGTATAAACGGAGGTGTACTAATGACCACAAAAGGAATCTTAGGTAAAAAGGTCGGAATGACACAGGTTTTTACTGAAGCTGGAGAATTAATTCCTGTTACAGTAATCGATACAACTCCTAACGTTGTATTACAACTCAAGACAGTTGAAAATGATGGTTATTCATCAGTTCAATTAGGTTTTGACGACAAACGTCAAGTTTTGAGCAACAAACCTGAACAAGGCCACGTAGCAAAAGCAAATACAAATCCTAAGCGCTTCATTCACGAAATCAGAAATGTTGAGCTTGGGGACGTCAAAGTTGGAGACACAATCGCAGCTGACATTTTTGAAGCAGGCGAAATCGTCGACGTAACTGGTACTACTAAGGGACATGGTTTCCAAGGTGTTATCAAAAAAGACGGTCAACGTCGTGGTCCGATGGCGCACGGTTCTCGTTATCACCGTCGTCCTGGTTCACTTGGGGCAGTTATTAACCGCGTATTCCCAGGAAAGAAATTACCAGGTCGCATGGGTAACAAAACAGTAACAATTCAACATCTTGAAATCGTTAAAGCAGATACAGAAAACAACGTATTACTAGTTAAGGGTAATGTACCTGGCGCTAAGAAGTCATACTTAGTTGTTAAAAGTACTGTAAAGAATACTAAATAAGAGAGGAGGACCATATAAATGGCTAACGTATCATTATTCAAACAAGACGGAACTAAAAATGGTGACGTTGAATTAAATGCCGATATTTTCGGTATCGAACCTAACAACGATGTAGTCTTTGAAGCAGTAGTTATGCAACGTGCATCTATGCGTCAAGGTACACACGCAGTAAAGAATCGTAGTGCTGTACGTGGTGGTGGTAGAAAACCATGGCGTCAAAAAGGTACTGGACGTGCTCGTCAAGGTTCAATTCGCTCACCACAATGGCGTGGTGGAGGAATTGTCTTTGGACCAACTCCTCGTTCATATGCATACAGCATTCCTAAGAAAATGCGTCGCTTGGCATTGAAGTCAGTACTTTCACAAAAGGTATTGGATGAAAGCCTTGTAGTCGTTGATGAATTCAAGTTCGAAACTCCAAAGACTAAGGACTTTGCTCAATCATTAGGTAACCTTAATGTTGATAAAAAAGCTCTATTAGTTCTTGAAGAAGATAACGAAAGTGCTGTATTGGCTGCTCGTAATTTATCTAATGTAAAAATCGTTGAACCTGAAGGTATCAATGTTTTAGATATTATGAATAGCGACAAACTTGTCATTACACAAAAGGCTCTTTCTCAAGTAGAGGAGGCTCTAGCATAATGGAATCACGTGATATTATTCTACGCCCTGTTGTTACAGAAGCATCAATGGCGTTAATCGATAACAAACGTTACACATTTGATGTAGATCCACGTGCTACAAAGACTCAAGTTAAAAAAGCTATCGAAGAGATCTTTGAAGTTACAGTTATTAAGATCAACATTATGAATGTTAAAGGTAAGTTGAAGCGCCAAGGCCGTTACGCTGGTTACACAAAGAAGCGTCGTAAGGCAATCGTGCAACTTTCTGCAGATTCAAAAGAAATCCAATTATTTGGTGAAGAATAAATAAATATAGGAGGAAAACAACGTGGGGATTAAGAAATTTAAACCAACTACAAATGCCCGTCGTGGCATGACACAATTGGACTACTCTGAAATCACAAAGAAGAGTCCAGAAAAGTCATTGTTGGAATCTCAAAGCCATACTGCTGGTCGTAATAACTACGGTCGTATGACTGTTCGCCATCGTGGTGGTGGTAACAAACGTCAATACCGTATCATCGACTTTAAGCGTATTAAAGATGATGTACCAGCTACAGTAAAAGCTATTGAATATGATCCAAACCGTACAGCTAACATTGCTTTGCTTGTTTATGCTGATGGTGTTAAGTCATATATCATTGCTCCTAAAGGTTTGAAGGTTGGCGACAAGGTTCAATCTGGATCAGAAGCTGATATCAAAGTAGGTAACGCATTACCACTTAAGGATATTCCTGTTGGTACTGTTATCCACAATATCGAATTAAAACCAGGTAAAGGTGGACAACTTGTTCGTTCAGCTGGTGCTTCAGCACAATTACTTGGTAAAGAAGGTAAGTATGTACTTATCCGTCTTGCTTCTTCTGAAGTTCGTATGGTTCTTGCAACAAACCGTGCAACAATCGGTGCTGTTGGTAATGAAGAACATGAACTAGTTAACGTTGGTAAAGCTGGTCGTACACGTTACGCTGGCCAACGTCCACATGTTCGTGGTTCTGTAATGAACCCTAACGATCATCCACATGGTGGTGGTGAAGGTAAGGCTCCTATCGGTCGTCCATCTCCTCTTTCTCCATGGGGTAAGAAAACAATCGGTAAGAAGACTCGTAACAAACATAACAAGTCAAACAAATTTATCGTTCGTGGTCGTAAGCGCGGTCGCTTAGGTAACATCTAGAACAGTTTTCGAAGGAGGTCAAATTAATGGGTCGTAGTTTAAAAAAGGGACCATTCGCTGATGAACATCTTCTAAAGAAGGTCGATGCACAAAAAGATCAAGACAAGAAGCCAGTAATCAAGACATGGTCACGTCGTTCAACAATTTTTCCAAGTTTCATCGGATGCACAATCGCTGTATACGATGGTAGAAAACATGTTCCAGTTTATATCCAAGATGATATGGTTGGTCATAAGCTTGGCGAATTTGTTCCAACTCGCACATTCCGTGGTCACGGTGGCGACGACAAAAAGACATCTGGAAAGTAAGGAGGATGAATCATGGCTGAACAAGTAACATCTGCACAGGCAACTGCAAAGACTGTTCGTATTGCCGCTCGTAAGATTCGTCTCGTAGTCGATCTTATCAGAGGTAAAAGTGTCGCTGAAGCTTTTGCAATTTTAAAATTTACACCACGTAGTGCTTCACCTGTTGTTGAAAAGGTTTTGAAGTCTGCAGTGGCGAATGCTGAAAACAACTTTGATTTGGATCGTGAAGATTTGGTAATTAGCAAAGTCTTTGTTAACGAAGGACCAACGTTAAAACGTTTCCGTCCACGTGCTAAGGGTTCTGCATCACCAATTAACAAACGTACAAGTCATATTACAGTTGTAGTATCAGAAAAACAGGAGGGATAACGCGTGGGTCAAAAAGTAAATCCTAATGGATTCCGTGTTGGTGTCATTCGTGATTGGCAAGCTAAATGGTATGCTGATAAAGACTTTTCAAAGTTCTTAGCCGAAGATATCAAGATTCGTGAATTTATCGCAAAGCAACTTACTGATGCTTCTGTATCTACTGTTGAAATTGAACGTGCAGCAAATCGTGTTAACATTTCAATTCACACTGCTAAACCAGGTATGGTTATCGGTAAAGGTGGATCAGAAGTTGAAAAGTTGCGTAATCAACTAAATCAATTAACTGGCAAACGTGTTCACATCAACATTGTCGAAATCAAGAAACCTGATCTCGAAGCAAAACTTGTTGGTGAAAACATCGCTGCTCAACTAGAAGGACGTGTTGCATTCCGTCGTGCTATGAAGCAAGCAATGCAACGCTCAATGCGCTCAGGTGCTAAAGGTATTAAAACACAAGTTGCAGGTCGTTTAAACGGTGCTGACATGTCTCGTGTAGAACGCTACTCAGAAGGAAAGGTTCCTCTTCACACACTTCGTGCTGACGTGGACTACGCTTGGGTTGAAGCTCGTACTACATACGGACAACTTGGTGTTAAGACATGGATCTACCGTGGCGAAATTTTACCTGAAGTAAAGGACGCTAAGAAAAACTCTAAAGAACAAGGAGGGAAATAAGCATGTTAGTACCTAAGAGAGTAAAGCATCGTCGCGAACATCGTGGTCGTATGCGTGGTGCTGCTAAAGGTGGCAAAACAGTTGCTTTTGGTGAATATGGTTTACAAGCATTAACTTCATCATGGATTACTAACCGCCAAATCGAAGCTGCTCGTGTGGCTATGACACGTTATATGAAACGTGGCGGTAAAGTTTGGATTAAGATTTTCCCTCATAAGTCATACACATCTAAAGGTGTGGGTGTTCGTATGGGTAATGGTAAAGGTACTCCAGAAGGCTGGGTTGCACCAGTAAAACGCGAAAAGGTTATGTTTGAAGTTGCAGGTGTTCCTGAAGAAGTTGCTCGCGAAGCTCTACGTTTGGCAGCAATGAAACTTCCTGTTAAGACAAAGATTATCGAACGCGAGGAAGTAGGTGGCGAATCAGATGAAGGCTAAAGAAATTAATGAATTAACCACTGACGAAATGATCAATAAGGAAAAAGAGTATAAGGACGAGTTATTCAACCTACGTTTCCAATTGGCTACAGGTCAACTTGAAAACACTGCTCGCCTTAAAGCTGTTCGTAAGAACATTGCTCGAATCAAAACTGCTCTACGTCAACAAGAATTAAACAAGTAAAAGAATACGAAGGGAGGACTTAATCAATGAGTGAAGAACGTAACGCACGAAAGGTTTACCAAGGACGCGTAGTTTCTGACAAGATGGATAAGACTATCACAGTCCAAATCGATACTTACAAGACACATCCTGTTTACGGTAAGCGTGTAAAGTACTCAAAGAAATATAAGGCACATGATGAAAACAACGCTGCTAAGATGGGCGATATCGTAACAATTATGGAAACAAGACCTTTGTCTGCTACAAAGAGATTCCGTTTGCTTGATATCGTTGAAAAAGCGGTTATTATCTAGCTCATGTTTCGTATTCTGATACAAAATTGAAGGGAGGACACTAACTGTGATCCAACAAGAGAGTCGTTTGAAAGTTGCTGACAATTCTGGAGCACGTGAACTGTTGGTTATTAAAGTATTGGGTGGTTCCCGTGTTAAATTTGGTTACATTGGTGACATTATCGTTGCTACTGTTAAACAAGCAACACCAGGTGGCGTTGTCAAAAAAGGTGACGTTGTAAAAGCTGTTGTTGTTCGTACAAAACAAGGTGCACACCGTGCTGATGGTTCATACATCAAATTTGACGAAAATGCTGCAGTATTAATTAAAGATGATAAGAGCCCTCAAGGAACTCGTATCTTTGGCCCAGTTGCACGTGAATTACGTGACAAGGACTACATGAAGATCGTTTCTTTGGCTCCTGAAGTATTGTAATCAACCATCATAACGAAGGAGGTGCGCCATTAATGTTCGTAAAAGTTGGCGACAAAGTTCGCGTAATTAGCGGAAAAGACAAAGGCAAGGAAGGTACTATTAAACAAACCCTTGCTAAAAAGAACCGTGTTGTTGTTGAAGGCCTTAACATGATTAAAAAACATCAAAAGCCTAACAATGCAAATCCTCAAGGTGGAATTCTTGATGTTGAAGCACCTATGGATGTTTCAAATGTAATGCTTATCGATCCATCTACAAATGAACCAACACGTGTTGGCTTCAAAACTGTTGATGGTAAGAAAGTACGAGTATCAAAAAAATCTGGCGAGAGTATCGACAAATAATCTAAGCGAAGGGAGGAAATAATATTCATGGCAAATCGTTTAAAAGAAAAATTCGTTAACGAAATCACACCTGATTTGGTTAAAAAGTTTGACTATACATCAGTTATGCAAGTACCAAAGATTGAAAAGATCGTTTTGAATATGGGTGTCGGTGATGCAGTTACTAACTCTAAGAACTTAGATGAAGCAGTTGCTGAATTGGAACTTATTTCAGGTCAAAAGCCACTTGTTACAAAGGCTAAAAAGTCAATCGCTGGATTCCGTCTTCGTGAAGGTATGTCAATTGGTGCTAAGGTTACATTACGTGGTGAAAGAATGTATGACTTCTTAGATAAGTTAGTTAACGTTTCATTACCTCGTGTTCGTGACTTCCGTGGTGTAAGTAGCAAGGCCTTTGATGGTCGTGGTAACTACACATTAGGTGTACGCGAACAATTGATTTTCCCAGAAATCGATTTTGATAATGTTAACCGTGTTCGTGGTTTAGATATTGTTATCGTTACAACTGCAAACACAGATGAAGAATCACGTGAACTATTGGCACAATTCGGAATGCCATTTGAAAAGTAAGCGAAGGGAGCAAACAAATTGGCTAAAAAATCATTAGTTGTAAAGAGTGAACGTCCTGCTAAGTTCTCGACACAAACATACACACGTTGCGAACGTTGTGGCCGTCCACACTCTGTATACCGTAAATTCCATTTATGCCGTATTTGCCTTCGTGAATTAGCTCATGAAGGACAAATTCCTGGTATGAAGAAAGCTAGTTGGTAAAAAAAGAAATCAGAGTCAAAGGAGGGTAATACTGAATGTCTATGACAGATCCTATTGCAGACTTTCTTACTCGTATTCGTAACGCGAACATGGTTCGCCACGAATCTTTAGAAGTACCTGCATCAAAAATCAAAAAAGATATGGCCGAAATTCTTAAGAACGAAGGTTTTATCAAGGATGTTGAATATATTGAAGATGACAAGCAAGGCATCATTCGTGTATTCCTAAAATATGGAAAGAACAACGAACGAGTTATCTCTGGTTTGAAACGTATTTCAAAACCTGGATTGCGTTCATATGTTAAATCTGACGAAGTTCCTAAGGTGTTGAATGGTTTAGGTATCGCAATCATTTCAACTTCTGAAGGTGTCATCACAGATAAAGAAGCACGTGCTAAGAAAATCGGTGGAGAAGTATTAGCTTACATCTGGTAATTTTTAGATAAGGAGGTGCCGTTCAATGAGCCGTATCGGTAGAAAACCAGTTGAAATTCCAGCTGGTGTTGAAATTAAACAAGACGGAAACGTCGTAACTGTTAAAGGACCTAAGGGTGAATTAACACGTACAATGAGCTCAGATATTACAATGTCCGTTGACGGAAACGTTGTATCATTTGATCGTCCAAACGACAATAACAAAATGCGTGCATTACATGGTACTACACGCGCTAACTTCAACAACATGGTTGAAGGTGTTGTAAATGGTTTTGAAAAGAAACTTGAACTAATTGGTGTTGGTTACCGTGCACAACTTAAAGGTAAGACATTAATCTTAAACTTAGGTTATTCAAACCCAGTTGAAATGGAAACTCCTGAAGACCTTAAGGTTGAAGTTCCTGACAACACACACATTAATATCAGTGGTATCAGCAAACAACGTGTTGGTGATTTAGCTGCTGAAATCCGTGCCGTACGTTCACCAGAACCATATAAAGGTAAAGGTGTTCGTTACGTTGGTGAATATGTTCGCCGTAAAGAAGGTAAAACAGGTAAATAATCACGCAGCTTGATATAATTAGCTGAGATTCAAAAAATATGAGGTGAAAATTTTGATTTCTAAACCAGATAAGAACAAAAAACGTCAACGTCGTCATGCACGCGTTCGTTCAAAAATCTCTGGTACTGCAGAGTGCCCACGCTTAAATGTATACCGTTCTAACAAAAACATCTACGCTCAAGTAATTGATGACGTAGCGGGTGTAACGCTAGTTAGTGCCTCAACATTAGATAGCGAAATTTCAGGTGGCTCAAAGACTGAATTAGCATCACAAGTTGGTGCTTTAGTTGCTAAGAGAGCTGTTGAAAAGAAAATTGAAAATGTCGTTTTTGATCGTGGTGGATACATCTATCATGGTCGCGTTCAAGCTTTAGCTGAAGCTGCTCGCGAAAACGGACTTAAATTTTAAGGATAGGAGGGAAATACGTACATGTCTAAATTTATCGATCCAGAAAAATTGGAAATTGAAGATCGCGTAGTTGCCATCAACCGTGTTACAAAGGTTGTTAAAGGTGGACGTCGTCTTCGTTTTGCTGCTTTAGTCGTTGTTGGTGACAAGAACGGTCATGTAGGTTTTGGTACTGGTAAAGCTCAAGAAGTTCCAGAAGCTATCCGTAAAGCGGTTGAAACTGCACGTAAGAGTTTGATTGAAGTTCCTATTGTTGGAACAACTCTCCCTCACGAAGCCGTCGGTGTTTACGGTGGTGGACGAATTCTGATGAAGCCAGCTCTTGAAGGTTCTGGAGTAGCTGCTGGTGGTGCTGTTCGTGCCGTTATGGAATTAGCAGGTATCGATGATGTTACAAGTAAGCGTTTGGGTTCAAACACTGCTGTTAACGTTGTTCGTGCTACTTTCGAAGGTCTTAAGAGCATGCGTAATGCAGAAGAAGTTGCTGCCCTTCGTGGGGTTTCAGTCGATCATTTAGCTGAATAAGGAGGATATTCTGATGTCACAATTAAAAGTTACATTAATTAAAAGTGCTGCACATCGCCTCCCAAAACAAAGAACAATTGTTAAGGAATTAGGTCTTGGCCGAGTAAATAGCTCTGTAGTCCTACCTAACAATGAGGCAACTCGTGGAGCTATTTTCCACATTGCACATTTAATTGAAGTTGAAGAAGTAAAATAATTTTTGTAAGATTGGAGGTTTCCTTGCATGAAGTTGAATGAATTAATGCCTAGCGAAGGTTCACGCACTAACCGTAAACGTATTGGTCGTGGTACTTCTAGTGGTACAGGTAAGACTGCTGGTCGTGGTCAAAAGGGTCAAAAGGCACGTGGTAAAGTTCGTTTAGGTTTTGAAGGTGGACAAATGCCTCTTTACCGTCGAATTCCAAAACGTGGATTCACAAACATCAACCGTAAAGAATTTGCTATTGTAAACCTTGATGCTCTTAACGTTTTTGATGAAGGTGCTGAAGTAACACCAGAATCATTGCTTAAAGCTGGTATCATTAGTAAACAACTTAGCGGTGTTAAGGTTCTTGGTAATGGAGAAATTACTAAGAAGCTTACTGTTAAAGCTAACAAATTCTCTGAAAGTGCTGTAAAAGCAATCGAAGCTGCTGGTGGTAAAACCGAGGTGATTTAATGCTGACGACTGTCAAAAATGCTTTAAAAGTGAAGGATATTAGAAATAAGATTCTGTTCACACTCGGTATTTTGATTGTATTTCGTTTAGGATCATATATCACTGTTCCTGGTGTTAATGCGAAAGCATTGGAAAGCATGTCTTCATCAGGATTAGTTGGAATTTTGAATACGTTCAGTGGTGGTGGATTAACGAATTACTCCATTTTCGCAATGGGGGTTTCGCCATATATCACAGCACAAATTATTGTACAATTGCTACAAATGGATATCGTTCCTAAATTTGTGGAATGGAGTAAGCAAGGTGAGGTTGGTCGTCGAAAGCTTAATCAAGCTACGAGATGGTTAACAATCGTCCTTGCTTTTGCTCAATCAATCGGAATTACAGCTGGTTTTAATTATTTAAGTCAGATGAATTTGGTTGAATCACCAAGTGTCCAAACCTTTCTAACGATTGGTTTAATTCTTACGGCCGGAACTATGTTAACTACCTGGTTAGGTGACATGATTACGGAACGTGGGATTGGACAAGGAGTATCAATGATTATCTTTGCAGGTATCATTGCTCGTACACCAGTTGGGATTCAGCAAATTTACACTGAGCAGTTTGTTAATACTGCGAAAAGCGAATGGACGCAAAGTTTTATTATTGTTGGAGCAATTATCCTTGCAGTTTTAGCCATTGTAATTTTTGTTACATGGGTACAACAAGCAAGTCGTAAAATTCCAATTCAATATACAAGAAGAGCTTCTGGCGCTTCTGATAGTAGTTATTTACCTCTTAAGGTTAACGTAGCTGGTGTTATTCCAGTTATCTTTGCTAGTTCTTTTATTTCTACACCGCAAACCATTTTAATGGCTTTTGCATCATCACATTCTGATGATACTTGGTACACTGTTTTAAACGATGTATTCAATATGCAAACCACTAAAGGTGCCATCTTATATACTGTGTTAATTGTATTGTTTACGTTCTTCTATGCTTTTGTTCAGGTTAACCCTGAAAAACTAGCTGAAAATTTACAAAAACAAGGCAGTTATATTCCAGGAGTTTGGCCGGGAAAGAAAACCCAAGATTATATGTCAGGTCTTTTAATTAGACTTAGTGTAGTTGGGGCATTATTCCTTGGCTTGGTTGCCTTAATTCCATTGCTTGCTTCAAACATTTTTGGTTTGGACGAATCAATTGGTTTAGGTGGAACAAGTCTTTTGATTGTTGTTGGTGTAGCAATCGAGTTGGCAAATCAACTTGAAGGGTTAATGATGAAACGAGAATACGTTGGATTCATTCGAAAATAATTCGTTAGTTTAACAATGAAGGAGAATTTCAAATGAGTAAATTAAACCTCGTTTTGATGGGTCTTCCAGGTGCTGGTAAAGGTACACAGGCTCAGAGAATTATTGAGGATTTCAAAATTCCACATATTTCAACTGGTGACATTTTCCGTGAAGCTATGAAAAATGAAACCGAAATGGGTGTGGAAGCAAAGAAGTTCATTGATAAGGGTGAACTTGTTCCCGATAGTGTAACTAACGGGATCGTCGAAGATCGTCTTGCAATGGACGATGTCAACGATGGTTTTATGCTTGATGGTTTTCCTAGAAATATCGATCAAGCTAAGGCGCTAGATGAAATGACATCTCGTTTAAACAAACCACTTACAGCAGTGATTAACATTCATGTTGATCCTGAAGTTTTGGTTGAAAGACTATCTGGCAGATTTATTTGTAAAAATTGTGGAGCTACTTATCATAAGCTTTACAATCCACCAAAGGTTGAAGGAACTTGTGATGTTTGCGGACATCACGAATTCTTCCAACGTGAGGACGACAAGCCAGAAACTGTAAAAAATCGCATTGCTGTTAATACTAAACTTAACACTCCGTTGATTTCTTACTATGAAGAAAAGCATCTCCTTTACAACATTAATGGCGATCAGGATATCAACGATGTTTATTCTGAAGTCAAAAAAGTATTAGAGGCTCTCTAATTTCGTGCTTGTTGGTACTATAGATAACGTTCATTGTTTGCAAATAGTTTTTTCGTATGGTAAGCTAATTCAGGTTTAGCTTCGAAATACATATTTTGAGGCTTTTTGTTGGTTATTACTATTAGAAAAGTTAATGGGAGGCACAAATTTAGTGGCTAAAGATAATGTCATTGAAATTGAGGGCACAGTTAAAGAAACTATGCCTAATGCGATGTTCAAAGTAGAGCTTGAAAATGGTCATGAAATTCTTGCTCATGTTTCGGGAAAGATTCGCATGCACTATATCAAAATTCTACCTGGCGATAAGGTTACGGTTGAAATGTCACCGTACGACTTGTCCAAAGGTCGCATTACCTATCGTTTCAAATAAGTTTTATTCGTTTAGGAGGATTTATTCATGAAGGTACGTCCATCAGTTAAGACAATGTGTGAACATTGCAAAATCATTAGACGTAAAGGGCGCGTTATGGTAATTTGCTCAGCAAATCCTAAGCACAAACAGCGTCAAGGAAAATAATATTATACTTGGAGGTGAAATTTAATGGCCCGTATTGCAGGTGTTGATTTACCACGTGACAAGCGAATTGTCATTGGTTTGACATATATTTTCGGTATTGGTAACACTACCGCTCAAAAAATCTTAAAGGACGCAGAAGTATCAGAAGATATCCGCGTTCGTGATTTAACAGCCGATCAAGAAGACAAGATCCGTGCAGAAGTAGATAACTATCTAGTTGAAGGTGATCTTCGTCGTACAGTTAGTCTCAATATCAAG
This sequence comes from Pediococcus pentosaceus ATCC 25745, assembly GCF_000014505.1. Classification (NCBI taxonomy): domain Bacteria; kingdom Bacillati; phylum Bacillota; class Bacilli; order Lactobacillales; family Lactobacillaceae; genus Pediococcus; species Pediococcus pentosaceus. The sequence continues at coordinate 1,381,214 of NC_008525.1, read as the reverse complement.
CGTCTCCAAGAAATCGGTTCATACCGTGGTATGCGTCATCGTCGTGGGTTGCCAGTTCGTGGACAACATACGAAGAATAACGCTCGGACACGTAAAGGTAAGAAAGTTTCTATCGCAGGTAGAAAAAAATAATTAAAGGAGGCTAACTTTTTATGGCAACGAAAAAGAATACTCGCAAACGTCGAGTAAAAAAGAATATTGAATCTGGAGTAGCACATATCCATTCAACATTCAACAATACTCTTGTTATGATTACAGATCCCCAAGGTAACGCAGTTGCTTGGTCATCTGCTGGTGCTCTTGGATTTAAGGGTAGTCGTAAGTCTACACCTTTTGCCGCACAAATGGCATCAGAAGCTGCTGCTAAAGCAGCTATGGAACATGGTATGAAGAATGTTGAAGTTGCTGTTAAGGGACCTGGTTCAGGTCGTGAAGCTGCTATTCGTGCACTACAAGCTACTGGGCTTGAAGTAAGTGCAATTCGTGATGTTACACCAGTTCCTCATAATGGATCTCGTCCTCCAAAGCGCCGTCGTGTATAGAGTTCGGTTCTGTTTGAGGGCAAACTTTATAATGCATTCAAAATCGAAATGCAGACTGCGTTTTGAAAGGGGTAAAAATTAGAATGATCGAATTTGAGAAGCCAAAAATTCATAAAATTGACGAAAATGACAATTATGGCCGATTTGTTATTGAACCCTTAGAACGGGGATATGGTACAACGCTTGGTAATTCACTTCGTCGTATCCTATTATCATCATTGCCAGGAGCAGCTATTACTAGCGTTCAAATTGATAGTGTTTTACATGAATTCTCAACCATTGAAGGTGTTGTAGAAGACGTAACACAAATTATTTTGAATCTTAAGAAGGTTTCGTTGAAGATTGAATCTGATGAAGATAAAACATTAGAAATCAATGTTGCGGGACCTGCTAATGTAACTGCTGGCGATATTATGGGAGACGGTGACGTAGTGATTCTTAATCCTGAGTTACCAATCTGTACTGTAGCTGAAGGTACTACATTCCATGCAGTACTCACTGCTGACACTGGCCGTGGATATACATCTGCGGACGAAAACAAGGCTCGAAAGGTTGATATGCCAATCGGTGTATTACCAATCGATTCTATTTATACCCCAATTGAACGTGTTAATTATCAAGTTGAAAATACTCGTGTTGGTCAACGAGACGACTATGATAAACTTACGCTCGATATTTGGACTGATGGTTCTATCACTCCTAGTGAGGCAACAAGTTTATCTGCTAAAATTTTAACAGAACACCTTGCAATCTTTGTTAACCTTAATGATCAGGCTAAAGAGACTGAAATTATGGTTGAAAAAGAAGAAACTCACAAGGAAAAAATGCTTGAAATGACAATTGAAGAATTAGATCTTTCGGTCCGTTCATACAATTGCTTAAAACGAGCAGGTATTAACAGTGTTCAAGAATTAACTGACCGCACTGATGCTCAAATGATGAAAGTTCGTAATCTTGGACGTAAGTCATTGGTTGAAATCCAAGAGAAACTTAGTTTATTGGGCTTAGGTTTCCGTTCAGAAGACTAATCATAAGGAGGGTTCCCATAGATGAGTTATCGTAAATTAGGTCGTACAAGCTCCCAACGTAAAGCGTTGCTTCGCGATCTCACAACAGAATTAATTGTTAACGAAAAGATCGTTACTACTGAAGCACGCGCTAAGGAAGTTCGTTCTACTACTGAAAAAATGATCACATTGGGTAAACGTGGCGACTTGCATGCACGTCGTCAAGCTGCAGCATTCGTTCGTAATGTTGTTGCTGATGTTACTGAAGATGGTGAGGACGTAAAAGTTTCTTCAGCACTTCAAAAATTGTTTGCTGATTTAGCTCCACGTTATGCTGATCGTAAAGGTGGATATACTCGTATCTACAAGACGATGCCACGCCGTGGAGACGGTGCCCCAATGGTTGTTTTAGAATTAGTTGATTAATTAATTTAAAACGATTTTAATAATAACAAAATCTATCACTTAAGATAATGGTAGGGTGTTACGATGTTGGAGAAATCCTAGTCTAGCCCACGGCGAGTTTTTAACTTGCTATCATTATCTTCAGTGATTTTTTTTGTATAGAATGATAGAATTAAGTCCATATTGTTTAGGGAGATAAGAGACTTTGAATAACATTATTGACGTAAAAAATCTTACATACAAATATGCAAATAGTGGTGACAAAAAAGCACTTGATAATGTTTCGCTCTCTATTGAAAAGGGCAGTTGGACTTCAATTGTTGGGCATAATGGGAGTGGGAAGAGTACCTTAGCACGTTCAATTGATGGATTGATGTCATATAACGAGGGTGTAATTAATGTAGATGGAATTATTTTATCCGATGATACAGTTTGGGACATTCGTAAGAAAATTGGTATGATTTTCCAAAATCCTGACAATCAATTTGTTGGAGCAACGGTCGAAGATGATGTCGCATTTGGCTTAGAAAATTTAGGCATTGAAACTGACAAGATGCATAAGATTGTCAATAATGTCTTAAAAAAAGTTCGAATGGAAGATTTTAAAGAGAGACAACCTGACCAATTATCTGGTGGACAAAAGCAACGAGTAGCTATCGCTGGGGTATTAGCTTCAAAACCTGAAATCATTATCTTAGACGAAGCTACAAGCATGCTTGACCCTCAAGGACGCTATGAAATAATTAATTTAATTAATGAAATTCACCAGGAAAATGATATTACGGTCATTTCTATAACGCACGATGTAAGTGAGGCTATGCTATCAGATCATGTCATTGTCTTAAATGATGGTAAAATCGTCGAATCTGGTGCTCCTAAAAAAGTATTTAATGATGATGAAATGTTAAAGTTAACCGGCTTAGAAAAACCATTTAATGCACATTTATTTGATGCCTTAGTCGAACAAGGAATTCATCCTCCAGTAGAATTACGAATGGATGAAAATGATTTGGAGGAATGGCTATGTCAATTGCTTTTGAAAGCGTAGATTTTGTTTACCAAGCGCATACTCCGTTTGAAAATCTATCTTTAAGAAACATTAATTTAACGATTCCTGATGGATCATATACTGCTATTATTGGTCATACGGGAAGTGGCAAGTCGACGCTGATTCAACATGTTAATGGACTCTTACGACCAACCAAGGGCTTGGTCAATGTCGATGGACAAATAATTAATGCTAATACTAAAAATAAACAATTAGTTTCCTTACGCCAACATGTAGGGATTGTTTTTCAATTTCCTGAAAGCCAACTTTTTGCTGAAACGGTAGTTGATGATGTTAAGTTTGGGCCATTGAACTTTGGAGTATCAGATACAGAAGCTACGAATCGAGCCAAAGATGCATTACAAAAAGTTAAGCTACCAGAAGAATTTTGGCAGAAGTCACCGTTTGAACTTTCTGGTGGACAAATGCGAAGAGTAGCAATTGCAGGTGTGTTGGCAACTAATCCTAAAATCCTTATTTTAGATGAACCGACCGCTGGATTAGACCCTCAAGGAAGATTTGAAATGATGGAACTTTTTAATGAATTACATCATAAAGAGCAACTTACCATTCTATTAGTAACCCATCAAATGGATGATGTGGCAAATTATGCAGATAATGTCATTGTGATGGATGGAGGACAGATTGTTAAGAATGGTGCTCCGGTTGAAGTTTTTCGAGACACTAAGTGGCTAATAAAACATCAACTAGGATTACCTAAAGCAGCAAATTTTGCCAGTAAGTTAGCTGATAGGGGAGTTAAATTTGATAAAATGCCACTTGATATTAGTGATCTAGTACATCAGATTGTTAATGTCAAAGATAGGAGGCCAAGTCATGAATAAAATTCTATTTGGTCGTTATGTCCCCGGCACCTCATTTGTACATCGAATGGATCCGCGCGCTAAATTGATTTTGAGTTTGATCTATATTGTGGCTGTTTTTATGGCTAATTCATGGTCAGCATATGCGGTTAGTTTTATAATTGCTTTGACTATCATTGCTTCATCAGGAATAGCTCCTAAATTCTTCTGGGACGGCGTTAAACCATTAATTGGAGTAATTCTATTAACCGTTGTGATTCAGGTCTTCTTCGGCGTCGGAGGACACGTCTATTGGCATTGGGGAATATTATCTATCACGAGTGATGGTCTGTTAAATGCTGTTTACATTGCAATCCGATTTGTCCTGATTATTCTGGTATCAACGGTATTAACTTTATCAACATCACCACTAGAGATATCAGGAGCAATCGAGTCACTTTTTATGCCACTTAAAAAGATTCATTTTCCTGTTTATGAAATGGCGTTAATGCTATCAATTGCATTAAGATTTGTTCCAACATTAATAGACGAGACAGAAAAAATCTTGAATGCCCAACGCTCAAGAGGAGCTAATTTTAGTTCGGGATCAATTATGGCCAGATTAAAAAAGTTAGTTACAATATTGATTCCTCTTTTTGAAAGTGCGTTTAATCGGGCTGAAGAATTAGCTACAGCGATGGAATCTCGTGGCTACCAGGGCGGCGAAGGCCGCAGTAAGTATCGAGTTTTAAATTATACAAAAAATGACATAATAGGTACGATATTCATGATGGTTTCTGTAGCATTGATTATGGTACTCAGAAATTGGAGTTAGTAATGCGATATAAAATAATATTAGCTTATGACGGGACTAATTTTGCAGGTTTTCAAATGCAACCTAATCAGCGAACTGTGGAAGGGGTCTTAAAAAGAATAGTTAATAAAATAGCTAAAAATCCAACCCCGGAAATTTCAGTTTATGGATCAGGACGTACAGATGCTGGAGTACATGCTTTAGGACAAGTGGTTCATTTTGATTTATCCATTGAAATGTCAGAACGTAGCATGCTACACGCATTAAATAGTCAATTACCATTAGATATGCAAGTAAAAAAGGTTGAAATAGTTGATGAAACATTTCATGCGCGTTTTACCACACATGGTAAAAAGTATCAGTATCGAATGGCTTTGGGACAATTCGTAGACCCGTTTAAAAGAAATTATACAGGCCATTGGAAATTCCCCATTAATATTGGGTTAATCCAAAAAGCGATTAAAGATTTAGAAGGTACTCATGATTTTTCGAGTTTTGTTGCATCAGGGAGTACCGTAAAAGATCATGTTCGAACCATTTATGAAGCTAAAGTATGGGAAGATAAAAAACAAAATGAAATCGTGTTTGAATTTTATGGCAATGGCTTCTTATACAACATGGTTCGAATTATGGTGGCAGTTTTAGTTGAAATAGGTAGTAAACGTCGTCCAGCAGATGATATACCACGTCTCTTTGAAGTTAAGGACCGAAATCAGGCCCGGGGGACAGCACCTGCTAGCGGGCTATATTTAAAAGAAGTAGATTATTAGATTTTTGATTGACTTTAATAGGGACTGTTAATATAATGGAAGTTGGTATTGTTTACCTCCACAAAATAAGCCCCGGAAACTTATTAAAGTTGAGTTAAACAAAACAGAAATTGGAGGAAATTCAAGTGCGTACAACATATTTGGCTAAACCAGGTGAAGTAGAACGTAAATGGTACATCGTTGATGCTACAGACATTCCTTTGGGACGTCTTTCAACAGTAGTTGCATCTATTTTGCGTGGTAAGAACAAACCAACATTCACTCCTAATGTGGATACAGGTGACTTCGTTATCGTTATCAATGCTGAAAAAATTAAATTAACTGGTCGTAAGGCTACTGGTAAGATTTACTATCACCATACATTACATCCAGGTGGTATTAAGTCTAAGACTGCTGGTGAAATGCGTGAAAAGACACCTGAACGTTTGATTGAAACATCAATTAAGGGTATGCTTCCACACAACACTCTTGGTCGTAAGCAAGCTTTGAAGTTGCATGTTTATGCAGGTTCAGAACATAACCAACAAGCTCAAAATCCAGAAAAGCTTGACATCACGAACTTAATTTAAGGAGGAATTGAATTTTGGCTGAAGCACAATATCGCGGCACTGGCCGTCGTAAAAACTCCGTTGCTCGTGTACGTCTTGTACCGGGAACCGGTAAAATCACAGTAAATGATCGTCCAATCGAAGAATACATTCCATTTGCAAACTTACGTCAAGTAGTTGTACAACCATTTGGTGTAACTGAAACAAACGGTAACTATGACGTTATTGCTAACGTTAATGGTGGTGGATTCTCAGGACAATCTGGAGCTATCCGTCATGGTATCGCTCGTGCACTTTTGGATGTTGATCCTGATTTCCGTGCACCTTTGAAGAAAGCTGGTCTTCTTACACGTGACCCTCGTATGAAGGAACGTAAGAAATACGGTCTTAAGAAAGCTCGTAAGGCAGCTCAATTCTCAAAACGTTAATATTTATATTTTCGTTCAAAACACTTTCCTTTGGGAGAGTGTTTTTTTGTTTAAGATGTAATCTAAGAAATATCAAATATTTTATTTAGTAGTTTATTCTAAAATTTAGTGATTGCTAATTTTGAAATTATAGTAAAAAGGATTGATCTCTATTGTAATATAGAGGTCAATCCTTTTTTTAGATATATCATATGATAGCAGTATAAATTTCATTGTCATTTTAAAACTCTTACTTTCTCACCGAGCGCAATTTCAAATGAAATATAATTAAGCTTGCTTGACGTTTTCTAGTAACATTATAATTAAAGTTCACAGGATATAACGGGCATTATGAGCTTTATAATAGTAATGTAAATTTGTTTAATTTTTAGTACAATAACCCCCATGAATCGATGCACAACGATCCGTGGGGGTTATTAATTGCAGTGATAAAAGAAGTATATACGTTAATTCGAGATGGGGAAGTAAGCTGGGGTACTTACTTTTTAATAACTTCGGACAGTATCACTGCAATTGTATTTTTATATTTTTTAAGGGGTATTGATATAGGATTATACCAGAGATTGATCTATGACAAACTTTTTTTAAAGACCTACTATTCTTCGAAAAATAAACTTAAAGGAACATTGTATTGTTTATGAATTAATTTGATTTCAGAAATTTTAAACTCACTTGAACCATTTAATTTTCGATTTAAGGTCGTGCGACTGATACCGAGGTAATTTGCCACGTCTTCTTGTTTTATTTGCTTAGCTTTTAGGTGTTTTAATACTCCTTGCGAAGCTTGGGCATCGTCATTCATATATTTCACCATCCTATTATATTTTTATATACTCCTTATAGAGATTCCTCCCATGGGATTATAATACTTAAGGGTATCCTTTTCAATATTTGTTATGCTTTAATTAAAATGTGTGTACTGAAATTGAAACATTCGAATATAAAGGAGGATTCCGTCCTTGATTTTTAGCTCGGTTTTAAGAAAGGCTCGTGAAGAACGTAAAATGAGCCAAATTGAATTAATTCGCAAAATCCATGATGAATATGGAATTGATATATCAACTAGTATGTTATCTCGTTATGAGGATGAGTTGACTCCATTGCCAAGACGAATGTCAATAAAAGCAATGTTTGCACTATCGGTTTATTTAGATATTGATTTAAATGAACTTGCTCGGAAAGAAGTTGAAAAAATCATAAAGATAAAAAATAGTAATAAAAAATAAATTATCAGCATAGTGCTACAAGAGCACTATAGCATAGGTTTTAAATACATGCTATCGATTAACTGACTTTTATATAACTAAAAAACTCTTTTTGAGAATAATGGCGACTAATGGAATAATTTTACTAAGTCTAACTGAAAGAAATACAAAGAAGATTGCTAATGTTTAAAAGCTTTTAGAATAAAATTCATATTCTTTGAAATAGAAAACAGTTTCATTTACACTGTAGGCGTAGATGATAAGTTATAAGTTTGAAAGGGGTATGTAAAATGTCAGAACATAAAGCACAATTTCCTAAGACAATGGAACAACTCAATCAATTAATTGCAGATATTAGTCAATTAGAAACTAATATTCAGCAAACTCATTGGTATATGCGTGGATCAGAATTCTTTAGATTACATCCTCAAATGGATGAATATAACGAAGAATTAGGTGAACAACTTGATGAAATTGCTGAACGTTTAATTGCTCTGGGTGGTTCACCATATGCTACAACGCATGAATTTATTGATCATACCGGATTACCCGACGAAAAGATAACTTGGAATCAATATTCATTACCAGAACTAATGCAACGCCTTAATGATCAATTTAAGTATCTTGCCAGTCAGTATCGGATTGGTATGGAAGTATCGGATGAAGAACGGGACTTCTCCACTCAAGATATGTTAAACGGATTTAGGGCAGAAGTTGATAAATGGATTTGGATGGTTAGTGCATATCTTAACCAAGGTCCTTTAGATAAATAGAATTTTTTATAAATAATTGAAAAGGCTTAGCCGTTGAAAAACAGCTAAGCCTTTTAGATTGAATTGATATTTTAATCATCTCCATGATGATCAGCGTAGTAATCATTTGATGCATATTCTTTAGCAAGCGCTGGAGATTTATAATAATGAGCAGTAGTGGCTATCATTGCACCACCGGCTTCCGTCAGTACTTCAATTTTTTTACCGTCCACAGTTTGAGTAGTGTTATAGTAATAAGTTCCATCTCCACTGCCTTGGTACCAGCCTCGGATGTTTACTATCCTAGAGGGATTTTCGTCTCCTTTAAAGATACCATCATTACTTTCCATAAACGTCGCAACAACCCAGTTATCCTTACTAGTATCATTAGTATTGTAAGTAATTTCTGAGGGATGTTTTGAAGCCTCGAAAGCTTTGTCAGTTTTCCCCATACTTTTCCAAAGGTTACCATCAAAAGAAACGGTTTGAATTTTATCCCCATCAGTGTACGTATACCAAGTTCCTTGCATTCGTGAAGGAAATACAAATTTTTGATTATTTGTATCTGCGGTTGTATCTGATGAACCTGATTTATTAGATGACTTAGTGGTTGCAGATTTTGGAGTAGCCGTTTTTTTGCTATTAACAATATTTTTAAATCCGTTACTTAAACCTGTATTTTGAGTAGGTTCAAATGAACTAATCCATCGGGAGTTCCTTGATTTTGTTCAGTGTAATAGACAATAGGAGTATGATCCTGAATGGTAAATAGATAAATTCGCCCGCCAATGGTTGAGCCACCATTAGTATCTTCATAAATTGCTACCACATTTACCTTATATTTATTTGAACCGTCTGGCGACCAGCCAGCAGACAGCTTATGGTTGCTAAAAGCAGTTTTATTGTCGGAAAAATCGTTGGGATAATGTAAACCAGTATATGTTGTATTTCTATCTGGAGTACATTGAGTATAGCTTTGTTTCATAGTTTGTCCCCAAGTAACCATGAAGGAAGCTAATTTATCATCCTTGGTATCATTCCAGACACTCGAACTTTGATTGCTAGAATTTTTTGAATAAAAACTTTTAGCGGTAGAGTACTTTTTTGTGTTAGAAGAGGTGCCTGTTGTTTTAGTATTACTGCTAGTAGCGTTGGTAGTATTTTGCCCACAGGCGCTCAGAAGTAAGGTACAAAGCCCTAAAAGTAACGTTAAAGTAATTTTATTATGTGCATTTTTCAAACTGATTTCCTCCAAAAGATTTAATTAACGCTACTAACATTGTACTCCAAAACGTTAATCGATTAAATCTAAGTATAAATCATATTTGACTGCAGTTCGGAGCTTCAAATTAGCTTTAACAATGGGTTTTTCTTTACCTTTAACGGTGCGATATCGTTGTTCTACTGAATCTGAATCGAAATCAACTTGTCCTAAATAATAAAAATCAGAGCCTTCATCGTCACTTTTTTTAACAAAAAGTAGTAAATCAATCGTGTTATTTTGGTTACCTTCTAGTAGACGAACTACTTCATTAGAGTCAAGACGACGAGGGCTTTTAGTATACCAACTTAGTAAAGAAGAATTATAGAAAACGTTGTTATGGTTTAACTCATCAGGGATGTCCGCTCGTTTCTGGTAAGTAACAAACATAGGACAAAATCCCATTTTTTCTTTATAACCGTAAATTGCGGAAGATTGGTCTGTAGGCCAGCCTAACAAGCTGTTGACTTGGCGACGTGTGTATTTTTGATAGAGTGTAAATTTGGTATTCAAATCATAGTTCTTACTATTAATTAATCCAGTTGTAATTACGTCGTCGACTAGTTTTTTAAAGTAGGAGTTATTTTGATATGAATTCCAAATCGATTCATTCAAATGGTAAGTATTTTCAACCAAATTTATCATGGCAGTATTGCCATATTTTTTGCTGTCATTAGGCTGATAATAAGTTAAGTCTAGATGTTTTTCCAATGAGGTAATAGTTGCCACATCAGTATAAGTACCCATTTGACTTAGTTCGGTGATTAAATCATTTTTGGAATATTTACCATTATTAGTAAATAAATCCTGTAATAAAATTAATTCATGAACACGCATGCCGTTTAAAAATTCTCGCGAAATTAAGCGCAGAAAGCTATCCTCGAGCGTAGTTAACGCCTGCTGGTCATGCATTTTAAACAAAAATTGATGATAATTCTCATATTTATCCACAAAAATTTGAGCATTGGTAGAGCCGTACTTTTGAAAATCAACCAGTAAAGGAACTCGACCAAGTTTGTTTTTCAAGTCGATGTATGAAGCACGTAACTTCGTGAGGAGGGTCAAATTACTATTATTGATGGAATTATAGATTTGTTCTCGCGCAATTTCACTAAAATTAATAGAAGAAAGTCCGACCGTTTGATTAATAGATATTTTGTTACGAAGGCTATTTTTGTTTAACGTTTGATCACCAGTAAGGGCAATAGGAATCATATAATTATTCTGGTAATTTCCAATGAAGTCAATAATGGTGACAAAGTCCTTACCTTCACTTTTACGCAAGCCACGACCTAGTTGCTGAATAAAGATAATGCTAGATTCTGTATTCCTAAGCATAATAACTTGATTAATTTTAGGTATATCAATACCTTCATTAAAAATATCAACAGTAACAAGGTATTCTATTTCGCCGTTCTCAAACTTTTTGATAGTTGCTTCACGATTATCCACAGAGTCCTCACCAGTTAGTGCAACGGTTGGATGACCTTTTTGCGTCATAATTTGGGCTACTTCGTGGGCTTCTTCAGTTCTACTACAAAAAATTAGACCATAAACCTGATCGCCATCATGTCCGTAGTAATCAATTTGTTGTTCTACATAATCCATGCGCTCCCTAGAAACTAAGTGTTTCAGAGGCGTATTATCTGTGATGACTTGTCCCTCATACTCATAGTCAGTAATTCCAATGTAATGAAATTCACTCAACATTTTTTCTTCAATGGCATCCTGAAGCCGGATTTCATAAGCAATGTGATAATCAAAAAGTTCGTATATATTAAAATCATCTGTTCGCTCAGGTGTGGCAGTCATCCCTAATAGAAATTCAGGCTTGAAGTGATTGATTATTTTCTGGTAGGAAGCTGCACCAGCTTTGTGAGCTTCATCAATTAAAATATAGTCAAAAGTATTAGCCTTAAGTTCATTTAAAATGTCTGGTCTAGAAAGGGTTTGAATCGTAGCAAAAACGTATTTTCGGTCAATTTCTTTAGTTCCACCAGCGAGGATACCGTAGTCGTCCGCTGGTCCGCCTAGGACATTTTTAAAACTAAGTAAAGCTTTGCGGAGAATTTGTTCCCGATGAACCACGAATAAAAATTTACGAGGCCGATAATTACGCACATCAAAGGCTGCTAAGTATGTTTTGCCAGTACCGGTAGCAGAGATAATTAATCCGCGCTTCTGACCTTCTGAACGTAAATTAATCAAAGCTTTAAGTGCTGCTTGTTGCATTCGGTTAGGCGTTAAAGGTGATTTATTTTCCAATTGGAATGGAGTAGTGGGGCTGGATAGAGACACATTTTCTGAATAAAATTTGGCATACTGATCAATCCATTTTTGATTTAATGGTTGGGCTTTTTGCCATTGTTTCTCAACTTCTTGATTGATTTGTTCAGCTAAACGTCCTTCAGTTTTTGAAGATAATTTGAGATTCCATTCATAGTTTTGAATTAGGGCATTACTGGTCAAATTTGAGCTACCGATTAAAAATGTTTGATAGTCAGACTTATTAAAAATGTATCCTTTGGCATGAAAGTCACTATCAGCGTCGGCGATCCGTACTTCGACATTGGGAATTTTTAGGAGTTCCGCAAAAATTTTAGGTTGATTAAAATTTAAATAAGTTGAAGTTATAATTCTTCCAGAAACGTGATGACGGGCTAAATCAGCAAAGGTTACCTTTAAATCGGTTAATACTGCATTAGAAATAAATGCTACAGCAAAAGTAAAACTCGTACAGGTTCGCAATTCTTGCTCTAGGTGATGCTTTAATTTTTCGTGCGGAGCATTAGCAATTAGTTGTGGCGTGAATTCAGTTTTAGTAGCGATATTTTTATCTAATAATGCTGACAAAATTGAATTTGAAAAATTGGTATTTAAATTCATAGATAAACTCCTAATTGGAACGTTTGTTCTGTTTTTTACAATTATAACAATAATTCTTTAAAAGCATACCAAAGTAGGGAAACTGTTAAAAAAAGATACTTAATCCTTTAACCCAATAAAAATTAGCCGGTTAAAACTTTTAATCCGTCTTTATAGTCTTTACAGTTACATAACAAAAATAAAGAATTTAGGACACGTTGTAGTTAAAGATGTAGAATAATCTAAGTGTCTTTATAAGAGATAAGTTAAATAGAATGGAAATGGTGGGTGGATCTTTTTGGCGTTAATCGGATTGATCATTTTTATAATTGCTCAGCTAGGTTATGCTGGGTCAATTAGAATGGTAGGGGTTAATAAATACATGGCATGGATTACTTCAATGATAATCCAAACCCTTCTTCTATACATAATGGCGATGTTAAACTGGTTAAGGTTTGGGCTTCGCGCGGTTGTTATTTTGGGCTGTATTTTATTCTTGGTACGTATGGTAATGGCAATCTTCAAGATTCAAAAAATACCATTTGAAGGTTTTCATTATTTTGATTTGTGGATGATTGTGATTGGACTTTCACTAGGAACGACTTTATATAGCAGTCCTTTGCTTCACTATGATAATTATTCCCACTGGGCTTTAATTGTTAAATATTTAGTGTTACAAGGACACTTACCAATTGCTTCAGATGCAATCATTTCGTTTACTTCATATCCTCCGGCAACGGCTTTATTTATCACTCAATTTGTAACTTGGGTTGGATTCAGTAGTGGTGCAATGTTAGTAGGACAATTTTTACTAATTTGGGCGGGACTTTATGCTGTTTTTGCGGTATTAAGAGATTATACAAGGTCAACCAATGCTTTTATTTTATGTCTCACCATTTCACTCATTAATGTGTTCAACATTGCCATTCGGATGAACAATCTATTAGTTGATTTTATCCTTCCGGTAGTTGCAGCGGCTGGCATTGCCGGTGTCTATGTGTATCGACATCAACCATGGTTGCAATGTGTTACAGCCTTTTTGTTCGGTTCAGAGTTGTTTTTAATTAAAAATTCTGGAACCATGTATGTGGTTATGATTGGTTTTTACTTATTATATTTGTTAATGAAGAACTCTAAAGAAATTAAGTGGTTTAAGCGCTTTGGAAAAAGTTTGGGTCTAACAGCCCTTACGATGGTGGGGAGTTACCTATCATTTTTCTGGTGGAATCAGCATGTCCATGCCACTTTTAGCACCGTTTCTAAGCATCAAATTAGTACATCTGCATATAAAAATCAATTAGCTAGTGAAAGTTCAAAAGTAATAATGAAGATTGGTAATAAGTTTTTACATCAAATTTTCAGTTTGGATTCACTATCAACTAGGGGTTTTTTACTGGTTAATTTAACGCTGATAACCGCGTGGGTTGTTATTCGCTTGTATCTCAAGAAACCTAATAATTTACTCAAAGTCCTACTAGCTTTAGATGCTAGTTTTGTTGCATACTATCTCAGTGTCTTTGCGATGTATATTGTATCAATGCCTTATTCAGAAGCAATTAATTTAGAGGGTTCTGAACGTTATTTATCTAGTATGGTAATTTTAAACATGTTGTTAGCCACGATGGCACTCGTCGTAGCGATGGACCGAGCGATGTATGAGCCTGATGTAAGTAAACGTGGAATACGAAGTTTCAAAAATATTATTACAAAAAATACTTACCAATTATCTGCCTTAGTTTTAGCTTTATTTTCAACCATTCTGATGTTCTCAGAAATTAACGGGATTAAGTATCGGAGCACAATTGGAAAAGAAGAGTTACCGGTGGAACTTAATCATATTGCCAAACAAGATATGAAATACAATCATACTAAAGTATTGGTAGTTGATCCGCACACAGCTGACGTTAATGACTACTATGCTGGATATGTTGGTAAATACTATTTCTTCTCTGATAAAGTAGATGGACGCGAAAACTTTATGTTGTCCAATTCAGACTTTAAAAAAGTTGTTCAAAGATACCAATATGTGGCATTACCGGAATGGCACCGAACTTTCACAACAATGTTGAGAAAAACATATCACGAAGATTATAAGGTAGGCTTATATAAAGTTACCTCAAAAGGTTTACAAAAAGTTAATCAAATTAAAAATTAAAAAAACTTGATACGTAGCAATAATAACAACTCTAGGGAGTCTATTAAAATTACTATGTACCAAGTTTTTTAGTAACCACGAGTTAAATCAACAATATTTGTGTTGGGATGCCCATCTTTTAGAAAGGTTTGTAAGTTGTGGATAAACACATCCTGAACACCTGGCAGCATCTCAGAGCTTACTGCTGAATTATGCGGTGTAATTAAAACTTGTGGATAATCCCATAGTGGACTATCTGAAGTGAGCGGTTCTTCTTCGAAAACATCTAATGCGGCATGTTTAACGTGACCATCATCAAGAGCTTGCATTAAGGCAGAAGTATCGACTGATGGTCCTCGACCGACATTAATAAATAGATATAAATGCTCTAATTGATTAAAGAATTGATGGTCAAACATATGAGTAGTTTCTGGAGTTAAGGGGAGAATGTTGATAATAATATCAGCATCTTGAATGATATTTGAATAAGCGTTATCTGCTACGGTATCATCAAAATTAGTAGCTGCATGACCAGAATGGTTAACACCGGTAGTATAACCACCTAAAGCTTTAGCTTCTCGAGCAATTTCTTGTCCAATGTGACCAGTACCGAAAATTAACCATTTTTTATTTGAGAGTAGGGTTAGTTCCTCATAATGGCGACTACCATCCCATTGCTTTTGGCGATGCATGTTAAGAGCTAAATTCATATCGCGCATGAAGTATAAGGCATATAAAAGAACCGTATTGGCAATGGCTTCGCTGTGGACACCGCTAGTATTGGTTAAAGTAATTTTTTGATCTGTAAGTTGTTGTTTAGGAAAATAATCAATTCCAGCACTAAAAGATTGAATCCATTTTAACTGATGGTGAGGAGTATCTAATAGAGATTGCACATGATGGTCATAGCCCCAAGCAACTTGGATTTCTTTTAAGTCTGCCTTAGTAATAGACGAACTATTAAGGTATGTCACATTGTCTTTGGGTAAATTAGTCCTAATTTGTTTAGAAATTTGGTCGGATATATAAATTTTCATCTTAATCCTCCTTTGATTAATCGCCTCAATGATATAATATATAGAATACTTTTTACAGTAAGGAGCTTTAACAATGACAAGAAAAACCAACGCTGGGAAGATTAGTATACTTGCGTTATTTGCAGCGATTATTATTATTCAAAATTATGTCCCACTATTAGGATATATCCCCGTAGGAATATTTGTAGTAACTACAATTCACATCACGGTTGTTATTGCGGCGATTGTTCTAGGACCGGTAGATGGTGCGATAGTTGGTGGAATTTGGGGGATCGTTGATTGGATAAAGGCACTTACTTTAACAGCGAGTCCTTTTAGTAACATCGTGATGGCTAACCCCATGGTATCAATCGTACCTCGCATTTTAATCGGTTTAGTAACAGGTTTGGTAGTCAACTGGATGATAAGAATTAATATTAAACAACAGATTACTTTGATTGTCGGGTCGATCATTGGCTCTTTGGTTAATACTAGTTTAGTTTTAAGTATGATTTACATCTTTTTTCACAATGGTTCTGGAATTTATGCAGCTCTCAATATTCAAGATTTGATGCCATATTTATTGACTGTGGCGGGGGTTCATGGAATACCTGAGGCCATTGCAGCAGGTGTGATTGCACCGCTAATTTCAATTCCGCTGTTAAAATATACTAAAGTGGGACAAGAAAGATTCAGACAATATGAAAGAAAAAATTAATTTTTAACTTGATTAGTTGTCACAGGACTATGATTTTTTTGATGGTTCAGTTAAACTGAATACGTACACCAAAATGAAGGGTCTGGATTGCGAGTGGCGAAGAGAAAAAGAAGACGAAAATCTAGTTCTTTTTATAATCGAGGTCAGTTACACGTTTCTAACTTGATCGGTGTTTTGTTAGCATTATGCCTGATTGTAGCAGTTAGCATGAAGTTATATGTCACTCAGCATAATGTCGTGGACGATAGTGTGGCTACGGAAGCATCTAATGATGCTCAACATCAGCAATTTATTAAAACAATTGGACCGTATGCCCAACAAATGCAGCGGCAATATGGCATATTACCTAGCATTACAATGGCTCAAGCAATTTTAGAGTCGGATTGGGGACAGAGCACCCTATCTAAAAAGTTTAATAACTACTATGGAATTAAAGGTGATTCCGATTCTAATAGTAGGTATTTTAAGACGCAGGAATTCGTAAATGGTAGATGGGTAACTGTTTCAGCTCGATTTAGGGTTTATTCTTCATGGCAAGAGTCAATGCGGGATCATTCACTTCTTTTGGTTAACGGAACAAATTGGAATTCGCAACAGTACCAAGCGGTCATCAATGCGGCAGATTATAAACAAGCTGCGCAAGCACTGTATGATGCCCAATATGCAACTGATCCGGATTATCCTAGTAAATTAATTAATTTAATTCAAAAATATGGTTTAAATAACTATGATAAATAGGGGGATATTATGAAGTTACTTGAAGATAAGATTAAGTCCGAAGGAATCGTATTACCAAACAACGTTTTAAAGGTAGATGGTTTTTTAAATCACCAGGTGGATGCTCAATTGATGTTTGAAATTGGCAAAGAATTTGGACGTTTATTTAAAAAACAGAACGTAACAAAGATTTTAACGGTTGAATCTTCAGGAATTGCCCCTGCTGTAATGACTGGCTTAGCAATGGATGTGCCAGTTGTTTTCGCTAGAAAGCATAAGAGCTTGACCCTTACTGATGATTTATACACAGCGTCAGTTTACTCATATACAAAGCAAACTAGTAATCAAATCTCTATTTCAAAACGGTTTATTGATGAAAAAGATCGAGTTTTGATTATTGATGATTTTTTGGCTAATGGCCAAGCGGTTTCTGGATTGCTTGATATTGCGGATGCAGCTAATATCGATGTAGTGGGAGTCGGAATTGTGATTGAAAAGACTTTCCAAAAGGGAAGCCAAATTATTAAAGACCGTGACATTCAGTTAGAATCTTTAGCAAGAATTAAGGCGCTAACGGATGATGGTCAAGTTGAATTTGAATAAATAAGTAAGAAGATTGATGAACAGGCGGGATGATTTAAGTGGAGAGTGAAGTAATTACCTCTAGAAAAATTATTTATCCAGGGGACATAATTGGTATTATTGGAGAAGGACGTTCAAGTGTACAACTCGTTGCTACTGCAAAGTCAATGGGTTTTAAGGTTGCTACATACGTTACTTCTGAGAAAAATGGCGTGAATCAATATGCGGACATTAGTTTTGTCGGTAGTATTCATGATGGGGAAAAATTACAACGCTTTGCAGAACGTTGTAAAATTGTTCTATACGAATCAGAACTAATTGATATTAAAACAATTCAATATTTACAACAATTTGTTTCAATTCCACAAGGAGTTAAATTACTTGAATTAAATCAAGATCGAATCCTAGAACGAGCAACTCTAGAACAAACAGGGATTAAGGGAACGCCCTATGTTACAGTTGTAGATTTAGACGATTTATATGAGTCAATTAATGAAATTGGATATCCGGCTATTCTTCGTCCAATCTTAAAGGATGCTATGACTGAAAAAGAGTTAATTCTTAAGAGTGAGATAGATATTCCAAAGGCCAGCGTACTATTAGAACGTGGAACTTATATGCTTCAACCAGTTATGACCGGTGGAAAAGAAATCGCGGTAAGTATTGTTAAAGATCAAAATAATCGACAAAAAATGTTCCCAATGGTCGAGAATGTTTACGAAAACCATTTTCTAAAAGAAACTAAAGTTCCAGTTGATTTAGATTCAAAAGTTCAAAATTCAGTATTAGAAGCAGCAACTAAAATTGCTGGTTTAGTAGAGTACGTAGGTGTATTTTCAATCGTCTTCTATGTTGATGGTGAGGACATCTATTTTGAACAATTAATACCTGGAATTCGTGATGAACAAAACGTATTTAATCTAGCGTCAAACACCACGGTCTATGAAGAAATGCTCCGGGCCTTGAGTGGAATGATGATTAGTGACATCCGGCTCCAAGTACCAACCATCATGTTAAACATTACGGATGAACAAATGAAGAAAATCAAAACACAGTGGTTAATTAAATCAAATTGGCATTTCCACTTCTATCCACAAGTAGATGAAGCAGATGCTAAACAGCATATCGGATATATCTTGGCAGATGGTGATGATGTCAAACAAATTCAAGAACAAATTGATAACACTGATATTTGGTAAAACTCTGTTAAAGTCGGTAAATAAACCGGCTTTTTTTGATATAATGGTTTGTGGTTATTTTTTAGTTACGTAGATAGAGAGGATTGAACAAATTGCCAGAAATTAATTTAATAAAAGGCCTTAATGATATGCAAAAAGAAGCGGTTCAGACAACTGAAGGACCGTTATTGATTATGGCCGGCGCCGGTAGTGGTAAGACCCGAGTTTTGACGCACCGCGTTGCATATCTAATAGAAGAAAAAGGTGTTAATCCGTGGAATGTTTTGGCAATTACCTTCACTAATAAGGCTGCTAGAGAGATGCGTGAGCGAGTTACTAGTTTGCTGGGTGATGAAGCTGCTGAAATTTGGGTATCAACGTTCCATGCTCTTTGCGTAAGAATTTTAAGAAGAAATATTGATCAACTTGGATATAATCGAGCATTTTCGATTGCCGATCCTAGCGAACAAAGAACCCTAGTTAAACATATTTTAGCCGATTTAAATTATGATCCTAAAAAGTTTGATCCACGTTCAGTTTTAGGAACGATTTCCAATGCTAAAAATGATTTAAAAACGCCACTCACTTATCGTGAGAATGCAAGTACTCCATATGAACAGGTAGTCGCAGATATCTATGAAGAATATCAGCGTCGCTTAGAGAACAATCAGGCTTTAGATTTTGATGATTTGATTATGAAAACCATCGAACTTTTCCAAAAGAATCCTGAAACCTTATCATTTTATCAAAATAAATTTCATTATATTCATGTGGATGAATATCAGGATACTAATCAGGCTCAATATCAATTAGTAACGATGCTAGCTAAACATTTTAGAAATATCTGTGTAGTTGGTGATTCTGATCAAAGTATTTATGGTTGGCGGGGCGCCGATATGCAAAACATCATGAACTTTGAATCAGATTATCCAGATTCAAAGACTGTAATGTTGGAACAAAACTATCGTTCAACCCAAAATATTTTAAATGCTGCTAATGATGTGATTGAAAATAATGTAGAACGTAAACCTAAACAACTTTGGACTGATAATGATGAAGGTGAAAAAATTTCATATTATCGTGGCCAGACGGGGATTGATGAAGCCCATTTCATCGTTCAAAAAATTCGTGAGCAAATTAAAGAGCATAATTTAAATTACGGAGATTTTGCCATTCTTTACCGGACGAATGCACAGTCACGAGTAATTGAAGATACGTTTGTTAAATCCAACATCCCTTACTTAATGGTCGGGGGACATAAATTCTACGATCGTAAGGAAATTAGAGATGTACTGAGTTACCTTACTTTGATTGCTAACGAAGACGATTCGATGAGTTTTGAACGAGTGATCAATGAACCTAAACGTGGGATTGGTTCGACTTCTATTGCTAAATTACAAGCTTTCGCGGATGAAAATAATTGGTCCTTATTGAAAGCGGCTCGTAGTGTTCAGATTGCAAATGGAATTTCTAGTCGAGCTCGCAATGCAATTGAAGATTTCGCTAAGATGATTGACGCTCTACGTAAATCAGGTGAATTTTTAAATATCACAGAATTAACAGAAGCAGTCTTGGAACAAACTGGTTATCGAGCTGCTTTAGAAAAATCTAGAACGATGGAATCAGAAGCACGCCTTGAAAATATTGACGAATTTTTAACAGTTACTAAGCAATTTGACGATAAGAATGAAGCTGAGGGAAATGAAATTGCTGACGAAAATGGTGATAACATTCAATTAGTAGATTTCCTAGCGGATTTGGCCTTAGTTTCTGATCAAGATAATGTGGAAGAAGAACCATCAGGAGTAACCCTCATGACCCTGCATGCGGCTAAGGGTCTTGAATTTCCAATCGTATTTTTAGTTGGGATGGAAGATGGAATTTTCCCACTTTCTAGAGCAATGATGGACCAAGAACAATTGGAAGAAGAACGACGATTAGCCTATGTTGGAATCACCCGAGCACGTCAAAAGTTGTATATTACGAATGCTTATTCTAGAATGCTTTATGGTAGGACACAAACTAATCCAGCTTCACGGTTCATTTCAGAAATTGGATCACAATATTTGAAGAGTGAAAATGAAGAAAAGAGTTTTTCAAGAAATACTAAAGAAAAATCATATCCGTTTGACAATAACCGAAATGCACGCGCAACAGCTAGTGTTTATGGTAATACCCATGCTACGGCGGTTAAATCTAATGGTAGCGGAGCTGGTAAAGTTAGCTGGAATGCTGGGGATAAAGTCGAACATAAAGCTTGGGGTATTGGTACCGTAGTGAAGGTGTCTGGCGCTGGAGAAGATGCCGAATTGGATATCGCCTTTAAAGATCAAGGAATTAAGCGGTTATTGGCCGCTTTTGCACCAATTAAACGGGTTGTTGAATAAAGAATTTTATACAGGGTTTAGGTTAGCGGTATAATTAGGGATAAATGAAAGATTGAGGAAACTTTTCTATGAATGTAACTAAAAAATTGAGTTTATTAGTTGCCACATTAGTTATGGGCGTGGGACTGACTGCCTGCGGAAGTTTAGATAATTCATCAATGCAATCTTCTACCAATAATGTGACCGGAAAAAAGAACAAAAAAAATAATTACCAAACAACAGGATCAGCTTCAGGCTCGTATGCTGGGGTGATTAAAAATGGAAAATACGTGACAAGCAAGTCACGGGGATTAACTGCCGATCAAAATGGTAATGTTAATAACACCAAGAGTTTCGAGAGTGGATTACAAGACATTTCCAAAAAGATTTTTCCAACCTCTCAATATGTTTTCCAAGAAGGTCAATATCTGAGTTCAGATACTGTTCAAAATTGGCTTGATCGGGAATCTAAGAGCAATCCGGAAGGGCTGAACCCTAAGGATAATGGTTCAAAAGACCCAGACAAACGAAACCCAATTTATCTCCAGGCTCTTGAAGAACAGGATTATATGGAAAAATCAGGAACTTCTTTGAAACTCAAAGGGGTTACAATTGGATTAGCGATGAATTCGGTTGATTATTATCAAAAAGAACAATACGGCGCTCAATATGAGACTAAAATCTCAGATGCAGAGATTAAGGCTAAGAGTCAAGAAATTGCTCAAAAAGTGCTAGAACGACTTCGCAAGAAATCTGAATTTAAAAATGTTCCAATTGTGATTGCAGTCTATAAACAAGCTTCCAATGATAGCCTAGTTGGTGGAACGTTTATGCGTTATTCTAACAATTCCGGTGAAAAGCTTGCAAAATGGAAAGACTTAGACTACAAGAATGTTGTTTATCCAATTAGTGATACGGAAACCTCACCTAATAGCAATGATTCTAGTGCGTTTGATAACTTTAAGACGCAAGTAGAAAGCTTCTTCCCTAATTTAAGTGGGATTACTGCAAAAGCAAGATACGACGGTAAATCGATGGAAGGTATGAGTGTATCAATCACGACTCAATTCTATAGTGAGACTGAGATTAACAGTTTTACTCAATTTGTTTCAACTCAGGCTGAAAAGTATCTTCCTAGTGGAGTTAATATTGATATAACAATTAAATCTACCGATGAAGTCCAGAGTTTCCTATCGCGCTCAGCTAAAGAAAAGACGTTTAGTTCTCATGTCTTTTCAAGTTATTAAATCTTAGAAGGAGAAATCAATGACAACTGAAAATAACATTACTAAAAAAGATGTAGAACATGTTGCTACGTTAGCTAAACTAAAATTTAATGACGAACAACTTGAAAAATTTACGGATCAAATCGAAGATATTATCGATTTAGTGGATACTTTAAATGAGGTTGACACAACCAATGTCGAACCTACTTTTAATGTTACTGATCAATTAAATCGAATGCGTGAAGATGTAGCTGTTCGTTCGAATGATAAGGAAGCATTATTAGCTAATGCCCCTGAAACAGAAAACGGATTTATCCGTGTACCAGCAATTCTTGATGAAAGTGGGGAAGCATAATGAAGTTTTTTGATATAACAGTAACAGAGCTTCACCAAAAGTTAGTTGATAAAGAATTAACAGTAACTGAATTAGTTTCAGAAACATTGGATCAAATTGAAGCCGACCAAAAAGTTTTAAATGATTTTGTGACCATTAATCGCGAGGGAGCTTTAGCTCAAGCCCGTGCTATCGATGAAAAGGGAATTAACCCTGATAATATTTGGGCCGGAATCCCGATTGCTATCAAAGACAATATTGTAACCAAAGGAATCAAAACTACTGCTGCATCTAAGATGCTCAGTAACTTCACACCCATCTACGATGCAACTGTTATTGAACGTTTACAAGCTAATGATGTAATTATTATTGGTAAGACAAATATGGATGAATTTGCCATGGGTGGATCAACTGAAACTTCATACTTTGGTGATACGCGTAATCCATGGGATCATACTAAGGTTCCTGGTGGGTCATCAGGTGGTTCTGCTACAACAGTTTCAGCTGGAAATTCAATTGCTGCTCTTGGTTCAGACACGGGTGGCTCAATTCGTCAACCAGCCTCATACACTGGAATTGTTGGGGTGAAACCAACTTATGGACGTATCTCACGTTATGGTTTAATTGCTTTTGGATCAAGTTTAGATCAAATTGGACCCATGACGCGTACAGTTAAGGATAATGCAGCTTTATTGAATATTATTGCTGGAATGGATGAGCGCGATTTAACTAGTTCTGACAAAAAGGTACCAGACTTCACATCTAAGATTGGTAAAGATATTAAGGGGATGAAGATTGGTTTGCCTAAAGAATATCTAGGCGATGGAATCAATGAAGACGTTAAAAAAGTCGTACGTCAGGCAGTTGAAACATTAACCAATTTGGGAGCAACGATTGAAGAAATTTCGCTCCCACGGAGTAAGTATGGTGTAGCAGCTTATTATATTATCGGTTCTTCAGAAGCTTCATCTAACTTACAACGCTTCGATGGTATTAGATATGGTCATCGAGCTCAAGATGTCAAAAATCTTGAAGATGTATATGTTAAATCACGTTCCGAAGGTTTCGGAGATGAAGTAAAGCGTCGTATCATGTTAGGGACTTATTCGTTATCGGCTGGTACATATGATGCATACTTTAAGAAGGCAGCCCAAGTTCGTACTTTAATTATTAATGATTTCAATAAAATCTTTGAAGATTATGATTTGATTATTGGACCAACAGCTCCAACACCAGCCTACGCTATAGGCGCTGAAGTTGATGATCCAACTACAATGTATATGAATGATGTTTTAACAATCCCAGTTAACTTAGCAGGTTTACCAGCAATGTCAGTTCCTGCTGGATTTAGTGATAATATGCCAGTCGGATTACAAATTATTGCTAAACCGTTTGATGAAGAAACGATGTATCAAGCTGGGGCAGCTTTTGAAGCTGCGACCGAGGTACATTCAAAGCACCCTGAAATGGAGGACAAATAATGAATTTTAAAACAACTATTGGACTTGAAGTCCACATTGAATTAAAAACAAACTCGAAAATTTTTAGTCCTTCACCCGTTGAATTTGGTGACCAACCTAATGCTAATACGAACGTAATTGACTGGGGATACCCGGGAGTATTACCTCAAACTAACAAGGGTGTGGTTGAGGCAGGGATGATGGCTGCCAAAGCTTTACATGCTAATATTACTAGAACTCAACATTTCGATCGTAAAAATTATTTTTATCCTGATAATCCTAAGGCTTATCAAGTTACCCAAGCGGATACTCCAATTGGTACGGATGGTTGGATTGAAATTGAAGTAGAAGGTAAAAAGAAAAAAGTCGGTATTGCTGAGATGCATATTGAAGAAGATGCCGGTAAAAATAGTCATAATCCCAATGGATACTCTTATGTTGATTTGAATCGTCAGGGTACTCCGTTAATTGAAATTGTTTCTAAACCAGATATCGAATCACCAGATGAAGCTTATGCATATCTTGAAGCGTTGCGTCAACGAATTCAATTTACTGGTATTTCAGATGTTAAGATGGAAGAAGGATCCATGCGAGTCGACGTTAATATTTCTATTAGACCACTGGGTTCTGAAAAGTTTGGTACAAAAGCTGAATTGAAGAATATTAATTCCTTTAACTTTGTTCGTAAGGGACTTGCTTTTGAAGAAAAACGTCAACAAAAAATTCTGTTAGCTGGTGGACAAGTTCGTCCTGAAACGCGTCGTTATGATGAAGCTACGGGGCAAACTATTTTGATGCGTGTCAAAGAAGGGGCAGAAGATTATCGTTATTTCCCAGAACCGGATCTTCCAAGCATTACCATTGATGATGAATGGATCAAAGACGTTGAAGATAAGATGCCAGAAATGCCTGGTAAGCGTCGTGCTCGTTACGTTGAAGAACTTGGTTTGACAGATTACGATGCGATGGTCTTAACTCAAACTAAGGAAATGTCAGATTTCTTTGAAGCTACTGTTGCTCAAGGAGCTGATCCTAAATTAACGGCCAACTATTTGATGGGGGATGTTAATGCCTACTTAAATGACCAAAAAGTCGATCTTCAAGAAACCAAATTAACTCCTGAACACTTGGCCAGCATGGTTAAAATGATTACTGATGAAACGATTTCTTCTAAGATGGCTAAGAAGGTCTTTAAAGCTATCACCCAAGGTGAAGAACCTACAAGTTGGGTTAAAGCTAAGGGACTGGTTCAACTATCAGACCCAGCTGTTTTGAAGCCAATGATTGTAGAAATCGTTGATAATAATGAACAATCTGTTGCTGACTTTAAGAATGGTAAAGATCGAGCAGTGGGCTTCTTAGTGGGACAAATTATGAAACAAACTAAAGGACAAGCTAACCCTAAAGTAGTTAACAAAATCCTAATGCAAGAACTTAATTCTCGTTAGAGGAATAGAATCGGAGGATGACGTACGATGCGGAAACGTGCGCGAATTATATATAACCCAACTTCAGGACGTGAAATGATTAAACAACACTTAGTTGAAATTCTTGCGGTAATTGAGAAAGCAGGATATGAGACAAGTGCTTTTGCTACTACACCTGAACCCGATTCTGCCAAAAACGAGGCTCGCCGAGCTGCAAAAGATGGATTTGATTTAGTGGTTGCAGCTGGCGGAGACGGAACGATTAATGAAGTAGTAAATGGAATTGCACCGTTACTTAGACGTCCTAAAATGGCGATTATCCCGACTGGAACGACCAATGATTATGCGCGGGCTTTACGAATTCCTCGCGAAGATCCAGTGGGTGCTGCCAAAGTTATTTTGCAAAATCAACGACTAAAGATGGATATTGGTAAAGCTGGCGAAAATTATTTCATTAATATTGCGGCCGGTGGTTTATTAACGGAACTAACTTATGATGTGCCTTCAAACCTTAAAAGTATTTTTGGCTATCTTGCATATATTGTTAAGGGGGCAGAATTACTACCACGGGTAAAACCGGTCGAAATGGACATCGAATATGATGGAGAACGGTATCATGGTAAAGCTTCCATGTTTTTCCTCGCGTTGACGAATTCAATTGGTGGATTTGAACAAATTGTACCGGATGCCTCTCTGGATGACGGTAAATTTACAATGATTATTGTAAAATCAGGTAATTTACCTAACTTACTCCATTTAATGGTTAAAGCCTTAAATGGAAAACATGTCAATGATTCGCGAATCATTTATCGGAAAGCACGAAAAGTTACGGTCCGTCCAGTAAACGATCGTGTTATGGTTAATTTGGATGGGGAGTATGGTGGAGATGCTCCTATGGTATTTAAAAATTTAAAACGCCATATTGAAATGTTCACTAACTTAGATGATGTACCAGTTAATTTGATTAAAGAAGATGACGAATATCGACAAGTGGAACAACAATTTGTCGAAGAAGTTCAAAATCTTCCAGATGATAACAAAATAGATTAAAGAAAAGCTTGAGAAATACGCTGAAATGCGTTACAGTTCTTGAGTAGCACACGAGAATAAAACAGGCTGGTATTAATGTGCCAGCCTGTTTTTATCAGTAAATAGATAGGGGAAATAAATGAAGAGTACAGCACCTGTTGAAAAAAATTTAGTATATACGGTAGAAATTGAAGATTTAACATATCAAGGCATGGGAGTTGCTAAGATTGAACATTTTCCAATTTTTATCGCTGATAGTATTCCTGGTGAAAAGATTGAAACTAAGATTATTAAGGTTCAAAAGAATTTTGCTTTTGGACGTGTAGAAAAGGTCCTAGAAGAAAGTCCAGATCGTGTAGAAAGTAATGATGCGGCTTATACCCAAACTGGAATTGCGCCATTACAACACATCACGTATGATGCACAACTAAAATTCAAACAAAATCAAATTAAAAACTTATTGAAAAAATCACATCTAGAAGATTTAGAAGTGGCGGATACAGTTGGAATGGAAAATCCAACCGGTTATCGTAACAAGGCTCAAATTCCAGTACGTAAAATTAAAGGAAAACTTCAAACTGGCTTTTTCAAGCGAAACAGCCATGATTTAGTTCCTATCGAAGATTTTTATATTCAAGATCCAGTAATTGATAAGGTAATCGTTGAAGTACGCGATATTTTACGTGAATTTTATATTGATCCATATCGTGAAGCCGAAAATAAGGGAATTATTCGAAATATTATGGTCCGTCGTGGACGTCGTTCAGGACAGATTATGGTAGTTTTGATTACGCGTACTAAAGATGTTCCTCATCTAGCAGAAATTACAGAAGCAATTGCTGCTATTGATGGAGTTGTTAGTGTAATTCAAAATATTAATTACAAACAAACTAACGTCATTATGGGAGATGAAGACCGAGTTCTTGCTGGTGAATCAGTTATTCATGATGAACTTTTAGGACTGGATTTCATTATTTCAGCTCATTCTTTCTATCAAGTTAACCCTATCCAAACTGAAAAACTTTATCAACTTGCTATCGATAAAGCTGGATTAACTGGAGAAGAAACTGTGATTGATGTTTATAGCGGAATCGGTACAATTTCGCTTGCGATGGCAAAAGCTGCTAAAAAAGTTTATGGCGTAGAAATTGTTAAGGAAGCTGTCCAAGACGCTAAAATCAACGCCTTCCAAAATAACGCAAGTAATACTGAATTTGTTGTTGGTAAAGCCGAAGAACAAATGCAAAAATGGCAAGAAGATGGCTTGAAACCGGACGTTGTTGTTGTTGATCCTCCACGAAAAGGACTTGACCAAAGTGTTATTGATGCAACTGTTGGTATGAAGCCAAAACGGGTTGTTTATGTAAGCTGTAACCCTGCAACCCTTGTGCGTGATATTGACCGTTTTGGCGAACAAGGCTATGTAGTAAATCAACCAATCGTTCCCGTGGACCAATTTCCGCAAACACCACATGTAGAAAGCGTTACGGTGTTAGAACGAGCTTAGATAAAAATAAATTTTAAATTTCGTTGATTAAAAAGTGTACTACTTATTCGAAAATAAGTAGTACGCTTTTTTATTAAAATTATGATAAGAAACGGATTAAATATTATAATTGATTACAGAACGAAAGTATGGAGGGCAATGTGATGGCTAGTCAACAAATAAAAATCGAGAACATTACTATGAATGAGGTATTAAAGGCAATGCATCGATTAGGAGGTCAAGTTACAAGAAAGGATATTCGGCAAGATATACGAGATAATTCAGATGTAATTTCCGATAATGAAGTAGATAAAGTTAGGGTATCAAAAAAAACGGGCAACAAGTACAGACCCTTTAATTGGACATTAAATTTTGCCATTAAGTATCTTATCATGACAGATTATATCGAAACAGAAGATAATCGAGAATTAGAGTTATCAAAAAAAGGTCGTAATATTAATTTTCTAGAATTTGATGCAGCAAGGTACGTGAGGCCTATTGTTGAAAAACAGTTAGTTGAGGAAAAAGAGAATAAAATTTCGGTTATCGAAGAAGTTGAAAGTGAACAGGTCGAGCCTGATGCTAGAGAAGAATCTTGGCGAGAGCAATTACTAAATGCATTAATAAAGATGAATCCTAAGAAATTTGAACTTTTCTGCCGAGGATTATTAAAGAAAATGGACATTGATGTTGACGATGTAATTGGTGTAAAGTTTGTCGCTGATGGAGGCCTAGATGGTTTTGGATATGTCCGTTCGGATGATTATCGAACTACTCGTGTAGCTCTTCAAGTTAAACGTTGGCAAAGTAAGGTGTCCGCTCCTGAGATTGATAAATTTCGTGGTGCTATGGACAAATTCAATGCCGAATTTGGGATCTTTATTACTAATTCAGATTTTACTCGAGAAGCCGTTGAAACTGCTCGTCAAGGTACAA
The DNA here is from genome assembly GCF_000014505.1 of Pediococcus pentosaceus ATCC 25745. Taxonomy (NCBI): domain Bacteria; kingdom Bacillati; phylum Bacillota; class Bacilli; order Lactobacillales; family Lactobacillaceae; genus Pediococcus; species Pediococcus pentosaceus. The sequence continues at coordinate 1,352,157 of NC_008525.1, read as the reverse complement.
GAATTATTACATTAATTAATGGCGATCAAATTTGTGATCTAGTTGCTAAATATAATTATTACGTTGAGCCTGTAACTACATACCGACTTAAAGAATTTTATTTGGATAAGGATTAACAATGGTTATTTGTACAATTCAGACTTGTAAGGTATATCGAGGAATTTTAGTAAAGATAGTTTTTAATGCAATCCAGCATTTTCTATAAATTTAAAAGATGACGCTGATTTTTTGTGAGTGTATCGTTAAATAATAAATATTATAGGCTCTTTAAAAAAGAAAAATACCTATCTTATCTGGTCCTGACGTCAAATCCGAAACTATAACATATCAACAACTAGATTTTTTAGATGCCAGCTAATATTTGGGGTTATCTCACATTGTAGTGAGTATGAGCAGAATGCAAATGCAATTCTTTTCAAGACTTACTTCTGGTCAATAAAAAGGCATGCTTGTGTCAATTAATAAAATTTAAACAACTCTATATGTGAATTCACGCTGAAGAATAATGTCTACTAACAAATTTGGATTTTCTAATCTGATAAAACAGATTCAGAACTAAACCTATTTAAAGGATTTCCTGAAAAATAGATACACAACTAAAAATTACTGAGTACAATTCAATTATTTACATTTTAACTTAACCATTAGCTTCTTTGCTTTGCATTTTTCCTTAAAAATTCTTTCTACAAAAAATGGATAGTCACATTCCGTTTTGAGATTTAAGCCAAGAAAGTATTGTCGATACTGCTATTAATGGTTGTAAAACTATTGCCTACACTAGCAGGTCTCCGCGATGGTTGCTATTAAGAATAGTGTTAAGCCATACTACGGTTACTATTGGCGATAAAGTAACTAAAAGCTCCAAGAAACTAGATGCAATTCAGTTTCTTGGAGCTTTTTTATGTTTAGTACAAAAAATTGTTGTTCTAAACTTATTTTTTGCGTTGATCATAAGCTTGTTTCAGATTTAACTCCAAAAATAAAACGAGCCCATTCGCGCTGATATCCCGGAGTAAGTTTTATAAAAAAAGTATGTAAACTATCGGTATCTTCTAATAGTTCAGCAATCTTGGGGATATCAATTGCGTATTCTGCTAATAACTTTTGAGGTACAGTAACGACTCCAGTTTGTTTGATAAAAGCATTATAACAGCATTTTGAAATTTTTATTGTCTATTTCTAGTTTTATCAATTTCATGTCGAATATTGGTAGCAATATTTCGTTTAGTCTTAATAGCAATCATCATAAATAAGGTATCCATTATACTAATTTGAGCAATGAGTGCGTGTAAGGCATCCGGACGGTAAAGTGATTCCTCAGCGACTGAAACAAGAGTAACATCAGCTTTTTTTGAAAGAGTTGAGTTAGCAGAACTAGTAATTAATATTAATGGAATATTACGTTCTTTAGCGACTTCAGCTAGGGCGAGGGCATCCCGATTTTCCCCCGAATGAGATACTAACAACATCACATCATTTTTTGAGAGGCGGGCTGCTTCCATTAATTGCATATGAAAATCACTTGCATAGATGGGTTCGATAGTGGTACGTAAAAACTTATGAAATCCATTTAATGCAACAATATTGCTAGCACCTAAGCCAAATAAACCTAGTTTTTTAGTATTTAAAATTAGATTTACACACTGATCCAAATCTTTTCCATTTAGAGCATTTTCAGTAGCATTTAAAGTATCCACATTCAATTTAAATATCTTTTTAGCCATGGTTTTAGGAGAATCGGCAGGGCTGATTTCTACATAGGGATTATTAGTTTCTATATTTTGAGCTATGCAGAGTTTTAAAGCTTGAAAATTATCAAAACCTAGATTCTTGGCAAAACGTGAAATAGTCGCAGTAGAGATATTAGTTCTATGGCTAAGTTCAGATATCGTAAGTTGGGTAGTTTGGGCCTGATTTTTTAATAAAAATTGTGCTAATTCTTTTTCCTTATCGCTAAAATTGGCTTGATAAGCTTGAAGTCTTAAATTAAAATTTGCCATCGTGATTACCTCGAGTTTGTGATTTATTTAATTATAACATCAAAATTGTATAAGAAAATAATTTTCTTGTAAACGCTTGCAATATGTAACATATTTTCATACAATATAAATATAAATTAAGAGATATATGAAGAAATGAGGGAACGTCATGAAAATTGGATTGATTGGTTTAGGAAAAATGGGACTCAATTTAGCAGAAAATATGTTAGATAATAATATCGAAGTATTGGCTTTTGATGTCTTTGACAAAGCTAGAGAGAATGCTGAAAAGCATAACATAATTACTGTAGATAGTATTGAACAGCTAGTTAAACAACTTGATCAACTGCGAATAATTTGGATAATGGTACCAGCCGGAGCTCCCACTAACGACACTATCGGCCAATTAAGCAATTTATTAAGCAAAAATGATGTTGTGATTGATGGAGGAAATACATATTATCAAGATTCACTTCATCATAATCAGGTACTTAGTAAAGCTGGGATTTATTTCTTCGATGTAGGAACATCTGGAGGGATGTCCGGAGCCCGCCATGGAGGCAATTTTATGATTGGCGGAGATAAAGACAAGTTTGGGGAGATTGAACCATTATTTAAAGCTATTGCTGAAAAAGATGGATATCTTTATACAGGCCAAGCTGGTTCAGGGCATTATTTAAAAATGGTCCACAATGGAATCGAATATGGAATGATGCAAGCGATTGGTGAAGGATTTGAAGTACTTTCTAAAAGTGAATTTGATTATGATAATGAAGCAGTTGCCAAAGTATGGAACCATGGATCGGTTGTCCGAAGTTGGTTGATGGAACTCGCACAATCAGCCTTTAGTAACGATCCTAACTTGGATGAAATAAAAGGGGTTATGCATAGTTCTGGAGAGGGCGCTTGGACGGTCGAAGAGGCGATAAGGTTACACGTCCCAACCCCTGTAATCAGTAGTTCGTTGATGATGCGTTATCGTTCTGAAGAAGATGATACGATGACAGGAAAAGTAGTATCTGCCTTAAGAAATGGTTTTGGCGGACATAAAGTTGATCATAAAGAATAGTTGAGGTACAGAATATGGATTATATGATTGGTGTTGATCTTGGCACTACTAGTACAAAAGTAGTTTTATTTGATATGAAGGGAAATTCAATTGCCTATGCAAACAATCCTTATCCTTTATATCAGGATAGTCCAGATATGGCCGAGGAAGATCCAGCCGAAATTTTTGAAGCAGTTATTAATGGATTAACTGAAGTGATGCGTAAGGGAAATGTTAAGAATGGTGAATTAAAGGGAGTATCATTCTCAAGTGCGATGCATAGTTTGATTTTGATGGATAAAGATAATCATCCATTAACTAGAGTTATAACTTGGGCAGATAACCGTTCGAGCAAGTATGCTGAAGAATTAAAGGACAATGGACTTGGCCAACAATTATACGCCCATACTGGTGTACCCACTCATCCAATGTCACCATTAGTTAAATTGATTTGGTTAAAGAATGAACAACCAGAAATTTTTAAAAAGGCGACTCATTTTATTGGTATTAAGGATTATGTTTTATTTCGATTATATGGAAAGTATGTTCAGGACTACTCTCTTGCTAACGCGACTGGACTATTTAACATTTTCACGATGGATTGGGATGAACAAGCCCTTGAAATTACGGGTGTAACGCGAGACCAGCTTCCAGAATTAGTTTCCCCTGAATATCAATTAACGGGGTTAGCTAAATCGTATGCGGAGGTGACTGGGATTCCGGAAGATACTCCGTTCATCATGGGAGCTAGTGATGGTACCCTTAGTAATCTAGGGGTTAATGCAATTGAACCAGGAGTTTTGGCGGTAACAATTGGAACTTCTGGAGCAGTACGCGTGGTTGTGGATAAGCCAGTTGTTGATCCACGGGGTCGATTATTCACATATTACTTAGATGATGGTAAGTGGGTAGTAGGTGGACCGGTCAATAATGGTGGAATTGTATTTCGCTGGGTTCGCGATCAATTATTCTCTCCTGAAAAAATTACGGCTGAACAAATGCAAGTCAATTCTTATGAAATTTTAACCGACATTGCTTCTAAGATTCCAGCTGGCGCAGATGGACTATTATTTCACCCATATTTAGGCGGAGAAAGAGCGCCGATTTGGGATGCAAACGCACGTGGAAGTTTCTTCGGATTAACGCGTCAACATACTCGTGCACACATGGTTAGAGCAGCTTTGGAAGGCATTGTATATAACCTTTACATGGTAATGCTAATGATTGAAGGAGTAGCCGGTAAACCGAAATCAATTCAAGCCACCGGTGGATTTGCTAGGAGCGCACTTTGGCGTCAAATGTTAGCTGACATTTTTGAACAAGATGTTAATATTCCAGAAAGTTTTGAAAGCTCAGCGCTGGGGGCCGTGGTGATAGGGATGAAGAGTTTGGGAATTGTCGACGATTTGAGCGTTGTTAAGGATATGGTTGGGGTAACAAATACACATAAACCCAATCAAGAGAATTTTGCTTCCTATCGAGAATTGCTACCAATTTGGATTAGATTAACAGATGAATTATCTGGAGAATACGATAGTATTGCAAAATTTCAAAGAAATCATCCTAATGAACATGCAAAAATAGCTGAAGAAGATTAAAGAGACGATCAACGGTCTTTTTAATTTAATAGCAAAAAGAAAGCGGTTACTTAGATGGGGGCGTGTTATTTATGGAAATTATGGTCTTAGTTATTGGAATAATTTTATTGTTAACTTTAATTATAAAATTTAAGATGAATACTTATGTTTCATTGATTATTACTGCGGTGGTTGTTGGATTAGGTTTAGGGATGCCGGCTAGCCAGATTGCCACCACGATTCAAAATGGAATTGGGAGTCAATTGGGTGAACTAGCGTTGGTATTTGGCTTTGGAGCTATGTTGGGTCGCTTGGTTGCCGACGCAGGGGGAGCCTATCGGATTGCTAATACCTTAATCGATAAATTCGGACGCCGCTTCTTACAAATTGCTGTTGTAGTTGCTTCGTTTATTATTGGGATTGCACTTTTCTTTGAAGTAGGAATCGTGTTATTAGTACCAATTGTATTCGCAATTGCGATCGAAGCAGGGGTTCCAGTTCTTTCCTTAGGAATTCCAATGGCAGCAGCCTTATCAGTTACTCACGGATTTTTGCCACCACATCCAGCTCCTACTGCAATTGCTGCAGTCCTGAATGCTAATGCTGGAAAGGTTTTACTTTACGGAGTGATTATTGCAATTCCAACTGTTTATATTGCAGGTGTATTATTTTCAAAAATTGCTAAAAAATATCTTCCAGAAGCGTTTAAAAGAAATGGTAATTTAAAAGCTTTAGGACCTCAAAAACAATTTAAATTAGAGGAAACTCCGGGATTCGGTATTTCGGTTTTAACTGCTCTTTTCCCAGTCATCTTAATGGCTATCACAACGATATATGAATTGATTGTCCACGACGGTGTTACGCCTAAAAATCCTAATGCGGTTGACAATTTTTTTGGATTTATCGGTTCTCCTAGTATAGCTATGTTAATTTCATTATTGTTTGCAATGTGGTTGATGGGTTATCACCGTAAGATTGCTAGTAAAGATATTATGGCTACTTTAGAAGATGCGGTGAAATCAATTGCAATGCTCCTTCTGGTAATTGGTGGTGGAGGTGCGTTTAAACAAGTTTTAATTGATGGTGGTGTTGGAGATGCGGTCAAAAATATCTTTGCATCATCTAGTATCTCTCCTCTAATTTTAGGATGGTTGATAGCGGTAGTCCTTCGAGTGGCTTTAGGATCCGCAACGGTGGCATCTCTAACTGCTGCCGGTTTAGTATTACCCTTAATGCAAGGGGCGGGAATTGATCCTGCATTAATGGTGTTATCAGTTGGAGCAGGAAGTTTAGCTGCGAGTCACGTTAATGATGCAGGCTTCTGGATGTTCAAAGAATACTTTGATTTATCCGTTAAAGAAACCTTACTAACATGGACAGTACTAGAAACAGTCATTTCGATTGTTGGATTAATTGGCGTGTTATTATTAAGTTTGATTGTTTAACTTAAAGGCATTAAAATAGCTATCTCACCACGTTTCCCGTAAACTGTAAGTGGGAGGTGGATTAAATGAAAAGAGCTCTTTCAATTATTGCAATAGTATTTGTTTTTATAGCAATCTTTTTGGGTTTTAGGTATTACCAAGATACTTACCAAAGTACTGAAGCTTACACTATGATTCCAGAAAAAGTTCCGCCTAAGGTACAAACTAAAGATGATTCAGGCAAAGTAATCGTTGGTAGCTATTCATATAATTATAAATTTAAGTTTGTGACCAAATCTGGTAAAGAACAAACTATGAAGTATGAATTAAATGGGGAAAACGTCAAACCCTTTAAGCCAGGGGCTTATGCCAAGGCTGAGATTAGCAAAACGAGAATCAACAAGGGACCTAATTATGTGAATAAGAATGAAGTTCCATCAAAAGCGTTAGAAAAATTAAATTAAGACAATAAAAAAGAATTTTCCATCCAAAGGAAAATTCTTTTTTTGATTTAGATTGTGTAACGTAATTTAGCAATAACCTTATCGTTAAGTTTATCTTCGGGAAGAATTCGAACGTTACCACTATTTTTAATAGTGAGATCGGCTAGGTCACTCAGCAAATTATTGTGAATAGCTCGCGAACTGGTTGTATCAACTATTTCATTATCTAAAATACGTCCGTCAATCCGAACCCCCTGGGCCAAATAGATAGTATCGACTTGACCATGAATTGCTGACGTAATAATTTGATTTAAGTCGGCAGAGATTAATGCTGCACCCCGGGCCTTATCAATCTCATCTAAATCTTGTTCAAGCAAGGCTTTATTACGTTCTTGTTTGAATCGTTCAATCCGATCTTCAATTTTTTGATCATAGTCCAGTTCAGTGGGATTGAGATCTAATTCAAATTCACTGAAGTGATTAGGCGTTTTATTAACTTCTTTGAATAAAGTCATATTTTGAGGTAGGCCCATTAAAATTACTGGTTTCGCTGGATCATTACCAAAATTATCAATGATATACTTATCAACAATTTGATAGTAACGGCGATGGTCGATTTCTTTTTCAGCAGAAGTGTCATTGTGGCCATGAACACTGATTTTTCCATTACCAACAGAGACCGAATTAGTTTCTCCACCCCGAATGTCGTCACCTAAAGCCTTTTTTAAAGTCTTGGGTGCATCATCTGGTAACGGTAATTCTTTTAAGTAACGATCTGTAAAATCGTAAAGGCGAATTTTATCGTAGCTAATCCCTAATAGATAAAATTCAAAGCGATTTTGGTAATCAAGTAACATTGGCAAGATAAATGGTAAATCAGTAGCCATTGCAATATCATGGGTTTCAACCGTTAATTCTTGAACAAAAATGGTTTTTCCGTTGGTGATTAACCCAAATGAATTTATATTATTACCCATATTCCAAAGTGAAGAACTATCAACGGTTGAATCAATTAATTGTCGATAATCATCCCCATTATCAACATCCCAAGTGGCTTGTAAAACTTCTAAAGCATGTTTAACGAGATTCTTTAGTGTAATAGATGTCTTTTCAACGGGCTGATTCGGTTCAATATCCATATAAACAGAAATAAAAGGTCCCTTCTGGGTGGAGCGTAAGAATTCTGTTAGAGAAGTATACTTTTGAGTATCTTGCATGTTATTACCTCCTTCATATTATACCTTCAGTCTAACAACCGTTGAAAACGGATTCAAAAAATATGCCTATTTATTAAAATTGATAAGTCAGTACAGGTCGCTTTTTTATGCGATACTTGGATATATAAATTATTCTTCATAACTCAATTATAGAAAGAAGTGTTGGATTTGACGGTGGAATTTGAAATAGCTTTAAAAGAAGACTTACCAGAAATTGTAAAGATATATAATGAAACAATTGATTCAAGGATGGCGACTGCTGATACAAAATATGTCACAGTTGAAGAACGTCAGGAATGGTTTCAAGCGCATCAAGAACCTACTCGCCCGCTTTGGGTAATAAAAGTTAGGGGAGTAATCGCTGGATGGATAAGTTTCAGTAGCTTTTATGGAAGACCAGCTTATCTGCATACCGTGGAAATTAGTATTTATATTGATCAGAGTTTTAGGGGAATGCACTTAGGACGAAAAGCAATTAAGTTTGCGGAGGAGCAGGCACCTAAATTGGAAATTAATCGAATTATGGCTTTCATATTTGCGCATAATCTACCTAGTATTGGTTTATTTAAATCTGAAAATTATGAAAAATGGGGAACTCTACCTCAGATTGCTGAAATGGATGGCCAATTGTACGATTTAACAATTATGGGGAAGCATTTAAAATAATAAAATTTAAAAAAGTCCTAGTTTTCACCGTTTGAATTTAAGTCAAAAAGAACTTTTTTGCACAAATTTGGCATAAAATGACTGATTTCATAAATAAATATTTCATTTAAAGAAACTTTGGGAATTGATAGAATCCTTTTAAACTAGTGAATAACGAGGCTTATATTACAGAATGTTACAAAGTCTTACAAAATATCCCATTATCCCTGAAATTACAAATATACCTGTAATATACTTCCTGTAAAGTTATTTCTTGTCGAAAAGAAGCAAGGATATGTTTTTTTAAAATAAAGGAGATATTTATCTATATGTCATTTAAGAGTAAATTTTCAAAACTTTCTATCGCATTACTATCAGGTGCCGCAATTGGTGCCGCAATGATTACAACAGGCGGTAGCGCAAATGCCGACGAAATTTACACAGTAAAATCTGGTGATACTCTCTCAGAAATTAGTTACGCATTCAACTTGAATGGTGACTACAATTCAATTGCTAAAGCAAATAACATTAAAAACGTTGATGTTATCAATGTAGGACAAAAGTTAGTTATTACTAATGGTGGGGACATCAAGAAAGCTACTAAATCAGAAGTCAAATCACTTCCAGAAGTAGCTAAGAATACTAACGCTGCCAATGCAGCTACTACAAGCACAACAAATAATACAACTACAACTAACAATGCTGCTTCAACTCAAACAACAGCTAAATCAAGCTATGTTGCTCCAGCTCAAAGTAGCACAACAACAAGCAGTTCAAATGGCGGATCAGTAGCTCAACAAATGGCTGCTAAGACCGGTGTTTCAGCTGCTACATGGCAACGGATTATCAACCGTGAATCTGGTGGTAATGCTAATGCTGTAAATGCTTCATCAGGGGCATACGGTTATTTCCAACTATTAGGTCATGGTGAACATGCTGGCATGTCAACTTCAGAACAAGTTAACATGGCTGCTAGTGTATATAAAGCTCAAGGTATGTCTGCTTGGGGTGAATAAGCAAAAGTAACGTCTTTATAGACACTTTTGTGACAGAGGAAAGTTTTCTTTCCCCTGTTTTTTTATTAAAAACGTCCTAAAATATAAAGTTTTTTAGAAGAAATATTTCATTTTGAATTATTTCATAAAAACACGAATACCTTTATATCAACGTTTATGCAGCATAATATTACAGAATATTACTTCTTTTTACAAAAAAACGGGATATTTATAGATATCCAAAATATATTTGTAACAAACGTCCTGTAAAGTAATTACCTGTTAAGAAGAAAACATAAAAATTAAAAAAATGATTTAAAACACAAGGAGATATTTCTACATGTCAATTAAAGCTAAACTTTCAAAACTTTCTATCGCATTACTTTCTGGAGCAGCTCTTGGAGCAGCCATGATTACAACTACAAGTAGTAGTGCAAATGCTGATGAAATTTACACAGTAAAATCTGGTGATACTCTTTCAGAAATTAGTTATGCATTTGGCTTAAATGGTGACTACAACTCTCTTGCAAAAGCAAATAATATTAAAGATGCAAATATTATTGAAGTTGGTCAAAAGCTGGTTATCACAAATTCTGGTGATATCAAGAAAGCTACAAAATCAGAAGTTAACACTCTTCCAGAAGTAGCTAAGAACACAAATGCTGCAAACACAACAACAGCAAATACAACTGCAAGCACAACAACAAATAAGACAAACAAAACAACTGTTGCTAAGACAAATACAGTTGCAACATCAACACCAGCTACAACGGCTACAACATCAACTGTTTCTGGTGGTGAAGCTTCAGCTAAAGCATGGATTGCTAACAAGGAATCTGGTGGTTCATACTCAGCTACAAATGGACAATATGTTGGTAAATACCAATTGTCATCTTCATACCTAAATGGTGATTACTCAGCTGCTAACCAAGAACGTGTTGCTGATAACTACGTTAAGAGTCGTTACGGTAGCTGGTCAGCTGCTAAGTCAGCTTGGTTATCACAAGGTTGGTACTAAAATTAGGTAATTAAATTCTAAAATTTATAAAAGAGGGACAAACTAATTAAGTTTGTCTCTCTTTTTTGATATTATATTCACATTTTTTTCGATAAAAAAGGCTATACTTGATAAGGTAAAAGGAACTGGAGGAGTTTTGAAATGCGTATATTGATGATTGAAGATAATAAATCTGTTTCCGATATGATGGGAATGTTTTTTAAAAAAGAAAGATGGAATGTTACATTTGTGTATGATGGATTAAAAGCCATTGAAACTTTTAAAACCGATCCTGAACAATGGGACATCGTTTTACTTGATTTAAATTTACCTGGAAAAGATGGTATGGAGGTAGCAGCTGAACTTCGACGCACGTCGCAGTCCATCCCCTTAATTATGTTGACAGCACGTGATTCAGAAAGTGATCAAGTTTTAGGCTTAGAAATGGGAGCCGATGAATATATTACTAAACCATTTAGTCCTATTACGTTAATCGCTCGTATTAAGGCCTTGTACCGACGAGTGTCAATGAGTAGGGAAACGATGACGCAAGGTGCTCAGAATGCGAAATTCGATGTTAGAACGGCTCATCTTAAGATTAGTACATCTACTCGAGAGGTGTATTTAGACGAAAAGCTTATTTCAGATTTAACCCCTAAAGAATTCGATTTACTTAAAACATTGGCGCAGAAGCCCATGCAGGTCTTCTCACGAGAACAACTTCTACAAATAGTGTGGGATTATGAATATTATGGTGATGAACGTACGGTAGATGCCCATATTAAAAAGCTTCGCCAAAAATTAGAAGCAGTTGGTCCACAAGTGGTCCAAACGGTATGGGGAGTTGGCTATAAGTTTGATGATAGTAAAATCGATGAGGATTAGTTAATATGAAATTGTTTTTTCAACAGATGATGGCCTTTTTATTAGTAACTCTGTCATCTTTATTGATCGTTGGATTGGTTTTTATTCAGTTTACTAAAGACTCAGTTTACCGCAACAAATGGCATTCCTTGCAAGAATATGCTGATAGTATTTTTCAGCAAGCAATTGTGTTAGATACAGAAACTGCTGATGTAAAGAGTGTACAAGTTGATCAGCTTCAAGGTGTGGAAAAACTGTTAGATAATCAACACATTCACTTTACAATCTACACTAATGATGGAAATACGATTAGTTATCCAAACCGTAATATAGCTTCTCGAATTACTAAAGCTCAGCGAAGAGAATTGAAAAATGGTGACACGGTCAAAACCAAATCACGCATGACTTTTGATAAGTCAAGCCGACAAGTTACCATGACAGAGATGGATAAGCCTTATTTTAATCGTAATGGTAATCTGGTTTGCGTGATTTCGATTGGATCACCATTAGCTAACGTACAGGCTGACATCGAGAAGGTTAAAAAGAATCTTTTCATGACGTTTGCCTTTGCGATTATTGTAGCAGTGATTGCTTCATATTTCTTATCACGTTACTTAGTAAGGCGAATCCAAGCAATTCGAGAAGCTGCGCACAAGGTTACGGAAGGAAACTTTAATGTTCAGTTAGTTTCTGGGCGTAAGGATGAAATTGGAGAATTGACCAACGATTTTAATATTATGACTGCTTCCCTGAAAGAGTCTAATGATGAAATAAAACGCCAAGAAGAACGGCGACGAGCCTTTATGGCTGATGCAGCTCATGAAATGAGAACGCCATTGACAACTATCAACGGTATTTTAGAGGGGCTTGAGTATGATGCAATTCCTGAAGATAGTAAAGAGGAAAGCGTTCATTTAATGCAACGAGAGACGAAGCGGCTTATTCGGTTAGTTAATGATAATTTGGATTATGAACGGTTGCGCACGAATAAAATTAGTTTAAATCGTCATCAGATTAATCTAAAGCAAGCAACTCAAAGGATTAGTAAACAACTAGCTAAAAAGGCCAAACTTGAAAATGATGTGATTATTATTGATATGGCTGATGATGTGATGGTATACGCTGATACAGATCGCTTAATTCAAATCTTATTTAACATTATTCAAAATGGAATTCAATTCACTCAAAATGGAAAAATTACTATTCGGGCCCAAAATGCTAAAGATGGTACTGATATCCAAATTAGCGATAATGGAATTGGTATGACAGAAGAGCAGATCAAAAATATCTGGGAAAGATACTATAAGGCTGATGCATCAAGAATTCAAACCAAAGGTGAATCTGGATTGGGGATGGCAATTGTCCATGAATTAATGCAAGTTCATGGAGGACAAATTACTGTCGAGAGTACTCCAGAAAAAGGAACAACTTTTAAATTACATTTTCCAGAGCAACAAAAAAAGCTTGGCCATTAAGCCAAGCTTTTTTCATGGATCATCTTACCACATTGATGGTGTGTTGAACCATTCGATACGTTCCTTAACAGTGTTCTTGATAGCTTCTGTACCTGAAGCAAGAACTTTACGAGGATCGAATCCTTTAGCTTTCTTGTCATTGTCTGCTTCGTAGTATTTACGAACAGCGTTTGACCAAGCAATTTGTTGTTCTGTGTTAACGTTAACCTTAGAAATACCCATTGAAATAGCCTTAACGATTTGTTCCTTAGGAATTCCTGAACCACCATGAAGTACAAGTGGTGTCTTAATAACATCAGCAAGTTCTTGTAGACGGTCAAAGTTTAAACCAGTCCAGTTAGCAGGGTATACACCATGGATGTTACCAATACCAACAGCAAGGAAGTCAACGCCTGTAGCAGCAAGTTGTTTAGCTTCTTCAACATCAGCTAATTCACCAGCACCAACGATACCGTCTTCTTCACCACCAATTGAGCCAACTTCAGCTTCAACTGATACGCCTTGAGCATGTGCCAAAGCAACGATTTCTTTTGTCTTTAGAAGGTTATCTTCAAAGTCAAGATCATGACCATCAAACATAACTGAACTGTATCCAGCAGCGATAGCTTCTTTAGCAGCTTCGTAGTTACCATGGTCTAAATGCATGATAACAGGAACTGTGATACCCATTGATTCTACTTGTTTTTCAACGAGGTTCTTAACAGCTTTGTAACCACCCATGTACTTAGCAGCACCCATTGATGATTGGATCAAGATAGGTGTGTGTGTTTCTTGGCCTGCAGCTAAGATAGCACGAGTCCATTCAAGGTTGTTTGTGTTAAAAGCACCTACAGCGTATCCACCCTTACGAGCTGCTGCAAATGTTGATGTACCATTAATAAATGACATAAAACTGGTTCCTCCCAATATTGTTTATACAAACAAAGAGCTTTTCTCTTCGCAACACATCTATTTTATCACAAAATTAAAAAATATTATACGAGTTTTTCAGAAACAAGTTAACATATGGACGTTTTTAATTAAAAAATTAGTGTGGTCCAATTTTTTATTGAAAAGTAATGAAAAGCCACATAATACGGCATTTTTAGAATTTATTTTACATGGAATAAAGTATATACCATTTTACATTTACAAAATAAAAGTTGGAATTCGCTTTCATAACTGGTAAAATGATATTTTGTCTTAGAGAGAGAGACATATATTTTTAGATATATATATATAGGAGAGAATTGAATATGAGTATTTTAATCGCGTTAGTTCCCGCAATCATGTGGGGAAGTATTGGATTAGTTAGCGGTCGATTAGGTGGAAGCGCTTCTCAACAAACGCTTGGAATGACAATGGGTGCGGTTGTCTTTTCTTTAATCACTTTAGTTCTTTACCATCCTACTTTGAATGGTAAAATTTGGATTGCTGGTTTGATTTCAGGTTTATTTTGGGCTGTCGGTCAATTTAATCAATTTAGTTCGATGAAACATATTGGTGTTTCAAAGACGGTGCCAATTTCAACTGGATTACAATTGGCTGGTAACGCCTTAGCCGGGGTATTAATCTGGCATGAGTGGACTTCTGGTAATATGATTATGGTTGGTACAATTGCTGTCATTGCTTTGATTATTGGTGCAGCATTAACTTCACTTAAAGATAAAAGTGACACAACTGCAGATCGAAATGACGAAAATATGCCAGCTGGAATTCGCGCTTTGGTTGTTTCAACTATTGGTTATATCGGATATACAGTAATTGTTCGTTTTGCTAATGTTGACGCCAAAGCCATTATCTTCCCTCAAGCAATTGGGATGTTAATTGGTGCTTTAATTTTTGTTCTAATCGCTAAAGAACAAAAGGAAATTACTAAGAAACCAACTTTTATGAATATTATTACTGGTTTGATTTGGGGAACAGGTAACATCTTTATGTTCCTTGCAATTCCATCAGTTGGATTGGCAATTAGTTATTCACTTGCTCAAGCTGGGATTGTTATTTCAACCTTTGGTTCAATTTGGTTACTTGGTGAACACAAGACGCGTCGTGAAATGCAATTTATCATCATCGGTTCAATTTTAATCATTGTTGGTGAAACTTTACTAGCAACGCTAAAATAATTTTAAATAAAAGCAATACTATAGTAGGAAAAATCGTTTTCGAGGTTGTTAGGTGACCTGGGGAGCGATTTTTTTCGTATTTATTAGAACCGATGGAGTCGAAAGTGGGAATGGCAATCTAACTAAATGAAGATACTTAAAAAACATCTTAACTAAAAAGCGTAAATTGTTAATCTGCGATACCCTTAGTAGTTAAATTTTAGTAAATATTAGGTTAAATCGGATAGGCTTAACCAAATTAAGTAATTTTATTGTATAATGGTACAGATAAAGAATTTTAAACAAAAGGGGTAGTTATTAATGGCACATATTTCATTTGACAGTTCTAATGTTGCAGATTTTGTACATGAAAACGAACTTGCAGAAATCCAACCACTTGTTACAGCTGCTGATCAGATTTTACGTGATGGCTCTGGCGCCGGTAGTGATTTCCGTGGATGGATCGATTTACCATCAAATTATGATAAGGACGAATTTGCCCGTATCAAGAAAGCCGCTGATAAGATCCGCAACGACTCAGAAGTATTCGTTGCTATCGGTATTGGTGGTTCATATTTGGGTGCTCGTGCAGCCATTGATTTCTTGAACAACACTTTCTACAATCTTCTTACTAAAGAACAACGTAATGGTGCTCCTCAAGTAATCTTCGCTGGTAACTCAATTAGTTCAACATATCTTGCAGACGTATTGAACTTGATCGGTGACCGTGACTTCTCAATTAACGTAATTTCTAAGTCAGGTACAACTACAGAACCAGCTATTGCATTCCGTGTTCTTAAAGAAAAACTAATCAAGAAGTACGGTGAAGAAGAAGCTAAGAAACGTATTTATGCAACAACTGACCGTGCTAAAGGTGCCCTAAAGACAGAAGCTGATGCAGAAAACTATGAAGAATTCGTAGTTCCTGATGACATTGGTGGTCGTTTCTCTGTTCTTTCAGCTGTTGGTTTATTACCAATCGCAGTTGCTGGTGGTGATATTGACCAATTGATGAAGGGTGCTGAAGATGCAAGCAACGAATACAAGGATGCTGATGTTACAAAGAACGAAGCATACAAGTACGCTGCTTTACGTAACATCCTTTACCGTAAGGGCTACACAACAGAACTTCTTGAAAACTACGAACCAACACTTCAATACTTCGGCGAATGGTGGAAGCAATTGATGGGTGAATCAGAAGGTAAAGATCAAAAAGGTATCTACCCATCTTCTGCTAACTTCTCAACTGACTTACATTCACTAGGACAATACATCCAAGAAGGTCGTCGCAATTTGATGGAAACGGTTATCAATGTTGAAAAGCCTAACCATGACATCGACATTCCTAAGGCTGACCAAGACCTTGATGGATTACGTTATCTTGAAGGTCGCACAATGGACGAAGTTAACAAGAAAGCTTATCAAGGTGTAACTCTTGCTCATAACGACGGTGGTGTTCCAGTTATGACAGTTAACATTCCTGATCAAACAGCTTACACATTAGGCTACATGATTTACTTCTTCGAAGCAGCTGTTGCTGTATCTGGTTACTTGAACGGAATTAATCCATTCAATCAACCAGGTGTTGAAGCATACAAGTCAAATATGTTTGCATTACTTGGTAAACCAGGTTATGAAGATAAGACAGCTGAATTAAACGCTCGTCTATAAAAAACTGAAGTACTACTCAGAAGCTATCACATTTGTGATAGCTTTTTTTATTGAAAATAATTTCCAAACTACAAAAGAAATCGTTTTCTAGGTAAGGTATAATATTAGATATAAATATATTGGGAAAAGGGGGCGGACGAATGGAGTTAGTTAATAAACAGCATCATGCTTTAGGAACGGTAATTAACCTTTCAATAGCCTCCATCTATCAAGTTGATATCTTAGAAAAAACTATAAAAATGATTGATGATTTCGAAGACCGTTTAACAGTTAATCGACCATCTTCGGAAGTGATGGAGATTAACCATCAAGCTGGAAAACAAGCTGTTCAAGTTTCGGAAACAACGTATCGCTTAATTGAAAAGGCGGTAGAAGTTAGTAGATGGCAATTAGGTTTTAACGTGGCCATTGGGCCGCTAGTCAAATTGTGGAAAATTGGATTTGATGGGGCGAATAAACCTAGTCATGCTCAAATTTTAGAACGGATAAAATTAATTGACCCGCAAGCAATTGTTTTGAACGCTCAAAATCGAAGTGTTTTCCTTAAAAAAGAGGGAATGGAATTAGATTTAGGGGGGATTGCGAAAGGATTTATTGCTGACGAAATTAAGGCATATTGGCAAAGCGAACACGTAGCGTCAGGAATTATTGATTTGGGCGGTAATGTGTTGTTAGTGGGGCGGAGTCAGCATCCCGATGCAAAATGGAAAGTTGGGATTCAAAATCCAATTAAATCAAGGCACGTCCCGTTGGGAGTTCTACATATTCCAGAAAAGTCTGTTGGCACATCAGGCATTTATGAACGGAAATTAATAGTTGAAGGGCAGACATATCATCACATGTTTGATTCAGCGACGGGATATCCAATTGCTAATAATTTAGCTAGCGTGTCCATAGTAAGCGATCGTTCGATTGATGGAGAAATTTGGTCAACCATTTGTTTTTATCAAGGAATTGAAAAGGGCAAAGCGCTACTGGCCAATCAACCAGGAATTGAAGCAGTGTTTATTACACGGGATTTGAAAGTTTATGTAACCGATGGACTACAGAATTGTTTCAATGAAATCGCGAATAATAGTTAATCCATATTTTTACATATAGAATGGGGAATATTTATGAAAAAATTTGTTGCAATCGTTGGAACGAATAGTAAAAAATCAACCAACCGTAAATTACTACAGTACATGCAAAAAAGATATAAAAATGACGCAGAAATTAAGCTCGTTGAGGTGGCGGGACTGCCAATTTTTAAAAAGACCGAGGAAATGGCGATTCCAAAACTAGCTCAAGGAATTGCTCACGAGCTTGAGAATGCTGACGGAGTGATTATTGGTACTCCGGAGTATGATCATTCCGTTCCGGCCATCTTGCTTAGTACATTAGCATGGCTGTCCTATGGAATCCATCCTCTGCTAGATAAGCCGGTGATGATTACGGGAGCTTCATATGGTGCTTTAGGTGCATCACGAGCTCAGGCTCAACTTAGACAAATACTAGATTCACCAGAAATTAAAGCGCGGATTATGCCTAGCTCTGAATTTTTACTGGCTAATTCGCTTAAAGCTTTTGATTCAGCGGGAAATTTAATCGATCAAGAACAAGTTGAAAGATTAGACGGTTTATTTGAAGACTTTATTTTATTCTCAGATATTTCCAAACAGTTAAACCACGCTAATTCTAATAACGCAAAGGAAATGCAAAACTTTTCATGGGACGAAGGTTCTGGTAGAAGGGATGAAGAAAAATGAAACTAGTAGCAATTGCGGGATCTATAGGTGAGCAATCTTATAATCGAATGTTATTACAATACATTGCCAAGCATTTTGAAAACTTAGTTGATATTGAACTTTTAAATATTGATGATGTTCCAGTTTTCAATGAAGATGAAGATTTAAGTGATAATATTAAAATTCAAAAAATATATCAAAAAATTTATGGAGCCGACGGGGTTATCTTAGCTACCCCAGAACATAATCACACAGTAACAGCTGCAATTAAAAATGTCATCGAATGGTTATCCTTTAAATTACATCCCTTTGATGGCAAGCCGGTTTGGATTGTTGGAGCTTCTTATTTCAACCAGGGTTCCTCAAGAGCGCAACTCCATCTAAAACAGATCCTCGAAGCTCCAGGAGTTAATGCAATTGTAATGCCTGGTAATGAATTTCTACTTCGGAACGCTAAGGAAGCGTTCGATGCAGAAGGTCAATTAAAGGATGCTGGTACTGTTCAGTTTTTAGAAATGGTCATCCAGAAATTTATTAAATTTGTGAAGGTAATTGATATGTTAGATGCTCCTGATCCAAAGTCTTACCAAGACGAAGATCTTGAATCTAAAGGTAAAGTAAATACAACTATCGAAGGGGTCGATATGCACGATGAGCATTGGGTTGAAAAAGCAGCCCAAAAAGTTCACGCGGTGGATGGAAGTACTTATGTTAAATTGGATCGTGGAATTCTAACGGTTGACCAGCTTAATTATTTCTTGAAGACCATGCCAGTGGAACTTACGTATGCAGATGATAACAATCAGTTTATTTACTACAACAAAAATCAACCGGCTGACAAGATGCTAGCACCAAGAAATCCTGGGCAAGCTGGTGATCCGTTAGCAGACGTTCATCCAGGGCGAGCAGTTGACCGAGTTAAACAGGTGATACATGCGCTTCGTACCGGAGAAACTGATCTAGTTTCGATGCCAGTTCCAGGTAATGGTCCGGATCGACATGTTATGCATTACTACAAAGCAATGCGTGATGAAAATGGTCGCTATCGAGGGGTTAATGAATGGGTAACTGATATCATGCCCATCATTAAATATTATTTAGCATCCACTGGCCAAAAACTAATAAAGGATCCAGCAGCCAAACCGATTTCACCAATTACAGGAATTGACGTAATGGCTGGTGCTTCAGCTAATCCAGAGCCTGATGTAACTTCAGGAGCTTCGAAAGAGGGGCCTGCAGGTCTTGATGTCACAAGCGGAGCTTCAGAAACACTCGAGAGCAATCCAGAAGTAGATGCTACTTCGGGGGCTTCAGAAGTTTAAATGATTATATAAAATGATTCCTTGATAATAAGGGATCATTTTTTTATTGACAGAAGTAATATCTAAGACTACACTTTAACCATAATATATTAATGATATTGTTTTGATATCACGAAAGGAGTTAAGATGGGCAACAAAGATCATGAAAAACGTTTTTTGCTTCGTTTAGATCAAAAACTTTATGAAAGACTTCAATCGGAAGCGGATGAACAAGGACGAAGTGTTAATGCACATATCGTTAATATCTTAAATAGAACTAACACGCCAGCGACCTTTGAGAAACGCCAAATTATTGGAAAAGTCATTGCAGGTAAAGATTTAAGTCAGAGTGGACTAGTATTAGTTTCAGGAATTTATTACAGATATTTACTTGATGATAATGGTAATGTGGTCGAAGACGCCCAATATGCCATCATTGAAGCAAATGGAAATATCTTAACTTTAAGAAGAATATAGGGGGAATATTTGATGTTAGGTATTAAAATCGTTCCGCAAAATAACCAGGGTTTAGTTGAGACGTTAGGAAAGTATAGTCATAGTGTAGAATCAGGGCTAAATTTTTATATTCCAATTTTCCAAAAAATTCGAAAGATTAGTTTGGCGATGCGACCTTTAGCGCTTCCTAATTATTCAATCATTACTAAGGATAATGCTGATGTTTCTGCTAGTTTAACTTTGAATTACCATGTAACGGATGCGGCTAAGTATCAATATGAAAATACAGACTCAGTTGAATCAATGGCTCAATTAGTTCGAGGTCACTTGCGCGATATTATTGGGCGGATGGACTTGAACGAAGCACTTGGTTCAACGGCTAAAATTAATCAAGAATTAGCCTTGGCAATTGGCGACTTAACTAATACATATGGAATTAATGTCGACCGCATTAACATTGATGAATTAACACCATCGAGGGCGATTCAAGAAGCAATGGATAAACAATTAACTGCTGATCGTGAAAGAGTTGCTACAATTGCTAGGGCAGAGGGAGAAGCCCGTTCGATTGAATTAACTACCAAAGCTAAAAATGATGCTATCATGGCCACTGCTAAAGCTGAAGCGGACGCAACTAAAACACGCGCAGACGCTGAACGTTATCGGATTGATACAGTCCAAACTGGGTTAGCTAATGCGGATGGAAAGTACTTCAAAAATCAATCGATTGAAGCCTTCTCCACACTTGCTAAATCAGCTGCTAATCTGGTAGTAGTTCCATCGGATGGAATGACGGAAATAGGCAATCTTCCAGTGGTAGGAAAAATGTTAGAAAAAGGGATGGATAAAGCTTAAAATTTTGGCAGACGATTGGATGGTTTGATCGAGAGTGATTTCGACCGAAGGTTAATATTCGTGATTACTGAAACCTATAAAAAATGAGCCGTAAAATATGATAAAATGCTCCGATAGGTATTTTTATAGATATAGGAGAGTAAACTAATGATTAATTCGATTGAAAATGATGATTTTTACCAAAAGATGCAAAATGAAAAATTAACGGTTTTAGATGTACGTGAGAAAGTAGAATTTATCGATGGTCATGTACCGATGGCACAAAATTGGCCCTTGAGTGAATTAGCCGAAAAATATAGCAAATTAGATACTAGCACATCTTACTATGTGATTTGTCGTTCAGGGGCACGCTCAGCAAATGCATGTGCTTTCTTGCAAGATAAGGGATTGAACGTTACTAATGTAACTGGAGGGATGCTAGCTTGGAAGGGCGAAGTTATTTAGTAGTGGGGGATAAAATTAACAAAATGTTAAATGGAAAGCAAAAGAGTCATGTAGTGTGAAAACTACATGACTCTTTTTAGGTTGATTGGCCATACTGGGCTCGAACCAGTAAATTACGGATTCAGAGTCCGCTGCCTTACCAATTTGGCGAATGGCCATTAAAAAATCACCCGCACGGGGATCGAACCCGTAACTCCGGCTTGAGAGGCCGACGTCTTAACCAATTTGACCAGCGGGCAAATTACTCTATTAATTTACACTAAAAAATACGTTTCGTCAATAAAGACCTTAATTAATTTCAAGAATTTCAACCTGATATTGTTCATCAGGAGCAGTAACTAGGACAATATCATGGGTTTTATGGTGCATAAGTGCTGAACCTAGGGGAGATTGGAAAGAGATTTTGTTGTTAACCACGTCCGCCTCATGTTTTCCCACAATCTCGTAGGTGATTTCGTCATGGTCATCGACAAAACGCATCTTGACTATGCTACCCAAATCGATTTTGGAATGATTAGTGTTTTGAATGATTTTGGAATAACTAATTTGACGCTGCAAGTATCGTAGTCGGCCTTCCATCCGACGAAGGTCACGTTTGGCGGCACTATATTCGGCATTTTCAGAAAGATCACCCAAGGCTCGGGCATCGGCAAGGGCCTTGATTAAGGCCGGACGTGTCTGCTTTAAATCATCAATTTCTTGATTAATTTTAGCGTAGCCACTAGGAGTCATAGGTACAAACTTTGGTTGCATAAAATCACTCCTTTCTACATGGATGATGATTCGAAAGTAAGTTCAATCATATATTCATGCTTTTCAAGGATATGTGAGGTGGTTACCCAGACAGAATCTAGCCCATGATTTTTATCTAATGTTTTTTGCTGGAAACGATCAAGAATGTCACTATTTTTAGCCACAAATTCGTCAGCAAATCGATCGACTAATAAAGAATTGTCTGGAAAATAAACATGTGGTTCAGAAACGGGAACGGTGTCCGGGAAAGTCATATTAATTACGTTTCTGTAGCCAATGTGATGAATCTTAACCATCTCGGGTTTATTATCAATTCGGTACAAAATGTTATATAAAGAATCTGAGTTAGTTGCCATAAATAAGTTCCTTTCTACATGTTGATATTGTAGCAAAAATTCCTAAGTAAATGTTGTTGCAAATCGAAAACCAAAGTGTATAATTGTGGTTTATGACAAGTTGTCATTTTTAGGAGGTCGAAATGCCAAAGCAAACATTTTTTAATTTAAAGGACGAAAAACGGCAACGTATTATAGATGCAGCTGAACGTGAATTTAGTCAATGTCCTCTATATGAATCTTCGATAAATAATATCATTAAGGATGCGAAAATTCCACGGGGAAGTTTCTACCAATACTTTGATGATTTATCAGATTTATACGGGTATTATTTTAGTTTGATTTTAGAAGATATTCAAGAGAATTTGATTGATAGTGTTCAAGAGGCGGATGGTGACATTTTTTCAGCAGTTAAAAAATATGCTGGGGAATATATGAAAGAAATTATTTCAGGCAATCATCGTGATTTTTATAGAAACTTCTTTTTAGGAGCCAATATTTCAAAGCGTTCTAAAGATGGTAAACATCCCGGGTTTGATGTATATCATTCAGATCGTATGAAAGAACTACGTGTCAATCTTAAAAAAGAAGTCAATTGGAAACTCCTAAAAGTGACTAACGAAAAGGATCAAAATATGATTCAGCAATTGATAATGATGATTTTCTTTCATTCTTTTGCAAATTATTTTGTACATTCAAACAACACTGATTCAGATCCGGCAGAAGTTCAAAAAGAAATTGAACGGAACCTCAACTGGTTGGAATTTGGTGCAAGAAGAACGGAGGATAAATAGTTATGTGGAAACTACTAAAGTCTCGATTTACGTGGTGGGCGGTATTAGTTGGGACAGTTTTCTTGATGGTTCAAATTGCGGGTGATTTGCTTTTACCTAATATTACTTCGGATATCATTAATAATGGTATCGCCAAAAATAACATTGGATACATTTGGAACTCGGGTTTAAAAATGTTATTAGTTTCACTAGTAGGATTAATTGGTGCGGGAGTTAACGTGTTTTTTGCTGCAACTCAAGCCCAAAAAGTTGGTAATAAACTACGCAGTGATCTCTTCAGAAAAATATCGTTCATGTCCAATTATGAATTTGAAAAATTTGGAGAAGCTTCGTTAATTACTCGTACAACTAATGATGTTATTCAAATTCAAAACGTGATTGTTATGATTTTACGCATGATGTTAATGTCGCCGATTATGTTAGTCGGAGCAGGATTTATGGCTTATCAAAAACAATCCGAGTTAACCGCAGTTTTCTTAGTTGCATTACCATTACTGGCAGTTTTTGTGGGAATTATTATGTTTTTTGCGGTCCCTTTGTTTAAGGGCCTTCAGAAAAAGATTGACCGGATCAACTTGGTTTTTCGTGAGGGATTAACTGGGGTACGTGTCATCCGAGCATTCAATCAAGATCAATTTGAACAAGATCGTTTTGCTGATGCAAACCATGATTATATGAAAACTGGTATTAAGGTATTTACAATCGTTTCCTTCATGATCCCGGTAATGACTCTTTTGATGAGTGGAACTAATATTGGAATCGTCTGGTATGGAGCTCATTTAATTGCCAACCAAACGATGCAAGTTGGTAATTTGGTAGCCTTTATGACGTATGCCACTCAAATTTTAATGAGTTTTATGATGCTTTCGATGGTCTTCGTAAGTATCCCGAGAGCTTCAGCTTCGGCAGCTCGTATTAATGAAGTATTGAATTCTGAAAATAGTGTTAAAGACCAAGCAAACGTGGAAAACATGGTTGAAGATTCGACTGCTACATTGGCTTATAACAATGTTAAATTCAGATATCCTGGTGCTGAACGTCTTTCAATTGATAACGCTAATTTTGAAGCTAAGGCGGGAGACACCGTTGCCGTAATTGGCGGAACTGGGTCTGGTAAAACTACTTTGATTAGTTTGTTACCACGTTTATTTGATCCCGAATCTGGTTCAATCGAATTGAATGGCGTTGATATTAAAAAGTTAAGCCAATTCAATCTACATGAACAAGTAGCATTTGCGCAACAAAAAGCAGTTCTCTTTAAGGGAACGATTCGTGAAAATATGCGTTATGGGAATGAAAATGCTACTGACGAAGAGATTTGGCATGCTTTAGAGGTAGCACAATCGACAGAATTTATTAAACGTGATGGCGATGGACTAGATACTTTTGTTGAACAGAATGGGGATAATTTCTCAGGTGGACAAAAGCAACGTTTGTCAATTGCTAGAACGTTAGTTAAAAAAGCTAAGGTATATGTTTTTGATGATTCGTTTTCAGCCCTTGATTTTAAGACAGATGCTAATTTAAGAAAAGCTCTTCGGGAAGATCCTGAAATTCAAAAGAGTATTGTTATTATCGTTGCTCAACGAATTGCCACGGTTGCTGATGCAGATTTAATTCTAGTATTAGAAAATGGAAAAGTGGTTGGGCAAGGAACGCATGCAGAATTAAAACAAACAAATAAAACTTATCGAGAAATTATCGAATCACAAATTAAGGAAGGAGATCAAACAAATGGCTAAAGCAAATAATGCAGCACGACCACAAAATGGGCCTCGGCCTGGCGGACATGGCGGTCCCCGTGGTGTAATCGAAAAGCCCAAGAATTTTTGGAAATCAGCTGGTCGATTGGTAAAATATCTTTCGCCTTGGATGTTTGGTTTCATTGTTGTCCTTATTTTTGCGGCAATTTCTACCATTCTTCAAATTCGAGCACCTAAAATTTTGGGTGAAGCTACGACTGAAATTTTTAAAGGGGTAATGAAGGGTGCAGCTCAGATGAAGATGGGTGTACCAGTGCATAAATTTCCTATTGATTTTACCAAGATTGTCGAAATCTTAACGTCAGTGGGACTATTGTATGTCCTTTCAGCTGCGTTTAGTTTTGTTCAACAAGTGGTAATGACGCGCGTTTCTCAAAAAGCCGTTGCACAACTTCGAGCAGATTTCAAAAATAAGATGCAAAAATTACCGATTTCTTACTATGATACCCATTCAAATGGGGATATCATGAGTCGGATGACCAATGATATGGATAATATTAGTTCAACTTTACAACAAAGTTTGACTCAATTAGTAACTAGTTTCTTCCAATTTGTCGGGGTATTGTACATGATGCTAACAATTAGTTGGAAACTAACCCTACTTGCTGTTGCAACGGTGCCACTGAGTTTGATTGTCGTTGCGGTTGTCGCACCTAAATCACAAAGATTTTTTAAATCTCAGCAAAAACACCTTGGTTTAATGAATAATCAGGTTGAAGAAACGTATGCGGGACATACAGTAATCAAGACTTTTAATCATGAACAAGATGCAATTGAAGATTTTGAAAAAGAAAACGTTAAGTATTATAAGTCAGCTTGGAAAGCGCAATTTATCAGTGGATTGATTATGCCATTGATGAACTTCGTCAAAAATATTGGTTACTTAATGGTTGCTGTAATTGGTGGTGTACAAGTTGCCCACGGAAATCTTTCCTTAGGTAACGTCCAAGCGTTCCTCCAATACACCCAACAGTTCTCACAACCGATTACTCAAATTGCAAATATTGCTAATACACTTCAAATGACCATGGCTTCCGCAGAACGAGTTTTTGAAGTGCTAGATGAACCAGAGATGGAAGATCTTCACACAGATGTAGCGGATGTTAAGACAGATGCTAAGATGATTTTTGACGATGTGGACTTCCGTTATGTTCCTGATAAACCATTGATTCGAAACTTTAATTTGCGGGTTGAGCCCGGAGAAATGGTTGCGATCGTTGGTCCAACTGGAGCTGGTAAAACGACGATTATTAATTTAATTGAACGTTTCTACGATGTTAATTCAGGGACGGTTTACCTTGACGGGAAGGATACTCGTAATATGGAACGGACGGAATTACGTTCTAAAATTGCGATGGTTCTTCAGGATACTTGGCTTTTTACCGGAACCATTCGAGAAAACATCAAGTATGGTCGTGAAGGGGCAACGGATGAAGAATTATATAACGCGGCTAAGGCAGCCCATGCTGATTCATTTATTCGGCAGTTACCAGATGGGTATGACACCATTTTAAACGAAGCAGCTTCTAATATTTCACAAGGTCAACGTCAATTGCTAACAATTGCACGAGCTTTCTTAGCTGATCCTGAAATTTTAATTTTAGATGAAGCTACGAGTTCGGTTGATACGCGTACAGAAGTGTTGATTCAAAAAGCTATGAATAATTTATTGAGCAACCGTACAAGTTTCGTGGTTGCACATCGACTTTCTACTATTCGCAATGCTCAAAATATTGTGGTAGTTAATAACGGTCAAATCGTTGAAACTGGAAATCACGATAATTTAATGAGCCAAAATGGTTTCTACGCCGACTTGTATAATTCACAATTTGCAAGTGGTGAAGTAATTTAATTTTTAATGGGTTATTCTTCGTTTGAAACAAAACGGAGAATAACCCATTTTTTGTTATATAATGCTATTGGAATTTAGGAAACGGACGGTAGGAATAAAAATGGTATTTACTGATACAGAAAATTTAATTCAAGCGATGTTGGAGCAACAGATAATTCCTGGAGCAGACTATACTTTTATTCATCATGGAAGGTTAGTTCATGAGGTAACCACAGGCTATAGCAGCGTAGTACCGATTAAACGGCGCTTAGCGCAAGGTGAGTATTTTGATGTAGCTTCTTTAACCAAAGTTATGGGGACGGTTCCTTTGACGCTCTGGTTAGAACAACAGGGAAGGATTAATTTAGAAGCCCCAGTGAGCCAATACCTTCCCCAAATTAAAGATGCAAGAGTTACGTTACGTCATTTGTTGACGCATACTTCGGGGGCTAAGGCTTGGATTGATCAGCGGGATGAATTAAATGCGAGTGAATTACGGGAAGCTATCTACAATAATTTAACTTTTGGAGCTGATTTTAATCAAAAAGTTGTTTATAACGATTATAATTTCCTATTGCTGGGCTTTATAATTGAACGGGTATTACATATGCCGGTTCAAGTAGCAATTCAGAAATATGTGTTGCAGCCTTGGGGATTAGAAGCCAGTAGCTTCACCCCTGATCCTCATCAAGCTATTCCAACGCAAGTCCGCAATGGCATCTTAACTAAGGGACAGGTACATGATCCTAAGGCCGCTTCGTTAGGCTTGCATGCTGGTTCAGCAGGACTATTTTCTACCAAACATGATGTGGTTAAATTTACCCTGAAAATGTTAGCAAATGAAAATGAACTTTTGGATGAAACAACCATGCGTCAATTCGAAGGTAATCAAACGACTAATTCTAAATTACTCCGTTCATGGGGCTGGGCGTTTGTTACTAGAAAACCACATCAAGTTCTACTCAGACATAGCGGTTTCACTGGAACATTTATTTTATTGGATCGTTTAACACAAAATGGGTTGGTATTCTTATCTAATCGGGTTCACCCGCAACCTAATTTGGAATTTTTAGAATATCGACAAAAAATTTATCAAACTTTTGCCAAAGAAGATTTTTAAAAATGTAACTTAAAGAACAATTGATGATGTGGTATTCTTAGGTAATGAGTAGATGAAAGGGGTTTTATAGAGCATGAGTGAACCATTATTTTTAAATCCAGTATTCCATGAAAAAATTTGGGGAGGGGACCATTTAAGAACTGAATTTGGTTATGATATTCCAAGTGACCACACGGGAGAATGTTGGGCAATTTCAGCTCATCCACATGGCCCAGCCACCATTGCTAACGGAAAATTTAAAGGTATTACGTTAGACAAACTATGGGAAAGTCACCGAGAACAATTTGGAAATGCCAAGGGGGAAGTCTTTCCACTCTTAACTAAGATCTTAGATGCGAATGACGATTTATCTGTTCAAGTTCATCCAGATGATGCCTATGCAGCTGAGCATGAACATGAATTGGGTAAAACTGAATGTTGGTATATCATCTCGGCCGAACCAGGAGCTGAATTATACTACGGTCATAACGCTAAAACACATGAAGAATTGGCAGATTGGATTAATAATGGTCAATGGGACAAATTATTCCGCAAAGTGCCAGTTAAAGCCGGTGAATTTTATTATGTGCCCAGTGGTACAATTCATGCTTTAGGTAAGGGAATTATGGTTCTTGAAACTCAACAAAGCAGTGATACAACATACCGCTTGTATGATTTTGATCGGGTAGATAAAACCACTGGTGAAAAACGTGAACTTCATCTTCAACAATCAATTGATGTAACTAACGTACCTCATGAAGATCCTAAACTTAACATTACTACTGACAAAGTAGGCGACGCTGAGGTAACTACATTTGTTAAAGCTCCAATTTCAAAGTATTTCTCAGTGAGAAAAGTTTCTTTGAAAGATGGCGAAGTTAGCTTTAAGCGTGAAGGTTTGTACACCTTAGTTTCAGTATTAGATGGAGAAGGGAACATTACTGTTGATGGAAAAACATATACTCTTGTTAAAGGTCAACACTTTGTTCTTCCTAACCCAGTCAAAGAATGGAGCTATAGTGGAAAACTTGAATTAATTGTTAGTGAACCTGGTGAAGCATAAAAAAGAGTATCTAAGAAAAAATTCTTTCTTAGATACTCTTTTTAGTCTTAGAAAGTTGGTTCAATAGTAAGTTCTTTTTGAGGAGTTAAATCAGCATCAGGATATTTACGACTAAGAGCAGTTAAAATTATACGCTTAGCTAATTCACCATTACGAGTTAGGATTGGACCATGGAAATAAGAGCCATAAACGTTTTTATAAATGACTCCTTCTGATTGATCTTCACCGTTGTTACCATGGCCAGACTGAACTTCTCCTAAAGGACGTTCTCCCTTACCAAGGAAAGTTTTCCCGTTGTGATTTTCAAAACCATGGTAAATTTCTCCAGTTTCAGCATTTTTGATAACAATATCGCCAATGAAGCGATTATCGTCTTGACTTAAGGTGTAGTGATCTAAAGCATCAATCCCTTTAATTTTCTCACCATTCGCACCAACGTAGTAATGACCTAGAAGTTGATAACCACCGCAGATGGCAAGTAGTGGACCGCCATCTTCAATATAATCAGTTAGACCTTCTTTTTTGTGTTGAATATCCTTGGAAACGATGGTTTGTTCATAGTCTTGACCACCGCCGAAAAAGACGATATCCCAGTCTTTAGGATTAAATTGATCATCGAGACTAACAATGTCAATATCTAAATCTGTATCCATTTTTTTAGCATAATATTTTAAAGCTAGTAAATTACCGTTGTCACCATAGGTATTCAATAGGTCACCATAAAGATGAGCCACGTTTAGATTGTATTTCATATTAAATCCCCTCTTTGATGTAACCTTCTGTAGCTAATTGTTTACGTAATTGAAGCATGGCAGTGTAAGTTGCAAATACGTAAACACGCTTGGTAGGTAAATTTTTAATATTTGAAACAGCATCTTTTAAATTATCATAGGTCCAAAGTTGATTATCCTCAATTCCAGCTACCTTAAGACGGAAAGTGATGTCTTTGTAACGTTCGCCACCCGTCATGTATTGTTGAATTGGCATTTGCGTTAATTTTTCAAAATTTCCATCCCAAATCCAACTTGTATCAATCCCATCAGCATAGTTAGCATTTAGTAAACCAACAAAAGAAAAAGGTTCGCTTTCAGTTCCAACCATATCAATTACTTGGTTTAAACCAACAGGATTTTTAACTAGCACGATGGTAATTTCTTTACCATCTACATTGATTTGTTCTTGTCGTCCAAAAACCCGCTCATCGGGGTCATTTAAAGCCTTTTGAATGCTAGAAGTAGGTACTCCCATAAATTTACCGACCGAATAGGCGGCCAGTGCATTATAGACATTGTAAAGTCCCCCGATGTGAAGGGTAAAGTTGGAAGCATCAATGAAAAATTTAGATAAATTGGGAGTAAGCTTGGTAATCTGGGTAAGTTGATAAGTCAATTCGGGACGTTCCCAGCCGCAATTAGGGCAATAGTACTTACCTTGATTGCTATAACTAATAAATTTATAGTGAATAATATGTTCGCAGCGAGGACAAACCACGCCATCAGTATTCGGATCTGCCTTCATTTCACCGTCGGGTTGATTGTTAAAACCATAGTAGACAACAGGATTAGGAAGGTCAACCGAATTGAAAATTGGCATGTCGCCATTAGCGATAATGGTAGCTTCTGGAGCTAATTTAACCCCATCTAATATTTTTCGATAGGTTGTGTAAATTTCGCCATAGCGATCCATTTGATCTCTAAATATATTAGTAAAAACGAAGGCTAAGGGTTTGATATATTGTGTTACCTTAATGACGTTAGCTTCGTCTACTTCTAAAATAGCAATATTTTTGCCATTTTTAGATTTATGGTCAGTTAAGAAAGTGGTGACAATCCCTTGTTCCATGTTCGAACCAGTTGGATTAGTAAGAACATGATCAAACTTTTGACGAAGAACTTTAACGGTTAAAGCAGTGGTAAGGGTCTTACCATTGGTACCAGTGATTACGATCACATCGTAGTCCTTACCAAGATCTTTTAGAATGGTTGGATCAATCTTAGTAGTTATTTTGCCTGGTAGTGAACTTCCTCCAGAACGAAATGTGTGTAAAAACCAATATGACGATTTACCGGCCATTTTGGCAATTGAACTTTTAAATGACATGTTAAGCCCTCCGAATATCTTTAAAACATCTAAAATAGTATTTTAAGCTGAAATTGATAAAAAAGAAAGTTTCTTATATTAATAAGAGATGAATTTTTATTTTATATCAGCTATACTTAAATTTCGGAGAATAAAATTAGGAGTGGGGCTAGAATGGCACAGTTATTTTTTCATTACGGAGCAATGAATAGTGGTAAGTCAATTGAAATTTTAAAAGTGGCTCATAACTATGAAGAACAAGATAAAAAAGTTATTTTAATGACGAGTGGTATTGATACTAGAACGGCTGTTGGTGAAATTTCCAGCCGGATTGGGTTGCGCCGAGATGCTCTTCCAATTTTTGATGATACGAATATTTTGGAATTGATTACGCAAGCTAGTGCCCAAGAAGATACTGCTTGTATCTTGATTGATGAAGCTCAATTTTTGAAAAAACATCACATTATAGAACTAGCTAAAGTAGTCGATGACTTAGGAATTCCAGTCATGACGTTTGGTTTAAAAAATGATTTCAGAAATGAATTGTTTGAAGGAACTAAATACTTACTTTTATATGCCGATAAAATTGTGGAAATGAAGACAATTTGTTGGTTCTGTAAGCACAAAGCGCTAATGAATTTACGCGTTCATGATGGTAAACCGGTCTATGATGGTGAGCAAGTTCAAATTGGTGGTAATGAGTCTTATTACCCGGTTTGTCGTCGCCATTATTTTCACCCACTGACTGAAGAAGAAATGAGGAATTAATTAAATGGATATTATTGAAAAAGTTCAGGCTGTTGCCGACCGCTATGAAGAATTAAGCGAACTATTAGCTGATCCTGAAGTTCTAGGAGATTCACAACGTTATCAAGAGCTTTCTAAAGAAGAAGGCGAAATCCGTGAAACTGTGGAAAAGTATCGTGAATACCGAAAAACAGTTGATGCTATTGCTGAAAACGAAGAATTACAACGTGAAAAATTAGATCCAGAAATGGATAGTTTAGTTAAAGCTGAATTAGCTGAACTCCGTGAAACTAAAGCTACTTTAGAAGAAGAAATTAAAATTTTAATGTTACCAACTGACCCCAATGATGATAAAAATATCATCATGGAAATTCATGGAGCAGCTGGTGGGGATGAAGCTAGTTTATTTGCTGCTGACCTATACAACATGTATACGCGTTATGCTGAAACCCAAGGATGGAAAGTAGAAGTTGTGGATGAAAATGCTACTGACGTTGGTGGTTTCAAGGAAATCGTATTAATGATTTCTGGTAACAAAGTTTATTCTAAATTGAAGTATGAAAATGGTGCACATCGAGTTCAACGGGTTCCAGTTACTGAATCGGCAGGACGAGTACATACATCTACATCAACCGTAGGAGTAATGCCTGAAGCGGAAGATGTTGATATTGAAATCGATCAAAAAGATATTCGTACGGATGTTTATCGCTCATCTGGTGCTGGTGGACAGCATATTAATAAGACTTCTTCAGCGGTTCGAATGACCCACTTACCAACTGGTATCGTAGTTGCGATGCAAGATGAACGTTCGCAACAACAAAATCGTGAAAAGGCAATGCGCATTTTAAAGGCTCGGGTCTATGACTATTACCAAACGCAAGAAGAAGATGCATATAATGCAGAACGTAAAAGCGCTGTTGGTACCGGAGATCGTTCCGAACGTATAAGAACTTACAACTTCCCTCAAAATCGGGTTACCGATCATCGGATTGGTCTTACTTTGAACAAGTTAGATCGAGTTATGAATGGTGAATTAGATGATATCATCGATGCTCTTATTCTCGATGATCAAGCCAAGAAAGTGGAACAACTTCGTAATGAATAATATTCCAACTTATTTTGAAGCCCTGAGATGGGCTTCTTTGTTTATCCGAAAAAACCAAGGAGACGAGAATGCTCCAGAATTGATCTTGATGGATACAATGGAGTGGTCAAGAACCGAATTAATCATGCATTACCGTGAAAAACTTTTTCCCGAACAGTGGGAGAAGTTTCAAACCGCTGTGAAAAGAGTTGCCAAGGGAGAGCCTGTGCAATACGTAACGAATAAGGCTACTTTTTTTGGACGTGAATTTTACGTTGACAAACGGGTGTTAATTCCACGGGTTGAAACGGAAGAGTTAGTCGAAACGATTCTAAGTAAAACTAAGCGCAGTCGACAGAGACTTCGAGTTTTAGATATTGGGACGGGGAGTGGTGATATAGCGATTACGCTTAAATTGGAGCGTCCAGAATGGTTAGTCACGGCGGTCGATATCTCTAAAGATGCTTTAACAGTGGCTCAACGGAATGCTGAAAGTCATGAAGCTATCGTTGATTTTAGGCTAGGGTCATTGTTTGAACCTGTCCAAGGGGAACGTTTTGATTTAATTATCAGCAATCCGCCCTATATTGCGGATAATGAAAAGCATGAAATGGATCAATCAGTGATTGACTTTGAGCCTCATCAAGCCTTATTTGCTGACGACCACGGATTATTTTGGTATAAAAGAATTGCAGATCAATTGGATCAATATTTAGTCGAACACGGAGAATTGGGTTGCGAAATTGGTTATCGTCAAGGTACGGACCTAAAAAAGTATTTCTTAGAAAAGAAGTATATTGACCAAGCGGAAGTTATAAAAGATCTTAGTCAACACGATCGAATTCTTTGGGTTAAAAAGAAATAGGTGATAAAAATGAGTAAATTATTTAGTTCTGATGAAATACAAGTAGCGGCTCAAGCCATCAAAGCTGGTGAATTAGTATCTTTCCCAACCGAAACCGTTTATGGACTGGGTGCGGATGCAACTAATCCAGAGGCAGTAAAAAAAGTTTATGCTGCTAAAGGCCGTCCTTCGGATAATCCGCTAATTGTCCATGTTGCGGACCAAACAGAAGTTGCAAAGTTTGCTAATATTGACGACAAAAGCAAAAAATTAATGGATCAATTTTGGCCAGGACCACTAACCATTATCTTACCAATTAAAAAGGGAGCTTTAAATTCGATTGTTACAGGTGGATTAGATACAGCTGCTTTTCGTAATCCGGCTACTCAAGTAACAATTGATTTAATTCGTGCAGCTGGAGTTCCATTGGTGGGCCCATCCGCTAATACATCAGGAAAACCTAGCCCCACTAAACCGGAGCATGTGTTGCATGATTTGGACGGAAAAATTGCTGGAGTTCTAGATGATGGGGAAACTACCATCGGTGTTGAATCAACGGTTTTAGATATGTCAAGTACAACGCCAAGTATCTTGCGGCCAGGGGCCATTACAGAACAAGCATTGGCACCCTTAATAGGTGAGGTCCAGACCGACCATCATAAAGTCGGAAAAGATGAAGTTCCTAAGGCGCCTGGAATGAAATACAAACACTATGCTCCGAATGCCCAAGTATACATAGTGTCTGATCAGGATTGGGACGGTGTCGTAGCTTGGCTCCAAAAGCATACTGATCAAACTATTGGAATTATGGCCACAAATGAAATTTTCGAGACCAAAAAATTAGGAGAATTCGACCAAGTTCGATACATTTCCTTAGGGGTAGATTCTAAGACGGCTAGTCGAGAACTATTCGATGGATTACGAACCTTTGATGCTGATTCAGCAATAAAAACCATTTTTGCTCAAGGATTTGATAGAATAGGGATTGGCGAGGCATACATGAATCGTCTCCAAAAATCTGCAGGTAACACATACTTTAGTGACATCGATTAGGGGGAATTGGTCAATGAATTATACAAAACAAGATCCAGAATTATGGTCAGCAATTGAACGTGAAGAAAAGCGTCAGCAACATAATATTGAATTAATTGCTTCGGAAAATATTGTATCTGATAGCGTACGCAAGGCCCAAGGTAGTGTACTTACTAATAAGTATGCCGAAGGTTATCCTGGCAAACGTTACTATGGTGGGTGTGAATTTATTGACCAAGTTGAACAATTAGCAATTGATCGGGCAAAAGCCATCTTTAATGCGGAATATGTAAATGTTCAACCCCATTCTGGTTCCCAAGCGAATGCTGCGGCTTATGCCGCGTTTATTAAACCTGGGGATAAAATTTTAGGGATGGACCTTAATGCTGGTGGACATTTAACACACGGTGCTAAAGTAAGCTTTAGTGGAACTTTTTATCAATCAGTGAGTTATGGGGTTGATCCTCAAACTGAAAAATTAGATTACGATGAAATTCGTCGTATTGCTTTAAAAGAACAGCCACAAATTATTGTTGCGGGAGCTTCGGCCTATAGTCGATTTATTGATTGGAATAAATTCCGCGAAATTGCTGATGAAGTCGGGGCTTATCTGATGGTAGATATGGCCCATATTGCTGGTCTGGTAGCAGCTGGTCTGCATCCTTCACCAGTTGGCATTGCTGATGTGGTTACAACTACGACACATAAGACCCTCCGAGGTCCCCGTGGTGGCATGATTCTTTCGCAGGAAAAATATGCCAAGCAACTTAATTTTGCGGTATTTCCTCAAAATCAAGGTGGTCCATTAGAACATGTTATTGCTGCGAAGGCCGTTGCCTTTGGTGAAGCATTGCAACCAGAATTTAAGACTTATCAAAAACAAGTTTTAAAAAATGCGAAAGCAATGGCTGAAGTCTTTGAAAATGATACGATTTTGCACGTAGTAACAGGGGGGACCGATAATCATCTGATGACAGTAGATTTAACTGGGACCCAATTAAATGGTAAGGAAGTACAGAATCTGTTAGATGGCGTCTTCATTACTACTAATAAAGAAGCTATTCCAGAAGAAAAATTAAGCCCATTTAAAACCTCAGGAATTCGAATTGGAACGCCAGCTATTACGACACGAGGATTTAAAGAAGACGACTGTCGTGAAGTTGCTAATTTGATAATTCGAGCAATCAAAAATGCGGATAATGAAACAGTTCTAGAAGAAATTAAGCGAGATGTGTTCAAACTAACTGAAAAGTACCCTATTGATTAAATTAGTCCTAGTTTTTTTATGTTTTTTTAGCTACAATTGATAAGGAATTTGAAAGGAGCGAGTTTAGTCATGGGTAAGTTTGAGGTTCTCGATCATCCGTTAATTCAACATAAGTTAACTTTGATTAGAGATAAACACTGTAGTACAAAAGAATTTAGAGAAATCGTCAATGAAATCTCAACATTAATGGCATATGAAGTATCACGAGATATGCCACTGATGGATGTTGAAATTGAAACACCAATTGGTAAATCAATTCAAAAACAGATTTCAGGTAAAAAAGTGGCGATTGTTCCAATTCTACGTGCTGGTTTAGGTATGGTTGATGGAATGGCCGAGTTATTACCAGTTGCTCGTATTGGTCACATCGGAATGTATCGTGACGAAGAAACATTAAAGCCAACTGAATACTTTGTAAAATTACCAAGTGATATCAGTGAACGTCAAGTATTCGTTGTTGATCCAATGCTTGCTACTGGTGGATCAGCCATTATGGCTGTGGATGCATTGAAAAAACGTGGTGCTAAAGACATCCGTTTCTGTAGCTTAGTAGCTGCTCCTGAAGGGGTTAAAGCATTACAAGAAGCTCATCCAGACATCGATATTTACACAGCTGCTCTAGATGAAAAGCTTAATGAAGATGGTTACATCGTCCCAGGATTAGGGGATGCTGGTGATCGCTTATTCGGTACAAAATAAATCTTTAAAAAGAAGGCCATTGGCCTTCTTTTTTTGTATGTTATTAGTATTAAAACGAACTAAGCTTTATTATTAGTAATATAGTAAAAATTCGGGGGAATCAGCATGGCTTATATCGAAGTAAAAAACGAGTCAAAAGTGTACCAAATGGGTGAAACAAAAATTTTTGCTAATCGAGATGTTAATTTTGAAGTTGAAGAAGGTAAAGTAACGGTGATTTTAGGGCCTAGTGGCGCAGGAAAATCAACCGTATTAAATATGTTAGGTGGTATGGATAGCCCTACTAGTGGTCAAATTATGATTGATAATATGGATATTGCGACATTTAACGATCGCCAATTAACTAATTATCGACGCCATGATGTAGGATTCGTATTTCAGTTTTATAATTTAATTCCAAATCTATCCACATTGGAAAATGTTGAATTAGCTACTTCCTTAGTTAAGGATGGACAAGCGCCCGAGGAAGTTTTAAAAGCAGTTGGATTACAAGAAAGAATGGATAATTTTCCTTCCCAGCTTTCTGGTGGTGAACAGCAGCGTCTAGCTATTGCTCGTGCGTTGGCTAAGAATCCTAAGTTACTTTTATGTGATGAACCGACGGGAGCTTTGGATTATCAAACAGGAAAACAAGTTTTGCAATTATTAAGTGATGCTAGTCGTAAATTTCATAAAACGGTAATCATTATTACTCACAACTCTGAAATTGCTCAAATGGCTGATCGGGTAATTCAGATTAACGACGCCCGAGTGCGAGCGGTAAAAGATAATGCTAATCCAGTTCCAGTTAAAGACATTGTTTGGTAGGGTGAGCTAATGAATAAACTATTAATGCGAGATATTAGGGGATCGTTAGGACGATTTACCGCAATCGTCCTAATTATTATGTTAGGTGTACTATTATTTGTTGGAGTGAAAGCAACTGGGCCTGCTTTGAACCATTCCATGCAATCAGAGGTCGTTAAACATCATTTGAGCGATGTGCAGGTATTTTCGGATAAGGGATTTACCCGAAAGGATATCAAAGCTGTAGAGCGCGTTCAAGGAGCTAAAGCGGAGAGTATTAAATTTAAATATGTGATTGGTGGAAAAACACGTGATGCGATTGCACTATACGGTTTGAAAGATCCAGCTAGACAAAATCAAGTTATTTTAAAAAGTGGACGTCTGCCCCAAAAAAATAATGAAATTTTATTAGATAAACAAGCGCAAATTAAGGATGGGTATCGAATTGGTGACCAGTTTACTTTTGCAAAATCAGCTAATCTTAAAGTCAATAGATATAAAATTGTGGGTTTTGCTGATTCACCCCTGTACATCGACGATTCTACTAGAGGATCAGCCAATGTTGGTAGTGGTCAAGTTCAGTATTTCGCTTATATTAAAGACCAAGCAATCAATTTGCCTGTCGCAACAGCGATAAATATTAGTTTTGCTAAGCTTCAACATCAAGATGTTTTTTCAGGAAAGTATCAAGGAACTATCAAAGCTAAAGTAAAACTTTTGCAGAAACAATTGGATAAACGAAAAAACGAGCGAAGGAATGAAATTGTTGCAAAACCTTTAAATCAGCTTAATAGAGCTCAGGAGAAATTAAATCAAGCTAAGCAAAAAATAGTTCAAGCTAAAGCACAATTGAAAAAGCAATCTGGAGGAAAGGTAACCACTACTTCAGAGCTTGATAAACAAGAGCAACAATTAGCGGAAACGCAAGTTAATTTGAAACGGCAGCGAAAAAAGGTTGAAAAGATAAAAGTTCCAAGTTACACATGGCAAACTCGTGAAGATTTACCTGGATTCACTGGCTATGGAGATAGTTCTGACCGGATCGCCGCAATTGCGAATGTCTTTCCAGTGTTCTTTTTTCTGTTAGCTGCGTTAATTACCTTCACTACTATTACTCGGATGGTAGAAGAGGCCCGTGGACAAATTGGAACATTGAAAGCTTTAGGATTTTCTAGGAGTGCGATTGCCTACGAATATACCATGTATGCTTTTTTGGCTGGAATTTTAGGAGTAATCGTGGGTTCATTTTTAGGTAACCAATTATTGCCACGTTTTGTCGTATCAATGTATACAAAGTATGTAATTGGTCAACCGGTCATTGAATATGATTGGGCTTCAATTGCAATTGCTGTGGTTTTGGCAATGATTGCCACAGTTGGAGCGGCCTTATTGGTAGTAATCAAGGAAACAAAAGCAGTTCCAGCCGAGTTACTACGGCCTAAATCTCCAAAGAAAGCTAAGAAAATTTTGCTAGAAAATATTAGTTTTATTTGGAAACGGCTAAATTTTAATCAGAAAATTAGTTATCGTAACCTATTTAGATTTAAGCTGAGAGGCTTAATGACGATTTTGGGGATCGCGGGTGGAACAGCTCTTATTTTGACAGGGTTCGGCATTGCCAACTCCATTTCAGCAACTGGAGATCTTCAATTTAATCAAATTATTAAATATGATGCTGTAGTTCAAGCTAAAAAAGCCAACCAATTAGAATCGGTTCGGCAGACAATTGCTAGGGGAAAGAATTATCAGCAAAGTCTTGCGACCCATACGGAAACTTTTAAAGCAACTAAGCACGGTAAAACCGTGGATGATATCAATATGGACATTCCTCAAAATAAGCACCAATTTGAAAAATTTGTAACTTTAAGGGACTATCAAAACCAATATCCGTTGCATTTGCAAAAGCAGGGGGTAATTATTTCAGAAAAACTTGCCACTGCCTTAAAAGTTAGAAAAGGAAGTACAATTTCTATAGAAAATGAAAAGCAAACTAAAAAAGAAGTTAAGGTGATTGGTGTAACCCAGAATTATGTTGGAAACTTTATGTATGGATCTACTTCTTTTTATAGGAAAACTATGAAAAAAGAACCTACGATGCAAACTTTAATGGTTCAATTACATCAAACTTCTAAAAAGAATCAACAAAAATTAAGCAAGCAATGGATTGAAGCTAATGCTGATATTTTAGGTGTGAGTTTTGTGAGGGATCAAGCTGCAGCAGTTACAAGCATGTCTAAGCAATTAGGACCGGTTGTTTTGATTTTTATTCTCCTATCTGGAGTGTTATCTTTCATTGTTTTATATAACTTGAACAATATTAATATTTCAGAACGTTTGCGAGAATTGTCAACAATTAAAGTACTCGGGTTCTTTGATTCAGAAGTTACAATGTATATTGCTAGGGAAAGTATTAT
Organism: Pediococcus pentosaceus ATCC 25745; assembly: GCF_000014505.1. Taxonomy (NCBI): domain Bacteria; kingdom Bacillati; phylum Bacillota; class Bacilli; order Lactobacillales; family Lactobacillaceae; genus Pediococcus; species Pediococcus pentosaceus. The sequence goes on along the minus strand of NC_008525.1, from coordinate 1,312,365 downwards.
TTTAGCTTTGATTGGAATACTAGCTGGTTTTGGATTAGGAAATATTTTGACAAGTTATGTTATCAAACAAGCTGAGACTAGCATCGTCGTCTTTCCACTAACAATTAAACCAATGGGATACGTGGTAGCAACTGTATTAATGGTCATTTTTAATTTAATAGTTGTTTATATTACGCATCGTCGACTAAGGCAAGTTGATATGGTTGAAGCATTGAAATCAAATGAATAGTTAAGAATTTCAGAGATAAATAAATTTTATTTCTGAAATTCTTTTTGATTTTAAGTAGATAAATTGAACAAATTTCAATTTTTGAAGAACGAACAGGAAGAATATCATAGAAATAAAGCGATTATTCTTTTGTCTTTTGTCCAAAATGGTGGTATCATTTCAAATGTATTTTCAGACGGAAAATACTGTCTTTTGTTCAAGTTTATGACTTAGATTATTGTCAATTTTTGGCTTTGGTTTAGGTACACTTAGGTAGAAAAGAGGTGATATTCTGTGAGTGGTGAATCAATTTCAACTTTTCAGTTTCTTGGTTTGACATTTAATACGACTAACTTAATTTCAGGTTTAGTAAGTGCACTAATTGTTTTTTGTGTAGTGTTTGCTTTATCTCGTAATTTGAAGTTAAAGCCGACTGGTAAGCAAAATATTTTGGAGTGGATCGTTGATTTTACCAATGGTATCCTCCGCGATTCAGTGGATGAAGAGGAAGAAAAGAATTTTGGTCTATATGCTTTCACATTATTCCTATTTATTTTTGTTTCTAACCAAATCGGTCTATTCCTGCAAATCGCATGGAATGATGTTTCGTATCTAAGAAGCCCAACAGCTGATCCGATTGTCACTTTAACATTGTCGTTGATCACAATGATGTTAGCGCACTATTCAGGTGTTGCAAAATTTGGCTTTAAAAAATATTTTGAAAAAACATATTTATCGCCATTTAAAGTTTGGTTACCGATTGGTGTTTTTACAGAATTCATTGATTTCTTGACCCTTGGGCTACGTATCTACGGTGTTATTTTTGCCGGCGAAATGCTTCTTAAGATGATCGGAGGAATTGCATTCTCGGGTGGCATCGTCAATATGATTGTCGCCATCCCACTTGCCTTGATTTGGCAAGGATTTTCCGTATTTTTGGGAAGTATTCAGGCGTTCGTGTTTGTAACACTAACATCCGTTTACATTTCTCATAAGGTCGAAGACGAATAATAATATATTTTTAGGTAGGAGGAACAACTATTATGGGTGCTATTGCAGCTGGAATTGCTATGTTTGGAGCCGCTATTGGTGGTGGTATCGGTGACGGTATCGTTGTCGCAAAAATGCTTGAAGGAATGGCTCGTCAACCTGAATTATCAGGACAATTAAGAACAACAATGTTTATCGGTGTTGGTTTGGTTGAAGCTATGCCTATCCTTGCCTTCGTTATTTCACTTCTTGTAATGAATAAGTAGGCATGATAAATTAAACAATTTATCGGAGAAGGAGGTGTCAATAGATGTTTTCGCACATTATAGTAGGGGCGGCACATGGAAGTACTTTGTACGTTGGTGATATGTTGTTTTATGCCATCTTGTTTATTGTATTAATGGCTTTAATTGCAAAATTTGCGTGGGGTCCAGTTAATGCAATGTTGAAGGAACGTGCTGATCGTATCTCTAACGACATTGACTCAGCTGAACAGTCTCGAATCGAGGCTGAAAAGCTTGCTAAACAACGTAAAGAAGCATTAGATAATTCTCATGCTGAAGCTACTTCTATCATTAACAATGCTAAAGATAGTGGTGCAAAAGAACGAGAATTGATTATTGGAAATGCTCAAAATGAAGCTAAGTCTCTAAAGGACAAGGCTAAACAAGATATTGAACAAGAACGTGCTGACGCACTTAAAAGTGCACAAGACGATATTGCGTCATTATCTATTGAGATTGCTTCCAAAGTTATCAAAAAAGAACTTGATGAAAACAGTCAAAAGGATTTGATTGATTCATACATCGAAGGTTTGGGTGATAGCAAATGAGTTTAGATAAAACAACAATTGCTAAGCGTTATTCAAAAGCCCTCTTTGAAATTGTTTCTGAAAAAGGACAACGCGATGAAACACGTGCTGAACTAAATCAGATTCAACAAGTTTTTAATGATAATGAAGGATTAGGCAAAATTTTAACTGACAAAGGTTTGGAGCAAAATCAAAAGCTTGAAATTCTCAATATTCTGACTAAAGATGCTTCAAATTACGTTGGAAATCTCATCAAAATGACTTTTGATTATGGTCGTATGGACTATTTGACAGCGATTATTGATGAGTTTAACAACTTGTGTGACGCTGATGAAAAAATCGTTCGAGCAAAAGTTGTTTCTGCTATCCCATTAAGTGATCAACAACTTGATAAAATGGCAGAACAATTCGCTAAACGTTTAAAAGTTAGTGAAGTTGTCTTAGATAGTGAAGTTGATGATTCAATCATCGGTGGAGCTATCATCAAAACAGATAGTTTGATCTACGATGGTAGTATTCAGACTCAAATTAATCAAATTAGACAGCGCCTAATAGGTTAGCTCGATATTTGTAAAGAGGTGAAACTTTTATGAGCATTAAGGCTGAGGAAATCAGTGCTCTAATCAAACAGCAATTAGAAAACTACCAAGCTGAGCTTAATGTCGAAGAAACTGGTACCGTTACATATGTTGGTGATGGTATTGCTCGTGCTCATGGCTTAAATAATGCTCTTTCTGGTGAACTTCTAGAATTCTCTAACGGTGTTTTCGGTATGGTTCAAAACCTTGAATCAAACGATGTTGGTATTGTTATCATGGGTAACTATGATGGTATCCACGAAGGAGACGTAGTTAAGAGAACTGGTCGTATCATGGAAGTTCCAGTTGGAGATGCCTTAATTGGTCGAGTTGTTAACCCATTGGGTGAACCACTTGATGGCAAGGGAGCAATCCAAACCACCAAAACCCGTCCGGTAGAAAATAAGGCACCTGGTGTTATGCAACGTAAATCAGTTGAACAACCACTTCAAACAGGTATTAAAGCTATCGATGCTTTAGTTCCAATTGGTCGTGGACAACGTGAATTGATTATCGGTGACCGTAAGACAGGTAAGACTACAATCGCTATCGATACAATCTTGAATCAAAAAGATCAAGATATGATTTGTATCTATGTTGCAATCGGACAAAAGGAATCAACTGTTCGTACACAAGTAGAAACATTGAGACGTTACGGTGCGATGGACTATACAATCGTTGTTAGTGCTGGTCCTTCTGAACCAGCTCCAATGTTATATCTTGCTCCTTATGCCGGAGCAGCAATGGGTGAAGAATTCATGTACAACGGCAAACATGTTTTGATCGTATACGATGATCTATCAAAACAAGCTGATGCTTACCGTGAACTCTCATTAATTCTTCGCCGTCCGCCTGGGCGTGAAGCTTACCCTGGTGATATCTTCTATACTCACTCACGTTTGCTTGAACGTGCAGCTAAGTTGAGTGATGATTTGGGTGGAGGTTCAATGACTGCTTTGCCTTTCGTTGAAACTAAAGCTGGGGATGTTTCAGCTTATATCCCAACTAACGTTATTTCAATCACTGATGGACAAGTGTTCCTTGATGGTGATTACTTTAACTCAGGAACTCGTCCAGCTATTGATGCTGGTACTTCTGTTTCTCGTGTTGGTGGGGATGCCCAGATTAAGGCGATGAAGAAGGTTGCCGGAACTCTTCGTTTGGATTTAGCTTCATATCGTGAATTGGAATCATTTGCTCAATTTGGTTCAGATTTGGATAAAGCTACTCAAGCTAAGTTGGCTCGTGGTCGTCGGACTGTTGAAGTTCTAAAACAACCACTTCATCAACCACTTTCCGTTGAAAACCAAGTTATGATTCTTTATGCATTAACTCATGGTTTCTTGGACAATGTTCCTGTCGATGATATTCAACGTTTCCAAGATGAACTCTTTGACTATATTGCAAGTAACAATAAGGAGCTCACAGACGAAATCCGTGAAACTAAGCAACTTCCTGATACGGACAAGATGGATGCAGCAATTAAATCATTTGCTGAACATTTTCAACCTACAAAGGAAGCTAAATAAGGATATCAGCTAACGAGAGGAAAAGTGGTGAGAATTAATGGCAATATCTGAACAAGATGTAAAGCGTCGAATTGATTCGACTAAGAAAACTAGTCAAATTACGACTGCTATGCAAATGGTTTCAACTGCTAAGTTAAGCCAAATTCAGAGACATACAGTTGGATATCAAGTGTATGCACAAAAAGTTGAGAGTATTGTTGCTCACCTTGCTAAATCACATTTAATGAGCGCCAGTGTAGCTGGTAAGGCTAAGTCTGACCAAGCTATCTCGGCTGCTGATTTACTAGCACAACGTCCTGTCAAGAAGACTGGATATTTAATTATCACTTCTGATCGTGGCTTAGTTGGTTCATACAACAGCAGTGTGATTAAGCAAACAAACGATTTTATGCAAAAGCATGGGCATACTGAAGGCGATGCCGTTATTCTCGCGGTAGGTGGCACTGGTTCTGATTTCTATCGAAATCGTAATCATGAAGTTGCTTACGAATACCGCGGTGTTAGCGACGTTCCAACTTTCAATGAAATTCGTGAAATTGTTAAAACTGTTACTAAAATGTACACAGAAGAAAAATTTGATGAATTATACGTATGCTACAACCACTTTGTAAATAGACTTTCAAATAGTTTCCGAGTAACTAAATTACTTCCAATTGGTGGAGATGATTTGGCTAATAACGAAGCTCATGAACAAGTTACTGCTGAGTATGACACTGAACCATCACCAGAAGCATTATTGCAGGAAATTCTTCCTCAATATGCTGAAAGTTTGGTTTATGGTGCTATCTTAGATGCAAAGACTGCAGAACATGCTGCTAGTTCATCAGCGATGCGCTCAGCATCTGATAATGCTAGTGATTTGATTGCAGATTTAGAGCTACAGTATAATCGTGCTAGACAAAGTGCTATTACGACTGAAATCACCGAAATTACTGGTGGTCAAGCTGCACTTGAATAATATTAACGAGAGGAATTAAACGATATGAGTACTGGTAAAGTTGTTCAAGTTATCGGACCAGTTATCGACGTTGAATTTCCCCTTGACGAAGAATTACCAACTATCAATAACGCTTTGAAGATTAAAAAGGCGGATGGTACTGTCCTAGTTTCTGAAGTAACGCTTGAATTAGGTGATGGTGTTGTAAGAACCATCGCTATGGATGGAACAGATGGACTACAACGTGGTCTTGATGTTGAAGATACTGGAGATTCTATTAAAGTACCCGTTGGTAAAGAAACACTTGGTCGTGTTTTCAACGTCTTGGGTGACACTATCGATGGCGGCAAAGAACTTGGCCCCGATATAAAACGCGATCCAATCCATCGTGATCCACCAGATTATGATGAATTGAATCCAAGTACAGAAGTTCTTGAAACAGGTATCAAGGTTATTGACTTACTTGCCCCATATATTCGTGGTGGTAAGATTGGTCTTTTCGGAGGTGCCGGGGTTGGTAAAACCGTTTTGATTCAAGAATTAATTCATAATATTGCACAAGAACATAATGGTATCTCAGTTTTTACTGGTGTTGGTGAAAGAACACGTGAAGGTAATGACTTATACTTCGAAATGAAGGGATCCGGAGTTCTTGAACGTACGGCCATGGTATATGGTCAAATGAACGAGCCGCCTGGGGCTCGTATGCGAGTTGCTCTTACTGGTTTGACGATTGCGGAACATTTCCGTGATGTTGAAGGGCAAGATGTGTTGTTATTTATTGATAACATTTTCCGTTTCACGCAAGCTGGTTCAGAAGTTTCGGCCTTACTTGGTCGTATTCCTTCAGCCGTTGGTTACCAACCAACACTTGCTACAGAAATGGGACAACTTCAAGAACGTATTACATCAACAAAGAAGGGTTCAGTAACATCAATCCAAGCAGTTTATGTTCCTGCTGATGATTATACTGATCCTGCTCCTGCTACAACATTTGCTCATTTGGATGCAACTACTAACTTGGAACGTGCATTGACTCAACAAGGTATTTACCCTGCTGTGGATCCTCTTGCATCTACTTCAACTGCGCTTGACCCACAAATTGTTGGTGAAGAACATTATGAAGTAGCTACAGAGGTACAACATGTTCTCCAACGTTATAAGGAATTGCAAGATATCATCTCTATCCTTGGTATGGATGAATTATCTGATGAAGAAAAGACCGTCGTTGCTCGTGCACGTCGTATCCAACTCTTCTTATCTCAAGACTTCAGTGTTGCTGCTCAATTTACTGGCCTTCCAGGTCACTATGTAAAGATTGAAGACACAATTTCTGGATTCAAGGGTATCCTTGATGGTAAGTATGATGATCTTCCTGAAGAAGCATTCCGTTTGGTTGGATCAATTGATGATGTAGTTGAAAAGGCTAAAAAAATAAGTGCTACAGAAGATTAGGAGGGATCTAATTGGCTGAAAATTCAGTATTAACAGTTAGTATTGTTACTCCTGATGGTCAAGTCTATGATGATGACCAAGTTACCATGTTGGTAGTTAATACCAAAGAAGGTGAATTAGGTATCTTGCCTAATCACGTTCCTGTAATTGCTGCTCTTGCGATTGATGAAGTGCGGGTAAAACACAGTCAAGAGGAAGACGTTATTGCAGTAAATGGTGGATTTGTTGAATTTTCTGAGAATACTGCAACTATTGTTGCGGATACCGCTGAAAATCAATCTGATATCGACGTAGCTCGTGCTGAAAGTGCTAAGAAACGTGCTGAAGCAACGATTCGTAAAGCGCAACAAGCACACGACAATAGTGAATTACGGCGCGCTCAAATTTCACTTCGTCGGGCTATTAACCGAATTAATGTATCAAAACATTAATTTAGTTATTGGTCATAAAAAACGCTCAATTTTGAGCGTTTTTTTTGTGTTTAAAAATGATAAATTTAGCTTAGTTTCTGGTACAATAATACATGTATGAAATTTTGGAGGAAAATTATGTTAGGAATTCAATCTGTAATAACTTTAATTTGTTATCTATTTTTCATCCTGATTTCCTTTTGGAGTATTCAGGCTATTCCATTTCATAAATTTATGGGAAGATATGAGAATCAAGCACGGGTTTTAATCGTATTGCTGTCTGTGGTTATTGGATATACGGTAAGTAGTTTTTTCTTAAATTTAATTACAACGATTGAAAATTTAACATTTTTAGTCAAATAGGGGATTAAACCTAAATGAAGCAAATTTTGTTACTGATTATTCGTGGGTATCAAAAATTTATCTCGCCAATGTTTCCGCCATCTTGTCGATATTATCCAACTTGTTCTAATTATAGCCTCCAAGCCATCAAACGATTTGGTGCCATAAAAGGCGGCTTGATGGGGGTTGCAAGAATTTTAAGGTGTCATCCATTTGTGCGAGGCGGATACGATCCAGTGCCAGATAATTTTTCTTTAAAACGCAATCAAAAAAATAGTAAACCAAGAAATTAGGAGTTAAAATGTCTAGAAGAGAGAAAAAGTTCGAAATCGAAATTAAAGAAGTTAAAGAAAATGATTCAGTTATCAATGAGGTTTATATCAACAGACAGTTAGTTGGTCAAATTTCTCAAGTAAATGATAAGAATTTTACAGCTTCTAACCAAAGTGGAGAAATGCGTGTAAAATCTATGGATGAAGGAATTCAATGGATTGTAGCTGAATTTAACCTACATTCTCTATAGAAAGGAGCTACCTCGATGGAAAGAATGAATTCTAGGGTTGCTCGAAAGGATGATAGTTCCCGGATTGACTATGGAATTATTTTTCCAGTGCTAATGCTAGCAATTATCGGGCTGGCGTCCATCTACGTAGCTGCGACACATGATACTAGTGCTACAAGCATCTTACGACAGGTTGTTTCTCAGTTAGTTTGGTACGTATTGGGTATCGTAATTGTCACTGTCATAATGCAATTTGATTCGAAACAATTGTGGAAACTAGCACCAATTGTGTATGGAATTGGACTACTTTTGTTAGTTCTAGTCTTATTTCTATACAGTCGAGCCTACGCGGCTAATACGGGAGCAAAGAGCTGGTTTGCTCTAGGACCCTTTACCTTCCAGCCCTCTGAAGTAATGAAACCAGCTTATATTTTGATGATGGCAAAAGTTATTACGGTTTACAACTCAAAAGTAAAAGAGCGCACAGTCCGCAGTGATTGGAAGCTTATCGGAACAATGATTTTATGGACTTTACCAGTGCCTATCTTGTTATTGTTGCAACATGACTTTGGCACGATGTTAGTGTTTATTGCTATTTTTGCTGGATTAGTCGTGGTTTCGGGAGTTACTTGGCGAATTTTGGTACCGTCTTTTGTTGGAATGGTGGTATTAGGAAGTTCAACCTTGATGCTGGTCGCTACAAGTTGGGGACAATCGTTTTTGAGTAAGTTAGGTTTTGAATCTTATCAATTTGCTCGAATCGATAATTGGTTGCATCCTGCTTCGGATACTACTAATTCAGGTTATCAATTATGGCAAAGTATGAAAGCTATCGGTTCTGGGCAATTATTTGGAAAAGGTTTCAACGTTTCGAACGTTAACGTTCCGGTTCGAGAATCTGATATGATTTTTTCGGTTATTGGAGAAAATTTTGGATTTGTCGGTAGTGTAGTATTAATTGGACTATACTTTTTATTAATTTATAAAATTATCCAAGTCATTTTTGATACTAAAAATGAATTTTATGCGTATATAGCAGTGGGAGTTATCATGATGATTCTATTCCATGTATTTGAAAATATTGGAATGAACATCGGGCTTTTACCACTAACTGGAATTCCGCTACCGTTTGTTAGTGCAGGAGGTTCGGCATTGATCGGAAATATGATTGGCGTGGGGTTAATCATGTCGATGAGGTACCATTATTATTCTTATAGTAAAACAGGATTAGAACAAAAAGCTGATTTCTAAAAAACTAGTGATACAAATTAGGTATCCTAGTTTTTTTATTTTAGTGTTGACAGCTAAACTGATGGCATGTATACTTTAGCCTATTAACAAAGTATTAGAGAAAGATGAGTAAACAGATTTATCTACGCTTAGAGAGTTTCCGGTTGGTGGAAGGAAATCGAGGTAATCGTTGAAGATGGTCTTTCAATTTATTCAGCGGATTTGTGAGCATTTAGTTAGCAAATCATGGGAGCGCCCATTACAGCGCACGGGTTGATTGACCCGCAGAGTTCGTTGACCGTAAGGCAACGAAAAAACAAGGTGGTAACACGACAGACTTTCGTCCTTGAATATAGCTTTAGCTATATTCGGGCGAAAGTTTTTTTGTTTAAAAGGGGGATTAGAATTGATTGAATTTAAGGACGTTTCAAAAACTTTTGAAACCAAAGAAGGAACAGTCCACGCAATTAAGGATGTTAATTTAAAAATTGATAGTGGAAAAATATACGGCATTATCGGATATTCTGGTGCTGGTAAAACGACTTTAATTCGAATGTTAAATGGTCTTGAGAAGCCGACAACTGGGAGTGTTAATATCAATGGAGTAGCAATCAATCAATTGTCAGCTAAAGATTTACGCGTCCAACGCCATAAAATTGGAATGATATTCCAACATTTTAATTTATTATGGTCAAGAACCGTAAAAGAAAATGTTATGTTTCCATTAGAAATTGCTGGAGTTGCTAAAGTTGAACGTGAAAAGAAGGCTTTAGAGTTAATCGATTTGGTTGGTTTAGAAGGAAAGGAAGATATGTATCCAGCTTCCCTATCCGGAGGGCAAAAGCAACGAGTGGGTGTTGCTCGAGCATTGGCAAATGATCCAGAAATTCTTCTCTCTGATGAAGCCACTAGTGCTTTAGATCCAGAAACAACCGATGAGGTACTAGATTTATTACTTGATATTAAGAAACGTCTGAATATCACCATTGTATTGATTACCCACGAAATGCATGTCATTCGTAAAATTTGTGATAATGTAGCCGTTTTAGACGGCGGTAAGATTATTGAAGAGGGAGAAGTACTGAATGTCTTCAAAAATCCTCAACAACCGTTAACACAACGTTTTGTTTCCGCAGAATCTGATCCAAGTCATCAAGAAACAGAAATTGTTTTAGATGAGTTATTAAATAAATATCCCAATAGTAGAATCGTTCGGCTAACTTTCCATGGGGATCAGGCTAAATTACCGATCGTTTCGGAAATGGTACATGAATTTCCCAAAGTTGATTTAAATATCGTTGCAGGTAATATTAAGCAAACTCAAGAGGGTTCTATTGGGACATTATATTTACAATTAACAGGACCTGAACCACAAGTAGCTGGGTCGGTTAATTTCTTAAAGAAATTACGGGTAGAAACGGAGGTTATCGCAGATGGGAAGTAGTTCTTATTTTGATTTTAGTTCAGTTGATTGGACTGAAATGGGGAGTGCAACTTGGGAGACGATTTGGGTAACGCTTGTGTCTGTTTTATTTACAGCAATTATTGGCTGCTTGATAGGTCTCTTACTCTTTGAAACCAAAGATAGCAAGAGTAAAGGAATTCAGGTAGTTAATTGGTTAGTTTCGTTATTTGTTAATGTATTCCGATCAATTCCTTATATTATTTTAATCGTTGTTTTGATTCCTTTTACTAATACGTTAGTCCACACCATTGTAGGTCCAGTAGCAGCTTTACCTTCTCTAATTCTTTCTGCGGCTCCTTTTTTTGGACGAATTGTAGAAATGTCGTTTAGAGAAATTGATCAAGGCGTTCTAGAAGCAGCAGAAGCGATGGGCGCAAGCCATTGGACAATTATCTTTAAAGTTTTGTTACCTGAAAGTTTACCCGCGCTGGTATCAGGCTTGACTGTTACAGCAATTTCGTTAGTAGGATATACAGCAATGGCTGGAGCCATCGGTGCGGGAGGCTTAGGCGCCTTAGCGTATAACAATGGTTTCTTGCAATATAATGGAACAATCATTCTGGTGGCAACGATTCTAATTGTATTATTTGTTTTTGTTCTTCAATGGATTGGTGATTTATTAGTTAAAATTATTGATAAAAGGGTTGTTTAATCAAGGAGGAAATTTTTATGAAAAAGAGTAGAGTTTTAACCGCATTAACAATTGCAGCAACTGCAGTAGTTTTGGCAGCTTGTGGAAGTACCGCTAAAAAAACAACGACGGTTACCATTGGGGCTTCACCTACCCCTCATGCAGAAATCTTAAAGCATATTCAACCTGAACTAAAAAAGGAAGGGGTAAATCTTAAAATTAAACAATTCCAAGATTATGTTTTACCTAACAAGGCATTAGCTTCTAAAGATATCGATGCTAACTACTTCCAACACACTCCTTTCTTAAAGGAATGGAACGCCAAGAACAAAGGAAATTTGATTAGCGCAGGTTCAATTCACCTGGAACCGATTGCAGTTTATTCAAAGAAGTATAAATCACTAAAAGATCTACCTAAAAATGCGACGGTACTAGTAAGCAATAATGTAGCAGATTATGGACGGGTGCTTGAAATCTTTAAAGATGCTGGGTTAATTACTCTCAAGAAGGGTACGGATACCACGAATGCTAACTTTAAGGATATTGCCACTAATAAGAAGAATATTAAATTTAAGACGGGGTACGAACCTAAATTGATGCCTCAACTCTACAATAATAAACAAGGTGACGCGGAAGTAATTAATTCTAATTATGCAGTTCAGGCTAAATTAAGTCCCGCCAAAGATGCGATTGCAGTTGAAAAATCATCGTCTCCATATAGCAACATTGTAGCAATTAGACCAGATGAAAAGAACAATAAAGCCCTTAAGAAAGTGATTAAGGCACTTAAGTCAAAATCAACTCAAAGTTGGATTAAAAAACACTTTAAAGGTTCTGTAGAGCCGGTTGAATAACTTCTAAAATCTGTAATAACACTGAATGTTATTACAGATTTTTTGTTGGTCTGACGGGGTTAAACATGTCAATTTAATTGACTTTTTGCACGATAACCCATATAGTTAGTTACATGACTAATTAAGTTTATAATGAAGGAATTAATAAAATTTGAAGGTGGATGTTATGCAATTTAATTTTAATAGCAGCGAACCAATCTATCTCCAAGTCGCCCAACAGATTGAAGATGCAATCTTTACCGGCGGTTTTAAAGAGGGAGAACAGATCCCTTCCACTACTGAAATATCAAAAGAATTTCACATAAATCCTGCAACAGTTTTAAAAGGAATGAATCAACTGGTTTCACGAAAGCTTTTAGAAAAACATCGTGGAGTAGGGATGTTCGTGGCTGAGGGGGCAAGTAATCAAATTACTTTGAATCGCCAGCAAAATTTCTATAATAAGTATGTAATAGGGGTAGTTAAGGAAGCAGTTCGCCTTAATATTAATGAGGAAGATTTAAAAAAATTAATTGAACAGGGGTATAAATCTATATGAAGGGGATCGAAGTAAAGCAGGTAACCAAGTCATTCGATAAAAAAATGATTTTAAATGGAATTGGGATGACAATTGAGCCTAATAAAATTTATGGTTTGTTAGGTCGAAATGGGGCTGGAAAAAGTACTTTACTAAGCTTATTAGTAAACCGAATTGCTCCGGATACGGGAGAAATTCGGTTAGATAATAAAGTTATTCGTGATAATGATGAACAACTCTCTAAGATGTTTTTGATGAGTGAAGTGGATCTTTATCCTAAAAACCTTAAAGTTAAGGATGTTTTCAAGTGGACCAAGAGCTTTTACGGGGGCTTTGATGAAGAACTCGCACAAGATTTATGTGAGAAGTTTGGATTACAAACTAATATTATTTTTAATAAGTTATCAACCGGTTACCGTACTATTATGAAGTTAATCGTTGCATTGGCGGTTCCGGTGGAATATGTTTTCTTAGATGAACCTATTCTAGGTTTAGATGCCGGTCATCGAGAAATTTTCTATAATGCCTTAGTTGAGACATATGCGGAAAATCCTCGTACTTTTGTTATTTCAACCCATCTAATTGAAGAGATTGCTAATTTAATTGAGCATGTCTTAGTAATCGATCATGGTCGTTTAATTGTGGATGATGAAACCGAAAAAGTGCTAGGTGAAGCTTACGTAGTTAGCGGACCTGAGGACAAGGTGGATGAATATACCCAAGGATTGAACGTTATTGGGAGCGATAAATTGGCTCGAATCAAAGCTAGTTATGTTTTTGGTTCATTAGATAATAAACCAATTTCGGACTTAATTAACATTGATCAAATGGATTTACAAACCTTATTTGTCAATTTAACAAATGGAGGTAATGAGAATGAATAAAGTAGCTAGCGTAATCAAGTACGATTTAAGTTATTTTGTCCGCTTGATTTTAATTGTTTACCTGTGGCTAATTGGTTTGCTGGTAGGAATTCCAGTGCTATTACATTTAGTAGCTAGTGGTACCGAAGGGATGGTCATTGCCATCTTAAATGATTTATCTCTACTAACAACGGCAGCCTTGTTTGTTAACGTAGCCTTACTATTTTATTTTGGCTTTTTAACGTACGAGCGTTTTTCTTTCTTAATTCAAAATGGAATTTCGCGAAGAACGGGTTGGTATGCAAAGGTTATATCGATATTAATTGTAGCGTTAATCGGTAATATTTATAGTTTTATTACCGGATTGTTTGCATTAAACGGGGGAAGTGGGTATAAGTCAGTACCTTATTTAGAATTATATGGTCATTTCTTTAAATCATTGCCATTAGATTTAGTTTCAATGTTTATTGTTAACTATATTATGTTGGTTATGCTAGCCGTCTTTGGTATCATTGCGGGAGCCGTCTTTGCGCTATTAACACGGAAAAATCAAAAAATTGTGGCAATATCAATCCCTATTTTAGGAATCCTGTTATTGGCGATATTGGAAAGAATAGTTATACGACAATCGCATATATTAGACCCGTTAGTAGCATTCTTAAAATTTGCTATGGGTTATTCTAAAACTTTAGGTTACTTTAACCCAATCATTCCAGCGACAGGTATGGTAATATTGATTGTATTATCTTTGATAATCTCAAGATGGTTAAATACATTATTACGTACTAAACGAGGAGAATGACTTTTATATGGATCAGACAAGCAATAGAACATTAAAGAAAGAAGTCCTAGAACTCTATCGGGGAAACTGGATAACAGCAATTAAAATTAACATTATACCAATTGTTTGCTCCATTTTTAGTGGATTTATAATTGCTAGTTTGATTGGAATAATTTTATATTTTTTTAGTCAGATTGATAGCAGCGCACTAGGTACAATGGGAAATTACAGTCAAAATTCAGGGACCCCTTATTCAGGCAGGACGACTGCTCAACAATTTTTCTTTCAAGCAATCGTAGTATTTTTTACAGTGGGAATTCAATACGGAATTTTAGATTGGTTACGACACCGAAATCAGCGTCTTTCATGGGGGACAGCCTTCCAAACCTTTAGCAGAAAGTATTTTACATCAACTCTAGCTATTTTTATTTTTCAATTTATTTTCCGCTTCTTATGGTCCTTCTTGCTCATTATTCCGGGTTGGATCAAATATTATTCGTATTCACAAGCCTATTTTCTTTATAAAGAAGCCACTGATCGGAAGATAAGTGATCGTTTTGAATTTGTTAATTTCATTACTTTTAGTCGACGACTCATGGATGGCAATAAGGCAAGATTACTGGGATTACAAATTTCATTAATTGGATGGTACATTTTAAGCATCATTACGTTTGGAATAGGATTTATTTGGTACGTTCCCTATCGCAACGGGCTTTATGCCGTATTTTATAAAAATTTAGTTGAACAGCGTGGTCAACAAATTCTTCCAGAAATATTTGGATGACAAAAACGCATCTAAACTTAGTTAAAAGCTAAGTTTAGATGCGTTTTTTAATCTGTAGTATGTCTTGCTCCGTAGAAAGTGTAAACAATAATTCCAATGATAAACCAAACTAGTGAGTATAATTTAGCTTGGGCGTCTAGTCCCCAGAAAACTGCCAGAGAGCCTAAGAAAGCCAAGGCAGGAAGAACAGGGTAGAGCGGCATTTTGAAGCTTGGAATAGCAATATCTTTACCTTCACGAGGTCGCAGGACATAGATCCCTAACGATACAAACATAAAGGCGATTAAGGTCCCAGCTGAGATTAATTGCGCTAAGAAAGCAAAAGGAAACATGGAACCAATAATAATGCCGATAATTGTTAAAAGGCTTAATGCATGGTTAG
The DNA here is from genome assembly GCF_000014505.1 of Pediococcus pentosaceus ATCC 25745. Taxonomy (NCBI): domain Bacteria; kingdom Bacillati; phylum Bacillota; class Bacilli; order Lactobacillales; family Lactobacillaceae; genus Pediococcus; species Pediococcus pentosaceus. The sequence goes on along the minus strand of NC_008525.1, from coordinate 1,297,096 downwards.
GAAGACCTTTTGGATTTACTTGACCTAACCATTTAGGTAGCATACCATCACGTCCAAATGAGTATAGCAGACGAGAACCAGCCATCATCATGCCAATTAATGCTGTAAACATCCCAATTACGGCAATTGCTTGAATCACACCAGCAATTACTCCGTGACCAGCGTGTCGTAAGGCCCAACCGACAGGTTCAGCATTATTAGCGTAATTCGTGTAATGAAACATTCCAACTAGCACTAGCGAAACTGCAATAAAAAGGATAACAGCAATTATTAACGATCCTAAAATACCGCGAGGCATAGTTTTTTCAGGGTTTTTAGCTTCTCCGGCATTAGCAGCAATTGAATCAAAACCAATATAGGAAAGAAAAATCATTGAAATTCCCGAATAGATACCTTTCCATCCACCAAAGGAAGTTCCGTCTGGGTTGGTATGATATTTAGGGATAAATGGTAGGTAGTTTTGAATATGGATAGCTGAAAGTCCCACAATAATAAATACTAAAATAGCAACAACCTTTAAAACAACGAGTGCATTTTCGATGCGAGCGGCTCCTGTAGTTCCATGAGCTAAAAGTAACGCTACCGCAATAACGACGATCAACGCAGTAATATCAATGATTCCACCATTAGTACCTAGAGGATTTGCAAGCTGTTTGGGAATTTGGATTCCAATTGAGGAAAGCAGTCCCCTAAAGTTAGCTGAAAGTCCGGAGGCCACGAAGGCTACGGCGATGAAATATTCCGCTAACAAAGCCCAGCCGGCTACCCAACCAAACCCTTTACCTAAGATTACGTTAATCCAAGAGTATGCAGATCCAGCAAATGGCATAGCGGAAGCCATTTCGGCATAAGCAAAGGCTACTAGGCCGGCAACTACAGCTGCTGCTAAGAATGAAAGTACGACGGCTGGACCAGCATGTTGAGCTGCAACCACACCAGGAAGTGTGAAGATGGAGGTGGAAACGATCGTCCCAACCCCAAGAGCTAAAAAGTCTTTGACTACTAGGGTACGAGTCAAATGAGAATCTTTATCTTCATAAATAGCAGGATTTTCTTTTTTAATAAAATTTTTGATGAAATTATGCAATAATTTAACCTCCTTAAATAGTAGTATAGACTATCATATCATATTCTATCATTTATTTTTAATGTTTAGCTAATCAAATTTAATTGTATTTTTAAGTGAAGAATGGGAAATATTTTTGCTAAGTTGATGAACGTGTTAGAATCAATATATTATTAGGAGGACATGCCTTTGGATTCAATTAATGAAACACAAACAAAAATAGCAGCTCTAAGGATGGATCTCCGAGTTGGAAAAATATTTTCTTCTTTAGGAAAATCAGTTGGACTAATTATTGATTCGGCTTCACAAGATTTACCAGTTACTGAGGTAAAAGTCCCCCAAGATGAAGATGATGTAGTTGAATTACTTAAAATTATTAATGAACAGTTGGGGAAGGGAGACATGGACGAAATTAGTGATGATAACATTAATCTACTAATGGATCACCTAGGCTCTTTTAAAGCTCAAATCCGTGATGGTGGAGTTTTCACTCTTTTTGGTGATTTACTCCAATATGATATTTTAACTAAAAATCAAAAAATAATGATATTTGATCGTTTGATTAGTGACCAGATGCTCTTGTCGCATATTAATGAAACACAGAATGATGCGGCATATTTAAGAGCATACACACTAATTTTGTTAGCAACTCTTATCTACATTGATCGAGCTGGGACCACTTTTATTGATCCTAAACGTCGATCAAGATTGGTAAACCAAATTGTACTCTATACTATGCTAGAAAACGATACACGTGGATATGAAGACGGGCGAGGATGGATTCATGCCTATACACATTTGGGTAACGTTTTAGATGAGCTAGCAAGTGATGAAAAGTTAGTCCGAGCGGATAAAATTTTATTAATGTGTACAGTGATTGAAAAGATAAAAAGATTAAAAACACCGTTAATTTATGGAGAATCTATTCGTTTAGCGGTATACATTGCCGACCAGCTATATGAAGACGACGTATATCAGCAATTTTTATTGATTGAACTTCGCGAATGGCGTCGCTCTTTGGAAACAATTCAAATGAGAGAGTCCAGTGCTATGTGGAATGCTTTATTTAATCGTCAGCGTTTTTTGCAAGCTCTCGTTTTAAATCCGGATATGGCCAATTCAATTGTGGAATATTTGGAAGATTCCAATGATTTTACAGTATAATTTTTAACTTCTATTTCATCATTGAACTGATTTTATGATATACTGAAGGTTCAATAAACGTTTGATAATTGGCGGAGCAAACTCAAGGTTTGTAATTATCTTACATACGAGGTGGAAAAAATGAAAATTGCTGTACTTGCCGGTGGGAAAAGCACGGAAAGAAACGTGTCGCTTTCATCTGGTTCAAAGATCACCAATGCTTTGCGATCAAAAGGTTACGATGCAACGATGATTGATTTATTCTTGGGATATGAACTTGAGGATGGTCAAAGTTATGAAGACGTATTTAAGTCTAGTAATACCAGTACTGATTATGAAATCAGTGACGCAGTTTTAACAGAAGAAGATATTGAAGAACTTCGTACAGACGGTACGGTTGGATTGTTTGGGAAAAATGTTTTACCAATCCTCCAAGCTGCTGACTTTGTTTTTCTAGCGTTACATGGTGGTGATGGTGAGAACGGTAAAGTTCAAGCTGTTTTGGATCTTAATCATATTAAATATACAGGTAGTGGTTCACTAGCTTCAGGAATTGCCATGGATAAAGCAATTTCAAAAGAGATAATGTTGTATAACAACATTAAAACAGCCCAATTTGCTGTATTGCATGCAAAAGATGGTATTCATCCTCAATTAGCCTTTGACTATCCAATGGTTGTTAAGCCTAATAGTGGTGGTTCAAGTATTGGTACTAGAATTGTACATGATGAAGCCGAACTAGCTGAATCATTAAAGGATGCCTATCGTTTTGATGATGAAATTATTGTCGAAGAATTTATCACTGGACGTGAATTTTCACTAGGGGTGGTAAATGGTCAAGCAATGCCAGCAATTGAAATTGTGGTAAATGATGGTTGGTACGATTATGAACATAAATTTCAAACGGGTTCAACGACTAAATTCGTTACTCCTCCAGAAATCGAAGATGATGTTCATGATGAAATGAAAAGGGTAGCTGTTCAAACAATGGATGCCTTGGGCATGACTAACTATGGACGCGTTGATTTTCTAACTAACGACACAGGCGTATATGTAATCGAAGCCAATAACCTTCCAGGAATGACACCTCTATCGTTATTACCACAAGAAGCAGAAGCAGCTGGTATTAGTTATGAGGACCTTTGTGAAAGTATCGTATTAGGCAAGCAAAAGCTTTACGATGAATTAAAAAAATAAATTTAAAATCCCTCTTTAGAGTAATTAAACCCTAAGGAGGGATTTTTTATGAAATTAAAATGTACGTGGTCAACTAAGAATGCAATTTTAGAAAACTATCATGATAAGATATGGGGAAAGCCATGTTTTAGTGACCAAGAACTCTTTAAATGTCTGGCAATTCAAATTTTCCAATCGGGGTTAGATTTACGAACGGTTTTGACGAAATTGGAAGCATTAAATGAAATGTTTGACGAGTTTAAAGTTCAAACTGTTGCTGGCTATGATCAGTCTAAATTAGAAGCGTTGATGGCATGTCCATTAATCATTAGAAACCGACGAAAAATTAAAGCAGTTATCCATAACGCAGATGTGATCTTAAAAATGTCTCAAACGGGGATGTCTTTTAATGATTTTATCTGGTCAAAAGTAGATTTTGTTCCTATGGATTTAGAACCCAAAAATAATGCTAAGATGATGTTTGATTTACCAATTGCTAGAAGGGTGTGTAAGGACATGCAAGAGCTGGGATTTCAGTTTGTGGGGCCTACTAACATTAGCTTCTTTTTACAAGCAAGTGGAATAATTAATACACACTGGGTAAATTGTAGTTATCGTTAAAATGGCGTAAATAAAAAGTACGGCGATTTAATTTTTTTAAACTAAATTACTGTACTTTATTTTTATTATTTATTTTCTAAGTCTGTGCGAACAACCAAAACATCACAAATGGCGGTACGGGTTACGTATTCGGTAACGGAACCGATTAATAAACGTTCAACAGCGTTTAATCCAGTAGCACCAATCATGATTAAATCTGTATGAAGTTCTTTAGGGACATCTTGAGAGATTACTACCTTTGGTGAACCGTACTCAATGGAATAAGCAACATTTTCTAATCCATCATTGTGTGCCTCTTGGATATAGCGGTCTAAAGATTTTTTAGCTGTATCTGTGACTTGGTCGACCATGGCGGTATCGAAACTCGAAATATTTTGGAAAGCACGAGTATCTATAACGTGGAGTAAATGCAATTCTGCACCATCGTTACGCTTAGCGACGGCAACTGCTTTTCTAAAGGCTAGCTCTGCTTCTTTGGAACCATCAACTGGAACAAGAATATGTTTATACTGTTGTGTCATAACATAACCACTCCTATCTATTTACCCTCATTGTACGTTAAAAATGAGAAAATAAAAAGGAATTTACTATAAAAATTTTAATAAAAATAGCAAAGTTCCAGTGGTAGAAAAAATTCCTAAAACTAAAGCAATTAAAATTAGAACAGTATTTCCAGTTATTCCTAACAGTAGAGTAATAATACTAATGCCTATTAATATTTTTCCAACTACATTTAAACTTTGGCTGAGTAATTTATTAGTAGAAGGTTTAAATAGCATAAAATCCGTGGAACGGTGGGTATAGAGGTAATAACCGATATAAAAGATAATAATTGCAAAAATGAACATAAAGAGCTGAATTAGCATAAATAAATCCTACTTTCTTAATATATAAAAAAACCCCACCGGAGTGGGGCAAAGAACTTTTAGTAGCGTTCATATCGGCCAGTATCTAACCCTAGTAACTAGGTGGGTGCACATACCCAAACAGCATGTTTCCTTATACAAGGCATACAATTCACTTGAGATCCGTGCTCCCGATTAGATGTTTGTTGGAAGAATATGAAACCGATAATTCCGAATACCTAAGAACTTCATAATTATCTTACTATACTTTTTGTAGAAAATACAATGTTAATGATTAGAACGTTGTGATTTCTTTAGACTTTCGTACCGATTTTTAATTTTCTCTTCATAGGTACTATTACCTTTGGCATCAAAATAGGCAGCATCAACCAATTTGTCTGGTAGATATTGCTGAGCTATCCAGTCATTAGGATAATTGTGAGGGTATTTGTAATCTACCCCACGACCTAAAGCAGCTGCACCTTTGTAATGAGAATCGCGTAGATGGTCTGGGACTTCACCAATCTTTCCAGTACGTACATCGGTTAAGGCATTATCGATTGCGCTAATGCCTGAATTGGATTTAGGAGAGACACAAAGTTCAATCACGGCGTCAGCCAAAGGAATTCGAGCTTCAGGCAGTCCGACGTGTTCAGCGGCCGTGACGGCAGAAACTGTCCGTTGACAAGCTGGGGGGTTAGCCAAACCGATATCTTCATAAGCAATGATTAACAGTCGACGGATAACACTTTGCAAGTCGCCACTTTCCAAAAGTCGTGCCATATAATGGAGAGCCGCATCTGTATCACTACCGCGAATCGATTTTTGAAAGGCAGAAATTACATCGTAATGAGCATCCCCATCCTTATCTTGGGTGAGAGCTCTTTTTTGCAGACATTCTTCTAGAATAGCTAGTGTTAAGTGAATTTTTTGATTTTCGTCAGGACCAGTTGAACGCGCAGCCAGTTCAACTGCATTTAAGGCGCTACGCAAATCACCATTAGTGGACTCAGATACAAATTTTAAAGCATCTTCATCAATTACGATGGGTAATTCACCTAAGCCACGGGAGGAATCCTTAATCGCAGCAAGGACGGCTTTTTTAATTTCATCCGGTTGAAGTGGTTTAACTTCAAAAATTTGAGTTCTACTACGGATTGCCGGATTGATATTGATATAAGGATTTTCAGTTGTTGCACCGATTAAAATGATATTGCCATTTTCTAAATGGGGGAGGAGGAAATCCTGCTTAGTTTTATCTAAACGATGGATTTCATCTAGTAGCAGAATTACAGTTCCACTCATTTTGGCTTCTTCAGCCACAATTTGAAGATCTTTTTTAGAATCGGTGGCAGCGTTCAAAATTCGAAAAGCATATTTAGTTGAGCCTGAAATAGCACTGGCAATACTAGTTTTACCAGTTCCAGGAGGGCCGTATAAAATCATGGATGATAAAAGTTTGGCTTTAACCATGCGGTCGATAATTTTTCCAGGACCGACCAAATGCTGTTGACCAACAATTTCTTCGATAGTTCGTGGGCGCATACGAAACGCTAATGGTTGCATTTTTTCTCCTAAAATAAAAATTTAAAGTAAATAAAAAAACGGCCAAGGCCGTTTTTAATATGATTATAGCTTGTTGTAGTATTCAACGATAAGTGAATCGTCAATATCTGCTTCAAGTTCATCACGTTGTGGAAGACGAACAAGAGAACCTTCCAACTTGTCAGCATCAAACTGAACAAATTGTGGACGACCAACAACAGCTTCAACAGCTTCGCTGATAATCTTAAGATCTTTTGATTTTTCACGAACGCCAATAACTTGGCCGATTTCTACTTCGTATGAAGGAATATCAACACGCTTGCCATCAACAGTGATGTGACCATGATTTACCAATTGACGAGCTTGACGACGAGTAGTTGCCAAACCTAAACGGTAAACCATGTTGTCCAAACGACGTTCAAGTAAAACCATAAAGTTTGTACCAGGAAGACCTTCGCGGATCTTACCAGCGCGAACAAATAGGTTTGAGAATTGACGTTCTGTTAAACCGTACATCATACGTAACTTTTGCTTTTCGCGAAGTTGCATACCGTATTCAGAAATCTTACGACGGTTATTTTGACCATGATCACCAGGAGCGTAAGGACGGCGAGCCAATTCCTTACCTGTACCTGTTAATGAAATACCAAGACGACGTGAAACTTTCCAGCTTGGGCCTGTATATCTAGACATAAAAATATCCTCCAATAAATTGTTTTTGTTGGAGTAAAATAAACAAATGTGGGTTTAGTATTCGTGCAGATTGCTTTGCAAGGTTCACCTTTGCAGCCGCTGAGGTTACTAGTTGACCTGAAAAACAGGCAACAATCTGTTGACGAGCTTACCGCCCACCGCTGCATTATTTTACACTCCTACTAGTTTAACGCACTCAAAACAGAACTGTCAATGTGTTTAACTAATGCGTCTCTGAATTTAATCAGAGTGGCTTCATCATCTTCACTAAAACGATTGAGAATCGGTGAGTCAATGTCTAAAACACCTAATAATTGGTTACCCACCATTAAAGGTAAGACAATTTCTGAGTTTGATGCACTATCACAAGCAATGTGTCCAGGAAATTCATGCACATTTTCCACACGGAGGACTTTATTTTCTTTAAAGGCAGTTCCACAAACTCCCGAACCGTTTTTGATGTGCATACAAGCCACATTTCCTTGGAAGGGTCCCAGGACCAATTCATCTTTTTTTGAATCAAAAAGATAAAAACCACACCAGTTTACATCTTTGGTTTCGCTATACAACAAAGCTGAAGCATTTGAAAGATTGGCAATTAAGTTGGTTTCATTAAACAAAAGTGCATCAATCTGTTCGACAATAATTGAGTTAATCGGTTCTGACATTGTAGTCACTTCCTATATAATGTTTAATTAATAAAAAATCCCTAGTTTAACAAACTAATGGGTATGATATAATTAATTAGGTAAATTCTAAATTGAAGAAAGTTAAAAGGCAAGTTTTTTATCAATTGAATTGAGTGAAGTTAAGAAGGATGGGATTTTAGTTATGATCATGGTATTGATTGCAATCATAGTGGTAGCAATTCTAGTTTATTTAGGAATTGTTTCATATCAACGTTATTTACTTAAACAAATCGATGAATTATTAGATCGAAAAGCAGACATCAGTGAATCACCGGTGCGTCAAAAACTAATGGAAGTTTCCTCCATGAATCTAACTGGATCATCGGCTATTGGGTTAGATAACATTCGAAATGACTACCAGGAAATTATTGATCATCGATTACCAGAAATTGAAGACATTGCTAACCATTCGAAACAAGATGTCAATGATATGAAGATTTTCGAAGCGCGTAAGGATGTTACGACGGTTAGTGAATCTTTAGATGCAATTGACGAAGAAACGCGACGTCTTAACGATCAGTTGGATAATATTAAACGTACGGATCAAGAACAACGAGATGCGGTTAAGGTCTTACGCATGAAGTATGAAGAAATTAGAAAAACACTTCTAGCTAAGAACCTAACGCTTGGTCCAAGCATTGATTTATTAGAAGAAAAATTAGCTCGTTTAGATGATGAATTTGAAATGTTCAGTGGAACCGTAGAAGCTGGAGATCATGAAAAGGCTGAAGGCCAACTCCAAAAACTTCGAACAAGTACAGAACAATTAGAAGCACAAATTCAAAACGTTCCACCTTTATATGAAGAACTAACTAATGTATTTCCAGAGCAAATTGCTGAAATCAAAGATGGCTACGATCAATTGATTAATCATAACTATGCCTTTGAAGATGATATCGTTGATGACGAGCTGGGTGCTATTAAAGCTAAGATTTCAGATAATCTTGAAACCCTTGGTAACTTACGTTTAGATGCTGTACGTGATAACAATAAGTCAATTGAAATTAGAATTGACGATTTATACAGTATCTTACAAACTGAGATTGATGCACGTAAGTCAGTTGAGCATAATTTTGATGTAATTACTCGCTTCTTAGATCACGCTGAAAAACAGAATAAAGTTTTGTTAGCAGAAGTGGAACGCATGGATCAAAGTTATGTTTTGAGTGATGATCAGTTGGTATTAGGTCAAAACTTAGATGCTGAATTAAATGAAATTCGTAATGAACATGATCGTGATACAGAACAAATTACTAACCAACCGGTTGTTTACTCAGAAATTGTGGAACGTTTAAAAGCTGAAAATGACCAACTTTCTGAGATTGAAGATCAACAAGCTAAATTAAATGATGAACTTCAAAGCCTTGTAGATAGTGAAAAAGATGCCCGTGCAAGAATGCAACAATATGACGGTGAACTCCATAACATCAAACGTCACGTTGAAAGTCTTAACCTTCCAGGTATTCCAGAAGGATACATGGATTACTTCTTTGTGGTTAGTGATGAGATTGAAAAAGTTGGGAGCGATATGAATCAAGTTCGAGTTAATATAGACAAAATTAACCGAGAACTTGATATGGTAAGTACGGATATTCAAACTCTTACTAAGAAGACCACTGATCTGACAGACGATGCCGCTATCAGTGAGTTAGCAATTCAATACGCTAATCGTTATCGTCATACCGATCAAGATATCGAAGATGCTATTTTACGAGCTCAAAAGCTTTTTGATACGGACCATCGTTACAATGAAAGTTTAACTGTAATTACAAAAGCACTAGAAGAAGTTGAACCAGGTGCAGTGGATAATATCACAGACAATTACTACCAACAAAAACGAACTGAATATTAGAAAATAAAATGCTATCGTACTTAGTGCGATGGCATTTTACTTTGAAGATCTAAATATTTAGATTACTTTAATTTTGTAAGTATATTTTTCTGTTATAATTATTAGGGTTTACGGAAATATATAATGGAGAAATGAGTAAATGATTTATTTTGATAATAGTGCAACAACTAAAGTTGATAAGAACGTTTTAGAGACCTACCAAAAGGTCAGTAATAAGATTTGGGGTAACCCTTCTAGTTTGCATGATATGGGCGAAATGTCGTTCAATTTATTGGAGCAGTCTAGAAAACAAATTGCTAGTTTGTTAAATGTTAAACCTCACGAAATATTTTTTACAAGTGGTGGAACGGAAGGCGACAACTGGGTAATTAAAGGGACAGCGATGGAAAAACGGATGTATGGAAAGCATCTAATTACGACGGCTGTCGAACATCCTGCCGTAAAAAATTCTATGGAACAGTTAGCACAATTAGGATTTGATATTACCTATCTTCCCGTTGATGATGAGGGTCGAATTAACATTCAAGATTTAAAAGATGCCATTCGCCCGGATACGATTCTGGTTTCGATTATGGCAATTAATAATGAAATTGGAACAATTCAACCACTTTTAAAAGCAGCAGAAGTTTTAAAGGACTATCCAAAAGTACATTTTCATATCGATGCTGTTCAAGGAATTGGTAAAGGGATTCAAGCTGCAATCATGAATGATCGTGTTGATTTTGTAACCTTCTCTGGCCATAAATTTCATGCTCCTCGAGGGGTGGGTTTTATTTATGCGCGCGAAGGTAGGCGAATTGCACCATTGTTAACTGGTGGTGGACAGGAAAAGAATTTACGGAGTGGAACGGAGAACTTACCTGCGATTGCTGGGATGGCTAAGGCACTGCGTTTACTACTTGATGGCGAAGATCAAAAGGTAGCTTTACAAGAATCAATTAAAGAGAAAATTTATAATCACGTAACTAAGTTTGAAAAAGTGGTTGCTTTTTCTAAAATTCAAGCTAACTTTGCTCCGCATATTTTGTGTTTTGCAATTAAAGGGGTGCGTGGAGAAACGATTGTTCATGCGTTTGAATCACATGGAATTTACATTTCGACCACTAGTGCTTGTTCTTCTAAAAAACAGCAAGCTTCAAGTACTTTAACGGCAATGAAGATTGACTCAACCATTTCAACGAGTGCCGTCCGAGTTAGCTTAGATAGTGCTAATTCTTTGGAAGAAGCTGATGAATTTAATCGAATTTTTGACCAATTATATCAAGACTTTTCAAAAATAAATAAAAATAGCTAGGAGTTTATATGAAATATACGGAAATAATGGTTCGCTACGGTGAACTATCAACTAAAGGTAAAAACCGCAAAGATTTTATTGCTCGTTTGGGAGGAAATATACGTAAAAGTCTTAAGGACTTTGAAGACGTTGAAATTCATCCTAATCGTGATCGTACACATGTAACCTTAAATGGTACAGACAGTGATGCAGTCATTAACAGACTTAAAAAAGTTTTTGGGATTCAAAATTTTTCGCCAATGTTAAAAGTTGAGAAAACAATGGAAGCTGTCCAAGCTGGTGCTCTAGAAATGATGAAGGAGCAATTAAAGCCGGGAATGACCTTTAAAATTAATACACGTCGTTCTGATAAAGAATTTGCTATTAATACAGATACCATGAATCGGGAACTTGGTGGATTTATACTAGATAACTTCCCAGATAATGATGTAAAAATGAAAAATCCAGACATTACCTTACGTGTTGAAATTCGATCTAATGGAATTTTCTTAACTAGTGAAGTAATTAATGGGGCAGGTGGCTTACCGGTTGGAACTGCTGGTAAGGGAATGATGATGCTTTCTGGTGGAATTGATTCTCCTGTGGCAGGTTATTTGGGGATGAAACGTGGCGTAGAGATGGAAATGGTGCATTTTTTCAGTCCGCCATATACTAGCGAACAAGCTCTAGCTAAGGCTAAGGAATTAAGTGGAAAATTAGCTGCATATTCTGGAAGTGTTCAATTTATCCAAGTTCCATTTACAGAAATTCAAGAAACTATTAAAGAAAAATGTCCAGAGGGGTATTTGATGACGATTCAACGTCGAATGATGTTGCGCCTAGTAGTTGCCCTAGCTAAACAACGTGGTGGACTAGCAATCTTTAATGGAGAATCTCTAGGACAAGTAGCTTCGCAAACAATGGAAAGCATGTTAGCTATTAATGACGTAACTACTATGCCGATTATTCGTCCGGTAGTTTCAATGGATAAAAATGAAATTATTGACATAGCTAAGGATATCGACACTTATGACTTATCAATTATGCCATTCGAAGATTGTTGTACGATTTTTGCTCCACCATCACCTAAAACACATCCAGATCTCGAAAAGACGCGTTACTTTGAGAAGAGAATTGACGTTGAAGGATTATTGGAACGTTCTTTAGCAGGCGTAAAAATTACTAACATTCGTGCTGAAGAAAACTTTATGAATCAAAATGAAGAAGTTTTTGCTGAATTATTGTAAAGGATTTGTATATTGATTGAAATCAGTGAGTGTTTGAGATAAGGTTAACGTAATTTAAATAAAGGAGCGTACAATTATGGAAGTATTACGCGGTGGAGAAAAAGTTGAACTCGTTGGAAATCCTCCAATGATTGGAGAACAATTACCCAAATTTAAAGTTTTTACTGGCGACGGTGAAAAAGTTAAGACACGCGATTTACTGGGTAAACCACTTTTAATTAGTGTTGTTCCAGATTTAAATACGCCGGTTTGCAGCATGCAAACTAAAAAATTTAACCAAGAAACTGACCAATACTCAGATATTCGATTTGTAACCATTTCTAACAATATGCCTAAAGACCAAGTAGCTTGGTGCGCAAATGAAGGCGTTAAGAACATGGAAGTATTGTCAGATCATGAGCTATCATTTGGTTATGAGATGAATCTATATATTCCGAATGCTGGTTATCTAGCTCGTAGTATCTTCATTGTTGATGCTGATGGCAAAATTATTTATCGTGAAATTGTACCAGAAATTCATGACGAACCTGACTATCAAGCTGCACTTGATTTTATCAATAAAATGTAAAAACATAATTGACGAACGGACAATTATTCTTTATTATTTATTCTGAAGGTTATGACTAAGAGGAGAGCTGCAAAACTTTTTTCAGAGAATAGACATTTTTGCTGAGAGTCTTAAAAAGTTGGAGTTCGGGTTGCTTATGAGCCAATTTTCTAGATTTAATTCTAGAAAATCGAACAAATTGTTCGTTATCAATGTTAAAGAGGGGCATAATACGCCCAATTTAGGTGGTACCGCGAAGCATCTTCGTCCTATGAGTTAGGACGGGGTGCTTTTTATTTGGAAAGGAAAGTGGGATTTTAATGACTAAAGACGTAGATATGTCGACAAAGTACGACCCCCAAAGCGTTGAACATGGACGCTACCAAAAATGGGTCGAACAAGGACAATTTAAACCTAATGGAGATCAAAAGGCTAAGCCTTATTCAATCGTTATTCCGCCTCCCAATGTAACTGGAAAATTACATTTGGGACATGCCTGGGATACGACACTACAAGATATGTTGATCCGCCAAAAACGAATGCTAGGATATGATACTGTTTGGATTCCTGGAATGGATCATGCTGGAATTGCTACTCAAGCTAAAGTAGAAGCCAAGCTACGAGAGCAAGGTGTTTCCCGTTATGACTTAGGCCGTGAAAAGTTCGTTGACCAAGTTTGGGAATGGAAAGATGAATATGCTGATACAATTCATCAACAGTGGGCTAAGATGGGTCTTTCTCTTGATTATGACCGTGAACGTTTTACTTTAGATGAAGGTCTTTCTAAAGCTGTCAAGAAAGTCTTTGTGACCCTTTATGAAAAAGGCTTAATTTATCGTGGTGAATACATTATCAACTGGGATCCACAAGCTCGTACTGCCTTATCCGATATTGAAGTGGAACATCAAGATGACCAAGGTGCTTTTTATCATGTTAAGTACTTCTTTGCAGATGAAGGGTTTGAATTTAACGGTAAAAACTATATCGAAATTGCAACTACTCGTCCGGAAACTATGTTTGGGGATGTTGCTATTGCTGTACACCCTAGTGATGAACGTTATAAAGATATCGTTGGTAAGGAAGTCATTCTTCCGCTCCAAGGACGTCATTTGCCAATCATTGCTGACCAATATGTTGACCCAGAATTTGGGACAGGGATGGTAAAAATTACACCAGCTCATGACCCTAATGATTTCCAAGTCGGTAATCGTCATGATTTGAAGCGCATCAATACGATGAATGAAGATGCTTCAATGAATGAAAATGCTGGTAAGTACGAAGGTATGGATCGCTTTGAAGCTCGGAAAGCCATGGTTAAAGATCTTGAAGAACAAGATTACATGATTAAGATTGATCCAATTGTTCATAGTGTGGGCCATTCTGAACGGACGGGTGTGCAAGTCGAATCTCGATTATCTACCCAGTGGTTTGTTAAGATGGATAAGTTAGCCCAAATGGCGCTGGATAACCAAAAAACAGACGATAAGGTTAACTTTATTCCTGAACGTTTTGAACATACCTTTAACCAATGGATGGAGAATGCTCATGATTGGGTTATTTCACGTCAATTGTGGTGGGGACATCAAATCCCTGCTTGGTATAACAAGCAAACTGGAGAAGTTTACGTGGGCGAAGAAGCACCTCAAGATGTTGAAAATTGGGAACAAGACCCCGATGTTTTGGATACTTGGTTCTCAAGTGCTTTATGGCCATTTACAACAATGGGTTGGCCTGATGAGAATTCAGCAGATTTTAAACGTTATTTCCCAACTAGTACATTAGTTACTGGATATGACATTATCTTCTTCTGGGTTGCTAGAATGATTTTCCAAAGTCTAGAATTCACTGGCAAACGTCCGTTTAAAGATGTGTTACTTCACGGTTTAATTCGTGACGAGCAAGGACGCAAGATGAGTAAATCCTTGGGTAATGGGATTGATCCAATGGACGTAATTGATAAGTATGGTGCCGATGCGCTTCGTTGGTTCTTATCCAATGGTTCAACTGCTGGACAAGATTTACGCTTTAGTTACGATAAGATGGATTCGGCATGGAACTTTATCAATAAGATTTGGAATGCTAGCCGTTATGTAATTATGAATTTGGATCAAGTTGAACAGCCAAAACTTCCAGAATTAAGCCAATTAACATTAGCTGATAAATGGATTTTGAGTCGTTTGAATAAAACGGTTGAACAAGTTACGCACTTCTTTGACGTTTATGATTTTGGTGAAGCTGGTCGGGCAATGTACACCTTTATTTGGGATGATTTCTGTGACTGGTATATCGAAATGAGTAAAGAAATTTTGAACGGTGAAGATGAACAAGCTAAGGTTAATACTCAAAATGTATTGGCATACGTTCTTGATCAAACACTTCGTTTGTTGCACCCAGTGATGCCATTTGTTACTGAAAAAATTTGGCTCTCCATGCCACATGATGGTCAATCATTAGTGAATGCAGAATATCCGGTTGTACATGCTGAACTAGAAAATCAAGATGCTGAAGCGGGAATGGATCACTTAATTGGATTGATTAAGGCGGTTCGTAACATTCGTTCAGAAGCTGGGGCCCCAATGTCTAGTCCGGTTGATCTTTTGATTAAGACTGATAGTACAAAACTAATGCAACTCTTTAATGAAAATCGCGATTATATTGATCGTTTCTGTCATCCAGCTAATTTTGAATTAGGGGCAGATGTAGAGGCACCAAAACTTTCAATGTCAGCGGTAATTACGGACGGAGAAATTTACATTCCACTAGCTGAATTAGTAAACTTGGAAGATGAAATTGCGCGTCTGGAAAAAGAAGAAGCTAAGTACGAGCAAGAAGTAAACCGTGTGGTTAAAAAATTACAAAATGAACGTTTTGTAAGCAATGCTCCTGAAGAAGTTGTTGCAGCTGAACGTGCAAAACAAACGGATTACGAAGGTAAATTAGAAGCAACTAAACGTCGTCTTGCAGATATTAAATCTGAAAGCAAGTAGCTAACGTTTAAATTAACATTAAAGAACTGCAAACAAAAAGTGATTTTTGATGCGGTTCTTTTTTGCTAGAAGGGGGCTCAGTGATGGATTATAAAACGGCTTTGAAATTTATACACGGGCGGCCGCGGTTACGAAAAGAGCCGACCGTAAAAAGAATGACTGCCTTTCTAGATCAGTTAGGGAATCCACAAGATGCAATTCAAGGAATTCATGTTGCAGGGACCAATGGTAAAGGTTCGACCATTGCTTTTTTGGCCAAAATGATGGAGACTACTGGACAACGAGTAGGGACATTTACTTCGCCTTATTTAGAACGCTTCAATGAGCGGATTGCAGTAAATGGAATCCCTATCCGTGACGATGAGATTCTAACGTTAGTGGAAGAAATCAAACCAATCGTAGACGAGTTAGATCAAACTCCCTTAGGTGGACCATTAGAATTCGAAATTGTCACAGCCATGATGTTTTTGTATTTTAAAAAACACCCCGTGGATATAGTTTTGATTGAAGTAGGTATTGGAGGAAGGTATGATTCTACAAATGTCTTCACCCCGATTGCTAGTGTAATAACGAATATTGGTTGGGATCATATGCAAATTCTGGGTGATACATTACCTAAAATTGCTTTTCAAAAAGCAGGCATTATTAAAACTAATGTTCCAGTAATCACTGGAACTGAAGATCAGGCTGCGCTACGAGTGATTGAAGAGGAAGCTAAAAAGTTACATGCACCGCTAAAAATTTTGAAACGTGATTTTAAAATTGATTCCAAGGAAAATTTTTTCAGCAATACGTTCGCTCAAATCGAACATATCCACAGTGGCTTACTGGGTTTATATCAAGTAAATAATTTAGCAGTTGCTCTAGAAACTATGTTAGTAGTTAGTCGTCAATTAAATTGGAAGATTAACTATGATCAATTACGACAAGCAGTCCAACATACTCAATGGGCTGGCCGAATGGAAATTATTCAAAAACGGCCTAAAATTATTTTAGATGGGGCCCATAATTTACCAGGAATCCAAGCATTAAAAAAATCGATTCAAGCGTATTGGCCAGAACAAAAAGTTTTTATTTTAGCAGCTATTTTAGATGACAAAAGATTTGAGGCAATGTTGACCGAGTTAGTTGATTTAAAACAAGTAGAGTTAACGTTAACTAGATTTAATGGGCCAATCAAGCGTGCTGCTGTAGACTGGTCAGAACTGCACGATCCGATTCGAAAAGATATTAATTATCAAGCGAATTGGCAGTTGGCTTTAAAAGAAATTCTGCGTCAGGCTAAACCTAGCGACGTAATTATTATTACCGGATCCTTGTATTTTATTTCTGAGGTACGCCCGCAGCTAATTAAATAAAGCCGGCTGAATTTCCGTATGTATTTATTAGAGGTGATGTATATGGAAATTCAAGATGAAGCGAAAGCAAAATTAAAAAAAGTCGGTGCTGAAAATTTAAGTAACGAAGAACTTGTTCGAGCTTTTTTGGATAGTTTTGGACAAAGTCAAAAAATTAACCAGCTAACTAATCATTTTTGGGATACAATTGGAGACATAGCTGGTTACGGCTTACTAAGTCAAAATGAAAAAAGAAAAATTTTTAAAAATATTCCAGATGCTACTGTAGCTTTGGAGGCGGGTATTGAATTGGGACGTCGAATTCAAAAACAACCAATCCATTTACTGGGAAAGGTACTAGGAAGCGCTCAGTTGGGACAAATGATGGTTTCAAGATTTCAAAAGGAACCGCAAGAACACCTGTTGGTATTATGTTTGGATACTAAAAATCAAATTAAACGCGAAATTGTTGTTTTTAAGGGTGGCCTTAACTCGGCAGAAGTTCATCCTCGAGAAATTATGGTGGAAGTATTGCGGGTTAGTGCAAATAGTTTTGTTTTAATCCACAATCATCCAAGCGGTAATATAGAGCCTTCAACCAATGATTTAGCCTTCACCAAGAAAATGAAAAAAGTCGGCGATTTAATGGGTATTCGCCTAATTGATCACTTAATTGTAGGAGATCAAAGTTACTGGAGTGCAGCAGAAAAAAGATTTATTTAATGATTGATAAACATTTAGGTTATTGCCTAGTTTATAATCTTTATATGTTATAATTTATGAAGTCATTTTAATGAGATAAGTTAAGGGGTTCAGGGCTCATGCATAAGTTTTTTTCTAATCGAAAATTAGTTATAACAGTGATTTGTGCAATTATCGCGGTAGGTTTAATTGCAGGTTCACTTACATTGAAAAAGAAAGATAAGACGCCTGTTATTCAAAAAGTCGGTAACGACGTTTTTGGTACAGTTAGTCGTGTGATTGCATTGCCGATTCATGGTGTACAAACAATGACCACTGATATTAACAACTTTGTTTCGACCTACGAAGAAAACGCACGTTTGAGAAAAGGGATTGAAAAAAATGATTCAATCAACGCCGAAAATAAAAGCTTAAAGGCTGAGAACAAAGAATTAAAGAAATTAGTTGGCCTAAAAGAAACCATGTCGGACTATTCACTAACAGCAGCAACCGTTTTAACCCGTTCACCAAGTTCATGGCAAGATTTAATTACGGTAAACAAAGGAACGGCTAATGGGATAAAGAAAAATCAACCCGTCTTAGCCGGTAACGGATTAGTTGGTCGGGTAGTAGAAGCTGATTATACGGTAAGTAAAGTTGAATTGATTAGTGATAATAATGAATCCGCTAATCGCTTTGCTATTCAGGTTCAAGCAACTGATGGAGAATATATTAACGGTATTATTACTGGCTACGATAAAAAGACTAACCAGATTATTATGGGACAAATTACGGATAAAAAGACGGTTAAAGTTGGAACTCCGGTAACAACATCAGGTCTTGGAGGAGTTACTCCAAAAGGACTGTATGTCGGAAAAGTTGCTAAAATTTCAAAAGATGATTATGGGTTAGCTAGCGAAATTCGAATCGAACCAGCAGCTAAATTAAGCAATGTTAACAACGTTTATATTGCTAAGTTAGATTAGGGTGAAAGCATGTTACAATCTGCAAAATTAAAATATATTTTTCCTATCGTTTTATTGATTGCTTTTTTTCTAGATGGTTCATTAAATCAAATTTTTTCGTCAACTTTATTTCAATATCCATATTCGATGATTTGTAATCTAACGTTGATGTGGTTTGTAATGGCGATCTTTTTTGAAGGAGAATCTCAAATTAATTTCACATTGTGGTCATTTGTTATTGGGATTATATTTGATTGGTATTATACTGGAGTTTTTGGCGTGGATACTTTTATTATTCCAATCGTAGTGATGTTTATTCGTGGAATTCGACCTTTTGTTAAAACAACATTCTTGATAGTGTTGGGGATGGATATGTTTGCGATGGCGATGTATAACATCTTATTTTTCATCGTTTTTCAAATGATTAAGATGGCGAATGTGACTACCACATTTTTCATCGGATATTCGTTTTTACCAACCATTATTCTCAATTTATCAATTTTTGTAATTCTATATTACCCAATTAAAACCGTATTTAGAAGAACACGGGGAACCAATTCAAGAAGTTTTATGTAATAAGGACTTGAAAGTTTTAAATATAATTGATATTATTTGTATACTTTAGCAATGATCAGAAAAGTAGTTTATGTAATCTTCGTTAAGCGAGCCGTGGACAGTGGAAGCATGGTCAAGACCATAAATGAAACACATCTGTAAGTTGATAACTTGAACAATTAATTAGAGTTATCCGGTAATTCCGTTATCATTTAAGTTAATTAACTTTCTGAGGTTGGTTGCGTGAGCAATTAACAAACTTGAGGTGGAACCGCGATTGAACTCGTCCTCTTAGGCTTTTGGCCTAAGAGGATTTTTTTATGGACTGGGTGGTGTGCTACTAAAGAAGGTTAACTAACTTTCTGAGGTTATTTATGTGAGTAAATAACGAATCAGGGGTGGAACCACGATTAACTCGTCCTCTTAGGCTTTTTAACGCCTAAGAGGATTTTTTATTTATTGAAAAGGGGAATAGCGATGTTTAACATTAATTATATTTCAGAAATCATACCATCTTTGTTAAGTGGGGCATCAATGACATTACAGGTTTTCTGTTGGACAATTGTGGGGTCATTAATTCTAGGTGTTTTTCTAGCGTTGGGGTTAGTATCAAAATTTAAACCATTCCAAGCAATTATAAGTGCGTATGTGTGGTTAATGCGTGGTACTCCATTACTTTTGCAATTAATTTTTATTTTTTACGGATTACCAACTGTGGGAATTGTATTTCCACGCTACGAAGCTGCTTTACTAGCTTTTATCCTAAACTATGCAGCCTATTTTGCAGAAATTTTTCGGGGAGGATTACAATCCGTTGATAAAGGTCAATATGAGGCGGGACGGGTACTTCAGATGACCTATTGGCAAACAACTAAGAAAGTAATTTTGCCTCAGGTCGCTAAAATTGTTCTCCCATCAATCGGAAATGAAGTTATCAACCTTGTTAAAGATTCGTCATTAGTTTATGTGATTGGAATTGGTGACTTACTACGTGCAGGAAATGTAGCAGCGGCTCGTGATGTGACTTTGGTTCCATTTATCTTAGTCGGTATTATGTACCTAATATTGACAGGGATATGTACATTCCTGTTACGTAAAGTCGAAAAACACTATTCATACTTTAAATAGGGAGGGATTAGGTTATGTTAGAGCTTAAAAATGTTGTTAAAAGTTTCAACGGTAAAACTATTATCAATAATTTGAACTTAAAAATTCAAGATGGGAAAATATTAACTATTGTTGGTCCTTCAGGAGCGGGTAAAACAACCCTTTTACGTTGTATTAGCGGGTTAGAAAAAATTGATTCAGGTGAATTTCTTTTAGATGGGCAACCGTTTGATCCATATGAAAGTCGAGACAATGAAAGTGTAATCGGAGTTGTTTTTCAAGATTTTCAATTATTTCCTAACTTATCAGTAATCGATAACATCACGCTGGCTCCAATCAATGTTTTACATCAAAAAGAAACGGAAGCTAAAGAACGCGTGCAAAACATTATTGAACGCCTTGATTTAACTAAATTTGTAGAACAATATCCATATCAACTATCCGGTGGGCAAAAACAGCGAGTAGCGATTGCAAGAGCGTTAGCGATGAACCCTAGTATTCTTTGCTACGATGAACCAACTTCAGCGTTAGATCCTGAACTTCGAAATGAAGTTAGTAAATTAATCTTAGACTTGAAGGAAAATGGTATTACACAAGTAATTATTACGCATGATATTGAATTTGCAGATAAAGTTGCTGATGATACTTTAACAGTGAAGCCGGTGGATTAAATGAAAAAAGAATTGAAATTATTTCTTGTGATGGCTTTGGGACTATTAATTATTCCAGTTCTAGGAGGTTGTGGCAATTCAAAGAAAACCACGAGGGCCGAACCTAGTAGTTGGGAAACTATTCAAAAAAATAAAAAAGTCGTAATTGGCTTAGATGATAGTTTTGTACCAATGGGATTTCGAGAAAAAAATGGGCAGCTTGCTGGATACGATATTGATTTAGCTAGAGCAGTTTTTAGACAATATGGAATTAAAGTTGATTTTCAAACAATTGATTGGTCAATGAACGTAACTGAATTGCGCAATCAAACGATTGATTTGATTTGGAATGGATTAACAATCACTGATGAACGTCAAAAAGCGTTGACGCTAAGTGAGCCTTATCTAACTAATCAACAAATTATAGTAGTAAAGAAAAGTAGCGGGATTACCAAGTTAGCAGATCTGAAAAATAAAAGTGTTGGTGCACAAAGTGGGTCATCGGGGGCACAAGATATTGATGACCATCCCCAAATTTTAAAGAATCGGATTAAAAACCACGACCCTATTTTGTATGATAGTTTCAATAACGCGTTTATTGATTTGAATGCTAACCGTATCCAAGGGTTACTAATTGATAGTGTGTATGCTAATTACTATATTAAGCATATGTCGAATTCAAGTGATTATCGGATTATAAAGAGTAATATGCCCAGTGAACAATTTGCAGTTGGAATTAAAAAAGGCAACACTGAAGTTAAACAAAAAATTGATCAGGGAATTAATCAATTAAGGGCCGATGGAGAATTAAAACGTATCAATCAAAAGTGGTTTGGAAAATAATCTGAACCTTAAGACCGAAAATTTAGTTATTTTCGGTCTTTTTGATACACTGGAGAAAAGAATGGCGGAGGAAGATCATTTTGGTTCTTATTGAGATTGTTTTTTATCTAATCAATATTATCATCGCGTTAACGATCGCATTAATGGAAAAGCGAGATATTTCTGCAGCATGGGCTTGGTTATTTGTAATGCTATTGCTTCCTGGAATTGGGTTTATAATTTATCTATTTTTTGGCTGGAAGTTAAATCAAAGGCAAATATTTGATTTGAAAGCTCAAAAAAGACTCGGAATTAGCGATATGGCTGAATATCAAAAGCGTAATCCTAAAAACAAACCGACCCTGGATACCAATCTTGAAAATGACTTGGTTCAGATGTTTTTAAACACGGATAATGCAATTTTAACGACTAAAAATGATTTAAAGATTTTTACAGATGGTCATGAAAAATTTAACAGCTTGTTTGAAGATTTAAAAAAGGCTAAACATCATATCAATATCGAATATTTTACAATCTATGATGATCAGTTAGGCAAAAAATTACGTAAAATTTTGGTTCAAAAAGCGCGTGAAGGTGTCCAAGTAAGGGTGTTGTACGATTTATTTGGATCAAAAGGATCCAAGCAAAAATTTTTTAAAGAATTAATTCAGGCTGGTGGCGAAGTCACGCCATTTATGAAATCTAAACTAGGCTATTATAGTTTTAGAATTAATTTTCGAAATCATCGAAAAATTGTGGTGATTGATGGATCGGTTGGATACATTGGTGGTTTTAACATTGGTGACCAATATTTAGGACGTAATAAGCGCTTTGGAAACTGGCGTGATACGCACTTAAGGTTAGAGGGTTCCGTGGTATTGCAATTGCAAAGTCGTTTTTTCATGGATTGGAATGCATCTGCTAAGCGTCAAAAAGTTCAATTTAGCTTAGATTATTTTCCACAAAGTAACGTTCAAAATAATATTCCAATGCAGATTGTTAGTAGTGGACCTGAGAATGATGTTCAAAAAATCAAACAGGGTTATATTAAAATGATTATGGGGGCTAAACATTCCATTTGGATTGAAACGCCATACTTTATCCCTGATGATGCCTTAATGGAAGCTTTGTTAATCGCTATTCGTTCAGGCATCGAAGTGCGGATTGTAATTCCACAAATGCCTGATCATCCCTTCGTCTACCGGGCTACAGAGTATTATGTACAACAATTGTTAAAAGCTGGCGCGCGTATCTATTCATATCAAAATGGGTTCATGCATGCTAAGACGATTGTGGTCGATAATATGATTACAAGTGTAGGTTCAGCAAATTGGGATATTCGTTCTTTTAAATTAAATTTTGAAGCAAATGCATTTATGTATGATCCTAAAGTGGCTGAACAAATAATCGCTACAATTAAAAATGATTTAAAGGATGCGCGTGAATTGGATGAAGAATATTTCAAGCAACAATCTTCGTGGAAAAAATTCCGTCAATTGGCTAGTCGTTTGATTTCACCAATTCTTTAATTAACATTGAAAAGTGTGCGAAATTTCGCTAACATTAATCGCATGTGAAAAAGTAGGAGGCATCATATTGGATGTTCAAAATCAGTCTGGGATTCAGACTTTAGTTTTACCAAGTAAAAAATTTAAAACTGTGCGCATTGACGTACATTTTTTGAAATACGCAACGATTAAAGATTTAGCCCAACGCTCTTTAATTGCTAATATTTTAGATACAAGTACTAAAAAGTATCCAGATCAAGTTCGGTTTACGCATGCTCTATCGGAAATGTTCGGCGCTAGCTTTGGTGGAGGTGCTGCTAAAAAAGGTAATATGCATGATGTAGCTTTCTCAATGGTAGTTGCTAATGATAAATATATTAAGCACCAAAACTTAATTCAAGATGCGATTCGCTTTTTGAATGAAGTGATTGTTCATCCACTAGCAGATGGTAAGCAATTTGATGAAGAAACATTCCAACGTCAAAAGCAAAATATGTTAAATTATGTTAAATCGGCAACAGAAGATAAGCAGTATTGGTCCGCGCAACAATTACGTAAACTAACTTTCGGTCAGACCGTGGTACAAGGTATTCCAAGCTATGGATTAGTAGAAGATTTAGAGAACCTAAAAAATGCAGAAACCTACCGAGCTTATTTGGATATGCTTAAAAATGATTTAGTGCATATTAGTGTTTCAGGGGACGTCAATCAAGAAGAGATTGAGGAAGATTTAAAGATTTTTGAATTAGATGAACGCCAATTTGATTTAAAACCTTTAATTACACATTTCGATGCACGGGAGAAAGCTATCGTTAAGGCTGAACATCAAGATGTACGCCAAGCACGCTTAAACTTATCTTTCAATATTCCGGCTGATATGACTGGAGAGAACTTTTTTACGGCAGTCGTATTTAATGCTTTATTCGGCGGATCACCACAATCTAAGTTGTTTGTTAACGTGCGCGAAAAAGCCAGCTTGGCCTACTATGCTAGTTCGAGTTTAGATTTATATGACGGAATCTTAAATATCCAGACAGGTATTAATGGCGGGAACCATGATGCTGCAATGCAAATTATTCAACAACAACTCCAAGACATGCAAAATGGGCTCTTTACTGAAAGCGAACTTGCTAACATTAAAAAAGGACTACAATCAGATTATCTTTCGGGGATGGACTTGCAAAGAACCGCACATCGGCGTGGATTAAATGATTATCTGTTAAATCGACATTGGTCGACGGAAGAGTGGCTAACCCAGATTAATGCAGTGTCTAAAAAGGATATTGAACAATTAGCTCAGCAAATTAAAATTCGAGCTGAATATTTCTTGAGTGGAGAATAATTTGAATGAATAAAAAAGTATATCAAGCGTTCAATGAATGCTTATTTTCAACCGTTCTTTCCAACGGTTTAAAAGTTAATATTTTACCCAAAACTGGATTTAAAAAAACATACGCCGTTTTAACTACTGATTTTGGATCAATGGATCGAGCATTCACTTTAGATGGTGAAAAAATTCAGATTCCCGCCGGCACGGCACACTTTTTAGAACATAAACTTTTTGAAAAGGCGGAATACGATGCATTTGAATTGTTCACTAATAACGGAGCAGATTCCAATGCATTTACAAGCTATACCAAGACTAGTTATCTATTTTCTTCAACGACTGGATTACAAGAGAATTTAGATATTTTGTTAGATTTTGTTCAACAGCCATATTTTTCGGAGAAGTCAGTTGCTAAAGAACAAGGAATTATTGGACAAGAAATTCAGATGTATAATGACGATTTTGATTGGCAATTATACATGGGAATTTTAAAGAATCTCTTCCCCAATCAATCCATTAGTGACGACATTGCCGGAACCGTGGAATCAATTGCTAAAATTACTCCGGAGTTGTTGTACAAAGTACATAAAGTGTTTTACCGTCCCGAAAATATGAATTTATTTGTTACTGGGAACCTAGATCCGGATCAGATCCTTCAATGGATTAAGGATAATCAGCAACGAAAAGAGTTTGCAAAAGTTAACTTTGAAATTCCTACTCCAGAATCCGATGATGATGAGATTATCGAAAATCGTGCATTATTGACTAAGGTTGAACGTCCTAAAGTTATGTTAGGAGTTAAAAATGCTAAAGCATTGCCTCAACCTGGTATTGAACGTCTAAGATTCATTATTACGCTTGATTTGGCGTTATATTTAATCTTAAGTTCATCTTCTAGATTATATTTAGAATTGTATGATGAAGGGCTTTTGGACGACACTTTTGGATACGATTTAAATAGTGAAAGAGAAGCCTTGTTCCTAACTTTGGGCGGTGACACCAACCATCCTACTGAATTGATACAAGCCTTAAAAGATATTTTGACAACTGTTTTAATGAAGTCGGATGCGCTCCTCAAAGATTTCGAGCTAGCTAAAAAAGAAATGTATGGAAGAAGTATTACTAGGATGAATTCTTTGGAAGCTATTGCTAATTCATTTGAAGGTGAAAACTATGGAAATACGACAATTTTTGATGAAGCAATGCTTTATCAAGATATCTCTTTAGACGAAGTAATTAATACTTTCGATACCTTTATGAAAAATGTTGTTATCAGTACGTTTAAAATGGATAGTGAGCAGGCGAAGAAATGAAATTTGCATTAATTTGTGGAGCAAGCGGCAATATCGGAACAGCGATTAGCAAAGATTTGGCTCAAAAGGGATGGTCACTTTACTTACATTATTATCAAAATGAGGCAACAACTAATCAATTAGCCAATGAGTTACGGGCAGAATATCCTCAGCAAGATTTTTTAACCATTCAAGCGAATTTCAGAAGCGAAGACGCTGCTCAAAAAATTAGCCAAAATATTTTTGGGTTGAATGCCGTGGTTTTTGCTCAAGGAACGACAATCTATCAATTGTTTGATTGTTTTAGTGCCCAACAGTTGGAAAATTTGTGGCAAGAACAGTTAAAAACACCCATGTTAGTTATTCAAAAGGTAATTAAAAAAATAAGCAACGCTGAAAATGGAAGAATTGTTTTTATTGGTTCAATCTATGGAGCAGTAGGCAGTTCAATGGAGGTACCTTATAGTGCTATTAAGGGGGGGATTAGTAGTTTTGTAAATGCCTACTCTAAAGAAGTTGCTTCACTAGGAGTTACTGTTAATGCTGTTGCACCAGGGGCAGTTGCCACTAAGATGAACGATGAATTTAATCAAACAGAAATTGAAGCAGTTAATGAAGAAATACCGGTGGGACGTTTCGGTGATCCAACAGAGATCAGTCATATAGTTCAATCAATTATGGATGAACGGGCCTCTTACCTAACTGGTCAAACGATTTATGTTGATGGTGGATGGAAAAAATAATGATATACTTATCTTTGATTTAGAAATAAGTTGGGCGGTATACTTATGAGCACTAGAAAATACAAGGAAATTGGTGAGCGTCTGCAAGATGCTCGTATAAAAAAAGGGTGGACGATTGAAGAAGTTCAATTTAAACTGCAAATTTCAAAACGATATTTAATGGCGTTAGAAGCTGGTGAAAATGATGATTTACCAGGTGATTATTATACACAATCACTGATTAAGCAATACGCCAATCTACTTGAAATTGACCTTGGCAGTCGCAACCTAAAAAGTGAACCGAATAGTATCAAAGAATGGCGTCGTACGCATGCTGAGATATCAAGTCGTAGTCAAAAAGAAGCACAACAACGAAAATCAGTTTTGCAAGGATTAATCCGACAACATCCATGGTTGATGGGAATTGTATTGGTGGTTGTTATTTGGCTTTTAGTTTGGGGAGCTTTCAATGACATGGCTGGACATACTAAATCTACGTTCAAGGTACCAAATCAGGTCAAGGTGGTTGATACAACTAAAGGGACATCTACCAAGAAACATGATCAGTCGAAGGCAAGCTCTTCCAAGAAGGAAAGTGCTAGTTCAAAGAACTCGAAGGCTACACTTAAAAAAATTAACAATAGCTCCGATAATTTAGAGGTAACGTTGGCTGCAGGAAGCCAGCATGCTAACTTAAAGATGCAGATGGGCCAAAGATCTTGGAATGCATTGACGGTAACTCAGCCTAAAGCAGAAACTACTTGGCAAGGACTGCTAGAAGCGAATGCTAGCAAAACAATTGAATTGAAAAAAGGTTACACTTATGCGCTTAAAATTGGCGCCTCAACTGGGTTTACGGGAACGATTGCCGGAAAAGAAATACCTAAATCAACTACCAATTCGGTGGTTCGAAATATAACAATTGAAGTAAAATAAGAGGGAGTATCAATGAATTTACCTAATAAATTAACCATTTTTAGAATAATTTTAATTCCAATTTTTATCATACTCACAGTCATGCCAGAAGTTGGTGGAAGTGTAGTTTGGTTGGGGACAAGTATTGCAGTTACCAAGATTTGGGGGGCACTTGTTTTTGCAATTGCATCTATTACCGATTTTTTAGATGGACAGATTGCTAGACGTCAACATTTGGTTACCAATTTTGGTAAATTTGCTGATCCAATTGCAGATAAAATGTTAGTAATGACTGCTTTTATTGTCTTAGTAGAAATGAAGATGGTTCCAGCTTGGATTGCTGCTATCATCGTTTGTCGTGAGTTAGCTATTAGTGGATTGCGCTTAATCATTGTGGAAAATGATGGTGAGGTACTAGCAGCTGAAATGCCTGGAAAAATCAAAACATTCTCGCAAATGTTCGCGATTATTTTCTTGCTTTTGAATAACATTTTCTCAAGTTTCTTACATTTCGGTCTAGGTACAGTATTATTATATGTCTGCTTATTCTTTACTGTTTATTCAGGAATCGATTATTTTTATAAGAATCGGGCCATTTTTTCTGATTCATTCTAGTAATATAAAGGACTATAGCGAAATTTATGATTTTGTTATGGACCTTTTTTTAATACAAAAAAATAAAAACGAGTAAAATTACATATATAAGCATTGAGGAGGAAAAAAAATGAACGCTGAAATTATTTCAGTTGGTACAGAAATTTTGTTAGGAGAAATCGTCGATACTAACGCCGTTTATCTGAGCCAGCTTTTTGCTAAATTAGGGATTGATGTTTTCAACAAAATAACTGTTGGAGATAACGAAAAAAACATCATGGATGCCTTAGAAGTCGCTTCGAAGAGAAGTGATTTAGTGGTTACGATCGGCGGATTAGGTCCAACAGAGGACGATATCACTAAGCAATCCTTGGCTAAATTTGTCGGAAAAAACTTAAAACACCATCCCGAGGCGCTACAACAAATTACAGACTATTTTAAAAAACAAAATCGGCCATTGACTAAAAATAATGAACGTCAGGCTTTATTACTGGATGGGGCTAAACCAATTCATAATCCTAATGGATTAGCCCTGGGTATTTTTTATCACACAGAGCAAACCGATTATATTGTTTTGCCTGGACCGCCTTCGGAATTCGAACCTATGGTGGATGAAAAGGTACTTCCGCTACTAAGCCAGCAATATGGTTTGGAGAAAACAATTCAATCTAAAACTCTGCATTTTGTTGGAATCGGTGAGGCAGATTTAGCTGCTCGAGTAGATGAGATTGTTCGTAATCAAAGCAATCCTACTATCGCCCTTTACTTTAAACCAACCGATGTGACAATTCGATTGACTGCCAAAGCTAATTCTAAGCTAGCTGCTGAGGAAATTTTAAATCATACTAAAAAGCAACTACTAGATCGAGTTGGAGAATTCTTTTATGCAGAAGGTGACAGAGTTTCTTTCACCGATTTTGTCGTTAATCAATTGATTAAACGCAATATTTCATTAACAGCGGCAGAAAGTTTGACGGGGGGAGCTTTTGAAAGTACGGTTGTAGAAACTTCTGGAGCAGCAACCATTTTTCCGGGAGGATTTGTAACATATGCTGATGAGGTCAAAAGTAAGTTGATAGGGGTTCAACCAGCAACGATTGAAGAAAACACGGTTGTAAGTCGGCAAGTAGCGGAAGAGATGGCTAGAGGGGCTCAAAAGACGTTAGATACGGATATAGCGGTTAGTTTTACTGGAGTAGCTGGACCAGGGGCCTTAGAACATCACCAACCCGGAAACGTATGGATTGGTTTAGCTAAACGTGATGGGTCAATAGTCACTAAAGAATTTAATTTTGTTGGTAACCGTGAAAAGATTCGGCACCTAGCCGTGATGAACGGATTTAGAATGATATGGGAAAATGTTATTAAATAAAACATTCGAACTTTTGTTCGCTTTTTTGTTGATTTTTATAAAATAACTATGTATCATACTAGTATAGAGAAACCCTAGGAGGTTATTAATTGGCAGACGAAAGACAAGAAGCTTTAAATAAAGCACTTAAAAAAATTGAAAAAAACTTTGGTAAAGGATCTATTATGCGAATGGGGGATGCGGTTGATACGCAAATTTCAACGATTCCCAGTGGTTCTTTAGCATTAGACGATGCACTAGGAGTTGGCGGTTTTCCTAAGGGAAGAATCGTCGAAATTTATGGGCCTGAAAGTTCTGGTAAGACAACTGTAGCTTTACATGCAGTTGCTGAAGTGCAAAAACGTGGGGGAACTGCTGCATATATTGATGCTGAAAACGCGATGGATCCTGCATATGCAACTAATTTGGGCGTTGATATCGATTCACTCTTACTTTCACAACCAGACACTGGTGAAGAAGGATTAGCTATTGCCGATGCTTTGGTATCAAGTGGTGCTATTGACTTGGTCGTTATTGATTCCGTTGCAGCCTTAGTTCCACGTGCTGAAATTGATGGAGAGATGGGGGATGCTCATGTTGGCCTCCAAGCTCGGATGATGTCACAAGCACTTCGTAAATTATCTGGTTCGATTAACAAAACTAAGACGATTGCGTTATTCATTAACCAAATACGTGAAAAAGTCGGAATTATGTTTGGTAATCCAGAAACAACTCCTGGTGGACGGGCTTTAAAATTCTATGCAACAATCCGTTTAGAAGTACGCCGTGCAGAACAAATTAAAGATGGTGCCGACGTTATTGGTAACCGTGTTCGTATTAAAGTGGTAAAAAATAAGGTTGCTCCTCCATTCAAAAAGGCTGAAGTCGATATTATGTATGGTCATGGAATTTCGCAAACTGGTGAGATGATTGATATGGCTGTTGAAAAAGATTTGGTTGGTAAGAGTGGTTCATGGTATTCATACGGAGACGAACGCATTGGACAGGGTCGTGAGAATGCTAAGAAGTACATTGATGAACATCCAGACGTTCGTGCAGAAATTCTTGGTAAAGTTCGTGAAGCGTATGGTATGGTAGCTGATCCTACGAGTGAAGTTAAAAAAGAAAGTTCCAAAAAATCTTCAACTGATGATTCAGATTTAGCTTAAATACTACTAAAAGATTCAAGAAACTTTTCTTGAATCTTTTTTGATAGGTTTCAAACTAAATGATTCATTGACACTCTTATACCTAAATATTAAAATGATAATAAGTGTGAAAATCAAATAACATCATTCAAGAGATATAACTATGGTCTTGATGATTTGGAGGCAAAGATGATAATTTTATATATTATCCTCGCAATCATCGCTATAGTTGTTGGCTATTGTGCAGGATTCTTTATGCACAAACGGCTCATTGAAAAGCAAACTGCAAATGCCAGTAATTCGGCAGATGTAATTGTTGAAAATGCAAGAAAGCAAGCAGAAACGGAACGTCGTGAAAAGCTTCTAGAAGCCAAGGACGAGAGTCATCGCTATCGGGCGAAGGTGGAAAAAGAATTAAAAGAGCGACGGGCTGAGCTTCAAAAGCAAGAAGATCGTTTACTTCAGAGAGAAGATTCTCTTGATCGTAAGGATAATTCCTTCGAAAAGAGAGAGAATAGCCTAGAACGAAAAGAACAGAAACTTGCTCTAGACCAAAAGCATATCGATGAGCAACAACAAAAAGCATCATCACTCGTTGAAGAACGACAACAAGAACTTGAGCGAGTTTCCAATCTAACTCAAGAAGATGCAAAGAACTTAATTATTTCCGAAACAGAAGCTAAGTTGGAAAAGGAAAGAGCGTTAATAATCAAGGAAGGTCTTGAAGATGCTGAAGCAGAAGCAGATCAGACTGCCAGGAAACTTATCGCTGAAGCTATTCAACGCAGTGCGGCTGATATGGCATCTGAAACCACAATTACGGTGGTTTCGTTGCCCAATGATGATATGAAGGGTAGAATTATCGGACGTGAAGGCCGTAATATTCGAAACTTCCAAAATGTCACGGGAGTAGACTTGATCATTGATGACACTCCTGAAGCCGTGGTATTGAGTAGCTTTGACCCAATTCGTCGCGAAATTGCTCGAATTGCCTTAGACAAACTGATTCAAGATGGTCGGATTCATCCTGCTCGAATTGAGGAAATGGTTGAAAAAGCTAAAAAAGAAATGGATGACAATATTCGTAAGACTGGTGAACAAGCGGTCTTTGATTTGGGAATTCATTCTATGAACCCGGAACTAATTAAGTTAATTGGACAATTAAAATATCGGACGAGTTATGGTCAAAATGTTTTAAACCATTCAATTGAAGTTGCTAATTTAGCAGGTGTTTTAGCTGCTGAATTAGGTGAAGATGTTACTGTAGCAAAACGCGCAGGATTATTACACGATATTGGTAAAGCAGTACAACATGAAACTGATACTTCGCACGCTCAACTTGGAGTTGAGTTGGCTAAGAAGTATAAAGAAAGTGCAACGGTAATTAATGCAATTGCCGCTCATCACGATGGTGTTGAAGCACAGCATGTTATCTCCGTATTGGTTGCTGCAGCTAACTCGATTTCAGCAGCGCGACCAGGGGCACGGAGTGATACACTACAAAGTTATATTCATCGTTTAGAAAAACTAGAACAGATTTCTAATAATTTTGATGGAGTAAAGAAAAGTTACGCAATTCAAGCTGGACGTGAAGTTCGCGTTATCGTTAAACCTAATAAGATTAACGATTTGAAGGCGGTTATGTTGACCCACAATATTCGTAAGGCGATTGAAAAAGAGCTCGAATATGCTGGAAAAGTTAAAGTAACGGTTGTACGTGAAGTTCGAGCAGTTGATTATGCTAAGTAAAGGAGAGTTGGACTAGCGGTCCGCTCTTTTTTTGTTATATGTTAGAATATCCATTGTTAATGTATTTTTTACGTATTTAAAAATATGAGAGAAAAAGCTGGAAGGAAAAAAGAATGCCACAAAAAACAAGTGATACGCCAATGATGCGTCAGTATATGGAAATTAAAAATCAATACCCCGATGCTTTCCTATTCTATCGAATTGGTGATTTTTATGAATTATTTTATGATGATGCGGTCAAAGGCTCCCAGCTATTGGAATTAACGCTAACAGCGCGTTCTAAAAACGCAGATGATCCGATTCCAATGTGTGGAGTTCCTCATCATGCAGCACAAAATTATATTGATATCCTTGTCGACCAAGGATACAAAGTGGCAATTTGTGAACAGATGGAAGATCCACGGACTGCTAAAGGAATGGTTAAACGTGAAGTTATCCAATTGGTTACTCCAGGTACAACAACTGATAAGAGTGCTGAGGATGCCAAAGAAAATAACTATTTGACCGCTGTTAATTTTGATTCTAAAACTAAAAAATATGGCTTTGCGTATACAGATCTTTCAACTGGTGAATTAAAAGTTGCGATTTTAGATGATTTTGATAGCGTGATTAATGAAGCAGTAGGATTACAGACCAAAGAAATAGTAACTGACGAAAGCCTTGCAGAAAGTTTTGAAGAACGTTTTAAAGAGTTAAATATTTTAGTGTCTAAGCAGAGTGAAGTGGAAATATCCGCTGAATTAAGCTATTTAATTCAAGATTTAACAAGTTCAACGGAAATAGAAGTTGTTAAGCAACTACTTACGTATGTGCAAACTACGCAGAAACGTAATTTAGCTCATATTCAAAAAGCAGTGGCATATGAACCATCTTTCTTTTTGAGAATGGACCATGCTTCCAAGTATAATTTGGAACTAACTCGTTTAATTCGTACAGGAAAAAAACAAGGAACATTACTGTGGCTGTTGGACGAGACTAAAACGGCGATGGGGGGACGTTTACTGAAACAATGGTTAGATCGTCCCTTAATCCGCAAAAAAGAAATTATTAGTCGCCAAGATCGAGTTCAGGTTTTAGTAGATCATTTTTTTGAGCGTAGTAATTTACAAGAAGAGTTAACAAAAGTTTATGATTTGGAACGGCTAGCTGGTCGCGTTGCATTCGGTAGCGTGAATGGACGAGATTTAATCCAACTCAAAACATCATTACTTCAAATTCCTAAGGTACGTCATATTTTAGAGGAACTTAGTGAGCCGGTCTTTGATGATGCTTTAGAACATTTGGATCCGGTTAGTGATATTGCTGAGCTAATCCAAAATGCTATTGATGAAGATGCACCAATTTCTGTTACGGATGGAGATATTATTAAAGATGGTTACCATGCTAAGTTAGATGAGTACCGAGATGCAATGCGTAATGGTAAAAAATGGATTGCGGATTTACAGGCACAAGAAAGAGCGACAACGGGAATTAAGACATTGAAGATTGGTTATAACAAAGTTTTTGGTTACTATATCGAGGTAACCAGAGCCAATTTAGCTAATATTCCTGAAGGACGTTATGAAAGAAAACAGACTTTAACAAATGCAGAGCGATTCATTACGCCAGAATTAAAGGAAAAAGAACGGATTATTCTGGAAGCTGAACAAAAATCTACGGATTTGGAATACCAATTATTTAAAGAAATTCGAGAATTGATCAAAAAACAAATTGAAAGACTGCAAGATTTAGCTAAACAAGTGGCCGAATTAGATGTCCTACAGAGCTTTGCGGTGGTTAGTGAAAAATATCAGTTTGTTAAACCAACCATGACCAAAAATCATGCAATCGAAATTAAAGATGGCCGGCATCCCGTTGTCGAAAAGGTGATGGGACATCAGAGTTATGTTCCAAATAATATTGATATGGATGATAATACAGACATTCTCTTAATTACGGGACCTAATATGTCGGGTAAAAGTACCTATATGCGGCAACTTGCTTTGACCGTAATCATGGCTCAGATGGGATGTTTTGTAGCCGCTAGTGAGGCAACTTTGCCAATTTTTGATCAAATATTTACTCGAATTGGTGCTGCAGATGACCTAATTTCCGGACAGAGTACTTTTATGGTTGAAATGCAAGAAGCAAACCGAGCTTTGAAGGATGGAACCAGTAATAGTTTAGTTCTTTTTGATGAAATTGGTCGTGGTACAGCCACTTATGATGGAATGGCTTTAGCTCAATCTATCATTGAATTTATTCATCAAAATGTCCATGCTAAAACGCTTTTTTCGACTCACTATCACGAGTTAACTGAGCTCGATCAATCACTAGAACATCTCAAAAATGTCCATGTTGGAGCAGTGGAACAAAATGGTAATCTTGTCTTTCTTCATAAAATGGAAGACGGCCCTGCTGATAAATCATACGGAATCCATGTTGCTAAGCTAGCAGGGATGCCTGATAAACTTTTAAAACGTGCATCCGTCATTTTAGAAAAACTTGAGGCTAAAGATCAAGCTCATTCTGATGGGGTTGAGACACCAGTCTCCAAAGCAACTCCGGTTGAATCAGAGCAAACGCCAACCATGATTGAAGAACAAATGGCTTTGTTTGAAACACCTACTAAGCCGGTTAAATCAAGTCCTAAAGAAGAAGTTGCTAACCAACTGGAACAGTTAAATTTAATGGATATGACTCCCATGGAAGTTATGAATCAGTTATATAAATGGCAAAAGAAACTTCGTAAGTGAGGCGATTATTTTTGGCAGAAATACATGAGTTAAGTGAAATTTTAGCGGATCAGATTGCAGCGGGTGAAGTTGTTGAACGTCCAGCTTCAGTGGTTAAAGAATTAGTTGAAAATGCTATCGATGCTGGTAGTTCTCGAATTGATATTTTGCTTGAAGAGTCTGGGTTAAAGATGATTCGAATTATTGACAATGGTAGTGGAATTGATGCAAATCAAGTTGAGATTGCTTTTAAACGACATGCTACGAGTAAGATTTCGTCGCGTTCAGACTTATTTAAGGTGGGGACTTTGGGTTTTCGAGGGGAAGCCCTACCTAGTATTGCTTCAATTGCAGATGTTGAAATGTTGACAGCTACAACTGATGGACCGGGTAAAAAGATTCATTACCGGGGTGGCAAATTAGAAGATAGCGGTGATGCTCAAAGTCGCCAAGGTACGGATATTACTGTACAGGATCTATTTTTCAATACTCCAGCACGGTTAAAGTACTTAAAATCGCTCCAAACAGAATTATCTAAAATTACGGATATTGTCAATCGAATTGCACTAAGTTACCCAGAAGTAGCTATCTCACTACAAAATAATGAGCGTGAGCTAATGCGAACCTCAGGAAACGGAAATATTCAACAAGTTTTAGCTAACATTTATGGTGCCAAAAATGCTCAAAAAATGGTACATGTTAAAGAACAAAATATTGACTTTACGATTGATGGTTATATTAGTTTACCAGAATTCACTAGGGCAAATCGCAGCTATATCACGGTTCTAGTTAATGGACGGTATATCAAAAATTTCCAAATCAGTAAGGCTATTATTGATGGTTATGGTTCAAAATTAATGGTTGGTCGTTATCCAGTAGCAGTTTTGAATATTAAAACTGATCCAATTTTAGTAGATGTAAATGTGCATCCAACTAAACAAGAGGTGCGCATCAGTGAAGAACAGACACTGTTAGATTTAATTTCCAAAGCCGTTTTTAATGAACTTGCAGATAAAAATTTGATTCCGGATGCAGTAGACAATTTAAAAAAGTCACGTGTAAAAGTAAGTTCAAGTGAACAACTTGACTTAGCTCGGATGGCCATATCGGGTTCTTTTGAGATGGAACAGGATCATGTAACGATTCCAGATACAGATAACGACGAAGTTGAAAAAGAAGTAAATATCTCGGATCGATATGTGGAACCTGAACCAATTGTTATTAATAGTCGCCAAGATTTAAAATCTGATACCATTGCCGAATTTAAAACCAAATACGCTAACGATGCAGTAGTTAACAATACGGTTGAAGACGGGGATCAGCCTGAATTAAAAGAGAAAGATGCCGTACAACGTTTTCCAACTTTGACTTACATTGGACAAATGCACGGAACATATTTGTTTGCCGAAG
Source organism: Pediococcus pentosaceus ATCC 25745 (assembly GCF_000014505.1). Taxonomy (NCBI): domain Bacteria; kingdom Bacillati; phylum Bacillota; class Bacilli; order Lactobacillales; family Lactobacillaceae; genus Pediococcus; species Pediococcus pentosaceus. The sequence continues at coordinate 1,260,565 of NC_008525.1, read as the reverse complement.
CTGAGGATGGTCTCTACATTATTGATCAACATGCAGCGCAGGAACGTATTAATTATGAATATTATCGAGTTCAAATTGGAGAGGTCAGTGATGATCAACAGGACTTACTAGTGCCAATTTACTTAGATTATTCAACTACGGATGCTATCCGAATTAAAGAAAAGCAAACAGTCTTAGAGTCGTGTGGATTGTTTTTAGAAGAATTCGGGAAAAATACGTTTATCGTTAGACATCATCCAACGTGGTTCAAAAAAGGGCAAGAGGAAGACACCGTTAAAGAAATGGTTGATTATGTTTTAAATGATAGCTCAATGACGGTAGCTAAATTTAGGGAAGCAACCGCCATCATGATGAGTTGTAAACGAGCTATTAAAGCCAATCATCATTTAGATGAACCACAAGCTAAACAATTATTAAAAGACATCGCTAAGGCTGAAAATCCATTTAATTGTCCTCATGGTCGTCCAGTACTAGTACATTTTTCAACGACAGACATGGAGAAAATGTTTAAAAGAATTCAAGATCCACACCATTCTGACTTGATGGAAGATGAGATGTGATACAATTAACTGAATGCGAACAAACGTTTTGAAATGAGGATTTATAAATGTATGAATATTTAGATGGAGTCGTCGTTAACGTTAATCCAGCTTATATTGTTGTTGATGTCAATGGAGTTGGATTTTTAGTTAACGTGGCTAATCCATATAGTTTTGAACTAGATGCTAAACAGAAAGTTTTTGTTCATCAAGCTGTTTCAGAAAATGATCAAACTTTATATGGATTTAAAAAAGCTGAAGATAAAGAACTTTTTCTTAATTTATTAAAAGTTAAGGGGATTGGTCCGAAAAGTGCGTTGGCTATTTTAGCGAACGATGATCATACAGGGTTGATTAATGCGATTAATAATGATGATGTAAGTTATCTCAAAAAGTTCCCTAAGATTGGTCCTAAGGCTGCTCAACAAATCATTCTAGATTTGAAGGGCAAAGTGGCGGTTGAAAATGAAGTAGGAACCCTTTTTGATTTATCAACTACTTCAAACCAAGCTCTAGATGAAGCTCTAGAAGCTTTGATTGCATTAGGTTATTCTGAAAAAGAGGTTAAGAAATTAACTAAGAAATTGAGTGAACAAACTGATCGGACAACTGATCAGTATATTAGTTCGGGATTAAAATTATTGATGAAAGGATAAGACAAGTTGATGGAAGATGAACGGATTACTTCTGCGGAAGTTCAAAGTCCAGACGAAGAAAATGAAGAGTTGTCGTTAAGGCCTCAAACATTGCATCAATATATTGGTCAGGATCAGATTAAACATGAGCTTGAAGTATATATTGCCGCAGCCAAAAATCGCGAAGAAGCACTAGATCATGTTCTTTTATATGGCCCCCCTGGACTAGGGAAAACGACTTTAGCGATGGTTATTGCTAATGAAATGAACGTTCAGATTCGAACGACTAGTGGACCAGCCATTGAAAAACCGGGTGATTTAGTAGCTCTTTTGAATGAGCTACAACCTGGTGACGTTTTATTTATTGATGAAATTCATCGATTACCTAAAGTGGTGGAGGAAATGCTCTATTCAGCCATGGAAGATTTCTTTGTTGATATTGTTGTCGGACAAGGACCAACTGCACATCCAATTCATTTTCCTTTACCACCTTTCACTTTGATTGGAGCGACTACTAGAGCGGGCTTACTCTCAGCTCCATTACGAGATCGCTTTGGAATTGTTGAACATATGAATTACTATAATGAAGCGGATTTAGCTAACATTGTTCGACGCTCTGCGGGTATTTTTAACTCGCATATTGACGATCAAGGGGCGTACGAAATTGCTAGTCGCTCACGAGGAACACCGCGAATTTCGAATCGTCTGTTAAAACGAATCCGAGATTTTGCTGAAGTAGAAAATGATGGACAAATTGATCGCCAATTGGTTAGTCAGTCCTTGAAATTACTTCAAGTAGATAATCGTGGACTAGATCGGACTGATAAAAAAGTTCTAACTACTATGATCGAGCTCTATGGAGGCGGTCCGGTAGGAATTTCCACCATTGCAGCTAATATCGGTGAAGAACCAGATACTATTTCAGAAATGTATGAACCATACTTGCTTCAAATTGGATTCCTGAAAAGGACGCCTCGAGGCCGGATGGTTACAGAACGTGCCTACGAACATCTAGGCTTAATTGATCAATATATGAATAAATGAGGAATTGAAAATGACACTAACTACTGAAGATTTTAATTATGACTTACCACATGAATTAATTGCCCAAACTCCAATTAAAGAACGCGATGAATCTCGTTTACTTGTGTTAGACCACGAAACAGGAGCAATGGAAGATAAACATTTTTACGATATTATCGACCAATTAAATCCTGGTGATGCAGTCGTTATGAATAATTCACGAGTAATGCCGGCTCGTATTTACGGAATTAAGGACAAAACGGGTGGTCACTTTGAAGTTCTACTATTACACAATATTGAAGGCGACCGCTGGGAAACGCTCGTTAAACCTGCTAAACGAGCAAAAACTGGAACCAAAATTATATTTGGTGATGGTGCCTTGACAGCGACAGTTACCAAAGAATTAGAACATGGTGGACGTGAGATTGTCTTTGATTATGATGGAATTTTCATGGAAGTTTTGGAAAAGCTAGGAGAAATGCCGTTACCTCCATACATCAAAGAAAAATTAGATGATCCAGAACGTTATCAGACCGTTTATTCTAAAGAACCAGGTTCAGCAGCAGCTCCAACGGCTGGATTACACTGGACTAAAGAACTACTAGAAAAGGTTGAACAAAAGGGCATCAAATTAGTTTATTTGACATTGCATGTTGGACTAGGAACTTTCCGACCTGTGGATGAAGATAATATTGAAGATCACAAGATGCACAGTGAGTTTTATCAACTTTCTGAAGAATCAGCGGCAGCCTTGAATGAAGTGAAGAAGCAGGGTGGAAGAATTGTGGCTACGGGAACAACTTCAATTCGGACGCTTGAAACAATTGGCTCTAAGTTTAATGGAGAAATTAAAGCTGATAGTGGTTGGACAGATATTTTTATTAAACCAGGTTATGAATGGAAAGTGGTTGACGCTTTTATAACTAATTTCCATTTACCAAAATCAACTTTGGTAATGCTAGTAGCGGCCTTTACGGGAAGAGAAAATATTTTAAATGCTTACCAACATGCGATTGAAGAAAAATATCGTTTCTTTAGCTTTGGTGACGCAATGTTTATTAAATAAAGAACTATGAATGGAGAAATACATTGGAACCTGCAATTAAATACCGATTAATTAAAACCGATAAGCATACAGGAGCACGTCTAGGTGAAATAATCACCCCGCATGGTACTTTTCCAACACCGATTTTTATGCCCGTTGGAACTCAAGCAACCGTCAAAGCCATGTCACCTGAAGAACTAGAAGACTTAGGAGCAGACATTATTTTGTCGAATACCTATCATTTATGGGTGCGACCAGGTGAAGATATTGTTAAAGAAGGTGGTGGTCTTCACCAATTTATGAACTGGAAAAAGGGAATCTTAACTGATTCAGGTGGATTTCAGGTATTTTCTTTAGCGAAATTACGGGATATCACTGAAGAAGGGGTGCACTTTAAAAACGAGCTTAACGGAGCAAACATGTTCCTTTCACCGGAAAAGGCTATTCAAATTGAAAATGATCTGGGTCCAGATATCATGATGAGTTTCGATGAATGCCCGCCTTATTTTGAGAGTTATGACTATGTTAAACATTCGGTCGAAAGAACTAGCCGTTGGGCCGAACGTGGTTTGAAAGCTCATCGTAACCCAGAAACCCAAGGCCTTTTTGGGATTATTCAAGGTGCCGGTTTCGAAGATTTAAGAAGACAAAGTGCTAAAGATTTAGTTAGTATGGATTTCCCTGGATATTCAATCGGAGGACTTTCAGTAGGAGAGTCTAAAGAAGAAATGAATCGGGTGTTGGATTTCACAACGCAATTGATTCCCGAAAATAAGCCCCGTTATTTAATGGGAGTAGGTTCGCCAGATGCTTTGATTGATGGTGTTCTTCGTGGGGTAGATATGTTTGATTGTGTATTACCAACCCGCATTGCCCGAAATGGTACCTGTATGACGAGTCATGGTCGTTTAGTAGTTAAAAATGCTAAATACGCGCGTGATTTCACACCAATTGATGATAATTGTCAATGCTATACTTGTCGCAACTACACTCGGGCCTATATTCGCCATCTAATTAAGACCGACGAAACTTTTGGTCTTCGACTAACCAGTATTCATAATGTCTATTTCTTAGTTCATTTGATGAAAGATGTGCGTCAAGCTATTATGGATGATAATTTACTTGAGTTTAGACAAAACTTCTTTGAAGAATACGGATATAATAAGGAAAATAGTAAGAATTTCTAAGAGTACTGGTTTAGAAAACGTATTTTTGGTACAGTATACTTAGACGACTTTAGTGAGGTGAAAAAATGTTATTAGCAGCTGCAAATGGTGGTTTCGGAATGAGTTCAATCATTTTCTTTGTTTTAATCATTGGATTGATGTACTTCATGATGATCAGACCACAACGTAAACAACAACAAAAGCGCCAAGAAATGATGAATCAATTGAACGTTGGAGACAATGTTGTAACAATTGGTCGTCTTCATGGGGTGGTTGATTCAATTAATGAAGAGGAAAAAACTGTTACTTTAGATTGTGATGGTATTTACCTAGTTTTTGATCGTATGGCAATCATGCGGGTCGAAAAGAAGGCTCTTACGACAACTGAAACAACTGAAACTAAAGAAGAAGCTCCCGTAAAGGAAGCCGAACCTGAAGAAACAACTGAAAAAGAAGAATAATTTTTCAAACTTAGACCGCGAATTTTAATTCGTGGGTCTTTTTTTTCTTGTTTGAAGTTTTAAAATGGTAGATAATTAATCTATATGAAAAGCGAAAGCGGGGTTATAAAAATGAATCAAAAGGCTTTATTTATTATTTTTGGCGGAACAGGCGACTTAGCTTATCGAAAATTATATCCGGCGTTATTTAATTTATACGAAAAAGGATATTTAAAAGAGGATTTTGCTGTAATTGGTACAGCACGCCGTCCGTGGTCTAACGATCACTACCATGAAGTAGTTATGAGTGCAATTGAAGACGCAGGCCGTGATTCTGGTCGGACTAACGATGACCTACCTCGCAAATTTGCAAGCCATTTCTACTATCAATCACATAATGTTGATGATGTCGATCATTATGTAGCTTTACGTAAATTAGCAGATGAATTGGATGAAAAGTATGATCTTCAAGGAAATCGTATTTTTTATTTAGCAATGGCACCAAGATTCTTTGGAACAATTGCCGGCCATCTGAAAGATCAAGCTTTACTTACAAAGGGAAATGGTTTTAACCGATTAATTATCGAAAAACCCTTCGGACGTGACTATCCCAGTGCTAAAGAATTGAACGATTCAATTTCGGGTTCCTTTAAAGAAGAACAGATTTTTAGAATTGATCATTATTTAGGTAAGGAACCGATCCAGTCAATTGCTGGATTACGGTTTGGGAACGCATTGTTCAACTCGCTTTGGAATAAAGAACATATTGATAACATTCAGATTACCCTATCTGAATCACTTGGTGTCGAAGAACGGGCTGGATACTATGAAACAGCTGGGGCAATGCGGGATATGGTCCAAAATCATATTATGCAAATTGTTTCGTTACTTACAATGGAACGGCCAGATGTTTTTGATTCAGAACATTTACGTGACAAGAAAATTGAAGCTTTGGAAAATATCCAAATGTATACCAAAGAAGAAGCTAAAAAATATTTCATTCGTGGCCAATACGGTGCAGATGAGGCTAATACACAACTTGGATACCGAGATGAAGAAGGTACGGATAATCAATCAACTGTTGAAACTTTCGTTGCCGGTAAATTAATTACACATAATCCGTCATTAGATGGTGTACCAGTTTATATTCGTACTGGGAAACGATTAACTAAAAAATCAACTCAGATTAACATTGTATTTAAAAATGATGATCAAAACATTTTTGCTAAAGACGCGTCAGAAAAATTAAAGACCAATGTTTTGACTATGCATATTGAACCTGATCAAGGGTTTACACTAGAATTTAATACAAAGACTGGAAACCAAGGTTACAACCTTTCCCCAGTTCATTTACGTTATCGTAAGACAGCCACTGAAAAGGCTCAAATTCCAGATGCTTACGAAGGTTTGATTCGCGATGCTTTAATGGGAAATAAGACTAATTTTGCACATTGGCATGAAGTTAGCCAAGCATGGAAGATTATGGATGTAGTCCGCGAGGCTTGGGATGAAGAAGAACCCGCATTTCCAAACTATGCAAGTGGTAGTATGGGACCTGAAGCAGCTATGCAACTTCTAGCTGATGATGGACGTAAATGGGTTTTTAATCCACGCAGCTAATAATGGAAACAGAAGTTTTAACTCCGATCAACATTGATGATTCTCGTAAGATAATTCATGTTGATATGGACGCCTTTTATGCTTCAATTGAGATGCGAGATAACCCCAAGTTCAAAACCCAGCCTTTGGTGGTAGCTCATGATCCGCGCCTTACTGGAGGACATGGGGTTGTCACAACGGCAAACTATATTGCACGGCAATTTGGTGTCCATTCTGCGATGCCGGCTATGAAAGCTTTAGAACTTTGTCCAGAGGCGATTTTTAAAGATCCGGACTTCACTAAATATCGTGCAGTTTCGGAACAAATTCATCAAATTTTTCACGAGTATACCGATAAGATTGAACCCGTTGCCTTTGATGAGGCCTATTTAGATGTTTCAGAAGATAAAAAGGGGCTTGGTGACGCTGTGTTGATTGCTCATGAAATTCAGAAAGTTATCTTTAATGAAACCCAATTAACCTGCTCTACGGGAATTTCATACAATAAATTTCTGGCTAAAATGGCTTCCGAATATTCCAAGCCGGTAGGTGTGGCAATCATCGAAAAAGATGACGTTGCTGAGTTTCTAAAGAATATTCCAATCGAACGGTTTAGAGGGGTTGGCAAAAAAACAGTGCCTAAAATGCACGAGCTAGGTGTTTTTCAAGGTGCGGATTTAATCAAGATGTCTGAAAATGATTTAATTCATTACTTTGGAAAATTTGGGTACACCTTGTTTCGTTGGGTTCGCGGACAAGATGATCGCCCAGTCGAATACTTGCGTGAAAGAAAATCAATTGGCAAAGAAGAAACGTATGGAAAGTTGCTCACCACTGAGATGGAGGTTGAAGAGCGACTTCGGGTAATTGCTAAGAATCTATTTCGCGCAGTTTTGAAAAGACAGAAACACGGCAAAACCATTGTATTGAAACTAAGATATGGTGATTTTGAAACGTTAACTAAACGAATCACATTGGACGAATTTTTCCAAAATGATGTTGAAACCTATTATTTTTATGCTAAACAGATTTTGGATGAAATTGCTGATATTTCGCGGGGGATTCGCTTATTAGGGATTACACTAACCAACTTAACGGATCAAAATTTTCAAGAAGTTTCTTTACCACTGTTTAAGCACTCAGAGTGATTTTGTGATATGCTTAAGAGCGCTAATAATAAAGTATTAAACTTATATTGATAAAAATTTAATGAGTAGGATAAATGAGGCTGTAATGGACACACTTGAAAAAATTTTAGAACAAATCAAAAAATATAACCGAATTATTATTCATCGTCATCAACGTCCCGATCCCGATGCCATTGGATCACAAGTTGGACTCGCCAAAATTTTACAAGCATCTTTTCCCCATAAACAAATCAAAGTGGTTGGAAAACAAATCGATGGTTTGAGTTGGTTGGGTAACATGGATGAAATTGAAGGTGATTTCTTCGATGATGCATTGGTAATAGTGATTGATACGGCCAATTCACCAAGAATTGACGATCGTCGCTTTGAGAACGGGGCGTTCCTAATTAAAATTGATCATCATCCGAATGATGACCCATTTGGCGATTTGATGTGGGTAAAAGAAGAAGCATCAAGTAGTTCAGAATTAGTTTTTGATTTCTATAATCGCTTCAAGGACCAATTAACGCTGACAGCAGACGCGGCTAGAGATCTCTATGCGGGAATCGTGGGAGATACTGGACGCTTTATGTATGCAGCTACTAGTGCACATACGCATAGTGTAGTAGCTGGTTTAATGGAAACTGGCTTTGACATGGTAGCTGTTAATCAGACGTTAGACGAAATACCAGAATCAGTAGCTCATTTATCATCATACGTATATGACAACCTTCAAATTAAGGCTAATGGGGCTGCCCATATTGTTTTAAGTAAAGAAGCTTTGGATAAGTTTGATTTGAAGGACGCTGGAACAGCTGGAATTGTTTCACTACCAGGTCATATTACAACGGTTAAATGCTGGGCAATTTTTGTTGAACAAGATGATCACTCTTACCGTGTTCGACTTCGTTCAAAGGGTCCAGTGATCAACGAACTTGCAAAGAAACACGACGGCGGTGGTCATCCATTAGCTAGTGGTGCGAAGGCAGCTAACATTGAAGAAGTTAACCAAATTGTAAGTGAATTAGATCAATTGGTTTAGACAAGGAGTATTTAATGAACGAATTTCAGAAGTTTAATCTAAAACCATTTTTAATGACGGCTTTAGATGAGATTAATTTTAAGACACCTACCCCTGTACAGGATAAAGTGATTCCACTTATTGCTGATGGAAAGAGTGTTGTCGGACAATCTCAAACGGGGAGTGGTAAAACCCATGCTTTTCTTTTACCAATTTTTAACAATATCGATCCGGAATTAAATGCAATTCAAGCAGTAATTACGACACCTAGTCGTGAATTGGCTTATCAAATTTATGAAGATGCTAAGCAATTAGCCTCAGCTTCAGAAGTTAAGATTGAAATTGGCAATTACGTTGGTGGAACTGATAAGAAACGTCAAGTTGAAAAATTAGGACATCATCAACCAGCTATCATCATTGGTACACCAGGACGAGTTTTGGACTTGTTAAAGGAACGGGCCTTGAACTTCCGTCAAGTGAAGTATATGGTTATTGACGAAGCTGATATGACCTTAGATATGGGATTTTTAAACGCGGTAGATCAAATTGCTGCTGCAATGCCATCTAAGCTGCAAATTTTGGTTTTCTCAGCTACCATTCCACAACGGCTAAATGTATTTTTGAAGAAGTATATGGATCATCCGGTAATTGAAGAGATTCCTACCGAAACAACTATTAGCCCTACCATCAAGAATATCTTGATTTCAACTAAGAGTTCTGGCAAAAATAATTTAATTTATAAATTATTGACTATGGGAGAGCCCTATCTAGCTTTAGTTTTCACCAACACTAAGGAACGTGCTGATGAGTTGACCGATTATCTTAAAGCTCAGGGACTCGATGTTGCTAAAATTCATGGTGGTATCCAACCACGTGAACGTAAACGAATTATGAAGGATATTCATCGTCTTCGTTATCAATACGTTGTAGCAACTGATTTGGCTGCTCGTGGAATCGATATTGATGGAGTTTCACTAGTAATTAATGATGATATTCCGACAGACCTTGAATTCTTTATCCATCGAGTGGGTCGTACTGGTCGAAATGGTATGTCAGGAACCGCAATTACCTTATATATGCCTAATGAAGAAGACAAAGTAGCTGATGTCGAAAAGATGGGAATTACATTCTTACCTCAACAGATTCGAAACAACGAATTAGTTGATACGTACGATCGTGATCGTCGTCAGACGCGTCGTCTGAGTCAAAAGAAACTTGACCCAACCATGATTGGGATGGTTAAGAAAAAGAAGAAAAAGGTTAAACCAGGTTACAAGCGTCGAATTCGCAAAGCAATTTCAGAAAAAGAAATTCGTGATCGTCGTATGGAACAACATCAAGCAGTTCGTGAAGCCAAAAAGGCTAAGATAAAACAATCACGAAATAAGCGAAGATAAATTGACATTTTAAAGTTGATTTTCTATAATTAGCTGTAATATTTTTAAAATCATTTGAGATATGTAGGAGCTAACCCCTTAGTGCAAGAGACATTCTGGCTGGTGTGAAGGGTGAAGGGAAGTTTCTATGCTACTCAAGTTAATGAATCGTTTTCTCAGCGTTAATGAGACTTAAGAGGTATACGATTAAACATCGTTGCAAGTAAAGTGGTACCGCGCAGTCGCGTCTTTATTATTTTACACGCAATGGTGTTTTTTATTTTAGGAGGAAATAATGGAAAGAAAGTCAAGTAGTGAAATTCGTCGAATGTATTTAGATTTTTTCAAGAGTAAAGGTCACATCATTGAACCCAGTGCCTCATTAGTACCGCAAGATGATCCAACTTTGTTATGGATTAATTCTGGGGTTGCTACCATGAAAAAGTACTTTGATGGAAGTGTGGTTCCTGAAGTACCTCGTCTAACAAGTTCACAAAAAAGTATTCGAACAAATGATATTGAAAATGTGGGTCATACGGCTCGTCACCATACTTTGTTTGAAATGTTGGGTAACTTTTCAGTAGGAGATTATTTTAAAGAAGAAGCTATTCATTGGGCTTGGGAATTGCTAACATCCAAAGAATGGTATGGCATGGACCCAGAAAAATTGTATGTTACCGTCTATCCTAAGGATGAAGAAGCTAAAAAAATATGGTTAGAAACACCAATTGATCCTAGCCATATTGTGAAAGTGGAAGACAATTTCTGGGATATCGGTGAGGGTCCTAGTGGTCCTGATTCAGAAATTTTCTATGATCGCGGTGAAGCGTTTAATAATCTTGAAGATGACGATCCAGAGAATTATCCTGGTGGAGAAAATGAACGCTGGCTTGAAATTTGGAATATTGTATTTTCACAATTTAACCATAAGCCAGATGGAACTTATGAACCACTTCCACATAAAAATATTGATACGGGGATGGGATTAGAACGAGTTGTTTCTGTTTTCCAAGATGCCCCCACTAACTTTGAAACAGATTTATTCTTACCAATTATCCATGAAGTTGAAAAACTTAGTGGTAAAAAGTATGGAGAAAATAAAGAAAGTGATATCTCATTTAAGGTAATTGCTGACCATGCACGGGCTATTACGTTTGCTATTGGTGATGGAGCTATTCCTTCTAATGAGGGACGTGGATACGTTATTCGTCGCTTATTACGTCGTGCGGTTATGCATGGTAAACAACTGGGGGTAAATGAAACCTTCCTTTACAAGATGGTTCCAGTTGTAGGCGAAATTATGAAGGATTACTATCCAGAAGTGTTGGCTGATCAGGATTATATTGCCAAAGTTATTAAATCTGAAGAAGATCGTTTTAGCGAAACACTTACAGACGGACTAGAACTTTTAAATACAATTATTGATGAAACTAAGACTAAGGGCTCCGACACAATTTCTGGATTTGATGCCTTTCGTTTGTTCGATACTTATGGTTTCCCACTAGAACTAGCTAAAGAATATGCTAGTGATAAGGGGCTCAAAGTTGACGAAGCAGGCTTTGAAGATGAAATGCAGAAGCAAAAAGAACGTGCCCGTTCGGCTCGATCAACAGAAAAATCAATGGGAGTTCAATCTGATTTATTAACGGATTTAAAGACTGAAAGTAAATATGTTGGTTATGATACTCTTCGAGTTGATAATGCAATCCTTGAAAATGTAATTCAGGATGGGAAATTAACAGATATTGTAGAACCGGGTGAAGCCCGCGTCTTATTTAATATCACACCTTTCTATGCTGAAATGGGTGGACAAGTTGCGGATCAAGGTGAAATTAGGGATGCCAATGGCGAAATTGTGGCGGAAGTGATTGATGTTCAACATGCACCTAATGGTCAAAACTTGCATACTATTAAAGCTTTAAAGAAGATGCACAGCGGAGCAGCTTATACATTAGAAGTTAACCGAGCTTTCCATTTGAAAGTTGAAAAGAACCATACAGCTACTCATTTATTAGACCAAGCGCTACGTGATATTTTGGGCGATCATACACAACAAGCAGGTTCGTTAGTTGAACCAGGTTATTTACGTTTTGATTTTACGCATTTTGGACAAGTAACTAACGAAGACTTGGATCGGGTCGAAAAAATTATTAACGAAAAAATTTATGATGAAATTCCAGTAACAACGGTTGAAACGGACCTTGAAACTGGTAAGAAGATGGGCGCCATTGCCTTGTTTAATGATAAATATGGTAAAAAGGTACGCGTTGTTGGTATTGGCGATTATTCAAAAGAATTTTGTGGGGGGACCCATGTCAAGAATACTAATGAAATTGGACTCTTTAAGATCGTTTCAGAATCCGGTGTGGGAGCTGGCGTTCGCCGAATTGAAGCTGTAACTTCACAGGCCGCACTTGAATTCTTAAATACTGAAGAAAACCTTTTGAAGCAAACAGCTGGTCTTTTGAAGAGTGCTCAATTAAAAGATGTTCCTACTAAGACTGAACAACTTCAATCAAATGTTAAAGCATTGACACAAAAAATTAGCCAATTAGAAGCTAAGATTGCTAAATCCCAAGCTGCTAATATCGGCGATGAAATGGTGGAAATTAACGGAGTGCGTTTAATTGCTGCTGATGTTCAAGTTTCAGGAATGGATCAATTACGTCAAATGGCTGATGATTGGAAAAATAAAGATCAATCCGATGTCCTAGTCTTAGCTGCTAAGATTGGTGAAAAGGCTAATTTAATTGCTGCTGTCAAAGATGATTTTGTTAAAAAAGGTCTTAAAGCAGGAGATTTAATCAAAGCAATCGCACCTAAAGTAAACGGTGGCGGTGGTGGACGTCCGAACATGGCTCAAGCCGGTGGTTCTAATCCGGATAATATCAAGGCTGCTTTGCAAGCCGCTCGAGAATGGCTAGAAAGTCAAAATGGATAATATTACGAGTTAGTTACGAGAAGCTCCATTCATTGTGATTTAGGTGCTAATAAAGTAAAATTAGGACTAGTATGTGAAGAGGGGTGCTAACAGTGGGAAAACTTGATGAAACAATGTTCTTTGACTTTGGCGATAATAAGCAAAACGATGTCAGAGAAACTTTAAAAACAGTCTACGATGCTCTTGAAGAGAAGGGATATAACCCTATTGATCAGATCGTTGGTTATTTAATTTCAGGTGATCCGGCATACATTCCACGGTTGAATGATGCTCGTAATTTGATTCGGAAACATCAGCGCGATGAGATTATCGAAGAACTCGTTCGATACTATCTATCTGAACAAATCGCTGATAGCAAAAAGGAAGAAAATTAATGAGATTAATGGGAATGGATGTCGGTTCAAGAACAGTCGGAATTTCAGTTAGTGATCAGTTAGGATGGACTGCTCAAGGTGTCGAGATTGTTCCAATCAATGAAGATGAAGAAATCTTCGGGATTGAACGCGTTAAAGAATTAGTAAAAGAATATGATGTTGTAGGTTTCGTATTAGGCTTGCCTAAAAATATGAATAACACTGAGGGACCAAGAGTTGAAGCAGCACGTAACTATGGTAAGTTATTGGAAGAAACTTTTGGATTACCCATCGATTTTCAAGATGAACGGCTAACGACTGTGGAAGCTGAGCGCATGTTGATTGAGCAAGCAGATACTTCTCGTTCAAAGCGAAAAAAAGTGATTGATAAATTAGCAGCTAGCCTGATTTTAGAAAACTACTTAAACGGACATGGAAAATTAATCGATAGATTAAAGTGAGGACAAGCATATGGATAACGAAGAACAAAAAATTACACTTGTTGACGAACACGGAAATGAAGAATTGTATAACGTACTATTTACGTTTGATTCAGAGGACTATGGTCGTTCATACGTCTTACTTTACCCATCAGAAGCAGAAGCAGATGAAGAGGTTGATATTCAAGCTTATGCCTTTATGCCTGATGAAAATCACGACTTAGGTGAAGGGGAATTGATTCCAATTGAATCTGATGAAGAATGGGATATGGTCGAAGAAGTCTTGAATACATTCCTTGGTGATCAAGACCAAGATTAATTTCCTAGAAACGGTCCTTGTTTGACGATGAGATATTATCTATCGGCGAGCGGGCCGTTTTTGATTTGAAATGAAATGAGATTGATATGAATAAGAAAATTTTAGATGTTTTAGAGTATGACAAGATTAAACAATCTATTCGGCAGTTTATAGCTACTGAAAATGGAACAAAAGAGTTACGTGAGCTAGTACCAAGTAGCGATGAAACTGAAGTACGAAACGCCTTAAAACAAACACTAGATGCAGTTAATATTTATCGTTTAAAGAATGGTATTCCAGTTCCGCGGCTTGAAGATGTGACAGAGGCACTTCAACGTTTGAAGATTGATGCTGCTTTAAACGGTCAAGAATTGGCTCAAATTGGTAGAATTCTAAGAGCTACACGAACGGTAATTAACTTTTTCGATGATTTAGAAAATGAAGAAATTGAAATCATTGCACTAGATCAAGTGATTGAGCAACTAGTAACTATTCCTGAAGTTGAAGAACGTTTAAGTAATTCAATTGAAGGAAACGGTCATTTGTTGAATTCCGCTTCAAGCGAACTAAGACGGATTCGTGCTTCCATTACCCGTATCGAGAGTGATGTGCGTTCACGAATGGAAAAATTCACACGTGGAAATAATGTTAAGTATTTAAGTGAACCAATCGTGACTATCCGAAACGAACGCTATGTTATTCCAGCTCGTGTTGAATATCGTTCTAAATTTGGTGGAGTAGTCCATGATCAAAGTTCATCAGGACAAACATTATACGTTGAACCTGAATCAGTAGTGGATTTGAATAATGAATTACGACAAAACCAAGTAGCAGAAGTCCATGAAGAGCAACGCATCTTACAAGAACTTAGTGCATTAGTAGCTCCTTACACAGATACATTAAAAGATAATAGTCGCATTTTGGGCCATTTAGATTTACTAAATGCTAAGGCCCAGTATGCTCATCAACTAAAAGCAACTGAACCGCAAATTTCAGCGTCCAATGAAATTAACCTACGAGAAGCAAGGCATCCTTTGATTGACCAAAAAAAGGTAGTTTCCAACGATATTAGACTAGGTGGAGAGTATGAGACACTCGTGATTACTGGACCTAATACCGGTGGTAAGACCATCACCTTAAAAACGGTGGGACTCCTTCAATTAATGGCACAGTCGGGAATGTTTATTCCAGCTAATGAGAATAGTACGGTTCGGATTTTTGAGGAAATATTTGCTGATATTGGGGATGAGCAATCCATCGAACAAAATTTGAGTACGTTCTCTTCCCATATGGATAATACAATTCGAATTTTAGGCAATTTAAATGAACGTTCCTTGGCATTATTTGATGAATTGGGTGCCGGAACAGATCCTAAAGAAGGGGCTGCACTTGCGATTGCTATTTTAGATAAAGTTCGCAGTACGGGGGCTGTTTCAATGACTACCACCCATTATCCAGAATTAAAGACTTATGGATATGAAAGAATGGGTACCATTAATGCTAGTATGGAATTCGATGTTGATACCTTGCAGCCTACCTATAAGTTATTATTAGGAATTCCTGGTCAGAGTAACGCTTTTGAAATTTCAAAACGTTTAGGTTTAGATAGTGATATCATCAGTCAAGCTCGGGGGCTAGTTGACCAAGATAGCCAAGATTTGAACAATATGATTAAAGATTTAACGACTCGTCAAAAACGAGCTCAAAAAATTAATCAACAAGCTGTGGAATTACTTAAACAAGCCGAGGAGTACCACCAAACCTTGGTCAAGGGAGTCGATAGCCTAAATTCGCAACGGAGCAATTTAATTGAGAGTGCTAAAGAAGATGCAAACCGAATTGTGAATGATAGTCAGGCCGAAGCAGACCGCATTATTAAACGTCTACGTAAGTTAGAACATTCCACAGGAAGTTTTAAGGAAAATGATTTAATCGACGCTAAAAGTAAAATTAACGCCCTTCATCAGGATACTAACCTTAAACGTAATAAAGTTTTACGACGTGCTAAAGAAGCTCAAAAATTCCATGAAAATGATGAAGTAGTGGTCTTAACTTATGGACAACGTGGGGAACTTCTTCGGCAAGTTGATAAAAAACATTGGGAAGTCCAAATGGGAATTATGAAAATGAAGGTTGCCGTTGATGAACTGGAAAAAGTTAAACCGGATAAGACGGTCA
This sequence comes from Pediococcus pentosaceus ATCC 25745, assembly GCF_000014505.1. NCBI lineage: Bacteria > Bacillati > Bacillota > Bacilli > Lactobacillales > Lactobacillaceae > Pediococcus > Pediococcus pentosaceus. The sequence goes on along the minus strand of NC_008525.1, from coordinate 1,244,384 downwards.
AGCGACGAGTTCATAACTCAGTTCAAAGAACGGCTTCTGCGGGAGTTAAAACAACCTTAGATTTACGTGGAAAACGTTATGAAGAAGCACTGACTGAAACCGATCGCTACATTGATGCTGCTTTGTTAGCAGGTTATGACGAGGTAACGATTGTTCATGGAAAAGGAACTGGGGCACTTAGAAGTGGGATTACCAAGTATCTTAAGAATAATCGTCGAATTAAAGCTTTTGAATACGCACCTGCGAATGCTGGTGGAAATGGTGCCACGATTGTTCATTTTAAATAATCCTTATAAAATGTAAGCTAATTATTTCATTTGCTACGCAAAGACTGGTATAGTTAACGTAACAAATTGTGAAAGAGGGTAATTAGAATGGTTGAAGCTATTACAGATGCAAATTTTGAAGAAAAAACAAATACTGGCGTAACACTAACTGATTTTTGGGCTACATGGTGTGGACCTTGTCGGATGCAATCACCTGTAGTTGAACAACTTGCTGATGAAATGGGCGATAAAGTTTCATTTTCTAAGATGGATGTTGATCAAAACCCTGAAACAGCAAGAAACTTTGGAATTATGAGTATCCCAACACTCTTGGTAAAAAAAGACGGAGCAGTCGTTGATTCAATCGTGGGATACCATTCTAAAGAACAATTAGCTAAGATTTTAGACCAATACATTTAATTAAATTGAGGTTAAGTAGAAACCAATTTATCAATAATTGGTTTCTTTTTTTATAGAGTTAGGTGGGTAACATGCTCCCTTTTTGTACTGAAATTTAGTATTATGGATGTATGTATAATTTTATTTAGTGGGGGAATTAAAATGGATAATCGTCCAATTGGTTTTATGGATTCAGGCGTCGGTGGTCTGACAGTTGTCAAAACAGCTCAAAAACTGTTACCTAATGAAGAAATTATCTTTATTGGAGATGAAGCAAGAATGCCGTATGGTCCTCGTCCCACAGCAGAAGTCGTTGAATTTTCACGACAGATGGCGTCATTTTTAATGACTAAAAATATTAAGGCGCTAGTGATTGCATGTAATACTGCGACCAACGCGGCGTTAGCGGTTTTACAAGCTGAATTACCCATCCCAGTAATTGGGGTGATTTTACCTGGCGCAATTGCAGCTAATAGGCAAACTAAAAATCAAAAAATTGGAGTTATTGCTACACTAGGCACAATTAAATCTGAGGCTTACCCAAAGGCTTTAGCTGAAATTAATACCAAATTACGCGCTTATCCGGTAGCATGCCAAGAATTTGTAGAAATTGCTGAAAAAAATGAACTTCATACAACGGCAGCTCAAAAAGTTATGAATGAAAAACTAGCTGAGTTTAGGCAAGATCAAATTGATACTTTGATTTTAGGCTGCACTCATTTTCCGCTTTTAGAAGAAGGTATCCAAGCAGCCGTTGGGCCTGATGTTACTTTAGTAGATCCAGGAGTGGAGACCGTTCACCAATTAATTGAAATTTTAACAAAACAAGCGCTTCAACATGCAGAAGGTCCTAAAGCGCAGGATCAATATTATTCAACGGGTAATATTAAGAATTTTGAAGAAATAGCGCGGACATTCTTAAATCAAGATCTAAGAGTTGAAGAAGTTAAAATTGACTAGGAGAAATTAGAATGAATAATGAAATTTTGATTGCCACGAAAAATGATGGAAAATTAAAAGAATTTAAACAAATTTTTGAACAAAAGGGCATTGTTGTAAAATCGCTGAAAGATATTAATGATGACGTTGAAATAGTTGAAAATGGCTTGTCGTTTGAAGAAAATGCCCGTTTAAAAGCAGACGGATACGCTAAATCAATTGGTATTCCAGTCCTTGCCGATGATTCAGGTTTGGAAATCGATGCTTTGAATGGACGCCCAGGAATTTTTTCGGCGCGTTACGCCGGTGATCACAATGATGCAGCTAACAATGCCAAAGTTCTTAGCGAATTGGGTGGCATTCCAGATGAAAAACGTACAGCAACGTTTCATTCAACCGTAGTTGTGCGCAAACCAGATGGAAGTGAGTTAGTGGCAAATGGAAATCTACGAGGACGAATTCTTGCTGTTCCGCGCGGTGACAACGGCTTTGGTTATGATCCTTTATTTTTTGTGGAAGCAAAGAATAAAACTTTAGCTGAAATGACGCGTGAAGAGAAAAATAAAATTAGCCATCGTGCATTAGCAATTGAAGATTTATTAGTAAACTTTGATAAATTCTGGGAATAAATAAAAAAGTATGCCATCAACATTGAACCCGTAGTAGAGTGAATTGGATCTAACTTTGGGTGATTATAAGATGGCATACTTTTTTACTAATTTTGAATTTTAATTTGTTCTTGGGCTAAAGTTCGTAGACAACGATCCAAAATCATAGTTTTCATCGGAGTTTGATAGCCGGCCTTAACCTTGGCAGAGATTTGAACTCCCAGATATCCGTAAGTCTTTTCGACTACAGGAGCGAGAACAATGGGAGTAGCTTTAATTTTATCGGTGTCTTGTTTAATCGAAGCTAGTTGGTCACGCAACAAGTCTTTAGCACGGTCAATTTCAAACGGATCACTGATTCGTAGAAAGATGGAAATAGTTTGACTTCCGCGAGAATGATTTGAAATTGTTGAAATGGAGCGATTCGGTAGGTAATGTAAAGTACCATCGAGTGCTTGAAGTTCAATGGTTCGTAAACCGATTGAAACGACGGTTCCATCGATGGATTGAATCGTAACACTATCACCAACACGTAGTTGGCCTTCAATTAAAATAGTTAGGCCGTTAATAACATCGGACACAATCCCTTGAGTCCCGAGACCAATCGCAACACTTAAGATTCCAGCACCGGCCAATAAAGTGCCCACTGGTACTCCTAAATTTGATAAAATAGTATAGACGTAAAAGAATAGGACGGAATACTTGAAAATATTTTTAACCACTGCGTAAACGGTTTGTGAACGAGCGGATTGTTTTTCAATTGGATCGTGATGTTGAAAACTATTACGGATGATATGTTTACCAATCCGATTAATAATCCAGAAAATAATGGTGATTAGAACGAGTTGGAAAAAATGTTCCATAAAAGCTACACCAATTTTTTCCCAATCAATATGAGTAAAGCTGGATTTTAATGATGGGAAGCCTGCTGCAATAGTAAGCATGTTTTTCATAAATAAAAATCGTCCTTTCAGTAATAATACTATTCTAACAGAATTTTGTAGCGAATAAGTAGGGGTTTTAATTGCACTTAATTATTTGTAATGCTATTCTGTAGTCATAAACGAACAGGAGGGGATCATTTGACAGGAGGCGGAATTGCTGCAATTATTGCTGCAGTAGCATTGCTTATTTTAGTTCTATTCATTGGATTAGTATTAGTGAATGCTTCTAAAACATTATCAGAGATTAATCGTAGTATGGCAGTGATCACACGGGATGTTGATCTTATATCACATGAAGCTGAAGGTATTATGGCAAATGCGAACGAACTTTTAGAAGATGTTAACGGAAAAGTCGCTACCATCGATCCATTGTTCCAAGCAGTTGCTGACTTGAGTGAAAGTACATCGGATTTAAACCAAGCAACTCGTCGTTTAGCTGGTCGGGTAAACCATACTGGAAAAAGCAAGAATACCGGTAAAGTAGCCACAGCCATGAATGTTGGTAAAGGTGCTATGAATATGTATAAGAACCATAAAGTTAAGAATAAATAGGGGGCTATCAGTATGTCAAAGAGTAGTTTTTTACTAGGTGTAATCTTGGGTGGAGCAGCTGCTACTGCAGCAGCAATTAAGTTAACAGATACAACACCTCAACAACTTAAGGAAGCTGCTATTGAGAAATTTGATGATTTCATGGAATCCAATGATTTTGATACAGCTACGCTTAAAGATCGAGCAGTTTCATCTGTAGATGATTTAAAACAACGAGGAATGGAATTAGCTAATCGTGCTAACAATAAATTTAATCCTGATTTAGAAGAGATGGATGAAGATTTAGTTATTGATAACATGGCAGAAGCGACTCCATATGAAAAACCCACTGAGGTATTTATGCCTCACAAAATCCAAGAATAAATAAAAAAAGATGGAAACTAGTAGCTATTGCTAGTTTTCATCTTTTTTATTTTGAAATGGTGATGATTTTACTCGGTAAGCATATTTATTGATTTTTACTTATAAAAGATAAATAATCAGATATGAAAAACGAAAACGTTTTCAAAAAGCTGAGGAGGAAATTATTCATGGCAGAAAAAATTCAAGCAGGAATAGCAATGTTAAAAGTAATTGAATCATGGGGTGTAGACCATATTTACGGTTACCCTGGGGGATCAATTAATTCAACTATGGATTCTTTGCAAAAAGAACAAGACAATATTAAATACATCCAAGTTCGACATGAACAAGTCGGGGCACTTGCAGCAGCAGCTGACGCCAAATTGACTGGTAAAATTGGGGTAGCTTTTGGGTCAGCAGGACCCGGCGCAGTCAACCTACTTAATGGATTGTATGATGCAAAGGAAGACCATGTTCCTGTTTTGGCAATTGTAGGACAAGTCCCACATACCCGAATGAATTATGATTACTTCCAAGAATTCAATGAATCTCCTATGTTCGATGACGTTGCGGTTTACAATCGAATTGTGATGACCCCAGAAAGTTTGCCATATGTAATTGATAAAGCGATTCGTATGGCATATAAAGAAAAGGGAGTAGCGGTAGTTATTATTCCGAATGACTTTGGCTACGTAGAAATCCCAACTGGCAATTATTCTACTGAAAAAACACGTAATCAACCTGAGATTAAACCTCAACCTGATTCTGAATTAGTGCAAGATGCTTGGGATATGATTAAAAATGCTAAATATCCAGTTATTCATTTAGGACAAGGTGCTCGCGGAGCCACCAAAGAAGTTGAGGCATTATCTGAAAAACTTCAAATTCCAATCGTAATTACTGGGTTAGCTAAGGGCGTAATCCCTGATGAATATGAGGGGAATATGGGGCCATTTAACCGAGCGGCTTCTAAGGTTTCTAATGAATTAATTAAGAAAACGGACCTTTTAATTTCAATTGGTGCTAACTTCCCATTTGCAGCAATTGTATATGGAGATCGACCATTTAAGTATATTCAAGTTGATAATGATCAAGCTATTTTTGGGCGCCATCATTCACTTGATTTAGGAATTTGGGCAGATGCTAAATTATTCGTTGAAAAATTGGATGAAATTAGCGAAGCCGTTCAACCGCGTCCATTCTACAAAGCGGCTGTGGCTGCCCAAAAAGACTGGCGTAAATACCTAAAGGGCTTGATGAATCGGGCAGATGGACCTCTAGAATACGAACAAGTTTATCAACAAATTAACCGAATTGCAGATGACGACGCCGTATTTTCAATGGATGTTGGGGATAATATTATTAATAGTTTCCGTTTCCTTGATATGAATCCTAAACAAAAAATCTTAACTTCAGCTTTGTTTGCAACTATGGGTTGTGGAATTCCTGGAGCAATGGCTAGCAAGTTAAGCTATCCAGATCGTCAAGTATTCAATATTGCTGGAGATGGAGCGTTCTCAATGGTAATGCAGGATATGATTACCGAAAAACGTTATAACTTACCAATCATTAACATCGTTACATCTAACCGCCATCTAAGTTTTATTAAGTCTGAACAAGATGACGTTCCTCAAGATGAATTCGGGGTAGATTTAACTGATGCTGACTACGCTAAAATTGCCGAAGGAATGGGTGTTAAAGGAATTCGAGTCGATGAAATTAGTCAGCTTGAAAAGGCCTTTGATGATGCTGTTGCAGAAGTAAAAGCTGGTCGTCCGGTGTTAATTGATGCCAATATCACGGATAAACGAGGGATTCCAGTTGAACTTGATTTGGAACAGGATGATACATTGTATACACCTGAATTTCTTAAAGAATGGGATGCAGAAGAATTGAAGCCATTTGATGAATATTTAGCTCAATATTCTGCCGAATAATTAGGCTATATAAAAAGCGCTTCGGCTTAGAACCGAAGTGCTTTTTGGTAGAAATATTATAGATATCTAAGTTCTTTTGAAGTATGGGTAAATGGTAGGCAACCATCCTTAGTGATGTGAACACAGTCTTCAATGCGAACACCAGCAACGCCAGGGATATAGATACCAGGTTCGATTGAGAAACACATACCTTCTTGGAGGATTAAATCGTTTCCTTCCATGATGGATGGGAATTCGTGTTCTCCCATACCCATTCCATGTCCTAGGCGATGAATGAAGTATTCACCGTAACCGGCCTTATCGATGATGTCACGTGCGACTTTATCTAAACTAGCAGCAGTAATTCCAGGTTTGGCGTAAGCTTGGGCAGTTAATTGAGCTTCTAGACAAACTTTGTAAATATCTTTTTGTTTGTCATTTAAAGTTCCTAAAGCGACCGTTCTAGAAGCATCACTAATATAACCATCATGGATGGTACCTAAGTCGAAAAGTACTAATTCATTATTTTGAATTTGGTTCATGCCAGTTGCACCATGGGGTTCAGCAGCATGAGCGCCCGCTTGAATGAGAGTATCAAAACTCATTTCCATTACACCACGCTTTTTTAAAGCATATTCAAGTTCAGCAGCAACATCAGCTTCAGTTTTACCAGCGGCAACTGCATTGAAACCAACTTCAAAGGCGTAATCAGCCTCTGCACCAGCAGCATTTAATTTTTCGATTTCGTCGGCAGTTTTAATCATACGAAGTTTTTCAAAAACTGGAGTTAAGTTTTGTTCAAATTTAGCATTTGGAAATTCAGAACGAAGTACTTCATAACGATCAAATGTAAGATTATTATTTTCAATTCCCCAGTGAATAGGGTTAGCATTGCGTTCACGAATATATTTAGCAATTAATTGAAAGGGCTTCTCGTGATCTAAATAACCATAAACGGGGTGATTCCATCCAGTATCTTTAATTGCTTCAATTTCTAGTGCAGGAGCAAATAAGAATGGTTCATGATCAGGAAAAACAAATAAAGCTAAAACGCGTTCGATAGGGTCGCTACCAAAACCAGTTAAGTATTTAATACTTTCAAAATTACTAATATATGCAACGTCTAACTTATGATCTGAAACCCATGCTTGGACTTTATCTAATTGTGACATTTAATCTCTTCTTTCTTATATTCGGATAGTTAGATTATAGCACATAGGGAAATAGGTAATAAAATAAAAAAAGGTTGCAAGTATGCTGAAAATTTGATAACGTATTCATGGCAATGAAAACAGAATGAAAACAAATAATATCAATGGAAGAGGTAATATAATATGGCAAAACAAACCATCACAATTTACGATGTTGCTCGAGAAGCGGGCGTTTCAATGGCCACAGTATCACGCGTTGTTAATGGAAATCCTAATGTTAAACCTGTTACAAGAAAAAAGGTTAACGAAGTAATCGAACGTTTGGATTACCATCCCAATGCAGTAGCTCGTGGTCTTGCTAGCAAGAGATCAACTACTATTGGAGTAATTCTACCAGATATTACTCAAATGTTTTTTGCATCGTTAGCACGAGGAATTGATGATATTGCTTCAATGTACAAATACAATATCATTTTAGAAAATTCTGACGAAGATGTTGATAAAAAGGTTGAAGTGCTTGAAAACTTACAAGCTAAGCAAGTAGACGGTATCATTTATATGGGGAATGCCGTTGACGATCGTTTACGAGAAGCGTTTAAAGCAGCTCGTACACCAGTCGTTTTTGCTGGTTCCGTAGATGATAAGAACACTTTGCCTTCTGTAAGTATCGATAATAAGGCTGCAGTATACGAAGCAGTCAATAAACTAATTGATAATAAAAATAAGAAGATTGCTTTTATCTCAGGTCCGCTTTCTGAACCCGTTAATGGTAAATTTAGATTAGAAGGTTATCGTCTTGCTTTAAGTGAAGCTAAAGTTGATTATGACGAAAATCTAGTTTTTGAAACAAGTAATACTTACGAAGATGGAGTTAAGTTAGCATCCGAAATTGCTTCTACAACGGGCGTTACGGCCGCTTTTGTTGCTAATGATAGTTTAGCGGTGGGCTTACTTAACGGCCTTCAAGATCTCGGCGTTAAAGTTCCGGAAGATTTCGAAATTATTTCAAGTAATAATACTAGCTTGACTAAGATGGTTCGTCCACAAATTAGTTCAATTGGTCACCCAATGTACGATACTGGGGCGGTTGCAATGCGTCTTTTAACTAAATTAATGAATAAAGAAGAAGTCGAAGAACGTAATATTACTCTTCCATTTGATATGGTCTTCAGACAATCTACTAAATAAAAGAAAAAATCCACTTCTACATTAGGTAGAAGCGGATTTTTTGTTTAATTATATGTTATAGGAAAAGTCCTTTATACAAAGCAACGGCACAAATACCAGCTAAGATTGGGGCAACAACGGGAACTGATGCGTAACCCCATTGAGATGATCCTTTATGTTTGATTGGGAGCATTGCGTGAACTAAACGGGGACCTAAGTCACGAGCAGGATTCAAAGCTGGACCAGTAGCACCACCAAGTGAAGCAACCAAAGTACCAACTAGAAAACCAAGTGCAATAAATACTGATCCTTTATTAGCCTCGAAATAAGGAGCATGAGTAAAGGCTGTAGCCCCAAAGAAGAGGACGAATGAACCAATAAATTCGTTAGCAAAACCATTCCAAGAGCTATGACTAGCATCAATTGTACTAAACGTACCTAAAATTGATTCAGTATTAGTAGTTAAATCATAATGAGGCTTGTAAGCAAAATAAACTACTAATTGTCCGAAAATAGCACCTAACATTTGGGCAATAATGAAAGGAAGGACCTGAGACCATGAGAACATTCCTGAAACTGCTAAACCAATGGTGAAAGCAGGATTAATTTGAGCTCCAGAAATAGTTCCAAACATTAATGCAGGGACCATTACACCACATCCGTACCCAACTGCGATGACTAACCAATCACTACCGTTACCTTTTGTACCTTTAAGCTCAACGTTAGCAACCGAACCATTACCTAAAAGAACTAAAATTGCTGTACCAAGAAATTCAGCTGCTAACTTGGCAAAAAAACTATATTCCATATTATGTAAAACTCCTTAAAAATAAAATTTACGTAAAACACACTGTTTATGAGTATATCTTATTTGAAAGGCAATATGCAAGGGCGATATGTAAAGCTTTCTTAACATTTCTCAAAAAATAAGAAAATTGGATGAAAACAAGTATAGCAAGTCTTAAGATATCTTGAAGAGTAATGAGAGATTACGGAATAGTGGTAAAATGAAGATATATTATGAGCTTAATGGAGGAGTGGTCCCAATCGAAGAAACAAGGATGACAAGAGAAACGCTTCAGGAAAAAAATCCGACAATTGACAGAAAACCAAGGCTGTTTTGGATAAGAGTCTTGATGATTATTTGTGGGTTATTACTATTTTTAACTTTCTCAGCTAAACAAACCGTCTTTAATGTAAACTATGTTCAAAGTCAGGTGGTTAAATCGAATGCGGCTAGTACAATTAATCAGCAAGTTAATACACAATTGCAACAAGCAGGGATTCAACAGACTAATTTGATCCCTGATAATGTAATTAATGATGAATTGAAGTCAATGATTGGTGAATTTTATGCTGGTGAGGAAGTCAAGTTAGATCAATCAATCATTACGGAAGAAGTTAATGCAAATATTGGCACGTCCGGAATGATACAACAAGGGATAGTTTCGATTATTGTTAATCAAGTTGCTAATATTTTTAATAGCCAGTTGGATACGCAAAAACTAACGCATTATGCGGGACAGGTAGCTAAATTACAAAAGTTGAATCAAATCATGATGGCGATTAGTGCAGTAGGACTGCTGATACTAACATTCTTTGCTTTCATTAAACGACGCGGTCTCAATTTATTAGGTTCCATGATGGTGACGGTTGGGGCATTTGCTACTGTGATTAGTGCCATCGCCTATGTATCAAATGTTCTTAATGATTTGCCAATCCAATATGCTGTAATTAAAGGGATTGTTGAGCAAGCAGGACAAGATATTTTATTACGTGAGTTAACTATGGCACTTGGTATTTTAATATTAGGAATCATTTTATTGGTGTTGTCTTTTGGGGCTAATCAGGTCAATAAAAAAAGAAGTAAAAATCGTTAATGATTTTTACTTCTTTTTTTATTTTAGTCTGACCACATATCATTTAAGACGATGGTTTGTTCACGATCAGGGCCGATTGAAAAGGCGCTAACTGGAACTCCAGTAATTTCTTCAATCTTTTTAAGATAATTTTTAGCATTAGCTGGTAATTCTTCGTAAGTAGTCATTTGAGTAAGATCTTCATCCCAACCTGGAAGAGTTTCATAAATTGGAGTTGAATTTTTAAGTTCTTTTTCTGAAGCAGGATAATACTTAATTACGCCGTGATCAGTTTGATAACCAGTACAGATTTTAAGTTCTTTAAATCCTGAAAGGACATCCAAACAGTTAACAACTAAATCAGTTAGCCCATTAACTTCTGAAACGTATTTCATTAATACGCCATCAAACCATCCAATTCGACGAGGTCGTTTAGTAACGGTACCATATTCATGAGCAATTTCACGGATTCGATCACCGACTTCGTTGATTTGTTCAGTTGGGAATGGGCCTTCACCAACGCGAGAAACGTAAGATTTACATACACCAATGACGTGTTTAATCTTAGTTACACCAATTCCTGCACCCGTAGCAGCTCCACCGGCAGTTGGATTAGAGGAAGTAACAAAAGGATAAGTACCATGGTCAATATCAAGCATAGTACCTTGAGCTCCTTCAAATAAGACGCGTTTATTATCATTTAAGTTAGTGTGAATTAGGTAGCTTGTATCAGTAATATAGTCCTTAAGAATTTCTCCATATTCAATGTACTGAGCGGTCAATTCCTTTAAGCTTGGAAGTTGATTCCAAAGATCTTCGTCCAGAATGCGTTTCTTTTGTTCAAGGTTAAAAGCAATTTTTTCTTCAAGAGTTTCGTTGTCTAATAGATCAATAGCTCGGATACCAATACGTTGCATCTTGTCCATGTATGCTGGGCCGATACCTTTATTAGTTGTTCCAATTTTTTCGCCATTTTTAGAACGATCACGTTCTTGTTGTTGATCTTGTAAGATGTGATATGGGAAAACAATATGAGCACGATCAGAAATTTTTAAATGATCAGTGTTAACACCTACTCCATTTAATTCTTTAATTTCATCAAGTAGGGTAGCAGGATTAATCACTGTTCCATTACCAATGATACAAATTGAATTAGGAGCAAGAATTCCGGAAGGGATTAAACGAAGAGCTAATTTTTGGTCGTTAACCACAAGTGAGTGACCAGCATTATCTCCACCTGAATAACGCACTGTAACATCAGCACTTTGTCCAAGAAAATCAATAATCTTTCCTTTTCCTTCATCGCCCCATTGGCTTCCTATTACTACTGTAGCTGTCATATTTATTCCTCCATTTTTATCAATACACAACTCTAAAGATGATAACACAGTTTACCAAAAAAATAAAAGGGATAAACCGAATTATACAAAAGGTAATTCTTTTAATGGTTCGTGTTTATTAATACTGAAGATTTTGGTAAAATGGAGAGGTAAATATTTTTAATTCAAAGGAGTAATCAAATGATTGATCGTTATGCAAGACCCGAAATGCAAAAAATTTGGAACCGCCAGTCCCAATTTCAAAGTTGGCTTGACGTTGAAATAGCCGTTGTTAAAGCTTGGAATAAGGATGGAAAGGTTCCTGATCAAGATCTCGAACTAATCGAAAAGAAAGCTAAGTTTGATTTAGATCGAATTGATGAGCTTGAAAGTCAAACGCATCACGATGTAATTGCCTTTACTAGGTCCGTTTCCGAATCTTTAGGCGAAGAGCGAAAATGGATTCATTACGGATTAACCAGTACAGACGTTGTCGATACAGCGCAGTCGCTTCGACTCAAAGCTGCTAATGAAATTATTTCGGCAGATTTAGAAACACTAAAAACAACCTTGAAAGAACTATCAATCAAATATAAAGATTTAATTGCCGTTGGACGGACTCATGGAATTCATGCCGAACCAACTACAATTGGATTAAAATTTTTACGCTGGTATTCAGAAATTAATCGTAATATTGAACGTTTTAATCATGCCCGTAAAAACATCGAAGTTGGCAAGATTAGTGGGGCAGTGGGGACTTTTGCTAACATTACTCCTCAAATTGAAGAATGGGTTTGCCAAATGCTTGGAATTGGGCATCAAGAAATTTCGACTCAAATCCTCCCACGTGATTTACACACAGAATATTTGAGTGTTTTGGCCTTAATCGCCTCCCAAATTGAAGAAATTGCAACTGAAATTAGACATTTACAGCGTACAGAAGTCAATGAAATGCGAGAAGGATTTGCTAAAGGACAAAAAGGTTCATCAGCGATGCCTCATAAACGTAATCCTATTGGTTCTGAAAATGTTTCAGGACTAAGTCGAGTTGTTCGTGGAGAAATGATAACAGCGTTTGAAAATATGAATTTATGGCATGAACGAGACATTTCTCATTCGTCTGCTGAACGTGTAATTTTACCAGATTCAACAGCTTTAGTTGACTACATTCTTACACGAATGAATCGGATTTTAAATAACTTGGTAGTTAATGAAGATGAAGTTCAAAAAGACCTTGAAATGACTCATGGATTGATTTTTTCTCAACAAGTTATGTTGAAATTGATTGATAAAGGTTGGACCCGCGAGGAAGCCTACGATACAGTTCAGCCAATCGCTATGATGGTATGGAATACTGGGCAACATTTTATGGATTTACTACTTGAAAATGATAAAATTAAGTCAATTCTTGATGATGAAGAAATTCGAGCTATTTTTAACTATCAATACCATCTTAAAAACGTTGATGCAATCTACCAACGGTGTGGTATCGAAGCATAATTTAGATTAAAAGGGATGAGGAATTTTGATGAAAAAATCAAATGAAGCGTTACTTGTAATTGATTATACGAATGATTTTGTGGCATCGAATGGTGCGTTAACTACAGGAGTAGTTGGACAAAAGATTGAATCAGAGATTATCAAGTTGGCGAACCAAGAGCTACGTGAAGACGGTTGGGTGTTTTTGCCAACTGATGTACATGTAGAAGGCGATCCATATCATCCAGAAACTAAGTTATTTCCTGCACACAATCTCAAAGGAACATGGGGACGTGATTTTTACGGGCAGTTGCAGGATTGGTACGATTTAAATAAAGCTAATCAACGAGTTAAAATCCTTGATAAAACTCGTTATAGTGCTTTTACTGGAACGGACCTAGATATGCAACTAAGAGCTCGTAAAATTGATACAGTACGGCTAGTGGGGGTATGTACGGATATTTGTATCCTTCATACTGCCGTTGATGCATATAATTTAGGCTATCGAATTATTATTAATGAAAAAGGTGTGGCAACCTTTACAGAACATGGTCAAGAATGGGCACTAGAACATTTTAAGAATGCACTAGGTGCTCAGGTTGAATAGGATTAATATAAATGGGAACCGCTGAGAAAATTATTTTTTCAGGGGTTCCTTTTTATGTGGTAGTCAAAAATCAGCCTAATTTATGATAGAATGAAGTATTAAGTCGAATTAAAGCGGAGTTAATAATGAACTTTACGTTAAAAATAATTAGTAGTATTTTTTCAATCCCACCTAACTAGTCTGGGAATTGAAAAATCAAAAATTATAGAAATTATTAAATAAAAGGGGATTTTAAATATGGTAGAAGCAATTAATTTAAAAGCAGGCATGACGTTCATTAAGGATGGTAAATTGATTAAGGTTGTAGAAACTAACCATCATAAACCTGGTAAAGGTAACACAGTAATGCAAATGAAGTTATATGATGTACGAGCAGGTTCAACTGTTCAAACAACTATGCGTCCAACTGAGAAAGTTGAACAAGCTATTCTTGATACTAAAGAAGCTCAATATCTTTATCGTCAAGATGATATGGCTGTTTTCATGGATACTGAAACATACGAACAATATGAATTACCAGTATCAAGTATTGAAAGTGAATTAAAATATCTTTTGGAAAATACAATGGTTAAAATTAGTTTTTATGGTAATGAAGTAATTGGGGTTGATTTACCAACAACGGTTGAATTAAAAGTTGTTGAAACCGCACCATCAATTAAAGGAGCTACAGTTACTGGTTCAGGTAAACCAGCTACAATGGAAACTGGATTAGTAGTTAATGTTCCAGACTTTATCCAAGAAGGCGAAGTTCTAGTAATTAATACTGAAAAAGGAACTTACACAAAACGCGCGTAATTGTCTAAAAGGATTGATAGTAGGAATACTATTAATCCTTTTTTTATCGGCTTTTTTGATAGATGAATGATTCTCTTGGAGCCTAACTGTAAAAAGGAATAATAGATATTTTACCCGATTTAGAAATAAGCATCGCATATCATCAGCGGGTATGTTAGGATAAATTTGTAGTTAGCAAAAACTACGTTTAAGGGCAGTTATAAAATGATTTTACAATCAAGAAAACGAGCACTAAGTGGCGAAGCTAGAATATAAAATACTTATTGACCCCCAAAATCAATGAGTCTAACTCAAAAGCTAGCAATAGCTCAATAATATTACATTGTCCCAAAACTTAATATATTCTACTATCTTTTAATCGGGATAGTCGCCCCCTCGTTAATAAGAAACGTTTCTATTTTTAAGAAGCGTTTTTTATTTTTTTCTTGTCAAAAAGAACATATGTTCGTATAATTGAGAGCGGAGGCAGATTTAATGAATTATGATAAAGAACCCAAGGGTGTTTTTTTAATGATTGATAATAAATCTTTTTATGCCAGCGTTGAAGCAGTTATGCGCGGGCTAAATCCATTAAAAGTTGTTATGGTAGTAATTTCTGAGCAGGAAAATACCAATGGTGGACTAATTTTAGCCACATCACCGATGGCCAAAAAACTTTTTGGATTGAAAGCTAACGTCTCGCGACAAAGGGATTTACCGTGTGATCCAAGAATTATAATGGTCCCACCACGAATGAATCTATATATTAAGCGTAATCTTCAAATTAACGAAATATTTAAACAGTATGTGGCAGAAGAAGATTTATATCCATATTCCATTGATGAATCAATTTTAGATATTACTAAAACCTGGAAACTTTTTGGAGAAACTCCTGAAGAAGTTGCTAAAAAAATTCAACATAAAGTACGTAGGCAGTTAGGCTTATACACAACAATCGGTGTCGGTGAAAATCCATTGCAAGCTAAACTAGCATTGGATAATTTCGCTAAAAAATCCAATGATTTGATTGGCACAATTACATACAATACAGTAGCCCAAAAAGTATGGATGATTCCTAAGTTGACAGATGTGTGGGGAATTGGAAGACGGACGACCGAGCGTTTGCAAAAACTGGGTATTAACAATATGAATGAGTTAGCACATAGTAATCCATATTTTTTAAAACAAGAGTTTGGAATAATTGGAACTCAATTGTTTGCAACAGCGTGGGGCATTGATCGAACGATTCTAAGTGAAAGGGTAAAACCTAAAGAAAATAGTGTGGGTAATTCCCAAGTGTTACCTAGAAATTATCAGCAGCAATGTGAAATTGAAACTGTAATTAAAGAGATTAGTGAGCAGGTAGCTGCACGGTTACGACATCGGTGTCAACAATGTGGTGAGCTAACGTTAAGTATTGGATTTAGTTACCAGTCTACGATAAATAGTGGGTTTAGCCAGTCATTGAAGGTTATTCCGACTAATAGTAATGTAGAAATTTTTAAATATGCTAAGGAAATTTTCCAAAAGTACTGGAAAGGGCAACCTGTTCGTAATATAGCTATCTTTACTGCTAAATTGAGCTATCAGATTGGTGAACAATTGAATCTATTCGAACCGTTTCCGAGGATTTCCAAACATCAAACTGATCAACTGGTTGACCAGATTAGAGCTGAATATGGCTTTACCGCTTTAGTTTACGCACGTAGCTTAACTAAAGGTGGTACTGCAATCCAGCGGGCCAGCCTAGTAGGTGGACATAATGGGGGGAATGCTTATGAATAAGCAACAAGAATTAACTTTAATTAACCAGCGAATTGAAACACTGTTTAATGTTTCAAAATTTAACACTCAATTTTGGATTGTAATTGTTAATGATATCTATGATCATTCTTATAATATTTTTTTTAGTGAACAACGACGAGGGCAAAGGGAACGTTCTATTCCAATTCATACGCTTGAAAAATATACATTGATAGATCTAGAAGAGATTGTACGCGGGCTTCAGCAACGCTGGAAGTTTACTATAAAATTTATTCAATTTGAAAATCAACTTTGGCCTACTAGTCAAAAAGTTATTCAAAAAAAGAGGCGTAGAGATGAATAATAAAAATAATCAATATGATCCTCAAGTAGTTCAAAACTTTTTTGATAATGTGTATATTGATCGAGGAATGATAAAGTGGCAAGGCTTTTTTCTTTCAGATCATACTGTAGCAATTAAACGTAAGAGAAATGATAACAAAATATTTTATGAGCAAAAAATTCCACCAAGAATGAAACAAGGTGAAATCAGATTAAAAGTTGCTCGGGCATATGAAGAGCAACTATTAGTTGAAATTCAATTAAATGAATGTAACCGTGATTTACTCTTTGAAAATGCAATAAAATCGCGTATTAAAGGATTTAATGAAGATTCTGTATATTTAGGTGATGGAAAGTTTGTTAGCATTTCGATGATGCGTTCGATTAGGTTAGCGAACAATGGAAAAGGGTAAGGTGAGGATTGAATGTAAGCATTGACAAACCCCACTATAATACGTAATATATTAAACGTCTATGAACAGATAAAAAATTGAAATGAAAGAAGGAGTTCGGGTATGTCAGGACATTCAAAGTGGCATAATATTCAAGGTCGTAAAAACGCCCAAGATGCAAAGCGTGGTAAAATTTTCCAACGAATCTCTCGTGAGATTTATGTTGCAGTTAAAGCTGGGGGTCCGGACCCTTCTTCTAACCCTCAATTACGTTTAATGATGGATAAGGCACGCGCAGCCAACATGCCAAAAGACAACATCAAACGTGCCGTTGATAAGGGTAGTGGCGCAGGTGGTGCTAACTACGAAGAAATTACTTATGAAGGATATGGACCAGCTGGTACAGCTATTATCGTGTCAGCTCTTACAGATAACAAGAATCGTACTGCAGCTGCTGTTCGTTCAGCATTCACTCACCATGGTGGTTCACTAGGGGCTTCAGGTTCAGTTTCTTACATGTTTGATCGTAAGGGTTACATTGTTATTAGTCGTGAAGACCTTGATAAAAATGAAGATGATATGATGGAAGATGCAATTGATGCAGGTGCAGACGATGTACAAACATCAGAAGAGGTATTTGAAATCTATACTGATCCTAAGGAATTTGCTGCTGTTCGTGATGCTCTTGAAGCAAAGGGATACACATTGGCTAATGCTGAATTAACCATGATTCCTGAAAACGAAACAATGGTTCCAGAAGATAAAGTTAAACAATATACAGGTTTAATTGATGAACTTGAAGATAATGATGATGTTTCAGAAGTTTATGAAGCAGCTACATTACCTGAAGACGCTGAATAATAATTATTAAAGGCAAGGACAATTAAGTTCTTGCTTTTTTTATTTAATCAAGAATTTGAAAATTTAGTATGATAAAATTTACTTATATAACATATAACTGAGGTGGCGTAATGAGTAATAAAGTGGTCGTTCTTGGCAGTCTAAATGTGGATACAATTTTACAAGTTGGACGGTTTCCAGAACCAGGGGAAACATTGGCTTTAAAAGATAAGCAAATGGCCGGTGGTGGAAAAGGAGCCAATCAAGCAATTGCAGCGGCTCGTTCAGGTGCAGAAACTAGTTTTATTGGTAAAGTCGGAACCGATGCGAATGGGCAATTTATGCTTAAACAATTACTTGATAGCGGGGTTTCAACGGAATATGTGGCAACCTCCAAAGTAGCGGATACAGGTCAAGCTTTTGTAATGCTCGAAAATACCGGTGAAAATCGAATTTTAATTTATGGAGGCTCTAATGCTGAGTTAAATGAGGATGATGTCAATAAGGCAGCTGAAAAAATTCAACAAGCTGATTTTATCGTTGCTCAATTGGAAACTCCACTTGAAACAACTAAATATGCCTTCGAAATTGCTAAACAAGCTGGAATCAAAACAATTTTAAATCCTGCTCCTGCAGTTAAAAATTTACCTAAGGAATTAATTCAATTGACGGATGTTATCACGCCCAATGAAACTGAAGCTGAAATTTTAACAGGCGTTACGGTTGTGGACGATGCTTCAATGAAAGAAGCAGCTCAAAGATTACATAAAATGGGAGTCCAGACGGTCATTATTACCCTAGGTAGTAAAGGGGTTTATTATGATGATGGCGACGTGAGCGGCATTGTTCCGGCGTTTAAAGTGCATGCGATTGATACAACAGCAGCTGGAGATACGTTCCTAGGATCTTTTAGTTCGGAATTGAAGCCAGATTTAAGTAACTTAAAAGAAGCCATTATGTATGGCAATAAAGCTTCCTCGCTGGCTGTTCAAAAGATGGGTGCCCAACCATCAATTCCAACACGCAAAGAAGTTCTAAAATAAATAGTCATAACAAAAAAACATGAACCTGAATGGTTCATGTTTTTTTGTTGTCTAAATTTAGCTAATTAAAAAATAAATGTTCTGTTTTTGAGTATATATACGGTGAGGAGGACGTGAGATGAATATAACCAGTAAGCTAAATCAAATCATCCAAGAGTGTCTTGTCAATCGGGATAGTGATTTATTCATTATGCCGCGATTTGATAAATATCAATTATTATATCGAGATGCGGGAGGGTACCGAAAGTCTGCCCTGATTGATAGAGATGAAGCAGAACAAATTATGATGTATATCAAATATCGGGCTGATATGGGGATCAGTGAGCGACGAAGGCCACAAAGTGGGGCGATGACTTGGTTAAACCGCCAGGGAGAATTAGTTAATTTACGAATATCTACGGTGGGCGATTTTTTGGATCGACCTTCGATGGTAATTCGTTTTATATATGTACTAAAGCAAGATGAACATATTTTGGATAGCGAAAGTATGGAAAAAATCCAACTAGCAACTAAGCTTCGGGGATTAATGGTTTTTTCAGGTCCAATGGGCTCCGGAAAAACAACGTTGATTTACGAAGTAGCTCGTAAATTAAGTGAAACCAAGATGGTAATGTCAATTGAAGATCCGGTAGAAATTCGCGAACATAATTTTTTGCAACTGCAAGTTAATGAAAAATCGGGGATGTCGTATCAAGAATTACTGAAAAATGGTTTAAGGAATCGACCAGATGTTTTTATTATTGGCGAAATCCGAGATGGTAAAACTGCAGAAATTGCGATTCAAGCTGCGTTAAGTGGTCATTTAGTTTTAACCACCGTTCACTCTAAAAGTACCCAAGGGGTATGGAATCGAATTGTTGAATTAGGTGTACGAGAAGAGCACTTAAAAGAAGCCTTAACGGCAGTTATCTATCAAAGAATGATTCCTGCTAAGGTTGGTGATTTAAAAATTATGGCAGAAATTAAATCATTCCATCCGGCCCTGAAAGGAACAAAGAAGAAGTGGAGAGAACGACTAGAGGAGTGGAAGGAAAGTGGCCAAATTACTAAAGAAGTATTTGAAGATTTCCAATACGGATAGAATCCAATTAAATGATCAAGCGTTTATTTTTTCAACTATGGTTGATTTAATGAAAATGGGCGTTTCGATTCGCAAGAGTGTGGAACTTGTTCGAATTATGCGTCCAGCGATTGCTAAACCCATGGAAAAGGTGATTAATCAGTTGCAGCGTGGTAAATCATTTTCAACAGCTTTTGGTCCGTATGTAAGTACTAATATCTATTATCAATTAGAAATTGCCGATCAACACGGCGGATTAGAGCAAACCTTGGAAACCATCGCTAAAATTTTTACTAGTCAAAGTCAGCAACGTAAGAAGTTAAAGTCGTTAATTCAATATCCCGTTTTTTTAATGGCATTCTTGGGAATAATGATGCTAGGGATGCGAATTTATATTATGCCTGAACTGGCTAATTGGAATACGGGGACAGCAAGTGTTCAAAGTCAAGTGATTAAATTGGTAATAATTGGTATGTTATTTGGAATTATAGTAGGAATATTATATTTATGGTTAAAATTTAAAAAGAAAAGTATGGCTAATCAAGTCGCTTTACTATGTAGAATACCAATCTTTGGCCAGTTGTATCAAACATATTGTCATTACTACTTAACAGCAAATTTATCATTTTTTATTAGTAGCGGTATGTCAATGGGAAGTGTTTGTAAGTATTTAACCCTTTTAGATTCCCAGTCTTTACTTCATCAAATTGGCCGACGGGTCGAAAAAAGCATGGCTAGTGGTCAAGATATTAGTTCGGTAATAAAGAAATCGGTTTATTTACCAATTGAGCTAGACTTATTGCTGCGTAAAGGGAGTAAAAAAGAAACATTATCAAAAGAAGTGCATGCATTATCAATGATTAAATACAAAACTTTGATTCAAAAAATTGAACGAATGATTTTAATTGTCCAGCCAATCTTGTTTGGCATAATCGGAATTGTCATTGTTTTGATGTACATGAATCTTTTAATGCCAATGTATAACTCAATGAAGGAAGTGTCAAAATGAAAGCGAAAATAAAAAAAGGTTTTACTTTGATTGAAATGACCATCGTCTTATTTATTATTTCATTATTAATTTTAATTATTCTACCCAATGTCACTAGTCAAAAGAAAAATGCTAGACATATCCAAGGGGATGCGATGACGCAAGTGGTTCAAACTCAAGTAGATTTGTACGAAAATGAATACAACGAGTTGCCTAAGTCCTTAGATGAATTACAGGACAAAGGTTACTTATCTGATAAACAAGTTCAACAGGCTAATCGAAATGGCATTAAGATTAATGATGGACATGCAGTCGGAAGCTAAAGTTAGCTGTTATTTGAAAAAAGCATTTTCACTATTAGAGACGATGATCGTTCTCTTAATAACAAGTGGAACGATCTTAATGGGTTATGGTGGTTTTAAAGGAGCTCAGAGCGCCAATAATGAAAAAATATTTTTTAGAAGATTTGAAATGAGTTGGAAGGATACACAACGTCTAACAGCTTATGATGGATACAAAGCTACGGTAACTTTTCAGAAGAATTTGCATGAGGTAATTTTTTTGTGTTATCGGAATGGTCATAAAATTTCAAAACATCTGGAGTTACCTGAAGGATTGGAGCCGGTTTATGATCGAACCATTAATATTGGCAAAAATGGAACGGTCACACCAATCAATGTGATGCTAGAATCCAATGGAAAAATTAAATATAAGTTATCAGCACAAATGGGTTGGGGAGTTTATGAAATTACCGAAAAATAAACAAGGAACACTGTTATACGAAGGAATCGTTAGTTTATTTTTATTAGGAGGCTTTGGCACAGTTATATTGAATTCATGGCATATGTGGAACGATAAAATAAATAGAGAACAGATTGAACTAAGTTATGAGCGGACAATATTAAATGAAATTAGACAAAAGTTATAAAAAGAGTGGTTTTACATTAATGGAAGCTGTATTAGCAATGATGATAATGTTTTTAATTGTTAATTTAGCAGTACTTTTAATTAAAAGTGCTCAAAATAAGGCTCAACAAAATTTTAATATGAAGATTACAGAGGTGGTCCAAGACTTGGAGTCACCAAAGCATGCTTTTGAATTGGTTGAAGTTAGAAGTGACCAATTAACTCTATATTCCAAAACTGAAGAGAAACGTTATTATCTAGGAAGTTATGTCAATCATGATATGTTGAGATATACACCTGGACATATGCCACTAGTTTTGGGTGTGCAACACGTATTTTTTAAAAAAGAAAGAAATTTAATCCAAATTAAATTAGTTTCAAATGGAAAGAAGAGTATCTCATATGTATATATCCCGCCTCAAAAAAAGCGGTAGTGCAATGATTACGGCGTTATTTGTTTTATCTTTTTTATCTGGAATTAGTCTCTTGATTGGTGAGCAAGCGCGGCAAGTAATACTGAGGTTAAAAGATGAACAACAAATAACCAAGACTAAGATTCTAGCAAATAAGTTTGTGTTAGAGAATAGAAAACAAAAAATAAGGTTTTTAGATGATCCGAAATATGGAACTGTTAAAATAAATGATGATAATAACTTGACTATAAAAGTCCTAAAAGGTAATACTGTAAAGGTTGAATTTAATGAAAGTGGCTATTAGTGAAGAGGAGTTTATAAATGAATACAGAAACTATTAAAAAGATTTATAAAACATTCGAGAAATCAATTGAAATTTTAAAAGAGGAATTGGACGTTGATTTTCTAGATGCATTTATTGAAACAGGTGACAATCTAATTTCTGGTCAAATTCATGTTGAAGACGGGAAGCCTAGCGAAGCAATTATTGGCGAATTAAAAAAAATATATGAAGGTTTTAAGTACAATGATTATAGCCCGGAAGAATTACGAAAAGCTATCCAATTGGTTATGATTCGTGCTAACAAAGAAGAACGAATTCAAGCAAATCATCAATTTACACCGGAAGCAGTTGGAATGCTTTTTAACTACATTATTGAAAATTTAAAAGTTGATTCAAATCAATTAACAATTTTTGATCCCGCTGTAGGTACAGGTAATCTACTATCAACAATTTTAAATTATTTTCAAACTAAACGAATTAATTTTAAAGGAATTGGTGTAGATAATGATGATACGATGCTTTCGATTGCTAGCATGTCATTTACTTTTGAAAGACTAGAGGTGGAGCTCTTCCATCAAGACAGTATTGATGATTTATTTGTAAAGAATGTTGATATTGCGGTATCTGATTTGCCGGTTGGCTATTATCCTATTGACGAACGGACTAAGGGCTTTGAAACGAGAAGCAAGGAGGGACATTCTTTTGTACACCATTTATTAATTGAGCAATCAATGAAGACTATCCGACCGGGAGGGTATGGGGTTTTCCTAGTTCCAAGTAATTTATTTCAAACTCAAGAGGCTAAAAAATTATTATCATTTTTCCACGAAAAAGTTTATTTGCAAGCAATTTTGAATCTGCCTACCAAAATGTTTAAAGATGAACAGGCGCAGAAGTCAATTCTCATTTTGCAAAAGGTTGGAGCTAGTGCTAAACAGGCAGAACAAGTTTTATTAGGAGAATTCCCAGAATTCAATAATCAAGAAAAAATGCTTGATTTCTTACAAGATTTTAAGAAATGGGCTCAAAAGAACTTATTTTAGGTTTTACTAATTAAAAAGTTTTATGTATCATTAGACTATTAAAAGTCTAATGATTTTTTAATTTTTGAAACATTTCTGGGGGGAATTGATTATGGAAGAAAATGGTAATAATGAGCTGGCTCGGAATTTAAAGAGCAGGCACGTTCAGTTAATTGCGATTGGAGGAACGATTGGAACGGGGCTTTTCCTTGGGGCAGGAAGTTCTATTCATTTAGCAGGACCGTCAATTCTATTAGCATATATTGTAACTGGATTGGTTTGTTTTTGGCTCATGCGAGCGTTAGGTGAACTACTGTTATCAGATTTAGAATCAACTTCATTTGTAACTTTTGTAACTAAATATTTAGGAAAAAAAGTAGGATTTGTCACGGGATGGACGTATTGGGTTTGCTGGATAACGATTGCAATGGCTGAGATTACGGCAACCGGAATGTACGTTAGGTATTGGTTTCCAAGTGTGCCACAATGGATTCCAGGATTTATTATCCTTATTTTATTAATCGGGCTAAACTTGATCACGGTTGAGGCTTTTGGAGAGACTGAATTTTGGTTTTCAATTATTAAAATTATTGCAATAGTGGCTTTGATTGCCATTGGTTTTATTATGGTACTTTTACACTCTAAAACAAACGTAGGACATGCCGACCTTACTAATTTAATACATTTTGGCGGTATTTTTCCGCAAGGATTGAAAGGCTTTATCCTTTCTTTTCAAATGGTTTTATTCGCATTTGTTGGTATTGAGATGGTAGGGATGACAGCCGCTGAGACTAGAGATCCTAAAAGTGTAATCCCTAAGGCTATTAATGAAATACCAGTGCGAATTGGTATCTTTTATGTTGGCGCGCTATTTTTCTTAATGGCAATCTATCCTTGGAATGAAATTAATCCCAATGGAAGCCCTTTTGTACAAGTCTTTAAGAATATCGGTATCCCAGGAGCAGGTGGAATCATTAACTTTGTGGTCCTAACGGCAGCGGCTTCAGCATGTAATAGTTCACTGTTCACAACTGGACGAATGCTATTCTCATTAACCTATGGAAGTTCAAACAAACTAGGTAAACGACTAGGTACCTTGTCTAAAAGTCAAGTGCCCAAAAATGCGATTTTGTTATCATCGCTAGTGATTGCAGTAGCAGTCATTTTAAATATCTTGATGCCAGAAGGAGTATTTACACTAATTTCTAGTATTGCGACAACCTGTTTCTTGTTTATCTGGGGAACGATTGTCTTAGCTCATTTGAAATATAAAAAAGGTCAAAAGCAGGCTAAAAAAGAATTCAGTATGCCATTTTTCCCAATTAGTAATTATATTGTATTAACTTTCCTAAGTTTCGTGGGCGTTGTATTATTATTGCAAAAGGAAACAGCGATTGCTTTAATTGGATCATTAATTTGGTTCGGTGTAATGTTTACGGTAGCGAAAATTAAGGGAAAAGGGGAGCTAATGGATTGAAATTTTTCACCTCGGATACACACTTTTTTCATAAAGAATTGTTAAAAGATAAAGACTTTGCTCCACGCGATTTTGACAATATCGAAGATATGCATGCAGCAATCATTAAAAATTGGAATGATCGAGTGACCGATCGGGATACGGTGTATCACTTAGGGGATGTGGCTTTGAATTTTGTGAGACCTGAAAAAAGGGCTAACGAACAAATATTCAGATTATTGAATTCTTTAAATGGTCACATTGTTTTAATTAAAGGGAACCATGACGCACGAAGTTTATTCAAATATCTTCAAGCTAATAATTATTTGTTAAATGGACAATCTAAATTTCAATTTCATGATGTGGGTACTATCATTAAGATGAATCATCGCCAATTAATAATGAGTCATTATCCGATAATGTTAGGAATTGTAAAACAGGTAATTAATTTACATGGTCATATCCACCATTACAGCGTAAATATTAAGGAAAATATTAATGTGGGTGTGGATACTCCTGAAAAAGATTATTTAGATTATGCGATTCCATTTGGAGCGCCATTTTCAGAATCTGACATAGAACAAATCATCAATGGTAAGAAAATTGATTTTCAAAAAAGGAAGTAGGCGTTGACCTTTCTTCTTTTTTTATTTAGGATAAGTTTTATATTGATGAGTGGAGAATTTAGATGAGTAAGAAAACAAATGAAGAATTATCTGAAATGAGAAGACCGGTCATTAATAAGGTTAACCGTGTTAGTGATGATGAAATTCTAATCAATGACCATGAATATCGGCTAGAAGTGAACTATCGAGAAGCTTTTGATGAAGAGTTACTTGCAGAACGGTTTGTAGGATTATTTAGTAGGTATGATTTTTTGGTAGGAGATATAGGTTCAGGACAGCTAAGATTGAAGGGGTTTTATGCTGATGATATGTTAGCACCTAGTGAAATGAAGATTAGCAGAGTTCAAGATTACCTAAATGAGTATTGTGGCTTTGGTTGCCCATATTTTATCTTACGGAACATGCAAATTAATGAACGAGCTAAAAATAAGTGGTTGAGAGAGCAAAAGAAACTTACCCCTAGAAAGAAAAACAGTAAGGGGCGTCAACCTAAAAAGACTAAAAAGAGTCGTAAACCAGTATCAAAGAGAAATAACGAGGTTGTGGGGACCGGTAAGAAGAAACGACAAAAAACATTTACAATCAGGGAGAAGAAATAGATGAAGATTAATAGTTACGGCGGATATTTAATTGATTTAGATGGAACCATTTATCGGGGAAAAGAAAAAATTCCTGCAGCTAAACGCTTTATTGAACGATTGCAAGAACATAATATTCCATTCCTTTTTTTAACTAACAATACAACCAAAACACCAGAAGATGTGGCTAAGAACTTAAGGGACAATCATGATATCAAAGCAGAAGCATCCAATGTATACACGGCCGCTTTGGCTACGGCAGACTATTTGGATGGTATCGCTGATCAAAAACATCGAAAAGTTTATATTATTGGTGAATTAGGACTTAAGCGAGCTATTTTATCAAAAGGTTTTGAGATGGACGAAGATAATCCCGATTATGTTGTTGCTGGGTTAGACTATGACGTTACATATCACAAGTTTGAAATTGCCACGTTAGCGATTAAAAAGGGCGCTAAGTTTATTGGTACGAATGCTGATACCAATTTACCAAATGAACGAGGATTAGTACCTGGTGCGGGTTCTGTGATTGCTTTATTGGAACGTTCTACGCAACAACAAGCCCTATATATAGGTAAACCTGAAACCATTATTATGGAAAAAGCTTTAGCAGTGACTGGATTATCTAAGGATCAAGTAGTTATGGTAGGAGATAATTACATGACCGACATTTCCGCTGGTATTAATTTTGGGATTGATACTTTGCTTGTCTATACGGGAGTTTCAACTAAAGAGCTCGTTGCAAAACAAGACATTAAACCTACTCATGAAGTTGATAGTTTTGATGAATGGCAATAGGATTTTGGAAAAGATTATTATATAGCTTGCTATTGGATATAGCAGGATTAAGTAGTGCTATTTTTCTGACAATTAATTCTATTTTTTTGTTTAGGTTCACTATCAATGCGCATCTAACTAAACTGGTAGGGATGTCTACAAATAAAATTATGGTTAATTATTACCAATTGATTGCATATCTAGAGCTTCCATGGGTCCATAGATTAAAACTCGATGATTTTCCCTTTTCTGAACATGGTTTAGTTCATATGGCGGAAGTGAAAAATTTATTTATGCTAAATACGATTGTAATGGTATTTTCTATTTGTATGGTAATAATTCTATATCGTTATATTGCTAAAAATAAGAAGTGGTGGGAATTAATTGGCGGATTACAAAACTCGATGATATTGGTCCCTTTAGTAGTCATTTTTATAAGCTTAGATTTTGACCATTGGTTTGTTCTCTTTCATCAGGCATTTTTTAATAACAATTATTGGATTTTTAATCCCGTTACAGACCCAATTATTAATGTTTTAACAGATAACTTTTTTACAATTTGTTTTGTTTTCTTGTTCGGTTTATTGGAGTTATATTTAGCCATTTCATTTTGGGTAGTAAAAAAGCAGGTCAACTAGACCTGCTTTTTTATTTTTGATTTGGCAAAGGAAACAATAGCTGGAATTAGGGAAACCACAATGATTCCGATTACTACGAGTGAGAAATGCTCTTTTACAAATGCGATGTTACCAAAGAAATATCCAGCACTACAGCAAATTGCAACCCAAGCTACATTTCCAATAATATTGTAACGGATGAAATCTTTATAAGGCATATTAGAACCAGCAGCAACAAATGGAGCGAAAGTTCGAATGATTGGCATGAAACGTGCTAAAGTAATTGAGATGTTACCGTGTTTTTCGAAAAAGTGCTCAGCCTCAGCCATTTTTTCATCACTAATGAATTTACCAAAGAAACGGTGTTTTCTTAATGCCATACCAACGTGTCTACCTAGATAAAAGTTTAAGGAATCTCCTAATAAAGCGGCTAGGCAGAAAAGCCCGACAAAAATCCAAACGTGTAGTCCGTATTCAGGTTTTGCGGAAAGGGCGGTAGCTGCGAATAAAAGTGAGTCGCCAGGCAGGAAGGGGAGAATTACAGCCCCAGTTTCAATAAAAATAATTGCAAAAAGGAGTAAATAGGTTAAATCTCCGAAACTATTTACAATGGTTACTAAGTGAGAATCAATGTGTAAAACAAAATCAATGAGAACTTGCAAAATATCATTCCTTTCAAATTATGAACGTATCTTATATATTATTACATATTCTAAAGAGTATTTTGTATTTAAAAGAATATTACCGTAAAATTAAGTATTGGAGGTTTTAATTATGTATAGATTAGGAGAAATTGTTTCAACTACGATAGTTGGAATTAAGCCGTATGGCGTGTTCGTGTTGGATCGTAATGGACGAAAAGGCTTAATTCATGTTTCAGAATGCGATGACGGATATATAAAGAATCTGAGAAACACTTTTTCAATTGGTGAAAAAATAAAAGCAATCGTAATGGAGGATGATGGTGATAAAAAGTTTTCGTTATCAATTCGTTCTTTAAAGGAAACTAAAGGAGATTTACACCAATATCCTAAGCCAAGCAACTTATATGTTGGACATAAGAAATATTGGACC
Organism: Pediococcus pentosaceus ATCC 25745; assembly: GCF_000014505.1. NCBI lineage: Bacteria > Bacillati > Bacillota > Bacilli > Lactobacillales > Lactobacillaceae > Pediococcus > Pediococcus pentosaceus. The sequence goes on along the minus strand of NC_008525.1, from coordinate 1,215,902 downwards.
AAAGCCCATTATATTAGTGGTTTTAAACCCTTAGAAATCGCCATGGAACAATGGAAAAAAGAGAAATTAAATTAATTTCATAAAATTACTTGACGTTAGGTGTGAAAACTTGGTATTATATTTGAGCGGCATTGATAAGGCGCACATCGATAATTAAAAAACTTGTTAAATGATTTTAAAAAAAGTTGTTGACAGTGATTGTTCTCGATGGTATAGTTAAATAGTTGTCAAAAGCGCTAACAACGTTGATATGACAACGATAGTAGACCTTTGAAAACTGAACAAAATTTTGACAATCAATAGTGTAGGGTCTTACAAATCGCAAGATTATGTAAGAAAACATTATGCGAAGTCAATTCGCAAAACAAACAATTAATGAGCTTGAAAAAGACTCATCATTTAATATGAGAGTTTGATCTTGGCTCAGGATGAACGCTGGCGGCGTGCCTAATACATGCAAGTCGAACGAACTTCCGTTAATTGATTATGACGTACTTGTACTGATTGAGATTTTAACACGAAGTGAGTGGCGAACGGGTGAGTAACACGTGGGTAACCTGCCCAGAAGTAGGGGATAACACCTGGAAACAGATGCTAATACCGTATAACAAAGAAAACCGCATGGTTTTCTTTTAAAAGATGGCTCTGCTATCACTTCTGGATGGACCCGCGGCGTATTAGCTAGTTGGTGAGGTAAAGGCTCACCAAGGCAGTGATACGTAGCCGACCTGAGAGGGTAATCGGCCACATTGGGACTGAGACACGGCCCAGACTCCTACGGGAGGCAGCAGTAGGGAATCTTCCACAATGGACGCAAGTCTGATGGAGCAACGCCGCGTGAGTGAAGAAGGGTTTCGGCTCGTAAAGCTCTGTTGTTAAAGAAGAACGTGGGTAAGAGTAACTGTTTACCCAGTGACGGTATTTAACCAGAAAGCCACGGCTAACTACGTGCCAGCAGCCGCGGTAATACGTAGGTGGCAAGCGTTATCCGGATTTATTGGGCGTAAAGCGAGCGCAGGCGGTCTTTTAAGTCTAATGTGAAAGCCTTCGGCTCAACCGAAGAAGTGCATTGGAAACTGGGAGACTTGAGTGCAGAAGAGGACAGTGGAACTCCATGTGTAGCGGTGAAATGCGTAGATATATGGAAGAACACCAGTGGCGAAGGCGGCTGTCTGGTCTGCAACTGACGCTGAGGCTCGAAAGCATGGGTAGCGAACAGGATTAGATACCCTGGTAGTCCATGCCGTAAACGATGATTACTAAGTGTTGGAGGGTTTCCGCCCTTCAGTGCTGCAGCTAACGCATTAAGTAATCCGCCTGGGGAGTACGACCGCAAGGTTGAAACTCAAAAGAATTGACGGGGGCCCGCACAAGCGGTGGAGCATGTGGTTTAATTCGAAGCTACGCGAAGAACCTTACCAGGTCTTGACATCTTCTGACAGTCTAAGAGATTAGAGGTTCCCTTCGGGGACAGAATGACAGGTGGTGCATGGTTGTCGTCAGCTCGTGTCGTGAGATGTTGGGTTAAGTCCCGCAACGAGCGCAACCCTTATTACTAGTTGCCAGCATTAAGTTGGGCACTCTAGTGAGACTGCCGGTGACAAACCGGAGGAAGGTGGGGACGACGTCAAATCATCATGCCCCTTATGACCTGGGCTACACACGTGCTACAATGGATGGTACAACGAGTCGCGAGACCGCGAGGTTAAGCTAATCTCTTAAAACCATTCTCAGTTCGGACTGTAGGCTGCAACTCGCCTACACGAAGTCGGAATCGCTAGTAATCGCGGATCAGCATGCCGCGGTGAATACGTTCCCGGGCCTTGTACACACCGCCCGTCACACCATGAGAGTTTGTAACACCCAAAGCCGGTGGGGTAACCTTTTAGGAGCTAGCCGTCTAAGGTGGGACAGATGATTAGGGTGAAGTCGTAACAAGGTAGCCGTAGGAGAACCTGCGGCTGGATCACCTCCTTTCTAAGGAATAAACGGAAACCCACACTATGTCAAAGTTTTGTTTAGTTTTGAGAGGTTTACTCTCAATTTTGTTCTTTGAAAACTGAATAATATCTATAATTTTCTAATTTTAATTGTTAATCATAATTAAACCGAGAGAAAACCGCGTAATTTAAAGAGTTATAAAACAAGATTAGTTCAAAGATTAATCGCTAAACTCAATTAATCACTTTACCGTAGGTAAAGATAGGTTAAGTTAGGAAGGGCGCATGGTGAATGCCTTGGTACTAGGAGCCGATGAAGGACGGGACTAACACCGATATGCCTCGGGGAGCTGTAAGTAAGCTTTGATCCGGGGATTTCCGAATGGGGCAACCCAATAGTTTTAATCGACTATTATCCGCATCTGAATACATAGGATGTGTGAAGGTAAACGTGGGGAACTGAAACATCTCAGTACCCGCAGGAACAGAAAGAAAATTCGATTCCCTGAGTAGCGGCGAGCGAAACGGGAAGAGCCCAAACCAGGAAGCTTGCTTCCTGGGGTTGTAGGACTGAACATTTGAGTTACCAAAGAACTTGATAGCTGAAGAATCTGGGAAGATTCGCCAGAGAGGGTGATAGCCCCGTAAGTTAAATCAAGTTCTCTCAGTTCAGGATCCTGAGTACGGCGGAGCACGTGAAATTCCGTCGGAATCCGGGAGGACCATCTCCCAAGGCTAAATACTACCTAGTGACCGATAGTGAACCAGTACCGTGAGGGAAAGGTGAAAAGCACCCCGGAAGGGGAGTGAAATAGTTCCTGAAACCATGTGCCTACAAGAAGTCAGAGCCCGTTAATGGGTAATGGCGTGCCTTTTGTAGAATGAACCGGCGAGTTACGTTCGTATGCCAGGTTAAGTTGAAGAGACGGAGCCGAAGCGAAAGCGAGTCTGAATAGGGCGATATAAGTATGCGGATGTAGACCCGAAACCAAGTGACCTACCCATGTCCAGGTTGAAGGTGCAGTAAAATGCACTGGAGGACCGAACTCGTGTACGTTGAAAAGTGCTGAGATGAGGTGTGGGTAGCGGTGAAATTCCAAACGAACTTGGAGATAGCTGGTTCTCTCCGAAATAGCTTTAGGGCTAGCCTCGGAATTAGGATCGTGGAGGTAGAGCCACTGTTTGGACTAGGGGCCCATCAAGGGTTACCGAATTCAGATAAACTCCGAATGCCATCGATTTATGTCCGGGAGTCAGACGGTGAGTGATAAGATCCATCGTCGAAAGGGGAACAGCCCAGACCACCAGTTAAGGTCCCTAAATATATGTTAAGTGGAAAAGGATGTGGAGTTGCATAGACAACTAGGATGTTGGCTCAGAAGCAGCCACCATTTAAAGAGTGCGTAATAGCTCACTAGTCGAGTGATTCTGCGCCGAAAATGTACCGGGGCTTAAACATATTACCGAGACTGTGGATGCCACCATTAGGTGGCGTGATAGGAGAGCGTTCTAAGGGCAATGAAGGCAGACCGTGAGGACTGTTGGAGCGCTTAGAAGTGAGAATGCCGGTATGAGTAGCGAAAGATAGGTGAGAATCCTATCCACCGTATGACTAAGGTTTCCTGGGGAAGGCTCGTCCTCCCAGGGTTAGTCGGGACCTAAGCCGAGGCCGAGAGGCGTAGGCGATGGATAACAGGTTGATATTCCTGTACTAGTTAAACTTGTTTGAACAATGGAGGGACGCAGTAGGCTAAGGAAAGCACCCAGCTGGAAAAGGGTGTCCAAGCAGTAAGTCTGAAGTAGAGTCAAATGCTTTACTTCTTAAGGACAAGCTGTGATGGGGAGCGAAATTTAAGTAGCGAAGTTCCTGACGTCACACTGCCGAGAAAAGCTTCTAGTTAGAGTTTAGCTACCCGTACCGCAAACCGACACAGGTAGTCGAGGAGAGTATCCTAAGGTGAGCGAGAGAACTCTCGTTAAGGAACTCGGCAAAATGACCCCGTAACTTCGGGAGAAGGGGTGCTGATCGCAAGATCAGCCGCAGTGAAAAGGCCCAGGCGACTGTTTATCAAAAACACAGGTTTCTGCAAAATCGTAAGATGACGTATAGGGGCTGACGCCTGCCCGGTGCTGGAAGGTTAAGGGAATGAGTTAGCGTAAGCGAAGCTCTGAACTGAAGCCCCAGTAAACGGCGGCCGTAACTATAACGGTCCTAAGGTAGCGAAATTCCTTGTCGGGTAAGTTCCGACCCGCACGAAAGGCGTAACGATCTGGGCACTGTCTCAACGAGAGACTCGGTGAAATTATAATACCCGTGAAGATGCGGGTTACCCGCGACAGGACGGAAAGACCCCATGGAGCTTTACTGTAACTTGATATTGAGTGTTTGTACAGCTTGTACAGGATAGGTAGGAGCCGTAGAATCCGGAACGCTAGTTTCGGAGGAGGCAATGGTGGGATACTACCCTCGTTGTATGAACCCTCTAACCCGCGCCACTAATCGTGGCGGGAGACAGTGTCTGGTGGGCAGTTTGACTGGGGCGGTCGCCTCCTAAAGAGTAACGGAGGCGCCCAAAGGTTCCCTCAGAATGGTTGGAAATCATTCGTAGAGTGTAAAGGCAGAAGGGAGCTTGACTGCGAGACAGACAGGTCGAGCAGGGACGAAAGTCGGGCTTAGTGATCCGGTGGTACCGTATGGAAGGGCCATCGCTCAACGGATAAAAGCTACCCTGGGGATAACAGGCTTATCTCCCCCAAGAGTTCACATCGACGGGGAGGTTTGGCACCTCGATGTCGGCTCATCGCATCCTGGGGCTGTAGTCGGTCCCAAGGGTTGGGCTGTTCGCCCATTAAAGCGGTACGCGAGCTGGGTTCAGAACGTCGTGAGACAGTTCGGTCCCTATCCGTCGCGGGCGTAGGAAATTTGAGAGGCGCTGTCCTTAGTACGAGAGGACCGGGATGGACACACCGCTGGTGTACCAGTTGTTCCGCCAGGAGCATCGCTGGGTAGCTATGTGTGGATGAGATAAACGCTGAAAGCATCTAAGTGTGAAACTCACCTCGAGATTAGATTTCCCATTGCCTTCGGGCAAGTAAGACCCCTGAAAGATGATCAGGTAGATAGGCTAGAAGTGGAAGTGTAGTGATACATGGAGCGGACTAGTACTAATCGGTCGAGGACTTAACCAAGTAGAAGTGGTTGAATCTCGAAGGAAAAAATAGATATTGTTCAGTTTTGAGAGAACAAAAGTTTTCTCAAGTGATAACGTAAGTTAGCACAGAGTGTGGTGACGATAGTGAGAAGGATATACCTGTTCCCATGTCGAACACAGAAGTCAAGCTTCTTAACGCCGAGAGTAGTTGGGGGATCGCCCCCTGCGAGGGTAGGACGTTGCCATGCGTTTATTCCGGCATAGCTCAGTTGGTAGAGCATCTGACTGTTAATCAGGGTGTCGACGGTTCGAGTCCGCCTGCCGGAGTTTCATTTATTTGGAGAGTTGTCCGAGATGGCCGAAGGAGCATCATTGGAAATGATGTAAACGGGTTAAAGCCTGTTTCAAGGGTTCGAATCCCTTACTCTCCGTATATATGATAAAAGTATGACCCGTTGGTCAAGTGGTTAAGACACTGCCCTTTCACGGCAGTAACATGGGTTCGAATCCCGTACGGGTCATTATTTTGGAGGATTAGCTCAGTTGGGAGAGCATCTGCCTTACAAGCAGGAGGTCACAGGTTCGAGCCCTGTATCCTCCATTCCAAAAATTTTTCTTTGGTCCTATGGTCTAGCTGGTTAGGACGCCTGCCTGTCACGCAGGAGATCACGAGTTCGAGTCTCGTTAGGACCGTTGTTACATTTATATATTTTTTGGCTCGGTAGCTCAGTCGGTAGAGCAATGGATTGAAGCTCCATGTGTCGGCAGTTCGATTCTGTCCCGCGCCATAGTGAACGTTTAGTTCACATTTAGTTTTGTTTTTACCAATGATAGGGATATAGTTTAATGGTAGAACTACGGTCTCCAAAACCGTCAGTGTGGGTTCAACTCCTACTATCCCTGCCATGATGGCGGTATTGGCGAAGTGGTTAACGCACCGGATTGTGGCTCCGGCACGCGTGGGTTCGATTCCCACATACCGCCCTTTAGGTTGATTTAAAGACCTACTTTATAATATAGCAACGCTAGATGCCGCTGTGGCGGAATTGGCAGACGCGCTGGACTCAAAATCCAGTTCCTTCACGGGAGTGTGGGTTCGACCCCCACCGGCGGCATAAATTTAGTAAGATTGTTATCGAGCTATTTCGTGTAATTTTCGTGTAATTTTTATGCGAGTAATTACACTTTTTTATTATAATGGCGGTATAGCCAAGTGGTAAGGCAGAGGTCTGCAAAACCTTCATCACCGGTTCAAATCCGGTTACCGCCTTTAATAATAATGGGTTAGTTTTAACTAACTCTTTTTTTGTACTTTAATTTAACTGTGTTAGAAATGCAGTAGAGTCTTTCTTGAAAGAAAAGCACCTATTAACGTTCAGTACTCCCTAAAAGTTAGATCAAATATCTGACTAATTGGGAAGCACTGTTGCATTAATAGGTGCTTTTTTACTTATGAAAGTTTATTTTTTAGAATTTCTTTTTTGTTCTATTAATAATTTGATACTAAAAAACATGTCTGTAAAGTCATAAGCAGCAAAGACAATTAAAATAGTACGTAAGAATGTAGAAACGTCAGCTGAGACCTTTAGATAATAAACAAAGAAAATCCCAACAATAAAGTCAAAAATAATATTTGAAATTAAAGCCTTATTGTTCTTCTTTAAGAAAATTTGAACCATTCCTTTCTATATACGTTATAACAGTATACAGTATAATAACTATAATTTCATAGTATTACGACAGTACTTTATAAGTAGTTCTAAAATAGTTATGGTTCACGTAAGGCTCCAAAGTTTTTTTCAGATCGTGTGTATCTAAAGTGACTTGATCGGACTTATTCGTACTCCAGATGGTTAGAACAGCACGATTATGTGGTTTTCCATCTAGAGGAGATAGTAAAAGTACACTTTGCAAAAAACTAGAGTCAGCATTAATGCCACTCCAATGACGCACCTTTTCATCAAAAGCTGAGAGAGAATCACCTGCTAAATCAAAAAAATCATAAATAAAAATATCACCCATATTTAAGAATGGACTTTCAAAAAGAACTCTATAACGATTAGGTGAGTAAAAAACATTTTTCTGGTCGGAAAAATCAACTAATTGAAAGCTAGTTTCTTTAGCAGAGTTTGATAATAAAGTCATCTTACGAGAAGCATATTTTTCTTTGATTTCTCTTAAAACGGGTTCACTACCGAAAGATACATTTAAATTTTTCATTACATAAGCACCTCCATCCATATTCTATTATAGTTGTTTTAAAACGAATCGAAAACCATTATAACTTTGCGTTAAAATAGATATATAAAGTAATTGGGAGGAATTAAATATGAAAATAACAGTTTTAGGATATTATGGTGGATATCCTAGCGAAAATGTGGGAACGACAGGGTACTTAGTGCAAAGTGGTAATTATAATTTATTGTTAGATGCCGGTTCAGGAACTTTATTGGAATTACAAAGGCATTTGAATCCACTTGATTTAGATGCAGTACTTTTAACACATTATCATCATGATCATACCGCTGACTTAGGGGTATTACAGTATCAATGGCAACTAAATTCCAAGAATAAAGTTGAAATTTTGCCAATATATGGGCATACAGAAGACCCACTAAATTTTGGAGCTTTAACTTGGCCAAACGCTTCTCAAGGCGTAGGTTATAATGAGAATGAAGAAATTGATTTAGGTCCTTTTACAGTTAGTTTCAAAAAGACGATTCACCCAGTTCCAGCGTTTGCAACGCGAATTGTAGAACGAGAAACTGGAAAAATTTTCACATTTACGTCTGATACAAGATATTTTGACGAATTAGTTAAATTTGCAACTAATAGTGATTTATTAGTAACAGATACCAATTTTTTGAGTAATCATACTGGAATAAAATGGCATCTAAGTACAAAAGAGACGGCAGAGTTATTTAATAAGTCTAATGCAAAGCAATTAATGATCAGCCACTTATCTCCACAGATTGATATTGACGAAATGTTAAAAGAAACAAAACAATTTTCAAAAAATAAAAACAACATTTTTGCGCCTAAAGTTGGGCTTACCATCGAAATTTAGAAAACAGTTTCATAACTTATGATTTTTGTATTCCATAAGTTTTTATTAAATTCTCTTTTTAAAATTATTTAACATAATTATTTAATGTGTAAATTTAGTGCGAAATAAACGGTCTTATTCTAAAAACCATGCCTTTGTTATATTTATTTTTTGTAAGAAAAAAGGTTAACGGAGGGGTGGACAAAAGCTAAATAACATTGTACAATTTTAATTACAGGTTAAGTAATGTTACAGGTCACCAAAGGGGGAATTTAATATGGTTATTTTATACACATCACCAAGTTGTACTTCGTGTCGAAAAGCAAAAGCGTGGTTGAAAGAACACAGAATTGATTTTACAGAAAGAAATATCTTTTCTGAACCCTTAAGTGCCGAAGAAATTAAAAGAGTTCTTCGGATGACTGAGAATGGTACGGAAGAAATTATTTCTCGCCGCTCTAAAGTTTTCCAAGAGTTAAATGTTGATTTGGACGATTTACCACTCCAACAACTTATTAATTTAATTGAAGAAAATCCTGGATTGCTTCGACGTCCAATTATCATGGATGACAAACGACTTCAAGTTGGTTATAACGAAGATGAAATTCGTCGTTTCTTACCACGAAAAGTACGTCAACTGGAATTGGCAAAAGCACAAAGTATCGCAAACCTTTAAAATAGAAAAAGAATCACTTTGGGTTTACAAGGCTCCACAGTAACTCGAAATGATTCTTTTTATTTTGGGTGACCTGAAACGGACAGGTGGTATTGTCTTATATTTTGTGGGATAATTATAGGAAACAAATATACTGTTATTTCCATTCAGTTTCGATAGAACTGGAGGTGCTGATTAATGGAAATGGAACGAATTAATGATGATACAATCCGAGTAACAATTAGTTCGGATGATTTAAATGAGCGAGGTGTGACGTTCCTAGATTTACTTGATAATCATAAAGAAATCGAGAGCTTCTTTTATTCGGTATTAGAAGAGGTAGATACAGATCATCAGTTTGCTAGTAATGATGCTGTTACTTTCCAAGTGCTACCTAACCGTAATGGGTTAGAACTATACATTAGTAAGAACCCAACTGATGGCATGGAAGAAGCTATAAAATCAGTATCAAAAGACAATGCTCCTAGTAATGGGGAGATGGATGAAGTGTCGGACTTTTTAAAGAGAAAATTGGCCGAAACAGATTCAAATGATAAAAATAACGATGATTCAAGCTATATGAGTGACGGAAATCCAGCTGACCTAAATGGCTATGCTAATGGAGTTGGAAGTACGCAAAAATCAGTGATAGAGTTGGAGGATTTTGAAAGCTTACCAAGTATTGCAGAATTGATAAAAACCAATAGTGGAATTGAGTCAGTTCTGTACCGTTATCATGACATATATTATTTAGAATTAACTTTCTTTACCAGTGAAAATTCTCCTGAAACTATTAAGAATGACTTAGCAATCGCGTATGAATATGGAAATTCGACTATTGTTTCAAGCGAGGTTCTTAGAGAACATGGTGAAGTAGTTATGGATGGAGCAGCTTTAGAGCTGGCTAAGCGTTATTTTAAATAATCAAAAATAGATTTTACCAAAACACAACATTAATTTGTTGTGTTTTTTTCGTGGGAAAGATCCCAAAAGCCGTATTTCTATATTGGGGTGAACCTAATGAAAATTGGAATAACTAAAAACGGAACTTTAGTGGAAGCAAGAAAGGCTGATCGGAATGAAAAGTACTTTTGTCCAAGTTGCCAACAAGCGTTAAAACTATGTAGCGGGCAATACAAAAAGAACTATTTTGCCCATCAATCCTTTACTAAGAAACAAGGCTATCAGCCAAAAGGTGAAACTAAACGTCATTTAATGGGTAAAAAAAAGGTCGTCGATTTCTTCAATCAACGTCAAATTTCTGTACAGACGGAATTTTATCTACCAGAAATTAAGCAAAGAGCGGATTTGAGAGTTGAAATCGATGACCACATATACTTAGTTGAATATCAATGTAGTCCAATTAAGTTAAAGGAAATTCAAAAAAGGACTAAAGCGTATTTGAAATTAGGGTTAATCTCTTATTGGATTGCGGGCCCTAAACATCTTGGAAAAGGAAGTCTTTTTCAAACCGTACAGAAATTTGGCCGTTTTTCTAAAAAAGAAGGATGGTGGATCTTAGCTTGGGACGCTCTTAAACAAGAAGCTCCCCATGTATTTTTTAATATGCAACGAGCAGTTTTAGGCAAAGTTCTTTATCAAGAAAGAATTTTTAATTGCAAAGGTCATCAAAATGAATTTATAAGACCCAAATTACCTACCGTTGAATATGAGGCTTACAAGATTGAACATTCCTTACTAGGAAATCAAATTGACCAACGATATGTAGAAATACAACAATTGTGCTATACAAATGGTAAAAATTTAATGGGATGTCCTTGGACGGTTCATTTTCCACGACTGTGCACTGATTTTAGGAATCGTGGGATTCCACTATTAAATCGAGTGCGCTTTTTGGTTTTAGCGGAACAAAAAGTTAAAGTATCTATCACTGATATTACTCAAATTGATATTGAATTTTGGCAAATGCTTTTAGAGAAAAACATCGTTATCAGTAATGATGGCGAATGGTATTTTATTTCTCAAAAAGTGCAATGGTATAATTCATTATCAGAAAAATTGGCAAAAAAAAATCAAAGTAGATAAGTAAGCTTTGATTTTAGGAGACTATAGGGTTTTAGGGGTAAACAACTTCTTGGGCTGAGTCTTTTGAATCATTTTTAATTGACACACCGATGCAAGAGTTTGGTAGTCATAGTGATCCATTAAGACTCCACATTCTTCATCTTTAAGATTAAAGATAACCGCTGCTGGGATGTCTTCGGCGCCCATTTCATGAGCAAGTTTTTGATCCCGTTTAAAGTCTTCTTGCGTCATTTTTGATTGGCGATCTTCTTCAAACATAGCTGTATCTAAACCAGCTTGTCTAGCAATAGTGCTACCTAATTCAAATGAATATGGGACATTGTTGTCAATGATTGCATTTTGCATTGCCATTAAGAAAGCACGTCCCTTGGCTTTTCCTTGATAACTAGCGGCTTTATAATCAAGGCTAGTTAGATACATTCGGTTAAAAAGTTCGTTATAATTAGCATCTTTAAGTTGATTGCGTTTAATGAATTTAAGGACAACGTTCATATTTAAAACTGTAATAATTTTAAAATCAACTTTCTCCTCAGCATATTTAAAATATCGAATAGTTTCTTTTTCGCAGTTAAAGCACTCATCACCCCAGGGAGTGATGAAAAGATAAGTTTCAAGCATTTTAATTCCTCCAAAGAATTACATAAGTCAAACTGTCTTTACTTTACCAAATTTAAATATAAAATCAATTATTTTGTTTTAAAAAATCTGAAAACAATGTTTAAAAAGAAGTTTTAGTTTCTATGATAGAATAGAAGAGGTTGTTAATTTGGTTCGGAGGGATACGCATGATTAAAGATTGGGATACCTTTTTATTACCATATTCCCAGGCTGTTTCTGAATTAAAGGTTAAGCTTAGGGGTATGAGAACTCAGTTTCTAAAAAATGGAGAAGAAAGTCCAATTGAGTTTGTGACTGGACGAGTAAAACCAGTTGAAAGTATAAAAGAAAAGATGGTTCGTCGCCAAGTCCTAGAAGAACGCATAGAACAAGACATGCAGGATATAGCTGGCGTCCGTGTTATGTGTCAATTCGTAGAAGATATCTATGAAGTTGTCGATTTAATTCGGAAGCGTACTGATATGACGGTAATTGAAGAGCGAGACTATGTCGAAAATGAAAAACCTAGTGGTTACCGTTCTTATCATATTGTGGTGGAATATCCGGTTCAAATGATGAATGGTCAAAAGAAAATTTTAGCAGAAATTCAAGTACGTACACTTGAAATGAATTTTTGGGCTACAATCGAGCACTCTTTAAATTATAAATTTGACGGAGAATTTCCAAAAGAACTAAGAACACGGTTGCAGAAGGCCTCGGTTAAATCATATGAATTAGACAAAGAAATGTCTGAAATCAGAAAACAAATTTTATTAGCACAAAAAGAACAAAAGGATGTCTAAATATGAGAGTAGCTATTTATCATTCAAGTGATGAGCATTCCATTCAAGTTGGTAAAGATTTAGCAAAGATTTTATCTCAAAATGAGATTGTAATTGATAACGAAAAACCTACGGTGGTGATTACCATTGGGGGGGATGGGACGTTACTATCTGCCGTTCAAAAATATCTTAATCTTCTTGAAGAGGTCCGATTTGTAGGCGTACATACGGGACATCTAGGTTTTTACACAGACTGGCGCGAATATGAATTGGAAACCTTAGTTAAGGCTTTGAAGAGTGATGGAGGAGCTGAAGTTTCGTATCCATTATTAAATATTGATGTGACTCATACAGATGGTTCACACATTAGTTATAAGGCAGTTAACGAGTCCACATTACGTAAATTGTCTGGGACAATGGTAGCGGATGTATTGATTGGTGATAATCTATTTGAACGTTTTCGTGGGGACGGTCTGTGTATTTCTACACCAACAGGATCAACGGCATACAATCGTTCGGTAGGTGGAGCGATTGTACATCCTAGATTAGAAGTATTACAAATGGCTGAAATTGCGTCAATTAATAATCGCGTTTTTCGAACGGTGGGAGCTTCTTTAATTATGGCGCCCAACGAAACTATTACAATTAGGCCAGTACCTAGTTTCCATCGAACCTACAATTTTACAGCAGATCGTATCGATTTACTGGATAAACATGTCAAAGAGGTTCACTATAGCATTGATGAACAAAAAGTGAAATTCTTAAAGTATCGTCATACTGGATTTTGGAATCGAGTTCGAAATTCCTTCATTGGTAGTATCGATGAAGTTTAGATGGATAGTTAACTTTGAGAGTCGGCAGCACCTACGGACTTTCTTGGGTAGGAAAAGAATTTCAAGGTCATTATTAAAAAGTATTAAGTTTAATGGCGGTAAGATTTTTGTGAATGGATTACCTACGAGAACAAATGCAATGGTTGAAAAAGGCGATTTAGTTGAAGTGACTTTGCCACCTGAACCTAGTAATCCACATGTAGGGCTATCTGATGTACCAATTGATGTTCGATATGAAGATGCAGATTATTTGATTGTAAATAAGCCACCCTTCTTACCAACCGTACAATCTGCAGCTAATCAAAAGGATACATTAGTTAACCGGGTTAAAAACTATTATGTTAAAAATAATTATGAGAGCCGAGTTGTCCATGTGGTAACTCGGTTAGATCAGGATACATCAGGATTAGTAATTTTCGCTAAGCATCGATTTGCTCATACAGTGATGGATCAAGATTTACGTCAACGTAAAATTAACAAGATGTATTTGACGATTGTAGAGGGAACATTTACTAACCAACATGGCATCATTGAAACACCGATTCAACGTGACCCAGATTCATTTATTAAAAGGATGGTAGCTCCAATGGGCGAAGGGAAGCCGTCTTTGACCGAATATTGGGTGGAGGATACCTTCAAAAATTTTACTTTGCTGAAAGTAAAACTACATTCTGGTCGTACTCACCAAATTCGAGTTCATTTTAGTTCAATTGGACATCCATTAGTCGGAGATGAATTATACGGTGGGATGGCTAACGATATCTTACAACGACAAGCCTTACATTGTTTCTCTCTAACTTTTAAAAATGTTTTTACGGAAAAAATGATCGATATCAAAACGTCTATTCCAGATGATATGCTTGAATATTGGAATAAAGAGAAGGACGAAGAGCATGGATAATACTCAAGCTATTTTTGAAAAATTAAAAATAGAATTATTAAAACATCATTCCAAAAAATTTAAAGAAGATTTCCTTGATTTACATAATTATGATCAAGGTCGTTTTTTTGGTGAATTAACGCGTGAAGAACGTCTTCTCGTGTACAAGTATCTAGACCCGGATGAGCTGGCGGATACGTTTGATGAACTTGATGATGAACCAGATTTAATTGCAGAATATCTGGACGAAATGGCACCTAGTTATGCTGCAGCGTTGTTGAACGGGATGTATGATGATAACGAAGCGGATATTTTAGGAGCTGTTCGAAATGACAAGTTACATAAACTTCTATCATATATGCAACCCGTAGATGCTGCCCGAGTTCGCCAATTACTTAAGTATGAAGAAAAAACTGCTGGTGCGTTGATGACAACTGAATTCATTTCAGTTGCCGTAGATACAACGGTGGGCTCGGCTATGAATCAAGTTAAACAGGAAGCTCAATATGCGGAAACTATTTCATACATTTATGTGGTTAACGAATCTAATCAATTAATTGGAGTGATTTCAGTTAAGGATTTAATTGTTAATCCGGATGATGTATTTATCAAACGAATTATGAATACGAACGTGGTATCTGTAAGAGATGATGAGGATCAAACTGAAATTGCTGCCCAAATTCGTGATTATAACTTTATTGCAATTCCAGTTGTTGATGAACGTAATAAAATGTTAGGAATTATCACGGTTGATGATATTATCGATGTTATTGACGAAGAGTCGGCACAGGATTATTCACGTTTAGCTGGGGTTAATTCTGAAGATATGTCAGAAAATCCTTGGAAAGCTGTCAGAAGCCGAATTCCTTGGTTAGTAACTATGCTGTTTTTAGGATTAATTAGTGCAATGGTTATTAGCCAATTTCAAAATGTACTCGATAAATTTGGCGTGTTGGCAGTATTTATCACTTTAATTACAGGTACTGCAGGGAACGCCGGTACACAAAGTTTAGCTGTAGCAATCCGCCGACTAGCTAATGATGAAGAAGGCGATAGTGTTTTTAAACTAATTTTGAATGAAGTTATTACCGGTATTTTAATTGGTCTATTAACAGGAATTGCTATTTTTGCGGTGATTTTATTCTGGCAAAAAAACATGGTTTTAGGAATTATCGTTGGGGCGGCGATGAGTGGGGCAATCTTTGTTGCTAACCTTGTCGGAACTTTAATACCGATTATTATGGAAAAGTTAGGAATGGATCCGGTTGTAGCCAGTGGTCCGTTCATCTCAACTTTAAGTGATATAACTTCAATTTTGATTTACTTTAATATTGCTACAATATGTTTAGCAAACTTTTACTAAAACAAAAAGACATGGATCACGTAACAGTGATTGCATGTCTTTTTGTTTTAGATTAATTTTGAACCATGGAGTTCATGAACCCCTAACTCATTTTGAATACTTTCAGCATTCTGTGAGGTTATGCCACCACCGGGCATTATAATAATGCGATTAGCAGCATACTTAAGATTAGATTTAATTTGTTCTAAACCTTTTTCAATAGGTTGATCTAAAGAACCGCCATGCGTAAGAATGCGATCCACTCCATGTTCCACTAGCCAATCAATACTCTCAGTCTGTTTTGCGGTAGGAATTGCATCGAAAGCCATATGGAAAGTGATTTGCATTCCACTTGCAGCACCGATCAATTGTTCCATTGCTTCTTCATCTAAGCTTCCATCAGACGTAAGAGCACCGAAGACAACGCCGTCAACCCCTAACTCTTGGGCTTGAAAAAGATCTGCTTCCATAATCTTAAGTTCGATGTCGTTGTACACGAAATTACCACCACGCGGGCGAATCATTGCCATGACAGGTATCCCATGCTCACTAGCATACTTTTGTGTTTCGGCCATTACACCTTTACTAACGGTGGTACCACCAACGGCGAGATTATCGCAAAGTTCAATTCGATTGGCACCTTTAGCAATTAAAGCTGGAATATCAGTAAAATTTTCTACTGGAATTTCTTTAAACATAATTCTCTCCGTTCTTTTTATTTAAAGTGAACACATACAACTTCAGGAGCTGCAACGTCTTTTTGAATCAATTCCAGTTTACCATCATTAGAATTTCTTTCAAATAAAGATAAATTATTAGTAGTTTGGTTTCCGACTACTAAAAAGTTTTGTTCATGACTTAAAGCAAAGTCACGAGGAAAACTTCCTTCAACACTGATATTTTGGATGAGTTTCAATTGACCATCAGCTTGGATTTCAAAAACGGCAATGGAATCATAACCGCGATTTGAAACGTATAAGAAGCGACTATCATCAGTAATGCGAATTGCCGCACAACCATTATGTTGGTTCCAATCATCCGGAATGGTCTTAATAGTTTGGAGATGGGTTAGCTGGCAATCCTTATAATTAAGTACTGCTACCGAGCTGGATAATTCACCAACTAGGTAGGCTGTATCACCAGTATTATTGAAAACTATATGGCGTGGGCCAAATCCAGGAGTGGTTTCGAAAGTGCTAATAATTTTAAAACCAGTTGAATCATAATCTAAAACGAAAACTTGGTCAGTCCCTAAATCACAAGCAATCAATTTACCGTCAGGAGTGCGGTCAACGTAATGCAAATGTGAACCGTCTTGCTCTTTTAGAGGGCCTTTACCCGTATTAGTAAAAGTACTACCTAGGGTTAGTGTGTGATCATTATTAATACTATAGGCATGAAGAGTACCTTCGTGATAGTTTGCATCAAAGACGAATTGATGTTTTTCATCAACTGTGACATAAGCCGGAGGAGTACCAGGAGTTACGATATGTTGAAGAACGTTTTGGGGTGAATATAAATCTGTAACAGATAAGCCACCTTGGTTATCAAAACGGTCAACAGCATATAAAATATTTTTCTTGCTAAGTGCTAAATAAGTGGGGTTTTCAACTTCGGTAACTAACTGTAAATTAGTTAACTGTTTTGAATCAGTATCTAAATCAATTTGATAAATACCCTTACTAGTTTGTTTTGTATACGTTCCTAATAAAATGGATTCAATCATAAAATAGTCCTCCTTGCTCTTTTAAACATTAACAACAAGTATACCACATTTAGTTAGTATTGAATGCGCTTACTAAAGGGATAATACTATGCGATATGATACAATGAAATAAGAATATAGAAAGGGTGTTTGTCTTGATGATTTCAGCAAAAATTATGAGTGTCGGACCGGATGCGATTTCAAAAAAAGATGCTTTAGCCATTTTATTCGACGAAACTGCAACACCGGATTTAAAAAACATTGCGATTATTCAAGCGATTGATGATCAAAAGCATCAAAAATTTGCTTTGAAAAAAGGTGGCAAAATTAAGATAGGTAAAACTGAATATCAAATTAATTTTGTTGGTAGTTTAGTGAATAATAACTTACAAATGATTGGGCATACAACGCTGGAATTTAAACCGGTACCTGAAAAACCGTTGGAAAGTGCAATCTATTTAACACCTAACCAATTTCCAGAATTTAAAGTTGGAGAAGAGATTATGTATATGTAGGCGGTGAACAACAGTGGACAATAAACCAAGAAATAAGTATTGGAGAAGCTGGTTTAATAAGCTTGTATTAGATAATAGGCCAGTGGTAAGTTTAATCATCATTTTATTATTTTTGATGATTTTATACATGATTTCAAAAGTCACATGGATTTTTAGTCCACTAAAGGAATTTTTCGGAATTGTGGGTTTTCCTATTATTTTAGCGGGGGTCTTATATTATCTGATTAATCCACTAGTTGATAAATTAGAACAGCGATTCAAATTGAAACGAGTTTTATCAATTACGATCATCTTTGTCTTAATCACGATTTTAATTATTGCAGGAATTGTGTCTGTCATTCCGGTTATTCGGGAGCAATCCGCGGCATTGATTAAAAATTGGCCGGACTACTGGAATTCAGGAGTTGAGAAGGTCGAAGGATTCTTAAAAGATCCGCGCCTAGGAGATTTAAAAAAACAAATTGATGGTATTGGTAGTAATACTGTTCAATCATGGAGTAAGAAGGCAACCGAATTTGTGGATAACACGGTCACATCGTTAGGTAGTGTGATTGGTTTGATTACCAAAATAGTTATTGGCATTATTACAATGCCGTTTATTCTTTTCTATTTATTAAAGGATGGACATCGGTTACCTCATTTTATCGCACAAGTTTTTCCTGTTAAACGCCGGGATGGATTCATTCAAATTTTAACAGAAATCAATACACAGTTAAGTCAGTACATCCGAGGACAATTGATTGTGGCATTTTTTGTGGCAGTAATTTTCTTTATTGGGTATTCAATTATTGGTCTTAAATTTGCCCTAACCTTAGGAGTAGCTGCAGGTTTTCTCAATTTAATTCCATATTTAGGATCATTCTTAGCGATGGTACCCTCAATTGTAATTGGGGCTTTTGTTTCTCCCATCATGCTGGTCAAGGTTTTGATAGTCTTCGTAATTGAACAAACAATTGAAGGCCGTTTTGTTTCACCGCTTGTTTTAGGTAGTAATTTGGATATTCATCCGGTTACTATTTTGGTTGTATTGCTAGCCTCTGGACAGATTTTTGGTTTGGTTGGCGTGATATTTGGGATTCCAGCTTACGCGGTTCTAAAAGTTCTATTCATTCATGGATTTAGAGCATTTAAGAAAAATATCGGTGGATATGACTGAATTAAAGCGGAGTTTGCGGAAACCAAAAAGTAATGTTAATATGCAGTTGAAATCGTTTGATCGCAATATCGACTATGTTCGTTTGAAACGGGCAGATTGACTTCACGAACGTAGATACTCGCCGCGTAATACCGAGTATCTGCGTTTTTAATTCTAAAAAATATTTGGAGAAAAATTATGACAAATCACATTGTATTATTTGAACCACTAATGCCGGCTAATACTGGTAATATTGCTCGTACTTGTGCGGGTACAAATACAGTTTTGCACTTAATTAAACCTTTGGGATTTACCATCAATGATAAGACGGTAAAGCGTGCAGGACTGGATTATTGGGACAAAGTTGAAATTGTATATCATGAAAATTTACCCGAATTTTTAGCAACGGTTCCTGATAAAAAAAGATTATTTGTTGTTTCAAAATTTGCTAAACGTGCATACTCACAGGCAGATTATACCAGCGAAAATAATGATGAAGATAATTATTTATTATTTGGAAAAGAAACTACAGGGCTACCCGAAGCATTTATGCGGCAATATGAAGAATGTGCAATACGGATTCCACAAAATGATGAAAACATTCGGGCACTAAATTTGTCGAATTCAGCGGCGATTGTAATTTATGAAGTGTTACGTCAACAAGGATTCCCTAATTTAGAGATGAGCCATTTGTATGAAAATGATAAATTAAAATAGGATTTGATATGGCAAAAACAAGAAAAAAACGAAAAACAAAGACAAGACGTAAAACTAAGCAAAAGACCCAAGTACCAACAAAAAATCTTTTAGGTTTAACTTACGTTTTAGTTGCAATATTAGGGTATTTTGGTCGAGGATTTCTAGGAATTTTAGTCGCTAACATGTTTAGAATCTTTGTTGGTAGTCTTAGCCCAATTTTATTCATTATTCTATTCATCTATGGATTGTATCTTTTATTCATGGGAAAAGAATTGTCTTTTAATGGAATAACAGATCGAGTAATTGGACTTAGCTTGACTTTGTTAGGATATTTATTGTGGGTAGAGTATCAATTTGCCAGTAGCTTAAGATTAGAAAATGGGTTTATCAGTCGGGCCATTGATGGCATTGAACGATCCTTTCTAGAACAAACCTCTACAAATGATGTTGGAGGAGGAATTGGTGGAGCAACTTTATATACCGCAACTCATTTTTTGCTTAGCAGCGTAGGGAGCATGCTCTTTTCAGTTATTCTAATGGGGATGGGGCTGGTAGTTCTGTTTGGTATCCCATTTGATCAAGTTTTGGAAAAAATTGGAATTGGATTTGCTTGGACCATACGACATGCGATCGCTAGTTTTAAATCTGCTGCAAACAATGTATACGACTGGTTCAGCAATTTAGATTTTTCAGAAAAAGAACAATCAAAAACCAGAAATGAATCAAGTAAAACGGATGTTACTCGATCAATGCACAGGGCATCTAAACCAGCAGTTGAAGTTACCAAAACGGATGAAAAAGTTTTGGAAGAACCTATCGTTGATGGAACTAGAGGAACCGAACATCCAATTGAACCAAAAATTGAAATTGCGACTACTAATAAAATTCAACGTAAACCTAAGAATCAGGTTAACAATGATGATTTAGAAATTAATAGTGGATTTGATAGTGAGTCTAAGACTAATCCTAATTATCGCTTACCATCATCGGAACTATTAACTGAAATTCCACAAACAGACCAGAGTTCCGAATATTCTTCAATTAAAAAGAATACTAAAATTTTACAAGATACTTTAAATAGTTTTGGAGTTGATGCTTCCGTTGAAAGCGTGAAGATGGGGCCTTCTGTGACGGAATACGAAATTCATCCAGCGATTGGTGTTAAAGTTAGTAAAATTGTTGGCTTGGCCGATGACTTAGCGTTAGCTCTAGCCGCAAAAGATATTCGTATTGAAGCTCCAATTCCGGGAAAGTCATTAATTGGAATTGAGGTTCCCAATCGAACAATTTCGACAGTTTCATTTAGAGACATTATTGAATCTCAACCGGCCCATCCAGAAGACCCACTTAAAGTTCCTGTTGGTCGGGATGTTTCGGGTAATCTGGTAGAAGCTAACTTAGTTAAAATGCAGCATTTACTAATTGCGGGAGCTACAGGTTCTGGAAAATCAGTGATGATTAATGTCATTATTACCGGAATCTTAATGAATGCTCGTCCAGATGAGGTTAAATTAATTCTAATTGATCCTAAGAAGGTAGAACTTGGAATCTATAATGACATTCCGCATCTACTAACCCCAGTGGTGACCGATGCTAGAAAAGCTGCTAAAGCGCTGCATAAGGTGGTCGCAGAGATGCAACATCGATATGATTTGTTTGCTGAACTAAATCAACGAAATATTAAAAGCTACAATGATTTCATCGAAGAACAGAATGCAGCAGACGGGATGAATCGCCCAAAAATGCCATATATTGTGGTTGTGGTTGATGAACTTTCTGATTTAATGATGGTAGCTTCCAATGAAGTTGAAGATGCAATTATTAGGCTGGCACAGCTTGCACGTGCTGCAGGAATACATATGATTATTGCGACACAACGTCCGTCCGTTAACGTGGTTACCGGTTTGATTAAAGCTAATGTGCCATCCAGAATTGCCTTTGCGGTAGCATCGGGAATCGATTCGAGAACAATCATTGATGCTAATGGAGCAGAGAAGTTATTAGGAAGAGGAGATATGTTGTTCTTTCCGATGGGTCAGAACAAGCCTGAACGTGTACAAGGGGCATTTATTTCGGATCATGATGTTAAGGAGATTATTGATTTTGTTAAGAAACAACAATCTGCTGACTATGATGAAACTTTAGATATTAGTGACCAAGAAATTGAAGAAAATGATAGTGGGGAATTAGATGAGTATTATGCGGAAGCTGTTCAATTAGTAACAGATATGCAAAGGGCAAGTACTTCAATGCTTCAAAGGAAGTTCCGAGTGGGATATAATCGCGCTGCCCGTATTATGGATCAACTTGAAGATAATGGTATCATCGGTCCTCAAGAAGGTAGTAAACCTCGTAAAGTATATCGTGAAAAAGAATAAAAAAGATTTAAGACAATCTGTCTTAAATCTTTTTTTTTATATTCTGATTAATTTGCACCAAACAATTGAGCCAGAGGAGCGTAAAGCACACTTCCCAAGGTCAAGATAATCATAATCCAAACAAAAATCATGATGGTTTTTTGTAAACCGCTTTTCTTTTTCTTTTTATTATACATTTAAAACACTACTTTCTTGATTGACTTAGGATAATTTTACAATAAGTGTATTTTTAAGGCAAATTAGAAAAAATCCCCACCTCGAAATGATTACTTTTATGGCTAAGAACTATTGATAAATTCATACTTTTTCTAAGTATGTTAATTTTTTTCAAATAAAAGAAAAACATTCGGGTTTTAAGTGGTGGAAAGTGGGGGGAAGTGGTAATATTGTTATAGATTTAGTTGACGGAGGCGGTTTCATGTTCATGGGTGAATTTGAGCATTCACTTGATTCAAAAGGACGTCTAATCATTCCATCTAAATTTCGAGATCAACTGGATAGCAACTTTGTTGTTACGAGAGGGCTGGATGGATGCTTATTTGTCTATCCTTTGTCTGAATGGCGTCTAGTTGAGGAGAAGCTCAGTCAACTACCTTCTAATAAGAAGAATAATCGTGCATTTGTACGTTTTATGTTTGCAGATGCTGTCCAATGTGATTTTGATAAGCAAGGAAGAATTATTATTCCTAAAAAACTGAGATTACATGCGGAATTACAAAAAGAATGTGTCCTGGTGGGGGTTTCTAATCGAGTTGAGATATGGAATAAAGCCCGCTGGGAAGAAACTATTGAAGAAACTGAAGAAAACTTCGACGATATCGCCGAAAATTTAATTGACTTTGGATTGTGATAAATATGACGGAATTTAAACATACAACGGTTCTCTTAGAAGAGACCGTTAACGGCTTAGATGTAAAAGAAGATGGTATTTATGTAGACTGCACCCTAGGTGGCGGTGGACATAGTAGACTAATTTTGTCTAAGTTGGGAGAAAATGGTCACCTCTATTCATTTGACCAAGATCAAACGGCAATTGATTACAATCAAAAAAATTTAGCAGAATATGTTGCTAAGGGACAAGTTACTTTTGTAAAATCAAATTTTCGTAATTTAAAGAATGAATTAAACCACTTGGGGATTGATGGAGTTGATGGCGTTTTATACGATTTAGGCGTTTCATCACCCCAATTTGACGACGCAGGACGAGGATTTAGTTATCGATTTGATGCTCCTTTAGACATGCGTATGGATCAAACTCAAAAATTGAATGCTAGAGAAGTTGTTAATGAATGGAGCTATAACGATTTAGTACGAATTTTCTTTAGATATGGAGAAGAAAAATATTCTAAGCAAGTTGCTCGAAAAATTGAAAGTACTCGCGAAGAAAAGCCCATTGAAACTACTGGTGAACTAGCCGATTTAATTAAAAGCGCAATCCCGGCGGCAGCAAGGCGAACGGGTGGACATCCTGCTAAAAAGATTTTCCAGGCCATTCGAATTGCGGTTAATGATGAATTGGGTGCTTTAGAAGAATCATTGGAACAAGCCCTACAAATTTTGAATCCAGCAGGACGTATTTCGGTTATTACTTTCCAATCATTAGAAGATCGGTTAGTAAAGAGAATGTTTAAAGAACAAACTGAGATTGGTGATTTACCGGCTGGACTGCCAATTATCCCAGATGATATGAAACCAAAATACAAGTTGATCAATAGGAAGCCGATTATTCCTTCTGAAGATGAACTTGAAGAAAACAGAAGATCACATAGCGCAAAACTAAGAATTATCGAAAAGTTATAGAAGGGATAGACGCCAATGGCTCAAAATAATTATGCTGGACGTAGAACAAAATTAATTAACGACACAGTAATTACGGGCATTAGTGAAAAAGAATTAAAAAGAGCACGTGAGGTTGTAACTGCTAGGCAATTACCACTTTCAAAATTTGAAAAGATTTTGATAACAATTTGTGGTTTTATTCTAGTGGGGTTAATGCTAACAGTTGTTTCTGGTAAAATAGGATTATCTACTGCACAACATAATCTTGAAACAACTCAAGAGAAAGCGACGGCCTTATCAAGTAAAAATACGATTATGGAACAGGAAATTAATCAATTGTCTGACCAAAGTCGGTTGAACAAAATTGCTAAAAAGGCAGGCCTTTCTCTCAACTCTGAGAATATAAGGAATGTAAATAAATGATGAACCGAAAAAAGCGAACAACTGGTACTACGGAAACTCAACACAATCGGAAAATGTTTGGTAAATGGCTATTATTGATTGTGATTGGAGTATTTATAGTTATTGTTGGGCGCTTTTCTTATATTGCCGTAAGTGGCACTGTCGAAAGTGTTAACTTAAGTAGTCAAGCAAAGCGTTTGTATACCGATAATAAAACAATTAAAGCCAAAAGAGGATCTATTTTAGATACGAATGGCAATCCGATTGCCGAAGACACAAGTACATATTCAGTTTACGCAGTTGTAAGTAAGAAGCAGGTAGGAGCAAATAACAAGCCGCTTTATGTCACCAATAAGAAAAAGACGGCTAAAGTACTTAGCAAATATCTACCAATTAGCTATCACAAGGCTTTAAAAACTCTTAGTCCCAGCAATAGTAAAACGTTCCAAGTTGAATTTGGAAATGCGGGAAGCAATATTTCTGTGGCGACTAAAGAAAAAATAGAAAAAGAAAAATTAAACGGAATTAACTTTGTTTCATCTGAAGCTCGGTTATATCCCAATGGAACTTTTGCTTCAAATTTGATTGGATTTGCTCAACAATCTCAACAAAAGGAAAATGATGCGACTCAACTTTCTGGCGTTATGGGAATTGAAAAAATGAGTAACAAAACTTTAACGGGGACTGATGGTGAACAATCGTTGCAAAAAGATAAGTTTGGCTACCAGCTCCCAGGATCCCAGACTGAGCGTCCAGCACGCGACGGAAGCACAATCTATACTACTATTGACCAGCGTTTACAAAACATCATGGAAAATGTGGTAAGTAAGGTTCAATCAGAATCGGAATCACAGGCAATTAGCGCAACAATTATGAATGCCAAAACGGGAGCAATTTTAGCCACAACACAACGACCAACCTTTAATGCTTCAACTAAAAAAGGACTTTCTAAAGCATGGAATAATGCGCTAGTTCAGGATACTTTTGAACCAGGTTCAACCATGAAAATCTTTACTACTTCTGCGGCCATTGATAGTGGTAATTTTGACTCGGATGCCACTTATCGTTCTGGAACCTATACCATCGATGGTAAAGTTGTTCCAGATTGGAAGACAGAAGGGTGGGGCGTAATTAGTTACGCAAAAGGATTTGCCTTATCAAGTAACGTCGCTATGGCTCACTTAGAACAAAATATGGGAGCTAAGACATGGAAGAAATACATTAATCGTTTTAAACTGTTGCAATCCACTAATTCTGGTTTGGAAAGCGAATCTAAAGGTAGTATTCAATTCGACTATCCGATTGAACAAGCTAATACAGCTTTCGGTCAAGCAATCAATGTGACCGCAATCCAGATGTTACAAGGTTTTACAGCAGTTGCTAATAATGGAAAAATGGTTAAGCCTCAATTTATCAAAAAGGTAGTTGATCCGAATACTGGTAAAACAACTTATAAAATGAAGACAAAAGATGTAGGACGGCCAATTAAGGCTAGTACTGCTAAAAAGGTTCGAAAACTAATGGAGGATGTAGTATACAAACCATATGGTATCGGCTCAAACTTCAAAATTAAAGGTTATAAAATTGCAGCTAAAACAGGTACTGCCCAAGTTGCGAATGCAAGTGGAGGATATTCAATGGGCGATGACAGTTATCTGTATTCAGTCGCTGGGATGGCCCCGGCCAAAAATCCTAAGTACATAATGTACATTACGATGAAAAAGCCAGTGCTCAAAGATAAAACTGCCACACAATTACTTGATGAAATATTTGGTCCAGTGATGAAACAAGCCCTTGAACAGGATAAGGAAACTGATAAGTCAAAGCTCGACAGCTCAATTGAAGTACCTAATTTAGTTGGCAAGGATGCTTCTGAAGCCAAAAAAGAATTGGGTAAGAAGAATGTGGCAGTTGTTACATTAGGAAATGGGCAAACTGTTAAAGAACAATCCGAGAGTGCAGGAAGTAGTATTCTAGTGGGGCAACGAATTATCTTAGACACTGGTGGAACCATAACTATGCCTGATCTTACAGGGTGGTCAAAAAATGATGTTATAAAATTAGCTAACATGTTTGATATTGATGTGAAATATAGCGGGAATGGTTTTGTTTCTGGGCAATCGGTGGCCAAGGGTGGGCCAATAAAATCTGGCATGACCATGACTGTAAGTCTTAAGAAGTAGAGATTAGGAGAGAAAAATGATTAATGGAACAGCTTTAATACTAGGTGCGCTAGTAACATTAGTGGGGATGCCCCAATTTATCAATTACTTTAGAGTCCGGAATGAAGGACAGATGATTCGTGAAGAGGGACCTAAATGGCATCAAAAAAAATCTGGAACACCAACCATGGGTGGAATGGTGTTTATCATTGCTATCATTATTGCTAGTTTAGTAACTGGTGTGATTTTCCACGGGGCAAAAGTGAGCCTTTTAATGTTACTTTTTGTTTTAGTTGAATTTGGATTGATTGGTTGCTGGGATGATAGTATTAAGTTGTTAAAGCGCCAAAATGAAGGTTTTAAAGCTTGGCAAAAGCTTTTAGGACAAATTATTGGAGGACTAATTTTCTTTCTAGTGATTAAGGAGACTGGAGTGGCATTACAATTAAATATCCCTGGCTTAGGTATTTGGCACCTAGGCGGCTGGTATGCATTGTTTGTTATTTTCTGGTTAACTGGATTTTCCAATGCCGTAAATCTTTCAGATGGATTAGATGGATTAGTAGCAGGATTATCGACGATTGCTTTTGGAACGTATGCAATTATTGCAGCTCACCAACAAAATATTCCAGTAATGATTTTCTGTATGGCAGTAGTGGGCTCAATGCTAGGATTCTTAGTTTTTAACCATAAACCAGCTAAAATTTTTATGGGTGATATGGGATCTCTTGCCTTAGGGGGAGCTTTGGCAGCTGTCTCAATTCTTTTAAATCAGGAATTATCATTGATTTTAATCGGGATTGTTTTTGTACTAGAAACTTTAAGTGTTATTCTCCAAGTACTTTCTTTTAAATTAACTGGACATCGTATTTTTAAAATGAGTCCGATTCATCATCATTTTGAAATGTTAGGTTGGAGCGAATGGAAAGTAGATATTGTATTTTGGATAGTTGGTTTAATCGGATCCATAATTACGTTAATTAGTATTTTATAGGGAGTCTTTAATGATGAAGTCAGTAGAAGATTTGGAAGATAAAAATGTTCTAGTTTTAGGAATGGCCAAGAGCGGAATAAGCGCCGCTCTTTTATTACATAGATTAAGAGCAAATGTTTTAGTTAATGATGCTAACGCTAATCAGCCACAAGAATTAATTGAAAAGCTTGAGAACAAAGGTATCCGGATGGTACTAGGGGAACATCCAACCAATATTTTAAGTCAAAATAAAATTGAGTTGATTGTTAAAAATCCGGGCATTCCTTATACAAATCCCGTTCTAGTCGACGCACAAGCCAGAGGTATAAAAATTGTTTCTGAACCTGAATTAGCATACTGGGTAATGGATAGTGAGTTGATCGGGGTTACAGGAAGTAACGGGAAAACAACCGTAACAACGCTAATTCAATTGATGCTTGACGATAATAAAAAACATGCTTATGTTGCCGGAAATATTGGAGTTCCTGCTACAACAGTTGCTCAAAAGGCCACTGCAGAAGATAAAATAGTGATGGAATTATCTAGCTTTATGTTAGCTGGTATTGATCGACTTCATCCACATATTGCAGTTTTGAATAACATTTTTGCTAGTCACTTAGACTGGCATAAAACACGTGAAAACTACGTTAATGACAAGATGAATATTACTAAGAATCAGACCAAGGACGATTTCTTGGTAATCAATTGGGATAATACTGAATGGCAAGAACTAGCTAAAAGAACTCAGGCGAAAGTAGTTCCGTTTTCACGTCAAGGACTGACTAAGAGCGGTGCGTACGAAATTGAAGGCAAACTTTATTTTAAAGATGAATTAATTATGGAAGCCGATGAAATTGGAATTCCTGGTGAACAAAATGTCGAAAATGCACTAGCCGCTATCGCAGTAGCTAAAATCGAAAAAGTCAGCACAGCTCATATTAAACAAGTTTTGACAACTTTTGGTGGAGTAAAACATCGAATTCAATATGTTGAAAACCTCAATGGGCGTCAATTCTATAATGATTCTAAAGCGACTGATATCGAAGCTACCCAAGTAGCCTTACGTTCTTTTAAAAAACCAGTGATATTAATTGCAGGTGGATTAGACCGACATGACGATTTAGATCGTTTAATTCCAGACTTAGAGCCAAATGTAAAAGAAGTTATTGTTAATGGCGAAACTGCTGAGAAATTCAAAAAAATAGCTCAAAAAGCCGGTATTTCAGTAATTAAAGATAGTTCTAGAGTAAGTGAATCGGTTGAAATAGCGTATCAAGATAGTAAAGAAGGGGATATTATCTTACTTTCACCGGCAGCGGCTAGTTGGGATCAATACAAAACATTTGAAGAACGTGGTGACGAATTTATTGCAGCAGTTCAAAATTTACATAAAGGGGAATAATTAAATGAGACTGATGGTTTCTGGTGGTGGAACTGGTGGACATATTTATCCAGCCCTAGCACTGATTAAACAAGTTAAACAAAGTGAACCTGATTCACAGATTTTGTACGTTGGTACAAGTAAGGGATTAGAAAGTAAAATTGTCCCAGATAGTGGAATTGATTTTAAAACCATAAATATCCAAGGATTCAAACGTTCACTTTCACTTGAAAATTTTAAGACAATCGGACTTTTCTTAAGTAGCGTGGTTAAAGCGCGTAAGATGGTTAAGGAATTTAAACCAGATGTAGTCTTGGGAACGGGGGGCTACGTTAGTGGTGCGGTTGTATTTGCAGCTAGTATGATGGGTGTACCTACTGTGATTCACGAACAAAATAGTGTGGTTGGCGTTACCAATAAGTTTTTGAGTAAGTTCGTTAAAAAAATTGCTATTTCGTTTGAGGCGGCTGCAAGTCAATTTCCTACCAAGAAAGTTGTGTTAACTGGTAATCCTCGCGCTACTGAAGTAGCACAGATTAAACCAAGTGGACTAAGTCAATTTGGTCTAGACGATAAGGTGCCTACCGTATTGATTTTTGGTGGAAGCCGTGGAGCTGAGAAGATTAATCAGGTCACTATCGACACCTTGGAAGAATTAATGGAACGTCCATATCAAACAATATTTGTAACAGGAAGAGTTCATTTCGAACGTTTAACCAAAGATATTGATTTGGCTAAATATCAAGGCAAAATAGCTATTTTACCTTACATTGCAAATATGCCAGAAATTCTTTCCAATATGGAAGTAATTGTGGGGCGAGCTGGAGCAACTAGTTTAGCAGAAATTACTTCTTTAGGAATACCGTCAATTTTAATTCCTAGCCCATATGTAACCAATGATCATCAAACAAAAAATGCAATGAGTCTGGTTAATAATGATGCAGCAGAGATTATCAAAGAAAGTGATCTTACTTCCGAAGCATTGATTAATACGCTTGATACATTGATGCTAGATCAGAAATTTCGAAACGTAATGGCAGAAAACGCTAAGAAAATGGGTCAACCACGTGCTGCTGAAAATCTTTATGATGTTTTGAAATCGGTTAGTAAGTAGATATAGGTAGTAAGATGAAAAAGAAGAAGGATGAAGAATTAACTCCGTGGGCCAAATATCAAAAAGAACATAATGCAAATAGTAGAAGCAGATTTAAGCGGAAACGCAAAGCCACTTCGAAAAATCCACGCGAACCTCAAGCTTCTTTTAGAAGAAATAATCGAAACAAGGTTAAAAAATCAAATAAAAAAGGCACCAAAAGAATAGTAAAAGAACAACGGCTTTCCAGACAAAAACTGGGAATATTAATTGGAAGTACGTTGATAGTGATCGCCTTATTTTTTGGTTATTTTTATTCTTCAATTAGTCGAGTTCAAAAATTTAGTGTAAGCGGTAATAAGCGTGTTTCCACTGCTAAAATTTTAAAAAATGTGTCTATCAAAAAAAATGATGTAATTTTAACTTCCATATTTAAGGAAGGAAAATTTGAAAATAATCTTTTAAAGAAAAATACAGACATCAAAGATGCTACCGTATCCATTTCATGGAGTGGCAAAGTTAAAATTAAAGTTAAAGAAAACGCGGTCATGGGATATGTAATAAGAAACAAGACTTATTACACCGTAAAACAAGATGGTTCGGTTGTTAGGAAGAGTGTTAGTCAACCAAGTTCGGATTACCCAATCTTCAGAAATTTCCAAGAAAATAGTACACTTAAAAAGTTTTTGAAGGAATATGCCCAGATGCCAAATAGTGTTCAAAATGATGTAGCAGAAGTCGATTTTTCACCGACTAAAAATGTTAAGGATCGTCTACATTTTTTCATGAATGATGGAAATCAAGTGTACGCTATTATGAGTACGTTTGCTAAAAAAATGAAGTATTACCCCGAAATTTCAGCAAGTATGAAAGAACGGGGAATGGTTGATTTACAAGTAGGAGCTTTTTCTAGACCTAGCGGTTGGACAGATGAGGCTAAAGCAGCCAGTGAATCGTCTAAAAGTGCCGAATCTAGTAGCAAAGCTAAAAAGCAGGAAAAAACGACACAAAATAGTGAAAGTGCCGATTCTACCAGTGCTTCAGCAGATTCAACCGAAACAATTAATTCAGCAAGCTCACAAAGTAAAGAAGACTTAGAAAGCTCAAATGCTGAAAGTACAGTAAATACTCAACAAGATATAGATTAATAAATCTGTTAATTTATTCTTAACATCAAATTGAAACTTAAGATGGATAAGATGCTCTTAGATAAAAATCGTTTAATCCACTAAAGGGTCAAACGATTTTTAAGTGCTATTGGTTGCGTTAAAATAAGTTTTTTAATTGAAAAACTATCAGTTTTGGAGCTGATTAAAAAAATAATTGTTTATGAATAAGTATTTCCTATTTTTATACAAGAATTGATATTAATATGGTAAACTGTTTAATATATGTGATGAATATATATATAAGAAACGGTTAAACGACTAGGAGGTTCCTTTATTATGGATAATTCAGGAATTTACGTTGGACTGGATATTGGAACCACCTCAATAAAAGTTATTGTTGCTGAATATGTCAAAGGACAAATGAACGTTATTGGTGTGGGAAGAGAGCCCTCAGATGGTGTAAATCGTGGTGTTATTGTTGATATCGACAAAGCCTCAATTGCAATTAAAAGGGCCGTTGAGTCTGCAGAACGCAAGGCAAATATTCAAATCCACGACGTAGTAGCTGGTATTCCAGCTAATTTATTAAGAATAGAACCTGTCAGAGGTATGATAGCTATCTCAGATAGCTCAAGGGAGATTGGAAATCAAGATGTAGTTGAAGTTTCAAATGCAGCTTCAGTACATAATCTTCCTCCCGAACAGGAAGTGGTTGATGTTTTACCTGACGAATTTATCGTTGATGGTTTTGATGGCATTAAAGACCCTCGTGGAATGGTCGGTGTTCGACTTGAGATGAATGGGGGATTGATTACTGGTCCTAAGACCATTATTCATAATTTAAAGAGCGCAATCCGTCAAGCTGGTTTAGGATTAGTAGATGTAGTCGTTAGTCCACTGGCTCTTGGCAGAACAATTTTAAATGATGGTGAACAAGATTTTGGTACGATTACTCTTGATTTGGGTGCAGGACAATCAACTGCCGCTGTGATCCATGATCATCATCTTAAGTACACGTTCGTTGAACAAGAAGGCGGACAATTTGTAACTAAAGATATCTCGGTAGTATTAAATACTTCGTTAGATAATGCAGAACAAATTAAACAACAGTATGGTTATGCTGTTGCTGATCAAGCAAGTAGTGATGCATTTCCAGTAAATGTTGTTGGTCAAAATGAACCGGTTGCAGTTACTGAGAAATATTTAAGTGAAATTATTGAAGCTCGAATGGAACAAATATTAACTAACATAAAAAAACAATTAGAAAAAGTAGGGGCTCTGGATATGCCGGGTGGTGTCGTCATTACCGGCGGGGGAGCTGCCCTTCCTGGAATCGAAACGTTAGTTGAAAGAATTTTTGAAACAAATGCTAAACTATATGTTCCAGATCAAATGGGTCTAAGACATCCTGCTTTTGCGCAAGCTCTTGCTATTTTGAATTATGAAGGTCGCATGAGCGATGTTGAGATTTTAGCTAAAACAGCAATGGTTTCAAGCGAAAGAACCGTATCAGAAACACTGCAAGATGATGTTGTTGATGAAAAGCCTAAATTTAAACAACGCACAAAATCATCAGAGAGACGTCCCGAATCACAACAAGAACGGCCTAAGCCAACAACTAATAATTCATCATCAAGCACAGCAAACTCAAATCGCTTCGATGGTATCAAAAAATGGTTTAGTGATTTCTTTGACTAACTAATCGATGGAGGAATTAACATGGAATTTTCAATGGACGAAAGTAAAAGTACAGGCGCAAACATCAAGGTAATTGGTGTTGGTGGCGGTGGTGGGAATGCCGTTAACCGCATGATCGCTGAAGGCGTAAAGGGAGTAGAATTTATCGTTGCTAACACTGACGTTCAAGCTTTACAAGCTTCAAACGCAGACGTTAAGATTCAATTAGGACCTAAGTTAACTAAAGGTCTAGGAGCCGGTTCAACACCTGATGTTGGTGCTAAGGCCGCTGAAGAAAGTCAACAAACCATTTCCTCTGCTCTTGAAGGAGCAGATATGATTTTTGTTACAGCAGGAATGGGTGGTGGTACCGGTACAGGTGCTGCACCTATGGTAGCTCAAATTGCCAAAGAGCAAGGTGCTTTAACGGTGGGTGTGGTAACACGTCCATTTACATTTGAAGGACCTAAACGTGCTCGATTTGCAGCAGAAGGTGTTGCAAATCTTAAAGAACATGTTGATACGCTTATTATCATTGCTAATAACCGCTTACTAGATTTAGTTGATAAGAAAACTCCAATGATGGAAGCATTTAACGAAGCTGATAATGTATTACGTCAAGGTGTTCAAGGTATCTCTGATTTGATTACATCACCTGGCTACGTTAACTTGGACTTCGCTGATGTTAAGACAGTTATGCAAAATCAAGGATCAGCTCTTATGGGAATTGGCTCAGCTAGCGGCGAAAACAGAACAGAAGAGGCTACAAAGAAGGCTATTTCATCGCCACTGCTCGAAACATCAATTGATGGTGCTGAACAAGTTCTTCTTAATATTACTGGTGGTCCAGACCTTTCATTATTTGAAGCACAAGCAGCTTCACAAATTGTTACGGAAGCAGCTAATGATGATGTAAATATCATCTTCGGTACTTCTATTGATAATGATTTACAAGATGGGGTACGAGTAACTGTAATTGCTACAGGTATTGATAAAAAAGCTGGTAGAGCGTCTTTACACCGTCAACCAGCACGCACCTCTTTTGAAACACCAAGCAGTAGCGTAAATACTACTACAACAAATGTTTCAAATAATACTGAAATTCGCGGTGCTGGTTCTACAGAAAGTTTAAACACGTCATCTAATAGTGAACAACCTACTCAAGCTGCTAATGATCCATTTGGTGACTGGCAATTACGTCAATCAAATGCTTCAAATGGGGTTCGTCCTACTTCACGCGATAACGATAGTTTTAGAAATGTTGAAAAGAAAGAATTCAACGCTTTTAACGATAATAACAATATTAGCTCTGACGATGATTCATTGGATACACCTCCATTTTTCAAACGTCGTGGCAAATAAAATATAATAAAAGGGTTTGGGCTAAGCTCAAGCCCGTTTATTGCAATTAGGACAAAATATTGAAATGAGTGATAGAAAATAATGATTACAGTAATCTTCCAATTGTTACATTGGGCCATTCAATTGTATATGTTAGCAATCTTTGTGTGGGTTTTGATGTCTTGGCTTCCAGGAGCTTATCAATCCGGCTTGGGAAAGTTGCTTACTAAAATTTGTCAGCCTTATATGAGTTGGTTTAGATTTATTCCACCTATCTTTGGAATAGATTTTTCGCCGATATTAGCTTTGTTAGTTCTTGAACTGTGTGCAAATGGATTAGTTTTTCTTGAAACCTTAATGCTTGGTGTAATTTAACTATGGATAATCAAATTACACAGCATTTTAGAAAAGAAGAGCAGGAATTAATTGAGAGCTTTTCATCTTCACTCCAAGAGGCTTTAGATCAAAATCGTCCAATTTTAACTAATTTTTTAAATCCCCGAGAACAACATATTCTCCAAACCCTAGTTAATCGATTTCCTGAACTAAAGGTTTATTTTAATGGAGGGTTTAGCGAGGCAGAAAATAAGCGAGCATTGATTACACCAGATTATTTTGTTCCTGCGGAAGATGATTTTTCTGTTAGAATCTTTGAAATTAATTATCCAATTAATTTTACAGATTTAGAACATCGTCAGATTTTAGGAACATTGGTTAATGCTGGTATTAAACGAAGTACTTTTGGTGATATAGTTCATCAAGCAGAACGCTGGCAATTTGCTGTCAATGGAGAATTAGAAAATTTCTTTTTAAATGAAATTGATCGAATTGGTAAAATAAAAGTTAAATTGATTCCTACTTCAACAAATGATATTTTAAAAGTTCAAGATGATTGGGAGCCTGTTAACCAGACTGTAGCATCTTTAAGAATGGATTCAATTATTTCAACAGGATTTTCGATCTCTCGTCATCGAGTGAAAGAACTGATTGAAAAACGTTTAGTTCAATTAAATTGGATGATTGATGAGAAAGCTGATACTTTAATTGCGTTAAATGATGTTATTTCAGTTCGAAAATATGGTAGGATAAAACTTGTTGATATTCTTGGAAAAACAAAAAAAGATAAACTTAAGATCCAGCTGGATATAATCAAAACTAGATAGTGAGTTATGGGGGTTTTATTAAAATGTCAATTGAACCACAAGATATACAACAAAAACAATTTTCAAATAAAATGCGAGGATACAATCCAGTCGAAGTTGATGAATTTTTAGACGAAGTTGCGTTTGAACAGCGTCGTCTTCATGATGAAATCGATACACTTCGTTCACAACTTAACGAGGCTAAAAGTCGAATTGATTATTTTGATGAGATGAAAGAATCCCTCAATAAGTCAATTATGGTGGCACAAGATGCAGCTGATAAAGTCAAAATCAGTTCAAAACGCGAAGCCGAATTTACTTCTAAAGAAGCCCAGAAAGAGGCTAAGTCAGTAATTGATGCGGCTCATAAGAAAGCTGATAGTTACATCGGTGAAGCGGCTGGTAAAGCTCAAAAGGTTGTAATTGCTACTGATGATTTGAAGAAGCAAGCTCGTAGTTTCCGTCAAAAATTTGAAGTTTTACTAGAGTCACAACTTCAAATGATTAAGGGACGCGACTGGGATAATCTGCTTAGTTCAGATGAACTACTCACCATTGGTGAAATTAAAGAAGCCATGCGTAATAGTGGTACGCTTGACAACTTCCAAGATGAGAGTGTACACTCAGAAGAAGTTGTCGAAGTTACTCCAGATACTCCAGCAGTTGAACCTGAAGTACAAGATGATCAACAAACCGTTGTAGTTTTCCCAGAAGACTACAATAATGAGAATGGTAATCCAACTAGTGAAGGATTCCATGTTAAACCAAAAGAATAAAACGTTAAAAAAGAAGAATCTTCAAAATGTAGCATCTTAGCGAGCTGACGACGGTGGGAGGTCAGTATGTAATTTGAAGGTTGATCACTTTTGAGTGCTAGATTGAAATTCAGTAAATCTAGTCGGTTGGCAACCGTTAAGTGCTACAAAGAGGAAGACCATTTAATGGTCTTTAAATTTGGGTGGTACCGCGAAGACTTCGTCCCTGTTAAGGGATGGAGTCTTTTTATTTTACTTGGAAAGGCGAGTGGTTTTAGTGCGAGTTAAAGATACATTAAACCTTGGAAAAACAAAATTTAAAATGCGTGGAAATCTTCCAGTTAATGAGCAAAAACGTGAAGATATCTGGGCTGAAAATAAAATTTATGAACAACGTCAAAAATTAAATGAAGGCAAACCATCCTTCGTTTTACATGATGGGCCTCCATATGCAAATGGAAATATTCATATGGGACATGCCATGAATAAGATTTCAAAAGATATTATTGTTCGTTACAAGTCAATGAGTGGTTTTAGAAGCCCGTTCGTTCCCGGCTGGGATACCCATGGACTTCCAATTGAACAACAGCTTACTAAGGAAGGCTATGACAGAAAAAAAATGTCTACAGCTGATTTTAGAAAGCTATGTCATGAATATGCGTTAAAACAGGTTGATAAACAACGTACTGATTTTAAACGTTTAGGTATTTCGGCTGAATGGGATCATCCATATTTGACACTTAATCCGGAATTTGAAGCACAAGAAATTAGAACATTTGGTCGAATGGCCGAGCTCGGATTAATTTATCGTGGTAAGAAGCCGGTATTCTGGTCATGGTCATCTGAATCAGCGATGGCCGAAGCAGAAGTAGAATATCATGATGTTACTTCACCATCTGCATTTTACGCAGAAAAAGTTAATGACGGAAAAGGCGTTCTTGATGAAAACACTTATTTTGTAGTTTGGACAACGACACCTTGGACAATCCCAGCTTCAGAAGGAATTACGATTGATGCTGGTTTTGATTATTCAGTTGTTCAACCAGCCGGTGAAGATCGTAAATTTGTGATTGCTACAGATCGTTTAAATTATGCTGCGGAACAATTTGGTTGGGAAGATGTTCAAACCCTTCAAGTTATCCGTGGCCGTGAATTAGACCGTATCAAGGCTATCCATCCATTTGATAACGATCGCGAACTAGTTGTTATGTTAGGTGATTTTGTTACTTTGGATTCTGGAACTGGGTTAGTTCATACTGCACCAGGTTTTGGTGAAGATGACTTCCGTGTAGGTAAGGAATATGGATTAGATATTTTTGTACCAGTAGATGATCGTGGCTACATGACAGCTGAAGCTGGACCAGATTTTGAAGGTGTCTTTTATGAAGATGCTAATGCAATTGCATTGGACAAATTAAAAGCTTCTAATGCTTTATTAAAACAAATGGACTATGTGCATAGTTATCCATTTGATTGGCGGACTAAGAAACCAATCATTTTCCGCGCAACGCCTCAATGGTTTGCATCTGTAGATAAGATTCGTGATCAGATTTTGGAAGCTATTGAAGATGTTGAATTTCTTCCTGACTGGGGTCAAAAGCGGCTTCACAATATGATTCGGGATCGTGGTGATTGGGTTATCTCTCGTCAACGTGTTTGGGGAGTTCCTTTGCCAATTTTCTATGCTGAAGATGGTACACCAATTCTTGAAAAAGAAACGATTAATCACGTTGCAGATTTATTCGAGAAGAATGGTTCGGATATTTGGTTCCAATGGGAAGCAAAGGATCTTCTTCCAGAAGGCTACTCCAACGAGCATTCACCAAATGGCGAGTTTACTAAAGAAAATGATATTATGGATGTTTGGTTTGATTCAGGGTCATCTCATCAAGGAGTTTTGGCACAACGCGATTATCTTGAATACCCAGCTGACTTGGTATTGGAAGGTTCTGATCAGTACCGTGGTTGGTTCAATTCTAGTTTGATTACAAGCGTGGCTGTGTCAGGCAAGGCTCCTTATAAAAAAGTTATTTCACAAGGATTTACTTTAGATGGTAAGGGCCATAAGATGAGTAAATCACTTGGTAATACCATTGTTCCTGATGAAATTAATAAGAAGATGGGTGCTGAAATCATTCGTCTCTGGGTTTCTTCAATTGATTCTTCATCAGACGTCCGAGTTTCTCAAGAAAACTTTGTAAAGGCCTCTGAATCATATAAGAAGATTCGCAATACCGTTCGCTACTTACTTGCAAATACATCTGATTTTGATCCAAAGGAAAATGGCGTAGATTATAATGAATTGCGTCCAGAAGACCGTTATATGCTAGTTCAGTTCAATGAATTAATTAGTAAGATTCGTACTTCATATGATAACTATGACTTTATCGACATCTACAAAACATTGTTGAATTATATTATTACGGATCTATCTGCATTCTATTTAGACTTCGCTAAAGATGTCGTTTATATTGAACCTGAAAATAGTTTGAAACGTCGTTCTATGCAAACTGTTTTCTACAAAATTCTGGTTGGGTTAACAAAACTAATTACACCAATTTTGCCACATACAGCAGAAGAAATTTGGGAATACCTTCGTGAACCAGAAGAATTTGTTCAATTAGCTGAAATGCCGGAAGTTGCTAACTATACGGATGGTGCAGATTTACTAAGTAAATGGCAAAGTATTAAGGAACTGCGCTCACATGTATTAAAGGCGCTTGAAGAAGCTCGCGATAGTAAAATGATTGGTAAATCAATGGAAGCTAAGGCTACCTTATACCTAGACGAATCCACTAAGCAATTAGTAGATACATTAGGGGTTGATTTACGTTTGATTTTGATTGTTTCACAATTAGAAGTAAAGGCATTATCAGAAGCTCCAAAAGATGCAGCAATTTTTGATGATCAATTAGCAGTCGAAATTACACCTGCTCAAGGGGAAGTTTGCGAACGTTGCCGAATGACAAAAACTGATGTTGGTTCAGACGAACACTTTGCTACGCTATGTGCTAGTTGTGCCCAAATCGTTACTGAAAATTACCCTGAAGCAATTACTGAAGGATTTGAAGAAAAATAGTTAATTAAGAATGATTAGGCGAGTAACCTAATCATTTTTAATTTACAGAAGTGTTTTCCACCATTATGATGGTAGTATGACAAACATAAAAAAGGAGCTTAAATTTTGGAAACTGGAACAGTAGAAAGCTTTGATAAAGAAAAAGGGTATGGATTTATTGAAACAGCTAGTGGAGATAAAGTATTCGCGCATTACACGGTCATTCAATCTGAAGATTATAAAACTTTAGAAGTCGGTGAAAAGGTTAAATTAATGCTTGCAGATGGACCTAAAGGGTTAATCGCGGTTAAAGTTTTTCGTGAGGAGGTTGAATAATAATGAGTTTTGAAGAAAAAGTAGTAGAGTCTATTTCAAGATATAAAGGCGAAGTTATTGATGTTTATCAACAAACGGTGAAATTACCAGACGGCGAATTGGCTAATCGAGATGTTGTTAAGCACCAAGGAGCTGTGGGAGTTTTAGCCTTAACCAATGACGGTAAGGCAATCTTTGAAGAACAATGGCGTACACCAATTGGCAAGTTAACAATTGAAATCCCAGCTGGTAAAGTTGAACCGGGTGAAGATTTACTTGAGACAGCCAAACGAGAGTTGAACGAAGAAACCCGCTATGAAGCTGGGAAGATTGAAAAAATTAACGGTTTTTATTCTGCTCCAGGCTTTTCAAATGAATATATGACTTTGTATAAAGCAACCAATTTAAAGAAAGTCACTAAGGAACTTCCTCGTGATCAAGGTGAAAACTTAAATATTTTTGAACTTTCATTGGATGAGGCATTAAAAGCTGTCGCTGAAGGTAAAATTGAAGATGCAAAAACAATTTTAGCCATTTATTATTGGAAGGCTAACATTAAGTAGGTGAGGCTTTGGATAAGAAAAAACAAACTCGTGCTGAATATCAAAGGAGTTTGCAAAAAGAAACAGAACAAATAGATGCAGAGCAAACTGTAGATGAAGAATTATCACGTAGCCAAAGAAAACAGCGTGAGACTAA
The DNA here is from genome assembly GCF_000014505.1 of Pediococcus pentosaceus ATCC 25745. NCBI lineage: Bacteria > Bacillati > Bacillota > Bacilli > Lactobacillales > Lactobacillaceae > Pediococcus > Pediococcus pentosaceus. The sequence continues at coordinate 1,176,311 of NC_008525.1, read as the reverse complement.
AGATCAGCGCTTCAATCCAGACGAACAGTCGGAAGCAAAAAGCCGGGCATTGGCTAAGAAGTTAAACATCGCAATAGCAGGATTAGGAATTGGAATCATATTAGTTTTCTTAATTTTATTTTTTGTAGGATAGGTGAGTAAAGTATGAAATATGGTGTAATTTGTGCCATGGAAGAAGAAATTAAGACGCTTCTTGACACGCTAGAACTTGAAAAAGAAACCAATATCAATGGAATCATTTTTTATGAAGGAAAAATTAGTAATGTAGATGTAGTTCTGGTGCGTTCGGGAATCGGTAAAGTTGAGGCTGGAATTACAGCAGCAATTTTAGTTACCAATTTTAACGCAGATGCCTTAATTCATTCAGGTTCTGCAGGCGGAATTGGGGAAGGACTAGAAGTTGGAGACGTGGTGCTATCAACTGAAGTGGCGTACCACGACGTAGATGCAACAGCATTTGGCTATGAATATGGTCAACTCCCACAACAAGACAGTGCTAGATTTAAGGCTGATGCGTCATTGATTCATCAATTTGAATTAGCAGCTCAGAATCGTAATTTAAATACAAAAAAAGGTCTAATTGTTACTGGTGATCAATTTATTGCTAGTGCTGATAAAGTTAAAACTATTCTAAAAAACTTTCCAGATGCTTTATGTTGTGAAATGGAAGGTGCGGCAGTCGGACAGGTGGCTCATCAATTTGACAAACCATTTATTGTGGTACGTGCTATGTCTGATACCGGTAGTGATGATGCGGATGTTTCTTTTGACGAATTTATTATTGACGCTGGAAAGCGCTCCGCATCAATGCTGATTGATTTATTTAAGATGGAAGGGAATAAATAATGCAACAAGTATATTTAGATAATGCAGCTACAACGCCAACGGATGCCGCGGTAGTTGAAGTAATATCTAATGAATTATTAAATAACTGGGGTAATGCATCTAGTTTACATGGCTTCGGTCGTCGAGCTCGAGCTACACTTGACGAAGCTAGGCATATAATCGCACAAAGTATTCATGCGAATGATGATGAAATTATCTTTACTAGCGGTGGCACGGAGAGTAATAACACTGCCATTACACAAGTCGCTTTACGTAATCAAGATAAAGGTAAAAAAATTATTACTACTGCAATTGAACATCCATCAGTTTTGAACCCCATGCGTCGTTTAGAAAGTATGGGATTTGAAGTTACTTATTTAGGGGTCGATCAAAATGGATTGATTAGTTTGGATGAATTTAAAAATGCGCTAGATGACCAAACAATCTTAGTAAGTATTATGACTGGTAACAATGAAGTTGGTAGCCATATGCCAATTCATGAAATTGGTGAAATATTGAAAAATCATCAAGCAGTATTGCATACCGATGCAGTACAAGCCTACGGGTTAGTAGATATTGATGTTAAGCGTGACCACATTGATTTATTATCAACTTCAGCCCACAAGTTGAACGGTCCAAAAATGATGGGCTTCTTGTATAAAAACAACGAAGTTAATTTCGATAGCTTTATATTAGGCGGCGAACAAGAAGACAAGCGGCGTGCAGGTACAGAAAATGTTGCCAATATTGCTGGATTTGCTAAGGCTGTTAGTTTGCTTGATGCAGACCAAAAGAATCAATTGCAGGCTCGTTATGCCGGTTTTAAGCAAAAAATCATTCAAACTTTAAAAGAAAATGAAATTGAATTTGAAATCAATGGTTCGTTAGATGAAAACAACCTCCAACATGTTTTTAACATTTGGTTGAAGGGAGTTTCAACTTACGTAATGCAAACTAACCTTGATCTTGCCGGAATCGCTATATCAGGTGGATCAGCTTGTACCGCTGGAAGCTTAGAACCATCACATGTATTGACGGCGATGTATGGTGAGGATTCACCTCGCATTAGTGAATCGATTCGAATTAGCTTCGGTAAAAAGACTACGGAAGAAGATATTGAGTATCTGTGTGATCAGATTGTAGCAATTGAACAACGATTAAAACAAATAAGCAATAAATAGAAGCGAGGGGTTCAGATGGCTTTTACTAAAGAAGTGAATGTTAAGGGCGATAATGTCATTTACACGTTAAATGCTAATATAAAAAAATATACTTTATTAGACTTAGGATTCACAACTAAGAATAATGGGACATTCGTTTTAGAACGTTCGTTAGATTCAACTTCACCCTTTAACCAAGGGATTAAATTAAAGATAATGATTAAACCAGATTTCTCTGGATTTAAAATGAGTACAACCACAGCTAATGGAATGCAAAGTGTTAACATTTTTAGTCGGGAACAGGATGCACCATTAGTTGAACAGTACCATTTTTTGATTCAAGAATTACTTGAAAGAGAAGTATTGGCTAAAAAATAGTTACTAACTTTTTGTTAATGGTGGAATTTAATAAGTGTTTGGTATAAAATGGATTTTACTGGATTTATGCGACCTTCAATCGTAGATTCTCCAGAATCTGATAGAAATGATGGTGATAAATATGACTGACAACAGTAAGACACGTGTCGTTGTTGGTATGAGTGGTGGTGTGGATTCATCTGTAGTTGCATACTTGCTAAAGCAGCAGGGATACGATGTAGTAGGTGTTTTCATGAAAAACTGGGATGATACTGATGAAAATGGGTATTGTACAGCTACCGAAGATTATAAAGATGTTGCAAAAGTTGCAGCTAAGATTGGTATTCCTTATTATTCTGTTAACTTTGAGAAGGAATATTGGGACCGAGTGTTTACTTATTTCTTAGATGAATACAAAAAAGGACGTACACCAAATCCTGATGTTATTTGTAATAATGAAATTAAGTTTAAAGCTTTCCTTGACTATGCGATTAGTTTAGGTGCGGATTACGTAGCTACTGGACATTATGCCCAAGTTGAGCGTGATGAGAATGGTCACCAACATCTCCTTCGAGCTACAGATAGCAATAAGGATCAAACATACTTCTTAAGTCAATTAAGTGCTGAACAGTTAGATCGAGTAATGTTCCCACTTGGTGGAATGATTAAGCCTGAGGTTCGTAAGGTTGCTGAAGAAGCTGGACTATCAGTTTATGATAAGAAGGATTCTGTCGGTATTTGCTTTATCGGTGAGAAAAATTTCCGCGAATTCTTAGGAAATTATCTTCCAGCTAAGGCTGGTAAGATGATGACACTCGATGGTGAAGTGAAGGGTGAGCATGCTGGCTTAATGTACTATACTATTGGACAACGTCGTGGACTTGGTATCGGTGGTGGATCTAAGAATAACGAGCCTTGGTTTGTAGTTGGTAAGGATCTTTCTAAGAATATCTTGTACGTTGGACAAGGTTTTGAAAACAGTCATCTTTATGCTGCTAGTTTGGATGCATCTGACATGCATTTTGTGAATAAATTAGGTGAAGAACGAGGCCGTGATTTCCGCTGTACAGCTAAGTTCCGTTATCGTGCGCAAGATGTACCTGTAACAGTTCATTTTAGTGAAGACTTTTCAAAAGTTACAGTAGATTTTGATGATCCAGCTCGTGCAATTACTCCTGGACAAGCACTTGTGCTTTACGATGGTGAGGAATGTATTGGTGGCGGAATCATTGATGCTGCATACAATAGTGAAAAGAAGATGTTACAATACATCTAATTTAAAAAGAATCAGACTTAGTCTGGTTCTTTTTTTGTTTTTTGGTAACCTAGGATTCATTTAATGTTAAAATTATTAGTAACTATGTAAAAGAAGGACAAGAATTTTGACGAAATTATATTTTATTAGACACGGTAAAACAGAATGGAATTTAGAGGGACGCTATCAAGGTGCCAATGGTGATTCTCCACTATTGAAAGAAAGCTACACGGAAATTTCACAATTAGCTAGTTTTCTTGCACCTAATAAATTTCAACATATTTATGCCAGTCCTTTACGACGTGCTAGAGTAACAGCTACGACATTACAACATGAGTTGGATGAATTACAAGGTTATCCAACGCCAATTACTATTTCTAGTAGGTTAAAAGAGTTCAATCTAGGTATTATGGAAGGAATGAAATTCGTCGATGTTGAGCGGGAATATACAGATGAAGTGGATGCATTCAGAAACCACCCAGATCGTTATGATCCTACCAAAATTAAGGGAGAAACTTTTCAACATTTAGTAAAACGTATGAAACCTACTATTTTGCGTATTTGTGAAAAGTATCCTGCTAAAAATGATAATGTAATTATAGTAAGCCACGGAGCGGCTTTAAATGCTCTAATTAATTCACTATTAGAGGTTCCGTTAGCTGATTTAAGGAAACGTGGCGGTTTAGCCAATACGAGTACGACTGTCCTAGCAAGTAATGACTTAGGAAAGTCTTTTGAATTAGTTGATTGGAATAATACTAGTTACTTAAAGAAGCGCATTGACCCAACAGATGTAATTTAATGTAGGTGAAAAAATGACTGAAGATAAGAAAAAACAAGATATAGTTAAAGATTTGATTGATAAAATCGATCAAAATCCGCAAGAAGCTGAAAATTATTATGCGTTAGCTACGGTTTTGGTTAAGCAACAAAGTTTTGACCAAGCTGAAGAACTTTTAGTAAAAGCTCGAGGTTTATTTAAAGATTCGCATAGCGTCGATTTATTAACATACGGTTTGGGAAATGTTTATTATGAATCTGGACTCTATGAGAAGGCTAATGTAGAATTTCAAACTATTAAAGATGCACATCTAAAAAAAGATGCTAATTTAATGATTGCTCAGGGTTACTATGCTCAAAGTCAGTACAAATTAGCTTTTGCTTTTGGACTAACTGCGTTAGAACAGAATCCCCACGATGCTGATACAAATGAATTAATGGGTGATGTTAATTTAGCCCTAGGGGATGCTCCAAGGGCCCAAAAGTATTATGATGCGGCGTTAGAAAATAAAAATACAGCTAAGTTACTATTTAACCGTGGCGTAGTTGAAATGACGTTAACTAAAAAGAAAACAAACATTTATTTTGAACAAGCAAAAAAAATTGATAAAACGTATTTTGAAAGTAGCAAACAACGATTAATTGATATCGATAAATTACTAAGTGAATCTAAGGAAGATGTTTAATGGCATTTGAGAAAATGAATTTATTTGGCGATGCTGACCCAAAAAAGCAGTCTCAAAATAAGATGGTCGAACTGATTGGTGAAATTAGTGCGGTCTTTTTTGAGAGCCCAGATAGTTTATTTAAAGTGCTCCTGGTTACTGTAGAAGAAGATGATTTTGACTGGTCCGAAGAGCAGATTGTCGTTACTGGAAATATTGGTGACGTACAAGAAGGACAGAAGTATCAATTTAATGGAAAACTAATTGCACATCCTAAGTATGGTATGCAAATTCAAGCTAATCAATATCGAGCGTTTATGCCAAATACAGAAGATGGTGTTGTTACATATTTGTCGGGATCACAATTCAAAGGAATTGGAACGAAAACCGCTGAAAAAATTGTTGAAGCTTTGGGATCGGATGCACTTAATGAAATTAAGAAAGACCCTGGAGTTTTAAACGGTCTAAACCTTAAAGAAAAGCAAATTGATATGATTGTATCGGTTTTGGACCAGTCCAATGGATTAGAGGATATCCTTATAAAGCTCAGTGATATGGGGATTACAGGAAAAATTGCTAGTAGTATCGTAAATAAATACCATGAGGATGCAATTAACATCATTGAAGAGAATCCCTACCGATTGGTCGAGGATATCGAAAATATTGGTTTTAAACGAGCTGATGCTATCGCTGCTAGCTTAAATATTAAACCGGATTTTGAAAAACGAATTCAAGCAGGAATTTTAGAAGCAATTAAAACTTGGTGTAATGCCACAGGTGATACTTATATTTTGGCAGATATGCTACTCCAAGAAGCCCGAAAGCTTTTAGGTACGGCTGTAAATGCTGAAGCTATTGCAGATCAAGTTTTACAGCTAGGTAAAGATGGAAAAGTCGTAGGTGAGGACGGCCAAATTTATCTGAAATGGTTATATAATGCTGAGGTCGCTATTAGTTATAACGTTAAACGCATGGTCGGTGAATCGAATTCGAACGTTAAAGGTATTAAGCGGGCAATCAAAGCCGCTGAAAAGAATCTAAATTTAAAGTATGATGATACGCAGAATGCAGCGATTGAACTTGCACTTTCACATCCTCTGACAATTATTACTGGTGGCCCAGGGACAGGGAAGACTACAATTGTTAAGGGGTTAATTAATAGCTTTGCAGAATTAAATGATATTTCGTTGGATATTAACGAATATACGGAAAGTAAATTCCCCATTCAGTTAGCAGCCCCAACTGGTCGAGCAGCTAAAAGATTAAGCCAAGTTACGAATGTACCAGCTAAAACTATTCATCGTTTGCTAGGGTTAAATGGTAATGACGATCTCCAGAATGATGAAATAAAGCAGCTTGAAGGCGATTTGTTAGTTATCGACGAGATGTCTATGGTTGATACTGGATTATTTAGTACGTTGGTTAATGCCATTAATCCAGATATGCAAGTGGTATTGGTAGGAGATAAAGACCAATTACCATCAGTTGGACCAGGACAAATATTTAATGATTTAATTAAAAGTGGTAAAATTCCAACCATTTCGTTAACAAAAATTTATCGTCAAGAACAAGATTCATCGATTATTCAGTTAGCCCACGATATCCAAAAAGGGGTATTACCTGAAGATTTTACCAAAAATAAAAAAGATAAATCCTTCTTTCTAGCCAACGCTAATCAAATTGTTGACGCAATAGATCAAATCGCGCAAAAAGCTGTAGATAAAGGGATTTCTAAGAATGATATTCAAGTTTTAGCACCGATGTATCGAGGTAGTGCAGGAGTAGATGAAATTAACCGACATCTACAAAAAGTTTTAAATCCACCTCAAACGGATAAACCGAAGAAAATCGAATCTGGCAATCAAACTTTTAGAATTGGTGATAAAGTTTTGCAATTGGTTAATTCACCTGAAAATAATATCTTTAATGGTGATATTGGCGAAATTACCGGAATCGTTATGGAAAAGCAAGGCAAAGGCAGAGCTCATCTAGTCGTTGACTATGATGGAAATGAGGTTACGTATGCTAAAACTGACCTTGGACAATTGACCTTGGCATATTGTATTTCGATTCATAAATCACAAGGTAGTGAATTTCCGGTGGTGATTATGCCTATGGTGCATCAATACTATCGAATGTTACAACGCAACCTCTTATATACAGGGCTAACTCGTGCGTCCAATTCGATTATTTTGTTGGGTGAACCTGATGCTTACCAAAGAGCGGTAAGCAATGAATCATCTAATCGAAATACCAGTTTAGAACGTCGAATTAATCCGCAAGTAGAAGTTTTAGCTGAAAAAGTAAACCAAATACAAGTATCAGAACCAGTTGATCAAGAGCAATCAACGTCAGAGCCAGTGGAAGTAGAGCAACCAAAGTATTTAACTACGTCGATGGTTCAAAAAGAACAGGTAGACCCAATGATTGGAATGGAAGGGGTCACACCGTATGATTTTATTTAGTTAATATCTTGAAGTGTGTAGCCTAAGTTGTCTATAATGATAGGTAGATAATAATTGGAGGTTCAGCTGTGGAAGAAAGTAAAACAAAAAGAAGAATGAAAATATTCTCCTTGAATTCAAATCATGCTTTATCTGAAAAAATTGCTGCAGAGGTGGGAATGCCTTTAGGAAAAGCTGCTATTAAGCAATTTAGTGATGGCGAAATCCAAGTAAATATTGAAGAAAGTATTCGCGGGGATGAAGTTTATGTAATTCAATCCATTTCAGACCCTATTAATGATTCATTGATGGAATTATTAATTATGGTTGATGCTTTGCGTCGTGCTAGTGCTAGCCAAATTAATGTTGTTATTCCATATTATGGATACTCTAGACAGGATCGCAAAGCTCGTTCACGGGAACCAATTACAGCTAAATTAATTGCTAATCTTTTGGAAGATGATGCAATTACTCGTGTTCTGACGCTTGATTTACATGCTCCACAAATTCAAGGATTTTTCGATGTTCCAGTTGACCATCTTGCCGCTGCTCCATTGTTAGCAAGTTATTTTAGTGATGGGAGTTTTGATGTCGAAAATATGGTTGTAGTTTCACCTGATCACGCTAGTGTTTCTAGAGCTAGAACCATGGCTGAATTATTAGGCACACCCATTGCAATTATTGATAATCGTAATGAAGAATCTGTGGAAAGTATTAATGAAATTCCGACTGAAATCATTGGAAATGTTAAAAATAAAATTGCTTTGGTTGTCGATGATATGATTGACACAGGAACACGCTTGACGATTTCAGCGGAAGCCCTCCATAACGCAGGAGCAACTGAGGTATATGGTGCTGCAACTCATGCAATCTTTTCTAATAATGCACCTAAAATTTTACAAGAATCCAAATTGTCTAAAATCATTGTTACTGATTCAATTAGAATTGATGCTGATAAGAAATTTGATAAGTTAGTTGAATTATCTGTAGGACCACTTTTAGGAAATGCAATTAAGATGATTTATGATAATGAACCACTTGCTCCATTATTTAAAAGCCAAAAATAATTAAATAAGTGTTAAATAACTTTTTAAATTTTCGATTAAGATCTGTTGCAGATTATAATTTGTGCAGGTCTTTTTATTTGGAGGAATTCAATGGATATATTAGTTCAACAATGGCATAAAAAATCTGTTCAACTTTGGGCAACGCTAGTAGCGCTAATATTGATAATATTTTTATTAAGAGATTTTATGTCGCAAATTTTATTGGTAGTAATTTTTTCCTTTGTGTCACACGTGGGAATTCAAAAGATTAGAAAATACACCAAGGTTAGTCAGCCAATTGGTACAATAATTTTTTATATTGTTTTACTGGCCTTTGCGGGCTTTGTTTTTTCTTTTACGGCCTCGATGATTTATGATCAATTAAAAGGAATTCCTTCTTTAATTAAACATGCTATTGACAGTGATACGTTTAGTAACCACTATGTTCAAACAATCCTTACTGAGATAAATAGAAACTCACAAGCGGTGAAAGGAAGTCAATACATCGCAATGTCTGGGTTAAATCAGCTTGGCAGGATCGGGATTGCTGCGGAACACGTTATAATTGCGTTATTTCTAAGTATGGTATTTAATTTAACTTACAACCATTTACGTGAATTTGGGCATGCTATTTTAAAGAGTAAGTATGATATCATGTTCGGAAATGTATACTACTTACTTCGTAAGTACGTAGTGATACTAGGTACGGTAATTGAAACCCAATTAGTAATTTGTATTATCAATACCGGTTTGATGGTGATTGGTTTATGGATAATTGGGGTGCCTAAACTACTATTAATGGCTATTATTGTCTTTGTTCTAGGTTTAGTCCCCGTTGCTGGAGTTTTAATTTCATTAATCCCCTTGTCAATTGTTGCTTTTTCGGCCAATGGTATTATCTCAATTGCAGAAGTGCTTTGTTTAGTAATATTGATACACTTTTTTGAATCATACTTTCTACACCCAAGATTGATGGCGGGTGCCACTGATTTGCCGGTCTTTGTAACCTTCATTACTTTAATTATTGGAGCAAAAATGTTGGGAACTTGGGGGTTGATTGTTGGTATTCCTACCGTCGCTTTCTTCATTGATTTATTAGGAATTCAATTAAAGCAGCATCATCCTAGAAACCCTAAAGAAGTTATTGAAAGTGAAATTGAATAATTTAGAAGTCGTCTATCAAGTGATAGGCGTCTTTTTTTGATGTAAAATGAACGAAATTGAATTTTTTTGAATTAATTTGATTGATTTTGAACTAAAATGATGGTATATTCTTCTATGGAGGTTGATGAAAGTGCTTACAGAACTTCGAGAACGAAATATTTTACGTTTATTAAGAGAGAAACAAGTTATCAAAGTTGATGAAATTATGCATGCAAATCAATCATCAATTTCTACGGTTCGTCGAGATTTAAAAAAACTTGAAGCAGAAGGAAAGCTAGTCCGTGTTCATGGTGGAGCTCAACTTGAAAATGGGCTTCAAACCGAAACGGATTTTCAAGTTAAATCGAAAATGAATCTATTAGAAAAAAATGAAATTGGGCGACAAGCTGCAGAACTGGTTCAAAGTGGAGAGATTATTTTTCTGGATGCCGGAACTTCCACTGCAACGATCATTCCATACTTGGCAGAAAGCGAGGGACTGTTAGTTGTAACCAATGGATTGACGATTGCTGGATTACTGTCAGATTTTGATATCAATGCGTATCTAGTTGGTGGCCAATTAAAAAATAAAACCCGGGCTTTGATTGGATCAGAGGTAACGGATCGGATTCGAACATTTCAATTTGATCGATGTTTCATGGGAACCAATGGGGTATCCCAAGAATTAGGATTTACCACTCCAGATATTCAAGAAGCCCAGATTAAGTCAGAAGTGATTAAAAGAAGTCGAAATGCTTATGTTTTAGCAGATAGCTCTAAGTTTAATAAGACTTCATTTGTACGTTTTGCAGAATTGCAAGATGCAACAATTATTGCCGACCATTGTCCAGAATGGCTCAAAGCAGAGGAAAATATATATTATATGGAGGTTCAAAAATGATTTACACAGTTACACTTAACCCATCGATTGATTATGTAATCAGTCTGGATGAAATGAAAGTTGGCTTGGTCAATCGCTTGAAGACATCAAGTAAATTTCCGGGTGGAAAAGGGATTAATGTTTCAAGAATTTTAAATGAATTAAATGTGTCTAACACAGCGTTAGGTTTTCTAGGAGGATTTACTGGGAAATTTGTGAATGATGCATTAACAAGATTGAATGTGCAAACCGATTTTGTTGAGATTAAAGAAGATACTAGGATTAATGTAAAAATTCATGCTCAACAAGAAACAGAATTAAATGCTCTCGGGCCTAATATTGATGATGCAGAATTAGCAAGTTTTATCGACAAATTTAATCAAATTGGCAATGGAGATGTTGTTGTATTTTCAGGAAGTATCCCAGCCAATTTACCTCAGAACCTTTATGATCAAATAATTAAAAAAATTAAGGCAAATGGGGCGCAACTTGCAGTTGATACTACGGGACAGGGTCTATTAGATACCTTAGAAAATAATCCAATCGTTATCAAGCCAAATAACCATGAACTTGGAGAATTATTTCATACGGAAGTAACCACCGATGCAGATATTGAGAAGTATGCTAAAAAGTTAATTGAAATGGGCGCTCAAAATGTCATGATTTCAATGGCTGGTGAAGGTGGGATGCTAGTTTCCAAGGATCGTGTGCTTAGAAGTTTTGCTCCAAAAGGCAAAGTCTTAAATTCTGTAGGAGCTGGGGACTCAATGTTGGCTGGATTTGTTGGAGAATTCAATCAGTCACATGATTTAGAAAAAGCCTTTAAAAAAGGTTTAGCGTGTGGAAGTGCCACAGCATTTTCACTGGATATTGCAACTAATAAAAAAATTGACGAGATTTTTAACGAAATTGATGTCTTTGAAAAGTAAGGGGTAAAATTATGGAGATTAAAGATTTACTCAAGAAAAACTTAATGATTATGGATCTAAAAGCAGATTCAAAATCGGATGCAATTAACGAAATGATTGATAAATACGTTAGTGAAGGAATTGTTGCCGATCGTGCGACCTATCTTAAAGGTATTCTAGATCGTGAAGCTGAATCAACAACTGGTATTGGTGATGAGATTGCGATGCCTCATGCTAAGACTAATGCTGTTAATGAGGCAGCGGTGTTATTTGCTAAAAGTAGTAATGGGGTGGATTTTGATGCCTTGGATGGAAAACCTGTAAAATTATTCTTCATGATTGCTGCTCCAGAGGGGGCGAATAACGCGCATCTACAGGCCTTAGCTAAACTATCTAGTTTGCTGATTGACCCAGAGTTGGTAGGAAAATTGAAGAACGCTGAAACTCCAGCGGATGTCTTAGCATTATTTGAAGCTGCAGAAGCAGCAAAAGATGTAGAAGATTCACATGATGCTGAAACAACTGAACCAGTCGATTCAGATAAAAAGTCCTTTATTGTTGCGGTTTCAGCTTGTCCTAATGGGATTGCTCATACTTATATGGCTGAGGCTGCTTTGAAAAAGGCGGCTAAGGAAAAAGGAATCGAGATCAAAGTTGAAACAAATGGTTCCGAAGGTGTAAAGCATCGTTTAACTAATGAAGATATTGAACGAGCTGATGGAGTTATCATTACAGCAGATAAAAAAGTTGAAATGGCGCGTTTCGATGGTAAACCACTTTTAAATCGACCAGTCATTGATGGGATTAATAAAGCTGATGAATTAATTGACTTGGTTGAAGCTAATCAGGCTACTACATTCCATTCTACTGGAAATGAAGCGTCAGAATCTGAATCATCAAACGGTGGTTTTTGGAATGAAATTTATAAAGATTTAATGAACGGTATTTCTCATATGCTACCATTTGTAGTTGGTGGTGGGATTATCATGGCTCTTTCGTTCTTTATTGAGCGATATACGTCAGCAACTAGTTTGTGGTTTACTTTCCCTAATGGAATTGGTAATTATGCCTTTTCATTCTTGATCCCAATTCTTGCCGGTTTTATTGCTCAATCAATTGGTGATTTACCAGCGTTAATGCCTGGGGTTGTGGGTGGTTATATGGCAACCCAGTCAGCTGCGAGCGTAATGCATACAACAAGTGTTTCAGGATTTATTGGTGGATTAATTGCTGGTTTTGCAGCTGGTTTGATTGTCAACGGTTTGAAAAAGTTATTCAAATTTGTTCCTAAGACACTTGAAGGTTTAAAACCAATGTTGATTTATCCAATCTTGAGTTTACTTTTGGTTGGCGCATTAATGTTCTTTGCAGTTAACCCCGTGTTTGCGGCCGTTAATGCATGGGTAACTGGTGTGCTAGAAGGCATGGGAACCGGAAACGCGGTTCTCTTAGGTGCTGTACTGGCAGCGATGATGTCAATTGATATGGGTGGTCCATTTAATAAGGCTGCTTATGCGTTTGCGATTGCAGCGTTTACTTCAACTAAAAATGGTGATTTGATGGCTGCTGTAATGGTGGGTGGGATGATTCCACCTTTAGCTACAGCAATTGCCACAACATTTTGGCCTAAGAAATTTACGGCACAAGAACGTGAAGCTGGAATTTCAAACTGGGTTCTGGGACTATCATTTATTACTGAAGGTGCCATTCCATTCGCAACTGCTGATCCTCTTCGTGTAATTGGATCAAGTATTATTGGTTCAGCAATCGGTGGTGGACTAAGTCAACTTTGGAAGGTTAGTGTTCCGGCTCCTCATGGTGGTATATGGGTAATTGCGTTAGCTGATCATAAATTATTCTACGTTCTATCTGTAGTAATTGGTGCGGTAATAGCCGGTGTAATTATGGGATTATGGAAACCAGTAAAGAATTCAAAAAATGCATAAAAATTCATTTTTATGTATAAAAAATATGGTTTAACTTGGGAGTATTGTTACATTCTTTGTAACAATACTCTTTTTTTGTAATATTGGTGTAACATTAGATAAACATGCATGAAATAAAGGATTTTAAGAAAAAAAGTGTCAAAAGTTATTTGTTTTTTTTAAGTTTTGTTAAACATTGTAGTGGCGGGATTTATAAGATTTTTTTAATTTATGATGAATAGTTAATGTATAAAAAGTGTTTTCAAAATATCTTAAAAATGATAGTATTAAACATGTGCAAAAAACCAATTCTAATTTATTTTGAATATTAACGATAGAAATCATAAAAATTATACGAAAATTTAAGGAGTGGACGAACTTATATGGTTACCAATTCTAAATCAAATGCATCCAAATTATTATTAGCTGGTGCGGCCGGAGCAGGTCTTCTTGTTGCAGGCGGAACACAAGTGATTGCTCATGCTGATTCTGTAAAGGTACAAAAGAGTGATACAGTTTGGGCACTTTCACAAAAATACGGAGTTTCCGTTAAAAGCATTGAATCACTAAATAACATTAATCAAAATAGTCACTTGATTTTTGTTGGACAAGATATCAATATTCCAGGCAAAACAGACTCAAAAGTTACTAAAATTACCGTAAAGAGCGGTGATAGTTTATCAGTTCTTGCTGAAAAATATGGTGTATCTGTTAATGCCATCATGAAAGCAAACAATCTTAGCAGTTCATTAATTATTGTTGGACAAAGTTTAACAATTCCTGCTGCCAATGGTTCAGCAAGTCAAGCTTCAAGTACATATGTACCTCAAGCTACTCAACAAGTTACAGTTCAAGCAAGTAGTGCAGCTGCTCAAACTGTAGTAACACCAGCACCAAGTAGTGCTGCTACAACATATGTAGCACCTGCAAGCAGTGCAGTAACATCACAAGCTGTAACTAGCGTAGCACCAAGTTCAGCTGTATCATCAGCTGCAAGCTCAGTTGCACCATCAAGTAGTGCAGTAACATCACAAGCTGCAACTAGCGTAGCACCAAGTTCAGCTGTATCATCAGCTGCAAGCTCAGTTGCACCATCAAGTAGCGCAGTGACATCACAAGCTGCAACTAGCGTAGCACCAAGTTCAGCTGTATCATCAGCTGCAAGCTCAGTTGCACCATCAAGTAGTGCAGTAACATCACAAGCTGCAACTAGCGTAGCATCAAGTTCAGCTGTATCATCAGCTGCAAGCTCAGTTGCACCATCAAGTAGCGCAGTGACATCACAAGCTGCAACTAGCGTAGCACCAAGTTCAGCTGTATCATCAGCTGCAAGCTCAGTTGCACCATCAAGTAGTGCGGTAACATCACAAGCTGTAACTAGTGTAGCACCATCAAGCGCTGCTACAACTCCTTCATATGCTACACATACTAGTTCAGCTGCAACAACTACTAACACAACCAATGTTGCTAGTTCAGCTGCATCATCAAGTGCTACAACAACAACTACTCAAAATACTGGTTCTGTTACTGGTTTAGCTAGATCTTTAGCTAATAACACAATCCCATACGTATGGGGCGGTAAAACAACTTCAGGTTTTGATTGTTCTGGATTTGTTTCATATGTATACCAACATTCAGCTGGTATTAGTCTTCCAAGCTATACTGTAGCTATGGAATCATATGTAACAAAGAAATCTGTTTCAGCTGCTCAACCAGGTGATTTATTATTCTGGGGTAGCGCTGGTTCAACATATCACGTCGCTATTTATCTTGGTAACAACCAATATGCAAATGCTCCAACATTTGGTCAAAATGCTAAGGTTTCAACAATTTCATCATACTTCTACCCAAGTTTTGCTGGTAGCGTACGTTAAAATTAACTAAGAAAAAAACGTTTCAATTAACCTAGGTTAGTTGAGACGTTTTTTATTTTACCTTTTAAAATTTGGGAAAGGGAACTTTTCATGTTTAGCAAAATTATAGCTAAATAAAAACGCAATCTTTTCAATCATTAGAGATTTATCTCAGAGTTTGATAAGATTGCGTTTTTTATTAATCCATAATTAACATTGGAATAATTACAGGATGACGTTCAGTTTGTTCATATAAGAATTTCTGTAGATCATCAATAATTGCCCGATTAATAGAGGCTTCATTAGCGTGCGGATTTCGCATTGCGTGACGAATTCTCGCAAACATTCGACGCCGACCTTCATTAATTAATTCACCGGATTCTCGCATGTAAACAAATCCTCGTGATAAAAGATCTGGACCGGATTCAATCATCTTAGTTTTTAGGTTAATTGTTGCAACGACAACCACAAGTCCTTCTTCAGAAAGTAATTGACGATCACGTAAAACAACATTTCCGATATCTCCAATACCATTTCCATCTACATATACATCACCGGCACTAAAATGACCAGAACGACGAGCGGAGTCCTTTGTAAGGGCTAAAACATCACCATTGGACATAATAAAGCTATTTTCGAATGGTACGTCACAGTCATGAGCAAGTTCAGTATGCAATTGCAACATTCTATATTCGCCATGAATAGGCATAAAATATTTAGGTTGCATCAAACGTAACATTAGACGTTGTTCATCTTGGCCACCATGACCAGAAGTATGGATGTTATTCACTTTTCCGTGAATTACACGAGCACCAGCTTCTTCTAATTCGTTAATAACTTTATTGACGCTGATAGTATTACCAGGAATTGGGTTACTTGAAAATACGACAGTGTCATCAGGTTGTATTGAAATTTGACGATGAGTGCCGTTGGCAATTCGACTAAGCGCTGCCATCGGTTCACCTTGAGAACCAGTACACATGATCAATACTTTATTAGCTGGTAAATGGTTAAGTTGTTCGGCATTGATTAATGCGTCATCGGGAATATCAAGGTATCCTAGTTCACGGCCGTTAACTAAAGCTGCTTCCATTGAGCGACCAAAAACCGCAATTTTACGACCATGTTTTAGTGCAGCTTCTGTTGCCATCTGGATTCGAGAAATGTTAGAAGCGAAAGTAGCAAAAATAATTCGTCCCTCGACTTCTTCGAAAATTTTACGAATGGACTTACCAACCCAACGTTCAGATTTAGTAAATTCATCACGTTCAGCATTAGTACTATCAGACATTAACAACAATACGCCTTCATCACCAAGTTTAGCCATTTTTTGAAGGTTAGGTGGCTGATGTGTAGTTGGTGTTAGGTCAAACTTAAAATCACCAGTTTCGACAATCACCCCAGAAGGAGTGTGGACGGCAACCCCTAAAGTATCTGGAATCGAGTGGGTGGTTCTAAAGAAGCTAACGCTAGTCTTAGGAAATTTGATTACCGTATCCTCATCAATGATATGAATTTCGGTGGTTTTTAATAGACCATGTTCTTCAAGTTTTCCTTTAATTAAAGCGGCAGCAAGTGGACTAGCATAAATTGGAACGTTAATTTGTTGTAGTAAAAACGGAATACCACCAATGTGGTCTTCATGACCATGTGTGATAACTAAGGCTTTTATTTTTTGTTGGTTAGCAACTAGAAATTGGTAGTCAGGGATAACGTAGTCAATTCCCAATAGTTCATCTTCAGGGAATTTGATTCCAGCATCGACGACAATAATTTCGTCTTGAAATTGAATACCATAAGTATTTTTACCAATTTCATTAAGGCCACCGATTGCATAAACGGCAGTCTCGTTATTTTTAATGTTAATTTTACCCATAAGCTTAGTACTCCACTAGCTTGTAATTTACACCTTGTTGTTCATATTCGAGTGCCTTACCTTCGAGCAATTCGACTTGTTCAACGTTGAAGTCTGGATTGTTAGTTTCGACGCGTTTAATTGCATCTGGCTTCGTTTCAGCTTCAATAAATAGTGAGTGTGTATTCTCACGACGTGGTGTTTCTTTTTTAGATTCTTGATAATAAACTTTAAAAATCATGTTTTTTTCTTCCTTCTTTCGTAAAAATGTGTTCAAATAAAAATAAAAGTTTTGCCCGTTCAATAAGTTGTATTACTACAACGCATCTTTAAACATTTTATCATAGAGGCTGATATAAGTATAGAAACATAGCCTTGAAAGGCGGAGGGACTGGTATCAAAAATGCTAATTAAGTCATTAATTATAATTTTCTTAATTATTTTAGTTGCAGTGCTATTAATTCTTACATATATAAAAAGGAAAAGAATTACCAAAGCAGCTACAATAGTTAGAAATGCAAGTGAAACAATCGTAAATAATGCCATGATCCAAGTAGCTAAGCAGCTTAAAATGGATGGTATGGAATTTGATGGAGCAAAGGGAAAATCGGTCGCAGACGTTTGGGGTCAATCCGTTGTTGGGTTTAATTATCACGCCAACCTCAAACATAGTATGGATATTAAATTAATTGAATCTAAAATCAACAAAATTCTAGCGGAATATTGCCGAAAGCATCAATTAGAAGACGAAGATGGACCTCAATTAAAGGTTTCAGATATTTGGCTTAATCAAAACCATTTAGAGTTAGACGTTGTATATTTAATTAATCGTCAGACTAAAGATTACTTAAATGATCTCAGTAAGCTATAAAAAAGAAGCTATGCCACAAAGGAATGAATAGTCAGAAATTAAGTAGATAACTTAACTTTTGAGATTCACCATGCAGGCATAGCTTCTTTTTTATAATTAGCCGATTAAAATAGCATTATCTTCAATATCTAAAGGATTTTCTTTATTGATATGATCATAGAATAAAGTGCCTTTTAGATGATCAATTTCATGTTGACAAACAATTGCAGGATAATCGCGGAGTTTAATAGTTTTTTCTTCGCCATCCAAGGTTTGGTAACGCACAGTGATGCGGTCGTGACGAGGAACATATCCAGGAACGTCTTTATCGACCGAAAGACAGCCTTCGCCTTCCTCCAAAGCAGCAATTTGAACCGATTGACTAACGATTACAGGATTAACTAATGTTTCTTCTAAATCGATGGTATTATCTGGCCCAGGAACAAGGACTGAAGCCATTTGGATTGATAAACCAATCTGTGGAGCGGCCAAACCAACGCCGGCTCTTAAGTGGTATTTTTCAGCAATGGCTGGATCTTGGCTATTTTTTAAATATTCCATCATTTCATCGGCAACTTTGAGATATTTAGGATCGAGCGGAAAAGTAAGCTTTTCAGCACGTTTTCGTAAAACGGGATTTCCGTCACGAGTGATATCGTTCATTTTAATCAAGATAAAAACCTCCAATTCGTCTAACAACAAGTATAATATATAATATAGTATTAACACAAAATAAATCTTAAAAGGAATATTAAAATGAGTATAAAAGAAACTTTTTCTTACCCAATCGATGAACGCTGGAATACAGCCGAATTAACTGATGTAATTAATTTCTTCGCTATAGTTGAAAAAACTTATCAAGAAGGGGTTAAACGCGAAAAATTTGTTGAAAGTTATCGCAAATTTCAGGTAGTAGTGCCCAATAAGAGTGAAGAAAAAAGACTTTTTAGGGAATTTTTAAGTAATTCTGGTATGGAACCATTTTTAGCGGTTAAACAATTAAAAGATTTAAATATTAAAAAAATTAAGGTGATTGAAAATGAAAAATATAGATAAAGATTTCTTACTTCAATTAGACGCCAAAATAGTGGAATTTCTAGTCAAAGATCGTCAATTTATTTTTGAAAAGATGGGAAAGCATTTGGAAGTTGATGAAAAACAAAACCGCCGAGATTTGGTAACTGAAGTGGATCGTGGTAATCAAGCTCACATTATTGAAGCGTTAAGTCAATTACTCCCTGATGCTAAAATTTTAGCTGAGGAATCTGAAAATGATTTAACTGATGCCAAGGGGTTGATGTGGGTCATTGATCCAATTGATGGGACCATGAATTTTGTTAAGCAACGTGAAGATTTTGCTGTAATGATCGCTCTATATGAAGATGGAAAACCTTTGTTGGGATATATTTACGATGTCATGCGCGATGTTTTATTACATGGCGGACCGGGAATTGGAGTGGTATATAAAAATCAAGATGTAATCAATCCTCCAGCCAATCTAGCTCTAGAAGAAAGTTTAATCGGGTTAAGTGGCCCAATGCTAGTTAATAATGCATATCACTTCCAAGACGTTGAAAAAAGAACGCTAGGAGCTAGAGTTATTGGCAGTGCAGGAATCGAATTTATTCGAGTACTTTTGGGTAAACAAATTGGATATGTTTCTAGCTTAAAACCATGGGATTTTGCTGCTGGAAACGCTTTAGCGGCGGTCTTTGGGTTAAAAGTAGGGTATGTTGACGGAGAGGCTATTAATGTGCTAAAATCGGGCGTTGTACTAGTTGCTACGAAAAAAGCATATTCTGCTATAATGAGTATAGTGAAATAGCATTATGCTGTGACGAATTAGACGTCACAGGTTTTTTTATGTTAAGCCATTGAAAAACGAAAGGGAGAAACATATTGAATTTAAGAGACGATATTAGAAATATTGCAATCATTGCCCACGTTGACCACGGAAAGACTACCTTGGTTAATGAATTATTGAAACAATCAGATACATTAGACGAACACGTTCAAATTGAAGACCGTGCTTTGGACTCAAATGCGATTGAACGTGAACGTGGAATCACAATTCTTTCAAAAAACACTGCTGTACGTTATGCAGATAAACAAATTAACATTTTAGATACTCCAGGACATGCTGACTTCGGTGGTGAAGTTGAACGTATCATGCGCATGGTTGATGGTGTTTTGCTTGTTGTTGATGCTTTTGAAGGAACAATGCCCCAAACACGCTTTGTTTTGAAAAAAGCTTTGGAACAACATTTAACACCAATCGTGGTTGTTAACAAGATTGACCGCCCAGGCGCACGTCCAGAAGAAGTTGTTGACGAAGTTCTTGATCTATTCATTGAACTTGGTGCTGATGAAGACCAACTTGAGTTCCCAGTTGTATATGCTTCAGCTATCAATGGAACTTCTAGTTTTTCTTCAGACCCAGCTGACCAAGAACACACAATGAAACCAATTTTTGATACAATTGTAGATACAATTCCAGCTCCTGAAGATTCTTCAGCTGAACCACTTCAATTCCAAGTTGCTTTACTTGATTACAACGACTTCGTTGGACGGATTGGTATTGGACGTGTATTCCGCGGTCGGATCAAGGTTGGAGACAACGTTTCCGTGCTTAAACTTGATGGTTCAAAGAAAAACTTCCGAGTTACTAAGTTGTTTGGTTACTTTGGTTTGAAACGTTTGGAAATCAACGAAGCCAAAGCAGGGGACTTGATTGCTATCTCAGGTATGGAAGACATTTTCGTTGGTGAAACAGTTGCCGATGCAGAACATCCAGAAGCATTACCAGTGTTACGAATTGACGAACCTACACTACAAATGACATTTAGAACAAATGATTCACCATTTGCTGGTCGCGAAGGTAAGTTCGTTACATCACGTCAGTTGGAACAACGTTTGAAGACTGAACTTCATACTGATGTTTCACTTCGAGTTGATGATACTGATGATCCTGGTGCATGGATTGTTTCAGGTCGTGGTGAACTTCATCTTTCAATTTTAATTGAAACACTTCGTCGCGAAGGTTACGAACTTCAAGCATCACGTCCAGAAGTTATCATCAAGGAAATCGATGGCAAGCTATGTGAACCTTATGAAATGGTTCAAATTGATACACCTGATGAATATACTGGTTCTGTAATTGATTCACTTTCACAACGTAAGGGTGAAATGAAGAATATGGAAACTACTGATAATGGTCAAACTCGTTTGACTTTCTTGGCTCCTTCACGTGGATTGATTGGTTACTCTACAGAATTCCTATCAATGACTCGTGGATATGGTATTATGAACCATACTTTCCAAGAATACTTACCACAAATTAAGAACTGGAATCCAGGTCGTCGTAATGGTACTTTAGTATCAATTAATTCTGGTAAAGTTACCACTTACGCTATCATGGCTGTTCAAGATCGTGGAGTTATCTTTACAGATGCTGGTACTGAAGTATATGAAGGTATGATTGTTGGTCAAAACAGTCGTGAAAATGATATTTCAGTTAACATTACTCGTGGACGTAACCAAACTAACGTGCGTGCTGCTGGTTCTGAAGATATCGCTAAGGTTAAAACACCAGTTCATATGTCACTCGAAGAATCACTTGAATTTTTGAATGAAGATGAATACTGTGAAATTACACCTGATCACATTCGTTTGCGTAAGCAAATCTTGAATACAAATGAACGTGAAAAAGCTGCTAAGAAACGTAAAATGGCTGCTAAAAAATAATTAAGAAAAGACGAAAATTTAATTTTCGTCTTTTTTTATTTTTAAGGAGCGTAGTACGATATAATAGATTAGGTATTATGCAGGATAAGGGTGAAATATTAATGCAAAAATTTTTATATTGGTTTCCAAGGCGATTTAAAGAGCGATTGCCGTATCTAGATTTATGGGTAATAATCCCATATCTTATACTTAGTATTTTTGGAATTGTAATGGTCTACTCAGCCAGTGCTGATTTTTATATCCAGAATGGAATTAGCGCTAAAAGTTATCTGTTAAAACAAGCAGTTTGGGTAATGGTTGGAATTGTAATCATGATGTTCTTTTTTTTGATTAACAAAAAAGGTTTTAGGAATAAAGGTATATTAAAAATTGGTGCATTAGTTATGTACGCAGCGTCTTTTTTTCTTATATTTTTTGGTTCGAATACAAATGGAGCTACTGGATGGATCTATATTGGATCTTTTGGGATCCAACCGGCTGAATATTTGAAGTTATTTATTATTTTGTATTTATCAAATATTTTGTCACTACATCAACATCGGATTGAATTAGGAGAAGAAATTTCTCCTAAGGTAACGTGGAGTCCAATGGTTATGATTGGTTCGCTAATTTTATTGAACTTTTTACAACATGATTTAGGAGGTTCAACGATTAATGCGGCAATTGCAATTGTAATTTTGTTTGCAGGTGGTAAAAATTATCGTAAAAGTGTTGCGGGAATATTTGCTGGATTAGCAGCATTTTTTATACTATTAACTACAGTTGCTTCGAAAATTGATGTGCATACCTCAAATTATATGCTTCAACGTTTGGTAGGATTTGCGCATCCTTTTGAACTTTCTAAAGGTGCCGGTAATCAGTTGGTTAATTCATATTACGCACTCGGTAATGGTGGGATTTTTGGTGTTGGTTTAGGAAATAGTATTCAAAAGAAGGGATATTTACCCGAAGCTAATACTGATTTTATTATGTCGGTAATTGCTGAGGAATTGGGTTTGATTATGGTTGTAATTATCATTTCGATCCTATTTGTCATTATTTTCAGAGCAATTATTCTTGGTACTAGGTCCAGTAAAATGTATGATGCTCTTGTTTGTTATGGTATTGCAACTTATCTAGTTGTTCAAACTTTCTTCAATGTTGGTGGAATAACTGGTTTGATACCAATTACAGGGGTTACGTTCCCTTTCATTAGTTATGGTGGTTCAAGTATGATGGTTTTATCGGCTACCATGGGGGTACTACTAAATATAAGTGCTTCGCAAAGACAAGCACTTAATGAACAGAAACAAATCATAGAGGAAGATTAGAATGAATATAGTACAACGTCAAAGTATTATTGTATTTTTTAATAACATCAAAAAAATCGGACCCATCAAAAAAATTGGCGATGTTGATTATGTTTCAAAAGATATGCATTATTTAATCCTTTACGTTAATAAAAGTAATGTTGAGGAATCTTTAAAAAAAATTCGAGGATTTGAGATGGTGAGATCTGCGTATATCTCTCCACGATCAGATTTAAGGGTTGACTATAGTCAAGATTATTCAGCAGAGGAAGATGAACAGTGAGAGTTATTTCAGGTGATTTTGGTGGACGTCGTTTGAAACCCGTACCGGGAATGAAAACCCGTCCGACAACAGATAAAATTAAAGAAAATATATTTAATATTATTGGGCCATATTTCGATGGAGGCTTAGTGCTAGATATGTACGCTGGAAGTGGTGGATTATCAATTGAAGCTGTTTCGAGAGGGATGGATAGCGCTACGTTGATTGATAAACAATTTGCTGCTATTAAAACAATTAAAGAAAATGTTGAAGTGACTAAGGCAAAGGATCGTTTTGAAGTCATTAAGGGCGATTCCAAGAAAATTATTCAAATGTTAGCTACAAAAGGAAATAAATATTCGATGGCCTTCTTTGATCCACCTTATGCACTCCAAACAATTGAGAAAGACCTTCAAGAATTAATTGGTTTAAATTTATTAACTTCAGACGCAATTATCATTTGTGAAGTCAGTGATGAAGTTGAATTGCCAGAGAAAATTGGATATTTAAATCGTGTACGTGAACAACATTATGGAATTACCAAAATTGTAATTTATAAGGGAGAATAATACGATGACAAAGGCTCTTTATGTTGGAAGTTTTGACCCAATTACTAATGGCCATCTAGATATTATTAAACGTGCTGCTAAAATTTTTGATGAATTAACGGTGGTAGTGGCGATTAACACCAACAAATCGGCTTTATTTACACCACAGGAACGCGTGAACTTAATTACGCAAGTGACTAGAGACCTTGAAAATGTTGCTTGTAAATCGGTAACAGGATTAACGGCTGAAACTTTTACACAGGAAAAAGCAGATGTTTTGGTTCGAGGCGTTCGCAATGGGGAAGATTTAAACTTTGAAATTCAGGTGGCTGGAATGAATCAATATTTAAATCAAGAAGTTGAGACGGTATTTATACCAGCTAATTCTAAGTGGGAATTTACCTCGTCTAGTTTAATTAAAGAAGTTGTAAAAATGGGCGGAAGCATTAAAGGCCTAGTCCCTGAAACTGTAGAAGTATTATTAAAATCAAGACTAAAATGACTATTTAAAGGATTGGAAAATAAATTCCAATCTTTTTTTGTATCTTCTGTTAGCTAAGGAGGTGCAAAAATGTTGGAAGAAATTTGGGAAAAATATCAAAAACAAATTATAATAACAGGTATAACAGTCACAATAGTGGTCATGTTTTTTTGTATTTTGGTAGGAGCGGGGCGTAATGATAGTACTGATAAGATGATTGGAAACAATCTGACTAGTTCGTCCAGTTCTATACAAAGCAGCTCAAACTCTGCAACGCCAATGGCGAGTGGACAAGATAAGGAGACTCACGCCCAGAGACTTGCTAGTTCTAAAATAATGGTGGATGTTAAAGGAGCTGTGAAAAGCCCTGGAGTTTATGAAGTGAAGTCAGGAATGCGAATAATGGATGCGATTGAAATTGCTGGTGGAATGACTAAATCAGCTGATCAAAGAAATATTAACCTTGCGACTCAATTGTCTGATCAACAAGTAGTTTATGTACCGATTAAGGGTGAGATAAAAAATTCTGATCCGTCACAATTAAGTGCAGTTGGTTCATCGAGTATTTCAAGTAGCAGCCCTTCCACAACCGATAGTTCAACTGAAAAAATAGTTAACATAAATACTGCCTCTAAAGCAGAATTGTTGACATTGAATGGTGTAGGAGATAAAAAAGCTGAACAAATTATTAATTATCGTGAACAACAGGGCGAATTTAAATCCATTGAAGATTTAAAGCAAGTACAGGGGATTGGTGATAAAATTTTTGAAGGACTACAAGATGCAATTACTGTATAAATTAAGGATGGAAATGATATGGACAATAGAATTGATTGGGATCAATATTTTATGACACAGGCAACCCTGTTATCACTCAGAAGTACGTGCACGCGGCTTTCAGTGGGGGCAGTTATTGTTAGAGACCGGCGAGTAATAGCTGGGGGCTATAATGGTTCAGTTTCTGGAGACGTACATTGTATTGACGAGGGATGCTATTTAGTAGAGGGACACTGCGTTCGTACGATACACGCGGAAATGAATGCGGTTCTGCAATGTGCTAAGTTTGGTGTTGCAACGGATGGCGCAGAAGTTTATGTAACGGATTTTCCCTGTTTACAGTGTACAAAAATGTTGTTACAGTCCGGAATTATTAAAATTAATTATCTTAGAAATTACCATAATGACCAATATGCCGTAGAGCTTTTAAAAAGAAAGAATGTCGAAATTAAGCAGATTAAATTCTCAGAGGATGATTTAGATAAAATTAATATTAATCATATTTTAAGAGAAGGTGAATGAGGTTTCTTTTATATGGGCAACAGTAGCTGTTTTTTTACTGTCTGGATTAATCTTTACCAGAGCTAAAATATTTTTATTATTATTAATAATTTGGTTAATTAGAACTATATGTTTAAAAAAACTTACAGTGGTAATGCAGGCATTATTGATTAGTGTCTGTTTTTTTATTCACTTTAGTCATAAAGCAAATTCAATTAATACTTATAACCAAAGTAGAAGTGATATTGAAATTGATTTGAGAGTTTATCCCGATGAAATTAAGCCAATGGAAGACGGCGTTTCAATTCGAGCATATACTAACAATGTTAACCGTAAAGGCTTGCAAGTTTTTATTCCAGTTAAAACGGTGGACGATTTAAAAAAAATTAGTAAAACTCAAAAAGTAGTTGAATTTAAAATTAAGGGGAATATTGAACCGCTTGAACGACCAACGAATATAAATCAATTTGATTTTCGACGGATTATGTACGGTAAGGCAGTTTATTTTAAAGTAAGTAAAGCTAGTCTAATAGAATATAATATTTTAACTAAAAATAGTTTGATTGCTAAGATACATAGCTGGCGTAAAAAGTTATTAGAAAGATGTATAAAGTTAGAGGAACCACTACAGAGTTATTGTATGGGGATTATCCTTGGGGAACAGACGGATTATCTAAAAGAAAATAGCACTAAGTTACGTAATATGGGTATTATTCATTTGTTTTGTATTTCAGGATTACATGTGTTTTATTTCATCAAGTTAATTGAAATTGTTTTTACTAGATTTAAAATTAAAAGGGAAACGATGGAGATAACCCAAATAGGAGTTTTACCCCTCTATTTTATTTTGGGTGGGGGAAGTACTAGTCTATTTCGCGCGGTGGTATTAGTTTTAGTTCAGTTGATAACTAAAAAAATAGCTATAAAAATTAGCACACTTGATAGCTGGTGCTTAGTTTTATTAGTCAATTTATGGCTTAATCCGTTTGTCTTACTTCAGATGGGTGGGCAACTTAGTTATTTATTATCTTTTGTCTTAATTATGCAACAAATGGAAAATGGCTGGACAACAGGAATAAAATTATTTTTGGTAGAATTACCAATTATTTTATTTTCAACATACAAAATCCACTTACTAACGATGGTTTTTAATTTAATTATTGTTCCGATTTTTTCGAGTGTAATCGTTCCAATCGTAATTGTAGCTTTTGCACTTCCTCAATTAATGGCATTATTAAATCCGATTATTATGATGTTTGAAGTGACTTTGAAATATTTGGATAAATTACCGGGGTTAATTCAAGTTGGTAAACCTTCGCGACTGATCACTTTATTCATGGTGATATTAGCGCTAAAAATTATTTCAACAAAGCAAAGTAAATTTAAGAAAAGAGCGCTAACGTTCTATAGTCTGATTTGGCTGGGGTTGTGGAGCTGGTTTAAATTGAATCCGTATGGTGAAATTACCTTTTTTGATGTAGGTCAAGGCGATAGCATTTTAATTCGTGAACCGTTTAATCGAACAGTAACGTTAATTGATACCGGCGGTAAAATGCAATTTGGCAAAAAGCCGGTTGCAATGAAGCATACCATCGCTAAGAATAGTTCAATTAATTATTTACAAAGTATAGGAGTATCTAAGTTAAATAATTTATGTTTGACGCATCAAGATATTGATCATATTGGAGAAGCCAGTGAAATTTTAAACAATTTTAAAGTGAAAAATTTGGTTTTTCCGGTGGGGGTTGATACAACTCAAAATTATCAACGAAAAATATTGCCATTTATCCGACGCAATACAAAGGTGATTGCGTGCTTAGCGGGGACGAAAATTGATCACTTACCAATGGAAATTAAGTATCCGTTTCAAGCTGGAAAGGGTGAAAATGGTGATTCTTTAGTTTTAGCTGGTAATGTGGGTGGTAAAAATTTACTACTAACAGGTGATCTAGACCTAGCTGGTGAACGTAAATTGTTAGAAAGTGGTGTATTAAATCAACGGGTGGATATTTTTAAATTAGGGCACCATGGGAGTAAGACGGCTAATTCTGAAGAAATTCTAAAAGCAATTATGCCTAAATTAGCTATTGTTTCAGCTGGGCGTCATAATCGGTATGGACATCCAAATCTAGAAGTTATAAATCGCTTGAATTCAATGGGGATTCCTTACGCTTCGACACAGGATGAAGGAATGATTTCTTATAGATATTTTTTGAATGGTATGGGAAGATGGAAGACAGGAATAGATGAAAAGGAAAGTATTATTCAATGAAATTAACTGATTTAAGAAAAAAACTTAAACAAGGGCAATTGAAGTCAATCTATTTGGTTGAAGGTCCTGATAACTATATCCAGAAAGCGGTCAAAAAAGAATTAATTGATTTCATTCCTGAAGATCAAAGGGTAATGAACGTAGGAACGTATGACCTTGAAAATGTGGACTTAGGGATGGTCTTAGATGATGCACAGTCTGCCCCTTTTTTTGGCGATTATCGTTTGGTCATTTTAAATAACCCTGTATTCTTGACTGGTGAAAAAACTAAATTAAAGTTTAACTTGGACGGGTTGCTTAGCTATATTAAAAATCCGGAACCTACTACAATTATGTTAATCGCTGCAAAATATGAAAAACTCGATGGTCGGAAGAAAATTGTCAAAGACTTAAAAAAGATTGTAGAAGTTATCGATGCTAATTCACCGAAAGAAAGCGATACTCGGAAGATTATCCAGCAATACGTTGATGAGAAACGAACAGAAATTGACAGTGATGCGTTAGATGAATTAATTTTAAGGACGGATAATGATTTAGCACAAATTATTAATGAATTACAGAAATTAACTGTATATGCATCGGGAACAGAGAAAATTGATTTGAATGCCGTTCAAAAATTAGTTCCTAAGGGCTTAAATCAAAATGTTTTTGATCTAATCAATGTATTAATGCAAGGAAATTTACGTAAATCAATCGATGATTATTCTGTATTACTCCTAAATCAAGAACAGCCACTAAGAATAAATGCGGCTTTGGTTAGCCAATTTCGATTGTTGCTGCAAGTTAAAATATTGATGGAGAGAGGTTTCTCACAAGGAAAACTAGCACAAGAGTTAAAGGCCCATCCTTACCGAATTAAGTTAGCAATGCAATCTGTGCGTCAGTTTAATATTCAAAGTCTCGAAAATGCTTATATCGGGTTGGTTGATTTAGAAGAACAATTAAAAACAACCCAACGAGATCCGAAGGAACTCTTTGAGTTGTTCTTAGTTAAATTTAAAAATGGATGGAAATAAAAAACACCGGAAATCCGGTGTTTTTTTATTTGCTAAGCATTTTAGCTAAACGTGACTTCTTACGGCCGGCGTTATTAGCTTTAATTAAACCTTTTGACTTAGCTCGGTCGATACGACTGTAAGCTGTTTGTAAAAGTTCATTAGCGTTTTCAGCGTTGTTTGTAGCAGCAATTTCGAATGCTTTGATGCTTGTACGCATTGCACTCATTTGTGAGCGGTTGCGAGCAGCAGCTTTTTCACTTGTGCGAACGCGTTTCATTGCAGATTTGATAACTGGCATTTTATTCACCTCCAGAATATGGTTAGTACAACAATATTATTATACAGATGACCCGTAATTATTGCAATGCTTGAATGCACTTGAAAATTTTCATTATATTAGTTAAACTAGATACTGCTTGATAAAAGCAAACCCATTACTTAGTCCATCGATCTGCCGACGATTTACTCAGTCTTGGGGAATTTAAAGAATGAGGTGTTTTAACATGGCAATTTCACAAGAAAAGAAAAACGAAATTATTGCAAAGTATGCTCGTCACGAAGGCGATACTGGTTCTGCTGAAGTCCAAATCGCAGTTTTGACAGCTGATATTAACGAAATCAACGAACATTTACGTGTTCATCGTAAAGATTTCCATTCACAACGTGGATTGATGAAGAAAATTGGTCATCGTCGTAACCTTCTTGCTTACTTACGTAAGACAGATGTACAACGTTACCGTGATTTAATCAAGAGTCTTGGTCTTCGTCGTTAATATTATATTTTTTTGCCTCCTGTTAATTCAGGAGGCTTTTTTGTTTTTGGCGTTTAATCTATGCTAGAATTAGGGGAGTATGTATTGTGCGGAAAATAAAAAATTAATTTATGTAGGTGAAAAAATGAGTGACACAATAAAAATAATTCCATTTGGCGGTGTTCGCGAAAATGGAAAGAATATGTATGCTGTTCAAATTCATGATGATATTTATATCTTGGATTGTGGACTAAAATACCCGGAAAATGAATTGCTGGGTATTGATATTGTAATCCCAGATATTTCATATTTGGTTGAAAATAAAGAAAAAATTGTGGGTGTATTCCTAACTCACGGGCATGCTGATGCGATTGGTGCTTTGCCATATTTCTTAAAAGAAATTAATGTACCGGTTTTTGGTTCAGAAATGACCATTGCCTTGGCTAAAATTACGGTTAATGATGACCCTGAACTTAAAGCATTCGATAATTTCCATGTGGTAGATGACAAGAAAGAAATTGATTTTGGCGACGTTACTGTTTCGTTTTTTAAGACTACGCATACAATTCCTGAATCACTTGGAATTGTGTTGAGTTGTACGGAAGGACAAATTGTATATACTGGTGATTTTAAATTTGATCAAACGGCTACTGATGGATATCAGACAGATTTCGGACGGCTAGCACAAATTGGAAGTAAAAAAGTTATCGCGCTTTTAAGTGATTCTGCTAACGCCGAAAATCCAGAACGTTCATCTAATGAAACTGATATTGCTGATGTAATGGCTGAGACAATTAAATACCATGAAGGTCGGGTAATTGTAGCTTCAGTGGCTTCGAATATTTTACGGATTCAACAGGTGATTGACGCTGCAGCTAAATCAGATAAAAAAGTCGTTTTAACGGGACATGATTTAGAGAAGATTGTTAACACAGCTATCGAGTTAAATAAATTAAACATTCCAGACGACGAATTAATTGTTCCTTTAAACCAACTAGATAAGTTGAAACCAGAAGAAACGATTATTTTGGAAACTGGTAAATTGGGTGAACCCATCAAAGCCTTACAAAAAATGGCCGCTAGGAAAAAGGGAAACCTTAAGATTCAACCAGGTGATTTGGTAGTAATAGCTACTAATCCTTCCCATGCGATGGAAACAACGTTTGCTAAGACTAAAGATATGTTGTATCGTGCTGGAGCCGAAGTTAAGTCGATTTCAGACCGAGCTAATGCTACAGGTCATGCTAGCAAAGATGATTTACAGTTAATGCTTAATTTAATTAAGCCAGAATTTCTAATTCCGATTCAAGGCGAATACCGTCTTTTAGTAGCTCATAAAGAACTTGCAGAACAAGTTGGTCTCAATGAAAATCAAATTTTCATTGCTTCAAAGGGTGATGTTTTAGAATATAAAGATGGTGAAATGTTCCTAGGTAAAGGAATTACGGTCGGAAATACAATGATTGATGGAATTGGTGTAGGGGACATTGGTAACATTGTTCTTCGAGATCGTAAAATTTTATCTGAAGATGGGGTTTTCATTGCGGTAGTGACAATTGACCGTAAGAAGAAAATCATTATTAAGGAACCTAAAATTACGTCTAGAGGGTTTGTTTACGCTAAAACAAGTGTAGATTTAATTCAAGAAAGTTCGGACTTGGTTGAACGAGCAGTGCAAGCTAATCTAGATAATAAAGAATTCGATTGGGGACATTTGAAGCAAGATGTACGT
Organism: Pediococcus pentosaceus ATCC 25745; assembly: GCF_000014505.1. Lineage (NCBI taxonomy): Bacteria > Bacillati > Bacillota > Bacilli > Lactobacillales > Lactobacillaceae > Pediococcus > Pediococcus pentosaceus. The sequence continues at coordinate 1,145,009 of NC_008525.1, read as the reverse complement.
GACCAATTGGGCAAATTCTTATACGATAAAACGAAACGACGTCCAGTAATTTTACCAGTAATTATGGAAGTAAACCAACATCATAAGAAGAGCAAAAAATCGAATAAATCTAAAGACGATGAATAATATGAATGTAATTAGCAAAGCAAATGAAGCTTGGAAAACAGGTCAACGTGCAGAAGCTATTCATATTCTTGAAACTGAGAATGAATTAAAACAAGATGATGAATTAATCCGTGTTTTAATTCATTTTTACGTTGAAAATAAACAATTTAAGGCAGCGATTGAGTTGATTCGTGATCAACCAGCTAAGTTCATTGAGCAGAAAAATACTTTTAGAGATTATTTTGAGGCGCTGGTTCAAACAAAAATTTTTAGTTTAGCTCGAAAAGAACTTTTTAACTATTATGAAGAGACTACGCCAGATTTAAAGAAATATTTAAATTTTCTCGAGAATCAAGAAAATGAATATGCGATTGCTTTTCCTAAAACTGTGAAAGAAAACGAACGAGATTTTTACCATCTAGGTGATAAGAGGGTTATTCAGCAAGCTGCTGTAATTGAAAAAGCTTACTATTTACCATGGAGTAACTTTAAACGGGCGGCAAAGTTTAATTTAGTTGATCCGTTTTTAAACCAAATAACGCGTGTTTCAATTTTAAAAGACTTGGTTTTGATGAGATTAGAGGAACCAGTGCGCTTTATTTGGATTGATGAAAAAGAATATGAAGTGTTTCCAAAGGACTTATTAGGAACTGATGAGATGTGGAAAAAAATAAAAAAAGCTATTGAAAACTATAATGATCCAGTTCAATCAGAAATGCTACAGCAGCAAGCTGAATTGCTATATGAGCTTTCCTATCCTTTTTCGAAGCGTGTCCTACCTACCTCAGAAGAATGGCTTACAGCACTAAAGAAACAGTTTTTTGAGGGGAAAGATATAAAAGCGTTCAAAGAATTGAATCAAATCATGATTAACTTATTTGAAGAGTAAGAAAAAAATCGAATTAATAAAATATTTTAGTTTACAAAATAAACTCGATTATTATACAATACTAGAGGATTCTCTGACGGTGCTTTGCCTTTCGTGGAGGATGTAGTATAATATTTTTTAAAGGATCTAGTTATTCATTTTGAATGCTGAGTGATTCTTACGACATACAGGAGGTTCGTATTAATGGCAAAAGAACATTACGAAAGAACAAAACCCCATGTAAATATTGGTACAATTGGCCACGTTGACCATGGGAAAACTACTTTGACAGCTGCTATTACAAAAGTGTTGTCAGAAAAAGGACTAGCTAAAGCTTCAGATTACGCTGATATTGATGCTGCTCCAGAAGAAAAGGAACGTGGTATCACAATCAACACAGCCCACGTTGAATATGAAACAGAAAAGCGTCATTACGCTCATATCGATGCTCCAGGACATGCTGATTACGTTAAGAACATGATCACTGGTGCTGCACAAATGGATGGTGCTATCTTAGTTGTTGCTGCAACTGATGGTCCTATGCCACAAACACGTGAACATATCCTTCTTGCTCACCAAGTTGGTGTTGACTACATCGTTGTCTTCTTAAACAAGACTGATCTTGTTGATGATGATGAATTAGTTGACCTTGTTGAGATGGAAGTTCGTGAACTTCTATCTGAATATGATTTCCCTGGTGACGATGTTCCTGTACTTCGCGGTTCAGCTTTGAAAGCTCTTGAAGGCGATGCAGAACAAGAAAAAGTTATCATGGATCTTATGGATACAATCGACGAATACATTCCAACACCAGAACGTTCTACAGACAAGCCATTCTTGATGCCTGTTGAAGACGTATTTACAATTACTGGTCGTGGTACTGTTGCTTCTGGTCGTATCGATCGTGGTGAAATCAAAGTCGGTGACGAAGTTGAAATCGTTGGTCTTAAAGAAGACGTAACAAAGACAACTGTTACAGGAATTGAAATGTTCCGTAAGACTCTTGATGTTGGTGAAGCTGGTGATAACATTGGTGCACTTCTACGTGGTGTTAACCGTGAAGATGTTGTCCGTGGACAAGTTTTGGCTGCTCCTGGCTCAATCCAAACACACAAGAAGTTCAAGGGTGAAGTTTATATCCTTTCTAAGGATGAAGGTGGACGTCATACTCCATTCTTCTCAAACTACCGTCCTCAATTCTACTTCCATACAACTGATGTAACAGGTGTTATTGAATTACCTGACAACGTTGAAATGGTTATGCCTGGTGATAACGTTACATTTACTGTAGAACTTATCGAACCAGTTGCTATTGAAAAAGGTACTAAGTTCACTGTTCGTGAAGGTGGACACACTGTTGGTGCTGGTGTTGTATCAGAAATTGACGACTAAGCTTAATTGCTTAATAAAAACCCGCTTTTGCGGGTTTTTTTGTTGTATTTTTATTTACTTTTCAAACCATATACGTTAAGATTATAAGCGTATGCAATCCAGAATTGTAATGAAATAAATCATCTGTCGGAGGGAACACAATGACTGCAAAATGGGAAAAAACAGGTACTAACGAAGGTAAATTAACTTTCGAAGTAGGTACTGACAAAATTAAAGAAGGCGTTGATAAGGCGTTCGATCGTACTAAAAAACAATTGAACGTACCTGGATTCCGTAAGGGACACGTTCCACGCCAAATCTTCAATAAGATGTATGGTGAAGAAGCATTGTACCAAGATGCTTTGAACATCGTGTTACCAGAGGCTTATGAAGCTGCTATCAAAGAAGCTGGTATCGAACCAGTTGATCAACCACAAGTTGATGTTGAAAGCATGGAAAAAGGCGAAGCTTGGGTCCTAAGTGCAATTGTTACAGTTAAGCCAGAAGTTAAGCTTGGCGAATACAAAGGTGTTAAAGTTATCAAGCAAAGCACACGTGTAACTTCAAAAGAAGTTGACGAAGAAATTGAAAAGAAACGTGAACAACAAGCTGAATTAGTTCTTAAGGAAGGCAAACCAGCAGAAAACGGCGATACAGTAACAATCGATTTTGATGGTTCTGTTGATGGCGTTGCTTTTGATGGCGGTAAAGCTGACAATTACGACCTTGTATTAGGTTCAAACTCATTCATTCCAGGATTTGAAGATCAATTGATTGGTCATAATACTGATGAAGATGTAGATGTTAACGTTACATTCCCTGACGACTACCAAGCTGAAGACTTACAAGGTAAGGATGCCTTGTTTAAGGTTAAGATTCATGAAATCAAGACTAAGGAATTACCTGAACTTGATGATGAATTCGCTAAGGATGTTGACGAAGATGTTGATTCTCTTGAAGATTTAAAAGTTAAGACAAAAGAAGAAATCAAATCACGTAAGATCCAAGCTGCTAGTGATGCTAAAGAGACAGAAGCTGTTCAAGCTGCTGTTGACAATGCTGAAATTGCAGAAATTCCAGAAGCAATGTTAAATGAAGATGTTGATCGTCAAGTTAACCAATATCTTGCAAACATGCAACAACAAGGAATTAGCCCTGAAATGTACTTCCAATTAACTGGTTCATCAGAAGACCAATTACGTGACCAATTACGTGAAGGTGCTGAAAACCGTGTTAAGACAACTCTTGTTTTAGAAGCAATCGTTGAAGCTGAAAAGATTGATCCTTCAGATGACGAAGTTGCTGCTGAAATCAAAGATTTAGCAGAACAATACGGCATGGAAGAAAAAGCTGTTCGCTCAGCTCTTTCAGAAGATATGATCAAGCATGATGTTGCTATTAAATCAGCTGTTGAACTTATCAAAGACTCAGCAATTGAAGAACCAAAATCAAAGGCTGCTAAAAAATAATTAAAACTATTTTTAACGATTTTGAGGTTTTATCTCAAAATCGTTTTTGTTTATTAACCACTAAAGTTATAGAAATTGGCTTATAGTCGTTTATTTTGCTATGATGATAGTGGTAAAAATCATTTGAGAGGTGACAGAATTGTTTGATGATCAACAAACGAATGAACCAGTTACTTGTTCTTTTTGTGGTAAGACCCAAGATCAAGTAAAGAAAATTATTGCTGGCCCAGATGTTTATATTTGTAACGAATGTGTTGATCTTTGCAAGGAAATCATTGATGAAGAGTTGGCTTCAGAAAACGCACCAACTGAAATCACGGATGTTCCAACTCCTGCAGAGATTGTAGATTATCTTAACCAATATGTTATTGGACAAGAAGAAGCTAAAAAGACATTATCGGTTGCTGTATATAATCATTACAAACGAATCAATAAAATGGCTGAAACTAAAGCTGACGAAGATGAACCAGAACTCCAGAAAAGTAATATTAGTTTAATTGGACCTACTGGTTCAGGAAAAACTTTCTTGGCTCAAAGTTTGGCTAAAATTTTAAATGTACCTTTTGCGATTGCCGATGCAACCACATTGACGGAAGCAGGGTATGTTGGTGAAGATGTCGAAAATATTCTACTTAAGTTATTGCAAAATGCGGACTACAATGTTGAAGCTGCAGAACGTGGAATAATTTATATTGATGAAATTGATAAAATCGCTAAGAAAAGCGAAAATGTGTCAATTACTCGTGATGTTTCCGGTGAAGGTGTGCAACAAGCCCTTTTAAAAATCCTAGAAGGAACAATTGCTAATGTTCCACCTCAAGGAGGAAGAAAACATCCACAACAAGAGTTTATCCAAATTAATACGACGAACATCTTATTCATTGTTGGTGGTGCTTTCGATGGCATCGAGACAATTGTTAAAAATCGTTTAGGTGATAAGACCATTGGTTTTGGTACAAATGCAAGTACCACTGTTGAAGAAGATAAGAGTTTAATGCAACAAGTTATTCCAGAAGATTTGCTTAACTTTGGTTTAATCCCAGAATTTATTGGACGTTTACCAATTCTTTCAGCATTGGAAAAACTAACTGAGGAAGATCTTGTTCATATCTTAACAGAGCCTAAGAATGCGTTAGTTAAGCAATATAAGACGTTATTAGGTCTAGATGGCGTAGAACTTAAATTTACACCACAGGCCTTGCATGCGATTGCTAACCAAGCTATTAGTCGTAATACTGGTGCTCGTGGATTAAGATCAATTATTGAAAATGTCATGCGAGATATCATGTTTGAAATTCCTTCTCGCAATGATGTTGCAAAAGTTACGGTAAATAAAAAGACTGTTATTGAAGGTGCGGAACCTGAAGTTGAGTTAATCGACGAACAAGCATCGTAGTCTAAGTTTTAAGAATCAGGCTATAAGTTCCTTTAGTCTGGTTCTTTTTTTGTTGATCCATGTTATCATTAAAAGCAGAAATTGGAAGGTGGAGAAGTAATGGAAGTCCATAATGTAGAATTACAGATTAGTGCAGTGAGACCCGATCAATATCCAGAACAAGGTTATCCTGAGATTGCTTTGGTAGGACGCTCTAACGTCGGGAAATCGTCTCTAACTAATACGTTAATTAACCGTAAATCATATGCAAGAACATCATCTCAACCAGGTAAAACACAAACTTTAAATTTTTACCGGGTTGAAGATCAATTATTCTTTGTTGATGTCCCAGGCTATGGTTATGCAAAAGTTTCTCAGAAAGAACGTGAAAAATGGGGGAAGATGATTGAAAAGTATATCACCTCCCGTAAAGAGCTTAAAGGCGTAATTTCACTGGTTGATGCACGCCATGAACCAACTGACGATGATATCACCATGTATCAATATCTACGTTATTATGATATTCCCGTTCTAGTCGTTGCTACTAAGAGTGATAAGATTGCTCGAGGAAAATGGAATCAACACGAAAGTAAAATTAAAAAGGCACTAGATTTTGATGGAAGTAGTGCTTTCCAAATGTTCTCTGCTCAAACTAAAATGGGAAAAGAAGAAGTTTGGAAATGGATTGAAGATAGGATGGGAGAATAGCATGGAATTTAATGAATACCAACGTACTGCAAATAAAACCCTATTTGGCAATGAACAAGTTTTAACGAATTGTGCTTTAGGACTAGCCGGAGAAAGCGGACAGGTTGTGAATTTAGTTAAAAACTATACGTTCCGTGGAGCTGATCTTGATAAAGAACAACTTACCAAAGAAATGGGCGATGTTCTATGGTATCTTTCTCAAGTTGCTGAATGGGCTGATATTCCTTTCGATGAGGTGGCCAAACAAAATATTGCCACACTTGAAAAGCGTTATCCCGGCAACTTTAAGTAAATAAAAAACCACAATTAACAGCATTAATGCTGATGATTGTGGTTTATTTTTTTGAATCTTTTTTATTAGTACCTTTAGCAAGAAATTTATTTTTCTTTTCTTTTTCCTCTACGGAAGTTTTAGTTTGAGTTGTTAATTGATCGAACATTTTTTCGAGATTATCATTTCTTTTAACAGTGAGTCCCATTTCTAATCACCTCTTTCCGACCATAATACCAAAAAAAATTTCATTTGTCAGAAAATAAAAATTATTCATATTTATAGTGAATATTATATATTTTAATGTATAAAAATTCATATATTAAATAAAATTCTTTTATATCAAAGGGTGTAGATGTATATTAGTAACATTATATTGAATAAAGGATGATGGCGATGAAAAAAATATATAAATTTATCATGTTAGCGTTATTAGCTATAACAGTTTTTGCAACTTCGGGTTTTACAACTAGTATTAAGGCAGATCAAAAGGATGTTACTTATGATCGGATTATGAAGCGCGGTTATATTGTACTTGGTACCAGTCCAGATTATGCCCCGTACGAATTTCAAACAACATCTAATAATAAGAGTAAAGATGTGGGAATGGATATTAGTGTGGCTAAGGACATTGCTGATGATTTGGGTGTAAAATTGAAGATCAAAAATATGGATTTTGATTCTTTATTAGTTGCACTACAAACCGGTAAGGTTGACATGGTTCTTTCCGGGATGAATCCTAGTGCTGCTCGGCGTAAATCAGTTGATTTTTCAGATGTTTACTATAAAGGTGGACAAAGCATTCTAATTAATAAAAAGGATGCAGGTATTTATAAAAATAAAGATTCTTTTAAACATAAAAAGATTGCAGCTCAAACTGGCTCAATTCAGTACAATTTAGCCAAAAAACAAATTGATGGAGCCAAAGTGAGTGGTATTCAAAAAGGGGCAGATTTAATTCTAGCTCTTCAAACTAATAAAGTTGAAGGGGTTGTCATGGAAAAACCTACTGCTGAAGCATATGCTGCTAATAATAGTGGTATTAAAGTTATCCAAGGCGGATTCACGTTAAATAATGATGAAACTAGCACAGCGGTTGCAATGCCTAAAAATTCGCCAGTCCTGAGAAAGAAAATAAATACTACAATTAGTAAGATAAAAGCTAAAAATTTATTACCACAATATCTTAAAGAAGCAGGGACGTATTTAAAAGGAAACACCGTTAATACCTCTATGATTCATTATTGGAAGTACTTTGCCATGGGAGTGGGTTATACAATCCTTATTTCAATTTTGGGGGTTATTTTTGGTTTTATCACCGGTACATTACTAGCATTACTACGCTTGAGTGACAATAAAGTTTTACGTGGTTTATCAGCAGCGTATGTTGAATTTGTACGTGGAACGCCGTTGATGGTTCAATTGATGTTCGTTTACTTTGGACTTGGATTATTTGTTAATTTACCAGCCCTTACCGCAGGAATTATCGCTGTATCTTTAAATAGTGGAGCTTATGTTGCCGAAGTAATCCGTGGGGGCATTAATTCCGTTGATGATGGACAACGTGAAGCAGCTGAAAGTCTAGGTTTGAATAAGCGAGATCGGATGCGTTTTGTAATTATGCCTCAAGCTTTAAAGAATATTTGGCCAGCTTTGGGGAATGAATTTATTTCTCTAATTAAGGAAAGTTCAATCGTTTCAATTATTGGTGTAACCGACTTAATTTACCAATTAAAGATTGTTCAATCAGATACTTATCGAGGGGTAGCTCCAATCGTTGTTGCGATGATTTTATACTTTGTAATGACCTTCTCACTATCACGTTTACTTAAGTTCTATGAAAGGAAGTTTAATAATGGCTAAAGAAATCATCAAAATTGAAAATTTGACCAAAAAATATGGAAAAAATACAATATTAAAGGATATTTCAGCAGAAGTGAAGGATGGAGACATCATTAGTGTCATTGGTCCTTCAGGAGCTGGTAAAAGTACATTTCTTCGATGCTTAACACTTCTAGAAAAACCTACGGCAGGGGTGGTTTCGTTAGAAGGTGAAGATTTAACTAAAAAAACTCAAAAGGAAATTGAACATGTTCGTGAAAAAGTCGGCATGGTCTTTCAGAATTTTAATTTATTTCCGAATATGACCGTTCTTAAAAATATTACCTTAGCTCCCATCCGAGTTAAGGGATTAAGTGAAGCAAAAGCCAATCAACAAGCCCTTAGTCTGTTAGATCAAGTCGGATTATCAGATAAGGCGGAGGCCTATCCAGACAATCTATCCGGGGGACAAAGACAGCGGGTGGCGATTGCTAGGGCATTAGCAATGAAACCAGATGTTATGCTTTTTGATGAACCGACTTCTGCGTTAGATCCTGAAATGGTTGGAGAGGTACTAGATGTTATGCGTCAATTAGCTAAATCAGGGATGACAATGGTTGTGGTAACTCATGAAATGGGATTTGCCCAGTCAGTTTCCAATCAAATTTGGTTTATGGAAAATGCAGGTATTCAAGAAAAATCAACTCCAGAAGAATTTTTTAGCAATCCTAAGACGGATCGGGCCAAGGAATTCTTATCTAAAATTTTAGTCAAATAGGAAAAGCAGGTAGAGTGTAATACTACTACCTGTTTTTTCGTTTTAGTTGCTGAATATGGTAAAAACAGAGTATAATGTTATGAGTTATTATGTAAACTAGGAGGGGTCAAATTGGCATCAGAACACATTGAACATAAGTTGGCATTGTTACCAGATAAACCAGGCTGTTACCAGATGAAAAATCTTAATAGCCAAATCATTTACGTTGGAAAAGCCAAAAACTTGAAAAACCGTGTTCGCTCTTACTTTAAAAGTAGCCATGAGGGAAAAACGGCGAAACTAGTGAGTGAAATAGCCGATTTTGACTATATTGTTACCTCTAGCGATAAAGAAGCTTTTTTACTAGAAATTACTTTAATTCAAAAGTTCCAACCTTATTACAATATAAAATTGAAAAAAGGGACTGGCTATCCTTATATTAAAATTACGAATGAAAAAGATCCACGAATGGAAATTGTTTCAAGTGTTCGTCGAGATGGGGGCTTTTACTTTGGACCTTATCCAAACGTGTATGCTGCTGAAGAAACACTCCATTTTTTGGAAAAGGTTTATCCACTACGCCGATGCAATGGATTTCAGGGTCGCCCCTGCTTGTACTATCATATGGGGCAATGCTTGGGAGCCTGTTTCCAAGAGGTACCCAAAGAAGAATACGACCAACAAATCGCTAAAATTAAATCATTTTTACGAGGAAATGTCGCAAAGATTAAGCAGTCCCTTCAAACAAAAATGCAAAAAGCTTCTGAAGCAATGGAATTTGAACGGGCAGCCGACATACGAGATCAAATTCATTATATTGAAGTAACGGTTGAGAAGCAGAAGATTATTTCAAATGATAGCACGCCACGTGATTTGTTTAATTTCTACCTTGATAAGGGGTGGCTTTCTATTCAAATCTTCTTTATCCGGCAATCACGCTTGATTAAACGAGAGAAGAGGCTATTTCCAATCGCAACAGATGTAAATGATGAGCTTTCGTCTTTTATTCTTCAATTTTATAATAATAAAAATAAGGTTTTACCAAATGAAATTTTAGTACCAAGTGGCTTAGATAATAAGATTATGGCCGAAATTTTAGGTGTCCCGGTTCGCACTCCACAGCGTGGGGAAAAGAAAAACTTGTTAGAGTTAGCTAAAGAAAATGCACAAATTACCCTTGAGGAAAAGTTCCGATTAATGGAGTTAGATGAAAGTAAAACAACAGGCGCAATGAAGGAAATTACTGATGCGCTTGGAATCCCTGAAGGTCATCGAATTGAAGCCTTTGACCATTCTCATATTCAAGGCTCTGAATTAGTTTCAGCAATGGTTGTTTTTACGGATGGAAAACCAGATAAAAAGATGTATCGCAAATTTAAGCTAAATACAGTCGATCATGCTGATGAAGCTGCCAGTACGAGAGAGGTAATTCGTCGCCGATATGTTAGACTATTAAAAGAGAAACAATCTTTGCCTGATTTGATTTTAATGGACGGTGGCGATATTCAGCTTAATGCAGCAAAGGATGTTTTGGTAAATGAATTAAGTTTGCATATTCCAGTTGCTGGGATGGTTAAAAATGATAAACATAAAACTTCGGATTTGATTTTTGGTAGCCAAGACCAACGAGTACAGTTGGATCCTAAAAGTCAGGGCTTTTATTTAGTTCAAAGAATCCAAGATGAAGTGCATCGTTTTGCGATTACTTTCCATCGTCAGTTGCACGCCAAAAATTCGTTGGCTTCCCAATTAGATTTAATTCAAGGTGTTGGACCTAAAACGCGGAACAAGCTGTTGAAGTCGTTTGGTTCATTGAATAAAATTAGGGATGCTAATTTGAAAGAAATTGAAGAACTCGGAATTCCAGAAAAAGTAGCTAAAACTATCAAAGTGTCCTTATCAGTGCACGGAAAATAGGGTACACTAACAAATGGATAGGAATTTCTCGGTGAAATAAAATATTTAGGAGAAAATAATGTTTGTAGATCAAGTTAAAATTAATGTTAAAGCTGGTAACGGTGGGAATGGGATTGTAGCTTTCCGTCGTGAAAAATATGTTCCCAACGGTGGACCAGCTGGTGGCGATGGAGGCCGTGGTGGTAACGTCGTCTTAAAAGTTGACCCAGGTCTTAGAACTTTGATGGATTTCAGGTATCGTCATAAGTTCAAGGCGGATTCTGGGAAAAATGGGATGAATAAACAAATGACGGGACGTAGTTCTCAAGATCTCGTAATTTCCGTACCAGGTGGAACAATTGTCCGCGATTTAACCACAGGACGTGTAATTGGTGATTTAACCGATAACGGACAAGAATTAGTGGTGGCTAAAGGTGGTCGTGGAGGCCGTGGAAATATGCGTTTTGCTAGCCCTCGAAATCCTGCTCCCGAAATTTCTGAAAATGGGGAACCTGGAGAAGAAATTGAATTACAATTAGAACTTAAGGTTTTAGCGGATGTTGGATTATTAGGATTTCCATCTGTCGGTAAATCAACACTACTTTCAGTAGTAACGAGTGCGAAGCCTAAAATTGCGGAATATCATTTTACGACCTTAGTACCTAACTTAGGGATGGTTCAATTGGATGATGGTCGTGATTTTGTTATTGCTGACATTCCTGGTTTGATTGAAGGAGCTTCTCAAGGTGTGGGATTAGGTTTTGAATTCCTACGTCACGTTGAACGAACACGGGTCTTACTTCATTTAGTAGATATGAGTGGGATGACGGAAGAAGATCCATTCACTAATTTCCGTCAAATCAATGAAGAGCTAAAAAAATATAATCCTGAATTGTTGGAACGTCGGCAAATTATTGTTCCGACTAAAATGGATTTACCTGGATCCGATGAAGAGCTTAAGAAATTTGAAAAACAAGTTCGAGCTGATGAACGTTATGCTGATTTTGAAATTTTTCCAATTTCTTCTATCACCCATAATGGACTTGAAAAACTAGTTGCTCGAACTGCAGATGTATTGGAAGAAATTCCACAGCATTCATTAATTGCTACTTCTGACGAAGAAACTGAAAAGACATATGAATTTAGTTCAGAAAAAGACTTTACCATTGAAAATATTGATGACGTTTGGGTTATTGAGGGTGAAAAGATTGAAAAACTCTTTAAGATGACTGATACAACGCATGATGAAAGTCTTTTACGCTTTGCTCGTCAAATGCGTGGCATGGGAATTGATGATGAATTACGTCGCTTAGGTGCACGTAATGGAGATAGTGTTCAAATTTTGGACTTTGTATTTGAATTTGTAGAATAAAAATTATTAAAGTCAGTGGTAAGTACAGAAAGGAATGTTTAATCTTAAACAATTCTGTTCTCATCACTGACTTTTTACTTGATTACTAGATATTGATCACGTAGATAATATCCAAATGTATGAGTTTTTAGTTTGGTTTCGGGGTTGAACAATAATATTTTAGCTTCTCTTGGTGCTTCAATAGTTTTGGTTCGAAATTGACTAAGGGGAAACCGATGAGGATTTAAAGTTAATGTAAGCAATATTTCTTTTTGAAGGGTATTAACGATGATTCCTGAAACAAAAAATAATTGTTCTTGATCCCCCTTAAGAATTAAGTGGGAACGTAATTCGGCCGTTGATTTTATGAAATTATTTAAATTCAAAAAGAAACCTCCTTATTTAATAATACTTATATAGCAAGGATATCTTAGAATTATAGTCGATGCTAGTGATACAATTAAAAGTATTGTAAAATGGATTGTTAAGTCAATAGATATAGGTGAAAATATGCAACTTGAATTTTTAGGAACTGGAGCCGGAAGTCCCGGTAAATTCCGTAATGTTACTAGTGTAGCATTAAAATTATTAGATGAAAGTAATGAAGTTTGGCTTTTTGACTGTGGTGAAGCAACCCAGCATCAAATCTTAAAAACTAATATAAAACCCCGTAAAATTGATAAAATATTTATTACCCATCTTCATGGTGATCATATTTTTGGTTTGCCAGGTTTCTTAAGTAGTCGTTCTAATCAGGGGGGTAGCGAAGAACTTACTATCTTCGGGCCAACTGGCATTAAAGACTTTGTGATGACCTCATTGCGCATTTCAGAGTCAAAACTTTCATATCGAATAAAATTTGTTGAAATAGCTCAAGAGGGCGTTTTATTTGAAGATCAAAATTATATTGTTAACGTTGCTGAGTTAGATCATCGAATTAAAAGTTACGGTTTTCGGGTAAAGGAAAAAGACCATCCAGGTGAACTTTTAGTCGATAAGCTAAAAGAATTAGCGATACCTTCAGGACCTATTTATGGTCAGATTAAGCAAGGTAAAGAAGTTACTTTAGATGACGGTAGAGTTATTAACGGGCAAGATTTCATTGGAAAACCTCAACCAGGTCGAGTAGTCACAGTTTTGGGCGACACACGACAAACGCCTAATATCGAACTTTTAGCTAAAGATGCGGATGCCTTGGTCCACGAAAGTACTTTTGGAAAACAAGAGGGAAGCTTGGCACGTAATTATTATCATTCAACTAATATTCAAGCTGCGAAAATTGCTAAGCAAGCTAATGCTCGGCAATTATTGCTAACCCATATTTCAGCTCGTTATACGGGAAAGCTCAGTAAGCAACTTGAAAGTGATGCAAAGGAAATTTTTAGTAATAGTAAAGTTGTTCGTGATTTTGACATAATTGATATTCCATTACCTTAAAAGTAGGAGTGATTTTAATGACAACGGCAGTAATTACTGGAGCAGGCAGCGGTTTAGGGCAAAAGATTGCAATTTTGAATAGCACTCGCTATGATAATTTAGTTTTAATTGGAAGAAACTCAAAAAAATTAAATGCAACGGCTGAAAAATGTATTGTTAAGGGTGAAAATAGAGTATTCTGTTTGGCATGTGATTTAACGAATGAGGAACAAATCCGTCAAACGGGAGCATGGATTGATTCACACCTTGGAACAGTCGATTTATTAGTTAATAACGCTGGGCTGGGATATTTTGAAAACTTGTTAAGTCAAAGCTTTGAACAAATTGAACGAACATTTGCGACAGACCTGACGGGGATGATTAAGTTTACACGCCTAATGTTGCCATTAATGGTGGATCACGTTGGAGAAGCTGCAGATATTGTTAATATTGCTTCTATTGCTGGTAAAATTGCGACGGCTAAAACAACTACGTACGCTAGTGCTAAATTCGGCGTGATCGGCTTTTCTAACGCACTTCGTCTAGAAATGTATGACCGCAACATCCGTGTCCACACAATTAACCCAGGACCAATGGATACTAATTTCTTTAGTATTGCTGATCCTAGTGGTAAATATTTAAAAGGTGTTCAACAATTCGTGATTAACGCGAATCAAGTGGCTGAATTGGTGAATAAGGCCATTATTGAAAATCTTAGGGAAGTTAATGTACCTAAAATAATGGGAGTGGGAGCGATTATGTACACCTTATTTCCTAAAATGGGTGATTTAATCGTTAATAGTCCCTTGATTAATCGAAAGTAGTTGGAGTTAATTAATGAAAGATAACAGATTTAATTGGCAAGTTAGCAAGTTAGATGATGTTGATATCGATCAACTGGCATCGGAAACCAAACTTAGCCAGACGATGGTTAAAATCATGGTCGCTAGAGGTTTTAAAACAGGCGAGGATATTCTCAGTTTTATTGATGAGGATATGTCGATTGTACATGATCCGATGCTACTGCACGATATGCAAAAAGCCCTTGACCGAATTTTTGTGGCGATTGAAAGCAACGAAAAAATTCTTGTATACGGTGATTATGATGCAGATGGGGTTACAAGTACGACCATTATGTATGAAACGTTAGATCAGTTAGGGGCTAACGTGCAATACTTTGTTCCAGACCGTTTTAAGGATGGTTATGGTCCTAATTTGAAGAAGTACCAACACTTCATTAATGATGAAGGGGTTCAGTTAATCATTACCGTGGATAATGGAGTTGCCGGAAATGAAGCAATCAAATTTGCTGAAGATCAGGGTACGAATGTTATTGTCACGGATCATCATGAAATACCAGAAGTATTACCGGAGGCATATGCAATTATCCATCCACGTCACCCAGAGGGAGCCTATCCATTTGGTGATTTGTCTGGAGTCGGGGTAGCTTTTAAGGTGGCAACAGCTTTACTTGAAGAAATTCCCGAAGAATTCCTTGACTTGTATGCAATTGGAACGACCGCTGATTTGGTTTCAATGACCGATGAAAATCGTTTTTTGGTAAAGATGGGATTAGAAATGATACCCAACACCCAGAGAATTGGCTTACAGAAGTTAATCGAAATATCAGGTGTTGATGTAAGTCATTTCGACGAGCAAGACATTGGTTTTACTGTGGCTCCGAGAATTAATGCTGTTGGTAGATTAGAAAATGCCAGCCGAGCAGTAGAACTATTAACAACTTTTGATGAAGAAGAAGCCACAACAATTGCACAAGAGATTAATAAGATTAATTCGAAGCGTCAGGGATTAGTTAGTGATATTTACACTGAAGCTGAAGAAATTGCCCTTGATGATGAGCATGCTAGCCGCCAAACGCTAGTTATTGCTGGACACGACTGGCATCAAGGAGTCTTGGGGATTGTTGCTAGTCGAATTGTCGAACGAACTAATAAACCGACGATTGTTCTTAGTGATCAAGGTGGTAATGGAATTTATAAGGGGTCTGGACGTAGTGTTGCAGCTCTAAATTTATTTGAAGCTATTAATCCTATCCGAGAAAAGTGTGTTGGGTTTGGTGGACATCATATGGCTATTGGAGTTACCGTAGAGGCTGACCAGCTTGCAACTCTAACTGATCAATTAGAAAAGGCGGCTCAATTAGTTAATTTAGATTTTAAGCAACAGCCGCAATTACAAATTGATTTAAAAGTAAACATTGAAGAATTAACTGAAAAGTTAGTTTCAGAAATGAAAATTTTAGGGCCGTTTGGGATGAATAACCCAGTACCTAAGTTTGAACTTGAAGACGTTCGTGTTAAAGAAGCAAAGGCAATTGGTAAAGATGGGGCACATTTAAAGTTCACGCTTGATGATGGTAATCAAAATATCAATGCTATTGCGTTTAAACGGGGTGAGTTAGCTGATGTCTTAAATAATGTTGCAAATCCCATTAGTTTGGTGGGAACCATCAATACTAACGAGTGGCGTGGTAATGTTTCGGTTCAATTTATGACGGATGATATCAAGATCGATGGTTTGCAAGTTATTGATCAACGAACCTCAAATTTGAATAAAAACTTATTTAAGAGTGACATGCAATATGTCTTTTTTAACCAAAAGTTAATGGATTTGATTCAAAGTCAAAATCTTAATCGTAAATTCTATTATTACAGTTCGTCAGCAATTGAGAAAAATGACACGATTGTATTAGTAGATTGTCCTGATAATCTAGCCAAAATGGCCGAACTTATCAAGGCTACGCAGCCGCAAAGAATCATTACTTATTTCTTTCATAACGTCGATTTCTACGCTAGTGGCATGCCCAGTCGGATTGAATTTAAGCAGATGTTTGGTATTGTTAAAACTCAAAAATTAACTAAAACAGATATCATGCAACTTGGACCAAAATTAAAAATAGATCAAGAGAAGATCAACTTCATGATAAAAGTGTTTTTTGAGTTGAATTTTGTTAAAATAGAAAACGGACTTCTTTTCATCAATGCTGAAGCAGAACAGCACCAACTTACTGAGGCACCGGCGTATAAGAAGCGTGAAGAATTAATTCAAACTCAGGAAAAATTACTCTATAGTAGTGGTGATGAACTATCAGCTATAGTTGAAAGACTGATGAATGTTGATAACAAAGGAGTGTCGTAAAATGACATTAGACTTACATGACTACGTTGCAAGTATTCAAGATTTCCCAGAAAAAGGTGTAACATTCCGTGATATTTCTCCTTTAATGGAAAATGGTGAGGCGTATCGTCAAGCAACAAATGCAATCATTAAATTTGCTAGAGATAAAGGCGTTGAAATGATTGTGGGACCTGAAGCACGAGGATTTATCGTGGGATGCCCGGTTGCCTATGAAATGGGAATTGGTTTTGCACCAGCACGTAAAAAAGGAAAACTTCCCCGAGAAACCGTTAAAGCTACTTACGGTCTAGAATATGGAAAATCAGAATTGTATCTTCAAAAGGATGCGATCAAACCCGGACAAAAGGTTTTAATTACTGATGATTTACTAGCAACGGGTGGAACAATCGCTGCTACGATTGAATTAGTTGAAAAATTAGGTGGTATAGTTGTGGGAACTGCCTTCTTTATCGAATTAAAAGACCTCAATGGCCGTGAAAAAATTAAAGACTATGATACATTAAGTTTGATGGAATATTAATTATATTCTCAAATATCTACTTATTTTAGCTTGCTAGTCCAATGACTAGGGAGCTTTTTTATTTAAAATGGTACAAAGTCGTACAAGTCTTTTTCTTGATAATTTAAGCGTTTATTCATCAATGTGCTTATTGTAGTTAGACATTATAAAGTGACAAAATCGACTAATGTAAATTTAGAATAAACAACTCTGGGTCTTGATAACAGTTAGATCAGGATATAAAAATTCTATACTCATTAAATTTATTAATCTACTAATTCTTTATGATTGGAATGTTTTTTGGTGAATTAGATAAAATGAAATTTTTCGAAAAATGCTCTTAAAATGGGAACCAACTTCTTAATTTCTAGTGGTTTTCTAATCGGAACTACAAAAACAAAAAAATAGCTTAATGCCTTGATATGAAAGGCTTTAAGCTATTTTATTTCTAACAAGCGGTAATTCTCGTTAGGGTCTAATAGATACTAATAAGGAGAGTACAGGATTTGAACCTGCGCGCCGGTATTAGCCGGGTCGTCGGATTTCGAGTCCGATGCATTACCACTCTGCCAACTCTCCATAACACTATAATTCTATCAAAAATAAAAAGGTAGTGCAATAGAGTTTAGACGTAATGGTTCAAACGCTTGTGGGGTAATATTCTAAAAGTTAATTCAAATGAGCTTAAACTAACTTTTTAAAAGTGTGCTAGAATTAAATATTATTTTTGAATTGCCTAAAAAGATTATTTAAGTTTAAAAAGAAGGATTTAATAATGCGAGATACAATTATTTTAATGCAACATCATACATCCGTGCGTAACTTTATGCCGGAACCACTTCCTGAAAGTGTAAAAAATCAATTAGTTTCGGCCGCTCAAAGTGGTTCATCTTCGAACTTTATTCAAGCAACTTCTATTATTGAAGTGACTGATCTTAAAACTCGTGAAAAAATCGCCAAAATTTCCAATAGTGATGCATACGTAAAACAAAGTGGGGCCTTTTTTGTTTTTATAGCAGATTTATATCGACAAGCTAATATCCTAAAGCAAGCCCAATTACCATTAGACGGGATTCAAAATATGGAATCTCTTCTAGTAGGAGTTGTTGATACGGCCATTGCAGGTGAGAACATGGCGATTGCTGCTGAGTCCCTAGACTTAGGAATCTGTTTTATTGGTGGAATCCGAAATGAAATGGATAGCATTAAGGAACTACTTGGTTTACCTAAATATACAGTGTCACTTTTTGGAATGACTGTGGGTATTCCAGTTCAAAAAAATGAAATTAAGCCACGTCTACCTAAAAAGAATATTTCTTTTAAAAACCGATATGAACCATCGGTTGCAGTAAATCTGGATAGTTATAATCAACAAACTCGTGTGTATTATGCTAATCGTTCAACTGCTCCCCAAAATACGGATTGGTCTCATAAAATGCTTCATTTTTTTGCCGAACCCAAAAGACCAGCAGTTGCTGAATTTCTTAAAAAACAAGGATTTTCACTGGAATAAAAAATGCATTACTAGTTTTAAAACTAGTAGTGCATTTTTATTAAACAATCTTTTTTCTAGTAGGTAAGGCTTGTAGAAATGCCGTAGTTAAAATTAATAACCCGCCGATTGTTTCAGCTAACCCAAAATGAACTCCCAATAAAAGGATTGAAAGTAATGTGGCAGTTAAAGGCTCAAAAGAGCTAAGCATCCCAGTCGTATCGGGCTTCAAATAATTTAAACTGCTTAAATAGAATAGGTAAGATAACATAGTTCCACCAACAATAATGTATACAATCAATAAGATAGAAGCAGGATCAATGGAGGCAGGGCGATTAGTTATGATTATCTTAGCAAATGGAATGCTTCCAATCAGCATGGCCCAACCAGTAACTAAAGCTGCATCAAAATTCTTAAGTAAGCGACGAGGAATCAAAGTATAGTTAGCTTGTCCAACACCCGCCATTAGTCCCCAGAATACTGCTAAAGGTGCTAAAGCAAGACTACCAAGGTTACCTTTAGTAACTAGTAGTAAAGTTCCTATTAGGGCCACAAGAATGGAAATAACATCAATTCGTCGTGGCAAAGTTCGACTTCCAACTGCCAAAGCAAGAATGATGAATAAAGGACCCATAAATTGAAGGATTGTCGCAGTAGCTGCATTTCCAAATTTGATAGCTAGAAAATAAGTTAATTGAGATGGAACCATACCAAGTAGGGCAAAGAGTATCAACCATAAAATATTACTTTTAGTATAAAAAATGGTAAAAATCTTCCTACCATTTTTTAAAAAACTATAAACGATTAACAGACTACCAGCCGTAAGTAGTCGAACTCCGACCAACCAAATGGGGTCAATTGACTGATGATGAAAAACAAATTGAGCGGCTGTTCCGGAGCCACCCCAGAGCACGCTACCTAAGATTGCAAATAACAAACCTTTTGTTTTATTTTGATTCATAAGAACACCTATCCGTATACTCAAATTCAATAATATCTATCATACGTGGATTTTCCATTAAAACAAAGCCTTTTTATAAAAGAATCAACTCCAATTAGAAAGTATTTCTATAAAATGTTTAAGATATTTACTTTTAAACTAATAAGAGAAGGATGGATGAATTTAGAATGGTGTTAATCTGTAAAAATAACAATAGAATGAAAAACAATTCTTGAAACGCTTTAAAAGTTATTAAAACGCCGATAATAGACATTCGAAAGCAACCTAATTATTTTACTTTTGCCTAGGAATGGGATAGAATGAATAATCATACATACGGAAGTTAAAAGAAAAATTAGTCGAGGTGATCAACAATTCTAAAGAAAACAAAACAATTTTTGAGAAGCAATAATCTACAATATAGTAAGAAATATATCCGGCCGATGATGACGCCAGGAAGTGTTTATGTTTTTAAATTTGGCAAAGATGAACTTAATAATCGAGCAATTATTAATTACACCCATACATGGACGGGTCGAATTAAAATTACTGAGATTGATTTACGTCTGCATGAACAAAAGCATCCTCGTATCTTTCGTCGAGAAAGTGATTTATTAGCTTATTTAAAGAAACATCTAACGGAAACTGATGGAGTTACTAACATAACACGCCGTAAAAAACATCATTCCAAAAAAATAAAAAAGTAAATTGACTATTGACGCCATTAAGTTTTATGCGTAGTATAGTCAATTAAAGAAAAGAAACCTTAATTTGGTCCTGTGAGGCCAAAAGGCTCAATTTGTTCGGTAGAACCTCGCACTTAACGGGGAATCATAGAATTTACTGAAGCCTCTTGGATCACATCGATCTAAGAGGCTTTTTCTATGAAAGGAAGTACGTGGTTATGGCAAAGAAAGAAGAATATCACAATCCTGAGGCAATTTTAGATATCCATGATAAAGTAAAGTTTCCTCAGTTGGTAGGCCTATCTATTCAACATATGTTTGCAATGTTTGGTTCGACCGTTTTAGTTCCAATCTTAGTGGGTTTAAACCCAGGAATCGCTCTTTTTAGTTCAGGTGTGGGAACGCTGTTATATATCTTGATAACCAGAGCTAAAATACCAGCTTATATGGGTTCTAGTTTTACATTTATTGTTCCAATGCTGGCGTTAATGAAAACAACGGGCTATCAAGGTATTGCACAAGGAACTATCTCAGTTGGGGTAGTGTATCTGATTGTGGCTTTGTTGATTAGTTGGATGGGTTCGGATTGGTTGGATAAGATATTACCACCGATTGTCGTTGGTCCAATTATTATGGTGATTGGTTTATCATTAGCAGGAACCGCTGCTACAGATGCAACTATGCGATCCGTTGGCAGTCAAAGCGTGTATGATATCAAATACTTCATTATCGCACTGGCAACACTGTTAATCACCATTGTATTTAATATGTATCTCAAAGGCTTTATTAGTTTAATTCCTATTTTGTTAGGTTTAATTGCTGGTTACCTTATCGCGCTTGTCATGGGAGTGGTCGATTTATCTACTGTTCAACAAGCTAAATGGTTAGTTGCTCCAAATTTTGAAATTCCATTTGTAAATTATCAGATGCACTTCAACATCGGGGCCGTATTAAGTATGATGCCACTGGCATTCGTAACGATGACAGAGCATACTGGCCACATCATGGTTTTGAATACTTTAACCCATCGTAATTTCTTTAAGGATCCAGGACTACACTACACACTTTCAGGTGATGGTGTGGCATCGATTGTAGCTGGTTTTATTGGGGGACCTCCCGTAACTAGTTATGGTGAGAATATTGGAGTACTTGCAGTTACAAAAGTTCACAGTGTCTATGTTTTGATGGGTGCAGCGGTGAGTGCAATTATCTTTAGTTTCGTTGGAAAATTAAGCGCATTGATTCAAAGTATTCCTAATCCAGTAATTGGTGGAATTAGTTTTCTACTATTTGGAACGATTGCTGCTAATGGTCTACGGATTTTAATTGATAATAAAATCGACTTTAATCAGAAACGTAATCTAATGATTGCTGCATCAATTTTAGTAATCGGTATTGGTAATGCTAGTTTTAATATTGGTAATCTAAGTTTCTCAGGATTAGCAGTGGCAACCGTTTTAGGAGTCATTCTTAACCTAGTCCTTCCTAAACAAGCTTTAAGTGAAAAATAATTTACTTTTCGTATATTTAAGCAAAATGGTATCATAGTATCTAAACACGAGATATTATAGGAGCTGATTTTGTTTGAAATGGACTGAAGTAAACGTCAAAACAACAAACGAGGCCGTCGAAGCTGTTAGCAGCATTTTCGATGGCCTCGATGCTGTTGGAGTGAAAATTGAAAATGCACTAGATTTTGAGAATTATCGAGCTAGTAATCCTGCAGAATTAATGGAATTAAAAGATATTCCACATATTACTGAAGGTGCAATCGTATCAGCATACTATCCAGACGATACAACAAATATTGACGTAATTTTAAGTCAATTACGTACTAAGGTGAATGCATTAGTTGACTTTGGACTTGATATTGGAGAAGCCAGCATTACGACGGTTGAAGTGCAGGATGACAACTGGGCTACAGCATGGAAGAAGTATTATCATCCAGTCCGCATTACCCGTTATTTAACGGTAAAACCAAGTTGGAGTGATTACCAAGCAAGTTTCAGCGATGAAAAGGTAATTAGCTTAGATCCAGGAATGGCTTTTGGCACGGGAACTCATCCCACAACTCGTCTTTGTCTCCAAGCTTTAGAAATGACGATGCGTGGCGGCGAGACACTTTATGATGTCGGAACTGGTTCAGGAGTTTTAAGTATTGCTGCTAAACACTTAGGAGCAAGTGATGTAGAAGCTTTTGATGTCGATGATATTGCAGTCGCAGCCGCTCAAGAAAACTTCGATTTAAATCCAATTGCTAAGGATATTAAAGTTAGTGCTAATGATTTATTGAAAGGGATTAATCGCCCTGTAGATACAATTGTTGCTAATATTTTATCCGATATTTTAGTACCATTGATTCCGCAAGCTAAGCAATTGCTTAATTCCAATGGATATTTCATATTATCAGGGATTATTGATGATAAACTAGAGTTAGTGATAGATACATTGATAGCCAATGATTTTAAAATTGAAGAAGTTCTACATTACGGTGAGTGGCGTGGCGTGATTGCTACTAATCGGAAAGATGATTAAGGAGAAACTATGCAAAGGTATTTTGTAAAACAGCCCCTTAAGATCCAAGCTGAACTTCAACTTTCGAAAGAAGATTCTCATCATCTGATTCGAGTAATGCGTACTGATATTGGTCAAGATGTGGAAGTTGTAGATCTAGATGGTAAAGTTTTCATTGCGGAAGTTTTGAAGAGTGGATCAATTGCAACTTTAAGAACTAAAGAAGATATTACTAAGTCAGTTGAACTACCAGTTGATATTACGATTGCGTGTGGAATTTCTAAGGGTGACAAAAACGAACAAATTATTAAACGCGGAACTGAAATGGGAGCTAAGCACTTTATATTTTTTGAGTCGCGTTACTCGGTAGCTCGTTGGTCAGAACCTAAAGTGGAGAAGAAATTAAAAAGACTGCGTGAAATTGCCAAAGGTGCGGCTGAGCAATCACATCGCCAGCTTATTCCTACGGTGGTATTTATTAAAGCGCCTGCACTATTTGAAACAACCATTGAGCATCGAATGGTAGCTTATGAAGAATCGGCTAAACAAGATGAACATGCTAATTTTAAATCGCTTCTATTGCAACTAAAGGCTGGAGACCAGCTTCTAGCCGTCTTCGGTCCTGAAGGTGGATTTGCAGAAGAGGAAATTCAAGAATTTACTGAGCATCAATTTGTTTTAGCAGGTTTAGGGCCAAGAATTTTAAGAGCGGAAACAGCTCCGATGTATTTATTATCAGCTGTATCTTATCAATTCGAGCTTAAGTAATAAGGAGAAAGACAATGAAAAAAATTAATAAATGGGGACTTTCTATTCATTGGCGATACATACTTTTCGCTTTCTTAATTGGAATTGTCCTTCCAATAATTTTAAAACTTTGCCATACGCCATCGGTAATGATTGTTTTATGGCTATTAATTGTATTTAATGTTTTGGCAAGTTACACGTTTGGAAATCTAATAAAATCAAATGGATTACATTTCATTTTTCTATTTGTTTTTCCTATTTTATATTTAATAGGGGCC
This sequence comes from Pediococcus pentosaceus ATCC 25745, assembly GCF_000014505.1. Taxonomy (NCBI): domain Bacteria; kingdom Bacillati; phylum Bacillota; class Bacilli; order Lactobacillales; family Lactobacillaceae; genus Pediococcus; species Pediococcus pentosaceus. The sequence continues at coordinate 1,121,286 of NC_008525.1, read as the reverse complement.
TTTATTATTTTGCCTCATTATTCATATTATTTTACCATCGTATATTTATGTGTAGAATTACTGTCGTATAACCTTTCTAACGGCTGAATATTGCAATTTATTATCAATAAACGTATACTTAATTCAATAAAAGCGAAGCACGTAGTCATTTGATTCCGTGCTTTTATTGTATTTTGAGGTTGGTGGTGATATTAATGTCTAAAGAACCAGTGTTAACGGCAAATGAAGTAATTAAAATGTGCCAGGAGTACATGAACGAAGAACATGCGGCATTTGTTCAAAAAGCCTGTGATTTTGCGTCATATGTCCATAAGGAACAATATCGTCAATCGGGCGAACCATATATTATGCATCCGATTCAAGTTGCAGGGATTTTAGCCAATCTAAAAATGGATCCTGAAACGGTTGCAGCTGGATTTTTACATGACACAGTCGAAGATACACTGATTACCTTAGGTGATATCGAAGAACTTTTTGGTAAAGATGTGGCAGTAATTGTCGATGGTGTTTCTAAAATCAGTAAAATCAAATATAAATCAAATCAAGAACAGTTAGCTGAAAATCATCGGAAGTTGCTTTTAGCTATGTCACAAGATATCCGAGTTATTATTGTTAAGCTTGCAGATCGCTTGCATAACATGCGAACTCTACAACACTTGCGCCCTGATAAACAACGACGAATATCAAATGAAACGTTGGAAATTTACGCACCACTAGCCGAACGCTTAGGGATTAGCACAATTAAATGGGAACTTGAAGATATTTCACTGCGGTATCTAAATCCTCAACAATATTATCGAATTGTTCATTTAATGAATTCAAGGCGAAATCAACGTGAAGAATACATTGATTCCGCGATTTCAGAACTAAAATCAGCGGTCGAAGATTTACAATTAAAGCATACTGAAATTTATGGAAGACCAAAACACATCTATTCTATCTACCGTAAGATGGTCGATCAGCACAAGCAATTTAGTCAAATTTATGACTTACTAGCAATTCGAGTAATTACGGTGTCAGTTCGTGATTGTTACGCTGTGTTGGGTGCTATCCATGCTAAATGGAAACCAATCCCAGGTCGTTTTAAAGACTATATTGCAATGCCTAAGGCTAATATGTACCAATCTTTGCATACGACGGTGGTAGGGCCAGAAGGGCGACCATTGGAGATCCAAATTCGTACTCAAGCGATGCATCGTGTTGCCGAGTATGGGGTTGCTGCTCATTGGGCTTATAAAGAAGGCATTAAAGATGAGTTGGCTCAAAATACAACAGATGCGAAGTTAAACTGGTTTAAAGAAATTGTCGAACTTCAAGATGAAAGTAATGATGCAGCCGATTTTATGGAAGGTGTTAAAGGGGATCTGTTTGGTGATCGCGTTTATGCATTTACGCCTAAGGGGGATGTGTATGAGTTACCAAAGGGAGCTGGTCCACTAGACCTGGCTTATATCATCCATACTGAAGTTGGTAATCATGCTACCGGAGCTAAAGTTAATGGCAAAATCGTTCCTTTAGATTACACCATTAAAAATGGTGATATTGTTGAAATTTTAACTTCCAAAAATTCTGCTGGGCCGAGTCGTGACTGGATTAATCTAGTTTCTACTCGACGTGGACGGAATAAGATTAAACAATTTTTCCGCCAAGTTGATCACGAAGAAAATGTTGAAAAAGGACGGGACATCCTTGCTAAGCAATTGGAACAAACAGGGTACGATGTTTCTGATTTGATGGACGATGAACATTTAAAAGATGTTGCTAACCAAATGAACTTCTCCCAAATTAATGATTTGTTTGCTGCAGTTGGATTTGGTGATTTAGCTCCGGCGGGAATTGCTAATCGGTTAACCAAGGATTTACGTAAGCAAGCAGAAGAAGATCGCCAACGAGAAGAACAAAAACAATTGTTAGAAAGTCATCAAACAATCTCTAATGAAAGTAATGACGATCGTAAGAAAAAGAAATCTTCTTCTGAAGGCATTGTAATTGAGGGTGCGGATAATTTATTAGTTCGCTTAAGCCACTGTTGTAGTCCAGTTCCTGGGGATGAAATCGTGGGATATATTACTAAGGGACGAGGAGTTTCCGTTCATCGGGTCGAATGTCCCAACGTCCGTCAAGCTGAAGAAAATGGTGAACGCATTATTGAAGTTAGTTGGGAAAATCCTAATGATGAATCAGGAAATTACTCTGCTGACTTGGAAGTAGAAGGCTACAACCGTAATGGCATGTTAAATGATGTTTTGAAATCAGTTAATAACTCTACTAGAAATCTTTCATCAGTGAATGGAAAATTAGATCATAATCGGATGGTAGTAATCAGTATGACTATCGGAGTGCGAAATTTATTACATTTACAACGAGTTATGGAAAGCTTAAAAAATGTTAAGGACGTTTATGTGGTTAAACGTCCAACCCATTAGGAGTAATGTATGAGAGTTGTAATTCAGAGAGTATCAAAAGCAAGCGTTACAATTGAAGAGAATGTAGTTGGAAAGGTCGGGCCGGGATTCATGCTATTAGTGGCTTTCAACGATGAAGATACGGACGCTGATCTCGACTTTGCAGTACGCAAAATTGTTAATATGCGTATTTTTGAAGACGAGCAAGCTAAGATGAATCTGTCTATTAACGATGTAAAAGGAGCGATTCTTTCTGTTTCTCAATTTACCTTATTTGCTTCCACTAAAAAAGGAAATCGGCCGAGCTTTACTAAATCGGGTAACCCAGAGTTGGCTAGTAAACTGTATGATCAGTTCAATGCTAAGTTACGTGCTACAGGAATTGAAGTACAAACTGGTCAATTTGGGGCGGATATGCAGGTGGAATTGGTTAACGATGGACCGGTTACGATTGTTTTAGATACACAAAATAAAGAATGATTGAAAGAGCTTAAATTAGAAGTCTTAGACTATTGTTGGCGTAGAGCAAACATAGTTTAGCTCCTAAGATAAGCTCTTTTTTAAGGAGAAAATTATGGATATTTTTTATGATTTTGACGGAACGTTATTTGACACATACCCAGCGATGGTAGCTGCTTTGGTACAAACAGCCGTTGATTACCAGATTAAGATTGACCGAAATCAAGCCTATCAGCAAATGCGTCAAGGATCCTTGGGGGATGCGATTAAAGTTTTAGCTCGTATAGCTAAGATTGAAAGTACTACGATTGAATGTCATTTTCGAGCAATTGAAAACGAGGAATTAAAAAATAGTCGACCATTTGAAGGCGTAAAGGCAACGCTAGAGTCGGTAGTAAACCATGGTGGTAAAAATTATTTGCTAACTCATCGAAATCAGGCGGCAATTACTTTACTAGAAAAATTTGAAATGAAAACTTGGTTTGAAGACTTTGTTACTGGAAACATGACTTTCCCAAGAAAACCCAATCCAGCTTCATTAAATTATTTAATTGAGCGAAATCAAGCAAACAAAAAAACAGCATATATGATTGGCGATCGAAACTTAGATATCGACGCTGCACATAATGCTGATATAAAGGGAATTTTATTTGATCCTGACCAAATTATTAATGTAACTAGCCATCCAGAATTAATAACCAATAATTTTAAAGATATTCAGACTTATCTAGATAAAAAATTGATTAATCCTTGATGAACAGCTTTGGCGACCTTTTTTGGATAAGAAGCACTAGACAATTTTTTGAAATCAGAGTTGGTGTTGATGTATCCACCCTCAATTAAAATTGCCGGACGCTTGTTATCACGTAAGACCTGATAATTAGCGAATTTGACGCCTCGGTTGTAAAGAGGAACATCATTAATCAATTGTTTATTAATGGCTTTACCTAACTCAATCGAACCGTTATCGTGGTAATAGTAGGTAGTGTCTCCAGTTCCGGCATTATTTTCACCAGAAGAATCAAAATGGATACTGATAAAGGCATCCGCATGATTTCGGTTAGCAATTTGGGGACGTTCAGCTAATTCGATAAAACTATCATTATCACGGGTCATAATTACTTTAGCTCCACTGTGATCTAATTTACTTTGAATGGCCTTAGATACACGTAGGGTATATTTCTTTTCTTCATGGGATTGATCGATTCCTAAAGCACCTGAATCAACCCCACCATGTCCGGCATCAATGACAATAATTGATTCTGCTAAAGGAGTTTCTTTTTGACCTTTAGGAAAAGAACGGTTGGTAATCCAATCGGGAATCCAGCCCATTTTAGTGTCATCATAACGAATATGATACCAGTGGTTAGATTTGGAAAGTACGCTTACCGTTTGATATTGATTGAGGGTTCCAATTTTTTTTGACGTTCGGCTATTAGAACTTCGGATTGCAACTTGATCCAAACCTACGTATACGGTTTTAGAATTAAAAAGTGGTAGAATCAAAAAAATTGCTACAGCCCCAAACGCAATTGATAGACCAATTTGAACAAGGTTTCTTTTAATAAAGTTAAAAATAATTTCTTTATTCATGCTAATCTCACTTAATTTATTATTATTAGTATCCATTATAGCAAATTTTTAAGGGTACTTACTTGACGAATTCGCCTTGACTAATATGGTTTTTTCTAGTACTTTTATAACTAAAGTTAATATAAATCGATGAAAAGGACTATTAAATATTGACGACATGGCTAAGAGAGCTCGGTTGCTGGAAAAGAGTGCATGCGTCATATTGAAGACACCTTGGAGATTTGGTCGGCACCCATTATATATGCCGTAGAGTACAAATCTAAGGTGGTACCGCGTCAAGACGCCCTTGTTAAATCAAGGGCGTCTTTTATTTTCTTTGAAAAATATTTGAGGTGAATATAAATGAAGTATCAAAAACCAAAGGGAACAGCAGACATATTACCGCCATTTTCAAAAGAATGGCAATTTGTTGAACAGAATGCTCGCGAAACATTTGCACTTTATAACTACGAAGAAATCCGTACACCAATTTTTGAAAAATTTGAAGTCTTTTCAAGAAGTGCTGGGGATACATCTGATATTGTTACCAAAGAAATGTATGATTTTGATGATAAAGGTGGACGCCACATTGCGTTACGTCCAGAAGGAACAGCCGGAGTGGTTCGGGCATTTGTTGAAAATAAGTTATATGGACCAGAACACCAGAAACCGGTAAAAGTTTACTACATGGGACCAATGTTCCGTTATGAACGTCCACAATCTGGCCGACTACGTGAATTTCACCAAATCGGGGTAGAAGCATTCGGTAGTGATAGCCCTAAAATTGACGTTGAAACAATCATGATGGGGATGGATTTTCTTAAAAAGTTGAAGGTTTCGGGACTAAAATTAGTTATCAATACGCTAGGTGATAAAGAGAGTCGTGATCGTTACCGCCAAGCATTGATTGATTATTTGGAACCCCATTTTGAAGAATTGAGTGATGATTCTAAAGCTCGTCTCCATAAAAATCCTTTACGTGTTCTAGATAGCAAAGATAAAAACGATCAAAAGATTGTTGAAAATGCTCCGGAGATTTTAGACTTCTTAACTGAAGATGCTCAAAAGCACTTTACAAGTGTTAAAGAAGAACTTGATACATTAGGAGTAGACTACGTTGTGGATTCATCCATGGTTCGTGGGTTGGACTATTATAACCATACTATTTTTGAAATTATGATTGCAGATTCTCCTTTAGGAAAGGGAGATGTTACTATCTGTGCTGGAGGTCGTTATAATGGTTTGGTTGAAGAATTAGGAGGACCTGAAGTTTCTGGAGTTGGTTTTGGACTAGGAGTTGAACGTCTGCTCTTATTATTAAATGCTGAAACACAAACCACTCTTCAAAGTAAACAACTTGATTTTTACGTTGTTGGAATTGGCGATCTTGTTCAAAATGATGTTCTTAAGGTTGTCCATGAACTTCGTCAAATGAATTTTGTAACTGAACAAGATTACCTTGATCGTAAACCAAAAGCTCAATTTAAATCAGCGGATAAGCTGAACGCTAAGTATGTGGTTACCATTGGCGAATCTGAAATGAATGATCGAATCTTTAAATTAAAGGACATGCATTCTGGAGAAGAACGTACCGTAGCATTAAGCGAAATTAATACATTAAAAGATCTTTTAAAATAAGCGAGGAAGACTAATGAAAAGAACAACATACGCTGGTTTAGTAAATGAACAGTATACTGGCCAAACAGTAACTTTAAAAGGATGGGTTCAAAAACGTCGTGATTTGGGACAACTAATTTTTATTGACCTTCGCGATCGTGAAGGGATCGTTCAATTAGTATTTAGTTCAGAATTTTCGGCTGATGCATTGAAAATTGCTGATCAATTAAGAAATGAATATGTCCTTGAAATAACTGGGATTGTCAAACAACGTAAGGAAAAAGACGTTAATCCTAAAATGAAAACGGGACAAATTGAAGTGGAAGTTCAACAAGCTAAGATTTTGAACTCAGCTAAGACACCTCCATTTGATATTGAGGATGGAGTAAGTGCATCTGATGAATTGAAGATGAAATATCGTTATTTGGATCTTCGTCGTCCAGAAATGCTTAAAGGTCTTAAAATCCGTAATCGAATTACGCAAGCTGTTCATAGTTATCTTGATGAACAAGGTTTCTTAGATATTGAAACACCTGACTTAACAAAGTCGACACCCGAAGGAGCTCGTGATTATTTAGTACCTTCTCGGGTTTACCCAGGACATTTCTATGCCTTACCTCAATCACCACAGTTGTTTAAACAACTTTTAATGGGAGCTGGAATTGATCGCTACTACCAATTAGCACGTTGTTTCCGAGATGAAGATTTACGTGGGGATCGTCAACCTGAATTTACGCAAATCGATTTAGAAACTAGTTTTTTAACTGCTGAAGAAATTCAAGATATTACGGAAGGCTTAATTGCTCGCGTAATGAAGGATACTTTGGATATTGATGTTAAATTACCATTTGATCGAATTTCTTGGAAAGAATCGATGGACCGCTTCGGTACAGATCAACCCGATGTTCGTTTTGGGATGGAATTAAAAGATATTAGTTCAATTGTGGCTGACTCAGAATTTAAAGTTTTCAGTGGGGCAGTTGCTAACGGCGGAGTAGTTAAGGCGATTGCTGTTCCTGATGGAGCTAACAACTTATCTAGAAAAGACATTGATAAACTAGGCAAATACGTAGAGCGCTTTGGTGCTAAGGGATTAGCTTGGTTGAAGATTACAGATGATGGTTTCAGTGGTCCAGTTGCTAAGTTCTTTAATGCAGAAACTGAAAAACAAATTATGGAACAAACAGGGGCTCAAGTAGGAGACTTACTACTGTTTGCTGCAGATCGTGCCAAGGTTGTTGGTGATACATTGGGTTATCTCCGTGTTGAACTTGCTAAACGTTTTGATATGATCGATGAGGATCAGTTTGCTTTCCTTTGGGTAGTAGATTGGCCGTTATTTGACTATGATGAAGGTGACCAACGCTGGGTTGCTGCTCATCATCCATTTACAATGCCAAATGAAGAGGATGTTCATTATCTAGATGAAGGCGAAGACCCTCATCAAGCCCATGCCCAAAGTTATGACATCATTTTAAATGGACTTGAACTAGGCGGTGGTTCAATTCGTATTAACACACGTGAACTTCAAGAAAAGATGCTGAAAGCACTTGGCTTCAGTCTAGAGAGTGCCAATGACCAATTCGGTTACTTACTAACAGCGCTCGATTATGGTTTCCCACCACATGGCGGTTTAGCAATTGGTTTAGATCGTTTTGCTAGATTATTAGTTAAACGTGATAATATTCGTGATGTTATTGCATTCCCTAAGAATTCTAAGGCATCAGAACCAATGACAGAAGCTCCAACAATGGTTTCAGAAGAACAATTAGCTGAATTATCATTAGATATTGATGTTCGTAAACCAGAAGACTAATAAGAAACTAGAAAAAAGAGGATGGTTAAATCCTCTTTTTTTATTGGATTATATATAAAAAATTATTAAATGAGTATCAGTCTTCATTTCAAGTGACTGAAAATGTTATATTAAACTAGAGTTAAATAAACTAAGAAAGTGATTGATATATATAATGGATCATCAAATCAAAAAAATTGCAAAACGTCACCAATACGTGGCTAGAATTTCAACATCGTTTATCTATGCGATCTTGGTTTCGATCGCGATGAACTTTTTTTGGACGCCGGGCCATATTTATGCTTCAGGTATTACCGGTGCAGCTCAGGTAGTATCAACGGTTTTAAAAAGATTTTTGTCAATGGACGTTTCAGTCGCCATTTTACTTTTCGCTCTAAATGTACCGTTGTTCATCTTAGCTTGGATTGCGATTAGTCCACGTTTTACCGTTTTTACGGTTATTTCCGTTGGTTTAGCCAGTGTGATGATTAAGTTTTTACATCCAATGACTTTGACAACAGACCCTATAATTTGTGCAATTTTTGGTGGTGCAGTCAATGGTTATGGGACAGGTTTAGCACTCAAAAGTGGTATATCGACCGGTGGTTTGGACATTTTAGGAATTACAATTTTGCGTAAAACAGGGCATAGTATTGGAAGTATCAACATTGCCTTTAACATTTTGATCGTTGTAGCTGCTGGCTTTCTATATGGCTGGCCATACGCTTTTTATTCAACAATTGGATTAATTGTTAACGCTAAAGTAATGGATATGACATATACACGACAGCAACGGATGCAAGTGATGATTATTACGGACCGTCCTAAGAGTGTGATCGATAGTATCCAAAATAATATGCGGCGCGGTATTACAATCGTCCACGGGGCGGAAGGAGCTTATAATCATAAGGATAAAACCGTCCTTTTCACCATTGTATCGCGTTATGAAATGCCGGAATTGGAAGCGGCGATGGAGGTCTCTGATCCCCATGCCTTTGTAAGTATCACCGATACGATTAAAATATTAGGACATTTTTACGAGCCTACTTTGTAAGGAGTTTATTTTGAAAAAAATATATTTATTACTAGTTAGATTAGCTCGTTTGGCGTTTGGCGCCAAGAAGGCACAGTACCAAGTAGCCTATTTTATGAGCTTTGCTGGTAACGAAACTTTTATTAGAGAGTTAGTAAAACAGTTTGGTTCAGACGAAGTTTTAATCGTCTATAAAACAAACGTCAAAGAAAATGTTTTACAGTTGCAACAGGGGCACATCATAAAACATGCCATCGAGTTTAAAAAGTTTCAAGTTACGAGCTTTGTTAAAGGCATCAAGTTGGCCCGAGTGACACTTTTTGACAATTATTATCCAGAATTAAGTGCTATCAATAAAACCAAAAAAGATTATTTCATTCAAATGTGGCATGCTAACGGAGCTATTAAAGCTTTTGGTTGGGAAGATCCAAGTACATATCATCGTTCGGTGGAAGATCAACAACGTTTTCAGCGAGTTTATGATAGTTTTGACCAAATTGTAGTTGGTTCTGAAAAAATGGCTGATGTTTTTCAGCGAAGTTGGCATGTAGCTTCCGACAAAATTGATCGAATTGGATATCCACGAACCGATAAATATTTTGAAGAAAGTTGGATAGAAAAAGCACGAAAAAAAATTCAAACAAAACTTCCAGAATTAACCCAAAAAAGAGTGATTTTGTACGCACCAACTTATCGCAAAGATGTTTCATTTAGCCTTCCAGACGACTGGCGCAAAATTAAGGTACCTCAGGATGCAGTATTGATAGTACGTTTACATCCCCACCTAGCTAATGTGGAACGTCAAATTGTTGATGCATCTCCTGATCGAGTGATAATGGTGGACCATTTTATTTCAACTCAGGAGTTACTCTGTGTTGCTGATACTCTGATTACTGATTATTCGTCTATAGCTTTTGATTTTAGCCTATTAGATAATGCGCGTTCTGTAATTTTCTTCACTTATGACTTAGAAGAGTTTGAACGAACGGTAGGAATTCAGGCTAGCTTTAAGGCAGCCTTTCTAAACCAAATGGTAAATACTGTGGAACAACTTAATGACGCAATTTTGTTTGGCAATTCAGATAAGAATGTGATTCATAAATTAAATCAACAATGGAATACATTGAATGATGGTCATTCTAGTGCCCGATTAATTAAGCAAGTTAAAGAGAGATGTACAGATGAGTAATTTAAAAAAACAACTAAAAATTATCATTCGCTACGTATTGATTGTTATCAACGATATTTTAACTTTATTACCCATTAAAAAAGGAGTAGTTTTATTTGAAAGTTTTAATGGTAAGGGATTAACCGATAACCCTAAGGCAATTTACGATCAGCTTTTGGAGATGGATAATCAAACTGCTAAACTACTTTATTGGGGAATTAAAGGTCAATTTTATGATGAAATTGTACAACAATATCCGAATGCTCAAATCTTAAAAAGATGGTCATTAAAATGGATTTGGATTTCAGCAAGAGCAAATTATTGGATTTTTAATTCAAGAATGCCCACTTGGTGGAAGAAAAATCGAAATACTAAATACGTTCAAACATGGCATGGTACACCTTTAAAACATTTAGCGACAGACATGGATCAGGTGAAATTACCCGGAAGCACGCGAGAAAAGTACTTAAAAGAATTTGTTAGTGAAGCTAAACGATGGGACTACCTAGTAGCTGCAAACCAATATTCAGAGGATATTTTCAAACGAGCTTTTCGATTCAAAAACCAATTTCTAGAAACGGGTTATCCGCGTAATGATATATTAGTTCAAAAAAATCAACCAACTGAGATTAAGGCACTAAAGCAAAAAATCATTGGCAATGGAGAAAAAAGAGTCGTGACATATGCGCCAACATGGCGAGAAGATGATTTTATCAGTGTTGGACATTATCATTTTAGATGGCATTTTAGTCTAAAAAAAATGATGGGATTACTTCCTGAAGATGTGATGTTATTAATTCGACCACATTACCTTGTAACAGATCGAATTGATATTAAGGGATTTGAAGATCGCGTAGTTATTGATTCAACAACTGATATGAATGAAATTTATCTGATTACAGATTTAATGGTGACGGATTATTCATCTGTAATGTTTGATTTTGCTATTTTAAAACGACCAATGTTATTTTTTGCGTATGACTTGGAATATTACCGAGATGATTTGAGAGGGTTTTATTTTGATTATTATACTGAGCTACCAGGTTCCATTGTTACCGATGAAACACATTTATTAGCTGAAATTGATCAACTTCTTCAAAATAATTTTGCGGAGCTTGATCCAGAGCGCTTTAACAAATTTGCCAAGCGTTTTGTAAGTTGGGAAAGAGGGACAGCTGCTCAACAAGTCATAGAAAAAATTAACTATCGGAGGGATGAAAAATGATTATTGGTTCACACGTCAGTATGAGTGGAAGGAAAATGTTTTTAGGCTCCGTTGAAACGAGTATTGAAAATGGGGCAAATGCTTTGATGATTTATACAGGAGCTCCCCAAAATACACGCCGCAAAGCAATTGAAGATTTACGTATTCCTGAAGGACGCGCCTTACTTACAGAACATGATTTTAAAGACGTCGTGGTTCATGCCCCATACATTGTTAATTTAGGAAATACTTTTAAACCCGAAAGTTTCAAATTCGCCGTGGAATTCTTAAAAGAAGAGGTTAAACGGGCTGATGCTTTAGGGGCTAGCCAGTTAGTCTTACATCCAGGATCGCATGTAGGAGCAGGTCCCGACGCTGCGATTGCGTCAATTACTGAGGGATTAAATCAAATTATTACACCAGAGCAAAATGTGAAGATTGCGTTAGAAACCATGGCGGGAAAAGGAACTGAAGTTGCAACTAACTTTGAACAAATTCAGCAAATTATTACTGGAGTAGAGCACAACGAAAAATTATCCGTATGTTTTGATACATGTCATACGAATGATGCGGGATATGATGTTAAAAACCATTTCGATGATGTAATGGATGAATTTGACCAAATTATTGGTTTGCAGAAAATCGGCGTAATTCATTTAAATGATTCTAAAAATGAAATGGGCAGTCACAAAGACCGCCATGAAAATCTTGGGTTTGGAACCATTGGATTTAAGGCGCTACATTATATTGCTAATTTTGATAAATTTCAAAACGTTCCTAAAATTTTAGAGACACCATGGGTAAAAGATCCAGATGCTAAAAAGCATTCTCCATATCAACTAGAGCTTGCAATGCTTAAGAGTGGTAGATTTGATGATACATTGATTGAAAAAATCATCAATAATTAAAAAATGTCATAGGGCAATGTGATAACGAGATATTTATCTCGGTGCCTTATGACATTTTTTGGTTTTATACGAGACTTTCCATAATAATTGTGGCGGTCTCCTCGATGGATTTATTAGCAGTATTAATTACTAAACAACCAATTTTTTTAAAGAGTTCGTCTGCAGATTGAAGTTCCTTATTGATACTATCCATATTAGAATAGGACGATTCTGGATTTAAACCGTAAGCAATCATGCGCTGCCGACGAATATTATTTAAAACTTCTTTAGTGGTAGTTAGTCCAAAAATCTTATTAGAGTCTACCTGCCAAATTTCATCTGGAATTTGAGTTTGAGGTACCAGAGGCAAATTAGCGACCTTGTAGCCCTTGTTAGCAAGGTAGAGTGAAAGAGGTGTCTTAGAGGTTCGAGACACCCCTAAGAGGACAATATCAGCTTTTAAGAAGCCAGCAGGGTCTTTTCCATCATCATAGGTAACCGCAAACTCCATTGCCGAAATCTTATCGAAGTATTTTGCATTTAGTGAGTGGGTGCGTCCAGGTTTATTTTCAGGGGCGAGATTAGTTTTTTCAGCAAATAAATTCACTGCCGGAGTCAATACGTCCAAATATTTTAAAGTGTTTTGGTTACAAAAATCGGCAGCATATTGATTCAATTCCGGATTTACAAAGGTGGAAAAAACCATTGCATCTTCACGGACGGCTTTATTCAAAATACTATCTAGTAAAGAGATTGTATGAATAAACGGATGACGAGCAAAATTAAATTCCACATCTAGAAATTGAGCGGCTGCTGCATGAGCGACTTGATCACCCGTATCACCGACAGAATCTGAAAGAATGTAAATATTAATTGATTTTTTTTGTTTTTCCATATTGTTTAACTCCTCAGTCTTTTGGTATGATATTAACATAGTTGCTTTAAGTTAGAAAACGTTTTCTGATAAATAAATAATTATCGCCACAGTTATTTATTTTATGTTGACGGTCATAACTTATTCAGTTATAATATTTAAGAAACATGAGTACTTAGTACGAATTGTTATTTCGAAGCTCGGAGGGAGGGAATCACATTGTCAAAAACAGTTGTTCGCAAAAACGAGTCACTTGATGACGCTCTTCGTCGCTTTAAACGTACGGTGTCAAAGTCCGGTACTCTACAAGAATATCGTAAACGTGAATTTTACGAAAAACCTAGCGTAAAACGCAAGTTGAAATCGGAAGCTGCTAGAAAACGTAAGAACAAGAAGCGTTTCTAATCCGATCATTGCTCCTGAATTTCAGGAGCTTTTTTTGTATACTTAAAAGGGAGATTTAAACATGAATTTTACTGAACAACTTAATAATGATTTGAAAACAGCTATGAAAGCGCATGATAAACTTAGTTTAAGCGTGATTAGAATGATTAAATCTGAAATTTTAAATGAACAAGGACGAGTTGGCCACGAATTGAATGATGAAGACTTTGCTGCGGTTATCAATCGTGCTTACAAGCAGCGCAAAGAGTCTATCAATGAGTTTCAAAAGGGTGGACGTGATGACCTTGTTCAAGAAACTGAAGCAGAATTAAAAGTTGTTGAAAAGTATATGCCAGAACAATTATCTGACGAAGAACTCCAAACGATTATCAGTGATGTGATTGCTGAAACGGGTGCTACTTCTAAAGCTGATTTTGGTAAAGTAATGTCTAAATTAATGCCAAAAGTTAAGGGAAAAGCAGACGGTTCTAAAGTCAATGAAATCGTAAAAAATACCTTAAGTTAGGGGACGTTTACGTGACCGAAGAAGTATTTGAAAAAAATCTAATATTATCTGATCCAAATTTAGAAGTTTCACTATTGGGAAATCAGGAACGTTTCATCCCGGTGCTTGAAGAAGGGATGAATGTAAAAGTATTACCATTTGGTGAACGAATCACAATTAAAGGTTCCAAAAATGCAGTCGAACAAACTTACGAAGTACTGAAGACTTTATTAAAAATTTTAAGGTCGGGTGTCCAATTAAACAGCGCTGATTTTGTAAGTGCAATGAAAATGGTTGAAAAGGGAACTTTGGATTATCTTCCAGATTTGTATTCTACAATTTTGATTAAAGATGCTAAAGGAAAACCAGTTCGAATCAAAAACTTTGGTCAAAGGCAGTACGTTCAATCCGTTAACGATAATGATGTGACCTTTGGTATTGGCCCTGCGGGTACTGGTAAAACATACTTAGCGGTGGTTATGGCCATTGCAGCCTTGAAGAAAGGTGAAGTGGAACGGATTATCTTAACACGTCCTGCGGTTGAAGCGGGTGAAAGTCTGGGATTTTTACCTGGGGATTTAAAAGAGAAGGTGGATCCTTACTTACGGCCAGTATATGATGCCTTGTATCAAATTATTGGTGCAGAGCATACCACACGCTTGTTAGATCGAGGAGTCATTGAGATTGCTCCATTGGCTTATATGCGTGGTCGGACGTTAGATAATGCCTTTGTAATTTTGGATGAAGCTCAAAATACCACTAATCAACAAATGAAAATGTTCCTGACCCGTTTAGGATTTGGTTCTAAAATGATTGTTAATGGGGATGTTACTCAAATTGATTTACCACGTGGTACGCGAAGTGGATTAAAAGAAGCACAATTGGTTTTACAAGGAATCAATAAAATTGAATTCGTTAACTTTACAGCTAACGACGTTATTCGTCATCCGGTAGTGGCTAAGATTGTACAAGCCTACGATGACAAAGAAGCGAAAGGATAAATCTGATGGATATTCAAACATTTGATCATACTAAGGAAGAAAATCCTAAAAATCTCGAATTAATTACCGATATTCTTGAATTTGCTGGAAATTATTTGCATTTAGATGAAGAAACGGAAATTTCAGTAACATTAATGCATAATGATGAAATACATCAAATTAATAAAGAGTATCGAAACGTTGATCGTCCAACTGATGTAATTAGCTTTGCAATCAACGATGCAGATGAGGATATTATTATGGATCCTGAAATGGCGGAGGAAATTCCGGCAAATATCGGAGATTTGATGATTTCAGTTGATAAAGTTGCTGAACAAGCTGAATTTTTGGGTCATTCTTATGAGCGTGAATTAGGCTTTTTATGTGTTCATGGTTTCCTTCATTTAAATGGATATGACCATATGGAAAAAGAAGACCAAGAAAAGATGTTCCCCCTTCAAAAAGAAATTATGAATGCCTATGGCCTCAAGCGATAAGCATCAAACGAAAAAAAATCGTTCAATCTTCCAATCTGTAGGCCACGCGGGCCATGGATTGTGGGAAGTGTTTAATACTGAACGTAATTTCCGTTATCACTTGATGATTATGGTTGTCATTATTATTGCGGGATTTATTTTTGCATTAAATTTGTTGGAATGGATTATGGTTTTAGGATGCATTGCAGCAGTTTTGGTTGCTGAGATTTTAAATTCGGCCATTGAACGATTAGCAGATTTAGCTGCTGACGGTAAATTCCACCCGTTAATTAAGCAAGCAAAAGATATTGCAGCTAGTGGTGTGCTTGTCACAGCGCTATTTGCGGCCATAATTGGGTTATTAATTTTTGGTAATAAGTTATTCTAAATTAAAGAAACGGATATAAAATATGGAAGAAAACAATCAAGCATTTCACTCAGGATTTGTTGCTATTGTAGGGCGTCCTAATGTAGGAAAATCAACATTTTTAAACTACGTGATTGGTCAGAAAGTTGCTATTATGAGTAACGTTCCTCAAACAACTCGGAATAAAATCCAAGGAATCTATACGACTGATCGAGAACAAATTGTTTTTATTGATACGCCGGGTATCCATAAATCTCACAATAAATTGGGAGACTTTATGGTGCAATCAGCGATGTCTTCATTAAATGAAGTAGATGCAATTATGTTTATGGTTAACGCTGACGAACCTCGAGGAGCTGGTGATAATTACATTATCGAACGGCTAAAGAAAATTACCGATCGACCAGTCTATCTTGTGATCAATAAAATCGATTTAGTGCACCCGGACGAATTATTACCGATTGTTGATTCATATAAAGATGCTATGGATTGGACAGAAGTTTTCCCGATTTCGGCGCTTCAAGGTAATAATATTAACGAATTGGTGACAACTTTAAGTCAGCACATGCCTGAAGGACCTAAGTATTATCCTGATGATCAGGTTACTGATCATCCAGAACGCTTTGTTGTTTCAGAGTTAATTCGTGAAAAAGTACTCCAATTGACTCGTCAGGAAGTTCCACATTCAGTTGCGGTGGTAATTGAAACGATGAAATCTAATGATGAGGGATTGGTTAACATTCAAGCAACGATTATTGTTGACCGTTCTTCACAAAAGGGAATTGTAATTGGTAAAGGCGGAAAAATGCTTAAAGAAATTGGTAGCCGTGCCCGTGTAGATATTGAACACTTACTAGGTAGCCGTGTTTATCTTGAACTATGGGTTAAAGTTTCTGAAGGTTGGCGTGATAAACAAGGAATTTTGCAATCATTTGGTTACAAAAAGGATGAGTATTAAAAGTGAACACAGTCGCCAATGCTGATTTTAATGGCATTGTAATGTTTGAACGAAGCCATCGCGAAAATGATTTGTTAGTTAAGTTTCTAACTAAAGAGCATGGTAAGCGAATGTTTTTCATTAGAAATGCCAAAAAAGTAGATTTTAAGTTAAGATCAGCGATTTTACCATTTAGTCATGGTCAGTATACGGGGCTAATTCGTAGTAACGGTTTGTCGTATATTAATGCTGCACTAGATGTTCAGCAATTTGAAAATATTTTTCAAGATATCACGTTAAATGCTTACGCAACCTTTGTTCTTAATTTAGTTGATGCGGCTTTTGATGATAATGTCAAAATCACATCATGGTTTGAGCGGATTAATCGCGCATTAATTTTAATTGATGCTGGAAATGATGCTGAAATTATAACTGATTTAATCCAAATTCAATTATTAAATTCGTTTGGGATATCAATCACTTGGGATCACTGTGTGATTTGTGGGCGAACCGATTTGCCTCTAGACTATTCAGAAGCGTTCGGTGGAATGCTATGTCAAAGTCATTGGGAACGAGATGAGCATCGTTGGCATTTAAAACCTAAGAGTGCGCGAATAATCGGAATTTTAAGTGCGGTTAGTATTTTTAAGTTAGGACAAATCTCCATTTCAAAAGAGACCAAACAAGAAATTTGGAATTTAACAGCTGATATTTATAAAAATCAAGTTGGAATTAATTTGAAAAGTCGAAGCTTTATTGATCAAATGAAAAAATGGGAAATTTAAGTGATTTGACAATTAACTAAATTTCTTCTATCATCATTGTAGTTAATAGAGGACAGTGAAGAACGAAGTAGGCCTTATAAGTTTTCAAAGCGAGATCAGAATGGTGGGAGCTGATTAAAACAAGTCTACAGGGCATTTGGAGTCCGTGTAAAACTAAGTTGCCAGCGATTGCTGGAAGTAGGGTGGAACCGCGACTCTTGTCGTCCCTACGTAGTGTATTTTTAGTACACTGCGTAGGGATTTTTTTGTCCGCTAAATTAAAAGGAGGAACTTATGAATAAGAAACTTTCAGTCCAAGAAATTATTTTAACATTACAAAAATATTGGGCAGAACAAGGATGTATGCTCATGGAAGCATATGATACAGAAAAGGGTGCCGGGACAATGAGCCCATACACATTTTTACGAGCAATTGGTCCAGAACCTTGGAATGCTGCTTATGTTGAACCATCACGTCGTCCAGCGGACGGACGTTATGGAGAAAACCCTAACCGTTTATACCAACATCACCAATTCCAAGTAGTAATGAAACCTTCTCCTGAAAACATCCAAGAGCTTTATTTAGGTAGCTTAAAAGCCCTTGGAATTGATCCATTGGAACATGATATCCGCTTCGTTGAAGATAACTGGGAAAATCCCTCAATGGGTTGTGCCGGTGTTGGTTGGGAAGTTTGGCTTGACGGAATGGAAGTTACTCAATTTACATATTTCCAACAAGTTGGTGGTTTAGAAGTAAATCCTGTAACTAGTGAAGTTACCTATGGATTGGAACGTTTGTCATCATACATTCAAGACGTGGAATCGGTTTTCGATCTAGAATGGGGTAACGGAGTTTCATATGGTGATATTTTCAGAGAACCTGAATTTGAACATTCAAAATATTCATTTGAAGAATCTAACCAAGCAATGCTGGAAAAAATGTTTAACGATTTTGAAGCTGAAGCTAATCGTTTAATTGAAGAAGGTCTAGTACATCCAGCCTATGATTACATTCTAAAATGTAGCCATACCTTCAATTTATTAGATGCTCGAGGAACAGTTTCAGTTACAGAACGTGCTGGTTTCTTATCCCGTATTCGTAATATGGCTCGTAAGGTAGCACGGGCATTTGTGGAAGAACGTGAAAAATTAGGATTCCCATTATTAAAAAATAACGAAGAGGAGGCAAAATAATGGCACATAATTATTTACTAGAAATTGGATTGGAAGAAATTCCGGCCCATGTTGTAACTCCAAGTATCAAACAGTTAGTACAAAAAGTAACAGCCTTCTTAAAAGAAAATCGCTTAACATACGACTCAATTGATCATTTTTCAACTCCTCGTCGTTTGGCAATTCGAATCAATGGGTTAGGCGACCAACAACCTGATATTGAAGAAGATGCTAAAGGCCCTGCTCGTAAAATTGCTCAAGATGCTGATGGAAATTGGACTAAGGCTGCAATTGGCTTTACACGTGGACAAGGTCTTACGGTTGACGATATTACTTTTAAAACAATCAAAGGTACGGACTATGTGTACGTCCATAAGTTAATCAAAGGAAAGATGACTAAGGAAATCCTTACGGGATTAAAAGAAGTTGTTGAATCAATTAATTTCCCAACAATGATGAAGTGGGCTAACTTTGATTTTAAATATGTACGCCCAATTCGTTGGCTGGTTTCTATTCTAGATGAAGAAGTCCTTCCTTTTAGTATCTTAGACGTAACTGCGGGACGCCGAACAGAAGGACATCGTTTCTTAGGTGAAGCTGTCGAACTGGCTAATGCTGAAGAATATGAAGCAAAATTACACGATCAATTTGTGATTGTTGATGCCGACGAGCGTAAACAATTAATTTCAAACCAAATTAAAGCAATTGCTGAAAGCAATCGTTGGAACGTTACCCCTAACCCAGGTCTTTTAGAAGAGGTTAACAATTTGGTTGAGTGGCCAACCGCTTTTAATGGGGGATTTGATGAAAAGTATTTAGCTATTCCAGAAGAGGTATTGATAACATCAATGCGTGACCACCAACGCTTCTTCTTTGTCCGCGACCAAGCTGGAAAGCTATTGCCAAACTTCATCTCCGTACGAAATGGGAATGAAGAATTTATTGAAAATGTTGTTCGTGGAAATGAAAAAGTTTTAACTGCACGTTTAGAAGACGCTGCTTTCTTCTACGAAGAAGATCAAAAACATGATATTAATTATTATGTTGACCGACTTAAAAAGGTTAGTTTCCATGATAAGATTGGTTCAATGTACGAAAAACTGCAACGAGTTAATTCTATTGCTAAAGTTATTGGAAACACCTTAAATCTTAATCAAACGGAACTTGATGATATCGATCGCGCTACAATGATTTATAAATTTGATTTGGTAACTGGTATGGTTGGTGAGTTCTCAGAATTACAAGGAGTAATGGGTGAAAAATATGCTCAACTTAATGGTGAAAACCAAGCAGTAGCCCAAGCCATTCGCGAACATTACATGCCAAATAGCGCAGAAGGTGATTTGCCTGAAAGTGTAACGGGCGCGGTAGTCGCATTAGCTGATAAGTTTGATAACATCTTTAGTTTTTTCTCAGCTGGTATGATTCCAAGTGGTTCAAACGATCCATATGCATTACGCCGACATGCATATGGAATTGTTAGAATCTTAAATAGCCGTGATTGGCAATTAGATTTAAATCAATTCAAATCACAAGTTAAGACTGAATTAGCGGAGAATGGCACAGCGTTTGGTGTGGATGTCGATCAAAACTTTGACCAAGTACTTAACTTCTTTAATGACCGTATTAAACAATTGCTTGATCATCAAAAGATTAGTCATGATATCGTTGAAACGGTGCTTACAGGTAATAATCATGATGTTACGGAAATTATCGAAGCTGCCCAAGTACTAGCAGATGCTAAAGCGAGCTCTACATTTAAAGATGATATTGAAGCTTTAACACGAGTTCAAAGAATTGCTACAAAGAATGAAGAAAGTGGAGAACTTAATGTAGATCCACAATTATTTAATAATGCTTCTGAAGGCGAACTTTTTGATCAAATTATTAAAATTGAAGCTGCAAATAATTTGACAATGAGCCAACTATTTGCTAAATTATGCGAGTTAACTCCTGCGATTAGCAAGTACTTTGACGCAACGATGGTCATGGACAAAGACGAAAATATTAAGCGTAATCGTTTGAATATGATGAGTCGGTTAGCTAATTTAATTCTAAAAATTGGGGACCTAACTAACGTACTTGTAAAATAAAAATGTTTTTATAAGGATGATTTGGATCTGCTTAAAGTTAATAAATAAATAAAACAAGCCATTTAGTCTAACGAGATTAAATGGCTTGTTTCTTCCTATATCTAAATTAAGTAATAAAAATGATACAGCAGCAAATTAAAATGTACAGACTTGACAAAAGTGTTAAAAACAAGGGCGTTTTAATTGATTCTATTGCTCGACTGCTGTATCATACTAACGTATGAGTTTATCTTGCGAAAGCTGGTGAGAGTATGGCTGGAATGATTCCAGAAGATGTAATTGATGATGTTAGAACATCTGTTGACATCGCTGATGTTGTTGGTAGATATGTCCAGTTAAGAAAGGCGGGTAAAAACCTATTTGGTGTTTGTCCATTTCATGATGAGAAGACACCGTCTTTTTCGGTTTCGGAGAGTAAACAAATTTTTCATTGTTTTAGTTGCGGACGCGGTGGAAATGTTTTTAAATTTTTGATGGATTTAGAGAATCTTAGTTTCCCTGAGTCAGTTCGTAGAGTAGCGGAATTTGGCAATATTCCGTTAGATCAGAGTTATTTCAAGTCAACTAAAAAGTCGTCGTATACGTCTGAACAAAGTGCATTGATTGATTTATATGAGAAAGCTTCTGAGCTATTTAGTCATATTCTATTGAACACCAAATTAGGTGAAGATGCATTACAGTATTTGAAAAAACGAGGAATGACCGAGGATGATATCAAGAATTTTGATATTGGATTTGCCGCCCCGGAAGACAATCTCCTGCTAAGTTTTTTTAAAGAACATAAGATTGACCAACATTTAATGGCTGAATCAGGATTGTTTATTGAATCCGAAAATCAAACATTAAGAGATCGATTTTTTAACCGTATTATTTTTCCGATTAAAGATACAAATGGAAAAATCGTTGCATTTTCGGGCCGTAGTTTGGTTAAGGATAAGAACCATCCTAAATATTTAAATAGCCCTGAAACAAGCATTTTTAATAAAGGAAAGGTGCTTTACAATTTTTCTCAAGCTCGTTCAGAAATTATCCAACAGAAAACAGTCATATTATATGAAGGTTTTATGGATGTCATTGCTGCTCATCGAGCGGCTGTAAAGAATGGAATTGCGACGATGGGAACCAGTTTGACTGAGGATCATATTAATGCTATCAAGCGGGTGGCTGATCGCGTAATAATCTGTTTTGATGGGGATGCGCCTGGACAAAAGGCAATTGCTAGAGCAATTGAGTTATTGAGGCAATCTAGTGATTTACAAATTAGTGTGGTTTTTATTCCTGATAATTTAGATCCGGATGAGTATGTGAATCAA
The DNA here is from genome assembly GCF_000014505.1 of Pediococcus pentosaceus ATCC 25745. Lineage (NCBI taxonomy): Bacteria > Bacillati > Bacillota > Bacilli > Lactobacillales > Lactobacillaceae > Pediococcus > Pediococcus pentosaceus. The sequence goes on along the minus strand of NC_008525.1, from coordinate 1,099,280 downwards.
AGAGGGACAGCTGCATTTCAAAATTTGATGCAGCAGACTGGAGAATCAAGTACTTCATTTCTTTTGAAATATGATCGAACCGGTCTAAATCTAGCTAATGAAAATGATCAATTAGAATACTTAAAACGAGCTTTAAAACGAATTAGTAGTCTGAAAGATGCCCTAGAACAAGATTTGTATTTAAATCAATTATCAGATGAATTTAAGATTGATAAGCGTGATTTAAAAGACCAGTTAAGAGAAAGTGTAGCAGATCGAATCGCGCATGCACCCAAACAGTTTGAATTGGAAGCGTCGATGCCTCCACCTCCACCGGAGGCAATGGGAGATCAACCCGTATTCAATCAAAATATTCAAAAAAAGTTATCTAAGATAGATATTTCGGAATATCGTTTGCTAGCTCGTGCATTAAATAATCATGATGTTTGGCTAAAATTACAGAGCCTACCCAATTTTTATTTTCCAAATGAAAAGCTTGAAACAATTTATGTCTTGGCTAGTGGATATTTAGAAAAAAATCATGAATATAATGTTGCAGATTTTATGGATTATCTTAAAGAAGATGAGCTACAAGCAGTCGTTGCTGATATTGAATCAATTAACCTAAGCCCTGAATTTACTGAAGAAGAAATTCAAGATTATCTTAGCGTGATTGAAAATTTTGCTCCTTTAAGTGAACAAATTTCAAATGTTAAATTGGATTTAGATGAAGCTACTAGATTAGGTAACAAAGAATTACAACAACAACTAACTTTAAAACTTATCGCGCTATATCAAAAACAACAACAGCTTCAAAAATAATAGGGGGATCAGCATAAATGGCAAACAAAAAAACTGAAACAAAAAAGAAAAAGAGTGAAAGTATCATTTCTTCACCTGAGTTTAAAAAAGCTGTCAATCAAATCATTAAAGCTCGTAAGAGTGAAAAGAAAGTTAAATATACACAATTAACTAAAGATTTGATTACTAAGTTTAAATTAACTGACGAAGATGTTGATGATCTTATTCAACGCATTGAAGATGCTGGAATTAGTGTTGTCGATGAAAATGGTGATCCAAGTGAAAAAGCTTTGAAAGCTCAAGAAATTTCTAAGGAAGAATTAGATGATACAAAGGCTCCTGCTGGAGTAAAAATTAATGACCCAGTTCGTATGTACCTTAAGGAAATTGGTCGTGTATCACTTCTTACTGCTGATCAAGAAGTCGAATTAGCTTTAAGAATTGAAAAGGGTGATCCCCGTGCCCGTCAAGAATTAGCAGAAGCTAACCTTCGTTTGGTAGTATCAATTGCTAAACGTTATGTGGGTCGTGGAATGCAATTCCTTGATTTAATTCAAGAAGGTAACATGGGCTTGATGAAAGCTGTTGAAAAATTTGACTACCAAAAAGGATTTAAATTTTCTACGTATGCTACATGGTGGATTCGACAAGCCATTACACGTGCGATTGCCGATCAAGCGCGTACAATTCGAATTCCTGTTCACATGGTGGAAACCATCAATAAATTGATTCGAATTCAACGTCAATTGCTCCAAGATTTAGGTCGTGAACCAATGCCTGAAGAAATTGGTGCTGAAATGGATATGCCATCTGATAAAGTTCGTGAAATTCTAAAAATTGCTCAAGAACCAGTTTCATTAGAAACACCAATTGGTGAAGAAGATGACTCACATCTTGGTGATTTCATTGAAGATCAAGAAGCAACTAGTCCTGCTGACCATGCTGCATACGAATTGCTAAAGGAACAACTTGAAGGTGTTCTCGATACGCTAACTGATCGTGAAGAAAACGTGCTACGTTTGCGCTTTGGATTAGATGATGGACGTACTAGAACTCTTGAAGAAGTTGGTAAAGTATTTGGAGTTACAAGAGAACGTATTCGTCAAATTGAAGCGAAAGCTTTACGTAAACTCCGCCATCCATCAAGATCAAAACAACTAAAAGATTTTCTAGATTAGTTAACCCAAGAGGTTCCGTGCAGGTCGTAGATTTGTGCAGGACCTTTTTTTGAAAGATATAACTATAATTACGAAAGATAGTAGGGGTTTATTTTATGAATTCGAATAATTTGTCACCAAGACTAAAAATAGTTGCTAGTTTAGTACCACAAGGTTCAAGAATTGCGGATATTGGATCGGATCATGCGTATCTAGCGATTAATTTAATTAAAAATAAGATTGCTAACCATGCAATAGCCGGAGAAGTCGCTCCTGGACCGCTCTCTAATTCGAAAGAAGAAATCGAAAAGAATGGAGTAGTTGATCAAATTGAAGCACGTTTAGGTGATGGATTAGCTGTTATTCAAGATACCGACACCGTCGATGTGATTTGTATTGCTGGAATGGGTGGCCAATTAATTCGAAAAATTTTAAATGACGGAAAAACAAAATTAAATGGGGTTAAGAAATTAATTCTTCAACCCAATGTCGGAGAGTTGGAATTAAGAGAATGGTTAATTAGTAATAATTTCAAAATTACCCATGAAGATATCGTGGCGGAGGACCATCACTTGTACGAAATTATCATGGCGGAACCTGGACAGATGACTTTATCCGAGAAAGAGCAAATGTTTGGACCAATTTTAATGAAAAGTCATAATGAGGTGTATACACGTAAGTGGCAGCGCGAATTAAACCGGTTGAGAAAAATTGAAGTAAATCTAAATGCTCATCCTAGCCATGGACAAGCTAAACTAGACCAAGTTACTAAGCAAATTAGCGATATTGAGGAGATGTTTTCACATGTTAGCTAAAAAATTAATTGACCGTTTTGAAAGCTTCGCGCCTAAAACCATTGCTTTTACTAATGATCCTGTGGGTTTACAAATCGGAAATGTTAATAACGATATTAAACGAGTAATGGTGACTTTAGATGTTCGACCTGAAGTGGTTGACGAAGCAATTAAACAAAATTGTGATATGATTTTTTCGCACCACCCCTTGATTTTTCGACCTATTAAAAATTTAGATTTAAGCAACCCGCAAAATCAAATGTACGCTAAATTAATCCAAAATTCGATTTTGGTTTATTCAGCTCATACAAATTTGGACGTTGCTAAAGGTGGCATGAATGATTGGTTGACGGAAGCAATGGGGTTAAATCATGTCCAAACGGTGTATTCTAACCATTACGATACCAATATTGGTCGCATCGGAGTCTTACCAACTCCTGTAACTGTTGAAAAATTTGCTAAAACCTTGAAAAAAACTTTTAACTTAGATGGGTTGCGCTTAGTAACAAGTGACAATGAAGCTATGGTAAAAAACGTTGCAGTTGTAGGTGGTGATGGTGGTAAATTTTATCCTGAAATGCTCAAAGCGGGAGCAGACGTGTTTGTAACCGGTGATGTTTATTATCATACAGGACATGATATGTTAGCGGATGGCATTAATGTAGTCGATGTAGGTCATAACGTCGAAAAAATATGTATTCCTAAGTTAGCTTCTTTATTCAACGAATGGAAGGCTAATAATGATTGGGAAGTTGAAATTATAGAATCGACGGTTAATACCAATCCTTATCAATTTATCTAAAAATTGGGAGGCGATTTAAATGAATCCAGAGAAAATGACTACGGCACTTCAAGAAGCAATTAGCGAAGCACAGCAGATTGCTGTAAATCGTCAACATCAAGAAATTGGTGTGCCAGAATTATTTAAATTTTTAACACAACCAGACCAACTGGTCGGGACACTATTAACAGACTTAAAGATTGATAACAACCTTGTCCAAACCGAGTTAGACCAAGAACTTGAACAAATTAGCGTGGTTAGTGGTAGCCAGGTTAGTTACGGTCAATCGATTTCAGCAGAACTAAATCAATTATTAGTTCAAGCAGAACAACAGCGTAAAAAATTACAGGATGAGTATGTTGCAATTGATACTATTTTAATTGCTTTATTTAATTTAGATCAGAATCAGTTTAAAAAATTCCTGAATCAACAAGGTCTAACTCAAAAACAGGTTTTAGCCAAAGTAGATGAATTTCGTGGGGGTGAAAGAGTGACATCAAAGGAACAAGAAAGTGGATATAAAGCGCTAGAAAAATATGGGACAGATTTAGTTAAAAGGGCCCACAGTGAAAACCCAGATCCAGTTATTGGACGTGATGAAGAAATTTTAGAAGTTATTCGAATTTTATCGCGAAAAACAAAAAATAATCCAGTACTAATTGGTGAACCTGGTGTAGGAAAAACAGCCATTGTAGAAGGTCTAGCGCAAAGAATTGCTAAAGGTGATGTTCCTAGCAATTTAGTTGATAAAACCATTGTTTCTCTAGATATGGGCTCATTAATTGCCGGGGCTAAATATCGAGGCGATTTTGAAGAACGACTTAAAGCAGTTTTGAAGGAAGTATCAAAGTCAGATGGTCAAATTATCTTATTCATTGATGAAATTCACACGATTGTAGGAGCGGGTAAGACTGAAGGTAGTATGGATGCTGGAAATCTTTTGAAACCTATGCTAGCTCGTGGTGAACTCCATTTGATTGGTGCAACAACATTAGATGAATACCGCGAAAACATTGAAAAAGACAAGGCACTTGAGCGCCGTTTCCAACGGGTGCTGGTTAAGGAGCCTAGCATTGAGGATACTATCAGTATTTTAAGAGGTTTAAAGGAACGCTTTGAAATTCATCATGGCGTTCGTATCCATGATAATGCTCTTGTGGCAGCCGCTAAACTTTCTAGTCGTTATATTACGGATCGTTATTTACCAGATAAGGCGATTGATTTAATCGATGAAGCATCTGCAAAAATTAAAGTGGAAATGAATTCCAATCCTACTGAACTCGATCAGGTCAAACGACAGTTGATGCGTTTGCAGGTTGAAGAACGAGCACTTAAAAATGAAAGTGATGCAGAGTCAGTTAAACGTTTAAAGGACTTACAGAAAGAATTATCTGAAACCAAAGAAGAAAAAGTTAAGCTGGAATCACGTTGGTCAGCCCAAAAAGAAGAAATTAAAAAGATCAGTGATAAGAAGAATGAATTAGATAAGGCCAAGCATGACTTACAAGAAGCTGAAAGTTCTTATGATCTCGATCAAGCGGCTATTTTACAACATGGGACCATTCCAGCTTTGGAAAAAGAATTGGAACAATTAGAAAATCAATCCGAAAGTGATCATGGGGATTGGTTGGTAGAAGAATCCGTTACAGATAAAGAAATTGCCCAAACTATTAGTCAAATGACAGGCATTCCAGTTGCACGGTTGGTGGAAGGTGAACGAGAAAAACTGCTACATTTAGCTGATAAATTACACAATCGAGTAATTGGTCAAGATGAAGCCGTTCAATCCGTTTCAGATGCGGTTTTACGTTCCCGTGCGGGACTCCAGGATCCTAATCGTCCGATTGGTTCATTTCTCTTCCTTGGTCCGACAGGGGTTGGTAAGACAGAATTGTCTAAAGCTTTAGCAGAAGCGTTATTTGATTCGGAAGATAATATGGTCCGAATCGATATGTCTGAATACATGGAAAAAGAATCGGTTTCCCGTTTGGTTGGAGCTGCTCCAGGATATATTGGTTACGAAGAGGGAGGCCAATTAACCGAAGCGGTCCGGCGAAACCCATATTCCATTGTTCTATTTGATGAAATTGAAAAAGCACATCCAGAAGTGTTCAATATTCTTTTACAAGTTCTAGATGATGGTCGTTTAACAGATGGACAAGGACGTACGGTTAACTTTAGAAATACAATTTTAATTATGACTTCTAACTTAGGTTCAGATTTATTATTGAAGAATCAATCAGAAAACAAGATTGATGATAATATCCGTAACCAAGTTCAAGATGTTTTGCATGGATACTTTAGACCAGAATTTTTAAATCGGATTGATGATATCATTATGTTTACTCCATTAAGTAAACAAGATGTACGCCAAATTGTGATTAAATTAATTCATAATTTATCTATGCGTTTGAGCGACCAAGAAATAAGTTTAAGTATTTCGGATGATGCACAAGATTATATTGTTGAACAGGCATATGATCCAGCGTTTGGTGCTCGACCATTGCGCCGCTACATTACTAAAAATGTTGAAACTCCTTTGGCAAAAGAAATTATTAGTGGGCGTGTCCGTCCTAATTCAACAGTCAATATCGATGTTTTGAATGATCAATTGGTTTTCCAGAATAAATAAAAAAAGGATGCTCTCTTTGGTAAAAATACCAAAGATTTGCATCCTTATTTTTTAGGTTTTGAAATTAGTGGGATCATGTTAGAAGTGATAAGAGCTACTACAGCTGCCACGATACCAATTTCTAATGGTGTATATGGAAGGGCATCAAGTTGTCCTCCGATATAGCCAATAACTTCACCAAAGATAAATGCCCAAAAAATAACTACGATTTGTTTCATTTCGTTTGGCCCCTTTCTGAACAACAGTAATTTTAGCACAATTACGTGGGGAAATAAATTAAACTCTATATTTTTGGAGAAGGGGAATTTATTTAGTATAATTATAAAAAACAGGAGGGGATAAGAATGGCTTTCGTGCCACTGCAAGTATTAAGTTCTTACAGTTTGTTATCTAGCCCGATTAAAATTGACGACTTAATTGCTACGGCGAAAAATCGTGGATATCAAGCGATGACCCTCACCGATCATAATACAATGTATGGAACAGTTGAATTTTATCAAGCTTGTATTAAAAACAATTTAAAGCCCATCGTGGGTTTAACGCTTTGGTTAGATAGCACGACAGGAATTGACAATCAATTTGCGCTAGTTTTAATAGCTAAGAGTGTTAAAGGTTACCGTAATTTAATGCAGATTAGTTCGGCCAAGATGACGAGTAGTACACCAAAATTTGTTTTTGATGATATTAAAGATTTGCTAGATGATTTAATCATGATTGTTCCAGCACAAAGATCAGAAATGATTGAATTGTTGGAGCGAGGGCTATCCGGTGATGCAACCGAGCTTTTAGAAAATTATCGTCAAGTTGTTGGTGATGAAGATCTTTATCTAGGAATTAATTTAAAGCAAACTAATATTATGCGTCAAACCTTGATGCAAATTGCCGAAAAACACAGTCTTGGTTGTTTGCCCTTACCGAGCGTGGAGTATTTAAATAGTGAAGACCATTTTGCAACTCAAGTTTTGAAGGATATTGCCTCGGGGGAAGTTATTAAGCATCCTGAAATCCTAGCAAAGGACCAAGGTAATAATTGGTTAAAACCGCGAGATGTATTTGAAAAAGAGTATCGGGATGCTGGATTGAGTGAATTATTAGACCAGCTAGATGCGCTAACTAGCCAAATCGAGCTAAAAATTCCGTTTGTCCAGCCCAAATTACCAAAATTTCCCACGCCAGCTAATCAATCGGCTATTCAATATTTAAAGGAATTATGCTTTCAACAGTTAGAAAAAAGTAAAAATGCTCAAAATTTGCAATATCAGCAAAGATTGGATCGAGAGCTTAATGTCATTGAATCCATGGGTTTTGCGGACTACTTCTTAATTGTTCACGATGTGGTCCAATTTGCTCATCAAAATCACATCTTGACTGGACCGGGACGTGGTTCAGCTGCAGGCTCGTTAGTAGCTTATTTACTCAGGATTACTAGTGTGGATCCAATTGAATATGGACTGCTATTTGAACGTTTCTTAAATCCAGAACGTGCCCAAATGCCAGATATCGATTTAGATATTCCAGATGATAAAAGAGAATTGATGCTCAAATATGTCCATGATAAATATGGACATCAACATGTGGGACAAATTATCACATTTGGTACTTTAGCAGCTAAGCAAGCCATTCGCGATGTTGCCCGTGTTTTTGGGGAAATGCCGAATAAAATTAATCAAATAAGCGCATTAATTCCTAGTGAACTAAATATCACATTGGAGCGTGCTTTAGAAAATTCAAGTAAGTTACAAGAGTTTATAAGAACTTCCGAAAAAAATCGATTTATGTTTGAAACGGCGCGGCGCTTAGAAGGATTGCCACGTCATTACTCTACGCATGCAGCGGGAATTGTTTTAAGTGAAAATAATTTAACTGAAACCACTCCTGTTCAGGATGGAAATGAAGGAATGCTGATGAGTCAGTATTCCAAGAATTATGTTGAGCGGGTAGGGTTGTTAAAAATGGACTTTTTAGGTTTAAGAAATTTGTCATTAATGGCTAATATTTTAGATCAAGTCCATCAACTTAAACCCGATTTTGACATCGAGAACATTAATTTAAATGATACAAAGACTTTAGAACTTTTCCAACGAGGCGATACCAGTGGCATTTTTCAATTTGAATCGGCTGGTATTCGGAATGTATTGAGAAAAGTGAAACCTGATCGATTTGGTTTAGTAGTTGCGGTAAATGCGCTTTATCGTCCAGGACCAATGGAAAATATTGATCGATTTGTAAAACGAAAAGAACATCGCGAACACTATTCTTTTCCTAATGACGTTTTATCGGAAATCTTAGGTGAAACTTTCGGTATCTTAGTGTACCAAGAACAGGTTATGGAAGTTGCTTCAGCAATGGGGGGCCTGAGTTTGGGACAGGCCGATTTGTTGCGGAGAGCGATGAGTAAGAAAAAACATGATGTAATTGAACAAATGCGGACGAATTTTATTGATGGAGCATTGCAAAAGGGATATAACGCCAAGTTAACCCAACAAGTTTATAGTTATATCGAAAATTTTGCTAATTATGGTTTTAATAAGTCACATGCCGTAGCTTATAGCAAGCTAGCTTTTCAGCTGGCTTATTTAAAAACGTACTTTCCAGGACCTTTTTATACAGCCTTACTTAATTCAGTTATTGGTGGTGAGGCTAAAACTAAAGAATACATTCAAGAATTGAATCGTTTAGGGATTAAAGTTAAAGCACCGGATATTAATTTGAGCCAACTACAATATGCATTTTATCAACAACAAATTATCATGGGTTTTCTATCCATTAAAGGATTAAGGCGAGATTTCATCCGTAATTTGATTGAAGAACGTCAAAGTAATGGAGAATTTAAATCAGTTGACAGTCTTTTACGTCGAATGCGGGATAAGGGTATTACAGAAGAAATTATTGAAAAACTAATCTTTTCGGGAACTCTAGATTCCTTTGGATATAACCGAGCGGAATTAGGTGACTTTTTACCTGAATTGTTGAAAGGTATTGCTTTTAGCGGGCAAAATGTGGATCTTTTTGAAAAGTTAATGCCTACGATTAAACATCGACCGGATATGGATTTGGATGAAAAGCTGGATTGGGAAGAAGAATTATTAGGAACTTACATTTCCGCGCATCCAGTTGAACGCTATGCAAACTTGATTGAACAAAATGGGTTTAAAAAAATCGATGAATTTAGTGATGAAGCTCAAGTGACTACGATTGTATATATAAGAAGTATTCGGACCATCAGAACTAAAAAAGGAGAGTCAATGGCCTTTGCGAATATCACGGACCCTACTGGAGAAAGCGAAGCAGTTATCTTTCCAAGGATATACCAGCATGCTAAAATTTTGAGAAACAAACGAGTCCTACAATTACGAGGCAAGGTTGAGAAAAGAAACGACGGTTTACAATTAATTGTTAATGAAATTACCGCCCCTCAAACCAAACAGGTCCAAGCAGCAATTTGGAAATTAGAAGTGCCTAGCCGAAATAATTCATCAGAATTCCAAACCAAACTATTTGATATTTTCAGAAAATATCATGGAAAAGTTCCAGTTATTTTAGTTTATGAGGATACTAATGAACATAATGAGTTGTCTGAAAAATTTTATTTAAATGACAGTTCTGAAGTAAAAGAGCAATTAGCAGAATTGCTAGGAAGTCAACATATTTCGTTAATTAAAAAATAAATTTTGAATAAAGCACTTACATTCGATTAATTAAGAAAATGGTACAGACAACTGTTTTCAAAAGTGATAAAATCAACAATGAAGTTTTGAAAAAACTCAATATTTCTGTTTGAGGTGAAAAGATGAAACGTATTGGTATCATGACAAGTGGTGGGGATGCTCCAGGGATGAACTTGGCTATCCGCGCCGTTGCAAGAAAGGCCCTAAGCTCTGGTCTTGAAGCTTACGGAATTAACTACGGGTTTGCCGGTCTAGTTGCTGGTGATATCCACGAATTCAAGGCAGCAGATTTAGACGATATGGTTTCACAAGGTGGAACGATGCTTTATTCAGCTCGTTATCCTGAATTTGCACAAGAAGAAAGCCAATTGAAAGGTATTGAACAACTTAAGAAGTTCGGTATCGATGCATTGGTTGTTATCGGAGGAGACGGTTCATATCATGGTGCTCTTCGTTTGACAGAACATGGATACAACACCATTGGTCTTCCAGGAACAATCGATAATGATATTCCTTTCACTGACTTCACTATTGGTTTTGATACAGCGTTAAACACTGCAGTTGACGCGATTGATAAAATTCGCGATACTGCTAAGAGTCATCAACGGGTCTTTGCTGTCCAAGTTATGGGCCGCAATGCTGCTGATATTGCTCTTTGGGCTGGTGTTGCTTCAGGAGCAGATGCGGTTATCGCACCTGGTTTTGATTATGACGTTGAAGCAATTGCCAACAAGTTGAAAAAGAACCGTGCAAACGGTAAGGACTACGGCATTATTGTCATCGCTGAAGGTGATGCTAATTCAGATGCAGCTCCTGAATTCATTGACCAGCTTAAGCAATACGGCGATTTTGATGCACGTGCTACTGTAATTGGACATGTCCAACGTGGTGGTGTTCCAAGTGCTAAAGATCGCGTTTTAGCAAGTAAGATGGGTGCTTACGCTGTTGAGCTACTCCTTGAAGGTAAGGGTGGTTTAGCAGTTGGAATCTTAGAAAATAAGGTTCAAGCTCATAACATGCTTGACTTGTTTGATGCAAAACATCAAGCAGATGATTCACTTTACCAATTAAGTGAAGATTTATCATTCTAGAGTTCTATTAATATTTGGATAAAATGACTTAAGAAGTCTTTTATAATTTAAAATCAAGGGAGAGATTCTGTAATGAAGAAAACCAAAATCGTTTCAACACTTGGTCCTGCAAGTACTTCTGTTGACACAATTGTTAAATTAATTGAAGCCGGTGCTAATGTATTCCGCTTTAACTTTTCACATGGTGACCATGAAGAACATCTAGGTCGTTATAACATGGTTAAAGAAGCAGAAAAGATTACTGGCAAGTCAGTAGGTATTTTGCTTGATACAAAGGGTGCTGAAATCCGTACAACTCCACAAAAAGATGGTAACCAAGAATATCACACAAATGATAAGGTTCGCATCTCAATGGATGACACTTTGGAAACAACAAAAGAAAAGATTGCTGTTACATATGATGGACTTTTTGATGACGTTCATGTTGGTGGACACGTTCTTTTTGATGATGGACTTCTTGATTTTAAGATTGACGAAAAAGATGAAGAAAACCGCGAATTAGTTGCTCATGCAACTAACAATGGTGTTCTTGGATCACGTAAGGGTACAAATGCTCCTGGTGTTTCAATTAACTTACCTGGTATTACTGAAAAAGATGCTGATGATATTCGTTTTGGTCTTGAATCAATGAACATCAACTTCATCGCTGCAAGTTTCGTACGTAAGCCACAAGACGTTCTTGAAATTCGTGAATTGTTGGAAGAAAAGAACATGGAAGATGTTCAAATTTTCCCTAAGATCGAATCACAAGAAGGTATTGACAACACAGACGAAATCTTGAAAGTTTCAGATGGTATTATGATTGCTCGTGGTGACATGGGTGTTGAAATTCCAGCTGAAAATGTTCCTTTGGTACAAAAGACATTGATCAAGAAGTGTAATGCAGTTGGTTTGCCTGTTATCACAGCAACTCAAATGCTTGACTCAATGATCGAAAACCCACGTCCAACACGTGCTGAAGCTTCTGACGTTGCTAATGCTGTTTGGGATGGTACAGATGCTACTATGCTTTCTGGTGAAAGTGCTAATGGTGACTACCCTGTTGAAGCTGTTGCTACAATGGCTAAGATTGACGAAAAAGCTGAAAATGCTATGGCTGAAGACGGAAATCTTCAAATCAACACATTTGATCAAAGTGATGTTACAGAAACAATTAGTGCTGCTGTTGCTCGTGCTGCTAAGAACCTTGGTGTTAAGACTATCGTTGCTGCAACACAATCAGGTTACACAGCTCGTATGATTTCTAAGTATCGTCCAGATGCTGACATTCTTGCAATCACATTTGACGAACGTGTTCGTCGCGGTTTGATGGTTAACTGGGGTGTACACCCAATCATCGCTGACCGTCCATCAACAACTGATGAAATGTTTGAACTAGCTGCTAACAAAGCTGTAGATCTTGGTCTTGCTAAAGAAGGAGACTTGATTCTTGTTGTTGCTGGTGTTCCAGTTGGCGAAAGTGGAACAACAAACATCATGAAGTTACAACTAATTGGTTCAAAGCTTGCTTCTGGTCAAGGTGTTGGTGATGAAACAGTTATTGGTAAAGCAGTTGTTGCTACATCAGCTGATGAAGCTAACAAAAAAGCTGTTGAAGGCGGAGTACTTGTTACAAAGACAACTGACAAAGACTATCTACCAGCAATTGAAAAATCAAGTGCTTTAGTAGTTGAAAATGGTGGTTTGACATCACACGCTGCAGTAGTTGGTATTTCAATGGGAATTCCTGTTATTGTTGGTGTACAAAACGCAACTTCAATCCTTTCAGATGATGAATTGATTACAGTTGACTCACGTCGTGGTATTATCTACCATGGTGCATCAAACTCACTATAAAAATTTAATTTAAATTTTTAAAACCTGGAACATTATATGTTCTAGGTTTTTTTGTTTGGCAGAATGAAAGTTGAATTTAGACTGTTAGGGTTCTAGATTTAACTAAAAAGGGATACTACTAAAGTAATGAAATTAGTAGTATCCCTTTTTAGTTAAAACAAATTATAAATTCAATTATGGATCTTAACTCCAACGATTTTCCTTAGAAGGCAAGATCATTAAAATAAAGAACCAGATTGTACCGATTAGTGGGATGATTTCAATTAAAATCCACCAGCCACTTCGATCGGTGTCATGTAAACGTCTTACTTTAAGTGTCCACATACCCAGCCAAACGATGAATGCAATGATTTTAGAAACTAGATTAATATTCAAATCACTTAGATTGTAGATGTCTTCAATAGGATGACCAGTAATAGATTGGATAATTGCGATGATGATTACACCTAAAATATAATTGATAATAACTGGCCACCAGTAGTCGGGACGATTGGCAGTACCTGAAAAATTGGTGATATTATGCCAGAATTTTTTATATGATTCAACCATCAATATGTCACCTCCAATGCAATAAACAGCTTTTAAAGACTTCAGTATTTAGTCATAATGTAGTTTTTATTACATTTTAGTATAGCAAAGGTAGTCAAAATGTCTAATAAAGTGAATGTTTAATAATATAATTGGCAAAGATAATGCTGAATTTAGAAATAATCCTACTTGGGATTTATTGTTTGATTAAGAAGGGTATATTAGGTTAATGCTATGGGAATAAGAAATTAGAAGCGAGGAAACCTCTAGAAATATGTTAAAATGTAGAATGAATAAAAATTGAGAAGCATTGTGCTTCTGCGAAGGGCTGTCCGTCGTTTTTGACGGTCAGTTTTTTAATTACTAATTGGAAGATAATTAATTGTAGTGTTGGTCCTTAAGGAACCCTGATATATTGATGTCGGTTCTATGGACTAATGTACATATATTATGTAAACTAGAAATTGGAGTGGAATTTAATGGAGAGTTGGCTATTTTTGATTGGAATCTTTATTGTGGCGTTATTAGGCAAAAATCAATCATTAATTATCGCTAGTATTGTAGTACTATTTTTAAAATTAATACCGTACTCAGATAAAATTTTTCCTTTATTAAATAAACAAGGAATAAACTGGGGGGTTACGATTATTTCAATTACCATTTTAGTTCCAATAGCAACTGGGAAGATTGGTTTTATGGATTTAGTTAATTCATTTAAATCACCGGTGGGCTGGATAGCAGTAGCTTGTGGCATCTTGGTCTCACTATTGTCGTACCAAGGAGTAGGCTTCTTATCAGCTAGTCCAGAAGTGACAGTTGCTTTAGTAATGGGAACTATCATTGGGGTAGTGTTTATGAATGGCATTGCAGCTGGACCAATCATTGCGTCAGGAATTGCGTATTTGATTATTCAACTTTTACAAATTCAAATTAAATAAAAATGGGTGAAATAAATATGGATACACTATTAGGAAAAGTCGAAAAAGGTAAAGTTATTGATGAAAATGATGATTATTATTTTGTTCAATTGTCAGATGGAAATGCCTATCGACTTGATAAAAAAGAAATTAAAAAACCACTGAAGAAGGGTAGTTTCTTTACTGGATTTACTTATGAAAATGCAGATCATGACCGCCAAATAACACGTGAGACGCCACGAGCAACTGCTGGTAAATATGGTTGGGGAACGGTTGTTAAAACGCGTAAAGATTTAGGAGTCTTCGTTGACATTGGTTTACCTAATAAAGATATTGTTATTTCGTTAGATGAATTACCAACAGAAACAAGTATCTGGCCGCATACTAATGATCGTATTTTAGTTTGTCTGTCTGTAGACAAAAAGGAAAGAATGTGGGCACATCCAGCTGACTATGATGTTTTTAAGGCAATTTCTGCTCGAGCAGATAAAACAATGATTAATAAAAATGTTAATGCAACGGCTTTCCGGTTAAAGATGGCTGGTTCTTTGGTATTGACTGATAACTTTTTGTTAGGATTTATCCATGCTTCCGAACGAGATCGAGAACCACGATTGGGCGAACAATTAAATGCACGGGTAATCGGGGTTCATCCAGATGGAACGTTAAATTTATCATTAAAACCTAGGAATTATGAGGCTCTAGGTGATGATGCAGCAATGGTTTTAGCCATGCTACAACATACCCGAGACCAAACGCTACCATTTAATGATCATAGCAAACCAGATGCGATTAAAGAACGTTTTGGTATTAGTAAAGGACGTTTCAAAATGGCATTGGGACATTTGCTTAAGGCTGGTGTAATCCAACAAACTGAAGATGGGATTGTTTTAAAGGAGAAATAGTCATGAATGATTTAATCAATGACTATTTACATTCTCTTAAAGTAGAGCGAGGCTTATCTGATAATACAATTATTAGTTACCGCCAAGAATTACGTCACTTGAATGACTATTTGACTAAAGAAAAAATTACAGATATAAAAAAAATTGATCGGTATGCAATCTTAGATTATTTAGATGAGCTCAAGAAAACTGGTAGGGCAAGAAGTTCTTCAATTCATACCATTTCAAGTTTAAGAAAGTTTTTTAAGTACTTATTGATTGTGGATAAGATTGATGTTGATCCCATGGTTAATATTGATCCACCTAAAAGAGCTCACCATTTGCCTTCAGTACTAACGACAGCGGAAGTAGAAAAGCTGTTGCAGGTTCCAAATACAAATGAACCACTTGGAATGCGGGATCGAACTATTCTAGAAGTTATGTATGCAACAGGATTACGAGTTAGTGAGTTAATTACATTGAATTTAAACGAACTCCATCTGGAGATGGGACTAATTGAAACGATTGGGAAAGGGAATAAAAAACGAATCATTCCAATCGGTGACGTGGCGATTAAATGGCTTAATCGATATATTAATGGACCGCGTAGAATTTTATTGGGTGATAAAAAGTACAATGAAATCTTCTTAAACCAACATGGACATCCATTAACAAGACAAGGGATTTGGAAGAATCTTAAAGCTCAGGTTAAAAAAGCTGGAATTGAAAAAAATATTACTCCCCATACCCTTCGGCATTCTTTTGCGACCCATTTGTTAGAGAATGGAGCAGATCTCAGGATTGTCCAGGAGTTATTAGGTCATGCTGATATTTCAACGACTCAAATTTACACGCATATTACGCAGCAAAGGTTGGTTGATGTATATGACAAATATCATCCACGAGCCTAAAGATAAAGGAGCAACATGTTAGTAAAATATTCGGATTCAAAAAGACAAATTGCGATGGGATTATTGTCGACTGTTCAAGCATTTAATTCAATTGATGTAGTACAGTTGGTCTTAGAGCGGTTTACTAAAGGAAATCGACAGATTTATTTAGAGCGAAAAGATGGAACTTATATTGGAATCGTAATGATTATCTTAGAAGAAGAGTGTCTTGTAGTTGATCGCATGGCTTTTATTGCAAACGAGGAAACAGTATTCAACGAAAATGAAATTTTAAGATCATTAACTTCTATCTATCCAGACCGGCGTTTAATGGGGTCGTTAAAAACTAGCGCAATGATTGAAAGATTCGAAATGGGGCAGGTAAATGAAAGCTGAAAATTATACCCTACCAAACGTTAAGCTAGCTGAATTTGAGGGACCGCTAGATTTATTATTACATTTGATACGAAAATCACAGATGAGTATTTATGATATAAAAATATCAGAAATTACTGCCCAATATTTACAATACTTACATTCACAAGAATCGCTAGTGTTAAATATTGCTGGAGAGTATCTAGTGATGGCTGCAAAATTAACTGAAATCAAAGGAAAATTACTACTACCACATGATGAAGAAGTGATTGAGGAAGAAGATCCACGTAATGACTTAGTTGATCAACTTTTAGTTTATCAAATGTTTAAGGAAGCTTCGGAAGGCCTAAAATCACTTGAAAAAGAACGACAGACCTCGTTTACACGCCCAGAAATGGAAATTCCTCCTAATGAAGCTAATCGCTTAGCTCCGGGCGTTAAAATAAGTGACTTACAATTCGCACTTCAGAAGGTTTTAGCGCGCCAAGCGCTCCTAGAACCCACTTATAGAACCGTTAAAGCAGAAGAAGTCACTCTTGAAGAACGAATGTCAGAAATCAAAAAACGTATTTTTGATTTAAAGCAATGCTGTTTTGAAGATTTATTTATTGGACATTTTAGCCGAGAAACATTAGTAACAACCTTTATGGCAATTTTAGAACTAGCTAAAAATCATCAAATCTTACTTGAACAGCCAGCAAGAAAACAATCAATTTTAATTAAGTTAGGTGAAGTTTAATGAATAATGAGCAGAAAGTAGAAGCCCTACTTTTTGTAGCAGGGGCTGAAGGAATTTCAGTTGAAGAACTATCTAATTTCACGGGTTATGCTAAGCCTGCTATACTAACGATGCTAGATAATCTTGAAAAAAATTACGAAGTTAATTCTAAAACTGCTTTGAAGCTAATCCAAACTGGTGGTACTTACAAACTAGTTACTAAACCTGAGTTAGCATCGATTTTAGAAAAGTATTTTGATCGAAATAGTCGCTCAGGACTATCGCCTGCAGCATTAGAAATATTGTCAATTGTGGCTTATCGTCAACCCATAACACGGATTGAAATTGACCAAATTCGCGGTGTTCAAAGTGGCACGACTTTACAGAACTTAGTACTTAGAAATCTAGTGAAAGTAGTTGGTAGACTTGAAGAGCCTGGAAGACCCAAAACGTATGGTACAACAGATGAGTTTTTAGATTATTTTGGTTTAGAGGATATTAAAGATTTACCTAAACTTGAAAAAGTTGGAGAAGATTCAGAATTAGACGATAGCGATTTATTTTTACAAGAGTTTGAATCAAAAATGAATTTAAATAATAAGGAGAAATAAATGGAAGAAGAAAGATTACAAAAAGTAATGGCTGAAGCAGGAGTTGCTTCAAGACGAAAGTCAGAAAAATTAATTACTGAAGGCCATGTACGTGTTAATGGTAAGGTGATTAAACAGCTAGGTACAAAAGTAACTGCCCACGATAAGATTGAAGTTGATGGTGTTCCTCTTCAACGAGAAAAGATGGTTTATTTCCTATTAAATAAACCTCGAGGGGTTATTACATCCGTTAGTGATGATAAAAAGCGTAAAACGGTCATGGACTTTTTCCCTGACGTAGTTGAACGTATTTATCCAGTGGGGCGTCTAGACTATGATACTTCAGGTGCCGTTTTAATGACCAATGATGGAACTTTAGCAAATGGTTTAACTCACCCCAAATTTAAGTTTGAAAAAACATATACCGCAAAAGTTAAAGGAATTGTTAATAGTTTAGATTTAAAGAAGCTAGAAAATGGATTGGTAATTGATCATAAAAAAACAGCTAAAGCTAAAGCACACTTAATTAGCACGGATGATGAAAAGAAAACTTCGATTGTGAGCCTCACTATCCACGAAGGGCGTAATCATCAAGTTAAAAATATGTTTATGGCAGTTGGTCACCCAGTCCAAAAATTACGCCGTGATAGTTACTCATTTTTAAATATTGATGGAGTGCAATCTGGAAAATGGCGTGCTTTGAAGGTTAATGAAATTAGTCGTCTAAAACGTCAAATTGAAAAATGATTCCAGAAGATGTTTTAGCTTTTTTTGATCTTAAGCAGGGGCGCCGTCCGAAGGCAATTTTGAATGTATTGGTTGGTAAAATGACGGTTTCGGCCTTATTTTGGGGCTTAGAATACGATATTTTGGAGTACCTAAATTTCTGGAAAACAATTGATACAACCTCTTTTCTAGAAAATGTTGACCGAGCTGTTGAAGGTGGTTTTTTAGCCAAAAAGGATGAGTTGATTTATTTGACGGAGGCAGGACAACAAAAGCAATTCAGTTGTACGACTCCTACGCCTTTTATTAAAAAAGTTCGGCTCGATGAGGCAATTGATTTGTTGCTATTAGCTAACCAGGTAATTTCCGAATTTAGTTTTAAAAACAACCGTTATATCCCAGTCAGTGATAATCTTCGAATTAATGTGATCTTAAAGAATTGGTTTAAGCAACTTAAGTCAAGAAACCATCATACGACAGACATTGTTCAAAAATATACGCAGGGTTTAGATGAACTTTTAAGTCAATTACAACAGCACGATGCAGACATCTTGCTTAGTTATCTCCCCAATCATGTTGATCCGGGGTGGACTATTGATCAACTAGCTCAGGCATTTGGAATCAGCAAATTTCAAATGGAACTTAAAATTAGGTTGATTTTTAGCAAGATTATTAGTGATGCTGTTTTAACAAAAATAGCACCGTTTGTTGATTTATTAAATTCAACCATTAAAGAAAATGTTATGCCAGATAGCACTTATCAAACGTGGCAATTAATTCGACAAGGTAAAACGGTGGACGAAGTTGCACGTTTGAAACATGTTAAAACTAATACCGTGAAGGAACACATCTTGATGGCAGCAATTTTGGATTCTAATTTTCCATTTGATAAGTTTGTTAGATTTAATTTTGAGATTGGGAAGCATCCTACAGAAGTTGACTTTAGAAGTATCCAAAGCCAAATTGCAGATATTACATTTTTTGATTTTAGGCTAATCCAAATCAGAAAAATTAAGGAACAACAGAATAATAATGGTAACAGATAAAAAAATTTATCAAGTCTTACATGAGAAATTTAATTTTACTGAGTTTAAAACGGGTCAGTTAGAAATTTTACATAAACTTTTTGACCATCACCATACATTGGCGATTTTACCAACAGGAGCTGGAAAAACCTTAATTTATCAAATGTATGGTTTTTTAAATGAGGGCTCCGTTATTGTGGTTTCGCCTTTATTATCCTTGATTAAAGACCAAATCAACCGGTTAAGATTAAGTGGGGAACGTCGTATAGCAGAGATAACTTCTCAAATAGATTTTATGGAGCAAAAGCAAATCCTTAACAATTTAGAAAGATATAAATTTATTTTTATATCACCTGAGGGATTGCAGCGACCTGATGTTCAAGCAGCGATGCAACGAATAGAGATCGACTTATTTGTAGTTGATGAAGCTCATTGTATCGTTCAATGGGGGAAGTCGTTTCGTCCAGACTACTTAAAAATTGGTCGGATACGAACGCAATTAAACAACCCCCTAACATTGATGTTAACGGCCACAGCTGGAAAAACAACCCGTGAAGAAATCGTTAGGTACCTTAATTTGAAAAAAGGTGAGGTTGAAGAATATATTAGTTCTGTCGATCGCTCCAATATCTATCTTGATTTTTTAGAAGTCGAAAGTAGAAGTGACAAAGATGAAAAACTTTTAGATTTACTTGATGAGTTACCAGGGGCAGGAATAATCTACTTTTCAAGTCGCAAAGTTGCTAGCCAAGTTAGCGAAATGATTAATAATAATCTTACTCTTACTTCGGCTCCATATCATGCAGGGATGACAGACTATGACCGTTTTCAAGTTCAAAAACAGTTTCAACAAGATCAAGTCAATGTGATTTGTGCTACCAGTGCGTTTGGAATGGGTATTGATAAAGCTAATATCAGATATGTAATTCACTATCATTTGCCCGGAGACATTGAAAGTTATGTCCAAGAGATCGGTCGTGCTGGTCGCGATGGTCAACAGAGTATTGCTATTATGTTGTATGCGGCTGGCGACGAGGTAATTCCTTCAATTTTAAATGATATTGAAATTCCTTCTGAAGCAATCCTTACTGAAAATCTTGAACGCAGTGGTATAGATGAAGAGCAGCAAGAATTAATTAAATATTATCAAGAAAATGGGCTAACCCCTCACGAATTAACAGAGTTATTTAAAAGACAACAATTACAAAATGAACAGCAAATCTTAAGAATGTTAAAACTCATTCGAACGGAGAATTGTCATCGTCAATATTTGCTACAATATTTTGATGAGGGCTTCAAAAAACACCATGATTTATGTTGTGGTTCAATCAATACTTTCGAAGAATTAAAGTTAGAAGCTAATTTAACAACTAAAAAAATGCAAATTGAACCTTGGAAATCAAGATTAAATAAAATTTTTGCAGGAATATAGCGTAATTTTCGTGGTCATTCAAATTGAATTATTGTAAAATACAATTTATTGGTATGTAGTAGGAGGATAAACATGAACGAGAAAAATGATGAGAACTTAAAGGATGAGCAAACACCGGAGAATTCAGATCAAAAACCAAGTAGTGAAGAATCAAGCGCTGATCAACAGGCAGGCGCCGAGGAGTCTGCCACTACTGGAGGACGGGGAGAATTCCATAAAAATAAAAAGAAATCTAAGAATTTTGCTGGATCATTAATTTGGGTGATTGTTATTTTAGCTATCGCGTCGCTAGCTTATTACATGACACAAAAACAAGATTTTCAACAGAAGACGGCGAATACAACAACTACACAGGTAGCTAAATCTAGTAGTGATAAAAAGAAATCAAGTAAATCAAAGGCTTCTAAAGAAGAGGATGACAAATCTTCGTCTCTCGCTAAACCTGAATCAGAGTCCAAGGCTAAAGTTAAGTCTGAATCAGAATCTAAAGCTGTAGCAGCTAGTGAAGATGCAAATTCGGCTAGTGAAGCCTCTTCTGAGGTAACCAGTGAGAGTTCAAGCGTAGAACAAAGTGACGCCACAAGTAGCTCTAGTACCGATGGCAACGCATCTTATGCAACTGTTCAATCTGGGCAAGGTATGTATCGGGTTGCTGTTAACAATGGTATCTCGGTTCAAAAATTAATGGAATTAAATGGTTTAACAAGTAGTTCAGATATTGAACCAGGACAACAACTTAGAGTAAGGTAGGTTATTAGTGTATTCATGAATAATAAATATCAAATTGCAATTGATGGTCCGGCATCAGCTGGAAAAAGTACAGTTGCAAAAATTGTTGCAAAGGATTTGCAATATGTTTATTGTGATACGGGAGCAATGTATCGAGTGGTAACCCTTAAGGCCATTCAAAATGGTATTGACCTTAACGATGAAACAAAAATTAGTGAAATGCTTAATGATACGGATATTCGCTTCGAACCAGGTGAGCCAGTTCAAAAGGTCTTTCTGGATGGGAATGAAGTTACGGAAGATATTCGCCAAGCCAACGTTACGAACTCTGTGTCAACCATTGCTGCTCAAAAAGCAGTTCGAGAAGTTTTAACTAACTGGCAGCGTGATCTTGCTAAGAATGGTGGCATTGTAATGGATGGGCGCGATATTGGTTCAGCTGTTTTACCAAATGCAGAAGTTAAAATCTTCTTAATTGCCAGTGTCCAAGAACGTGCCGAACGTCGTTATAAAGAAAACATAGCTAAGGGTATGGAAACTGATTTAGAGCAACTTAAAAAAGAAATTGAAATTAGAGACCATAAAGACTCAACTAGAAAGATTTCACCATTGACAAAAGCCAGTGATGCAATCGAGGTTGATACAACTTCAATGTCAATTCAAGACGTTGTAAATGAAATATTACGTATTGTAGAAAATGCATCCAAGAGAAAGTAGCAACAATTACTAGCAATTGGAGCAGTTTTTCGATATTATATATGTATAAGTGCTGTAAAAGGGGGATTTATTCGGATGGCCGAAAATGATGTTAATCAAAACAGTGATTTACTCAACGCAATTAATAGCGTTGAAGAAGTAAAAGTTGGTGATGTAGTTACCGGTGAAGTATTGGATATTGATGACGATCGTCAAGTGATCGTAGGTATTCAAGGTGCTGGTGTGGAGGGTGTTGTTCCTTTACGTGAGCTATCAACTCAACATATCGATAATATTAGTGATGAAGTAAAAATTGGTGATGAACTAGAACTTGTTGTTATCTCAAGAATCGGTGATGACAAGGAAGGTGGAAGTTACCTTCTTTCACGTAAACGTTTGTTAGCTCGTAAAGTATGGAAAGAAATTGAAGAAAAAGCTGCTAATAATGAAGAACTTGATGTCCCTGTAACACAAGTTGTTAAAGGTGGTTTGGTTGTAGATGCTGGTGTACGTGGATTTATTCCAGCTTCAATGATCGAAAATCGTTTTGTTGATGATTTGAATGCTTACAAGGGTCAAACTCTTAAAGTTAAGATTATTGAAGTTAAGCCAGAAGACAACCGTTTAATCCTTTCACACAAAGCTGTATTAAACGCTGAACGTGAAGCTAAACGCGGTGAAGTACTTGCCTCAATTAAAGAAGGCGATGTTGTAACTGGTAAAGTAGCTCGTTTAACAAACTTTGGTGCATTTGTTGACCTTGGTGGAATTGATGGACTTGTTCATATTTCTGAAATTTCATACCAACGTGTTGACAAACCTTCTGACGTGCTTAAAGCCGGTGAAGAAGTGCAAGTTAAAGTTCTTTCTGTTGATGCAGAAAAAGAACGTGTTTCACTTTCAATCAAACAAACACAACCAGGACCTTGGGACAATATCGAAGAAAATGCTCCAGAAGGTGCTGTATTAGACGGTAAAGTAAAACGTCTAACAGATTTCGGGGCATTCGTTGAAGTATTCCCTGGCGTAGAAGGTTTAGTTCATATTTCACAAATCTCTCACAAGCACATTGCAACTCCTGCTGACGTTCTTAAAGAAGGACAAGACATTAAGGTTAAAGTTCTTGAAGTACATCCAGCAGAACACCGTCTTGCTTTGTCAATTAAAGCTTTAGAAGAAGCTCCAAAGAACGAAAAGAAAACGGAAGCTCCTGCAGCAGACTTTAGTAAAGATATGCCTGAAGAAGCAACTGGATTCACTCTTGGAGACATTATTGGTAAGAGCTTAGACGATTCAGAAAAATAAATTATAAGTGTTAGGATTAATAATTTAACATTTTTCCCATGCTAGATTATACCTATCGACTCAGTTAGAGAGGCCTTGGCGGAGAATGATAGTCTGTCCAAGACCTTTTTAATTTGTAAGGAAAGGGGGCTAATTCAATATGAGTAACCCAACCGTAGCAATAGTTGGCCGGCCAAATGTCGGTAAATCAACTATTTTTAATAGAATTGCTGGAGAACGTATTTCAATTGTTGAAGATACTCCAGGTGTAACACGAGATCGTATTTATACTCATAGTGAATGGTTAGGACATAAATTTAATTTGATCGATACTGGTGGTATCCAGATTGGTGATGAACCATTCCTAGAAGAAATTAAGGATCAAGCTGAATTAGCTATTGATGAAGCAGATGTTATTGTATTTCTTGTGAGTGTACGTGAGGGAGTTAGTGATGCTGATGAAGCTGTTGCTAAAATTCTCTATAAAGCTGATAAACCCGTCATTTTAGCCGTCAATAAAGTAGATAATCCCGAATTAAGACAAGATATTTATGACTTTTACAGCTTAGGTTTCGGAGAACCGTTTCCACTTTCAGGAAGTCACGGATTAGGGCTTGGAGATTTACTTGATGAAGTAATTTCTAAATTCCCAGAAGATAAAAATGAAGAAGAGGACGACGCCATTCGCTTTAGTTTGATTGGTCGCCCTAATGTTGGTAAATCATCATTAGTTAACGCCATTTTAGGTGAACAACGGGTGATTGTCTCGGATATTGCTGGGACAACACGTGATGCAATTGATACGCGTTTCACTAATAATGAAGATGAATATGTGATGGTAGATACCGCTGGGATGCGTAAAAAAGGTAAGGTATATGAAATACCGAACGCTACAGTGTAATGCGTGCTATGAAAGCCATTGACAATAGTAATGTTGTTTTAGTCGTGCTGAACGCCGAAGAAGGCATCAGAGAGCAAGATAAGCGTATTGCTGGATATGCGCATGAAGCTGGCCGTGGTATCATAATCGTGGTTAATAAATGGGATACCCCTTAAGAAAGATAACCATAGCTTATCTAACTTTGAACAGGCTATCCGTTCAGAATTTGCTTACTTAAGTTACGCTCCAATCATTTTTGTATCAGCAGTTACTAAACAACGGCTCTCACAGCTTCCAGAATTAATTAAGCGAGTAGATACCAACCATCGTCGTCGTATCCAGTCTTCTTCCTTGAATGACGTGTTAATGGATGCGATTGCCGTTAATCCAACTCCAAGTGATAATGGAAAACGTTTGAGGGTTTATTACGGCACGCAGGTCAGCACTGAACCACCTACCTTTGTTGTTTTTGTAAATGATCCTGATTTGATGCATTTCTCATACGAACGCTTCTTAGAGAATAAAATCCGTGAAGCGTTTGACTTTGAGGGAACACCCGTTCATTTGATAGAACGTAGACGTAAATAGCTAAGATTGTATTATAAGAACTCTCTAAAATATGAAAAAGCTTGTCACGTCGGTGTTTGTATGATATATTTCAAGTTGAAATAATATCAGAGTATTGTTTCAACATTTTTGATCCTTTCAGAAATGACAAAACATTTCGTTTTGATAAATAATTTTCAGGAGGTGAAATACATGGCAAACAAAGCAGAATTAGTTGATAACGTTGCTAAAGTAACAGGTTTAACTAAAAAGGATGCAACCGCAGCAGTAGACGCTGTATTTAGCTCAATTCAAGATGACTTGAAGAAGGGTGAAAAAGTTCAATTAATCGGTTTTGGTACTTTCGAAGTACGTAATCGTGCAGCTCGTAAGGGCCGTAACCCACAAACTGGTAAAGAAATCGAAATCGCAGCAAGTAAAGTTCCTGCATTCAAGCCTGGTAAGGCTTTGAAGGACGCTGTTAAATAAGCGGTTTTCTGAACTTTAGTCAGCATAGCTCTGTTATGCTGGCTTTTTGTTTGCCTGTAAAAATTTATGGATAATAATGAGTCATATTCACAAAAAACATTAGCAGCACTTGAATCGGGGCAGATTGAAGAATCGAACCGTCTATACAGCTGGGCTCTTCGAAAAGATGACAATGAAACGCTATATAATTTAGCTGGAGAATTATTTGCATTAGGATTTGATGGAAAAGCACTTCGTATATACGAAAAATTGATCGAAGAATATCCTAATGATGATGAACTGTTAGTCTTGGCGGCTGAAATTTTAATTGATCAAGGTAAAAATGATGCAGCTTTAGAAAATTTAGATCAAATTTCGCCTGACTCTGAGTTTTATGTATCATCATTAATGGTTCAAGCTGATTTATATCAAACCGAAGAGTTGTATGAGGTTTCCGAGAGAAAGTTAGTTGAAGCAATTAAACTAGCCCCAGAGGAGCCCGCTATCCAATTAGCCTTAGGTGAGCTGTATTATACAACGCAAGACTACTCAAAGGCTGTAAACTACTATCTGGGGTTAATTAAAAGTGGGATCAGTGAAATGTCCCAAATTAATATTGTTGAACGGTTAGCGGTCTCTTATGCCGCTTATGGAAAGTTTGAAAAAGCGATTGCCTACTTTGAACAAATTCATGAAGAAGATTTGACACCAGATATTTTGATGCAAGAAGGAATTACTTATCTTCAGTTAGATGAAAATGAGAGAGCACAAGCAACTCTTGAAAAAGTAATTGAATTGGATCCTTCTTATAGCAGTGCTTACCCATATTTAATTAATTCTTATCAAAAAGATGAGCAATGGGATAAAGGATTGATTGCTGCCCAAGAGGGCTTGGCGGTCGATCAATACAATCCTGAGTTGTACCTTCAAGCAGCAGAAATGGCTGAGCATGCTTTAGATAATGAATTGGTGGAAAAATACCTGCGTAAGGCAATTGAATTAGCACCTGAAAATACAGAAGGTATGATTCGCATTACCGATTTTTATAATCGAATTGGAAAATATGATGAAACTTTACGTTTCGCTAGTGACGATATAACTGATGCTCAATTAAATTGGAATTTAGCTTTAGCATATTGGAAGACAGATGATTTTAAAAAGGCTGCTAGTCACTTTGATGCAGCATTGAGTGATTTAAAAGATACAACTGCCTTTTTATTGGATCTTTACCATTTTCTTAGGGAGAGTGGACAGTTGGAACACGCTGTCGATATCGCACGTAAATACGTAAAATTAGCACCAACCGATGTCGATATGCAGGATGAATTAGAACAGCTGGAGGAACAAGGTTATTAATAATTTAAATGATAAATTCAAAGTGAAAAGTTGGGCGCCTAAGTTCAATAAAAAAATGGTTGAAGTGATGCGTAAAAATCAATTTAAATCTGATAATTCAGAGGATTTTAATGGCTTCAAACAAATTGATTTTAACCAACAACAAGACTTAATGAAGAATGAAATCTCTAAAAAATATGAAATTAAAGTGGTTACTAGTTTTAATGAGCGTACAATTTTTAGCGTAATTGGACGTAACGAACATAATGAATTTTTTTATGCAATTGATAAAAATGTTCAAAATGAAGTTTCCGTTGAAAAGCTAAGAGTTTTATTCGATAAATAATAAAAACAGATTCCGTCAAGCGCGGAATCTGTTTTTTAATATAGATTTTTGTTCAATTAGTTCTTGATTATCTTAATAAACGAACATTAATAATAAATTCAGTTGCTAATTAACCAGTTTTTAACTAAAAAGTGAAAAAATATGGTATAGTTATATACACATAATTGAAGGAGTGAGTAAAAAGCATGGGAAACTCAGTATATTTAGCAGGGCCTTTCTTTAGTGATTTACAAATTGAAAGAGTACGTAAGGTTGAAGAACTTTTAAAGAAAAATTCTACAATTGATTCAAAAAGAATTTTTGTACCAATGGATAATCAATATGATACTAAGGAATTTGGTTCATTTGAATGGCAAGTGGGAGTCTTTGAAACCGATGTGCGTCAACTTCGCAAAGCCGATATTGTTGTAGCAATCTTAGATTATACTAAAAACGGTGAAGAAATCATTTCAGATCCTGGAACAGTATTTGAGATCGGTACTGCCTTTGAACATGGTAATCCCGTAGCACTTGTTCAATTTGATGATTCTGACAAAATTAATTTGATGCTTGCTAGAAGTCACACTGCTTTCTTTAATGGTGAAAGTATTAAGGACTTGGCAACTTATGATTTTAATTTGTTAAAGCCGGTATATTCTGATTTAACAGTATTCTAAAGCTAATTAAAAAACATCAGTCATGTATTTAAGTTTATACATAACTGATGTTTTTTAATTAGGGATATTTCGATTTTTAGCACTGGGCGAATCGTAGGTAAAACCTTCACCAATGGCTTCATGGACATCAATAATAGAAGTAAACGCCTGAGGATCAATTCGTCCAATGATACGTTTAGCAACGTTTAATTCGTTAGGTCCAATTACGCAATAAACCATTTCACGCTCTGTTTTAGAATAGGCACCAGACATATGAATATAGCTTGCCCCGCGCTCTAACTCGTCCATTAAGGCATCAGCAATCTCTTGGTTTTTGCTACTGACAATTAGTAAACCATGAGCAGCATAGGCTCCCACCTGTGTAAGAGAAACTAGACGAGAAAATACATAAGCTGCTAGTAGAGTATACATCATATGAAGGACATCGATGTAGCAAAGAGAAATGGTTAATACGACGGCATCTAAAGCGAAAAGAGTATGACCCATGGCAATTCCACGCCGTTTCTCGAGAATGCGAGCTACAACGTCGGTTCCACCGGTTGTACCACCGAAACGGTAAACGATCCCGCTACCAAAACCACCAGCGATTCCGGCCAGGATTCCGGCGATAAACATATCATGATGAATATCGAGACTGATGGGTACTCGTTGCCAAACGTATAACCAAAACGAGAGCGCAAACGTCCCAAAAATTGTGTAGATTAAAGATCTTTTTCCCAGAAAACGGTAACCTATGAAAATTAATGGGATATTAATTAAAATTGTTGAGAGTGCAGGATCAATTCCTAATAAAGCTCGTAAAATTAAGGTGACCCCTGTAATTCCACCTTCAGCTAGATTATTAGGGATATTGACTACAGCCAACCCTAAACCATACAGACAACAACCTAAGGCAATCATCACAAAATCTAAAAATCGGATTGATTCATCTTTTTGCATAATAGACCTCCTACGTAGAAACTGAAGTACTTGCAAATATCATACCATAGAGCGGAGCAGGCTTTTCAAAAAAATCATACGCTGGTAGAATTATTAAGACGATGTTAGAGTATGTGCAAAATTTTTATACTTAATTCGGTAATTAGTTAAAAGATAGTACCTTTACTTAAATCGGATTGATGCGCATACTAAGTTAAAGAATTTATTATTTAAGGTGTTACGAGAAAGTAATTCCTTTGAAACGGATGTGGAAATGGTGCAGATAGAAAAAATGCCCCAAGAATTTGAGGACGCCCGTGCAGTCCTACAAAAAATCGAAGATGCAGGTTTTGATGCTTTTTTTGTTGGGGGAAGTGTTCGTGATACATTATTAAATAAGCCAATTCATGATGTTGATATTGCATCAAGCGCATACCCCGCCGAAATTAAACATATTTTTAAGAAAACTGTTGATACAGGAATCGAACATGGTACGGTAATGGTGATTCATGATGGCGAAGGTTACGAGGTCACGACTTTTAGAACCGAAAGTGGCTACCAGGATTTTCGCCGTCCAGATCAGGTTACTTTTGTACGCTCTTTAAAAGAAGATTTAATGCGCCGTGATTTTACAATTAACGCATTTGCTTTAAAAGAAGATCGAACGGTAATTGACATTTTTGATGGTTTAAGTGATCTAGAACATAAAATTATTCGTGCGGTAGGAGATCCACACGAACGTTTTCATGAAGATGCCTTAAGAATGATGCGAGCAGTACGGTTTGCAAGCCAACTAGATTTCAAAATTGAAGCAAAGACGCTGAAGGCAATCGAAGAAAATAATATGCTTTTAGGTAAAATCTCAGTCGAAAGAATCTTAGTTGAATTTGAAAAAATGATGTTGGGTAGCAAACCTAATCGTGGACTAGAAGACATGCTGACAACTAAATTGAATGAATATTGCCCGGGATTTAAGGACCGTTCTAAAGAACTAGACCAGCTTACAAAATATCCCTTGAAACTTCTAGAAAATCCTGAACAAGTTTGGACTATGATTGCTTGGAGTTTAAAATTAACTCCTCAAGAAGTAATGCCTTTCTTGAAACAATGGAAGACATCTAACGATTTGATCAAAAATGTCAGTGCGACTTTACAAGTATTAAGCATGGATAAAAATGATCAAAACGAACGTTTAGCGCTGTTCAACGCAGGGGAAGCTAATGTAGTTAACGCCATTCGGGTGGCCCAAATTCTGGGGATGAATCGTGAGGCTTGGCTAGATACTTACCAAAACCTTCAAATTAAAGATACACATGAAATGGCAATTACTGGTAAAGAGCTAATTCAAAAGGGAATAATTAAGCCTGGACCTCAGATGGGACAAGTTTTAAACCGGTTAAAATTAATGGTTATTAATGATGAACTGAAAAACGAGTCCTTAGCGCTTTTGAATGCAGTAAATAAGTTACAGAAAGATGATTAAATATGAAAATACTAAAAGGTAAGAATCTAACCAAAACTTACGGTGAAAAGAAGCTGTTTAACTCGATTAATTTTGTAATCAATGAACACGATCGAGTTGGACTAATTGGAACTAATGGATCAGGAAAAACGAATTTACTTAATGCCGTTTCGAATCTTGATCCCGCTGATTCAGGAACAATTGAAACACCAAACGATTACCGTATTGCATATCTTAAACAAAGTGAAGAAATTAGTCAGTTTGAAACGGTACGTGAATTTATTTACAGCGGGGATCAACATGTATTTCAAGTAATTAAACACTACGAAGAAATCTTAGAACAATATACTAATAATCCAACTTCATCAACGCTATTTGAAAAATTTACTAAACTTGAAAATGAAATGAATCAACTGGATGCTTGGAATACGGAAAGCAATATTAAAACCATTTTGACGCAATTACATGTTGATATGCTAGATGAATCTATCCATCATCTTTCGGGTGGACAAGTTAAGCGAATCGCTTTAGCACAGGCATTGTTAGAACCAGCAGATTTATTGATTTTAGATGAACCTACTAACCATTTAGATTTTGATTCAATTGAGTGGCTGGAAAAATACCTTGCTGATTATAAAGGCGCATTACTATTGGTTACCCATGATCGATATTTCTTAGATCGAGTTACCAATCGAATTTGGGAATTAAGTTACGGAGACCTTTTTGAGTACGTCGGTAACTATGAAAAATATGTTGAACAAAAAGCGGTTCGTGATGAGCAAAACGAAGCTAGTAAACAAAAAGAGTACAAACTATATAAGCAAGAACTTGAATGGATGAAACGTGGACCCAAAGCACGTGGAACTAAACAACAAGCGCGAATTAACCATTTTGAAAAGTTAGACCAAGCTGTACATGCGCCTAAAGAGGTTGATCAAGACCTTGAGATTGGTCTAACACAACAAAGATTGGGCAAAAAAGTAATTGAAATCAATGACTTAGATTTAGAAGTTGGCGACCATCAAATTATGAAGGATTTTTCTAAGTTAATTCAGGCGGGTGACCGAATCGGAATAACAGGAGCCAACGGCGCAGGTAAATCTTCATTTTTGAATGCGATTGCGGGAGTATTGCCTATTCAGGGTGGGAAAATTGAAATTGGCGAAACTGTTAAAATTGGGTATTATACTCAAAAAATTGAACCCATACCAGAAGATAAACGGGTAATTAATTACCTAAAAGAAGTTGGACAAGAAGTAATCAATAAAGATGGTGAAAAAATTAGTGTCACTAGTCTTTTAGAACAATTCTTATTTCCAAGTTTTTTACATGGTAGTTTAATTAAAAAGCTATCTGGTGGTGAAAAACGGCGTCTATTTTTAATTAAGATTTTAATGGAACAACCTAATGTACTATTGTTAGATGAACCCACTAATGACTTGGATATTGCTACTTTAACTGTTTTAGAGAGTTATTTAAAAACCTTCAAAGGTACAGTCCTTACCGTGTCCCATGATCGGTATTTCTTAGATAAAGTTAGTGACCAATTACTAATATTTGATGGAAATGCTAAAGTTGAAAAATATACGGGCTCGATCAGTGACTATTTAAAACAAAACGTAGTACAATCAAGTAAAATTAAAAGTACTCCTAAGTCAGTTGAACAAGTTGAAGCTCCTAAAAAGAAAAAAAGGACGTATTCAGAAGAAAAAGAATGGCAGACAATTGAAACTGAAATCGAAAAGTTAGAACAAAAGTCCACATCTGTGGAGGAACAAATGAGCGAATGTGCTGCTGATTACGGAAAATTAGCAGAATTGCAAAAAGAATTAAATGAAATTTCGGACCAATTAGAAGAAAAAATGGCAAGATGGGAATACTTAGAAAGTTTCGAAGAATAGGGGAAATTTAATATGCTTGAAGAACAATACCTTAATTTGGAAAGATATGTTTTGGAAAATGGGCATCTCAAAGGAGACCGTACCCAAACTGGTACCCTAAGTACTTTTGGATATCAAATGCGTTTTGATTTAAGTGAAGGTTTTCCATTACTAACGACCAAGAGAGTCCCTTTTGGTTTGATTAAGAGTGAGTTACTCTGGTTTTTAAAAGGCGATACCAATATTAGATATTTACTTCAACATAATAATCATATTTGGGATGAATGGGCTTTTAAAAAGTGGGTTGAAAGTGATGAATATCAGGGACCAGACATGACCGATTTTGGTCACCGCTCACTGACTGATCCTGAATTCAATGAACTCTATAAAATTGAAAAACAACGTTTTACAGAACAAATTTTGGAAGATGATACATTTTCTGCTAAATATGGTGATCTTGGAAATGTTTACGGTAGCCAATGGCGAGCATGGAAGACTAGTACTGGTGAGACTATCGATCAAATTTCAAATGTTATTGATATGATTAAGAATAATCCTAACTCAAGAAGAATGATCGTTTCGGCTTGGAATCCTGAAGATGTGCCAACCTCAGCATTACCTCCGTGTCATTCACTATTTCAATTTTATGTGGCTGATGGGAAACTTAGCTGTCAACTGTATCAACGCAGTGGCGATATTTTCTTAGGAATTCCTTTCAATATTGCTAGCTATGCCTTGCTTACAGAATTAATTGCGAAAGCGACTGGTTTAGAAGTGGGAGAATTTATCCATACCATCGGTGATGCTCACATTTATTCTAATCATCTGGATCAGGTTAAAGAACAATTAGAACGTACTCCACGTCCGGCTCCTAAATTGAAATTTAAACAAGTGCATGACAGTATCTTTGACTATGAACCAGGAGATATTGTGGTTGAAGGATATGATCCTCATCCAACCATTAAAGCACCGGTAGCAGTTTAATTTTAAGTCAATTTAGGAGGAATTAAATTTGATTTCAATGATTTGGGCCGAAGATTTGCGTCATGGAATTGGCAAGCAGCAATCTATTCCGTGGCATATTCCAGGTGATATGGCTTTTTTTAAGAAAACCACTAGTGGGAACACCGTAGTTATGGGTCGTAAAACTTTTGATTCAATTGGAAAAGCGTTGCCTAACCGAAAAAATATTGTTTTAAGTCATCATCCAACCTCATTGCCAGATTCTGTAGTTGGCGTGGGTTCATTAAGTGAGCTTCAGGCGATTTTTGAAACCCATCCTAATGAAAAATTTTATATTATTGGAGGAAGTCATTTATACAATGCCTTGTTATCACAAGCTGATGAACTTCTGATAACTAGAATCCAAAAAGATTATCAATGTGAGGTTTTAGCACCTGATATCACCCAAAATGAATTTAAATTGGCTAGCTCAGTTGAACATGAATCAACCGAAAGAAATCCTGCATATACTTTTGAAACATGGATTAGAATTTAATAAACGTTAAAACCTCATTTATTGAGGTTTTTTATTTATCCTCCTTTTCAAAATTAAAATTATATGATATATTTAATCTAATTTTTAATGTTAGGTTATCTAACATAAGTAGGAGGGCATCATGGCAAAGATTAAAAAAACTTTATTGAGCATAGTTTTTAGCATTGTAATTTTATTTGGGTGGTCAGTTTTTAATTCGAATAACGTCAATGCGGATGAGAAAGTGTACGAGATTGGAACTGATGTTACATTTCCACCGTTTGAATTTGCTAATGATCAAAATCAGTACGTAGGGATTGATATGGATATCATTAGGACGATTGCTAAAAACGAAGGTTTTAAAGTAAAGATTAAGCCAGTTGGTTTCAATGCAGCGGTTCAAGCGCTTGATGCCGGGCAATTGGATGGAGTTATTGCTGGAACAACGATTACTGATGAACGTAAACAGAAGATGGATTTTTCGGCCCCATACTTTAAAACTGGGGTGGTGATGGCTGTAGGACAAAACTCATCCATCAAAAATTTCCAAGATTTAAAGGGCAAGCGAGTTGCTATCAAAACTGGTACAGCTGCTGGAGACTATGCTAAAAGTATTCAGAAAAAGTATGGATTCAAAACGGTTACTTTTGATGATTCTAATAACGTCTATAACGACGTGACGACTGGAAATTCAGTGGCATGTTTTGAAGATCAGCCGGTTATGCAATACGCTATTAAAACTGGGGCAAAACTTAAGATCGTTACTAAACCAGCCAATGGCGGTGCTTATGGATTTTCTGTTAAAAAAGGACATAACCAAGAACTATTAAAGAAATTTGATGCGGGTTTAAAGAAAATTAAAAGCAATGGACAGTATAAAAAGATTGTAGCTAAATATTTAGGAGCTTCTGCTGTTGCTTCACAAAAAGCTCATAAAACACAAAATACATTTATTAGTTTATGGAAACAAAATCAAGGCGCATTACTTGGTGGATTAGAACAAACGGTTATTTTAACAGTATTATCAATTTTCTTTGCTACCATTTTTGGGATATTCTTCGGAATGTTAGGGGTTGTCCCAAATAAATTTGCTAATGGAGTTTCGACTACTGTAATTTATATTTTCCGTGGACTTCCTTTGTTAGTTTTAGCCTTATTTATCTATACGGGGGTGCCTAATTTGGTAGGTGAAAAAATTCCAGCATTTGTTGCCGGAATTATTACCTTAACCTTAAATGAAGGAGCTTATACTGCCGCTTTTGTAAAAGGTGGTATTGAAGCAGTAGATGGTGGACAAATGGAAGCAGCACGTTCACTGGGATTACCATATGGAAAGGCGATGCGAAGAGTTATTTTACCGCAAGGATTGAAAATTATGGTTCCATCTTTTATTAATCAATTTATTATTACTCTGAAAGATACTTCG
The DNA here is from genome assembly GCF_000014505.1 of Pediococcus pentosaceus ATCC 25745. Classification (NCBI taxonomy): domain Bacteria; kingdom Bacillati; phylum Bacillota; class Bacilli; order Lactobacillales; family Lactobacillaceae; genus Pediococcus; species Pediococcus pentosaceus. The sequence continues at coordinate 1,064,353 of NC_008525.1, read as the reverse complement.
ATTCTTTCAATTATTGGAATACTTGAATTAACACAGACAGGTAAGATAATTATTGCACGTAATCTAGAAGGATTTAAAATTTGGACCATGGTAGCACTAATTTACTTGGTCATCATCACATTACTAACGTGGCTTTCAAAATGGGTTGAACGGAGGATGAAGGGATGAGTACAAAAATAGAAGTACAGAACTTAAAAAAATCTTACGGCAGTAACGAGGTTCTGAAAGGATTAGATTTGATCGTCAAAGATAATGAAGTGGTTGTTATGATTGGTCCGTCGGGCTCGGGTAAAAGTACTTTTCTACGTACGCTAAATAAGTTAGAAGAACCGACCGCTGGAAAAATCATTATCGATGGGCATGATTTGAAGGATCCACGGGTTAATATGAATCAGGTTCGTGAAAAAATTGGAATGGTATTTCAACACTTTAATCTATTTAATAATTTGACCGTAGGCGAAAATGTGATGTTGTCGCCGGTTGAATTAGGGAAGATGAGTAAAGCGGATGCCGAGCTTGAGGCACGTGAATTGCTAAAAGAAGTGGGTTTAGAAGATAAATTTAATGCTAAACCCCAATCTCTTTCGGGGGGTCAAAAACAGCGAGTGGCCATTGCAAGAACTCTAGCGATGAAACCAGATATGATTTTATTTGATGAACCGACTTCGGCCCTAGATCCTGAAATGGTTGGAGATGTGTTAGCAGTAATGAAAAAACTAGCTAAGGCAGGGATGACCATGATTGTTGTAACGCATGAAATGGGCTTTGCTAAAGAAGTTGCTGATCGTGTGATTTTTATGGCGGATGGTCATATCATGGAAGAAGGAAAGCCGGAAGAAATTTTTGGTAACCCTCAAAACGAACGGACACAAGAATTTTTAAACAAAATTTTAAACGTTTAATCAATAAAAGGGCTTGAAGTAAAAATAATATTTAATGAGGTTAAATATTATTTTTATCAAGGCTCTTTTTAAATACAAAAATTTTTTGCGGAAAAGTTTGTTTATAGAACAAAAATTTAGAATAGATTGTTATAATTAAAATTGTAAATATGTACGGGGATTCTATAAATGTATATGAAACACGCTTCATGTGAATAGAACTCGGAATAACTATGTAACAAGGAAAGAGTGAAAATATGAGTCAAATTAAAATTGTCACAGATTCATCATGTGGCGTTACTGATGAAGAAATTAAAAAATATGATATTTCAATTGTCCCATTAAGTGTAATGATTGATGATACAGTTTATGTCGAAGGTGAAACCATTACTAATGAAGAATTTATTCATAAAATGGCATCATCTAAGTCACTACCAAAGACTAGCCAACCACCATTAGGTAAATTTGTTGAAATGTTTGATAAATTAGGTGAAGATGGTAGCCAAATCATCAGCTTTAATATGTTAGAGGCAATCAGTGGTACGGTACATACTGCCGAACAAGCTGCTCAACTTAGTAAAGCAGATGTGACTGTGATTGATAGCCAATTCACGGATCGCGCCTTAGCTTTTCAAGTTTTAGAAGCAGCTAAGATGGCTAAAGAAGGTGCCAGCAAAGACGAAATTATCCAGCGAGCAGAATATATCCGAGATCATACCAAACTTTACTTAAGCGTTGTTAACTTGGAAAATTTAGTTAAAGGCGGTCGTCTAAGTAAGATTGGCGGAATGCTGGGAGGTTTACTAAATATTAAGTTATTACTTGAGGTAAAAAATGGTAAACTTGATGTAGCCGGCAAGGTTCGCGGGATGAAAGCCATGAAGAAACTTTGGTCAGATATTTATACTGAAATGCAAGGTAGTGGCAAAATCAAAGGGGTAGGAATTTCACATGTAGAAGCCTTTGATATGGTAGAAGATATGAAGAAACATGTTGGTGAATTTTTCCCAGTTAATGATATTGTTGTACGAGAGACTGTTCCAATTATTGCAACTCATACAGGTATGGGTGCGTTTTGTATCTTATATTACAGTGAAGATTAAAAAGTAGGGCTTAGATCGGGACTAACCGATTTTGGCCCTAATTTATTTTACAGAGAGAGGCATTATGAAAGTAGTCAGAGAAATTTTATTTAGTATCATTGGTATTTCGGTTATCACGCTTTTAATTTTATGGGGGTTGGGCTTTTTTAAAGGAGCTAAGACACCGTCTCAAGTTGCTAACAAAGTCGTACCGACAACCCAGAAAAAAGTTAAAAATCTTAAGATTTTAGCATTAGGTGACTCTCTCACTCAAGGAGTTGGCGATACAAAGAATCAAAGTGGATATCAGCAACGTTTAGCTAAGAAAATTACTAAAACCAAACAGATAAAAAAGGAAACGATTTACGATGAGGGAGTTAGTGGTGAACGTAGTGATCAAATCCTTAAACGCTTCAAAACTACTACTAAAATTCAAAAAGAGGCTGCTAAAAGTGATGTACTTATTGTTACGGCCGGGGGAAATGATCTTTTCCAGAATCTCCAGAAAGATGTTACTGAATCACCTAGTCAAGTTGCCGTAAATGTTAATCGTATTAGTCTTACTTATCAAGACAACTTAGAAAATATTTTTAAATATGCAAGAAAGCTGAATCCCAAAATTAAAATTGTTATGGTAGGAATTTATAACCCATTTTACGTATATTTCCCAAATGTAGTGGCTATCACAGATGCGATAAATACATTTAATACCACAGCAAAAGCCACTGGTGATTATTTTAAGCATGCTACTTTTGTTGATATCAATGCATTATCAGTGGGTCAATATAAGACGCTTAGTCAGCAGCAGCGTTTAAAGAAACAAAGTACCGAGGATGATATTGCGGTTGTTGAAAAGAGTCAACTTGAGAAAAGTAAATTTGATACTAAAGAAAAAAATAATTATTTATCGGATGCAGATCATTTTCATCCCAACGACAAGGGATATGATATGATGGCAGATAAGATCTTTAAGGCCATGGATCGGGCAAGAATTTTCAAGTAGGTGAAGAAATGAATAAATATATGTATCATTTTTGGAAATGGGGATTTTTAGTCCTGCTCTCCATTTTTTTAGCGGGCGGTATTTATGTAACTTTTAAAGCTTCTCGTCCAATTCAGCAAGTTGATGACCAAGTAGTTCGAAGTAGTAACCACTATGATCGAATTCCAATTAAATTAAAGAAAAATCAAATTAATGATCTAAGTGCAGCTTATCTTTCTCAATTTCAAAAAGATGAAGACTTTAATTATGAGTTTAAAATTGGTCAACGCTACGCTATTTTAAGCGGAGAAACTGAAATTTTAGGTAAAAAGATTCAAATTGCGTTAACGATGATTCCAAAGGTTACCAAAAGTGGTAATATCAAACTTAAAGCGCATGGGCTAACGGTGGGAACGCTAAATTTGTCAGCTAAAATTGTTTTGAAATATATTTCACGTAATTATCAACTTCCTAAATGGGTAAGTATTGATGGCGATGAAGCACTTTTACGTTTGAATCAGATCAAAACAACTAATAAAGTCAGCTTCCAAGCTAAAACAATCGATATTGATAAAAACGATTTTCAATTCATAATTAACGTTCCTAAAGCCAATAATTAAGGAGAATGCTAATGAAAAAATCATTTTTTGAATATTTAATGACACAACGCAATCCGCAACCTAATAATGAAGTTGAAGAATTTGCTAACCAAGCTTTTTTTGATCAAGTTTTTCCTAAACAATCACGCGATTTTGATGAGATCAGTAAATATTTAGAGCTCAATGCGGGCTATCTACAAAGTATGTCAATTTTTGATTCAGCGTGGCAAAGATATTTAGAAAGTGAACAGTTTTAATGAAAAAAATAATAGAAAAACATCCGTATTTAACTATCGTATTTTCCATGATTTTAGGAGTTTTAATTACTATTGTCAGTGGTTTAGTATTTTTTGTAGGGATTTTAGGTCATACCGATGGTGAGAAAAATGATTTTAATCGTGTAGCGAGTGTTTATAATCAAATTAATAGTGATTATTATAAAAAAGTCGACACTTCTAAATTAGCTACAGGAGCAATTGATGGAATGTTGAGCACTTTAAATGACCCATTTTCGGACTATTTAACTGATAGTGATGCTACTAGTTTGAATGATAGTGTTTCAGGAGCCTTCGGTGGTGTTGGTATTCAAGTTGTAAAGAAGAATCACCAAATTGAAGTTATGACTACCATTGATGGTACACCGGCCAAAAAAGCGGGTCTGAAAGCCGGAGATGTGATTTTAGAAGTAGATGGTAAGAAATTAACTAATCAATCCCTTTCTAAAGCCACCACCTTAATGCGAGGAAAAGTTGGGACTAAAGTAAAGGTTAAATTGCAGCGAGGAAATGATACCTTTGATAAGGTGCTAACTCGTTCTAAAATTCCAGTTGAGACCGTCACGGCTAAGATGTTGAAGAATAAAGTAGGTTATATAACTATCTCAACAGTGGCTGAAAAAACTTCTAGTGAACTTAAACGGGCGCTTAAACGTTTAGATAAACAGGGAGCTAAATCTTATATTATTGATGTCCGAAATAATCCGGGTGGTCTGATGCAGGAAGCTTTAAAGATGTCTTCGATGTTTTTAAAGAATGGCAAAACTATTATGCAAGTTAAAGCTCGGACTGGTAAAGCAGAAGTATACAAGGCGTCTAAAAAGTATGATGGTGGCTATAAAGTTACTAAACCTACTACAGTTGTTATTAATGGCGAAAGCGCTAGTGCAGCTGAAATTTTTGCTGCAGCTTTACACCAATCGGCTAATGTTCCACTTGTAGGTTCCAAAAGTTATGGAAAAGGCACCGTTCAAAATATTACCCAATATACAGATAGTGATGAATTAAAGCTAACGATTGCAAAATGGTTAACGCCAAACGGTACTTGGATTCATGGAAAAGGGTTAAAACCAGACTATCAGGCTGATTATCCTGCCATGGCATACATTACAGAATTTGATCAGAAAAAAACGTACTCCGTGGGAGAGAGCAATTCAGATATTAAAAATATTCAAATTGCCTTAAAGGGATTAGGTTACTATGATGATAAAATTTCTAAAGAGTATACTGAGAAAGTCAAGCAGGCAGTGGAAGCTTATCAAGAAAAGAATCAGCTAGCTGTTACTGGAAAAGTTGATGCGAAGACAATGCGTTCAATCGAACAGAATGTCATTAAAACTTTAGCTAAAAATGATCCTGCTCTAGAAAAAGCGCAAAAAGTTATGAATGACGAAAAATAAATTGATTTAAGGCCCTACAGTTGTAGGGCCTTTTTGATTGGAATTTTTGAACTAATTTAAATATGGTAACGTTTTATTCAAACTTTCTAACAAAAAGTCAGCATTTTTAACAGTTTTTGGTTTTAATTTACGGAAGATAGTAGTAAGTTAAATATATCTGTTTTAATCATAGTATGATAGGAGTTTTGAGTAATGGAAAAAGAAACGCGGAAAAATTACGGGGCAGCAGGGTTGCTTCCGCTACTAATTTTTTTGCTACTATATGTTGGATGTTTAGCCGTTTTTACAATTAAAGGCGCTAAAGATCCTTCTTCATACATGCCACGCCAAGTGGCCATTTTAATTGCATTAGTATTTGCACTAATATTTTTTGAACCTCGCAGTAAATTCAGTAAAAAAATGGACTTATACCTAAATAATGCTGGAAATGCAGGGGTGATGAATTTAGCTTTAATCGTTATGATGGCCGGTGGTTTCTCATCCGCCGTAACCCTTTCAGGGGGACAATCCTCAATTGTTAATTTAGGTGTTTCCTTGATTCCTAGTCAATTCTTAGTTCCAGGTATCTTTTTAATTTCAGCAATTATTTCGCTTTGTATTGGTACCTCAACGGGAACCATCGTTACGATGGCACCCGTTACATTTTCTCTGGTAGCCGCTGCCCATTTGAATGCAGGGATGGCAGGAGCGGCTGTAATTACCGGATCATATTTTGGTGATGGGTTATCTATGATTGGTGGAACTACTATCTCGGCAGCTGCTGGAGTTGGTTCACCTATGAAGGATAAATTCTTGTGGCAAATTAAAATTGCGACACCAGCTGCAATTTTAACTATTATCGCCTATACTTTGATGAGTTTAAATAATGGTGGTGCCCATCATATTGCCGCCGGAAGCTATAATATTATTACAATTTTGCCTTACCTAGCTGTTTTAGTGTTAGCTGCCGTTGGGATGGATGTGGTCATTGTACTAGCGTTAGGAACGGTTATGGCAAGCGCAATTGGAATTTTTCTTGGAAAAGCGAATATTTTTGATTGTGCGAAGGCAATTGGAAACGGAATGGAAAGCATGTTCTGGTTAGCTATTTTTGCAATGATGGTCAATGGGATGGTTGCGTTAATGCGTTATTATGGTGGAATTGACTGGTTGGTGCATGTCTTTACTAAACGTATTCATAGTAAAGCTAGTTGTGAAGCTTTAATTGGAATCTTGAGTTTCTGTGTAACCGGAGCAATTGTAAATAATAACATTTCAGTTCTAATTACTTCACCCATTGCTAGAGAACTCGGTGATGAATATAAAGTTGATCGTAAAGTGTTAGCAGGAATTATTTCCATCTTCGCGGTAACTGCCTCAATGGTAATTCCACAAGACTCTGCAATGATGATGACTCTTCAATTAGCCGGTAAGAGTACTAATTATCTGGATTTGATTCGTTATATGTTCTACCCGGTAATCTTGATGGCACTAACATTTGGGATTAATTATTTTTCAGCCAAAAAGAGCACTTTAAGTAAAGCTGAATAGTTAAAAAGACGATTAGGATCGTCTTTTTATTTTTAAATAAAATAAATCCAGAAAGAGTTTTATTTCTCTTACTATTACTAATACTATAAAAATTATAGTATTATGAATGCAAATTGAAGTTTCTCAAATTTTATTTTAGGAGGACACATGACAACTTTTTATTGTTATTCTAAGTGTAGTACATGCAAGAAAGCCGAAAAATGGTTACAAGAACATGACGTATCCTATGGAAAAATCGATCTAGTTGAACAACCACCGACTAAAGAACAAATGCTAAATATTTTTTCCAAGAGTAATCAGAAATTACGCTACTTTTTTAATACTAGTGGAATCGATTATCGCAAAATGGGACTTAAAGATAAAGTAGAAATGATGACGAAAGAACAGGCTGCAACATTAATGTCCAAGAATGGTAAGTTAATTAAACGTCCGTTAATGGTCGACGATACTAAAGTCACTTGTGGATTTAATGTAGGAGTGTATGAAGAGAATTGGATTTAATATAATGAAAGACACACGGTTGTACTAAAAATAAGAGTTGGATTTCTGTAGTTTATTCAGAAATTCAACTCTTATTTTATATGGAATACGATTAATTAAGACATCAAAATTCTATACACCAACTAGTTCGACTATAAAATTTTTGATATGGTAGCAACACAATTGAAGACAAAGATTCATCATTACTTGGTGGAAATTGGGTCTCTAAAGCAACTCCACCATATTGGCCAATATTCTGTGCAAATCCACTATTATTAAAATGGTTACCAGTATAAACAACAATTGATGGGGCAGTTGTTTCCACACTCAATCTACGCTGATGATCTAAGCTTTCTAATACTGCTGCAATATTATTATTTCGGTTGAGCAAGAAAGGATGATTAAGTCCTAATTGTTCTCTTATTTGTGAATCTAAAGAAGTAATTGCTTTACCAAGTAATTTGGGTTTTCGAAAATCAAATGGAGTATTAGTGACTGATTTTTGTTCGCCGGTTGGAATACTATTTTTGTCCAGTGGTAAATAATAGTCAGCATCTAAAGTTAGATATTGGTCTAGTATATCTTTACCGCTATTTAGATTAAAATAGCTATGATTTGCTGGATTACATAAAGTTTTTTTATCTGAAATAGCTTCTATTTCATAAATTAATGTATTTTCGTTTGTTAACGTGTAAGTTACATAAATGCTTAAATTCCCAGGATAGTTATTATAATTATCCGGATCTAATAGATGTAATTTAAGGATACTACAGTTTTCATTTTCTTTAATAGTAAAGCCGAATACTTGCGTATCGAATCCTTTTGATCCCCCATGTGCATGATTAGGGTCATCATTTAATTCAAATTGTATTGTGTTATCTTCATCTTGCCAGTGACCATGTGCAATTCTACCAATAACTCTACCAACAGTACCACCGAGATAATTCCGTTCTTTATCATAATATTCTGGGCGTTCTAAACTTAAAATAATGTTGTCCTTTTCAGATGTTCGACCAGGTACAAAAAAATGTTCAAGAGTTGCACCATAATTTAAAATATCAACTTGAACACCATTTTTATTAAACATAGAAATACGATAGTAATTTTTATCATCTAGTGTTTGGTATTTATTAACTAAAGTATGTTTCATTTCGAAATTCCTCCAATTAATAAAAGCACTCACATGAGTGCTTTTATATTATAAACTAAATTTTTTGAACGAACAGTGTCTGAGCATCCCTTGATGATTATTAGTCAATTCAGTTATTTTATCCATCATTGTATGAGCTTTATCCACTTGATTTAATCCGAGGTATCCTAATGCGATTAGGTAATAACAGTCGATGACATTAAGTGACTTATGATCATCTTTGAATAGCAGGGCATCAGGTAATGATACAGCGAAGTAATCCATTTCGATATTGTCGAAAATATGTTTTTCACCATAACTAATTAATGCGTGAAATTTACCATTTGCTTCTTTTGTCTGACCTAATTGTTCAAAGGCTAATCCTTGATAAAAAATCGTATCTGATGGTTGATCGTTGTAATACATAGCACTAGATGGTTTTTCCAATCCTTGAGTAGCTAATCTAAGATGCTCATTAGCTTGTTGAGTATCGTTAATTTGTTTGTAAGCATAACCTAGGTAGAAATCGATAACATTATTGTTTGCCGTAGGAAGTTTTCCTTCACCCAGTGAGCGTGGATAAACTAAAGCACGATTAAGTTTTTCAATTGCAGTCGTATAATTTTCGTTAGCAATATCTTGTTTTGCAAGTTCAACTAATGCATATTCGTATTGTGAGCTGACTTTACCTTCGCCACCTTCCCAAGGGTGGAAGATGCGATCCATTAACTTTTGATAAGCTTCTTTGTATCTACCAGTTTCGTTCAATAAAGTAACTAGTTGAATGTAGCTATCGTCGCGTTGCTCGACCAGATCCAAATATTTTTCAAGAAAGGCTAGGCGATCCGTTAAAGAATGGTTCATTTTTTGATACAAAGAATCCAGTTCAAAAACAAGCCGTGCATTTTTAGGATCTAATTTAAATGCTTTTTCTAAATATTCTAAGGCTTTCTTAGGTTGGTTAGTCTTGTTGTAGTAGACGATTGAAAGATTTCGGTAAGACATTGCGTAATCAGGATCAAGTTTGACTGATTTTTCCCATAAAGCCTGAGCTTTTTGATATATACGACGATCATAGTATAAATTACCAAGATAGTAGGGTGCTAAGCCATCTTTTGGATTGATATTTTGAATATATTCCAAAATGATAACGTCGAACAGACGATTTGGGAAGATATAGTCAGGAGATAGACTAGCTCCAAGTTTTGCTGAAGCAAGAGCTTGTTCTTGCGAATCCAATTTAGAGTATATATAAGATTCATAATAAGATTTTAATGGATTATCATCTTTGTAAATGTTCAAGGCCGATAATGCATCAGCATATTGTCCAGTTTCAAGATAAAGTTGAACTAAATCTAAAACATCATTTAAGCGAGTATCAATGAAATGTTTTAACGTATCTAAGTAATCTGGATTAATTTTTGAATATTCGAATAATACCGCTGAAGCACTGTTATCGATTTCCAAACTATCTTTTAAAAGTTTTTCAGCTTGATCGGATTTCATCAAAATTAAAATATGAGCCTTGATTGCTCGAGCTGTTAAATCATTATAGTTAAATAATAGTGCTTGATTAATAAATTTAAGAGCATTGTCTAAATCATTTTCGCGAATCTTTATTTTAGCCATTGCCACAAAACTAACTGATTTTGTATCTGCAGACCAAGTTGCTTTGTAAAAAGCATCGTATGCTTCAGCATATTTCCCTTGCTTTTCAAGGCTTAGTCCAAGATGATAACTTGGGAAACCAGATACTGGGTTAGTATTATGATTGTTTTGACGTTCTAAAGCACGTCTAAAGTATTTTTCACTTTCTACAAACAATCCTTGACGGTAGAGTAGGAGACCGTACGCATCATTGATTCGTTTATCGAATTTATCCCGTTTAAGTCCTTCCAGATAGTAGTCTTCAGGTCTGAAACTAGCGTGACGATATTGGTCAAGATGTTGTCCTGCATTGAATAGTTCGTCGTTAGTTTTAATATCTTTAGGATTAGGAATTGCTTTAGCAGCATCTGGAATCGCTTCGATTTTTTCAGGTTCGGGTTTGTATTGCACCAAAATATTTCCATCTGGATCAAGTACTTTTAATGTTAATTCATGCAATTTAAACTGATCATTTTGAATGGTTGTTACAAAAGTTTCTATGGGACTTAATGTAGTTTTTTCGTCAAGTAGAACTTCGTTTTCTTTTTCTAAAATGATTTGTACATTTGAAAATTCTGATGTTGCATATGCTGCAATTGAGATTGTATCTCCGTCTTTTTCTAAGTTAACTGCGGCATCAATCGTAGCATTTTTAACTGCTCCTACAGCTTTATAAGGCATAAAGTATTCAGTACTATGCTTTTCTTCATGAGGATTAAGCCAAGAGAAGTCGGGTTGATTATCGGTGAAAGTACCAACCATCAATTCGATGTATGGTCCATCGCTATCGGTTAATTGATGATCCCAAGATTGTCCAAAATCACCATGTCCCCAAGTCCATTGCTTTTTGCCAGGTGAAGTATGGTGGTCAGCTACGTGAAGAAGTCCAGCTTTTTTCTGGTGGTCATAATTACCTAAAAAGTCGTATTTTGATTTGGCTGCCATGTAAGAAGTAGGTACAGGTACATTTTTGTAACGAGAAATATCAACGCCTTCTGAGTAATCAACTTTATAATATTCACCAGTTGCAATTGGAAAATCAGAAACTGCACGTTTTCCGTGATCAAAAACAGCATTAACATCTGGCGGAAAGATTGATTGAGTGTTTTCGTTTACAGGTACTGCCGGATTAGCCCACCACAAGAAAGTCTGTGGTAAATCAGTTGGATTTGAAAAAGTTTCATCAACTTTCAAATATGCTTTATCAGGATACATAGTGAAACCAACTAAAATTTTTGTGCCATTCATTTGATCTATATCACTCATCCAGATTGTTTTAGAACCGTCTGAATTAATCTTAGTGTAATAATTCACTGGAGAAAAAGTATCTGGCCGGTGATGTTGTGGCCAATTGAATTCGATTCCTCCAGAAATCCATGGCCCAGCCAGACCAACAAGTGCTGGCTTAATAACGTGATTATAATAGACAAAGTCGTAATTATTAGTTTTATCTAACATTCGATAAATTCGTCCACCTAATTCGGGTAGGAAAGTAACCTGGATATACTTATTTTCTAAGATAACGGCTTTATATATCTTGTCATGTTTTTCATCAAAGACACGTTCGGTTACCGGAAATGGATAAGTCTTACCACTACTTCCTTGATATACTCGATCTTCTAAAAACATCGGATTTTTTTCTGGCTTAGCGATTCCATAGGTTGGAATCGTTAAGTCTGTTTCTTTTAGAATAACTGGTTCATTTAACGTAATATCAGTAGTCATATAAAACAGCTCCTTTCAAATTTACGTTTTAAGGGTATAATAGAAAACGCTTTCTTCAAATGTACAAAATGTGCTAAATGATGGATTTTAGGCAACTGTTATTTGTTTAAATTTTTATCATATGATAATATCGAGACCAATTAATGAAGAGATTTTATAAAGGAGGAGCTTATGAAAAAATTACACGGGTTTGAGAATGAATATTTATTTGTATTACCGCCAGTGATTTTGAATAATTTTAATTTTTCAAAAGTCATAAAGCTGTTATATATAACCGATCTCGGTTTTTATCCTAAAGCAAGATATCATTTTGTTCACCGTGATCGTGGTACTGAAGAATGGATATTGATTTTTTGTACACATGGCAAAGGAGTTGTAAAATCTGCGACTGAGGAATGGCTAATCGAAAGTGGATCAATTGTTTTGTTACCTCCTGGTAAGGAACATACATACTACGCTTTTGATGATGATCCTTGGGACATATTTTGGGCGCATTTTAACGGAGATTCTGTAAATGAATATATTCCACAAGAAGCTTTGCAAGGAAACGGTTTCTTAGTGATTAATAAAACAAGTACTGAAGATATGCAAATGCTTATGTCACAATTTTGGCAAATGATTCAAGCGTTATCAGCAGGATTTTCATATCAATCAGTTTTTTACTCATCACAGGTATTAGGTGCAACTTTAGCGTATGTATCGTTGCAGTCAGTTTTGCCGCATGATTCTTATACAATGGGTAACGAATATATAACCAAAGCAGTTAAATATATATATGACCATTTCGAAGAAAAGGTTAGTTTGTCTACGTTAACCGAGGTATTGGACGTGTCGAAAAGTTATCTTAGCCGAATTTTTAGACAAACGGTTGGTACTAGTGTAAACCAGTTTATTCTGGATATCAAAATGAAGCAAGCATGTTATTACTTAAAAGATACTAATTTGGCAGTTCATCAAATTGCCTCTCGATTGGGCTACGATGATCCATACTATTTTTCAAGAATTTTTAAAAAGGTGGTAGGTAGTTCTCCACGGGTTTTTAGGAAGCAAGAAAAAAATAGGTTGTAGCCAATTATCCATGTTTATGAGTTTATATTCCATGTTTTTGATACCGCTTTCAATACATAATATGAATGTATTGAGGGCGTTTTTTTAGAATGGAAGTGATAATTTTGTATTAAATGTATTATATTTACGTCTAATTTTAAGTGATATAGCAATGATGTATAAAAATCCTGCGATGAAGATTTAATATATGGAAAAATTTCACTGTATCATTGAGTATTTTTTGTTGAGAGAAGGAAGAGTAAATGTAGTAAATATATAAAATGTTTATGTATAGAACAAGAAATATTGGTTCTATCAAAAGAGATACATTTTAGTTTCACTGATTCGATAAGTACTTCTTAATTAAAAATATGATTACGAAAAACGTAGTTAAGTAATAATTTGTTTAAAGTTAATTATAATTGGAATACTTATAATCTGGACGAGGTGGAAATGTTTTGAGTAATTATATAAACGATTTACGACAAAAAGTTGGGAACGCACCGTTAATATTGAATACTGCTACAGGAGCACTTTTTAATAATGCGGGTGAAGTTTTATTGCAGGAAAGGGTAGATACGAAAGATTGGGGATTTCCAGGAGGTTACCTTGAATATGGTGAAACATATAAAAAAGCAATAATGAGAGAGTTTCAAGAAGATACAGGTCTATCGGTAATACCTGAGAAATTAATTCAAAACACAGATGATACTTTTTATAAATATCCGAATGGTGATCAGATACAATCTATTAACCAGTTTTTTTTAGTTAGATACCTTGAAGGAACATTATTGAGTGTAAAAACAGGTGAAACAACCAGACTAAAATATTTTAAATTAGATCAACCCCCTCAATTTTTTAACGAACAACATGCCGAAATGTTTAAAAAAATACAACGAATGAGAGAATAAACTGATATTCCACAAATTTTGAATTATAAAGCAATATCTATAAGCTTTAGACGTTTTTACAAGAAACGGAGTGAGTTAAATGAACGCTAATAAAAAAAGAATTAGTCCATATGTAATATTGATTTCCTGTGCAGCCGCTTTGGGAGGACTTCTGTTTGGATATGATACAGCAGTTATTTCAGGAGCTGTTGGGTTCTTACAGATAAAGTTTACTTTGAGTAGCGCGCAAGTTGGATGGGTTACGTCTTGTATCTTAATTGGATGCGCACTAGGTGTTTCGATTGCAGGTATTTTAAGTGATTTATTTGGACGCAAGAAAATATTGGCGCTTTCTGCAGTTATTTTTGCACTTTCTTCTTTAGGTGCTGCTTTCGCAGGAAGTTATATGATTTTAGTGATTTGGAGAATGCTTGCAGGTATTGGTATAGGATTGACTTCCTTAATAACACCTTTATATATTGCAGAAATGGCACCGTCAAATGTGCGTGGAAAATTGGTATCCGTTAATCAATTAGCTATCACGATTGGAATTTTTATTGTCTATTTTGTTAATGCAGCAATTGCGTCAAATGCAACGCAATTATGGAATGTTTCAACAGGATGGAGATGGATGATGGGGGTTGGAGTAATACCATCGTTATTATTTTTAATTGCATTGATCCCGGCTGGTGAAAGTCCACGTTGGTTATCACAACACGGAAAATCTGAGGCTGCTTATAAAGTATTACAAAAAGTTGAAATAAGTGATGAGGCTGCAGAAAAGAGCTTAGAAGAAATTCAGATGTCTGAGGAAGTTGTTGATGATACAAAATTTAGAGATTTATTTAATAAGACTTGGTTACCAGTACTTATTATTGGAGTATTGTTAGCCTTGTTCCAGCAATTTTCTGGAAGTAATGCAATAATGTATTATGCTCCTGAAATATTTAAGGGTGCAGGATTTGGACAAAGTGGTGCATTCATGGCTACTGTATCAATCGGAGTAATTAATATGGTAATCACCATTGTCGCATTAGGTTTAGTAGACAAGATAGGCCGTAAAAAGTTATTAGGATGGGGATCTTTTGCGATGTCATGTTGTTTACTTGTTGTTTCAATTTGTTTCTTTGTACATGCTGCTACTAGCATAACATTGACTTTTGTTTTATTAGCAATTGCCGCATACGCAGTTTCTTTAGCTCCTGTAACGTGGATACTAATTTCAGAAATTTTTCCATTAAAAATCAGAGGTAGAGCAATGTCAATTTGTACGGCAGTTTTATGGCTAAGTGATTTTACCTTAAGTTATACCTTCCCAATTCTGACTCAGAATATAGGAGAAGGATGGACTTTTATGCTTTATGTAGTAGTTACTGCATTGTCGGCTATATTTGTATGGAAATTAGTTCCAGAAACAAGAGGTAAGTCTTTAGAGGAAATCGAAGTATATTGGCATGCTAAAAGTAAAACCCATGTTAAATAATTTTAGGTTTAAATGATAATTTCTTAAACTCTCATTTGATAGGCAATAAGGTCTCACATAAAGAAATGGGATGGGCGTCGGTCTATTGTCAAACGGATATAGTACCTGGACTACCTCAGAAATTGAACGTCATATTGGGTTACAATTTCATTTTAAATCAATGACAGATGACGTTCGTGAAATTAGTGCAAACGGTAAAGAATACAATCAACTCATAATGATTTGCATCAAGTCCCTGACGATATACTGGCTTTTCCCATTTCAAAGTAAAATCAAAAAGTAACGTTTAAGTTGTTAGATTATATGATAAGTCATGCAGATGCTAAATAAATGATTATCCTAAGTACAATAAAAAAGGAGACCAAATTCGTAAGTGAATTGGTTTCCTTTTTTATTTGGAAAATTATTTTTTAACATGCTTATTAACCTCTTGGGCGTTGCCAAATGAAACAGTTATGATGCGACTGCGCATTCCCCAAATGTAGAAAATAAATGCCACAATGATGATAACTATAAAGTCAAGAGGATAATGGATTAAATTTCTACCATTAAAATTATCACTACCAATATACGACATAACTGAAAGGAAAATTAAGTATACAATCAGCCAAAGGCTACTACGTAGTTGTTTCATAGTTTCTTTCCAATGTAATCGCCATTCGTAATAAATAAAAATTGGTAAACCTAGTAAAATGACTAAGATAACTTCAACTGTTGTTGGCCACATGGCCCAATAAATAGCTAAAGAAGCTAAAATGAAAGCTAAAGGTGCCATAAATTTAATTGCTTTTAAACGAACAGGTCGATTGAAACGGGAAGCCATTTTTCTTAATGATACGACCGTGATTGGCCCAGTCAGGTAAGCAATTAACGTCGAAGTCGAAATAACACTGGCTAAAGTTCCCCATGATCTAAAAATCGAAACCATTACCATACTTAGAACAGCGTTGAAAGCCATAGCTACTCGAGGAATCCCATATTTAGCATTAATTCTTCCTAAAATTTTAGGAAAATGATTATTACTTGACATAGCGGCCAAGGCCCGTCCAGTTGAAGCAGCAAATGAAACACCAGTTCCAAAGGGTGAAATGAAAGCATCTAAATAAAGTAAAACTGATAACCAATGAATCCCAAGTAAGATAGCTAAATCCGCAAAGGGTGATTCAAAGTTAATTCCATGCCAACCAGATTGAGTAATTAGTGCAGTTGGTACGGAAGTGATGAAAGTACTTTGTAGAACTAGGTAGAGTACAGCACTGATTGAGAGTGAAAGCCCTACACCTAGCCCAATGTTTTTCTTAGGGTTTTCGACTTCATTTCCCATATTAATTACGGTTTGAAAGGCGTTAAAGGAAAAAATAATCCCAGAAGCAGAAGTAGCAGCGAAAATCGAAGCTGATCCGTAAGGCATAAATTCCGATAGTGATTTTCCGTAATTTTCAGGATGAAAGCCACTTAAAGTTAAAAATATAATAGTAATTAAAGGTACAGCAATTTTGAAAATGGAGATTAAACTCGTAAATCTTGTTAATAGAGTTACTGACCAATAATTTAATAAGGTGAAGATTAAAATGAAACAAAAAACTACTAATAGACCACTAGTAGTGATGTTCCCATTTTTGAAAAAACTATGGGTCCAATTCGCCCATGCCCATGGCCAAGAACTCATGTATTGGACCGCGGCTACAGCTTCGATGGGGATGAGAGTGATTAGAGAAATCCAATTTGCCCAAGAGGCAATAAAGCCAACCAATGATCCGTGACTGTATTGAGCAAATTTACTCATTCCGCCAGATTCTGGAAACATTGTCCCTAACTCAATATAGTTATAGGCAATTACACCAATCACAACAAATCCAATTATCCAAGAAAAAATTGCCGCTGGACCAGCTACCGAAGCGGCCTCCATTGATCCAAAAAGCCACCCCGAACCAATTAGAGAACCGAGCCCAAGCATTACCAGTTGAAAAAGATTTAGTTTTTTAATAAAAAATATCCTCCTTAATTTTTGATTAATAATGGTAAATATTAACGTATTTGTGTAAATAAATCAAATTGGTATAGGACGTTCCATATTTTTATTTAAAATTTAATCGCTTATATGGATCTAATTAAATGGGTGATAGGGTAAGGTTTACCAAAACCATCGACTGGATCCTCTGAATCAATTTTAAAGTTACTTTTTAGATAGAAACGTTTTGCTTGCACATTTTGCGAGTTTACATCGATTCTTTTAATATCATATTTGCGTACTAAAGTAGACAATATTTCTCTACCGTAACCTTGGCCAATAAATTGGGGGTCTAAAAATAACATGACAAGCTCGTCTTTATCGATACCACTAAAACCAACCACTTTATGATTTTGATTTTTCCAGACGATTAAATTTACTGAATCCAAAGCCTGTGGAATGATTTCCTTGTAAAAAAGTAAATCTGATTCTTTCAAAAAGTGGTGAGTTTTTCTAACGGATGCTTCCCAAATTTTGAGAATTAAAGGGTAATCGGATTTAGTAGCAGTATTTGCGTTTAAAATAATAACATCTCCTTTTATTGTTAGAGCTCCATTTCTAGTATGTTTAAATGGTATCATACGGATTCATTTAAATTAAATCTAAGTAAAAATGATTTTGGATCATATTACAGTGTTTATCGTATATATATTTAGTACAATAACACTAAGCCTATACATGAAATGGAGGAGTTTTTGATGGAACAAGAACGAATTTTAATTTTAATTAAACCAGATGGTGTTAGTTTAGGGCATATTGGGGAAGTAATTACACGTTTAGAACTGAAAGGATATTCAATTGATGCGCTTAAAGTTACCCAAGCGACGGAAGCACAGTTGCAGCAACATTATGAAAAATTAGTTAATAAACCATTCTTTAAGGAAATCGAAACATATATGTTAGAAGGCAAAATCGTGGCGATGATTGCCAGTGGAACTCATGTTATTGATGTTTTTCATCGGATGGCAGGTGCTACAGATCCGTCGGAAGCTGCTTTCGGAACCATTCGTGGAGACCTGGGACGGGAGTGGCCAGACGGTTTACTACGTAATGTGGTGCACAGTTCTGATAGCATTGAAAATGCTGAAAAAGAAATCAAAATTTGGTTTCCAGAATTAAACTAAGATGTGTTTATAAAAAAGTAAATTACAGAAACTAGTTAATCGATGACTGATTGGCTAGTTTTTTTATATAAGAGCTCATTATTTTTCAGTAGCGAGAGTAATAAATAAAATTAGATAATTAAACTTCCTTTACTAAGTCTGTTCATCAGTTTATATTTATTAGTCATTAGAAAAGGGGGGCTAATTGAACATGGTTTTGAGTAAGACAATTGCAAAAATTAGAAAAGAAAAAAATTTAACAGTCAATGATCTCATCCGGGATAATATGTCTAAATCCAGCTATAATCGTTTTGCTGCTGGAAAAGCCGACATTCACAGCCATTACTTCATCGAGCTACTGAAACGTTTACACGTAACTTTAACTGAGCTTGAATATATTGATAGGGGATACGTACCTAAAGATATAAATATTTATCTATCCAGAATTAAAAAATTTTTTAACAAGCGTGATGCTAATGCTTTAAAAGGAATTATTAAAATTTTGGAAAGTGAATATTCAAAAATTCATAACACTGAATATCAGCATTTAATCGGACTTTGTGAGATTTTGATTGCTCGTTTAAATCACTATAAACTGGATATGAACCAGAATATTTTATATCGATACTTGATTAACACGTCTTCTTGGACTAGATATGAAATCATTTTGTTTAATAATTCTCTATTTTATATTGAACCAGAAACTTTGAGCATCCTATTGAGTAATGCATTAAAGCATGTCCATGAATTGGATGATCTTAACCCACAAGTAGTTGAAGGGTTTAGACTTTTAAGTAACGCCATTATCTCTCTTTTATACCAGCAAGAACCAACTTTGGCGCTATACTATATTTCAAAACTAGAAGAGTTTCAAGTGAAAGAAGAGCACGTGTATGAAAGGATTTTGTTACTTTTTTTTAAGGGTATCAGAAAAAAATTAGAAGGCTATTCTGAAATAGAGTACAACAAAGAATTTAACAAATTATATTTTATTTTAGATGTACTACAAATGGAGGAGCAAAAAAGGATTTTTAAAAATGCCATTGCAAAATTATAATGTTAAAAAGCAAAAATAATCATTTAAAACGACCGTGTAGACTAATTTTTAATGCCTGCACGGTCGTTTTTTAGAAAAATAAAAAGAAAAGAACATATTCCATACTAATCCCCCCAGTTAAATTATGCAGATAATCTTTAGATATAAAAAATATGTCCCGTTTAAGGGCCATAATATCCTAAAAAGAAATATAGTTACAATCAGTTAATACCCTAAATTAAAATTAGAAGCACATTATGAAATTTTAAACCTTTAATGAGGGGAGGATAGCCATAGATGCATTTGTTTAGAATAATGCGATTAGTAATGAATAATGTTTTTAAATTTAAAATTAAATTGGAGTGACTTAGATTGACTGCAAAGTTTGGTAAATCGTTCAATAAAAAGAAATATTGTCCACGTCTCGAACCTAAGAGGATCTTAACATTGATCAATTTAGCTATGTTAGGACTTGGTATTAGTTATCTACAGCATGCAGATGTAGCTCAGGCTTCCGAGATTGGAAAAGTGAATACTTATAAAGATGCTAATTCTTTAAAAACAAATCAGTTATTAGAGCTAACTAAGAATGGTAAAACCACTAAGGAAGTGGGTGTTGATGTAAAAACAGAGACTCATAGTCAACCATCAAAATCCAATGATACTAATAAAAGAGCAGATAGTAACCAAGCTTCAAGGCTACTTAAAAAAAATCAAAATCGGATTGTCGATCCAAAAACTATTAAGGACGATTGGTCACTAAAAAATACAAAAGTGAAGAACAGAGCTCTAATAACCCCTAAGAAAATCCATGAAAATCAAGGTACTATTAAAAATATAAATTTTATAAACAGTGAAATTAAAGTGAAACCAAATGATAAAACAGATTTACAGGATAATGTGTATGTAAACAAAGATAATTTTAAAGATTACTTTAATCAGAACGGGAGTGCCAAAGGTAACTACAATCCAATAACCGGTGAGCAAAAGCTTACTACAGGTTCATGGCAAAGTGGCAATATCACTTTTAAAGGAGGAATAGACCTTAGGCACAATTTTAGAATTGATGGTGCAATTAATTTAGGAAAAGAAACGAAAGTAAGGAATGTTTTTAGAG
Source organism: Pediococcus pentosaceus ATCC 25745 (assembly GCF_000014505.1). Classification (NCBI taxonomy): domain Bacteria; kingdom Bacillati; phylum Bacillota; class Bacilli; order Lactobacillales; family Lactobacillaceae; genus Pediococcus; species Pediococcus pentosaceus. The sequence goes on along the minus strand of NC_008525.1, from coordinate 1,043,936 downwards.
TTTTAAAGGGAATCGCAGACGGAATTGGGATCGTTTTTTACAAAGGAACCCGTAACCAAATTGGTGGAAGCGGTGGGAATTTGGGTATCTATGGAGTGACTAATGCTTTTGGATGGAAAGCTGACACATGGCATAACGTGGGTAGATCGTTTAAGTTTGGTAACACTACCAGGCGCTTACAGGGTGAAGCTGATGATGCTTTTCCCGATCCATATGGTGCGATGGTAACTACTAATAAAAATGGTCAAGGGACCATTGATAAAGACAGTGTACGGCCTTTACCAAAAATTATCGAAGATAATAAATACCACGCTATAAAAATGATATATACAGCTCGTACGAAAGAATTTAAGGTGATCCTTTCGACCCCAACGGGGGATGTTATTTTAAGAAAAAATTTGATTATGATGCTAAAGATCCCGTCTATTACTTTACTATCGCTTCATCCACAGGCGTATTACCTACTAAACAATTTTTTAAAATTGACTCCATGAAATATACGTCAATTCAAAAAGCATTTATTAAGTATATTGACGATAATACTGGAACTAACATGAGAGTCCGTGTACTAACTGGCCAGGGTGGTAAAACGATGAAGTACTCTACAAGAGCAGACATCCAAGATTATTTAAAACAAGGTTATCAATTAGTTAGTGATAATTTTGTAACGGGAACTACTTTTGATACTGACGATAGAACCGATCAAATATACGAAGTTCATTTTAAGCATGGAATAGAGTCTGATTTTGAAAAACGGAATGTGAAAGAGACCGTTCATTATCGCTATGATAATGGTCAATTAGCCAGACCGATATACCAAAATGTACTTAATTTTGAACGGAAGGTAGAAACTGATCAAGTTACAAAACAAAGAAATTATAAGAATTGGCAGGCGGTTGATGGAACTAGTTTTAAAAGAGTAGTTTCTCCGTATATAAAAGGCTATACCGCTGTACCAAAATTGATCGATGAAATTACTAATATTAACGAAAATCATAAAAATATCGAAAAAATAGTAGTTTACAAAGCTAACGATGAAAAAGCTCAAGTGAAATATTTCGATGATACGACAGGGAGAAAGTTAAGTGAGCAATTTCTACATGGTGCTTATGGTAGTCGAGATGTTTATCGAACGGCTAATACAATTCAGCATTATAAACAAATGGGTTATGAGTTGGTGAGTGATGACTACCCTAAAAACGGAGCAAAATATAGTCAAGATAAATTGGTTCGAGTGTATGAAATTCATTTAAAACATAAAATCATTGAGCAATCAGAAAAAAGTACTGTAAAGGAAGTGATTCATTATCTATATGACAATGGTCATTTAGCCAAACCAGTATATGAAAGTGTGCTTAATTTTAGTCGGATGGTTGGAATTGATCAGGTTACAGGAAAAAAATACTATGGAATTTGGCAAGCAACTGAAGGTACAAGTTTTAAGAAGGTTGTTTCTCCTAAGATAGAAGGTTATACGGCGCTGCCTAAAGTAGTTGTGGCCATCAATAATATCAATGTTAATCACGCAAATATCGAAAAAATAGTAGTTTACAAAGCTAACGACGAAAAAGCTCGAGTGAAATATTTCGATGATACGATAGGGCGAAAACTAAGTGAGCAACTCCTACATGGTGTTTATGGTAGTCGAGATGTTTATCGAACGGCTAATACAATTCAGCGTTATAAACAAATGGGTTATGAGTTGGTGAGTGATAACTACCCTAAGAATGGAGCAAACTATAGTCAAGATAAATTAGTTCGAGTGTATGAAATTCATTTAAAACATAAAATCGTTAAGCAACCAGAAAAAAGTACTGTAAAGGAAGTGATTCATTATCTATATGATAACGGTCAACCTGCTGGACCAATATATGAAAACGAACTTGATTTCAAACGAATTATCGAGTTTGATCAAGTAACAAAGCAGAAACGCTATGGAAATTGGCAAGCAATTGATGGAACGTACTTTAAAAAAGTAGATTCTCCGAAAATTATTGGTTATACGCCAACTCTTGAGGCAATTGAAACGATCAATAACATTGATGGCAGCCATAAAGATATAGAAGAAACGGTAGTATACAAAATTAACGACGAAAAAGCTCAAGTAACATACTATGATGATACAACTCGAAAAAAATTAAGCGAAAAAGGACTAAATGGAGCTTATCGCACTCGAGATAGTTATCGAACAGTCGATGCGATTAATCAATATAAGTGGGCAGGCTACGAGTTGGTTAGTGATGATTATCCCCAAAATGGGGTGTTTTACGACCAAGATAAGCTAATAAAAATGTATGAAGTACATCTAAAACATGGAGAAAAAATGGATTTTGAACAACGTGCGGTAAAAGAAGTAATTTATTATCAATATGATGACGGCCAATTAGCTGAGCCAACATATAAAAATAAACTTAGTTTTAGACGAATTGTAAAAATTGATCAGGTCACGGGTCAAAAATATTATGGAGTATGGCAAGCGGTTGACGGTACTAATTTTAGGAGTGTAGTTTCACCAATCATAGAGGGATATACACCAATCCCTGAGATTGTTAGGGCGATTAATAATATTAATAGTTACCATCAAGACGTTGAAAAAACGGTGGTATATCAAGCCAACAAACAAAATGAGGTGGTTGGTGGCAATTCTCCAAAGAAGTTTAAACAAATTAAAATAATTCTAGTAAGGGTGATTCACCCAAATCGAGAGGTAAGGATTAACACTGAAAAGAGTCACACAAAAAAATAAGCCTTAAACCTCATCATGACAGGCAGAAAGTTGAGTCAACACATAAAACTAAGTTTAAACTAAATACGCTGATAAAATCAGGTGATAAAATAAAAAAGCAAAACTCAGTCCATCAAAAGCGTGCAATTAAAAAATATCAAAAACTTCCTCAAACTGGAGAGAAGAAATCAAACAAATTTGTGTATTTTTTACTAGTACCGCTATTAATTCTATCTACGATAATCACAATTTTAAAAAGGAAGTAAACCTAAGAAATAGAAACTTATGGTGTAGTGACTATTGAACATTAAATATAGAAATTTTTAGTGACACATAAAAACTCCTATTTATTAATAAATAGGAGTTTTGTTTTCCAATATCAAAACTTAATATTGATCAAAAATAATTTAGCCTTTAATTGGGAAAAGGTAATTTAAATATATTTAGCTACTGAATTAAGCATTTTAGCACGAGCCTTAGGAGAAACGTCTTCGGCATTAAAATTATGCCATTTAAAATTTTTAACACCAGACTTTCTAAAAACGCCACGTTTTAACATGCGACCAACAGGATTCCCATAGAGAACTTTGTATATCCAGGTTGGAGCACCAGATACCGTAAGAACTCTAACTTTGGTGTTCGATGAAAATAGTCGTCGCGTAATACCACGATGTTCTTGGATTTGTCCTTTGGCAAATACCTTATCAATAAAACCCTTGGTCATTGCAGGCATCATTTCCCACCAAATTGGAAATAACATAATGATTTCATCTGAATTTTGGAGCCTTTCGAAGTAGTTTTGACTTTGAGTGTCAACGAAAGGGTGAGTTCGCCAATTAAGTAAATCAGTTTTAGTCATTACAGGATTAAATTGATCTTGGTGTAGGTCAATTAAATCTATTTGAGCGCTTTGTTTTTCTAACGCCTGTATCACAGCAACTAGTAGAGCAGAAGTAAAAGAACGGTTATGTGGTTCATTGTAACCAGCTTCTTTTCCATATGGGTGATCAAAAACAATTGTTATTTTTTTCATAATATGCTCTTTTCTTGTACTTTTATATTCTTTGGAATATATTTAATATAGCACCAAAATTTATAAAGTCAATATATATGTCGAGGAATATAAATGAATGAAGAACTAGCTAAGGAACTAAAAAATTACCGCGAACATTCTAATGAAAGGGCCATTAAAGAATTAATTGGCAGCCACAATGATATAAAGAACCTGAATAAACTTTCCATTATAGAATTAGATGTGATTGCATGGATTGCCGATTATAATTTAAAAATTAATGATTTATTGCGGTATATAAATATGACTCAAGGGGCCATATCTAAACTGGTCAATCGACTTGTTGAATATGGATTTGTTGAAAAATATCATATGAAAGGAAATCAAAAGGATACGTATTTGCGGCTTACCAATCTAGGTCGGGAAGTAGAGGCTGTTCATCACCAATTTCATCAAGAACTAGAACGACGCTTAGAACAAGCACTAGATCAATTCACTGAACAAGATATTAGAATCACCGTTAGTGTATTGAAAAAAATCAACGCAGCCCGAAACCAATTGGATTAAAAAAGCTTATTATGTTGTTTAGTCTCAGTTTTTTTAGAGATAATTAACAAACGTAATAAGCTTTTTTGTAAGTAGCGAAATTCTTAATCTTTAGAAAGATTGCTGATCAAAATACTATTATGCCTGAGAGAAACTAAAACAGCTAGATCAGCAAAATTAGTATCACGGAAAGTTAACATTTAATCTGGTATTAAAAAAGAAGAAAATAATATTTTAGGAAAAAATGAATACTTAGAGGTTTCCAATCGAAGGATGGATCATATTTTAAAAATAAAAGTACGTTATGGGAACGAGAAAATTCAGATGTTAAAGTTTTTGCCAGTCAGAAACGAATGGTTTAGGAAGTAAGAGTTTTCATAAATAACTAAACCTTTTAGAGCTAGAGCATGACTTTTTATTGTGAAAATACAAAAATAGATAAGCTAGTTAACTAGCTTATCTATTTTTTTTAGTATCGATTATTTTTTCGAAAATAGATCCAATCAATGCATTATCTACGGAACGTTTCATTGCGATCACAATATTTTGATTACCAAAATTATCGGTTAAATCTTTAATTTTTATACGGTATTGTTTTTCCAATTGGCCGTCATTCATTGCAGAATATAGGAAGGCTAATCCATTTCCCAATGCTGTCATTGAAAGTCCCTGACTTAAATTTTTAACATAATAATTTGCTTTTAAATTGTAGCCATTTTTGATTCCTTGACTTAACACATTGTCGACAATAATTGGTGATTTATCTCGATCTAATAAAATAAAAGTTTCATTTTTTAAATCGGAAAACGAAAGTTGTGGTTTCATGGCTAAAGGATGATTAATTGGTAATGCAATCTGAAGATGATTTTCTAAAAAATCCGTGCTTTTAAACAATACATTGTCAGTGGTATAGGGTCTTAAAGAGTAAATCAAGTCATATTTACCAGAAGATAAACCTTTGGATAAATTAGTTGGGGTGTCTGGAAAGAGCGAGAACTGAATATTATTCTCATGACTAATTTGGTCCAGGACTGCATACATTTTTTCTAAACGAAAATTTTCTAAATAGCCCACATTAAGGTAGTGAGTTGGATTGCTAGCTGTTTGGTGTTGATCAAAGAAATGTTTTAATGCATCTACGTCTTGGATTACTTTTGTCGTAGCTTTTAAAAAAGTAATCCCATTTTCGGTGAGTTTTAGAGAATGACTTTGACGAACAAATAGTTGAGTATTTAATTCAGCTTCCAAATTTTTCATGTGACGGCTTAAAGTAGGTTGAGAAATAAAAAGTTTATCAGCAGCCTTAGTTAGGCTTCCTTCTGTTGCTACTTGAACGAAGTATTCTAATGTTGTTAAATTCATTGTGACTCCAATCAAAAAAAGGATTTATAGTCATTAATACTACAAATCCTTTAGTTAAGCAACTAAATTCTTTTCTATTTTTTTAAGATAGGTAATTGTAAATAGGAATCATATTTGCCACCGGTATGAAGGATATGGATACCTTGATTGTCAGGGGTAGCACCAGGAGTCCCTGGCATAACAGAACCTAATTCATTCTTGGAACTGATTACAAAACGTAACGATTCGCCAGGAGCAAAAGTCATCCCCATTGGGCTTAAAACAACATCTAATTGGACAATTTCTTTTGGTGCCAACTTTTCAACGCGATCAAATGAATATGCAGGAATCTCATCCGTGCTCATCTTATCATCTAAATGACGCATTGAAGCTCGTAGACGGCCCCAGACTCCTTTATAACGTAGGGCCGAGGCACTTTCTTGAGTAAAGTCTTGGAGGGCTGCACCGTGATTAGGTACAACGAACTCACTTAACACATTACTGTATTTGTCTAATTTTTGTACCATGATAAAGATATCCATATCATCGTAACCGTCGACTTCCATGAATAGCTTTGCCTTAGGATAACCGACCATCGTGACCGGCGCATCGAAAGTAGTTAAAAATGAGACACGTCCAGGATTGTCGTTAGCTACATACTGCACTGTGGCAGCCTGTGACAAAGGCTTTTCTTGCAAAGTCCGAGTTAAGGGGTTGAGATAAAATGGTTGGTTATTCACACCAGCTGGTGGAAAGCTAGTTGCTGGAATATCTGTCTCATTTTTGCCTTGAAAACCAATGGTAGTGTAGCGAACAGGAGCTGTATTTTCCCATCCATTTTCTTTGCCAAGTAAATAGTGGTCAAAGAAACGACGAAGTTCTTCCGTATTATTTTTATCGTAGTAATAAGGCCATTCTTGACGATCATGAATTCTGAGCCATTTATCTTTAGATCCTAAGGTGCGCCAAGCTCGGAATGTTCCCATGGTATGCAATGTGTTGGAATAACTGCCAATCACAAAAGCGGGAACTTCAATTTTGCTGGTATCTGCAATTTTGTCTTGCCAAACGGGAGCCGTAACTAACGGATCAGCATCCATTTCTTTAGCTAAATCCTCACGTTTGGCATCATTTGCACTGACATGATTTACGGCTAAGCGTTCAATAAAGTTTTTGTCAGGAATTCCTCCGATAAAGGCCAAGTCACGATATGCATCTGATAAACCTTCGGTAGGATTAATTGCAGTTAAATGTGGTGGTCTTTCAGCAGCAATAAACCATTGTGACCAAGCTAAATAGGAAGTACCAGTTAGGGCCGTCTTACCGTTGGACCAATCTTGTTGGGCAATCCATTCAATTAAATCATAACCATCCTGAGCTTCTTGTGAACCAAGCATCGTTGTATTTCCTTCGCTATGAGCGATTCCACGCATATCGGGGTTAGCCACTGCATATCCATGACGAGTCCAGTAGGCTGGATCAGGTGCCTCAAATTTAGTCAATCCAGAATTCCATTGATTACCCATTCCAAGCATGTTAAAAAGATTTTTATATCTTGGTGCAGTTCCAGCGCTTTTACCATAAGGGCTCCAAGCAATTAAGGTAGGAACTTTGTCATTTGTAATTGGTAAATAAATATCGGTATAAATGGTTACTCCATCTCGTAATTTAACAGGGATATCTTTTAACATTTTAATATCAGTATCAAGTGGTTTAAATCCATCGGCGATTTTTTCGCCTTTCTTTAGGATTAATTCTTTGGTTTCAAATGGGCTAAGGACACCATGTTCTACACCATCATCAATATATGCAAAAGCATCACTAAATTGCATTTCTTTCGTAACATCAACAGTCATAACTTTACCTCCAAATATTTTTAGTAAGTTTGATTTAACAAACTAAAGTATATGAGGGGGGAGAACTTCTGTACACTATCATATTTGCAAGTTTAGAAGGGGGTAGGTTGTGATATTTAAAAAATGAATATCAAGATTAATTAATATGTTAGTACTTTTAACAGTTTTAAGAAATTAAATTTCTTAAAAATAGAATAATAAAATATTTATTTGAAATGTTATTTCTTTTATTATAAAATGTAACTGTAAATGAAAGCGCATACAAGGAGGAGCAGCATGATTGATTTAAGTGATTTAACAACGGAAACTCGTAATGAGGAAACTATGAATTTAGACGAGCTATCTACAGCAGAAATATTAAAAATAATGAATTCTGAAGATCAAAAGGTAGCTCAAAGAGTTGGTAAGGTGCTACCTGATATTACACAAGCTGTCAAACAGATTATCCTTAGTTTTAACAAAAAAGGGCGTTTATTCTACATTGGTGCTGGGACAAGTGGTCGACTAGGTGTTCTAGATGCTGCAGAGTGTGTACCAACTTTTGGAACAGACCCTAAGATGGTTCAAGGCTTGATTGCAGGTGGAATGAAAGCTATGACAATTGCTGTAGAAGGAGCTGAAGATTCGCCAGAGCTAGGTGCTAAGGATTTGCAATCTCAAAACTTAACTAATAAAGATATTGTCGTTGGAATTGCTGCAAGTGGACGAACACCATATGTCATTGGTGGATTAGACTATGCCAAAAAAGTTGGTGCAGCAACAATTAGTCTTGCTTGTAATGATCACGCTAAAATTAGTAAACATGCTGATATTAACATTGAAATATCAGTGGGCCCTGAGGTTTTAACTGGTTCAACGCGTTTAAAATCGGGGACAGCCCAAAAACTTGTGTTAAACATGCTATCTACAGCCTCAATGATCGGGATTGGAAAGGTTTATAAGAACTTAATGGTAGATGTGAAACCCACCAATGCCAAATTAGTGGAACGTTCAAAACGTATTATTATGGAAGCAACGGATGTAAGTTATACAGTAGCGAATGATATGTTTGAAAAGGCAGGTAAAGATGTGAAGTTGGCCATTGTTATGATCTTAACTGATGTCGATTTGAATGAAGCAAAAAAGAGGCTGCAGGTAGCAAAAGGTTTTGTTAGAAAGACAATATAAAGTGGGGATGAGAACTTATGTCAGAAACATCTGAAGAAAAAATTAAAAGAATTGCACGTGAAATTTACGGCGCAGTTGGTGGTATCGAAAATGTTGAAAAATTAATTCATTGTATGACTCGTGTCCGAATGACCATTAGAAATGATGACAAAGTAGATATCGAAAAACTGAAAAATATTAATGGGGTATTAGGAGTCGTTGAAGAAGACACCCTCCAAGTAATTGTCGGACCAGGAACTGTAAATAAAGTAGCTGATGAAATGGTGAAAGAAGCTGGCGTTAAATTGGGTGAACCATTTCCTAATATAGAAATAGATACAACCGGTATGACTGATAAAGAAATCGTTGAGGCTAAGGCTGCTAAAGTAAAAGCTGCACAAAAAGCTAAGCAAAAACAAACTCCAATTAAGCAAATTTTAAAATCCATTTCGAATATTTTTATACCGTTAATTCCAGCGTTTGTCGGAGCTGGATTAATTGGTGGCGTAGCTGCGGTAATGTCTAATTTAATTGTTGCTGGAGATATAAGTAAAAGCTATACTGATTTTGTCGCAATTTTGAAATTCATTCAAAATGGTGTATTTTCATATTTAGCAATTTATGTCGGAATTAACGCGGCAACTGAATTTGGTGCAACAGCTGGATTAGGCGGTGTCATAGGTGCGGTAACGTTATTACCTGGAATGGATATTAATGCACCTTTGCATAATATTTTTAATGGTCAACCAATGAGCGCTGGTCAAGGAGGAATTATCGGTGTAATATTTGCCGTTTGGTTACTTTCTTTAATTGAAAAAAAGTTACATAAATGGGTTCCGGATGCAATTGACATTATAGTAACTCCAGCACTCTCTTTACTTATAATTGGAGTATTTACAATTTTTATTATTATGCCTATAGCTGGTGTTATTTCAAGTTCGTTAGTTGGAGCTATTAATTGGATTCTAAATGTCGGCGGAGCATTTTCTGGATTCGTTTTAGGAGCACTATTCTTGCCGATGGTTATGTTTGGGCTTCATCAAATCTTAACGCCGATTCATATTGAAATGATTAATAAAACTGGTTCGACCCCATTATTACCAATTTTAGCTATGGCAGGTGCTGGACAAGTTGGAGCTGCGATTGCACTTTGGCTCAGATGTCGTAAAAATAAACAGCTTACAAATATGATTAAAGGTGCTCTTCCAGTTGGTATTTTAGGTATCGGAGAACCATTAATATATGGTGTTACTTTACCATTAGGTCGTCCGTTTATCACAGCTTGTATTGGTGGCGGAATTGGGGGAGCTGTCGTTGGTGGATTAGGCCATGTTGGTGCCATTGCCATAGGCCCATCAGGATTAGCGTTAGTTCCTTTGATTACGAATGGACATATGATGTCTTATGTGCTGGGGTTATTAGCAGGATACGTTGGTGGATTTGTAGCAACATATTTCTTTGGAATTCCAAAGGATGCAATTCTTGGAGAAGCAACAACTGTTGAGACAGATGCTTTATCCCAAAATGGAAATAAGAAGGTAATTGATCCAAATGTTGCAATGACTACGATAACGGCTCCTGTTATTGGTAAGAAAGTTGCAATCGATACAGTAAGTGATCCAATGATGGCCCAGGAAGTAATGGGAAAAACAGTAGCTATAATACCTGATATTAATTCTAAAATCTATGCCCCGGTAGATGGGAAAGTTACTATGATAGCAGACACAAAACATGCAATCGGTTTTATGGATAAAATTGGTGAAGAAGTCCTAGTTCATATGGGGGTCGATACTGTTAAGTTAAATGGCAAGTATTTTAATTTAAATATTCAAGTGGGCGATACTGTTAAACATGGAGATGTATTGGGTACAGTTGATTGGCAAAAAATTATTGACGCTGATTTTGATCCAGTTACAATGACGATTGTTACTAACACATCCGATTTTAAGATTGACGAAATTGAATCAAATATACAGACTAAAGATAATACCGTATTAATGGATAGTAGGATAAAATAACTATATTAACTAAGTATTCAAATTTAGAAGATCGGATATTTTCCGGTCTTTTTGGATATATTACTATAATTTATAATTAGGAGCTAATGTTAAATCTGACAAATATGTGGGAGTTCAAAGTTTTATGAAAAATATTTTATTTACATTGAGTAACGATTTTGAAAAATTTTCAAGATCTGAGCAGAAAGTAGCCCGATTTATGATCGATTATCCGCGAGAGGTGATTCAGATGAACGCCGAAGAAATTTCTGATCGAACTCAAGTAAGTCCGGCGACTGTAGTTAGGTTAGCAAAAAAAATTTGTAAGAGTGGTTTGCCAGGTTTAAAGATTCAAGTTGCGTCAGAAATAAAGGTAGATGATTCCTTGTATACCGAAGTTAATCCATCGGATGACTTGGATGTTATGAAACATAAGCTGGAGTTTCGAATAAGTCATGCAATCGGACAAACCAACCAAATATTACTTAAAAATGATGTAAAAAAAGCAACCGATATTGTTGAGCAAGCAGATGATATCTACGTATTTGGGATGGGCGCATCTAATTTAGTGGCAGAGGATTTTCAACAAAAATTTATTCGAATTGGAAAGTCTGTCATCCAAACGTTAGATACACATCTAATGGCGGTCGGATTAGCCAAACCTAATTCAGTATTAATTGTTGTTTCAGATTCAGGTGAGACTAAGGAAAGTTGCCACATAACCAGAGTAGCTAGTTCGCTAAACATACCAATAATCGCTATTACGCATGAACGTAACAGTACTATCGCAAAAAATAGTACTGTTACGTTAACGCACGATGACGGTGGTGAAAGTGGAGTGTTACGGACTGCTGCAACCACGTCATTGTTAGCTCAATTGTACGTGGTTGATTTACTCTATTATGCATATTTAACCCAAGATTTTAGTAATAATAAGGCCCGTTTAGTTAAGTCCAAGACGATTATTGCTGAAAATTTTGGTAAGTAAGGGATTAGAGAACGAATATGTAATTAAAAGATAATTCTTAAAAAGACCAATTCGTAAGAATTGGCCTTTTATTATAAATATATTATTAGAACCCGTCGGGTGTTTGGCTTATAATCGAACTCCTTTAGACTCTAAATTTTCCAGACATTCAATTAAATACTGTTGATCATGTTCTGGATAGATTGGGGAAGTTAGTGGGCAAGCACATAATTCTAAATAAGGCGGACAATGGAAACCACGGAAAGTTGGTTCAAACCATTTAGGGTTAGGATGATAACCTCGTGACTGCATCTCAGCTAATACTAATCGATGAAATTGATAAAGTTTGTAAGGAGAATGAGTAAAAACATAATCAACGGTTGCATGTTTTTTACCCCAACCGTTACCTCGTAAGGCTGCAATTTCTCGATGCTGTCCTAAAAGCTGGGCACGTGGTAGTTTAGAAATTAACTTTTCATGCCATAATCGCATACAGACGACCCCCCGTTTTTTAATTTAAGCATAGCGTAATTTAAAGATAATTAACACTAACTTGACTGATGAATTCTCACTAACATACCTCTGAGTTAAATATGTATTTTTTAGAACGGATATGATATAAATAGCTACAAAATAGTTTTTTTTGGAAATATTTAAAGAAATCTACTTAAAAACTTTTTAGCTGACAAAGTTTAGCTTATTTGTAGTAAATTTAAATCTTATGTGAGGTATAAAATGAAAACGTTTTTAACAGCCACATCTTTAAAAAAAGTGGTTTTATTAGATTATCTACTAGAAAGCGGGGCATGGTGTTCTACTAAAGAATTAGCAAAAGTAATCGGTGTAACGGGTAAATCAATTTTAAATTATTTGGAAGAATTTAAGCAGTTATTCAAGTCGACCGATCAGAAAATCAGATTATTCAACGACCATAATAAAAATTTTCGAATTATAAAAGAAGAAGATTTTCCTATCTATACAATTTATTTGAAATTCTATCAAGCCTCTTACAATTACAAATTAATTGATTTTATGTACCATAACCCTCACCAACGATTGGCTGACTATGCAGATAGTCAGTTTACGAGTATATCAACAGTTTTTAGATACGCTAAATTACTAAAATCGTATTTTAAACGTTATAAAATTCAATTTTTACCGTATAAGTTGGAATTAAAAGGAGATGAAATCAATATTCGTAGTTTTTATTATTACTTTTATTGGAACTCCACACGGGAAATGCGGAATAATTGGCCATTTAATACTGAAACATTCTAGCCACTATGAACGCCGTTATATCAATATTTGTTTATCGCTTTGGGGACATTTGGGGACACTGACAATATTTCTATCGTTTTATCTTGTTCACGGGTCTTCTCTTCCTTGAGCATATGAGCGTAAACTTTTTGAGTAATGCTTGTATTTGCATGACCAAGTCTAGCCGAAACGTAGTTAATTGAAACACCTTTATAAAGCAAATAAGAGGCGTGTGAGTGTCTAAGCCCATGAATAGTTATTGGTTGTAAATCTAACTTGCTTATTAGTGAATCGAGGCGATTTCTTACTGTTTGGCGTCTGCAATTAAAAATAAATTCTGTACTATTGTTTTTTTCATTGCTGATTATATTAGCTAGCTCATTAGTTATTTTTATATCACGCACAGAATTTTTATTTTTAGGCTTGCCAACGATATTCCCAGAACGTGATTTATTAACATGAATGTTGTTAAAGGGAATAGAGACGTCCTTGTACTGCAAGGCTAGCACTTCTCCAATTCGCATTCCTGTTTCTAATGCTACAAGGATCGCAAGGCTAGCTTTATCTAATTTAGAGTGATATAAATAATCCTGTAATTTTTCAAATTCTGTAACTGATAAAGCGTTAGTTTTTTTGCTACGTTCTATACCATGTGGTTTAAGCCGTGTGAAGATATCATCTAAAATATATTTGTCGTAAAGAGCATCTTTTAGGCAAGCTTTAATTCTAGACACAATCAAAGTCATAGTGCCTTTAGAAAGTGTTTTACCGATGGTATCAAGTCTAGATTGTAGAAGGGAATACGTTAAGTTTTCAAGGGTAATCCCATCAAACGATTCTTTTATGTGTCTTAATGTTGAAATATAAGTATTATAAGTTGACGGTCTTATATCGTTTTTCTTGTAAGTCTCCATCCACATTTTGAAGTAATCGGCAAATGTCATACTAGAAGCTATTATGCTTCTGTTTTGAAGCTTATCAGCTTCCATCATAATTGCCCAATCCTTAGCTTTTTTCTTTGTATCAAATGTTTTAGATACCTTACGTCGTACGCCACTCTGCATGACGGATACGACAACTCTAGTTCTTTTACCTCTTTTTTCAAATGATGCCATAATGGCGAACCTCCGTTCTCTTTTCGGAAGTAGCCCTCAATGCTAAAATAGACAATATAAAAGAGGACTACTTAATGTAGTTTTTTAGGGTTAGGTCACATCCCAAACTTTGGTCGGTGGGGGATGTGGCTTTTTTATTTTGTGGTTATTACATATATTGTAGTAACCACTATTCCCACATACAGAGTCGGACTGTATCTAGTCACCGGAGTGGAAAGGAGATATCATCTAAGCTGAGGGCTATCAAGTATGATTAAAAATAAGCCAATGCAGATAAAGATAATCCCCCAAAACATCTGTGTAAACATACTACGATCACCAAAAAAGAAACGTAAGACATTTAAAGTTCGACCAAGAGGTATTATTAATGCTCCAATAAAAAATATAATTATTCCAATGATAGTCATAATACTCGTTTCCATAAACTATTCGCTCCTTTGTAAATAAAGTATTAATGTAACGCGGTATAGAATGTAAAAAATCCTAAGAAAATACCAGGGATGTTAGCTGCAATGATCGGCCAATCACGTTCTAACATCTTACTTGGCGGTTAGGGGATGTGGCTTTTTTATTTGGTGTTAGCAGCATCTTCGGAACGTTGCCAGTCTCCTTCGGTAACGTTGTCTGGAGCACCGTACATCATGCCACCTTTAGCATGAGCTGCCTTATTCTCATCACTATTTGGATCGTCCATTGCCGATTGAGTAGGGCTGTCTGTTCCGTTATCTTGATCTTGTCCTTTTACCCAGTCGTCTTCATTTCCATATACATTACTGCCTGGTGCATGGTCTTGACCAGGCATTACTTTATTACCCTTAGGGTCGTAACCCTGTTCTCTGTTTTTTTCTCCTTGAGTTTTTTGTTGTGTTGCACCCATATTTTTATTTTTATTACTAACTTTTTCATTAGTGCTACCCTGAGACTGTGAATTAGAATCACTTGAATTTTCATCTTTTTGAGACAACTGATCACTAGTTTCATTTGCATAAGCCTTTTTTAATTCTTCAACTAAATCATTAGTAAAATGTTTTGAACTAAGTTCATTGTACTTGATAATGAAGTTGTCTTTACTCATATCTACATCGGTATCAGCTTCATCATGATTACCAATTTGAACTTTAACATCTTCTTTTGATACAGGGACTATTAATTCTCCACCCAGTAAATTAATAGATTTTCCAGGTTCTATCTTGTCTTCGCTGGATCTATCAGATTCAGTGCCCCAAGCATTGTAATTAGCTATCGCTTGGTTATAAGCATCATCGTCGTCATCATCAACTGAATTGTAATTGGCTTGGTCTGCACTTAGAATATAAACGTCTTCACTTGATATAGACTGCTCACTGTTTCCGTTCTTTTGGAAGTATGTATGAGTAGCTTCATCAATAGCATCTGCAGTCAGTTGTTTTTTAGAGGTATTAGTGAATTTCCATTCTACGGCAAATGCCGGTTTACCTTTATAAGAAAGTTGTTTAAATCCTAAAATTTCCATAGTTCCTTTATCAGGATTGACAATCTTATTTTTTTTAGCATAAACTTGCTGATCGTCATTACTTGTATTATCGTCACCAGAATCAATCTTTTTTGATATGCTTTCAACTGATGAAGAGTCTTTATCTGCTTTGTTATTATTTCCACAAGCCACAAGCGCTAATGAAGAAATGGCGATAACACCAAGTGTTAACACTTTTTTCATTCTGATTACCTCCAAAAATATGTACAGCTTTTAACGTCAATCAGTATTTGGACGTAAGACTAATTAAATACCTATTTTTTCCTCAAATACATTATCTATCACATATCCTGCTTTGGATGGAATTCCAAAAGCGTCCATAAATTCAGTTGAATTATAAAAAGTTAGACCATTTAAATCACAATATTCTAAAAGTATTTTTGTTGCACGTTTGTTAGCTTTATATTCCTCTTTGCTATATACAGAATTGGCAGAAAAATTGTTAGAGCCTTTATCTCCATTCAAGGCATGGCTTATTTCATGTGCAAACTGAAAGGGAACTTCTTCTTCATTTATGTAATTTGTGTTGATGTATACAGTATTATTTAACTCCATGTAAAAAGATACTTCATCTGGTTTGTATGAAGTTCTGTCTAATTGATAACCAATGCCATGGTCATAAGCATAATTGCAAAGATAAGTCATCAAGTTATTCATACGCTATTCATTTTTATCTTGAGCATCTAGATAAGCTCTGATAATTCCTTTCATTGTTTCTCTTTGTGCATCACTAATTGGTTTCCCTTGATACATACGTACTGAATTAAGTGCTTCTTCAACTTCCATGTCACGAGTATCATTCACAGGTTCTTCTTTTTCAGTTTTACCTAATAAATAGTCTACAGAAACATCTAAGACATCAGCGACAGCCTGTAAAGAGGCTGTACTAGGTGTTTTTGTATTCCACCTATAAATACTATTAATTCCAATTCCAGCCTTTTCAGCCACTTTTTGAAGTGACCATCCACGCTCTTTTGAAATTTTTTTAATGCGTTCTATCGTTGTCATATCGGTAATCGCTCCCTAATATGACGAATTTATTATCACAAATGATAGAAAATGTGTTGACTTTTTATCACTTATGGTTGATAATAAATTCATCAAGTAATTAAGCAACAAAAAACAGACCTATCAAAACAATAACTTTGGCGAGGAATTGTAGTAGTAGTAGGTTTTTGATTGCTTATTTAATATGGATTAATTTTATCACGAATGATTGAATTGTCAATAACTACTTGATAAATCACTTGAAAAAATAAGGGGGGCGTTTTTATTGATAGGAACAGAGCCAGGTCGTGAAGCTGTCAAAAAATATATGAAAGAAAACCACATTACTTATCGCATGGCGGGAGTACTATTCGGTTCGACCGCATCGTGGATTCAACAAGTACTTAGTGGCAAAGCTAAAGGACCAGAAGCAACAAAATTAATTATTAGCATGATTAATGAATTTGGAATTTAAAAGGAGTGAACATATATGAATGAATTACAAAACTTCAACTTTGAAGGAAACGAAGTACGAACTGTACTAATTAATGACGAACCATATTTTGTTGGCAAAGATGTAGCGACTGCTATTGGTTATCAAAATACGAGAAAAGCAATTAAAGATCATGTTAAGACGAAGTATATGAGGGAGGAACGAATCGTTACCCCCTCTGGGACTCAAACTATGACAGTGATTAGTGAACCAGGAATTTATCAATTGGCGGGTCAAAGTAAACTTCCCACAGCAGAGCCATTTCAAGATTGGATTTATGAAGAAGTTCTGCCATCAATCCGAAAGCATGGTGCTTATATGACAGATGAAAAGATTGAAGAGGCTTTGCTGAATCCTGACACGATTATTAGTCTGGCAACTCAACTAAAGAACGAACGTGAAAAAGTAGAAGTTGAACGTAACGGTAGATTAATTGCTGAACAACGAGTTGAAGAGCTTCAGCCTAAAGCAGATTACTACGATCAAATATTATCGAATAAGGGAGTGGTAACGGTAACCTCGATTGCTAAAAATTATGGTATGACAGCTCCAGAATTAAATAAGTTATTGAATCGGTTAGGTGTTCAGTACAGCCAGTCTGGAAGCTGGTACCTGTATAAGAAATATCAAAAAAACGGTTATACGCATACTATCCCAGTTCCTTATTCACACAGAGACGGAAGACCAGATATTAAACCTCAAACTAAATGGACACAAAAGGGCCACATATTTATTTATCAACTATTAAAGGAACATGGAATACTACCAATGATTGAAATGAAAGATGAGTCAGCGGTGTAGTTAAGTCGATAATTTGATGAATAAATAACAGAAAAGGAGAACTAAATGAATATTCAAGAAGCAGTAAAGCAATCGCTTAAAACGGGCAAGCAGTTTTACCGTAAGAGTGAAGGGGATCAACTAACATTTGAAGTTTCTAAATCAAATCGATGCATAGATATATATAGAAATGGAGAAAAAATTTATAGTTGGTGGAATCCAAGAGATAACGATTTGATGGCAAATGATTGGAAAATAAAAGAGTAGTTCCTAATGGAACCGCCCTTGATATTACTTAGTAGGAACTTTTGTTGAGATTAAAATATCAGTCAACAAATCACTACCAAATTGTAGTTCGATAAATCCTGAACCTTCAAGCGAAAGTAGAGATTGTGCAAAATCCATATCGCTTAGAGTAGAAGCTTTGCGAACTTTTGAAGGGTCTATATTGGTCGGACGACTATCGTCAGCAAGTTCAATTATCGTATTTAACAATTTTTCATTTGAATTCACTTGTATCACCACCCTTTAACTAAATTATATGCATGAAAGAAGAGAACAAAAGTGAAAATACAAAGTTGGTTAGAAGACCATGAACGTGGATTAATAGCACTTAGTGGATTTTTATTAGGTGCACTAGGTGGAATATGTGGAGCAATTCTCGTTATCTGGTTACTTAATTAGTAAATCATTAATTAACCACCTTTTATTGAGCTAACTAAATTATACACAAGAAATAGGGAAAATAATATGAACAAATTAGTAATTATGAAAGACCAACAAGCAGTAACGACTAGCTTACAAGTAGCAGACGGACAAACAACGTTAGGAGCGTAGATATGGCAGTAAACGAAAACAGATTATCTGATGACAAGTATCCAATGCTAATGGACAAAAAAACAGTAGCAGAATATTTAGGAGTTTCTAAAAGTTCAGTTGATGTTTTTCTTTTAAACGACAACTTGAGTGCAGCAGCTTTTGAACCTAGCAAGCTTAAGCGAAACTTTTTTATCAAAACGAAAGTTAATAAATGGCTGGAGGAATTGTAATGGTTGTATCAGTAAGTTTAGGGCAATTAGCGTTTTATCTAATCTCAGTAGTAGTGGCTGGATTAATTGGTCACTCAATTAAAAGAGGTGAGAAGTAATGAAGCTGGTAAAGATTACAGAAGATTTGTATTTGAAATCATATTTTATTGAATCCGTTGAAGCTGATGGTGAAGAATCAACACTCATAACAATGGTAAGTGGAGAAGTATTTAGTCCAAACATTCCTATTAAAAAAGTACTCGACGCTATTTGTGGTAGCGAGGAGCACTTAGTAAATGATGCTAGTATGAATATTCTTAAAGCAGAGAGTATTAATTCTGGTCATTTGAATCAACAAAAATACCCATCTCGGTAAATACATTAAAAAGGGTGATTAATGTTTGCTTCGTAGTGATCTTGTTAATGTATTGAAGAGAATTAGCAAGGGCATTGATCTGTTCTTGGTTCAATTGGGTATCAGATGAATTTTGGATATTGGAAGCAACATATTTCATTTCTGCTTTAATAGATTCTTCAGTCCAAACAGCATCCATATGTTTATCAATTAGTTTCATTATCTGTTCATTGGAAAGTTGCATAATAATTTCACCTCCTTTCATATCGATTATACAAGAAAGAAGGTGTTCAGAATTAAGAATTTAAAATAAAAAGCCCGCTACGGCAATAGCGGACTTCGAAAACAAATAACATCAAAGGAAGTATAACACAAATGAATCAACAACAGTTCGAACAATATGAACGTGAATACGAACAAGAACGAGAACGCAAGGAAATTGAAGCCTTATTTGGAAAGGAGAACGCAAGTGAATAATATTGATGAATTTGAAGTGGAACGCACTAAGTTAGATCGGAAGTTACGTGGACTTAAGAATAAGAAAGCAGAAATCATTTTATCCATTGAAGAAGTTCAAGACGAGATTAATAAAATTAGTCAGAAAGAACTTCAAATGTTCGATGGGAGAGAGTTCCAAACAGAATCATTCAAGTATGTACGAACAGCTAGTAATCCTAGCAAGCCTAGTTGGTGGCAAGTAGTTAAGACTGACAATGCTAAGCCAAAAGAAGTAGTTCAAGTATTAGCTGATATCGATGTGAACTTGATTAAGCGTGAACCAGATGTTTCGGCGATTAAGCGTTACGTTGCAGAAGGTCGTTTCATTGTTCGTGAAGGTGGTCAGTTAATCGACACTGAAACAGGAATGGTACTACCTTATAGAGCTAAACGTAAGGCAGACAAGTTAACAGTTAAGGCGGTGGAAGCATGAGTGAAAAAACGTTGTATCAAAAGCTTCAAAATATCCACAAAAAAGTACCATACATTCAAAAATCCCAACAAGCTTCACAGTATTCGTACGCTGGGTCGTCAGATGTCTTAGGTACAATTCATGGTTTGATGGATGAAGAAAAGTTAATTTTAATACCGCAAATTACTAATAAAAACACCGAAACAAGCCAGAATCGAAAAGGATCTACCGTAATATTTACCGAATTAATGATGACTATGACGTGGGTTAATTCAGATAATCCAGATGAAAAATTAGAGTGTCAGTGGTACGCACAAGGAATTGATACAGCTGGAGAAAAAGGTGTTGGGAAAGCACTCACTTATGGTGAGAAATATTTTTTATTAAAATTCTTCAATGTAGCCACAGACGATTTAGATCCAGACGCATTTCAAGAAAATGTTAAAGCTCAAAAGGCACCCGAATTGATAAATGATGAACAAAAAAAGACTTTAAAAGAATTATTTAACAGTATGGCAAGTGTTACCAAAACACCGATTGAAAAAGTTTCTAAGGCTTATCTTAAAAAAGTTAATTCAGATTCCATTGAAAAATTACAGGAAGATACTGCAATCGGATTAATCGAATTGGTAACTAACCAACTTAATAAACAGACAGAGAAAGCGGGTAAGTAATTATGCGACAGATAACTATATCTGGAAATATTGGCAATGATGTACAAGTTAACTCAACTCAAAGTGGAAACAAAGTGGCTAACTTTAATGTGGCTGTACGACAGAATCGACCTGATAATAACGGAGAATATGGTACTGACTGGTTTAGATGCTCAGTATGGGGAACGAGAGCTATTACAGTAGAAAAATTCTACAAAAAGGGTAGCCATGTAGTAGTAACTGGAAGTTTGTCAATTAATGAATATAACGGTAAAACACAGCTTCAAATTGACGTATCAGACTTCGACTTACCAGATAACCGCAATACAAATAATGCTAATTCAACAAAGAGGAATAGCAATAATTCATTTAACAATGGTGGACAATCAATCGATATTTCAGATGATCAGCTCCCCTTCTAAGGTGATGTAAATGCAGAGAGCAAGAGCGGAACAACGAGGCAGAGATTTGGTGATTCATCTCGATAGACCACTGAATCAAGATCACTTGGAAACTGTTAGCGGTGGGCAAGGCGAGTTCTACGTTGATTTTGAAGTGGCAGATCCAAGAAAAGCAAGTGTACAGCAACGAAGATTATTCTTTGCATTGCTCCATGACATTGAAACTTACTTCGTAGTGCCGAGTGAATTTTTAAAATCAATGTTCTATACCCAGTACGAGTTTTATACCGCAGGTAAGTCTATCAGCTTATCAGACGCCACAGAATCGTCTGTTAGCGATGCTAACACGTTACTAGACCTAGTTATCGATTTTATGTTCGAATGGCGTGTGCCGTTTAAAAAAGGCTATGAGTTGTTACCGAAAGAAGAGCAGTACTTTATCTACCAATGTTGTAGACATCGTGTCTGTATCGTTTGTGGGGAACACGCTGACATTCATCACGTCGACGTGGTTGGACGGACAAATCGGAACAAGATTGACCACTCACAACGGCATGTAATGGCACTGTGTAGAGCACATCACAGTGAGATTGAGAGCATTGGATCAGCTAAGTTTGCCGCTAAGTATCACGTACCAGTTACTGGTATTAAGTTAAAAATTGAAGATTTACAAAAGTTAGGAATAAGAGGGAACTATGGAGGTGATTAATTGGCACAAAGAAGAATGTTCAGTAAGAAAATAACAGATACGGATATATTTTTGGATATGCCACTATCATCGCAAGCGCTGTACTTCCATTTAAATATGCACGCTGATGACGATGGCTTTGTATCGAATGCCAAAACAGTTAAGAGAATGATTGGGTCTAGTGATGACGATTTAAAACTACTTTTAACTAAGAATTTTATATTTGCCTTTGAATCTGGTGTGGTGGTAATTAAGGATTGGAAAATTCACAATTATATCCGCAAAGATACCTACAATACAACAATTTACGGCGATGAAAAAGAGCAATTATCTCAAGATGAAAATGGTTCGTATACGCTAAGTCCACGTGCCGTCGACGAACCGTCACCACAGGTTAGGTTAGGTAAGGTTAGGTTAGGTAAGGATAATAATATATATAGTTCATCTAACGATGAACCGCATATCGACTTGAAAACATTTAAAGAGATTATTAGCTACCTGAACGAAAAAGCAGGAACTAAGTACCGAGCTAGTGGATCTAAAACACAACGATTAATTAAAGCAAGATTTAATGATGGCTTTAATGATGAAGATTTCAAGAAAGTAATCAATATTAAAGTAGCTGAATGGAGTGGTACAGATATGGCTAAATATTTGAGACCAGAAACTCTGTTTGGTACTAAATTTGAAAGCTACTTAAACCAAGAAGTTAAGAAAAGCAAAACAAATAAAGGCGGTGATTCATATGGAGGACTTGAGTTTTAATCTTTTAAATCAAGCTAATTTAACTGATGAATATTGTAAAATCCACCCTGATCAGAAACTAGTAAGAGTAGGTAATGAACACAATTCCTTTTGTACATTATGTGTTAAAGAACAACGGGAAAAGCATTTAAACGACTTAGTACTCAAGGGGGTACTTAGCAACTACCATCGGGGATTTAGGGACGTTTTGAGAAAAGATTCAATCATAGACGATGAAGACCTATGGGAAGCAAGTTTTGGTAACTACGAGGTCAATAGCGGTACAGAAGCAGAAACTAATCTAAAAAAAGCACGACAGATTGCAGGCAAATACCTTAACCGTGATTATCAAGCTAATACCATTATTACTGGTAACCCTGGAGTTGGTAAGTCGCACTTAGCAATTTCGATGTTAAAAGGCGTTAATGAAAATATTAAACCTAACGCTTCATGCTTGTTTATTTCAGTCAATGAACTGTTGCGATTGATTAAAGATTCATTTAATCATCCTGATAGCTATTACACTGAATCCCGGATGGTGGACTTATTAGGTAAGGTTAGCTTGCTTGTGTTGGACGATTTGGGCAGTGAGGCCTCGTTTAAGCGTGATAACAGAGAAGCAAGTGAATATGTACAGCAAGTATTGTTTGGCGTCTTAAACAAACGCAATCGGACGATTATTACTACTAATCTCAATAGTGACGAATTATCTAAGATATATAATCCAAAATTGTTAAGCAGAATGTATAAGGGCGTTATGAAAAACGATGGAATTATTAAATTTAAAGAAACTCAAGATAAAAGGATGGCGATATTTTAATGTGTGAAATATGTGAAGGAACTGGAAGGGTTTATGTTGAAAGCCCAATTGGAGTGCAAGTTAATCCGTGCCCTAAATGTAATAAGGCTTACCGCAAGAGAAAAGGATACGAGTAATTGATTAAATTAACAATTCCAAGCGAACCAATAGCGCAAGGGCGTCCAAGGTTTGTTAGTCGAGGTAAGTTTGTAAGCACGTATGATCCACCTAAATCAAAAGCGTACAAGGAACTAGTAGCGCAATACGCTAGAGAACAGTACCACGGTAAGCTTTTAGAGGGTCAGTTGTATGTTGTGTTAAATGTATTTAGATCAGTGCAAAAGAGTATATCAAAAGCAGAACGTGCTAGGAGGCTATCAGGAGTTCATAGACCGACTGTAAAACCAGATATAGATAATTACTTTAAAGCAGTGACAGATGCTTGCACGGGGATTATATGGAGAGATGACGCCTTAATAACAGACGTTAAGATGGGAAAATTCTATTCAGAAGAACCACGAGTAGAAATTTATGTGGAGGAGCTATGAATTTTAAAAATTTAACTAGTGAAGAACTTATTGTAGCTAATTTTATTAACGAAACTTTTGAAGAGCACAATCAAAACATGATAAGTACTATTGTTTGGATCAATAACCACACTAACTACTTAGTCAACCAGCGTCCAGACGTACACAGAGCGATGAACAATTTAACAAACAAGCAGTTTAACCGTGTGATTGCAGAAATACTATTACCATTTTAGGAGGAATTTATGAAAAGACTTACAGAAATGACAACAGAGGATATTATCCGTGAATTGTACGGCAATGATTATACTTTGCAAGAATTAGATCGGATTAAAGAAGCACTTGAAGAACAGTATCAAGAATGGCGTAAACGCAATTTTAACTAGGGGGAACGAAAACAATGTACGTAATCAAAAACACAGCTAATGGAAGATATTACCGAAAGTTAGGAGTAGAAACACACCAATATGTGGGTATCGAAAACGCTACTCCTTTTAGCAAGTGGAAAAAGGCAAAACAAAAAGCAGATATTTTACACGCTGCGATTAGTCCAATTGGTGAACAAATTAATTTTGAGGTCAAACAACACAAGTTCTACGTACTGAAAAACAAACATGATAAAGGCTACATGAATCAAGTGTCATGGGATGCACCGAAAAAGGAAGCCAAAATATTTGCTACTGAAGAAGACGCTAAGCGTGAAGCAATTGATCTAGCTACCGTTATGGTAAGAGTTGGTGTTGAACTTAGTTTTAAAGTGGAGGAACTCTAAATGAATAATCAAGTAACCATTCTATCACCAGAACAAATGTCATTGAAAATTGAAAAGTACATGAAAGAGAATGCTGGTGAAATCAATGTGATGATTGATAAAAAAATCAAAGCATCCATCAACCGAGCTATCAAGGATGCATTCCAAACTACAGACAGATACGGTCGTCAAAATGGTATAGCAGAGGAATCGATTAAAAAAATTATTACCGCAGAAATTGAAAAGGCAACAAGTGCAATTGTGATTGATCAAGACGAACTGGTCGAACAGATTAACCGTAAGCTCCAGAAAAAACTTAGTAATGTTTCGGTAAAGGTGAATGTTTCACTGTAGGAGGAACTCTAATGCAGCGTCAATATATAATACAGAAAGCAGGTATAAACGATGTTTAGATTAATTGGCAATGTATCTAAGAAAGTATATTACGAAGCGAAAAATGCTTCTGATTTGAATAAGTGGCGATTAGATAACTTTACCAGAGGTTCTCAAGCAGATGGACATATGGTAAGCCAATATGATGCTCCAGAAGCCATGGTAATTGTGAAAGTGAAGACTATCAAGTCCAAAAAAGAATACTTGAATGATTTATTGGATGAAGGAAATTATGAAGAATATAGAAGAATAACTATGGAAAATTCTAGCTGTGATATTGAAGTGTATGGAAGTGGTAAAGATATACCAGAAATTATTAATCGTCGCAAAAAGATTGAGAAGCTATTCAGGCAGGGAGTCACAAATACCGCTGAGATTGCAGGTGAAGTGCGAGTTGCAAGAAGTACGGTGACCCATGACCTTAGGGAATTACGTAAAACTTATCCCGAACTAAGACAAAAAAGAGCTAGATCGTAAGATTACGTGTAATCAAGGAAAAATTAATGATTAGGTAGTGAAGCTTATAAAATTAATCTAGTGAGGTGGAATAAACGCTATGTCAAAAGTTAAGAAGAGAATTAGACCAACAAAAGAACAAGCCCAAGAACTTAATCGTCGGCTAGATGCCGTTGTGAAGGCAGGACATATTAGCAACTTGTACTGTGATTGTGAAGTTTGCCAAGCATTAGCAGAACAAGCGGAGTTGATGGGATATAGGACGAACTCAACTATCAAGCAGCCTGATGCGGTGTGGGATAAACGCAGGCGAGAGTATGAGAGACGGCATCAAATTGATGCAATCAAGGTGGCTAGCCTAGCAGGCCGAGGGTTAACAACTGCTGAGATATGTAAGAAAATGAATCATTGCAAAGCTTATATTACTAAGCTGGCTAAAGAGTTTAATATTAAAACACATGCAAAAAAGAGAGGTAGAAAATCGTGCCATTAATACCAGAACTGGACGAGAAAAAGACTATCAAGAATGTTAAATACTTTTTTGAAGTAGAGTTCCCAGCAATCCAGAATATGGCACATGTAGCTTATGTTGATATAAAATCGCCAGTAATTAGTGGTATGCCTTCAGTACATGGAGTAGACAATAGCAATGAAGAGAAGCTCACAGCACATGCTCAAGCTAAGGACTTACTAGCTAAGGTATTACAGTCATGCTCAGGACTAGATAGAGAACATCGACACGTGTTGGAACTACGCTACTTCAAAAAGCTAAGCTGGACAGCGATTGAAGATTTAACTGGTTACAATAACACGCATAATTGGGAACGATGCAATGAAGCTTTATTACAATTTTCGTGGGCATTTGCGGACGTTGAAGATTTAAGAGTATTCAAAGATAGCCAAAAAAACGAATAAAATCGGAATGAAATGCTAATAAGGTTCGCTTTATATTAGTATTATCGAAAGAATTGATAAATAGCCACAACATATAAAACTAATAAACGAAACTAATATCAGTCATTTCTTTCGGTTGGGTGAAATTTGGGTAGTTTCAAAAGAGACTAACGGTTTTAAGCTAACGATTCTTTTCGATAAAAAATAATAGGAAATCTTTGTGCTTAGTAAGGTTCGACTCCTTACAGTCTTATAACTGGTGTGTTTGACGTAGTTGGTAGCTGCGGAAAGGCAAACACAAAAGAAGTCTGGTGGAGATACATGAAAGGCCAGCATAAGTCCTACTCGGAAACCATCGGGGACAACTACCAGGTGAGATGTGGCGGAATAGGTAAAGCCACAGTGAGATTGATAATCTCTGCGGGGACCAACCTCACTGAGTTAGCAAAAATACCCAGTGGCTAGTTGTAGGGTGCAAATCCTTACCATCTCGTAGTTATAACATTAAAGTCACATAACTTAATTGTTGTGTGGCTTTTTATTTTGGAGGTGTAGACAATGCCGAGAGTTAGAAGATGTAGACAACTAGGATGCCATGCGATGGTCACTTTCCCTGACCACTATTGTCAGCAGCACTATGAGCATGAAGCTGAGTATTTGGCCAGTCGGCAACGTTGGGCACGCAGCAATGACAAACAATACACACACAAGTACAACACTGTTATACGTTATCGTAATGAGGACAAGCGTCAGCAATACAACTTCTATCGGACAAGGCAATGGTCACATCTAAGGCAACGAGTCTTGGAGCGTGACCATTACTTATGTGCTTACTGTAAAGTGCAAGGCACTATCATGCCTGCTAAGACAGTGGATCATATTGTGCCAATTGAGTTTGATGAAACATTGAAAGCTAGCGTTGATAACTTAGCTGTAATCTGTGGGAGTTGCCATCGTGCTAAGACGGACTGGGAACAATCATACTATGGCACAGGCCAAGGCAATGAGCTGCAAAGCGTAACACCAATCAATGATGTATCGTCAATCGTTGTGCTAATGAACAATTGATTTAAAGACGCCTGTCGTTCGATTTAAGCGACTTTAAATTTTTAAGTATAATTGGTCACAACGATAATTAAAACAAACCCCGCCCCCTTATACGACCAAGGAAGAGCACACACATAGCAGTTTTCTTGTGATAGAAACAATTTTTGAAAATTTTTAGGTAGGGGGGGTCACCAAATAATGAAAGGAGGCATATAAAATGAAAAAAGTGGATAAAGACGTTAACGGCGGGCAATTATCACGTACACCACCGGCTTACTTAGGCCGGCAGGCTAAGGTCGTTTGGCGTCGATTAGTTCCCTTTTTAGAAGACAATACCCCGGTTAAGCGCATTGATAGCGGGCTTGTAGAGCAATATGCTTCCCAATACGAGATTTATCGCAATGCGTATAAACATATTCAGGAAAACGGTGAAGTCCAAGAAATCTATAAAACGTTACAAGATCAGACCGGCAAAATAATTGGTCGAGACTTCGTGGGCTACAAACGTAATCCTATGACTCAAATTTACGACTCAGCGGTTAAAAATCTGACTAAACTAGGCGCTGAACTGGGATTGTCGCCAAAATCTCGTAGTGATTTAATCAAGTTAAACTTAGATGACCACAAAGACGAGCGAAGCGTCGCTGATCGTATGAAAGAATTTTTAGGAGGATAATAATGAAGGTTGATTTAACACAAACACATGATGTTATTGGAGCTTATCAAGCATTGGACTGCTCAGCGATTCGCCAACAATATACAGACGCAGGAACTCAGTACGCTTTAGATGTTTTAGATCAGAAGATAACTACTGGTTATTTGATCAAGTTAGCGGCTTTCCGCCATATTAGAGACTTGCAACGACAAGGTAGCGTTGAATTCCCATTTGCTTATTCGGTAAAGCGAGTGGATCAAGTGCTTAAATTTGCTTCCATTTGTCCGAACGTTGATACAGGCGAACCAACTAAACTAATGCCGTGGCAAAAGTTCATTATGGCGATGTTAATTGGCTGGCGTAATGATGACGGTGGTAAGCGTTTCTCACGGGCTATTGTTTCCGTTTCACGTGGCCAAGGTAAAACTTACCTTATGGCGATTATCACTGCATATAGTTTCCTAATTGAATCACTAGGACTATCTAACCAAGACTATTTAGTTTCATCCATTAATTACAAACAAACTAGCAAGATTCTGGGCTACATTAAATCAATGTTAGCCAAGATTGCAACAATTGAACCATTTAAAACACTAATGCAAGATAGTGGATTAGATACACGGACATTGTCATCTCAATCTGACCAAGTTGTGATGAGCAGTAACAACAACAAGCTGCGAGCAATCAGTCATGAAGCCGGTCAGTACGACTCGTTTCATTTTACAACGGCTATTTTTGATGAAATTGGTGAAATTAAGACACGGCAGAAGATTTCTAAAATTGTGTCAGGCCAAGTTAAGGTGCGCAATAAGCAATTTATTCAAATTTCAACGGCTTATCCCGATCCAACCGTACCATTCCATGATGATGAGCGTATGATTCAGCAAGCCATGGAACAGGATTATTTGCGTGATGCTGATACATATTTGGGACTTATTTGGTCGCAGGATGATTTGAATGAAACTTACAAGCCCGATACGTGGGTTAAAAGTAATCCCTTACTAGATTTACCAAGTCAACGAGAAGTTTTGCTAAACGGCTTGACGGATAAGCGTGATTCTGACGCTTTGTCTGGCACACTCAACGACTTTCAAAACAAAAACCTTAACTTGTGGCTAGAACAATCAACTGACAGCTTCTTGAAACTGCCTGACGTTGAAAAAGCCATTGTGCAATCGTTTAGTTTTGATGATCGGCAAGTCTATATTGGCTTTGACTACTCGATGTTTAGTGATAACACGGCGTTAGCGTTTGTATTCCCTTATCGTGATAATAATGGTAAACCACGATGGTTTATTTATCAGCATAGTTTTATCCCATGGCAGAAAGCCGGTTCGAT
Organism: Pediococcus pentosaceus ATCC 25745; assembly: GCF_000014505.1. Lineage (NCBI taxonomy): Bacteria > Bacillati > Bacillota > Bacilli > Lactobacillales > Lactobacillaceae > Pediococcus > Pediococcus pentosaceus. Next base: position 1,014,561 of record NC_008525.1, on the reverse strand, counting down.
TGAAGCTAAAGAAAAGCAAGACGGTATTAATTATCGGGACTTAGCTAAAAAAGGATTTTGCACAATTAGTAGCCACCCACAAGGACTAATCAATGATGAGCAGGTTTATCAGTGGTTGCTTAAATTTGTTGAGCAACATCGACTGGAAGTTGTTTTCTTTGGTTATGACGCTTGGGGACTAACGCCTACAATTAAACAATTAGATTTAAATTCAGGATGGCCGTTGCAAGCCATTCGGCAGCGAACTAGTGAATTGAAAGATCCAACTAAGTTTTTGCAGACAATGTTTGTTGAAGGCTCAGTCGACCGCTTGGATGATCGAATTATGGAAAAGGCGTTACTAAATGCTGAAATTTATGAAGATAAAATTGGTATTCAAGTCGATAAAGCTAAGGCCACATTGAAGATTGATGTAGTTGATGCGTTAATTGACGCCTTATTCCAAGCCATGTATCACTTTGAAGACTTTGCAGATGTGAACAATCCTGATAAACAGGTCGAACGTATGAACGAAAAACAAGTTCTTGAATGGTTTAATAACCCGGAATCGGGATTGCTAGGAGATGATATGAATGATTTTTAAACAATTTTTTGCAACTATCTGGCGTTACTTTGATGTGTTGTGCTTTATTCTAGGTATGATTGCTGGAGTATATGCAGCCTTTTTATTTGGTCAAGCACAAGGTGTTCTAGCAATTGCTGTAGCTTTGTTTTTAGTTGGTTGGCTTTCAGAAGTCGTAACCGCTGGCCAAAAAGGAGGTGATTAATAATGCCTTTTTTTGAACCACCAACAGCAATCAATAATTCAACTAATATTCAAAGTGTACCGGTTGAAGATGATAACGTTGTTAACTTTTTGTCGCCAACTGGTAGTAATGAATATGTTAGTGCCAAGGATGCTTTGGAAAATTCGGATATCTATTCAGCGGTTAATCAAATATCTGGGGACTTAGCTACGATACAGTTAACGGCCAATATGCCACGAGCACAAGGGATTCTAAACAATCCCAGCACGACAGCTAACGGACATACGTTTTGGCAGTCTATGTATTCCCAATTGTTATTGGGTGGTGAATGTTTTGCATATCGCTGGCGCAATCCTAACGGTTTAGATTTACGCTGGGAATATTTGCGACCTAGCCAAGTGCAAACCTACTTATTAGATGATGGCAGTGGTTTAACCTATACGATTACCTTTGATGAGCCTGATTTGGGTGTTCTTCAATATGTACCGCAGTCTGACATGATTCATATTCGCTGGGCTAGTACCGATGGCGGTATGACAGGTAACAGTCCATTAAAAGCATTATCGAATGAGTTACAAGTCAAGAGTTCATCTAATAGTTTAACGTTAGCTGCATTAGCACGTTCAATTAGTGCTCCTGGTGTGCTATCTATTCAACATGGTGGACTGCTAAGCGAGAAAATGAAGGCTAGCCGTTCACGCAACTTCATGAAACAGGTGAACAATTCAAACGGTGGTCCAGTAGTTATTGATCAACTTGAAGATTACAAGCCACTAGAAATGAAAGCCGATGTTACTAAACTGTTAAGTCAAACAGATTGGACGAGTAAACAAATTGCTAAAGTCTTTGGAATTCCTGATAGCTATTTAAACGGTCAAGGTGACCAGCAAAGTAATATCGATCAAATTAAAGGTATGTACACCAACGCCCTTAATCGCTATTTACAGGCGATTTTAGCTGAGTTGGATAACAAACTTAATGCTAAGATAACGGCCAACATACGAACCGCTGTCGACCCATTGGGAGACTCGTTTGCAGCTACCCTATCAGGGCTAGCTAAAAATGGCACGATTGCTACTAATCAAGCAACTTGGCTACTACAGCAGACTGGTTATTTCCCAGATGAAATGCCTGCTGCTAAATCAGAAAAAGGAGGTGATAATGATGACAAAGAAAGTGATGATTAAAGGTGATATTGTTGATGATCAAACAGCCGGTTTCTATCAATTTTTTGGAATGCCAGCAGTATCGCCTTCGGGTGTTGCTGACATTTTAAATGATGACAGTGGTGATGATGATGACGATGGTGATGACGAAGCACTTGAAGTTGATATTGCTTCCAATGGTGGCGACGTTTTCGCAGCTAGTGAAATCTACACTATGCTAAAGAATTATGCTGGCAATGTAACAGTTAACATTCAAGGCTTAGCAGCTAGTGCGGCAAGTGTGATTGCTATGGCTGGTGATCATATCAACATTTCACCAACTGCTCAAATTATGATCCACAAGGCTTGGTCACAACCAGCTGGTAATGCTGACGATTTGGAACATGAAGCCAGTGTTTTAAATGGCATTGATCAATCAATTGCCAGCGCTTATGAAGCCAAAACTGGCATGGATCAAGCCGACTTACTACAATTAATGGCAAATGAAACATGGTTAACCGCTAGTGATGCCGTCGATAAAGGCTTCGCTGACGAAATTATGTTTGCTAATGACCAACAATTGCAACCGGTGAATGCCATTTCACACATTCCACCTAAATCTGCAGTTAATAAGCTGATGAATTTAATTTACAAGGCGGACAAGGATAAAGCTAAGCCGTCTAAAAAAGAAAATACTACTAATGGTCAATCTGCTGAATTACGAAACAGCAAATTGGCTATTTTATTTGAAAAAAATCAAAAGGAGGCCAACTAATGGCTAATATTAATACAATCAATGACGCTTGGATTGCCCAAGGTCAAAAGGTATCAGACTTAAACGACAAATTAAACGCAGCTGTTCTTGACGATAGCTTTGATCAAGACCAATTTAAAGCAATGAAACAAGACCGTGACAATGCGGTTGCTCGTCGTGACGCTTTACATGAACAATTAGAAGAAGAACGTAAGGCTCAAGAAATTGCCAATATGGAGGATAAGGACAAAACCCCACTTGATGATAAAGAAAAAGACATCAAAGCTGAGTTCATTAAGAACTTCCAAGGCATGATTAAAGGTGACCCTAAAGTTATGAACTTGGTAACTTCATCTACTGACGAAGGTGGCAACGCAATTGGTTTGACTATCCCTCAAGATATTCAAACAGCCATTAATACGCTTGTTCGTCAATATGATTCATTACAACAATATGTCAATCGAGAAGCTGTTACAACACAAACAGGTTCACGAGTTTACGAAAAGTGGACTGACGTTACTCCACTAGCTGACTTAGATGACGAAACAGCTACTATTGGTGACAATGATGATCCTAAGCTATCCATCATCAAATATACGATTCATCGTTATGCTGGTATTACTACTGCCACTAATTCGTTACTCAAAGATACAGTTGACAACATCATGACTTGGTTGTCGCAATGGATTGCTAAGAAAGTTGTTGTTACTCGCAATACTAAAATCATTGGGGCGATGAACGAAGCACCTAAGAAACCAACCTTAGCTAAGTTCGATGACATTATTACCATGATTAATACAGCTGTTGACCCAGCAATTAAGGCAACATCATTCTTAATGACAAATACTTCAGGCTTAAATGTGCTTTCCGAAGTTAAGGATGCTATGGGACGTTACCTATTGCAACCAGACCCAACACAACCAGACCAATATTTAATCCATGGCAAGCGAATTGTAGAAGTAGCTGACAAGTGGTTGCCTACTGCTGGAACTGCAGCAGCCCCAGTTTATCCATTGTATTATGGTGACTTATCACAAGCGGTTACTTTATTTGACCGAGAAAATGCGTCATTGTTAACGACTAATATCGGCGGTGGTGCTTTTGAAAAAGACCAAACCAAGATTCGTGTAATTGATCGTTTTGACGTTGAACCAACTGATAAAGAAGCCTTTGTTGCGGGTTCATTCAGCCAAATTGCTGACCAACCAGCAAACTTTGCAGCAAGTGCTGCTCCAGCAACAGCCAGTAAGTAATTAGTCAATTATGTCGCCAATAAAACACACAGTACAGTGATAAGCTGGGCGGCTAAGTAAGGATGTGATTTAAGTGGCAGCCAATTTAGAAACATTGAAATCATCTTTGCGAATTGATGGGGATGATGACGACGAGCTGTTAAAAGGCTATTTGTCAGCAGCCACTAGCTACATTAAACAGGCCATAGGGGACGAAAATAGTGTTCCGGGTTTCTATGAAACGGAAGGCGTGAGCAATTTGTTTGAAACTGCTGTTTACGCCTTAGCTGGTTCATACTGGTACTACCGGACATCAATCACTTCAAACACTGTTAATCCAGTTGACTTAGTTGTTGATTCAATCATTGGCCAATTGCGAGGCCTGTATAACCAAAAGCAGGATGAGGTGAACGACAATGGCAATTAATAAGTTAACTCCGGTTGACTTTAACCAACGTATACAGATTGGCACTGTTAAAACTGTTCAAAATCCTATTAATGGAACTAGTAAACAGACATTTGTTAGTCAGTTTAGTTTATATTGTGCACCCTATACACGATCAATTGCATCTTCGTATCAACTTACAGCCGAACAATTGGAGCAAGTAGTGGTCATTATTAGGCATAATCCTAAAGTTTGTGAAGGCATTAAATGTCAGTATAAAGGCAAACTTTACGATGTCATTAATGACAGCATTGATGATTCTAGTAATTATCTATCTTGCGATTATTTAACGCTAAAACAGGTTACTAAGGGGGCTTAGCTATGGCAAAAGATAACATAGTCGACCAATTAGAAAACTGGCTTAAAGACGTCCACAAGCTAGTCCCTGACGAAGCTGAACAAGAGAAAATAACCCAAGCAGGCGCTAAAAAGCTAGCTGATAACTTGACGGAAGTTACGCGAAAGAAGCATTACAGCTCACATAAAGACGAGAAGTACGGACATATGGCTGATAATATAAGTTACAACAGCACTGACATAGACGGTGAACATAATGGTAGATCAATTGTCGGGTGGACTAATAAATATCATGATATGAATGCCAGACGTTTAAATGATGGTACTAAACATATTAGAGCTGACCATTTTGTTGATGATAATTTAACTGACTCACAAGATGATGTCTTTAACGCCATGCTAGATGAGTATAAGAAGGGTGGCGATGACTAATGCTATTACCAGTATCACAGGTATCCAGTATAGTTAATGCCCTCAATTTAACGTGGCTTGATAAAGTCTACCTGAACGAAATACCTAACGAAGATTTAGACAACACTGATACTACAGTCATGCTATTACAAGAAACTGATTCAAGTCCAGCCTATCATGCCAATAGCACGTTTAAAGGCTTAGCAATGGGGGTTGAGGTTCAAATCTTTTATAAGGTTGACCTAGAAGACGACTTTAATCCGATTGAAGCTGAAATAGCTTTGCTAAAAGCTCTTAAAGACGCAGGCTGGTTGATTGTAGCTAGTCAGCACCACACAACTGATCCAGATACCAACCAATTGACCAAAACAATTTACTTAACTAAAAATGAAATGATATAAAGGAGAGATTTATAAATGTCAAAACATAATATTGTAAAAGCAACTTTTGCTTTACTAGACGATAACGGAGACTTAATCAAAGACGCTACCAAAGGCCTATCTACTGACGGAATCTATGTTGCCGATCATAATGGCGAAGGTTTCAGTCAAATTAACGTATCCGCCATTGAAGCACCTGGAACTCCTGGATGGGGAAATGGACAAATCAAGCGTACAGCCTATGGTAAATCTATGCCTACACTAGCTTTAACTGCTTTAGATTTAGAATTCAAGATTAATCAAATGCTTAAAGGGTTTACGCAAAGTGCTACTACAGGTGCATGGGTACGTCAACTGCCTAAGCCACACGTTGCGATGATTGCTGAATCACAATCACTAGATGGTGACATTTCAATTTATGAATGCTTCAATAACATTGAATTCGTTGAAGAAGCATCTAATAACTCAACTGATACTAACAGTGAAGCAGCTTACTCAACAACTTTGAACGGTACTGTATTAACACCATTGAAACCTAACATTTTCTTAGCTGCTAATGGCGTACAGCAACCTTATATGATTGCCAAGTCAAATGACGCTAACTTCAGCCTAGATAAACTTATGGCTGAAACATTTGGTGGCTATACTAAATCAACAAGTGCAACAACCGTTGTAACACCTGGTAAATAATTATCTAAAGGCTTCCCTCAAATGGGTGGCCTTTTTAATACATACAAATTAAAACAAAGGGGTACAAATTACTATGAAAATTAATGCTAAAAACTATTTCAAAATCAACAAGACGGCCAATGTAACACCAACTAATAATATCATTCGATTAGCTACTAAGGTTCAAATTGGTATGTTGGAATCACAAGATACTGAAAAAGAAATCACTGAACTAGATGCCATGAAAAATGGCTTAGAATTGCAGGATGATATGGCCGATTTTGTGCAACGTGTAATGGGCTACACTGATCAACAAATGGAAACGATTAACAACACGATCTCAGTTGAACGTTTTGGTGAAGGTGTTGGCTACCTAATTATGCGCTTAAATGGTATTTCAGACGCTGATATTAAGTTGTCTGAACAGAAACAACGCAAAGCCATTGAAGACGCTAAGTCGTCAAAATAAGCCGGCACAAGCGTAATGGTGAGCTTAAAAAGGAAATCCTTAAGTTGAAAAATCAACAGGAAGATTTCAACCTACTAGCTCAACAGTTATTATCTGAGGGACTATCACCGAAAGACTTTGATGATAGTTCATTTTTTAATACGATGGCAACTTTGAACGCTCGTAAAAAAGAAGATCGTGCTGAACTAGTTGACCCACTGGAGGCCATTAATCAAACATATGGCTTATAAACGCTTGTGCCAAAAAGGAGGTTAAAACATAATGGCAAAAAAAGTAGTTGGCCGTGAGATGACCAGTAGGGTTGGCCTAGATTCAGCAGAAGCTGTTAAATCACTCAAGCAGTTAACCGCTGAGGTTAGAGCTAACACTAGTGGATGGAAAGCCCAAGAGACGGCATTAAAGTCAGCGGGTGAGTATCAAAAGGCCGCAGCAGCTAGGGTAGATGGCTTAGCTAAGTCAATGGAAGCTCAAAAGGCTAAAATTGATGAGTTAAAGTCCCGTCAAGCAGGCCTTAACAGAGATACTAAAAACGGTGAAGAACAATATTTAAAGCTAGCTGACCAGATTAACAAGGCTAGTCGTTCATATGACAGTATGGGTGGTCAATTAGATCGGGCTAAGTCTAAATTGCAGTATTACAATTCAGGTTTAGCCGACCTACAAAAGGGATATAAACAAACAACGGCTTTAAGTGAATCATATGTGAAGCGCCTAGAAGCCGAGGGTAAGTCAGCTGAAGCTAACAAAGCTCGTTTAGGTGGTTTAAAACAGGCCTATTCTAACATGGAAGCCCAGTACAAGGCACAAACTAGTGAACTGGAACGGATAAAGAATGCTAGTGGCGCTACTAGTGACGCTTATAAACGTCAGCAAGTACGAGTTAATGAAACTGCCACAAGTATGGCTAAGCTCAAAAGTGAGACTAATGAGTTAGATTCCGCCATGAAGAAGTCTAATGCTAGTGTTTTCACTAGAATGTTAGATTCCGCTAAGTCTAAGCTAGGATTAGTTCGAGATGAAGAAAAGAAAACTAAGGACGAAACCAAACACTTTGCTATTGGGGCTGCGATTGGTAACACAATTAGTAACGCTGCATCTAGTGCAATTGGTTACATGAAAGGAGTTACCCAAGAAGGTTATAAACTAGCTGAAGCTGGGGGTACGATTAAGAAGCAATGGACAAACTTAGGTTTATCCGATGCTGCTGCAACTAAAATGACGGCTCAAATTGGCGATATTCGTTCTAAGGCTAATATGTCCGGTGGAGCTATTGATCAGATGCAGAAGAAATTCTATGCTATGACCAACAGTGCCACTAAAGCTCGTGCCATGACTGAAGTATTGGCTAGCTATGGATCAGCAGCTGGTAAATCAGGCGACCAGATAGCCCAGTTGAGTCAAGGGGTAGCCAAGTTAAGTGGAAGTTCTAAAGTAACCGCCAGCCTATTTAAGCGCACCTTTGGTCAAGTACCCGAGCTTCAAAAAGCTATTGTTAAAGCCAGTGGCATGTCGACCGATGCCTTTAACAAGCAACTGGCAGCTGGAAAGATTACCGGTTCACAATTGCAAGGCTATATGGTCAAGGCTGCTAAAACAAGTGGTAAAGCATGGTCAGAGTTTGGTGATACAACTAAGGGTAAGATGGCCGCTATTCAAGGTACTTACACCAACTTGAAAGTAGCGTTTGCCAAACCCTTAGTTGCCGGCGTTGAAAAGGCTATTGATGGAATTTCTGAGAAAAAAGGTGCTTTAGATAATGTTAAGAAGTCTTTAACCGGTCTAGTTGGAACGCTTGGTAAGAAAACAGGACAGTATGTCGGTGATGTTATCAAATTCTTAGCAAAAAATGAAAAACCAATCGAGAAAATGGGTGGTGCATTCGCTAGTATTGTTGGTAGTTTAGCTAAGGGTGCATGGTCAGCGGTAGCCGGTTCTTTAAAGCTGATTGGAGGGCATTCTAAGGACGCTTCTAAAGGTATGAGTGGAGTGGCTGACGCTACTGCTGCCATAGCTAAACACAAAACTGCCATTGAAAATGTTGGAAAAGCTATCATGGTTTATTTAGCGGTATCTAAACTAAAGACTATTGGTAGCACTCTTTATGGTGTTGCTGGAGCAGCTAGTAAAGTTGGTGGTGCTTTAAGCCGAATTGTATTTAAACCTAAGGTTGAAGGTGAAACTGGTAAACGTGAACTAACCCTATTCAGTAAAGCCGTTAAAGGCACTGCTAAAGGAATTGGCAAAGGCCTAAAATGGACGGCTAGGGTTAGTAAAAAAGCTGCAACTAAAACTATTTCGGTACTTTCAAAGACTGCTAAAGCAACAGGAAAAGGCATTGTAAAGGCACTCAAGTTTACAGCTAAGGTTAGTTCTAAAGTTGCAACGACTGCTTTGAATGGATTGAGAAAAGCGGCAAGTTTGACTGGTAAAGCGTTCGTATCAATGGGCAAGTTTATGCTGGCTAATCCATTTGTAGCAATTGCCACCGCTGTAATTGCCATAAGTGCTGCCTTGTATGAATTATACAAGCATAACAAGAAGTTTAGGAAGTTTGTTAATGGTATTGCAAAAGCCGTATCCAACTTCACTAAAAACGCTCTTAAGGGAATTAAGAAGTTCTTTAGCAATATAGGAAAAAGTTTTTCATCATTTGGAAAGTCTTTCAAAAAGTCTTGGAATAAAACGTGGAACTCGGTTAAGAAATTCTTTTCCAATATTTTTAATGGCATTCATAAATTGTTCACATCTTGGGGTAAAACAATCTCAAAATATTGGAATTCATTTAGTAAGGCTTTTAAAAAAGCTTGGAATTCATACTGGAAATTTGTTCATGATTTTTATGCTGGTATTTTCAAAAAGATTGCTAAAGTTTTCAAGTCTTGGACTAGTGCGATATCGAAAACATGGAATGGTTTCAAAAACTGGTTCGGTAAAAAGTGGAACAGCATGTGGAATGGTGTTCATAACTTTTTCTACGGAATAACTAAAAAATTAAGCAAGACTTTCAGTGACTGGACTTCTGGAGCTATGAACACTCTAGGAAGTTTTGGCAATAAGTTCAAATCTGGTTGGAATGGACTTGTTAAAGGCGTTAAGGACATTTTTGGTGGCCTGTGGAAAGACCTTAAAGGCTTTGCTAGAGATGGTATGAACGATGTCATTGATATTATCAATAAAGGAATTGATGGCGTTGACTGGGTAATCAATAAGTTTGGTGGTAAGAAAAAGACTATTGATGATTTAAGCCACGTTCATTTTGCAACTGGTACTGGTTCTCTTGGGAGTTCTAACTTTAGGCGCGCAATTAATTCAATTACACCCGCAATCGTAAATGATGAAGCTGGGGCAAGTAATCCAGAGCTTATCTTTAGAAAAGCAACGGGAACTGTTGAGTATTCTAAGCAAAAGAACGCTGAAACTATGCTGTTCCCAGGCGATGAAGTAGCTAATGCCACAGATTCAGCTAGACTAGCTCCGATGTTAGGAATTACACACTTTGCTGGTGGTGGAATTGGAAATTTCTTTGGAGGAATTATTAACGGAGCTAAGAGCATCTTTGGTAAGGTTGCCAGTGGCTTAAAAGGACTATTTGATATAGGAACTAAGATTCTATCTGATCCAGCTAAAGCATTGGAAAGTTTAATGCCGTTTTCTAACGGTGGTGCTAAAGGATTCTTCCCAACCATGGTTAAAGGCGGCTTCGATTTTGTTAAGAAGCAAGCTGGAAAATGGTGGTCTGCATTATGGAGCATGGTTAGCTTAAGTGGAGATGGTAGTGGTTCATACGGTGGTGGCTGGCAATCACCCGGTAGTGGCTGGACACACACCGATGGATTTGGTTCACCACGTGGTGGTGGTGTTCATGATGGTAACGACTTCTCTGCAAGTGTAGGAACTGCATTCCATGCTATGCACGGTGGTACAGTTATCCGTGTTGGTGGCGCGCCTTCCGGCTGGGGCCCTGTTGGATATAACATCGTTACTCGTGACTCAACTGGTAAGGAAATCATTTACCAAGAGTTCGGAAATGCCAAAGACGTTAGAGTTCACCAAGGAGAGCATGTTAAGACTGGCGATACACTTGGTGTTCTAGGTCGTTCAGGATTAGGAACTGGACCTCATTTGCACGTTGGTTTAACAAACGGTGGTTCAGTTTGGAGTAGAAATGGTATGAGTACTTCCGGCTGGTTAGATATCACTAAACAGCATGGTAAAGATAAAGGATCTGATGCTGACAGTGATTCCAGTTCAAGTGGTGATAGTTCACTCCAAAAGATGATTAAAAAGCAAGTTGGTGGTGGATTCTGGAAGACCATTAGTAAGCTTGCCAGCTTGTTTGGTGATGATGGTGGAAGTGGTGATCCGGGTGGTTCAGGTGTACAGCGTTGGAAATCTGACGTTAAAAGTGCCTTGAGTAAACTTGGACTTTCAACTAGTGAAAGTATGGTTAACCGAGTGCTACGGCAGATTAATACTGAATCTGGTGGTAACCCTAAAGCTATGGGTGGTACTGACGGTCTAGCTGACGGACATGCAGAAGGATTGATGCAAGTTAAACCGGGGACATTTAGTGCTTATCATTTAAGCGGTCATAACAATATCTGGAATGGATATGACAACATGTTAGCTGGTTTAAACTACGCAAAACATCGTTATGGCAGCGGATTGAGTTTTCTTGGTAACGGACATGGCTACGAAAATGGTGGCATTATCGGTCGCCACGGATTATACGAAATTGCAGAGCATAACAAGCCTGAAATGGTGCTGCCATTGACCAATAAGAGTCGGGCTAACCAGTTAATTGCACAGGCTAGTCAGGTTGTAAATGGCAACAATGATAGCCAAGTTGTATCTACTAATAGTGAAAGTAATAAGAAGCTTGATAAAGTCATTGCATTATTAGCGGCTTTAGTATCAGGCCAAGGTAATGTACAAGCAGTCATTGCTAAATCTGACGTGGTTAATGCCGTCAAATCTGACAATAAGACAGCTTCACAATACTCACAAATGATGGGGTACTAATATCATAATCAACCAAAGGGTCGTCCTTAATTGGACGCCCTTTTTTACATAGTTAAATTTAAAAAGGAGGTTAAATCGTGACCTTACAACGAGATGATTTTGAATATGCTGGATTAAATAGCCGGGACGATTTACAGGTTGAGATGGGTAACGTGGTATTGCCTAGTGCACCTGCCATGGCTGAACAGGTGACTGACATACCGGCCATGTATGGTAACCAGTTTAATGGCACGGACTTTACTAGTCGGACGATTAATATTCCGGTATCAATCTACTGTGCTGATAATCAAGACAGGTTTAATCAGGTGATGCACAATTTAAGCGGTTTATTACTAAGTGATGACCCTAGTGATAATGGTAAAGAATATCCACTAGTATTTGGCTTTGAACCTAAGGTGACGTATTGGGGACATATTACCGCAATTAGTGATCCAGCCCCAATTAATCCGGGTATGTATGACATGACGCTTACGATTACCTTTGTGCAGTCTGATCCCCGAGCAACCCTGCCACAAGTTGAGAAGCCTTTAAACAATGGCTTAAACACGATTACTGTTGACGGTACTGCACGAACAGCTCCAGTTGTCCAAGTTGTGCCTAAACGACCATTAAAATACATTGGTTTTAATCTTAATGGCGGTCAGTTTGGCTTAGGGCCGGAAACCCCTGACGACCAAGCTAATGCTATTCAACCCGATACTGATGTGCTCAATGATCCCATTGCTAGTATGGCGATGTGGACTAATGATGCCAATGCCATTAGTGGCATTAGAACCGATGGTAATTATAAATATCAAGGTAGCGCTCAGATTGATGAAAATAGCACATCCATGCGATTGGCCTTTGCGAATGGTTCAAAAGACTTTGGGCCGATATCAGATAATCCACCTGATGCTTGGCTAGGCCCAACTTATCGGTATACTGGGATGACTCAGTCTTTAACCAACTATCGTGTTCGTACTGGATTGCATCACATACGACACCAAGGTACTCATAATGGTCGGGCAATGGGAAAAGTACAATTTTCATTACTCGATGCCAGTGGTAATACAATTGGCCGGTTTGTCATTGGTGACCACATGGAAGGTGGTAAGACCTATGCGACACTGCAGCTATGCAAGCCGGGAAGTAATTTTAAAGATGGCAACTACAAAACACTTTACTGGGGATATGGCCCTAGCGGTGCATTTTACAATAAAAGAGACCAAAAAGTTAATATTAAAACTGGAACAACCACTAAAACAGTGACTAAAACCAGCAGGTCTAAGCGTGGCAAGGTGACGAAGAAAACAATCAAAGAAACCGTAAATAAGTATGCTACAGTCGTTAACAAACATGAAGGCAACGCCTTAACCAATGCTTGGGTATTTATGGACATGACGAAAGCCGGCAATGTTTATACGTGGGAATTACATCAATACAGTCCCTATACTGGCCAGCCTTATCATGATAGAAACCAGCGTTTAATTGTGAGCGGTCGCTGGGTAGATACTAACCATGAATTCGATTCAGCCTTAGGTGGATTTGGTCAAACATTCCTCAAACACCCAATCACGGAAGACAAGGAAAAAGTACCATACGTAGTTCCTTATATGGCTCTCACCGATATACAAGTCTGGCAACACAACCAGCCACAACCGAATGAACCTACTTATATTGCTAATGCAGGGGAAGAAATTGTCATGGATTGTGAGGCTGATACCGTAACCGTCAATGGACGATTGGTATCGCCAGTATGGTCAACCGATTATCCGCAATTAAAGCCGGGTGTTAATGGGCTAACTATGGTTGGCGACTTAGATGACGCTCAAATGACGCTTAAATACCTGCCAAAACTATTATAGCAACATAAGGAGGTTAACCGATGGCTTTAGCCAATCAATATTTAATTCTAAATCCAAGTTTGAAACGGATTGGCACCCTTACTATTGATGGTGCCACTAAATTTTCAAACGACAGTATCAAAGTTCAACTTGCCGATTCAGATACAACTAGTACATCCTACGATGATGACGTCAGTGTAGGAACTAAGGATAACTATAACGGCACGATTAATTTAAATGCTCAGTCTAAAAAGTTCGACCACCAAGGATCATTAGACGTGCTTCAAGGTCAGCCTGATTCGGACAAAGTAGTTGCTGGCAATAATCTTGCTTATTATGATTCCTTGTCGGGTCACTGGTATGTGATGCACATTTATAGTGTTGAGGAGAATAATACATCCGCCACTAAGCATGTCACAACCGCTAACTTTACTAATTTGTGTCTATTCACGTTGGCTCATCATTATCCAGTTGCGAAGGCCGATTCAGATACAGCTATCAAGCCTGCTTTTACAAGCGTGTTTAGTGATACTGGCTGGACGCTCAAATTTAACACAACCAATGCAATGGTTCCGTATATCTCAGTTGATGGCAAAACTAAAGCATCAACGCTATTACAATCGTTATTGCAAGCCTATAACGTAGAAATTGATTGCTACGTTGAAATTGACTCACAAGGTAATGTTCAATCGAAGACTTGTGAAATTGTCGATCAGCTGAATGCCGATAAGGTTTATAACGAAGCAATCTTCGGTAAAAATATTACTAGTATTAAACGCACAACCGTCTCAACACCAATTACCAAGCTGATTGCTTATGGGGCTAACGGTAATACCATAGCTGCTGCCAATGATGGAAAAGCTTATATCGTTGATGATGAAGCTAATCAGAAATATAACCCTGATTGGCAAAGTGGATTGTATTACGAGGGTGTTATCACTGCTAATCTAATTGAACATGCGGCCGGTTTAAAGGCGTGGGCTGAACAAATGTTACAACTATTCAATCATCCTAGGACATATTATGAGGTTAATGTAGCGCCAACTTTTAACCCACCATTAGGTGCCACCATTCGCTTTAAGGACGACCAAATCACACCAGCCCTAGATGCCAGTGGTCGGGTAATTCAAAGAACGATATCTTTTGCCAATCCATATGGTAATACCGTTGGCTTTGGTGAATATGTCACGGTACCAGTTGCCACTCCAGCGTGGCTAGCGGGTTATCAGAGCGCCATTAGTAGTGCCATTGAGAAGGCTAGAGCTGATGCCAGTTCTGTTAAGCCAGTCGCATTAACCCCTGATGGTGATAATTTCACGGATTCCAGTCAAACTAAGCGCTTAATCTTACAGGCTTGGGAAGGCAGCACTAATATATCAGCCTATATTGATAGCAAGGGATTTATCTGGCGCCGATATAACCAAAATGGTACTGTTGATACCAGCTATGAAAATACGGGGTATTTAGTACAGGCACCCTATAGTGCCATTGGTACTTTGCATGGCACGATTGAAACAGGCTATATTCAATCAGACCCTGAGGTGACACTAGATACCACTAGTATTAAACATTGGGGCGACTTTCAACGATCAGATGATGTAGTAGGGTCATACAGCGCCGTTCAGTATATGTGTCCACTAAGTAACGGTCAATATTTAACTAGTCGTTCGATTAATTCTGATTCAACCAAGGACACGATGTATGTTTTACATGACAGCAACTTTAAGCCAATTAGTAAGATGATTATGCAATATGGTGGGCACGGAGCTAGCTTTGATGTTGAGGAAGTTGATGGAACGCCTTATATTTGGGCAGCAACTTACACTGACAATACACACAGTGTATCGGCCGTCTCACGTTTTCCCTATGTCGCTGGAATAACTATGCAAGCTAATGATAGTCGAATTGAACGATATTATTCCATGAACAGATATATGCGTTTAAGCATGGATTTTAAACATGGTTATGTGCTGGTTGGTAACAATAGCGGTGCTATGTATATCATGACGCTAGATGATTTAAAGAATGGCAATTATAACATTAAATACGCCTTTAACATCTTCAATTATGGTTATGAGACTAATCAAACGTACCAATCACAAACGCTTGATTTTCCATATGTTTACTGGGATTCCGGCAACGTTGACTTACATGATAATCGCATGTTGTATGGCGTTAACGTTGTGCATGGAGGTCAAGAGTTTGCACTAAACTTAATGCTTGATATGGACTTTAAAACTGCAGATGACGTGATGGAACCTGAAACGGTCAAGGCAATCTATGATTCAACAGGCAACTCAGCTTTGCTGTTAACGTTCAACTGTTGGGTTAATGATAATCCAATCGAACGAGTCTATTCGATACCAATAAAAACTAGGCCAGCTGCTAACACCCTAAATACAAGTACAACTGATGATAATACGGCCGATTAGAAAGAAGGCGAATTAAATGGCAGAATCTAACGCAACACAGGTTATTCTAACAGATGATGGCCTCAAAATTATTAAGGCTCAAAACACGGCTGATGAAGTGGCTGGTAATATTAACGATATTAACAGTGATAACAAGCTTACCCCTAGCGAAAAATTAAAATTAAAACAAGAATATGATAAAAATGTTGAGCTATATAACATTGATATTGAACAACTAAAATCCGTTGATCTACCTACAGCAGAATTAGAAACCGCTATGAGTAATTTGACGAATTTTGTAACTCCATTGTTCAAAGAAATGAATATAACTTCAACTATAAACAGAGACACTTTGAATAGTGTATTTACAGCTTTTGCTACGGCAGATAAGAATGCCTCTCAAACCTTTGTTAATATGGTTCAACAAGTAGCAGATGATGCTAAAAAAGCTGGAGATGACGCAAAGGAAGCCGGTGAGAAAGCACAAGAAGCTGGAGAAAATGCTAAAACAGCAGCTAACCAAGCCCAAACAGATGCCACTCAAGCAAAAGCAGACGCAGCTACTGCTCAACAAAAGGCTCAGTCTAGTATTGACCAATTAAATGAAGCCACCTCAAAACTTGATGGTGAGATCACGGTAGTTGATTCTAAGGTTACTAAATTATCAACTTCAACTACAGCTCAATTCAATACTTTGAATAATGGTTACCAAGAAGTGATTAGCACAGTCAACAATATGGATATTGGTGGTCGAAATATTGTTCTTGATAGTAGTAACATGGAGAGTTTTAGAATCTGGCAAGCAGATGGTAATTCTAAACTTTCAGACGATAAAAAAGAGATAACTGTAACCACTTCACACGGTGGAATCAATATTGAAAATAAAAATCTATCGGAATATCTTCCTAATAATGGAGATACCATTGTAATTTCAGCTGATGTTAAAGGTAATTCACATCTTCAATTTAACTATAATGATGGAAATAGTTTTGTTGGATCTGGTACTAGTATTGCTGTTACGACAGAGTACAAAAGATATTTCACAACATTTGAATGGAACCCCGAAAATTTGGATAAAGTAGAGCTTGTTGTTTATGCAGCAGGTACGGCAGAACAATATTTGACAATTAAAAATGTGAAGGTAGAAATAGGTAATAAAGCAACCGATTGGTCGCCAGCTCCAGAGGATTTCGCAACTAGTACCGAAATCGATCAGATTAATAACGCAATTAGATTAAAAGCAGACTCTAGTGATGTTACCTCACAGATTAATGTAGCCGTTAAAGGTGTGCAGACTGACGTAACAAATAAAGTTACTGATTTAACTACAAAAGTTTCTCAAACTGATTCAGCTTGGAGAGCGAGTGTAAGTACTCTTGGAACTACTAACATGGTTTATAACGGTGGATTTGCACATGGTATAGATGGATGGGATACCAGCAATGATAAATGGATATGGTCTAACCAAGCACAAGACCAAGTACAAGGAAATAACGCAATCCAAGCAAGATTTACAGGTTTAACTACTGACACATGGAATGATGCAGGGTCAAGGCCTTTTCTAGTACATCCAGGGCAAAAAATGTCGATAGGTGCAATTGTAACACCGTGGGTCTTAGATTCAGACCCTAAAAAAGGATTTGGATTGGAACTTGATTTTTTTGCTTCTAAAGACGGAACAGGCACAAGAAATAATTATCATCCAGCGCAATGGGTATATACAACTGGTAGACAACAACTCAAGGTTGAGAATATAACAGTGCCAGATGGTGTTAATTCAGCAGTTGTAAAATTATATATCCAACGTAATGGTGGGGCTAGTTTCACTTGTGTTCAGGCCAATATGACACCAACCTTACCTCAGTTTATTGACGGGTTTGCAACAGCAACAGATATTACAGCGTCAATTAACGATATTAATTTAAAGGTTTCAAACTCAGATGGTTCTTCATCACAAGTAAATATGAACAGCAATACGATTTTATTAGATGCTAACAAAATTATCTTTAATGGTAACACAAGCATTCAGAATGGAACAATTGGTACAGCTAAGATTGCTAACGCAGCTATCAATACGGCACAAATTGCCGATGCTGCGATTAATAATGCTAAGATTGCCAACGCAGCTATTGATGATGCCAAGATATCGAATCTCAATGGTAATAAGATTATTGCCGGTAGTATTACCTCTAACAAGATTAATGTTGACGACTTAATTGCTAACGGTATTAATACCAAAACGTTAACGTCGGTTAACTTGAACACTAGTACGTTGACAACTCCTCAACTTAATTTAGGTATGAATGGAACGTTTACCGAAGATTTTGATTACACGCAACCAACTTCTATGTTCTTACCAAAGAAGAATAAAGGGACGCTAACCTTTAATCATGGTGTTTTGCAATCTAAAGGGGATATGCAAACTTATGTTAACGGTAGTTGGGGCGGTATGAATGATGATTACACCTTCAAAACTGGACTTGATAATTCACAATGGACAGAAGTTGCCCCTGGGTATATCAAACTAGATTTATTTAAACAAAATGACACTGACGTTGGACAGCGTACCTATATAGATCCAACGGGTTATTACTACACATCAAGAAATGGTATTGCTAGTTATTTAGGTAATGTTCTTCAAGTTCCTCAAGTTCAAACTTCTAGTGTGCTTGCTAAATATATTGGTACAAGCGATGGAAACTCGCTTCTACAGATTGGTAGTAACGGTGACCACTACGGTTTACAAGTTGGGCCTTATGCTGGAAATGAAGCCGTCTTAAGTGACTTCATATACGATTCTACAACGAGTGGCGCACCAAATGTCAACATCACTGCAAATGGTCATCTAGTTCGATCAACTTCCGCTTCAAAGTATAAGTACAACATTAAAAATCCAGATATTGAAACAACTCTGGGTGACAGATTGCTAAATGTACACTTGGCAACATGGAATGATAAGCGTGCTGTAGATATGTACGCAGAGCAACTAAGCACAGGAGAAGAAAGAGAAAAATCTTCAATTGATAAATATTATGGTCTCATTGCTGAACAATTAAGAGACGCTGGTTTGGATATGTTTATCAATTATGGTAAAAGCCATGAAATAGAGGGTATTCAATATGATCGAGCGTGGGTTCCACTTTTATCTGTCATTAGAAGACTAAACGACAAAGTAAATGAATACGAATTGAGATTAAGCAAATTGGAGGGAAAGATTAATGAATGATTTTCAAATAACAAACATTACAATTGCCAATAGTGATGATTTAGGAAAAGGAACGAATATGCGTAAGATAGGCTATTCTGGAACATTTTCGGATAGCTCACACGTAGAAGGATTTGTCATGATGAGTGAAGACAAATTTATGACAACCAATTATGTAGATTTAAAAAACATTGTAGCAACTCAAATTATTAAAAATTTAGGAGGAAACAAAAATGAGTAAGAAAGTTAAGGAAGTAATTGAAGAAACGAAACCAGCTAACAATTCTAGTGAAGAAAAGATTTCCGAGTTAAATAATAAGATTGCGCAACTGGAAAGAACTAACCAAGTTTTATCTCAATTAAGTAATGATCGAAATGAGAGAATCAGTCAATTAGAAATTGAAGTAGCAACTTATAAAACTATCAACAAAAATTAGGAGGAATTAACGATGGCATTATCAACAACACAAAGTATCTCATTAAATGGTGTATCAACGATTGATGGTCTACAGGTGGCAACATTCTCAACTGTAGTATCCAAAGGACTATCATACACATCGGTATCAACACAAATTGCCGACCAAGATTTATATGAAAAGAATAAGGCTGAGGTGCGCAAAGATCGGAACGATTTTCAAACGGTAGCCGATAACTTATCTGATAGCCTAGAATCGGGTTCTGTTACAAGCACTGAATAAATAATCTAACAATTTAAAAGGAGGCACCTAAAGATGGCGAAAACGCTTAGTTTTACCGATACTTCACCACAAATGGTTAAAATTGGTGATACTACCACTAGCTTTACGTTAATTTGTGGTAATGATAATGTGGCAACGGACTTAACTAATGTTACTTCAATTACCGCTAAATTGGGCAATGCTAGTGGCTATCTTAAATCAGCCATCGTTGACCCAGCTAGTTTAACAGATCCAACAACTGGTCAGATTGTACTAGCTTTAACAGCGGATTTAATGACCGGCTTAACAGCAGGAGATTATCAATTAGAAGTCTGGGTGGTTGATAGTACTGGGACGTCAATTTACCCTAGTGAGTCAACGTTACAGTTCCAAATTAATAATAGTCTTGAATAGGAGGTAGACAATTGATTGAACACAAATTAAAGGCACTCATCTTAATGGTGGGTGCTATTTTTATGGCCTTTTTAATGGGCAATACTACCAGTCATGCTGCTCGCATGGATATGGTCGACGTATCGAATAACAACGGATACATGTCAACGGCAGAGTATGTTTCCATGCGTAATGAGTTCGGTGTTAAGGCTGTTACAGTCAAGATAAGTGAAGGCGGTACATACAAGGATCCGTATGCTGCCAGCAACATTGCAAATGTCCAAGCAGCGGGAATGTATATTAATGGTTACCATTTTGCACACTACGCTACTAAGGCACAAGCAATCGCCGAAGCTGATTTTGCTGGGAGAACAGCTAAACTGGCAGGGTTGCCAGTTGGAGCGGTACTAGCGACCGATGTCGAAGCCGAGGAACAAAATTACCAATCCAGAGCAACTAACGACGTTAATAACAAAGCGTTCATGCAAGAGATTCAGAAATTTGGTTATCGGGCCGATATTTATACGTCAGGATCATGGGCTAACAACAAAATGACCATCAAGGGCAAAACTGGCTGGATTGCTGCTTATCCGTATGTGGTTAGCGGTAAGAACTGGTATTCAAATAACCACGCATGGCAGTGGTCATCAACGGCTAGATTCCGCATCAGCTATGGTGGCTTCGATGTTAGCCAATTAAATAGCAACTACTACACTGCTGGTCAAAAATCAACAGTCAAGCCGACTAATAAAGGTGCGGTTAAGGCCAACAACAAAAAAGCCAACAAACACACTTACAAGCAATCTGCGTCATCTAAGTGGATTAAGGAAGCTAAAACTTACACACTCAAGACGGCGGTTAAGCTGCACACAAGCACGTCAACGTCATCAAACACAATCGCTATTTTGCCAGCTGGAACCACGGTAAAGACTGATCAAGCCATTATTAAGGGCGGGTATCGCTGGGTACGTCAGCCTAGATTAAATGGCTATGGCTATCTAGTAACCGGGCCGACAAGCAATACGCTGAAATATGTAAAGAGTGGTGCAGCTCACACGTATTACACAGTTAAGTATGGTGACAGCTGGTGGTCAATCGCACAACGAAACGGACTAAGCATGAATGCATTAGCTAGTCAGAATGGAAAGACGATTCATACCACTATCTATCCTGGACAGCGATTGGTGGTGAGATAATGTCGCAATATGATGATACAACCAAGTTATTAATGGATATTCAAAAGGATGTGACTACCACCAAAACTAAAGTTGAGAACATCGAAGAAAAATTGAATCAAGTTGATGATATTGGCAAAAAAGCAGAAAAGGCACTAGCCAAATCAATTGAGGTCGAACATGAGATAGGACGGATTACTCAGATTCAGAATTGGGTTATCGGTGTCTTGATTAGTGGCGTGCTCGTCACGTTAGTTATTTATATCGCAGAGAAATTTTTATAGGAGGATATTATGAAAAAAATTAGTTTTAAGAATGCTGATGGAAGCTTGAATGGTAAATTGATTGCTGGAATTATTTCATTATTGATTGTGCTAGTTCAGCAAGTGTTAGTTATATTTGGTATTAAGTTTACTGGTGACTGGTCAGCCATTGTTGGCGTTATTAACACCGTATTAACCATCCTTGGTATGCTGGGAGTTGTTACTGACGTTCAAACAGTAACAGCACCAATGATTAACAGTGACGAGGAAAGCCAAGTTGAAGCGACTGCTAATAAGGTTGCTGACGAAATGCAAACACCAACATCCGTAGCTGCTACAGTGAATAGTTCTGCAGCTTCTGAAACTGAAACAACGTCAGAATCCGATTCACAAACAAGCAAAAAATAGTATAATCAATCCCCTGCGCTTCGGCGTGGGGGATTTTTTGTATTTAACTATTGACAGGTGTCATATATAACATTACATTATGGTAACGAGTCTGATAAAGAAAAGAGATAATGTTAAATGTTTGGAAATTTATTAAAGTTACTAGGTTTAAGTCGTTGGTATCACCATGAGCAACATGCGGATAAATCAAACGCCCGTAAAGCTAGTGGCCAATCAGCCTTTTCGTATGATGATCTCAAAGGATTACGCAAGTTGGCATTCTGGTTATTTGTGTTCAGCATAGTTTTTAATTGGGGCTTTGTTGGTGCAGTTAGTTTGATTGCATGGTTAGCCATGTGGGTTATTAGCCTGCTATTTTAAACAGCGTTAATTAAATGTCGTCCCGTAACTCGTCAAAGTTACATTCGGGGGGTTTATTGATAGGAACAGAACCGGGTCGCAAACTACGCAACGTACTGGTTGCTTAGGAACATGTGCCGATAATGGCACAGTTGCTGGTTACGATTCATGGGCTGGAATGCTAGGTGAACCACTCGATAGATTGCAGATTCACATTAACGATTCAAGCAAGTATTGATATAGAGTGTGTTTTATTTGAATATTTAAATTTAAAATGTTAGAGTTACTTTACCCCCAGGATTTTGAACGTTATATCGAAACCCTGTTAAAAAGCCTGTTCAGTTTAAATGCTGAGCAGGCTTTTTTTGCTATGGCGAATAAGATTATAAAATGTACTGTAAGTAATTTATATTTACGCTATCAGTATTTTATGTAACGTGTGTACAATAAAAATAGACGAATTTAGTTAATTATGTTAAATTGAATACATTCCTCGATTTGAATACTGTAGCTGAATACAGCGAAAGCCTCCTAGTGAACGCTAGGGGGCTTTCTTTAATGTAGTCAAAGGACTATAATAAGGTTGTAAGCTAAGTTCCTCCAAAGAATATTAAGCTTACCAGAGAATCACCAGCCAATAAATAGGTTGCGTGATTTTTTGTTTGTAACTTTATTTTGACGCTTGAAAACACACGTTTTTATGATTGAAACGGAAGTTTTTCAAAATATAAATAAAGATACGGAAATTATTATAGAACAAAATCAAAAGCATTACCAATAAAAACAATTGGGTGACTTCTGCTGATCTTTTTTTAAAGGCAGTGTAGAAGCAACCTGATAGCACCGATTAAAAACTACATTGTAACTAGTTTAAAACCGTAGCCGGCCAAGCTAAACGGTTTTTTATTTGTCTAGAAAACAAAAAACTATTCAATCCTTAACTGGGATGAGTAGTTTTTTTATTGTCTATTATTAGCATGAGCCACTTTAATTTTTTGGGGACATTTTGGGGACATACCCCCATTTTTGTATAGGTTTACACAGTCTCTTAAAAATAAGAAACGGCTATACAATAGTGTTTATCGTCTATTAAAAATATTCGAATCTTTAATACTGAATTAGCAAAACTCGATGAGTATATTGCTAATTTTGAAGAGATATACGGCATTAGTTTAGATCCTCTTCAGCGTAAAAAATTTGCTTATTGGCTAGCAATTACCTTAGAACGAAGCCAGATTGCACCACTAAATATGAAGATCGCCAAGAAGCAAATCATTGATAACGATCCTAATTTTGATTTAATGTGGCAATGGAACAAAAAAGGAGAACTCACCTTAAATCAAGATGAGCTATATTTTTTGTATCAAGTTATATATGTATTTGGAATTATCGATGGTAATCCAAATTATGAGAATAGATATGGATTAGCACACCAGAAAAATCAAACGCATGCCTATCAGGCTGTAATGAATTTGGCATTGGTCATTAAAAAAACATTTAACTTCCAGTTAGCAACCACGGATTTAGAACTAATGTTTAATTTTATAGCATTTCATGAACGTAGTACTTTTTTTTATGGAAATTCTGACGTGTTTTTCAACCGTTCCTACATAACGGAGTTGAGAGAAGAGCATCCTAGGAAATATCAAATTATGCAAAAATTAAAGGAACAGTTAGTTAAACATTCTAACCAATCAGTTACTAACTTATTAGCTAATTGGGAACAATTATTTTTGAATTATTACTTCATCTTAGATTACTATGATCTGTTCGCAAAAAAAGTTACACCAGTTAAAATTCTAGTACAAGACGACTTACATCATACGCATCGACTATGGTTGATGAACAAAATTCGTGCTTACTTTGGTCATTCTTTTGCTTTTGAATTTTACGACTATAAAACACCAGTTTCAAAAGTAGATTTGGTAATTTCTAATTACTATATTGATACTAAAGATTGTCCACTTATTTTAATGAAAAACTTACCTACAGAACGTAATTGGCGGCAGTTAGGCGCAATGCTTTACCACTTAACCAAATAAAAGATGTAATTAGGTTAATTGCATCTTTTTTATTGCCCAAAATACTTTAATTTTTTTCAGAATTAAGAAAAAAATTAGACTAGTAAGTCCCTCAGATGACATGCGAGAATAATTTTAAATCAAATGATTAATTAGATTTAAGGGGGAAGTATGCAATGAATAAAATGATGCTAACGACAATTGCAATTGGTGTGTTTGCGATAAACACCAATACAGCAATGGCTTCACAAATATCAGAAGTAACGAATCACACGGATGTAACTTTAACAGCTGGTTCTGGAAAGGATGTTTATCCTGTTGTGCCCGATGATACCCATGACGATGACTCGGGAACAGGAGACATGGGGTCACTAACAATCCCGTATGCTTCAAACATTACATTCGGAGAACATGAAATTAAGCAAGCAGACGCGAATTACTACGCCTTAAACCAAAAACCACATGTTCAAGTTAATGACACTCGTGGTGGTGCAAAAGGTTGGTCTTTAGGGGTTGCAATTACACCTTTTGTAGGTGCTAATGGAAAAGAACTCGTAGGCGCTCAGATGTCCTTATCTAATGGGAAGGTGGTAACTAAGAATAATAAATCGGCCATGCCAAAAATCACTCAAGATAGCTTTAAATTAAATCGAGCATATCAAGTGGTAATGACTGCTAAGGAAGGCGAAGGAGCGGGGGCTTTTGCAGCTGTTTTTGAAGGTAAAAATGGTAATAACGAAAATGTTAAACTCCATGTACCACGTGCAGGAGTTGAAGCGCAAAGTTATTCAGCCGAGTTAACATGGGTATTGACCGATGCGCCATCTTAGTATAAATAATCAGTACATTAAAAGTAGATTACTTAGTATTATTCTAATTTATATAATGACGTTGTTGCTAATACTTATTTTTCCAAATTCAATTAATGCGAGTGGAAAAGTAAATAATCAAGTAACGTTTAATGCTGAAGCAATTTTACCGAAAAATCAGCATTCCGAAGTTAGTTACTACGACTTACGGGTACGTCCAGGAGCTACGCAAAAGTTATTTATTCGACTTCGTAACTTAACCAATGCAAAGCAAACCATTATGGTTAAAACTAATAATGCGATAACTAATCAGAATGGAGCTATTGATTATTCTAAATCAAACGCCCCATTACTAGGCGGTCCCACTTTTAAACAGCTTATTTCAGGACCACAAACGGTCTTACTTAAGCCTAAGGAAGTTCGAAGAGTTAGCTTTCAGTTGAAGATTCCACCAAAAGGTTTTAAAGGAACGGTTTTAGGAGGATTTTATTGTTACACAAAACCAGTTAAGGCTGCCACTAGTACATCAGGTTTAAGTTTGACCAATAATTTTGCTTATACCATTGGCGCAAAGTTAGAGTGTACAAGCTCCAAAATACAACCTAAGTTAAGTTTGATAAAGGCTACACCAGGATTAGATAACGGCTATTTATCAATTTTTGCTACTTTACAAAATGCAGCTCCTGTATTGTTGAGTAAATTAGACATGCGGGCCACCGTAACCCAGAAAAATCACCATGAAATTTTAAAAAGAACACATAAGAAAATCTCGATTGCACCTCGAACACGTTTTCGACTGCCCATTAGTTGGAATGATGAACCCTTAAAAAATGGAAGATATGTGTTAACCATCGCTTTAAGTAGTTCTACGGGTAAGAAATGGCAACTTAGTCGGGAATTTAAAATTACAGGAGACGATGCCAAATTAAATCAAAAGGCCGTTGAACTTAAAAAAACAGATAATAAATTGTTTTATTTAATAATAGGACTTTTGATTGGAATAATTGTAATTTTGAGCGGTTATATTTATTACGTGAAACAGAAAAATAATAAAACGGAGAAGTAAGATGAAATTTAGGGGAGGAATAATATTATTTACATTAATACTTAACATTAATGGAATTGCGTTAGCTAACGAACCTACTAATAGTAAAATCGGGATTACTTTTTATCAAAATGACGCTGCTAGCCAAGTCGTACCAATGCAAAAAGTCGCTCAACCCACTAAGAAAAGTCCAAAACAAACCGCTACTCCAAGTACCAGACCACAATATTTACCACAAACTAGTGAAGATATTGCGATGGGGATGGTTTGGATTGGGTTAGGTTTGATTTGCTATACACTGATCAAAAATGGAATTAAAAAAATTCTTGTAGGTAAGAGGACGACTAATGAAAAAAGTTAAAGATTTGTTATTAGTGGCTTTTCTCGTAAGTTTCTGCTGGATAGCCACTGACGTAAAGGCTAGCTTGAAGCCATTATCTAATCTTGAAAATTTTCAGTGGGCCAATCAAGCAGTTACGCCAGCTGAAAATACCTTTATAATGCATAGTGGTGCTCGAACGAAGGTGACTCCTTTAAAGGGCGATGCTACCACGAATCGGCTATCAGTTGATCAGAAAATAAATGTGAGTCAGGCCCTCGTAGAAAATGTTGGGTTTTATCAAGGTAAATCTGTAAATTTGCTGGTAACGTTGAAACGAAATAAAAGTAATTTAAAGGGTGGATCACTAAGCTTTGCTAAGGATTATTTTTTTGGAATTGATATTGCTGGTGAGGTAATGGTTACTTATCAATTTGTTGACGCCAATCAAAATCCTCTGACGATTAAAACAGCATTTAATTACTTCGGCCTTAATTCTAACAAGTACATTGGATACCAAGATTGCAATTCTGTGATTAGTGCAGTTTACGCTAATAACCCGACTAATATTAGGTATGAATCAGAAGATCAATGGATGTATTTAAAAAATACTACAGTTGGGCTTCCGTGGCGAGATCCGCGCCAAAGTTTTGAAGTAGTTACTAAACCCATTTTCCAAGTTACTTTTGTGGTACACAATAATGACAGTACACCTTCATCGTTAGTTTATTTAACTGAATTTTTAGCAAGGCCTGAGTCTGCGCCAGCTTATGCGGAAAGTAGCGATTTTAACCAAGCTAATAATGGCGTCTATTTGGCAGCTCAACAGACGGTACCTAGTACTAATAGTTTCACATCTGAGGTTAGTTTTAATTTGGAACATGTTTATAATAGTGAACAATATATTCCAGAACGGATTAAAGTTACTAATTTTGATGGGAAAGATGTAACGCAATACTTTGATTGGCGAATTGAGAATCAGAAAGTCTACATCAAGACTAGGCCAGCTGCTACTAGAGCAATAACCGATACTACGTTGCATTATAAAGTATATTTAAAGTGGCTTGAAGCTAAAAAAACTGTAGATCCAACTCGGGTTGTTAACGGAAAATTAGATTTACCGTTTGACGTATCAACGAACATCAATGGGCAAGCTGTAGGTAAAAGTAGCGCAGTTTCGACTGTAGACTATGTTGGTAGGGTGAATGTTGTTTTTTTAGCGGACAATGGTTTCGAGGTACTTCGCGCTCGAGAAGTTAAAAGTGGCATTTTAACCACGAAATTTGACGTGACTGATATATATCCTGAAATTGCAGGTTACATTCCCATCAAGAATGATGCAGTTCAAGATACTGGTACATTCTTACCAGGAAATAAAACAATCATTCACCGGTACCGTAAAGGCGAAAAACTTAGTTTTAAACTAAAAAATCTAGGAGATACACTCTATAGTTCACGATTTTCTAATCAAAGCAAACTTACAGTTTCCTTTACGCACGAAGATGGAGCAAAAGTTAGATTGGTAGGAAACTGCGCGGGAGAAAAGCGAATACTAAAAGAGTATTCCAACGCTGCTCATCAGGTTGATGATGAAATTATATGCCAATTTCCAAAGTCATGGATTAATAAGAAGGTAGATTTTTACCTCGAAGATGACCAACATCAAATGTCGAATAAAGAAACTCGGATAATTAAACAAGAACGCGGACCGGAGCTGTCATTACCTAGTAAAATCGACTTTGGTTCGCACGAAATTCCGCTGGAAATTACGGTCTGTTCACTAACTAGAGCAGAGTGGGTACATGTTAAAGATCGTAGTGAGCTTGACCACTACCCGTGGATTTTAAAGGTTCGAGAAGAACATCCACTAACTAACCAAAACGACCAGAAGCTTATATCAAGGCTTTATTTTAAGGGTAACGTAATCAACGGAGAAAATCAGACGATTGGGCAAGATACTGGGAACTTAAATTTAGATTTAAGCCAGTATCTCCAACTGGTGCTAGAACCTACGGATCAAATTGGTAGTTACCATGGTGAATTAAGATGGACATTGGAAGATGCCCCCAACTGATTGATATTTTTTCAAGCAAGCTGAATCAGAAACTTCATGAGACTAGTTAACCAATCCTTTAGTTTTGGTTAGCTAGTTTTTTAGTTCCCAGAGATTATATTGCAATGGTAAACATAAATTTCAGTTATAATCGTCTGAAAATAGTTAACGTTGTGATTCGATTAGCACTTTACTTAACAGAGTGCTAAAAAGGAGTTATAATACAGTTGTAAGTAAAAAAGAGTGTTTTTACTTAGTTTTAAGACACAATTTTACTTTATTTAATTAACGGAGGTGTTGTTATATGGCCAATTTTTACGGAAATGATCCTTTTTTCAACAATGATATGGATGATATTTTTAATCAAGTATTTAAACGTATGGGGAATCCTAACTCAGATTCTGCTCGCTACTTGGTTAATGGTCAATCGTTAACTCCAGACGAGTTTGCTCAATATCGAGCAACTGGTAAATTACCAGAACAAGCAAAAACAATTGAAGTATCTAAAGATGGACAACAAGCTCTTAAAAAGGGTGGTATTTTAGAAAAACTAGGCACCAACTTAACAGAACAAGCACGCGATGGATTACTAGATTCAGTTATTGGACGTGAAAATGAAATTCAAGAAACAGCGGAAATTTTAAGCCGTCGAACCAAAAATAATCCAATTTTAGTTGGGGATGCAGGTGTTGGTAAAACAGCCATCGTTGAAGGATTGGCACAAGCAATTGTAAATGGTAAAGTTCCAGAAGCAATTCGGGACAAAGAAATTTACTCTATTGACTTGTCCTCCTTAGAAGCTGGAACTCAATATCGCGGTTCTTTTGAAGAGAATATCAAAGACTTAGTCAAGGAAGTTAAGGCTGCTGGCAATATTATTCTATTCTTTGATGAAATTCACCAGATAATTGGTACTGGTTCAACAGGTGGTGAAGACGGTGGTAAAGGCTTAGCTGATATTATCAAGCCAGCATTGTCTCGTGGTGAACTAACCGTTATTGGCGCCACTACCCAAGATGAATATCGAAATACAATTTTGAAAAACGCAGCTTTGGCTCGTCGATTCAATGATGTTGTAGTCAATGAACCTAATGCTGAAGACACGCTTGAAATTCTAAAGGGTATCAAAAACTTGTATGAGGAACATCACCATGTAAAATTGCCAGATGATGTTTTGAAGGCAACGGTAGATTACTCCATCCAATATATTCCACAAAGAACGCTACCAGATAAAGCAATTGATTTGATTGATATGACAGCGGCTCATTTGGCAGCACATCAGCCTGAAAATGATGAAACAGCTTTAAAGGAAAAGCTCAATCAATTGCAAAAAGAAAAAGATCAAGCGGTGGAAAAAGAAGACTTTAAGCGGGCTGCGGATTTGAAGCAACAAATCGAGGCTACTAATAAGCAAATTGATAATGTAGGTAAGAAGGAAGAAGTAGTGGCTACCGTCGATGATGTTGCTCAATCAGTAGAACGATTAACGGGAATTCCAGTCTCAGATATGGGTGCTAATGATATTGAACGGTTAAAAGATTTGGATAGTCGCTTAAAGAGTAAAGTTATCGGTCAAGATGAAGCGGTAGCAATGGTTGCTAGAGCTATTCGTCGGAATCGAGCTGGCTTCTCAGAAGGTGAACAGCCTATCGGTAGTTTCCTATTTGTTGGTCCAACCGGGGTTGGTAAAACTGAACTAGCTAAACAATTAGCATTAGACATGTTTGGTGATAAGGATGCAATCATTCGATTGGATATGAGTGAGTATTCAGATCGGACCGCTGTTTCAAAATTAATTGGTACATCAGCTGGTTATGTAGGCTATGATGATAACTCTAATACCTTAACGGAACGAGTACGTCGAAATCCTTATTCAATCGTATTACTAGATGAAATTGAAAAAGCCGATCCGCAAGTATTGACGCTTTTGCTTCAGGTAATGGATGACGGTCGTTTGACGGATGGTCAAGGTAATGTAATTAACTTCAAGAATACCATTATTATTGCTACATCCAATGCTGGATTTGGTAATGAAAAGTTAACTGGCGATGCAGACAAAGATCAAACTTTAATGGATAAGTTGGCTCCATTCTTCCGTCCAGAATTCCTAAACCGGTTCAATGGAATCGTTGAATTCTCACATCTAACTAAGAAAGATTTAAGTCAGATTGTTGATTTAATGATTTCTGATGTTCAAAAAACACTAGCGAAAAAAGATTTGACTTTGAAAGTAACCGATGCAGCTAAGGATTGGTTGATGGAACAAGGATATGACGAAGCAATGGGAGCTCGTCCATTAAGAAGGGTGATTGAACAACAAATTCGTGATAAGGTAACAGATTTCTATTTAGATCATTTGGATATTAAGCATTTAAAAGCTGACTTGAAGGATGATCAAATCGTGATTGAGCAAGCCTAACTTAGCAGGTAGTTTACTTTGGACTTTATTTACGAAAAGCGAGGATGACAGATTAATTTCTGTCATCCTCGCTTTTTATTTTGGTTTTAGGCCATAGTTATGGAGCCGTATCCACAGAATTTATAATAGTTGGTATAAAAAAACACGAAAACCGTTAGTATTGGTTGGAGTAGGAATAGTATTTTTTGTGGTTGGTGTTTCAATAACACCGTCTAGTAACGATTCTAAAAAACTGCGACTTTCCATCTTTCAAAAGAAGGCACTGTTTTGGTAGATTTAAAAAATAGTTATCACGATGATTATAAAAAAAGCGTAGATGTTACATATAATAAATATACTAAGTCTTTTGAAATTAGAG
This sequence comes from Pediococcus pentosaceus ATCC 25745, assembly GCF_000014505.1. Taxonomy (NCBI): domain Bacteria; kingdom Bacillati; phylum Bacillota; class Bacilli; order Lactobacillales; family Lactobacillaceae; genus Pediococcus; species Pediococcus pentosaceus. Next base: position 983,273 of record NC_008525.1, on the reverse strand, counting down.
TCTATGATAAAAGAATATTAAACGACTTAGATAAAAAGATTAACGATTCTAATGGAAATACACCTGATTTAGATAAACTATTGAATAAGATGAAACAATCGTCAGATTATGTTGATGATAAGCTCGGTAAATATAAACATTCTGTACAGTTAAAATCAAATAATGATGACACTGTAATATACTATATTGCTTACCAAGGAAAGCTAGAAAATAACGGAAAAATTAAAAAACAATAGACAAAAAGTTATATACTTCACTCGTCAAAGTAATAGAGATGGCTTATACTATACAACCACATGAATGTAGCCGCTTTGTCTTTGTTTATTTTAGCACATAGAGCTACTTTCAACGTAAAACGGAGATTTATCGATATTGTATTACTAGAAAAGCGTGGAAATAAATGTTAATGGTCATTCCGGTAATGAAGGACAGAGTACGGCAAAATGAGAAACTAATTTGATGAAATATGACTATTTTAGGTATCAACCTAGTTTAAATAAAAGATTAAATTTAATAAAGTAAATTGGTAATCGATATAATTATATTCGTTCAATTAACATATATTAATCAATGACTAGGGTTAGATGGTTAAAAATTATTATTTGAAATATTATTTTTAATATTGGTTGGAATAATTGTATGCGAGGTAAGTCGATGGAACGATTTAAGTTTTACAGTATCAATGATGCATCTATAGATTTTTACTGGGGTAGAATAAAAAAAGTAATGAAAAATGTTGAATCAAACGACCATCCTATTTTTTTAGATGTATTAGAATTTTACAATATAAATAAAATTCTAAAAAACGATATATACTTAAGTGAATTTTCAAAAGAGCAAATCAAGAAAATAAGAGGTTCTTTTAATAAAAAAATAAATATATTTTTTTCATCTTTAACTAAAGAAAATATTATCTATTACTTAGAATGTTTATTTTCAGTAACTTCAAATACAAGTATAGAAAATTATCATAATCCGAAAGATGCTAAAAATACTGATATAGATAGTAATAGCACATTTTTTAGAGCTGATTTTTTAGAGTGCTTTGAAAAATTTCAATTAGATAAAAAAATTACCGAATCTGATTTAAAAAATATTATTAATAGATTTTCAATACCAATTTGGTACTTTTTAAAATCGGATTATTTTTCAATTAGATATCCTAAGTTGATAAAGACGTTTTTTTTATCGAATACTGAAAATTTTGAGCTGTTTCTAAGTAATTATATTGTGAATAATGATAATTATGTTATTCCTGATAATATTAGTACAGCTGAACTATACAATCTTTGTGAATGGTATATAGATGAATCTTCAAATTTAAATTACCTTAGACTAATTAACCAAGGAATTAAAGATATTCAAAGGCTAGTCATTGATGCTAAATTAAAATTAAAAGCACAGAGGAAAATTGAACAATTAGAAAAAGTATTTTTAAATAGTCAGAGCAAGAAAAATAGTAATGGTTTTTTACAGAGTGTAGCTATCTATACAGATCGAAAAAAATATCTAACTTCTGAAAAAAGTGAATTAAAAATTTTAATTGATGTCGATGATATAAAAACACACTCTTCTTTTGAATCGTTGCTTAATTATTTAATGTATATGGATTATTTTTTTAATGAGAATTGGATTCTAAATTTGGGTAGTTTTCCAAATTTTGAGAGTTCAACTTTAACAAGGCTCTTTTACGGACCAAAGACGAGGAAAAATTACGAAACAAGTTTTTATTTTCACAATAAAGATTTATTGGTAAAGCAAGCATTTAAGGGCTTTCAACATATTTTAGACGAAAATCTAGGGTTAAGGATTGAAGATTTAATTAATTATTTTTTTGAAAAGTACTGCGAAAATAACTTTGAGATAGAATGGTTACCAATTAGATTTGCTGGCGAAAAGGAAAAGATAAATATTCAAACAAAGAACTTATTTACCATTGAGGAACAAATAAGAAAACAGTGGAACCTATTAATTGATGAAGGAGAAATAGATAAGGATTTATTTGCACTTGAATCTACACCTAGGATATATGATTTGGGCAGTTTCTTGCATAAGAAATATATTTATTTAAATGAAGAAAATAAAGACATAAAAAAAGTTTTAGAACTTCTGTTTTCTGATCAGTCCCATTTAAATACGGTAAAAGTTACTGATGGATATTTACATGAAAATAGCTTCATACAGCTTTTGGAAAAGCATAATATTAATTATTCTTTTTTTGAGAACTATCAGCGACAAGATATAAATTATTTAATTGAAAATAATATCATTACCAAAAGAAAAGATGACGTTATTTATGTAAATAAAAAACAAATGAGAAGAATAAGAATTTTTTCAATGATCTTCAATTATGGGGTTATCAATTACTATAACGGATTAACAAAAATATCTAGAAAAGTCGATTTAAAACAACAACAAAATGAAATAGATGAAATCTTGGAAGAAGGACTCTTGATCTATAAAGATACTTTATTTTCAAAACCAGAATCTGACTATTTAAATTATTTACTGAATGATTCAGAATTTGATAACGCATTAGGTATAAGAAATAAATATTTACATGGTTCAGTCTTTGAAGATAATGTTGAAGATTTGTTATATGCGTTAATTATATTGACTATCTATGTCATTAAAATTAATGAAGAATTGATACTTAATAAACATTATGATAACAAGGATAAATAAGACTGTTTACTATCAAAAATATAGGGTTTCTTGTTTTGAATTACAAAAAGTGGATAAAATTTTAATAATCTTCAAGCTGGTTAAATAACAGTTATTATTGTGCTATCAAAGCATCTAATTAATATAGTAATTAGTTTGTTTTTTAGATTGATAAAACAACAATGTGGATTACGAGTTTGATTTAAGGAGAGTTCACTTATCATGAAGGCTTATTTTAAAACGGTACATGATATTACGAAAATAGATATAGGGGAAATCGACATATATTTTAGTCTTGGAGATATAGTCGTAGAGTCAAAATATAATGAGAAACATGGAACAAAAGAAATTGAGATTAGAGGAATTTTAGATTTTAATCCTATATATTCAAATTTAGATTTAAGAAGATTAATTAGGCCCGAATTATTAATAATACAGGGAGTAATTTCACTTTTCATTGATTTTCCTATTACTGTTTATGACATTACAAGTCAAATTCAATCCTTTACTGATATTGAAAATTTTGTTGAAAATAAATTCAAAAAATCTACTTTTAAAATTGAGAAAAAGGATTATTCGAATGAGCTGGAGTTAGTTTTAGAAAGAATAGAAGATCCTAAAAATAAAAATTTAGCGGTTTCAGTCCTTGATAGATGGCGAAAAGTTCTCGATTTTAGAAAGGAGGATATGTTTGAAAAACTTTATCGTGATGAAGAATTACTTGGAATATTTCATATTTTAGATTTGCTTAGTGATATATATGTTGACGATAATACGAAGATTATTGTCCAGAGTTTAGGTGCGAATAGCCCAAATTTTAGTACTAAAATTAAATATCTACTTTCAAAAGAAGGAATAACCTCGGAAGAGGAATTTGACTTTGTTGGAGTAGCAATAAAATGTAGAAATGCTATAGCACATGATAGAGTTGTATTTCAACCTGTAGTCAACTGGCCTTTAGCTCCTTTTTTTAATATTTCAGAAAGTTTTATAGATGTAGATATATTACGTTGCTTAACAAAAAAATTAATCGGAAATTTTTTTGGAATTAATATTTGGGATAATGAATATAATGAATTTGCGATAAAATATCTACGACCATCTGTTAAAAATATTTGTGAATTTATAAAAAAACCTAGTAAATATGAGATAATATCCATTGATGATATGGACATACTGAATGAGAAAAAACATGTAATAACTTGGGAAAGTGTTTACATAAGATATCTTCAAAATCCCAAAAAGATAAAGATAGACAAGCTAGGTAGTGCTTTGAAATCGAGTTTTTTTAATTTAGAATTGAATAGTAAAAATGCGTATAATATTTTCAATATTTCTGTAATATTGATAGAGTCTAATGATTCTGAAATTGTCGATAGATGTAGAGAAAATATTGAATGTTTATTAGAAAAAGAATTAATAGAAAATAATGATTTGTATGAAATAATACCTGAATTTGATCTTCACCACGTTAATTATATAAAATATAAAGAAATTGTTCTTAATAAGGTTAGGAATAATAATACGTATTTTAATTTAAATGATAGTATGTACTAAATTAGAAAAGACTACGAATAATTTTTTGAATGTTAACGGTTAATATGACAGCTAAGTCAATAAATATTGATGAAGACAATTGAAGAAAAACAATTCATTTACGAATTGTTTTTCTTTTTTACTTTAAATCTAAAATTTTTTGAGTTTTATAGTTAGTTTACAATTTTTCTACACACACTAATTTAAACTAGATTATATCTAGGTACATAACAGATGTATAATATGCGTAGTTATTTTGTAACTCACAACAAGGGAGCAAATTTTATGAACTTAGTAATAATAGTTACATCATTAATACTAATTGCTTTATTTCATTACATATACGCATTTTTATTTCGTAGAGTAAGTAGAAAGATGAGTTTTACTAAAATTTGTTAGTGCTTTTCAATGTATTATATTAAACACCTGTGTATTTGTTATTCCTCTCAGTATTGTCGAGGACTATGCCTCTAGAGGTGCAGATTTAACAATTTTGGTTGTGATGATTGTTTCATTTGGATCGCTACTTATCATGATAGGGTATTTATTTCTTAGTTGGAAACTTTCTGTTTAACAGTAATTAATCAAAAACTATAATCATCTTAAAACTTATCAAACTAAAGGAGCCTCTATAATCCGTCTTCAATTTTTACGGACGATAAAGGCTTTTTATTACGATTATTTTTAACGGATTATTTATCGGAAACCAAATTACTGTAAATAATGCTAAAATAGAGATTACTAGTTAATATTAAACTAGTCTAATCAATCAAAAAAATGGCATAAAAAGCCCAACGAAATAGGAGTTAAACAAACATGGCAATTATCCAATGGTACCCTGGCCATATGGCGAAGGCAATTCGTCAGGTCGAAGAAAAATTAAAACTAGTTGATATCGTATTTGAACTAGTAGACGCACGGATCCCAGTGTCGTCACGAAATCCAATGATTGAAGACGTTATCAAAAGCAAACCTCATCTTTTAATCTTAACGAAGGCTGATTTAGCAGATCCTAAAGAAACTAAAAAATGGCTAGATTATTATAAATCACGGAACGAATACGCCATCGCATTGAATTCTAAAGAGCCCTCAACTGAAAATATCATTTTGAAGAAAACGCAAGAAATTTTAGCCGACAAGCTAGCTAACAAGGCTGATCGTGGAATTAAAAATGCTGAAATTCGGTCCATGTGTATTGGAATCCCCAACGTTGGTAAATCTACGTTGCTTAACCACTTAGTTAATAAGAAGGTGGCGATTACAGGTGACCGCCCCGGGGTAACGAAAAAACAACAATGGTTGCGTTCACGTCGCGGACTATATCTTTTAGATACTCCCGGAATTTTATGGCCTAAATTTGAAGACCAAAATGTAGGAAATAAATTGGCCTTTACTGGAGCGATTAAAGATAATTTATTCGCTAACGACGATGTTGTAATCTATGGTCTAAATATATTCATCAACCATTATCGTGAAGGATTGATGGGGCGTTATCATTTAACAGAAGACGATTTAGAAATGGAATTACCTGAATTGTTACTACTAATTACTCAAAAATTAGGGATGCGTGACGACTACGATCGTGCTAGTCAGCGAATCTTGTTAGACGCACGTAAAGGAAAACTGGGTCGTTTCACTTTAGACTTTGTAGAGGAGTTTGAAGACCTTGGCGACGATTAAGGAAATTAAGACGCAGCTTTTAAGTGTTTATACACTAGATGACCCGTTATTAGTTGAACTTTCAGAAGATCCACGAACTGGTGTTCAACGCTTAATTAAACATAAACAAAAGGAAATTAACCAATTAAGATTAAAAGAAGAAGCATTTCAGGCACGATTTACGTTAGAACGAGAATTATGGTCAAATGGAATTGACTTAGTAGCCGGGATTGATGAAGTGGGTCGGGGATGTTTAGCGGGTCCGGTCGTCACTGCCAGTGTAGTCTTGGATGAAACTTTCGATTTAATCGACGTTAATGACTCTAAGCAGCTCAGTAGTGAATTGCGAGAGGAATTATATGCCAAAATCCTTACAGAGGCTGTGAGCGTCGGTATTGGCGTCTGTTCTAACCAAAAAATTGATGAAGTTAATATTTTAAATGCTACAAAACTTGCGATGCGAGAAGCAGTGGGTAACTTAAATGTTACTCCACAACATTTGTTGATTGATGCAGTCAATGCGCCGATAGAAATCCCAAAAACTGTGATGTTTAAGGGTGATTCTAAAAGTATCAGTATTGCAGCCGCTTCAATTGTTGCTAAGGTATATCGTGACCATTTAATGCGTTCTTATGCTGCACTCTATCCAGGCTACGGATTTGATAAAAACGTGGGTTATGGTACTAAGCAACATATTGAGGGGTTAAAAACTTATGGAGTAACCCCCATCCATCGTCAGACTTTTGAACCGGTACCTGAATTTTTAATAAAATAAATTAACCTAAAAACACGTAAAGTACATTTGAGGTGATCAAATGGAAATACGTGATTTTTTGATTAGAGTAAAAGTGGGGACGAATTTAGGCATTAAAAAGCAGTATCAAATTTACCAAGAAATTCGTAAAAGCCCCGAATTATCCATTGCAGAGTGGATTGGAACAACGAAACTAATTAAGGAAAGTCAAAAAGATGAATTAACTGCCACATTACAAAGTGAACAACTAACCCACGAAATTCAAATTAATGAACAAAGTGGGGGAATTCTAACCATTCTAGATGAAATGTACCCTAAGCTATTGCGGGAGATATATTGCCCACCTACAGTTTTGTTTTACAATGGAAATCTATCGCTACTAAGCCATCAACGTACTATTGCAATTGTAGGCGCCAGGATGATGACGAGTTATGGTGAACAAGCCATTAAATGTTTAATTCCGGGCGTAGTGGCTAATCAATTAACCACCGTTAGTGGTTTAGCTAAAGGAGTTGATGCGTTGGTTCACGAAGCAACTTTAGCAAATGCAGGGTCTACCATTGCCGTAATTGGAAATGGGCTCGATATTACCTATCCTAAGCAAAATGCTCAGCTTCAAAATCAAATTCAAAAAGAAGGTTTAATTCTGAGTGAATATCCCCAAGGTGCTCGACCATTAAGACATCATTTTGTAGAACGTAACCGAATTATTGCCGGATTGACCACCGCAACATGCGTAGTGGAAGCAAGAAAGAATTCTGGGAGCTTAATCACGGCTAGTCTGGCACTCACGGAAAATCGAAATGTTTTAGCAATTCCGGGGAGTATTTTCAGTGGTAATAGCCAAGGAACCAACCAGTTAATTGCATCTGGTGCTCGGCCATTAATCGAATTGGATGACGTTCTAGAAGAAGTTTTGTAAGGAAAATTGTATTTTTAGGGCGCAGAGGGCGCTATGTAGAATTTCATCGTCTAGGAAGTTATACTTGTATATGTAAATATTAAATTTTGAGGTATATGCATGATTACAATCAAAGATGTAGCTAAAGAGGCTGGAGTATCAGTTTCGACAGCTTCTCGAGCACTAAATAATAATCCTAGAATTAGTGCAACAACCATTGAAAAAGTTAAGAAAATTGCTAAAGAATTAGACTATAAGCCCAATGCCAGCGCCAAAACTTTGTCCTTAGGCAAAGCTAATGAAATTGGAGTGATTTACCCAGTAACCGCTGACGAAGATCCTGCTAATCCGTTTCATATTGACTTAATGCGAGGAATTAACACAGCGTTACAACTCAAAAACTTTGTTTTATCTGTCGCAATTTGTCAAACTGAAGAAGCGTTATTAAACAATGTGAAAAGAATGGTGGAACAAAGCCAAATTCACGATTTCTTGTTACTGTATTCTAAAGCAGACGATGTAGTAACCAATTATCTTAGGAAGCAAGAGTTAAACTTTGTTATTATCGGTGAACCAACGAATGAAAATGACCGTTTTATTGATAATGACAATATTTTAGCGGGACGTGAAGTTACTGAATTTATGTTTAACCAGTATAATGCTAAACATCCACTTTTTCTCAGATCTACTTATAATTGGGAATATGAAAAAAAGCGTGAGTTAGGATATCAGCAAGTGATGAGCACTAAAAGCGGTTCAAGCCCCTTAATATATAAGCTTGAAAAAAACGATAATAAAGTAGCTATCGATAAATATATGAAACACCATTTTGAGATTGATGCCATTATTGGAGCGGATGATATTGAATTACTAAGCTTTTATCATCTATTAAAAGATAACCAGCATATTAAAAACATCCCCGCGATTTGTTTTAATAATAGTAGGTTGATTAGTCTAGCCGGCCCCACCGTTAATAAAGTTGATTTAAGACCACGGGAACTAGGTAAAAAAGCGGTTGAACTACTATTCGATTCCGAATTAAGAAAAGCGACAGTCGGGTTTGATATTATTTAAGAAAAGAGGGATTCCTCTTTTTTATTTGGTTAAAAAAAGCAAGCGTTTGCACAAAATAAGTGCAAACGCTTGCACAATTTAAATCTCTATGTTAAATTAATAACATGAAAGCGCTTCATAAAAATTAAAAGGGGTTGTTATCATTGGCAGATAAGACAAGTGGGAAGGGTCTTCCGACGCTTTCCAAAAATTTGATTTGGATGATTAATTTTGGTTTTCTTGGTGTTCAAACTGCATTTACATTACAGAGTTCTCAAATGTCGCGTATTTTTCAAACGATTGGAGCGGATCCAAATAACTTAGGGTGGTTTTTCATTCTTCCACCTTTGGCAGGTTTGATTGTACAGCCTATTGTAGGTTACTACTCCGATCGAACTTGGAAACCACGTTTAGGTGGTAGAAGGTTACCTTATCTAATTCTAGGAACCTTAATTGCTGTTATTGTGATGCTACTGCTACCGAATTCAGGTAGTTTTGGATTTGGTTATGGTTCATTAATGGCACTTTGGTTTGGGGCGATTACGGTGGCTTTTCTAGACCTATCTTCCAACGTTGCTATGCAACCATTTAAGATGATGATTGGCGACATGGTAAACGATAAACAAAAAAGTTATGCTTACGGGATTCAAAGTTTTTTATCTAATACTGGTGCAGTTTTAGCAGCTATTTTTCCTTTCCTTTTAACTTGGTTGGGAATTGCTAACACTGCGAATAAGGGCGTCGTTCCTCAATCAGTTGTTATTTCATTCTATGCAGGTGCAATTTTATTAATTATAACTAGTTTATTTACAGTATTTAGAGTAAAAGAATATGACCCAGCGACCTATGCGATGTATCACGGAATTAGTGAAAAAGAGAATAGTGAAGGTGGCAATTGGATTACGCTTTTAAAGAATGCACCTAAAGCATTTTGGACCGTCACGTTAGTACAATTCTTCTGTTGGTTCGCTTTCCAATACCTCTGGACATATTCAGCAGGTGCAATTGCTCAAAACGTTTGGCACACTGCTAATGCATCTTCGGCCGCATATCAAGCAGCGGGGAACTGGTACGGCGTTTTAGCAGCGGTTCAATCTATTGCAGCGGTAGCATGTTCATACGTTTTGGCTAAATTACCCAATCGATTCCATAAATCAGGTTATGCAGTTAGTTTAATTCTTGGTGCACTCGGTTTTGTATCCGTTTTCTTTGTTCATAATCAATACATTTTAATTGTTTCTTATATCCTAGTTGGAATTGCTTGGGCTGGAATGAATACTTACCCATTAACCATCGTGACAAATGCTTTATCTGGAAATCATATGGGAACTTACTTAGGATTATTCAACGGTTCAATTTGTTTACCACAGATTGTGGCATCCCTACTTAGCTTTGGCTTATTCCCACTTCTCGGTAGCTCACAAGCTAATATGTTCCTACTTGCTGGTGCAGTAATGCTTTTAGGAGCCTTCGCCGTAGGAACAATCAAAGAAACTTTTGCTGAATAATTAAATATAGACAAGGAGAACAATCATGATTCGAACATTTAATATAGCACCTTGGCACATTGAAACTAATCAATGGGATCCCGAAAATAAAAGAATTCAAGAATCAATCACCAGCCTAGGCAATGAAAATCTGGGTATGCGAGGATTTTATGAAGAGGGTTACTCCGGAGACACTTTAGAAGGAATTTATCTCGGAGGAGTTTGGTATCCAGATAAAACTCGTGTTGGTTGGTGGAAAAATGGTTATCCGAAGTATTTTGGTAAGGTAATCAACTCGGTCAATTTTATGAAACTTTTAATCACGGTAAACGGTGAACAATTAGATTTGAACCATCAAGTACCGCAAGACTTTAGCCTAGACTTAGATATGCAAAAAGCTATTTTAACTCGGAGTTTTAAGGTTGAAATTGGTGGCGTAAAACTGAAATTTATTTTTGAACGTTTCGTGAGTGCCGCACTTAAAGAATTAGTTGGACAACGTCTGACGATTAAAAATTTATCTGATAGCAAAGCTGATATTGAAGTTATTAGTGCTATTGATGCTGATGTTTACAACGAAGATTCAAATTACGGTGAACAATTTTGGGACGTACTTGCTAAAAGTAATCAGCAAAACGAAGTGAAAATGCTTGCCAAAACCAAGGAAAATGATTTTGGCACTGAACGTTTTACGGTAGGTTTTGATACGACCATCAAGACGGATATGGACTATGTCGGTGATGTAGAAAACGATCAATCGATCGGTCAAAAGTATCACATAGCTTTACAACCTGCTACAACTAGCATAATGGAGAAAAGAACCATTTTTGTCTCATCTAGAGATTTTGGTACAGTCGATGAAATAAACGAACGGATGCAGGAATTAACGCATACGATTAAGACGCAAAGTTTCGAGCAACTGTTAGAACAGCATGTTCAAGAATGGGAACAAAGATGGCAAAAATCAGACATTGAAATCAATGGTGATGCAGAAGCCCAACAAGGAATTCGGTTTAATTTATTCCAGCTCTTTTCTACCTATTATGGTAACGATGCGCGCTTAAATATTGGTCCTAAAGGTTTTACTGGTGAAAAATACGGTGGTGCAACCTACTGGGATACTGAAGCATTTGCCGTACCGGTATACCTAGGTGTATCGGAGTCTAAGGTCGTTCGTAACTTGTTAAAGTACCGTTACAATCAGCTGGATGGCGCCTTTGTAAATGCTAGGGAACAGGGGCTTAAAGGAGCTTTATATCCCATGGTGACTTTTAACGGGATAGAATGCCATAACGAATGGGAAATCACTTTCGAAGAAATTCATCGTAATGGTGATATTGCGTTTGCTATCTACAATTACACCCGTTATACAGGTGATCAATCCTACGTCCTTAACGAAGGGGCCGAAGTTTTAACCGAAATTGCTCGTTTTTGGGCTGATCGCGTCCATTTTTCAGCAGAAAATGGACAATATATGATTGCTGGAGTAACTGGTCCTGACGAATATCAAAATAACGTTGATAACAATTGGTATACCAATTTATTGGCGCGGTGGACACTCCGTTATACCTTGGAAATTTTGGATCAAATCGAAGAGGATGTTGCCAAAAAAGTTAATGTATCGTCAGCAGAACGTCAACACTGGCAAGAAATTATCGATAATATGTATTTACCAGAAGATTCTAAGCGCGGAATCTTTGTCGAAAATGATGGTTTCTTAAATAAGGATTTGAAGCCAGTTAGTTCATTGCCAAAGGAACAATTACCGCTAAACCAAAATTGGTCTTGGGATAAAATTTTACGTTCACCATATATTAAACAAGGGGATGTTCTTCAAGGAATTTGGGATTTCATTGACGATTTTTCAATGGAAGAAAAACAGCGGAATTTTGATTTTTATGAACCACTAACTGTGCATGAATCTAGTTTATCGGCTGCTATTCACTCGGTTCTTGCGGCTGACTTACACAAAGAGGCTCAAGCCGTTGAGATGTATGAACGTACCGCCCGCCTAGATTTAGATAATTATAATAATGATACTGCGGATGGTCTGCATATTACGTCCATGACGGGTGGATGGTTAGCGATTGTTCAAGGTTTTGCAGGAATGCGGGTCCGTAATGATCAGCTGCATTATGCCCCATTCTTACCGAAAAATTGGACATCTTACCGATTTAGACAACAATTCCGCGGAAGAGTAATTGAAGTTAGTGTCGATAAAAGTGCAACAAATCTTAAATTGATTAGTGGTAGCCCACTAAGCGTTGATTTAAATGGTAAGAAAGTTGAATTAAGCTGAGTGGAGGAATTAGGAATGAAATTTTCAGATATAAAGGGATTCGCTTTTGACCTTGATGGGGTTATTGCAGATACTGCGAAGTTTCACAGTCAGGCTTGGCATAATATTGCAGATCAAATTAAAGTGACCTGGACACCAACGTTAGCAGCGAGTCTTAAAGGAGTTAGCCGCATGGATTCATTGGAATTAATCCTCGAGTCTGTCAACCGTCAAGCCGACTTTAGCTTAGCTGAAAAACAAGCCCTAGCTGAACAAAAAAATAATGAGTATCAACTTTTAATAGCTAAACTAACACCTAACGATATTTTACCTGGAATCCAAGCTTTTTTAGACGAATTAAGACAGCATGATTATCGTTTGGTACTAGCATCAGCTTCTAAAAATGCTCCTGGAATTCTTGAAAATCTAAAAGTTACAGAGTATTTTGCAGCAATCGTAGACCCTGGCTTGTTGAAAGCGGGAAAACCTGATCCCGAAATTTTTGAAAAGGCTGCTCAAGCATTACATTTACCTACCAATCATGTAGCGGGGATTGAAGATTCAGCGGCGGGCATTCAATCAATTAATGCTGCTGGTGAACTTTCAATTGGAATTGGTGATTTACCCGAAGCTCAGATCCAGTTTGATACTACAAATGAAGTTAGCTTAGCTGGCATTCGAGCACAATTAGACTAATGGTTTAGAATAAGAGATGGCATTTTTTAGGTTAACTAAAATGTCATCTCTTATTTTGAGTGAAGCCCTGTAGAAGCTACAAAACGGGTAGTCCATCTTTTTAAATTGGGGTATAATTAGCTGGATTCTGACGGTTATTAGAAATTTTATTAATAATTAAGCGGATTTAGTATCATTATTACCATCATTTAGGGATAAATTCGATTGAAATTATAACTGGATTAATGATAGTTATTTGACAATATCGAATATTATGCAATAACATGGTGTCTATAAAATTTTAAATATAACAAGGCAAAGGAGCAACAAATGCCAGCAGCGAAAAAAAACCTTGTGATTGTGGAATCACCATCCAAGGCTAAAACCATTGAAAAATATTTAGGCCGTACCTATAAAGTAGTTGCGAGTCTTGGACATATTCGTGATCTACCAAAGAGTAAGATGGGCGTGGATCTGGAAAATGATTACGAACCCCATTACATCTCTATTCGTGGTAAGGGCGATACCATTAAAAATTTACGTAAAGAAGCTAAAAAAGCTAAAAAAGTTTATCTGGCATCTGATCCCGATCGGGAAGGAGAAGCCATTGCGTGGCACCTTTCATATCTATTAGGGTTGGATCCCAAAGATCAAAATCGAGTGGTTTTTAATGAAATTACTAAAGATGCCGTTAAAAATGCGTTCAAAACTCCGCGTAGCATTGATATGACGCTCGTTGATGCTCAACAAGCTCGTCGGATTTTGGATCGTTTAGTCGGGTATTCGATTTCTCCATTACTATGGCAAAAAGTTAAAAAAGGCCTTAGTGCTGGTCGAGTTCAATCAATTGCCTTAAGTTTAATTATTAAACGTGAACAAGAAATCAAGGCGTTTGAACCTGAAGAATATTGGTCAATTGATTCTGAATTTAAAAAAGGACGCTCTAAATTTAAGGCTGCCTTTTATGGCGTGAATAATAAAAAGATGAAGCTGCCTAATAATGATAAGGTTCAGGAAGTATTAAAGAAAATCGACCCTAAGGCTGATTTTGATATTACGGAAGTTAAACGCCGAGAACGCAAACGTTATCCAGCTCCAGCTTTTACAACTAGTTCTATGCAACAAGAAGCCAACAAGACGTTGAATTTCAGAACTCGTAAAACGATGATGGCTGCCCAACAACTTTATGAAGGAATTAACATTGGTAAAGAAGGCACTGTCGGTTTGATTACCTATATGCGAACCGACTCGACTCGTATTTCTGAGGTTGCTAAGCACGAAACTTCATTATTTATTCATGATGAGTTTGGCGCAGAATATGCTGCTACTAAGCCTCGGAAGGGTAAAATGCCCGAGGGTGCTCAGGATGCCCATGAAGCAATCCGCCCTTCGTCCGTATTGCGGACTCCTGAAAGTATTAAAGAATACCTTAATAAAGATCAATTTAGACTTTATAATTTAATTTGGTCCCGTTTTGTTGCTAGTCAAATGACACCAGAAGTTTCGGATACCATGACGGTTAAGATTGAACAAAATGGAGTTCAATTCCGAGCTAACGGATCAAAGACCAAATTTGAAGGTTTCACAAAAGTTTACAAGACCAATAAGGACAAAGATAACGTTCTTCCAAATCTAGAAGAGGGCGACCAAGTCCAACTGGTTACCAACAACCCGAACCAACATTTCACTCAGCCACCAGCTCGCTATAGTGAAGCTACTTTAATTAAAGCTTTGGAAGAAAATGGGGTAGGTCGTCCTTCTACGTACGCTCCAACCTTAGACACGATTCAAAGGCGTTACTATGTTAAGTTAGAGTCTAAACATTTTGAACCTACTGAACTGGGTGAAATCGTCAATGAAATTATTTATGACTTCTTCCCAGATATCGTTAATATCGATTTTACGGCTGGCTTGGAAAAAGACTTGGATTCGATTGAAGAAGACAAGGAAGACTGGGTGAAAGTCGTTGACCGTTATTACAAACCTTTTGCTAAGGAACTAGCCAAAGCACAGGAACAAATCGAAAAAGTTCAGATTAAAGACGAACTAGCTGGTTTTAATTGTGAAATCTGCGGTTCACCCATGGTAGTCAAAATGGGACGTTACGGTAAGTTCTTCGCTTGCAGCCGTTTCCCAGACTGTCGTAATACCCAAGCAATTGTTAAAGAAATTGGCGTAACCTGTCCTAAGTGTCATCAGGGACAAATTATTGAACGTAAATCTAAACGCGGTCGATTGTTCTATGGTTGCTCTAGGTATCCGGACTGTGACTTTGTGTCATGGGATAAACCAATTGCTCGTGAATGTCCTGTTTGTCATAGCTACTTGATTGAAAAGAAAATTAAAGGCGGCAAACAAATTGTTTGTCCAAATGGTGACTACGAAGAAACACCTCAAAAATAGTTTAAAAAACAAAATATTAATTGACGTTTACCTCTAACATTTGCTACAGTGACAAGTGTTGGAGGTTTTTTATGGAATTAATTTCACTGTTCAAACAGTATCTTACGGTTGAACGTCAATATTCAGAGAAAACGGTTACTGCGTACTTAGAAGATATTGACGCATTCCAAAAATTTTTAACTGATACGGGTGATAAAACGGACCTACTTTTAGTGGATCGTTTCGATGTGAATGTTTATATGAGTTATTTATTCGATCGACATTTAGCTCGAACTTCGATTTCGCGAAAAGTATCTGCTTTGCGCTCTTTTTATCGTTTTTTAGTTAAGAATGATTTAGTGGATAAGAATCCGTTTGAATTAGTCCAACTGAAGAAACAATCTGACAAGCTGCCACATTTCTTTTATGAAAAGGAAATGAACATGCTCTTTGAAGCGGTTTACCAAGCGGAAGGTGCGCAAAAGCTACGCAATATTGCGATTTTAGAAGTGCTTTATGGTACGGGGATGCGAGTAAGTGAATGTGCAGCGTTACAATGGTCAGATATTGACTTTTCAATGCAAACTATCCTAGTTCTAGGAAAGGGAAATAAAGAACGTTATGTTCCCTTCGGGCGGTATGCCAAAGAAGCGCTCCAAAATTACCGAAAAAATGAATGGGAGCCTTTTTTGAGTAAATATAAACAAACCCATAATTTTGTTTTTATTAACCATTATGCTAAGCCAATTACCACAACCGGGATTGAATACATTTTGAACCAAGTCATTACCGCCAGCAGCTTAAATGGGAAAATTCATCCCCATATGCTACGCCACAGCTTTGCAACGGCGTTATTAAACAACGGTGCAGATTTGCGGACTGTTCAAGAACTTCTGGGTCATTCCAGTTTATCGACTACTCAAATCTACACGCATGTTACTAAAGAAAAACTACAAGAGAGCTACCGAAAATATTTTCCACGCTCGACTGATGCTTAATTAAAAAGGAGAATACAAATGCCAGTAAAATTTGATGCGACAACCATTATTGCGATTAGTCATAATGGTGAAAATGCCATGGCCGGAGATGGCCAAGTAACAATGGGTGAAAAATTTATTATGAAAGGGACTGCCCGCAAGGTTCGTCGAATTTATGATGGAAAGGTCATTGTTGGTTTTGCCGGAAGTGTTGCTGACGCTTTTAACCTTGAAGAAAAATTTGAAAAGAAGCTTTCTGAATATAGTGGGAATTTACAAAGAGCTTCTGTTGAACTAGCCAAAATTTGGCGTGGTGATCAACAACTTCAAAAATTAGAAGCTATGTTAATTGTTATGGACGAAAAAGAGATGTATCTTGTTTCTGGAAGTGGAGAAGTTATCGCTCCTGATGACGGAATCTTAGCGATTGGTTCAGGCGGTAACTTTGCGCTGGCCGCAGCTAAAGCCCTCAAGAAGCATGCTACGCAAGTTAGTGCGAAAGAAATGGCTAAAACTGCGATTAACGTTGCGGGTGATATTGATATCTTTACGAACCACAACGTTATTGCATTGGATTTCAAGGAGGAAGACTAAATCATGCAATATAATTTAACACCACAAGAAATCGTTCAAGAATTAGATCAATTTGTAATTGGTCAAAAAAGTGCTAAGCGCGCAGTAGCAGTGGCATTACGGAATCGTTACCGTCGCTTACAACTTTCTGGTGATATGCAAGAAGATATTACACCTAAAAATTTATTAATGATTGGACCTACCGGGGTCGGAAAAACTGAAATTGCACGGCGTTTAGCTAAAATCGTTAATGCTCCTTTTGTAAAAGTAGAAGCCACTAAGTTTACTGAAGTAGGTTACGTGGGCCGAGATGTTGAATCAATGGTACGTGATCTAGTCGAAAATGCGGTGCACATCGAAGAAGAAAACTCTTTTAAAGATGTACGAGCAGAAGCTTCTAAGAATGCGGACCGTCGCATTGTAGAACTCCTCGTTCCTGTTTCAACGGATACTCAAAATAAAAACAATGCTGCTGATATTCAAAACATGATGAACATGCTTAATCAATTACAGCAAGGACGTACACCGGATAACTTAAACCAAAGTTCTCAAAAAGTGCCGGATGATATCAAAGAAAAACGGATGAATGTTGCTAGTAAGTTAGCTAAGGGTCTCCTAGAGAATGATATGGTTACCATTGAAATGGACGATCCTAAGCAAAATAACAGTGGCAATATGATGAACCAAATGGGGATCGACTTAGGTGAATCTTTGAATGGCTTAATGCCTAAGAAAAAGATTACAAGAACGGTAGCTGTTCGAGAAGCTCGTGAAATTTTAATCCGCGAAGAATCTGACAAGTTGGTTAATCATGGAGACTTGTATCACGCTGCTATTCAACGAGCCGAAAATACTGGAATTATCTTTATCGATGAAATTGATAAAATTACCGGTTCTGGTCAAAATTCATCTAGTGATGTTTCTCGTCAAGGAGTTCAACGAGATATTCTACCAATCGTTGAAGGCTCCCAAGTAAGTACGAAGTATGGTTTAGTAGACACCAGTCATATTCTATTCATTGGTTCAGGTGCTTTCCATGAAAGTAAACCTAGTGATTTAATCGCAGAACTACAAGGACGTTTTCCGATCCGCGTTGAACTAAACGACTTAACTAAAGAAGACTTTGTTAAGATTCTTACTGAACCTAAGAATGCGCTAGTTAAACAGTATATTGCATTGATTGGAACTGATAATGTGAAGATTACGTTCACGATCGAAGCCATTGAACGCATTGCAGCTATCGCTGAACAAGTAAACCATGAAACCGAAAATATTGGTGCTCGTCGTTTGCATACCATTTTGGAACATCTTCTAGAAGACATCCTTTTTGAAGGTCCTTCAATGGAAATGGGCGAAGTAACGATTACTGAAAAATATGTTGATGACAAAATCGGTAGCATTGCACAAAATAAAGATCTGAGCGAGTTTATCTTATAGTAGGAGGATTTTGACCGATGACGGTTACTTTAAAAAATGACTATTTAACAGTCCAAATTAACGAAAAAGGGGCCGAGTTATCCAGTGTTAAGGCTAATGATGGGATTGAATACATTTGGCAAGCCGACCCTGCAGTATGGGGCCGACATGCCCCAGTGTTATTTCCCTTTGTTGGACGTCTAAAGGATGACCAATTCCAAGTGGAGGATCAAACTTATCCTATGGGTCAACATGGATTTGCGCGGGATATGGATTTTGAAGCAGTTGAACAAGATGATCAACACGTAATTATGGAATTAAATAGCGATACAGAAACTCTTCAAAAATTTCCATTTGAGTTTAAACTACGTTTGCACTTCACATTAAAGGATCATGAATTGATCGAGCATTACGAAGTAGTTAATCCTGATTCTAAAAAAGATTTATTATTTTCGATTGGCGGGCACCCTGGATTTAATCTAAATCTTGGAGATAACCAAATTCAGATGGAAGATACTCATATTCGAATCGCGCCTAAACAAGTGTATAATCAAATTCCACTTAAGGCACCTTACACGGATCCTAAAAACCCTATCAAGTTTGATGCTACAACTCCGCTTGATTTAACGCATGCGCTCTTTAAAGATGACGCCATCATCTTGGACCTTAAGGGAGAACAAATCACCTTAATGACCGAAAATGAAGTGAATAATCACGGTATTGCGTTTACGGTTGCTAACGCTCCATACCTTGGTATTTGGTCACCATATCCAGCCACTGCTAATTTTGTTTGTTTAGAACCGTGGTGGGGAATTGCTGATACTGTCAATTTCAATGGTGAATTAAAAGATAAGCTTGGTGTAAATCGTTTAGCTGCACAAGAAACATTTAATCAAGAATTTTCAATGTCATTCTTCTAAAAAGAAAACCCCTAAAGGGTCAGGTTCGCGAGTTAGTAAGGCGAAACCTAATCTTTTAGGGGTTTTGTATGTAATTCAAACCGCAGCTACTTATTTTTCTTTCGATAATAGAGTCCAAATGGAACTAAATTTTCATTTCCAGCCAGAATACGTTGGATATTTGTGCGATGACGATATATGATAAAGGTCGTCAATGCTACCGCTACGATGGTTAAAATCCAATCGTGGTAAAAAAGAGAGATAATAACCAGTAGTGGAGAGGACACGATGCTCGAAAAACTAACCATGCTGGATACGTAAATGAAGAAAATAAAAAGACAGCAGGCAATTAAAAAATAACTAGGATTATAGGCTAGCAACATTCCAGCACTTGTAGCTACCGCTTTTCCGCCACGAAAATGATCGAAAACGGAAAAAGTATGACCTAAGATAGCTCCTAAACCAATAATTAAAGGATTAATTCCCTGTACGTGGAAGACAATCGGTTGCAGAGTGGCGAGCGTTCCTTTTAAAAGATCCATGCACAACACCAAAACGCCAGCCTTTACGCCTAGAACGCGGAAGGTATTAGTGGTCCCAGTGTTACCACTTCCTTCTTGGTGTAAATCTTTATTAAAATGTTTGGCAACCAGTACTCCAGAAGGGATGGAGCCTAGGAGATAAGCTACAAGTAGCATGATAATAATTTCTATCATGTTCTTTCCTCTTTTCTATAAAAAATCCTGCATATTTTATACATTTGACTTAATTGTAATAAATTACAGTAACAATGCAGTATTATAACATTTATCGAAATGTTTTCATCAGTTTAAAAATAAGTTATGATAATAGTACTGACCTTAAAGGAGTAACATGAATGGCAAAAACAAGTAAAACATCGTATGATGATTCATCCATCCAGGTCTTAGAAGGACTTGAAGCAGTTCGGAAGCGTCCTGGTATGTATATTGGTTCGACCGATGGCCGTGGACTACATCATTTAGTTTACGAAATCGTCGATAACGCCGTAGATGAAGCTCTCGGTGGATATGGAAAAGAAATTAACGTAACAATCCAAGCAGATAACAGCATTACTGTGGTCGATCACGGGCGCGGAATGCCGGTAGGGATGCATAAATCTGGCAAACCTACACCTGAAGTTATTTTTACCGTTTTACATGCAGGTGGAAAATTTGGACAGGGTGGTTATAAGACATCCGGCGGACTTCATGGTGTGGGTGCTAGTGTTGTTAATGCTCTATCTGAAAAATTAACCGTTGAGATTGTGCGAGACAAAGTTAAATATGAAGAAACTTTCGTTAACGGGGGGCACCCAGTTGGAACCCTAAAAAAAGTTGGTAAAACAACTAACAAAAACGGTACAACTGTCACATTCAAACCTGACAAAGAAATCTTCACAACAACTGTGTTTAACTTCAATACGTTAGCAGTACGATTACGCGAATCGGCGTTCTTACTCCGTGGGGTTAAAATTACTTTAACGGATCGGCGTGAAGGACACGAACAACACGAAGAATACCTTTACGATGAGGGAATTAAGCAATTCGTTGACTATCTTAATGAAGATAAAGATACCCTTGGTAATATCATGTATTTCGATGGTACAAAAAAGGGAATCGAAGTAGAAGTAGCTGGTCAGTACAATGATGGCTATTCTGAAACGATCCTCTCCTTTGTGAATAATGTACGTACTCGTGATGGAGGGACCCATGAGGTCGGGATGCGTTCCGGTTGGACCAAAGCCTTCAATGAATTTGCCCGTAAAATGGGACTGTTAAAAGAAAAAGATAAAAATTTAGAAGGCTCGGATGTGCGAGAAGGTTTGTCTGCAGTTATTTCAGTTCGCATCCCAGAAGAATTATTGGAATTCGAAGGCCAAACCAAAGAAAAATTAGGTACTCCTGAAGCTCGTCCGATTGTGGATGCCATTGTTAGTGAGCAACTTGGCTTTTTCTTGATGGAAAATGGTGAATTTGCCCAACAGTTAGTTCGTAAAGCGATCAATGCCCGTGAAGCTCGAGTAGCGGCGCGAAAAGCTCGCGATGAGTCGCGGACCGGAAAACGGAAAAAGAAACAAGAACGTATTTTATCTGGTAAATTAACTCCAGCACAATCTAAAAACTCTAAGAAAAATGAATTATTCTTAGTCGAAGGGGATTCTGCTGGTGGTAGTGCTAAACAGGGACGAAACCGTAAATTTCAAGCCATCTTGCCATTACGGGGAAAGGTTTTGAATACGGAAAAGGCTAAACTACAAGATATCGTTAAAAATGAAGAAATTAATACCATTATTTATACTATTGGAGCTGGAGTTGGAACGGAATTCAATGTTCAAGACAGCAATTACGATAAAGTAATCATTATGA
Source organism: Pediococcus pentosaceus ATCC 25745 (assembly GCF_000014505.1). NCBI lineage: Bacteria > Bacillati > Bacillota > Bacilli > Lactobacillales > Lactobacillaceae > Pediococcus > Pediococcus pentosaceus. Next base: position 961,632 of record NC_008525.1, on the reverse strand, counting down.
CCGATGCCGATACTGATGGAGCTCATATTCAAACGTTGCTTTTAACTTTCTTCTATAAATATATGCGGCCAATGATTGATGCCGGAAAAATTTACATCGCTTTGCCACCGCTTTATAAGTTACAAAAAGGACTCAATAAGAAGGTTAAAATTGCATATGCTTGGACAGATGAAGAACTCGAAAGTGTCAGCAAACAGATGGGTCGAGGATTCTCCCTCCAACGTTTTAAGGGACTTGGTGAAATGAATGCAGACCAACTTTGGGAAACTACGATGAATCCTGAAACTAGAACCTTAGTTCGAGTTCGTATTGATGATGACACTTTAGCTGAACGTCGAGTAACCACCCTGATGGGCGATAAAGTTGAACCTCGCCGGAAATGGATTGAAAGCAACGTGGCTTTCACGCTTGAAGAAGATGGTAGTATCCTAGACAACGAAGCTGTGAAACATGAGCATGAAGCTGGAGATCCAACCAATACTTCAAATGAAACTTTTGAAGAAATTAAACTTGATATAGAAAACAATTAGAAGGGGAATATGAATGGCTGATAATCAATCTAAAATTCAAGAACTGGCTCTTGAAGATATTATGGGCGATCGTTTTGGACGATATTCAAAATATATCATTCAAGAACGGGCTCTGCCTGACGTCCGAGATGGGTTAAAACCCGTTCAGCGTCGAATCCTCTTTGCAATGAATAAAGACGGTAACACGCATGATAAAGCTTTTAGAAAATCGGCAAAATCAGTCGGTAATGTAATGGGTAATTTTCACCCCCACGGTGATAGTTCAATTTACGAAGCTTTAGTTCGGATGAGTCAGGACTGGAAACTACGAGTTCCATTAATTGAAATGCATGGGAATAATGGATCAATTGATAATGATCCTCCTGCTGCAATGCGTTATACGGAAGCGCGTTTAAGTGAAGCTGCTGAAGAGATGCTAAATGACATTGATAAAGAGACTGTTGATATGGTTTTAAATTTCGATGATACAGAGTATGAACCAACCGTTTTACCAGCACGTTTTCCTAACCTCCTAGTTAACGGAGCAACCGGAATTTCAGCAGGTTACGCTACTGAAATTCCACCACATAATCTGGGTGAAGTTATTGACGCAGTCCTTTATACAATCAAACACCCTAATCCTTCTTTAGAAAAATTAATGGAATTTGTGAAGGGTCCTGATTTTCCAACTGGAGGGATTATCCAAGGAATTAATGGATTGAAGCAAGCTTACCGTACCGGAAAAGGACGAGTAGTAGTGCGGTCTAAGACTTCCGTTGAAGAAATTCGTGGTAATAAAAAACAAATCATTGTTTCTGAAATTCCCTACGAAGTTAATAAAGCTTTGTTAGTTAAAAAAATCGATGAAATCCGCGTTATGAAAAAAGTCGATGGAATTGCTGAAATTCGCGATGAATCTGACCGTGATGGACTCTCAATTGCCATTGAATTAAAGAAAGATGTCGACGCTCGTGGAATTCTAAATTACTTGTTTAAGAACACTGATTTACAGGTTTCTTATAACTTCAACATGGTAGCGATTAATAAACTAAGACCTGAACGCATGGGTCTTAAAGAAATTATTCAAGCATATGTTGATTTCCAAAAAGAAGTCATTACCAAACGAACAAAATTCAACTTGAAGAAGGCTGAAGACCGTTTACACATTGTTGCTGGTTTAATCAAAGCTCTTTCGATTTTGGATCAAGTTATTAAAACCATTCGAGGTAGTAAAGACAAGAAGGATGCTAAGCAAAACTTGATTACTAGTTTTGACTTTTCTGAACGACAAGCAGAAGCCATCGTGTCCTTACAACTTTACCGCTTAACCAATACCGATGTAACGGAGCTTAAAAGCGAAGCTAAGGCACTTAATGATTCAATCGATGAGTTCAATAACATTCTTAATAATCCTAATGAATTATCAAAAGTCTTGTCGGCGGAATTACGTCAAGTTAAAAAACGATATGCCACACCACGTTTGTCTGAAATTCAGGAACATATTGAAGAGTTAGTGGTTGACCGAACCATTACAGTACCAGAAGAACAAGTTATGGTTTTAGTTAGTCAATCGGGTTATTTGAAACGTAGTAGTTTACGTTCCTACAAGGCTTCCGCAGAAGAGGATGGTCTCAAGGAGGGCGATTTTACTGTCTTCAAAAAGGAACTAAATACTTTGGATCATCTAATCATGTTAACTAATAAAGGAAATCTGATTTATCGTCCGGTACATGAAATCATGGAAACTCGCTGGAAGGATACTGGGGAGCATATTTCTCAAGCAATCGGTTTAGCAGACGATGAAATCATTCTAAAGGCCTTTGACGTTAAGAACTTTGATGAACCAGTGTCATTCTTGATCGCCACAAGTGATGGTTACATTAAGCGTACGAGTCTCAAAGATTTCAAACCAGGACGCACGTATCGTAAAAAAGCCGCCGTTTATATTAAATTAAAAGCAGCTGATGCTAAAGTGGTCAATGTGGCTAAGCTAACTAGTCAATCGACTAAAGAAACCATTCTTTTGGCCACTCGTAATGGTTATGGATTACGGTATGATTTAATTGAAGTTCCAGAAGTTGGTCCTCGCGCAGCCGGTGTTAAATCAATGGATCTTCGTGAAGATGAAATCGCTAATTTTGTACTGGTAAACGATCATGATCAGATTGGTTTAATTACTAATCGAGGTTCGTTTAAGAAGATGAAGGTTAGTGAAATTAGTGTGACTAGCCGTGCTCGCCGCGGTGTTCAAATTCTAAGAGAACTTAAAAAAGAACCACATCGAGTTGCAGATATTGAAGTGGTCGAACCAGGTGAAGCTTTTGAAGTCCGAACTTCACGAGGATTAATTCATGATATTATTCCACTAGAGCATCCACTAAATGAACGTTACTCCAATGGAAGCTTTTTGGTCGATGTAGATTCAGAAGGTGTACCAGTATCGATGAATTTAAAGGAATTAGATTCTGAAATTTTAAATAATAAATAAATTAAGCAGATTATTACTTGCCCTTTATGAATACTAATATTAGACTTATTATTGGAGATTGTTAGTTCGTTTAGGCTAACTGAAAGGAGTGCTCTAGTATGCAGACAAAAACAGAAAAGATTTTTTCATCTAAAACTTTGTCATATTTTTTAAGACTCACGGATACGATGAGCTACACACAAAGCGCCCAACTTTTAGGAATTACACAGCCCGCCTTAACACAGCAGATTAAAAAACTTGAACATGCCGTAGGTGCGCCATTATTCTACACCCTCGGCAAAAAACTTCGTTTAACTGACGCTGGATACACAATGTTGAATGCTACTCATGAAATCAATCGTATTTTGAACCATGCGACTGATGAGATTCAACAAGCAACAAGTAGCGGACGTGGTGATATTTCGGTTGGGATTTTAGCTTCGCTTGAAACTCGTATTTTTGAAGATTTTATCGCTAACTATTACAATAATGTTCCTGAAATTAATGTAACTGTTCATATGCTCACGCGTTTTGAAATTTGGGAAGGTTTAGAAAGTAACCGATTAGACTTTGCAATTACATATCTTCCGGATGCTAATATCCGTAGTTGGAAGCCTTACCGAGCACGTAAGATTGGAACAGAACGTTTAGTTTTTGTTCATCATGATGAACGTTTATCAAAAGCACGGGGCGTAAGTTTAAAACGTGCAGCAGCTTTTGATTGGGTATCTTATCCAGAAGGTTATTATTTGGATGACCTTATTACAGAAGTATTTAAGGATGCGATGGTAACTAAACCTAAGAGTGTTGCTTACTTTACAACCCCCGCTCAAATTTTGAGTTTTTCGAATAGCACGGGGATCGCTACGGCATTACCGGAATCTTTTGTGGTAGCCCATCAAGACGAAGCAACTGATGCTTATATAACTAAGTTTGACCCTAAGATTAGCTATGAAATTGGGTTTGTTTACAGAAAAGACAAAGACAAAATTCCACGGATGAACGCCTTTTTGAGTGCCTTCTTTGAATATATGGACGGCGAGAAGTATATTGATAAGGTACGTAACCTAACTACAAAAAAAGATGATTAAAGGAGACTTTTTATAATGAATAAACAACTTGTTTTCGGACATTCTAATCCAGATACAGACGCAATCGTTGCTGCGAAGGCCTTTGCATATTTACAAAATCAATTGGGAGTAGCAGATGCAGAAGCCGTTGCTTTAGGCAATCCTAACCCTGAAACAGCTTTTGTTTTAGCACACTTTGATGAAGCAACTCCACGAGTAATCGAAACAGCTGCCAACGAAGTAGATTCAGTTATGCTTGTTGACCATAATGAAAGCCAACAAAGTGTTTCCGATCTTGATCAAGTAACAGTTACTGCAGTCGTTGATCATCATCGGATTGCTAACTTTGAAACTTCACAACCTTTGTTCTACCGTGCTGAACCAGTAGGTTGTACAAGTACAATTTTAACTAAATTATTCCATGAAAATAATGTTGAAATTCCTGCTAAATTAGCTGGATTGATGCTTTCAGCCATTGTTTCTGATACGCTACTCCTTAAGTCACCAACTACAACTGATGATGACCGTAAAGCCCTTGAAGAACTAGCTAAAATTGCTAATATCGACGTAGAAACTTACGGTTTAGAAATGCTTAAGGCCGGAACGGACCTTTCTAGCAAGTCTGAATTAGAATTGGTTGACGGTGACGCTAAGAGCTTTGATATGGGTGGAAAGACAATCCGTATTGGTCAAGTGAATACAGTTGACCTTGATGACGTATTTAGCCGTGAAGCTGCACTAGTTAAGACAATGGAAGAAGAAAACCAAAAGAACGGCTACGACATGTTCTTATTACTTGCAACTAACATTCTTTCAAGTGATTCACGCTTACTAGTAGTTGGTGAACCAAAGGATATCGTTGAAAAAGCATTTAACACTGAATTATCAGATCACAACACAGCAGACCTTCCTGGCGTTGTATCACGTAAAAAACAAGTTGTACCTCCTTTAATGGATGCATTTGCATAAGACGAATACTAAAACAGATGGCTTAAGGTCATCTGTTTTTTATTTCCACTGAAATAGGATTAGATATACTAAAATTCATAACCTAGGAGTAAATATATAATATGAAATTTGTTATTGCACCAGATTCATTTAAGGGTGGATTAACTGCCAAACAAGCAGCCATCGCAATCCAAAATGGTATTGCTCGGGTTTATCCGAAGGCTGATTACACGTTAGTCCCTATGGCAGATGGGGGAGAAGGAACCGTGCAAGCACTGGTTGATGCTACTAATGGAAAATTAATTACCGAAAAAGTGACTGGTCCATTAGGAGATCCAGTAGAAGCTACATTTGGTATCTTAGGTGATCATAAAACCGCGGTAATTGAGATGTCCCAAGCAAGTGGTATTCAATTTATTAATCAAAATACACAAAATCCTTTAATAACTACAACCTATGGAACCGGAGAATTAATTTTAAAGGCTTTAGATTATCATATTTCAAAGCTGATTATTGGAATCGGAGGAAGTGCCACTAATGATGGAGGGGCTGGAATGGCTCAAGCCATCGGGGTCCATTTATTGGATAATAAGCATCATGAAATTGGTCGTGGAGGTGAAGCACTAAAGCATTTAGCTCAAATTGACATGACTGACATTGATCCGCGTTTAGCTAAAGTCCAACTTTTAATCGCTTCAGACGTGACGAATCCTTTAGTTGGCCCAAAGGGAGCATCCGTAGTTTTTGGACCCCAAAAAGGCGCGACGCCGGCAATGATCCGAATTTTAGATGAAAGTCTCACGCATTATGCTGAAATTATTAAACGCGATTTAAATCAAGACTTAGCTAATTATCCTGGAGCAGGTGCAGCTGGGGGGCTAGGTACGGGCTTACTAGCTTTTACCAACGCATCTATCAAAAAGGGAATTGATATTGTTACAGAATATAGCGGACTTAAGGAACAAGCTCAAGGAGCTGATTTTGTTTTTACCGGTGAAGGTGGTGTTGATTATCAAACGAAGTTTGGTAAAACGCCTTATGGAGTGGCATTGGCAACTAAATCTGTTGCTGCAAGCGCTCCAGTAATTGTAATCACTGGTAATATTGGTGAAGGTATCGATGAATTGTATTCAGATAAAGCAATCGATGCGGTGTTTTCAAGTGTGTCAGGTGTTAAAACTTTAGAGCAAGCATTGATCGATGCTCCGCATGATATTGCCCAAGTTGCTGAGAATATTGCCCGATTAATTAATAAGTTTTAACTTGAGCTTTTATTTTGTAAGCATCTTAATCCCCTAAAAGACATGAATGTTTTATAATCGATGTTATAGGTAAGGGGGAATTTAAATGAATTCAAATAACTGGTCCAAAGCAGAGCTAAAAAAGAAACTGTCTCCTGAAGAATATGAGGTTACACAAAATGCTGCTACTGAACATCCTTTCACCGGTAAATACGATAATTTTTACCAAAAGGGGATTTACGTTGATGTCGTCAGTGGTGAGCCACTTTTTAGTTCCACCGATAAATATGACGCTCACTGTGGTTGGCCTTCTTTTACCAAACCTATTGACCCTAAATTAGTGGTTAATCATCGAGATTCTTCTTATGGCATGGAACGAGTGGAAGTCCGCAGCAAGGATGCTAACTCTCACTTAGGACACGTATTTGATGATGGGCCTCTCGATCAAGGTGGAAATCGTTATTGTATCAATTCGGCTGCCCTGAAATTCATTGCATATGACGATTTAGAAGCGCATAATCTAGGTTATTTAAAGAAACTATTTAATTAGGAGCGTGATTTACTTATGGAAGAAACTGCTATTTTTGCCGGTGGGTGTTTTTGGTGCATGGTAGAACCTTTTGAAACTCAACCTGGTATTATCAACGTTGTTTCAGGTTATACAGGAGGGCATGTCGCCAACCCGACCTATGAACAAGTTACTAGTCATACTACAGGACATACAGAAGCCGTTAAAATCACGTATGATCCGGAAATTATTTCGTATCGCCAATTAGTCCAAATCTACTGGCAACAAACTGATCCAACTGATGCAATGGGGCAGTTCCAGGACCGTGGCGATAATTACCGACCAGTAATTTTTGTGAATAGTGCTGAACAGCGTGAAATTGCTGAAAAATCTAGGGAACAATTAGCCAAATCTGAAATGTTTGATGACCCTATTGTTACTAAAATTGAAGATGCTCAACCATTTTATCCAGCTGAAGAAGAACACCAAGAATTTTATAAGAAAAATCCCCTTCGTTACCAAATTCAAGAAGCGGGTGGACGATCAGAATTTCAGAAAAAATATTGGAAATAAAAAAGATGAGGGTTCATTTTAAATGAACTCTCATCTTTTAGTTTTTAATTAAATATTTTTATTTTTTTCTCTTCTAACCAAGAAGATCCAAGCAATAATAGCAAAGAATACAGGACCAGCAACTGTCCAGAAACCTGTGAACAAATCACCAGAAATGAATGGTGAGATAGCAGTAAATACCACACCAATTCCGACAGTTAGAAGTACAACTGTAACAATCGTTAACATCCAAGGACGACTACGATAAACTTCGAAAGGTCGATCAAGTCCTTCTCTAGCCTTGAAGAATGGAAAGGCACCAACTAAGAATAAGTAAGGTAAAGTTGTAGATACGTTACTCATTGAAGTAAGTACGTTGTAGAAGAAAGTAGCTTCTTTGTGAGTAATTGAAGCTAAAATTGAAATACCTGCGATAAATACAATAACAACGATAGCTTGTAGCCACATTGAATTGGCAGGCATACCATTCTTGTTTAACTCAGTCATCTTCTTTGGCCATAGTTCTTTAGGAGAACCCATGATAAAGGACTTCAATGGTGAGTAACTAAGAACGAAGAATGAACCAACATAAGCAAATAACATCCCAACACCCGCAAATCTTGAGAAGGTAGTTCCCATGATTGCAGCAGCAGCTGGGCTCATACCCATGGCTTTACCTAATTCCAAACCAAGGTTTTGCATCATCACATAAGTAATGTTACCCAGGTTAGCTTTTTGAGCAAGAATAACTGTGTTCCAGTTAGCAGAAACGCCCCAAAGGAAGATTGCTAAAGAATAACCCACGGCGATAACCACACCACCGATCATAATTCCTTTAGGGAAAGTTTTTTCTGGCTTATCCAAACTATCAGTAACACCACCAATGGATTCCAAACCACCATAAGCAAAGATTGCATAGATAACAAATGAAATTAAAGCGATTGGTGATTGGAACTGTGCGCTAGGCGAAGTAGCAAAATCACTCAAATGGTGAATAGGTTGGGCAAGGTGACCATGGTTAGCGATTAAAATGAAGGCACTTGCGAGAAGCAAGATAACATTCATAACCATTACAGCAATACCACCAAGGGAAGACACTTTAGCCAAAGTATTGATTCCACGAGTTGTTGCCCAAGTAACAAACACCATCCATAGAATGGCAAGCAGTCCAACTGTTAAAGTTGAGTTAAGTCCAAGAAATGACCAACTACCAGTTGTGTCATGACCAGAAATGATTGTGGCTAGTGTAATCCAAATCTTTTGAGCAATCATAACCATCCAGATTAGCCATGAAGCTAACCACATGAAGGTTGCGATAAAGGCCCATTTTTCACCAATTGAACCTTCTAACCAAGAATAAATCCCACCTTTTGCTTCCTTGAAAGTGGAACCATATTCAGCAAACATCAAACCTGCTGGAATAAAGAATAAAATAGCACCGACAATGTACCAAAAGATAGCTCCGTAACCCATTTGTTGGAAGGCTGTTGGAGTATTACCAAAACCAAAAATGGTTGTAAAAATCATCAAAACTAAAGCGCCAAGCGATAGTTTTTTCTTTTGTTCACCCATAGTGAATCTACCCCTAACTATATTTATGAATAAAAACAAATTACATATGAATAATATTATAGCAGAAGTATAGGTGAATCATTTATGTATCATTAAAATCTAATTGTACTTAAATCATAATTTAATTATATAGGGTGTTTTGTACTGAAATAAGGACTTAGATATGCTAAAGACTAGGTTTTAATTGACAATTTACATAGGCAAATTTTTAGAAACGATGTTAAGTAATCCTTTAATCGAACTCTAAAATGTATTTATTCATTAAACAATGAATAAATACTAGAAAATGAATATTTTAATTAGTAGCCTCAATGGAATTTTTAGTCGTTGTTTCATCATTTGAAAAAATTTTTGTTTGTTACTATAATTAGTTAGAAATTAGTTAGATTTAATAATCTTTTTAAGAGGACTTTGTATATATGGATACGACTTCTTTTTTTATAGCAGCCTGGGAGACTCTTTGGTAATGATAAGTTGTTAGTTTGAATGTTACTAGCAACCTATTTGAAAAGGAGTTTTTATTATGAATGGATATGTTTATTTGTTAGTAGCGATTGTCGCTGAATTATTAGGTACTAATTTTTTGAAACTTACCAACGGTTTTACTAAACTATTGCCAACACTGATTTCTTTGCTATCGTATGGTTTTGCATTTTATTTTTTATCTTTGGTCGTTAAAAATATACCAATAAACATAGCTTATGCAATTTGGAGCGGAGTGGGAATTATATTAATGACAGTTATATCTGTTTTTGTATTTCATAATCCCATTAATGTACCAACAGTACTTGGAATATTATTTATAACTCTGGGTGTTATTTTAGTTAATTTATTTGGCGTTTCACATTAATTGATACTTTAAAAAAGCTTTTAGTGAAAAAAAACTAAAAGCTTTTTTAATTTTATTTGAGCAAACTTTGTTAAAAGTTAAGATATTAATGATAGACACATGATTGTTGGATAAGCTTGATCCCAAACTGAAGCTGTACAGCTATGATTAATAAATCTAACTACTTTGTATAATATATATTATGTAAACTAGAATAAGAAAAATACAAAGTAACCATTTTTATATCTCTCCTCCTCTCATTTGTTAATTAATCACCAACATATTTCTTAGGTAGTTTTATATCTTATTTATCAAAAAAGCCTTCTTAAACCAGATTTAAAACTGGTTTAAGAAGGCTTTTATTTTAGATTAACCAAACAAATATTGAATTACAGTACCTAAAATAGTAGTAACAGCAAAAACTAAAACAAATAGCATTATAGACTTAGGTTTAACATTCTTTTTATTTCTTTTGCTAATAAGTGTAAAATCAAGTAGTCCGATTGTGATAATTTCTAGAATAAATTGAATCCAGACTAGCAATGGTGACATTGCAACTGTATGAACAACATTCACTAATCCCGTTATAATAAGTGCGATATCCAATATTCTTGCACAATACTGTGCAATCAGTGTTTGGTGAAATTGATCAATTGTAATTCCATATGTACAAATTAATCCAATTAAAATCCATAATATAACATGTACAAACATTAATGTTGACATTAAAGTAGCTCCTTTTAATTTAAACTGCTAAAAACAGTTTAGCATAACTGCAAACACTATATTAACGTCACTTCCTAAATGTAATAATACTGAAATCTTAAACAAGATAATTATGGATAACTTATTAAATTTAGATGGAAAATCAAAAATTAAATTAGAAAGGCTGATAACCATTGTTAAATAGATCATTAAGCGTTGCAATTTTTGGCGCGATTGGAGGAATCTTACGGTATCTACTCCAGTTATATTTTGATGCTCGATTCCCCTCTTTTCCATTATCACTAATTCTTATTAATGTTCTTGGAGCCTTGCTCCTAGGAATACTAACAGGCGGGCTATTAACCTTGTTAGATACCTCAGATACTATTAACGTAGGATTAACTACGGGATTGATGGGTGGCTTCACGACCTTCTCCACTTTTGAATTAGCACTATTAAATCAACTTACTGTAGCACATTTTAGGACGATGATTATTTTTTTGCTTACATCCGTTATTCTATCCTTAATTTTAGCCAATTTCGGACAATTTCTGGGTGGTAAACTACTCAAACATTATCGAAAGGATTGGTGATATTTCATGATTCTAGTTTATGTTGGTATGGGTACGGCCCTTGGTGCTGTTGCTCGTCTTTTTATAACTACGCACTTAAACCAAACATTTAAAAAACACGCCTTTCCTTGGTCAACTTTTATTGTAAATATGATTGCTTGTTTTTTGATTGGCTTCTTAACCGTTACTATTCACGATTCTAAGCTTAAATTGTTATTAATAAGTGGTTTTCTCGGAGGGCTTTCGACGTTCTCTACCTTTGCTAACGAAATAGTCACTCTAGGACAAGATAAGACAACAAAAAAACTTGCACTACTTTACAGTTGTGCAAGTTTAGGATTTGGAATCATACTTGTTTATCTAGGAATGCAGATTTATGCCTTTGTATAATCAATTACCCAAATTAGAGCGATCGCTTTTTCACCCAAATGGGTTCCAATCACAGGACCAAAATAAGAAATATCAATTGGCAATTGAGGATATTTTTCCTCTAAGCTAGCCTTCCATTTCAAGGCTGATTTTTCATCATTACCATGAATAACAAATGCCCGTAGAGGATACTCAGCCGAGCGGTAAGCTTCATCAAAAAGTTTTTCAACGCGGGCGATCGCTTTTTTACGAGAACGTACTTTTTCAAAGGCCACAATTTCATGCGCATCATTAAAAGTTAGAATTGGTTTGATTTTCAATAAACTTCCAACAAAAGCAGAAGCATTAGAAAGTCGACCACCACGAACGAGATTTTGTAAATCATCAACAACAAAATATTCTCCGAAGGTCGAACGGACATAGTCCAAACGTTCTAAAATGGTATCAACATCTTTTCCTTCACGAGCTAATCTAGCAGCCTCTAAGGCTAGAATTCCCATTAAGCGAATAGTGATTTGTGAATCATAAACAACCAGATTAACGCCTTCGATGGTACCCTCAAGACTCTTTAGACTTGAAACGAAGCCTGAAATCGTGCTGGACAGATGAATACTGATAATCGTATCGTATCCAGCCTTAGCTAAATTTTCATATAATTCAATCATTTCACCCAATGGTGGTTGAGAAGTACTTGGAAAGGATTGAGAAGTCCGTAAACGTTCATAAAACTCCTCTGTAGTAATATCAACGCCTTCTTTATAGATTTTGCCGTCGATAATTACTGGTATTGGTACAACGGTTATATTGTTGTCTGCAATTTCTTGATCAGTTAAATAACAAGTACTATCAGTAACAATAGCTGTTTTCATTAGTACACCCACTTCATTTTAAATCAATAACAAATACTATAACATAAATCAGTCTCAATTTCTCGTCTATAACGGACTAATTACTACTATTTTAAGGCATTTTTCAAAACTCGATTAATCAAAATATTGAACATCGACAACTCTTCTTTTGACCAATTTTCAAATAGTTTTTGATCATAAATATCTAATTGGCGATTAACCTCATCTTTTAAAAGACGACCTTTTTCGGTAATTTTAAACAGCGTTCGACGATGATCCGCTTCAATTTTATTTCGAGATATTAATTTTTTCTCTACGGCACGCTTTACTTGGCGACTGAGTGTTGAGATATCTAAACCACTTTTATCAACAAAATCTTGAACCGATAATAGATCATCTTTTAAAAAATTAGTAATTTTCCAGTCTGCAATCGTCCCACCATTTTCCATACAAGTGCTCTTCAAAAAGTTATATCTTTGTCGATTGATGACCTCCAAAGCTTCTAAATTACCAATCATTTTAATAACACTCCTTTAATCAAACCTATATTTGTATTATACAACAAAAATACTTGTATGGTACAAATATAAGTATTTTTGCAACAATTATTTTTTAACGTTATACTTAGGTATCTCACTTTAATATAGAATGGACTGATAAAATATGGCTTTTGACGGATTATTTACCCATGCCATGGTAAAAGAATTAGTGAACACACTAAAAACTGGTCGGGTAGCTAAAATCTACCAACCTTATCAAGGCGAACTTGTTCTTACGATTCGAGTAAATCGTAAGAACAAAGCATTATTATTATCTTCTCACCCTAATTACGCCAGAGCGCAAATTACGGAACAAACCTTAACCAACCCTTCTACGCCTAGTAACTTTGTTATGAGTCTTAGAAAACATCTTGATGGCGCTATTCTAAAGGACATCACACAAGTTGAAAATGATCGAATCATTAATCTTCATTTTGCTCACCGTAACGATATTGGTGATGAAGAAGATTTGATTTTATCCGTTGAAATTATGGGACGACGAAGCAATATTGTTCTCCACTCGTCAACAACTGGCAAGATTATTGACACGATTAAACATATTTCTTCTGATCAAAATCGTTATCGAATGTTGGTACCAGGAGCCCAATATCTGACTCCACCAGCCCAAGATTTACTCAACCCTTTTGTAGCTGACGCTGAAAAGATGATGGAATTACAAAATAAATACCCTAATTATGAGGTACTTGCACAAGCTATTCGAACAACCTTCCAGGGCTTTGGTAAGGAAACAGCCTTAGAACTCGCCTATGAGATGGTTAACGCTAAAGATTCCTTAAAAACCATTCAGGATTACTTAGCCAAGTTTGATCAACCTACTGGTTTTATTTATGATAACAAAGCCGGAAAGCTTACTTTTGCAGCCGTTAAACCTCAATTAGATGTTAACGAAAATGACGTTCACCAATATGCTAGTCTTTCAGAAACATTAGATCAATATTATTATGAAAAGGTTCAACGCGATCGTGTTCAACAACGGGGGCACGTTTTAATTCGAGTAGTTCGTAATGAGCTGAAAAAGAATCGAAAAAAGCTAAAAAAATTACAACAAACTATGAATCAAACCAAGCTTGCAGATACTTATCGTGTTAAAGGTGAAATTCTAACAACCTATTTACACCAGATTGAACGAGGTATGACTGAGATTGAGTTACCTAACTTCTATGATGAAAATAAGTTAATTAAAATCAGTTTATCAAATCAATTGTCCCCTTCCAAAAACGCTCAAAAATACTTTACGAAGTATCAAAAAGAGAAGAATGCAGTGAAGTACGTTTCTGAGCAAATTGCTAAAACTGAAAGTGAAATTAATTTCTTAGATAACATTGAAACTCAAATTGACTTAGCCAAGCCGGAAGACTTAGATGATATTAAATTAGAATTGGAAAATGAAGGTTACCTTAAAAAGCAAGTTAACCCTAAAAAACGGATTAAACCAACTAAGAGTAAGCCGGAACGATTTGAAGCTAGTGACCATACAACCATTCTAGTCGGTAAAAATGATACTCAAAATGATCGGTTAACCATGAAGACGGCTAAAAAAGATTTCTACTGGTTACATGCAAAAGATATTCCAGGTTCTCACGTAATCATTGAAAGTAATCAACCTTCAGAAAAAACCATCGAGGAAGCTGCCACAATCGCCGCCTACTATTCTAAGGCTCGTAATTCTGCTAATGTAGCTGTTGACTACGTTCAAGTCCGTAATATTCGTAAACCTAATGGTTCTAAACCTGGTTTTGTAATTTACGAAGGACAAAAAACTATCAAAGTTACACCTAGTTTAGAGGCGATTCGTCCATTTATGATTTAGGTACTTTTAAAACGCGAAAACCACTTTATGAAATAAAATTTTCATAAAGTGGTTTTTTTATTTTATAGACTGAAATTCAGCACCAATTGCTAAGGAGAATGGTGGATTTTGCGGTTTCTTAAGACCAAATTGAGTGTAAGGATAAACATGTGAATAGCGATAATCACCTTGGATTATCGGATGATTTTCGATTTTACTTGATCCATTCAAGGTAATCTCCGTGATTATACCAGCAAAATCTTGATCAAAAGCAAATGATAAGAATGGTAAATCTTGCACCGCTAAAGGCACAACACTTACAATTTGAAGCTGATGCATATTTTCCTTAATAATAACTGAATAAATACCATTATTAGTAATATGCTGGTTTGCATTTTTAATTAACGGATCTACTTTAACTTTTAATGCTTCCGAAACTTCAATTGGAATAAACATATTATCTTCATCAATACCAACAACGCCAAATAAGTTGATAGAACCATTGATGGAACTGATAACACCCATGTAATCGGCCTCGATATTTTCTGATCGAGTAGTTCGACTAACAGGAAGCTGTTCCACCTGAACATTCCGCAAGACTAATTGGGTAACAATTTCCCATTTTCCTTGGGCGATGATTTTATCAGGTTTTTCTTGATGAATAATATTCAGGCAATTCTCAACGGTTAGTGGTTCTAAATAGATTTTATCCGCTAAATCAGGAATTAAAGTTAACGCATTCGGATTATTGTTAATCAAAATAACCTTGTACCCTAATTTCTGACAACGTTGAATTGTCTGAAAAGTTGTATATTCAGCTGCACTATTAGTACCAACTTGGCTGTTAGCTGTTCCGAGAACAAGAATCTTTTTACCAGTTGTTCGAACAGCTTCATCCTCATCCTCAAAAGTAGAATAGTAAGTATTAGTTAGGTAAGGAAATTCTCCAGCAGTTGGTTCCACACCCTTATAGGTCGCAAATACATGAGCTTTTTTAATACGAAAATCGCGGACTTCATCAGATCTCACCTGCCAAAGATGGGCAATTTGCGTATCACCAAAGCCGAAATACTTGGCTTCTTGTAAGGCTGCCATGTCAAAACGATTATCTCTAAGTCGTCGCTCTAGTTTAACTAAATGACGTAACTTATAGAAATAGAAAGCGTCAATATGCGTCATCTTAGCCAGCTCATCAACGGTGTATCCCCGACGGATTGCTTCTAACAAGTAATAAACTTCTCCAGCACGAGGATGTATCAAAACGTTAATTAATTGCGCTTCACTTAGCTGGGATTCATCTAAGGCTGCTTGTTCGGCTGCCGTAGTTGAATCAACTGAACGAATCGCCTTTTGTAAAGCTTCTTCTGCACTACGCCCAAAGGCCATTACCGAACCCGTCGATTTCATTCGGGTATTAAGTTGTTGGTTAGCATTTTTAAAGCTGGCAAAAGACCAAGTTGGAAAGCGGACTGCAATGTGATCCATCACGGGTTCAATCAATGCTAATGAATCATGGCGTTGAACTCCCGAAAGTTTAATTTCACGTAAGTTTTGTCCCATTAAGATCTTGGCAACTACATTGGCAATGGGATAACCAGTTGCCCTAGCAGCAAATGCCGATGATCGATCGAAAAAGGGATTGATCCGGGTGATAAAATGCTTGCCATCCGTTGGATCCAAGGCAAATTGAACGTGGCAAACTCCCTTTATTTTCAAGATTTCAGCTATCTTTAGAGCAGCCGTCCGCAGCGATTGAAATTCGACGTCAGTTAGTGTTTGGGTGGGACTAAAAATAATGGAATCTCCAGAGTGAACGCCAATTGGATTAAAGTTTTCGCCCCCGTTAATTAAAAGCTTTGATCCTTCAGCGTCACGAATGACAATCATTTCAATTTCTTTATAGCCAACTACACTTTTTTCAACAGCAACTTGATTAGTAATAGAAACCTTGAATGCCGATTCAAGCATCTCCATTAGTTGATGTTCATTATCACACTTAATCCGGTTAGTTTTAGTTAAAGATGCAATGGGCTTAATCAAAACCGGGAATCCAACCCTTTTCGCAAATCTTAACGCATCTGTCACATTTTCAACAACCGTAGTAGGAATAGTTGGTTCTTTAATATGTTTAAGAACGCGGTTCATCAACTCAGGGTTGTTAATATTATGAATAGTAGTGGTTGTTACCCCCATGGTACGGACGTTGAGTTCTTTTAAAATACCTGATTCATTTAGTTGTTCAGAAAGCTGCAAAGCAACTGTATTTCCAGCCACTGGCAAAATAACATCTATTTCATTTTCTCGTAAAATTTGGATCAGGCTGTTAACCGTTAATTCGGCTTCAATAAATTTAACATCAACATCTAAACGAGGAATCACTGAATTTGCATCACTAGTGACATAAAATAAATTACGATCAGTTTCAGCAAAATTTTTGATTATTTGAACGGCGGCCGCTTCACTTTCGGTATCACGTCCGATTTGTGTTGGCCCTGCTCCAATAATCAAAATATTTTTAGCACGCGATCTTGCCAAATCAACGACCCCCTCTTGTCATCATTTCCATAAATTCATCAAACAATTCGGTAGCTTCCGTTGGACCAGGAGAACTATCTGGAAAGAATTGAACACTGAAAGCTGGAAAATCTCGGTGACGTAGTCCTTGCACGGAGTGATCAATTAAATCGTAATGCGTTACGATTAAATCATTACGATCTACAGAATTAGGGTCTACCGTAAATCCTTGTCCATGTGAGGCGTACATAATTTCATCTGTGATAACAGATAGAATTGGATGATTAGAACCATGGTGTTCAGATGATAATTCCATAATTTCACAGCCATTCGCAATTGCAAAAGCTTCATGTCCCAATCCAATCGCAAATAACGGGATATTACGCTCAACAATCTGAATCATCTCAATCACTTCTGGGGGCAAATCGCGCGGATTCCCCGGACCGGTCGAAATAATAACACCATCAGGATCTAAACTAAAAATACTATCTGCAGTAGCTGAATACCCCAGAACTGTTACATTACAATCCCGCTGGCTGAGTTGCCGAAGAATTCCGTATTTAAGCCCTAAATCAACGACTACCACATTTTTGCCATTTCCTGGATTTGGAAAGGCTTTGGGAGTAGATACTTGATTAACCTGTTGATTAGTTAAAACAATAGCTCTTAGCTGATCGAAAGCATGTTCCAAATCCTTAACAGGATCTATAATACTGCCTTTAATGGTTCCGGTTGAACGTAATTTTTTAATCAGAGCACGGGTGTCAATTCCAGAAATTCCTGGAATGTTTTGCCGTTTTAAGTATTCATCTAAAGATAAGCGGCGACGTCGATTAATGGAAACCGCAGCTACATCTCTAACAATGACGCCTTTACAAGTGGGATCAACCGATTCATAGCTCGCCCGATCAATTCCTACAGCACCAATTGTGGGTTCAGAGAAAACAATAATCTGATTATGATAAATTTGATTGGTAATGACTTGTTGATATCCAGTCATTACGGTAGTAAAAACAACTTCGCCAAAGGTGGTTGCTCGCGATCCGAATGCTTTACCCTTAAAAACGGAACCGTCTTCTAATATTAAATATCGGTCTGCCATAATAGCCACCTCCACAGTTAAATCATGTTAATTTTCTAAGAGAACAACGTCTTCATCATCAATTTCGCGGACAAAAACGTTAATTTTCTCGTTTTGTGCTGTTGGAATATTCTTACCCACAAAATCAGCACGAATTGGTAATTCCCGATGTCCACGATCGACAAGAACCGCTAAACTAATTTGAGCTGGACGGTTAATATCCATAATTGCGTCCATAGCAGCGCGGATTGTTCGTCCAGTATAGAGAACATCATCAATCAAAATCACTTTTCGATCCTTTAAATCAAGTTTAGCAAGACTAGAATTAGCTTTAGTTGAACGTGGTTCAGCTGAATTACGTTGATCATCACGGTATTCAGCTATATCCAATTCACCAACTGGAATGTCAAAATTTTCAAGTTGTTTCAGACGTTCAGCAATTCGCTTAGCAATAAAAACACCACGCGTTTTTATACCAATCAATACGATGTCTTCGACCCCTTTATTACGTTCGATAATTTCATAAGTAATTCTTGTTAAAGCCCTTTTCATTGCCATGGCATCCATAATTTCTTTTTCCATACTCGCCAAGTCCTCCTTCTTCTTTCAAAAACTCACTAATTCAATTATATCAGTAATTGGAACTCCTAACCTTAATCTAACATTATTTTATAAGTATATAGAAAAAAGAGTTATAACAAAAGACACATTGGTAAATATCAATCTTTGTTATAACTCTTTTTTAAATTCCTCTAAGCTTACTAAGTGTATCTTGAAAAATTTGTGGTGGATCAACTTCAAATACTAGTTCTTCACCTGTACGAGGATGTTTAAATCCTAATAACTTGGCATGTAAGAATTGACCATTACCTTTTAAGGTATTTCGAGGGCCATAAAGTGGGTCCCCCGCTACCGGATGACCAATATATTTAAGATGAACTCTAATTTGATGAGTGCGCCCGGTTTCCAACTCACATTCAATTAAAGTATAGTCCGTAAAACGTTCTAAAACCTTAAAATGAGTTACGGCTGGACGACCATCTTCAACAATAGCCATTTTTTTGCGATCTTTTTTAGACCTACCGATTGGAGCATTGATTGTGCCAGCTTCTTCCTTGAAATTGCCATGTACGATTGCTAAATACTTTCGTTGGTTCGTTTTAGCTTTCAACTGCGCACTTAAGCTCAGCATTGCTTGATCATTTTTAGCAACCATCAATAGGCCCGAAGTGTCTTTATCGATACGATGAACAATTCCTGGGCGTAGCTCTCCGTTAACCGTTGCTAATGGTGCATGGTCTAATAAACCATTTACTAATGTGCCATTTTCATGTCCCGGAGCAGGATGTACTACCATACCTTGCGGCTTATTAACGACAATTACGTCATCATCTTCAAACACAATATCTAAATTCATTTTTTCGGGTTTTACACTAACTTCGACTGGATCAGGTAAAGTAACGTCAATTACATCATTTTCTGAAACTTTATACCGATTGGTGGTTGGTGCTTGATTTACTAAAATTTGCTCTTGTTTAATTAAATTTTGGATTTTTGACCGTGTTAAATCTGGATAATGATTGGTAACTACTTTATCCAAACGCCCACTTTCTTGATCTGAAACCACAAATGAAAATTGTTCCATAAACTCTAACTACCCCTCAATTCTTTCGTCGCGAATAATGGCAATGAATAATATGATGACACCAAAAGTTAAGCACATATCAGCAATGTTAAAAATTGGAAAATTGAAAAAGTCAATTTGAAACATATCAACAACGTATTTTAAACGAATGCGGTCAATAAAATTACCCAAGGTTCCTGTAATCATGAGGGTTAATCCCCATTGATATAATAAGTGCTGGCGCTGTGTAACTAGTAAATAGATTAATACGACTAAAGCTACTACGGTGATTAGATAAAAAAATATCTGATTTCCTGATAAAATACTCCAAGCGGCACCATCATTACGTAAATTGGTTAAGGACAATACTCCTGGAATAAAACTTTTAACAGTTCCTAAAGCAATCTGATTACTAACAGCGCTTTTTACCAGCTGATCAATTACTAAAAGTAATAAACCAACTATATAACTAAACCATTTCATAAAACTTTAATTACTAGAATAATCCGGTAATTTCTCCTTTACTATCGATGTCGATATCTAATGCGGCAGGATGCTTGGGAAGTCCTGGCATAGTAAGCACCTTACCAGTTTGAACGACTAAGAATCCTGCTCCTAGTCGAATGTTAATATCGTTAACATGCATAACAAAGTCACTTGGTGCTCCTAACTGTTTAGGATCATCTGAAAATGAATACTGGGATTTTGCCATACAAATTGGGAGATGATCCCAACCATTTGCTACACATTCTTTAATTTTCTTAAGTGCTTGTGGTGAATATTCTACATCACTACCACCATATATTTTTTGAACAATTGTTTTAATTTTGTCTTCGATTCGGCCATTGTTATCGTATAACTTAGTCATTGGTCCCTGATTAGTATCAGCCAAGGCAATCACTTCATTGGCTAAATCTTTAGAACCTGCACCACCCTTGGCCCACGCATCGGTAACAATTGCAGATATACCTTCCGCTTCAATCAACTTAACTAGCGTGTTAACCTCTTGGTCTGTATCACTAATAAAATGATTAATTGAAACAGTTACAGGGATGTTATAACGTTGCATATTTTTGATATGACGTTGTAAATTAATGTAACCTTTTTGGAGAGCTTCCACATCTTCAATTTTTAAATCAGCTAGTTTAGCTCCGCCATTGTATTTTAAGGCTCGTACCGTTGCCACAATTACAATTGCATCAGGTTGCTTTCCCAGGACAGGGGTTTTGATATCGAGGAATTTTTCAGCTCCCAAATCAGCTCCAAAACCAGCTTCAGTTACAGTATATTTTGCATGTCGTAAAGCAGTTTTCGTGGCTAAAACACTGTTGCACCCATGAGCAATATTAGCAAAAGGTCCACCATGAATTATGGCGGGAGTATGACCAAGGGTTTGCACTAAATTAGGCTTAATCGCATCTTTTAGCAACGTAGCAATGGCGCCACCAACGTGTAGGTCTTTAACAAAGATGGGTTGACCATCATAGTTATTAGCAATCAAAATACGGTTAATCCGTTCCTTTAAATCCTTTAAATCTTGGGCTAGGCACAAGATAGCCATTAGTTCGCTGGCTACGGTAATGTCAAATTTATCTTCTCGAGGCACACCACTAAAGCGCCCTCCCAATCCAATAACTATATTACGTAGTGCGCGGTCATTAATGTCTAAACAGCGACGCCAAACGATGGTTCGAGGATCGATATTGAGTTCATTTCCTTGCTGAAGATGATTGTCAATCAAAGCTGCTAAAGTATTATTAGCTGCAGTCAAAGCATGCATATCACCAGTAAAATGCAAATTGATGTCGTCCATCGGAATTACTTGGGAGTAACCTCCGCCGGTGGCACCACCTTTCATACCCATAACGGGACCTTGGGAGGGTTCACGTAAGGCAATCATTGCTGACCCCGTCAAGTCATTTAAAGCATCACCTAATCCAACGGTTACGGTCGATTTACCTTCTCCAGCGGGCGTTGGATTAATCGAGGTGACCAGAACCAATTTTCCAAGTTGCGTATTTGGTTTCTCGGAAAAAATATCAATTTTGGCCTTGTAATGACCATAAGGTTCGACTACCTTTTCATCAAATCCGGCTTGTTTAGCAATTGTTTGAATTGGTAACATTTCAGCATTCTGGGAAATTTCAATATCATTCATTAATCTTCTACCCCTTTTTTGTCAAAGCTTTAAATAATTTATCTGATGACTTACGACTCATTAATAGTTTATATCTTTTATTGCCATAGTCAAAACTTAGTGACATTTTGCTTTGCGTTACATTTTTAATTTTACTAATGCTTAAAATTGTGAAATTACTTTTGATTACCCGATTAATAATCAGCTCAGAACCAATTATTTCAACGGTTCGACTGACAGTTTGTACACTGATTACTACAATAAACAATGCAAAAAAAGTCGCCGTAATCCAATTAAATGTTGTTACTTCTAACCAGAAAATAATACCTACAATCAGAATCATTAGAGTCCATGACCAGCTGATCATGTTATTTAAAAAATCTGGCTGATAATAAAAACTTTCTACTTTCTTCATACCATGTACCTCTCTACTTAATGTATGTTGTCAGTGGTTTAGTCAAATCAGTCATATCCAACTCGGGATTTTCTACTAAATCAGCTAATAGTTTTCCAATAATTGGACCTGTAGTTAACCCAGATGAACCTAATCCAGACGCTACCATAATTTGTGGATGATTTGGCAAATAGCCAAAGAATGGTGCAAAGTCCTCAGTATACGCCCGTGTTCCTACGCGCGTATTCTTAACCATCGATTTATCTAAATTAGGAATCACTCGTTGTCCACTGGCTAATAAATCATCAATAATTTGATCACTCACTGTTAAATCAAATCCTTGATCATTTTCATGAGTAGCTCCAATGAGTAAAGTTCCTTGGTTAGTAGGAATGAAATCTCGTTCACCTTCAGGCATTAAAACGGGAGCACTTGCATTAACTTGGGCTTGCCCAGGAAGCTCTACTTCAATTAACTGCCCCTTTTGAGGACGAGTTAAGGCTTCGATGCCAATATCGCTTAAAGTATCTTTTAGCCAAGCACCTACAGCTAAGACGATTAAATCAAATTTTTCGCCATTAACCAGGGTATCTGTTCCATTTTTCGATAAAACAGCTCGTTCATTACGTAATTCGAACTTTGTTTGATTGCGCTGATTCAAAAATTCAACAAATTTTTGTCCATCGATTCGTGCGCCACCCTCAACTAAAACTCCATTATTTTCAGTTTGGATAAAATTAAAAAGTTGTTTGATTTCGGCATTATCAATCCGCCGAAATCCCTCCATTTGAGGAGCGTCTTTAATTCGGTCCTTAGCTAAGGTGAGTAGTGCACTAATCTTTTCATTATTATCTCGTGTATAAATTACGCCACTTTTAAAATAGACTGCTGGAGGCATTCGGTATTTTTCTGCTATTTGGTACATATATTCCGCCCCTTGACGAGCCAAATTGTACCATTTTTTATTTCGACGTTTAGATAACCAAGGAGCAATAATTCCGGCAGAAGCTGTCGTTGCAGTCCCTTTAATACCGTCAAATTGGACAATTTGGTATGCAGGAAATCGCTCTAAAATTTCATTAACAAAAGTTGCGCCAACAATCCCATTTCCAATAACCGCAATTTTCACTATCAAGACCTACCTTTCACGTTTACCCCAGAATTGGAAATAATCGGTTCTCAAAGCACCATTATATAATTTACGTTTTTTAGTGGCTTTTTGACCATAGTAATTTTCAAAATCTAAATCACTCGTGATAAAATAACGACTCCAGGTAGTTAGCGATCCCGTTGCAGTCCCTAATTGACGATAAATCTTTCGAACTAACTCTTGGTCCCCCATTCGTTCCCCATAAGGAGGGTTACCAATCATAACACCATTCTTCTTATCAGTTTTAAAGTCCTTAACTGCTTGTTGCTTAAAGGAAATAATTCCAGATAATCCAGCTTCTTCCGCATTTTCAGTTGCAATATCAATCATATTTTGATCAATATCGTAACCAGTGATGTCTAATTCAACATCGTAATTGGCCTTTTCATCTGCAGCAGCACGAACCCGTTCTACCATTTCTTGATCGACAATGGGCCAGTCTTCACAGGCAAAATCACGGTTAAAACCCGGCGCAATATTTTGGCCAATCATGGCTGCTTCAATTAAAACTGTACCAGAACCACAAAATGGATCCACAAGTGGTTTGTCTGGATACCAGTTAGTTAGCAAAACCAATGCGGCTGCCATAGTTTCTTTTAGTGGAGCAGTACCTTTATGTAAACGGTAGCCACGCTTGAATAAGCTATCACCCGTTGTATCAAGGGTAATCATGACATGGTCTTTATCAATGGCTACTTCAAGACCATATTTAGCCCCTGTTTCTGGAAATTGATTACGCCAATGGAAAACCTCACGTAATTTTTCAACAACCGCTTTTTTAGTAATAGCTTGAACATCCGGAACACTAAAAAGAGTTGATTTTTTAGATTTGCCACTAACTGGAAAGGCTCCATCCACAGGGATCAATTCGTCCCAAGGCAATGCCTTTACAGATTCGAATAAATCATCGAACGTTTTAGCTTCAAACTCACCAACAACTATTTTAATTCGGTCAGCGGTTCTTAACCATAAATTAGTTTTAATAATATCTTCAAAGGTCCCTTCAAAACGAACCCGACCATTTTCAGTTTGAACTTCATAACCCAAATCTTTTAATTCATTTTTTGTTAAACTTTCTAAACCACTTGCCATTGTGGCAATTAAATTGAATTTCTTCATATTTACTTCCCTATTTATAAATTTTAGTTAAAATAAAAAGCCAGGATAAAAGATAACTTTTACCCTAGCTTTCCTGATTTGTAAATCTCTATAAGCCATGTTTTGTCCAAAATAAATTCTCAGGAAAATTTAAATTTGGGTAATCATCTATCTCCAGACAATGTCTGCCCCCACATTTAGTTCAATTCCAGATGTGAAGCTCCCCTACCATAGTTTGGGTTGCCCGCTCGAGGGGTTTACCGCGTTCCAACTTATTAATTTCTTAATAAGATCGTCTCTGTGGCACTTTTCAAAGCTACTTAAGCATGACCGAAGGCTTTAGCTTGTTCACTTGCCGTCATTTGCAAAGCAAATGCCCCAGCTTATTTTTTCACCAGGCACGAACACTACAAGCATCGCAGCTTGTGCGAGCATGGACTTTCCTCAGTTAGCAGATGCTAACCGCAATTACCCGAGATTTACAAAGTGTTATTAAATTGAATTAGATACGATGTGAACTATTATCAGTATCTTCAAGTTGAGCACCAAACACGCGACGTTCAAGGTTTGACAAACGTTTCAAAACATCTACGTTTGTAGCTCCACTAACTGGTGCTGATTCTTCAACAGTTCCACCAGCAGAAACTTGCTTATTAAGTTCGTCAACTTTGTCAGTTAAACGATCATTTTCATTCTTCATACGTTCAATTTCTTTACCGAAATTTTCGTAATCTTTAATCACTGAATCTAGGAATGTATCCACGTCAGCAGGATCATATCCACGCATCTTTGGTTTGAATTCCTTTTGCAAAATATCTTTTGGAGTAAAATTAATGTTGTCCATCGTTGCACCTCGTCGATTACTTTTGTTCAAATTACCATGTATCATTGTATCAAAGATTTTAAAAAATTCAAAGAATTATTCGTCCTTTTCTTCATATAACATGGATTCTTCTTCTAAATCGTAAAAATCAATCGTTTCTACATTATATGAATTATGTTCTTGAAAGCTTCGAATGGCATTTAAATCAAATTTAGTTTTTCCTTCATGTTCATCATCATACAACAAAAGGGCCTCATCGGTATGGTTTAACATGAAGTTTTGGTAATTTCTTAATTGTTGAGGGTTTTGATAAGGATTTTCGCTAACATTAGCAAAAAAATCTACCTTCGCTTTGATTAAAGCTAGTTTCTCGACTTTTTCTTCTTTCCATTGTTTACCAAAATCACTAAATGGAAACATTAAGGCTGTCTGTAATTCTGGATAATCCATTTTGAGTTCGTTTGCTAATTCAAGCGACCACTGTTCAGTTCCTAATTGCGGTCCAGCAATTATCCACGTGGTGCCAGATTCAACTTTCTCAATTAACTTTCGTTTCAGTGCATTTTGAATTACTTTTAATTTGGGATCCTGGTCTGAAAAAATTGATAATTCATAACTACGATACCCTGTCACCCATAATCTACTCATTAACGCTCACCTCAATCCTAAATTTAGCATAATATTAAATTTTGTTTTATTTTCTATATGATATACGCTTTTTAAACTATTTGTAATCTATCAAACTAAATACCATAGTATAATAGATGAACAGGAGGACGTATCTTTGAAATTTAATTATCCAACTGGGTCAAAAGCAACCACTCCTAAAATGAGCCAAGCCAAGGTTAGCATGCCTCCTATTTACGGTAAAAGAGGTATGTCCTTAGAAGAAGAACTTAATGAAAGTAACGCTTATTATCTAAGCCACGGGGTTGCTGTTATTCATAAAAAACCAACACCAATTCAAATTGTGAAGGTTGATTATCCTAAACGCAGCGCGGCACAGATTAAAGAGGCTTACTTTAGTAAGGCTTCCACTACTGACTATAATGGAGTATATCGAGGTAAGTATATCGATTTTGACGCAAAGGAAACAACCAATTCTACTTCCTTTCCTTTAAGTAATTTCCATGAGCATCAAATTAATCATATGAAGGATTGCGAGAAAGTTGGTGGAATTTGCTTTACAATTATAAAGTTTGTAAAATTGAACAAGATATTTCTACTGAAGACGAAAGATCTTTTTCAGTTTTGGGATAGTAAAGAAAATGGTGGTCGGAAATCGATTCCCCTTTCGGTATTTGAAGAACAAGGATATCAATTGGAATACCAAATGAATCCTTTAATTCCATACCTAAAAGCGGTTGATAAAATTATAGAGAATTTATAAAAAATCGATTTTCTAACAGCAAGGAGATTATCTATGAACAACGGAAATCAGTACCAAAATCGACCCATGCGACGAACGCAACATTCGAAAATGGGTAAACACCCTAAACCCAACCGACATTCTTCCTTAATTAAGAAGTTATTGTTGGCAGCAGTAGCAGTTTTTGTAGCGATGATTATTTTCGGTGGTGGGCTCTTTATGTACTATGCTCAAAGCGCTCCTAAAATCACGGAAGCTAAATTATCGAGTGATAACGCCACTGTAATTTACGATAAAGACGGTAAAGTATTAACTCGTCTGGGATCACAAAATCGTGAATATGTTAAAAAAGACAAGATTCCAAAGACTTTAAAGAACGCGATTGTTTCGATTGAAGATCGTCGCTTCTACAAGAATAACGGTGTGGATCCCATTCGTATTGTAGGAGCAACAGTTGCTAACCTTACAGGATCTTCTTTAGGTCTACAAGGCGCTAGTACCTTAACTCAGCAATTGGTTAAATTATCTGTATTCTCTACGGACGCATCAGATCGAACTTTAAGAGTTAAGGCTCAAGAAGCTTGGTTAGCTTTGAAGGTTGATAAGAAATATAGTAAAGATCAGATTCTTGAATTCTATATTAATAAGGTTTACATGGGTAATGGTATTTACGGTATGCAAACAGCGGCTAAGTATTACTTTGGTAAGTCGCTTGAAAAATTAGATTTAGCTCAATTGGCTTTATTAGCCGGTATGCCACAATCCCCTACTAATTACGATCCAATTAGTAACCCTAAGTATGCTAAGTCCCGTCGAGACACGGTTCTTCAAGCCATGGCTTCTAATAAAGTAGTTACTCAAGCTCAAGCAACAGAAGCGCAAAAAGAAAGTATCTCTGATGGACTTTCAGAGACCCATGAAACTTCAACTAACTCAGCTAAGAAAAACAAGATTATTGATCCTTATATCAAACAAGTGTTACAAGACCTTTCTGATAAAGGATTTGATACTGCTAAGGGTGGTTTGAAAGTTTATACTAACATGGACTATGCGGCTCAAAAGAAACTTTACGATTTAGCAAATAATGACCAAACGGTACAATTTAACGATGATGAGCTTCAAATTGGTGCCACGTTAGTCAATAGTAAAAATGGAAAAATCGCCGCGATGATTGGTGGACGTAAAACTGGTGATGTTACTTATGGTTTAAACCGAGCTGTTCAAACTGACCGTAGCTCTGGTTCAACCGCTAAACCACTAATGGATTACGGTCCCGCATTTGAATATCTGAAGTGGTCGACGTATCGAAAAGTTAAAGATACTCCATTTACTTATCCTGGAACAGACACAAAACTTTATGACTTTGATCATAAGTTTAAGGGAACAATGACAGTACGAGATGCGTTAATTCAATCTCGAAACGTTCCTGCGATTCGAACCTTACAAGATGTCGGCATTTCCAAGGCAACAACTTTCCTTGAAGGTTTAGGAATTACAAGTAAGGAACCCTATAACCTTAATAATGGAATTGGGTTGTACATTTCTACACTTCAAACAGCCGCTGCCTATGCTGCCTTTGCTAATGATGGTATCTATCACAAGCCAACTTATATTAATAAAATTGATACTAATAGCGGTAAAACCTATACCTACAAGTCTAAAGGTGTTCGTGCAATGAGTAAGGCTACAGCTTTCTTGATGACATCGATTCTAAAAGGAGTCACAACTGACTCGCAAGGTTCTGGTACTGCAGCTAATATTACTGGCATGAATATGGCTTCTAAAACTGGTACCGTAGCCTATTCGAAGAAAGCTACCGAAGCAAATGACATTCCAAGTTCAGCATCTAGTGATTCTTGGATGGCTGGTTATACCAAGGATTATTCGTTAGCTGTTTGGACTGGTTATGATCATCCAAATACTTCGACTGGTTACCTAACTCAATCACAAACTGAGTTAGCTCAGTATTATTGGAAGTATATGATTTATTACCTATCTCAATACTCTTCCAACGAAGACTGGACCATGCCTTCAACAGTTGGTAAAAAAGGTACTAACCAGTATTATCAAATTGGTGAAGATTATGATGAGACTGGCAAGAGTGATGAATACTCTAAGAACAACAGTAGCAGTAGCTGGTCAAGTTATTCTAGCAAGCATTCAAACTCTTCTTATAGTAGTCGTTATAGTAGTTCTGATGCTGACGACGATGATAGTAGCAGCAACGATACTTCTTCTGAAGATAGCTCCAGCACACCATCCTATAGCTCTGACGTAAGCAGTAATGATACGACAAGTGATAGCACTTCTACTACCACTTCTGCTTCAACAACTTCTACTAGCTCTGCTAGTGATTCTGAATAACTAAAAAAGATCATCTCAATCAATGAGATGATCTTTTTTAGTTGTCTTTAGTTAATTTAACCAGTGGAATTTGGATATGCTTCTTTTGATTATCTTTATTCGATGAACTCGTATCCTGACTAGTAGTTCGAGAGTTCAAACTATTTTCAACCTGAGCTGGAGTGGTTAAGTGACGTTGTTGCCAATTTAACAAAATTCGATCCATATATTTTAAATTATATGCTTGATTTAATACAGCTTCCTTAAGAGCTAAACGTATTAAATCATAAGAAAAATGGTCGGTATCAATCCATTGCGAAATGGTTTCAATTTCAATTGGCGATAAAGGTCGACCAAACTCAATCTGAATTTGATCATAGATATTATTTTCCTGCTTAGCGGTTGCCACCTTTTCAGTTTCTTCTACTTTATTATCAAATAACGCAATCATTTTTTGATAAAGCAGGCTAAAATCATAAAAATCGGTTAACCGCCCTTGGTCGTCTTTTCGCTGTTTAATTTCTAGAATCTTTTTGTCTTGTAATGCTTGGATGGTCGAAAAGAGGTTTTGACTAGTCATTCCGAGGCTATCAGCAAGTTTATCCATCTGAGGAAACGAATTTCCCCGTGATTGCTCCTTTTTAATCTGTAGATAAAGCAAAAACTCGTCATTTGTCATGCCGAGTTTTGCATAGTTATCTAATAAAAAGTTAGCAATGCTGATACTCCCGTCCTCTAAAAAACTAAGAAGTAAATCTTGCATTTGTTCCTCCTATTAGTATGTTGTAATGGTTTTGAGTTCTTCACCCGTTTTAAAGTTAATCGTTTTAGTAACTAATCTATCTTTTTGGTTGATATAAGAAACCATCCAGACTGGTTTGTTTTTAATAATTCCAAATCGACTAGAAGTAATTTTCTTCAGATTAGGATTACTTTGAACACTAGCGATGGCTTTTTGTTCACTTACACCTGCCGTTTGGTCATATACTGTAGCCTTTTTGCCGTTATCCGTAAGCACAACGAAAATACTATTTCCATTAGCCTTGGTTCCAGAGACCGTATATTCAACCTGATTATATACAAATCGAGTTACTCGATCGACTTTCTTTAAATCGGTATTTTTCTTTGCAATTTCGGTTGCTACCTTACTGTCATAGCGCTCTGGTCGATTAATTTCTTGCACGATAATAAATATTGAGCCCACAACCGTTGCAATGACAATAAAGGCGATTAACCAAAATGGATGCTTATTATTTTTTTCTGCCATAATACCCCTCGTCTAACACTAACAAAATGATTATATATCAAAAGTCAGCTTCAAAGAAAGCTATTCTTGATTATTAAAGAAATTATTCACTCTTTCTTTGACTTCATTAATATTACCTAAATTGGCATTTACGCCACTTGGCAGCTGTTTAATAAACAATTTACCATAATCTTTATTAATAATACGGTTATCTAACATTACTGCTACCCCTGTATCATCACTATTACGAATCAACCTCCCGATCCCTTGTTTGAAAGTTAACAAGGCATCTGGTAAGACAAAACTCATAAAGGAGGAGCGCTTATTCTTACGTGCAAATTGAACCATCCGGTCTTCCGGTGAACGGAATGGCAAGCGAGTCACAATTAAATATTCCAAACGATCTCCTGGAAAATCGACTCCCTCCCAAAAAGAGGCTGCTCCAAACAAAATAGCATTTTCTTCATCGTTAAACTCTCGAATGATTTTTGCTTTAGAACCATGGATACCTTGCGCGATAATCCTGCGACTTTCGTTTAAATCAGAATCATGTAGCCTATTATAAACATTTCGCAAGGTTTCTAAAGAATTAAAGAGAACTAGCGTTTGACGATTAACATCCCTCGTCAACGCTTCAATTGCCTCTGCCAAAAAGTCAGCATATTGATCCTGGTTGCTTTCATAATCAATCGTAAAGTCGCTTTGTAGTACTTCAAAATCTAACTGGTTTTCGAAGTCCACGCCGCGTCTGAAAGTCCGTATCGATGTCTCGGGTTTATGCAAGCCAAATTGGTCTAAGAAGTAACTACGCTTATGTTCAAAGAATAGCGTTCCACCAATTAAAAGAACCTTATGATAAAATGGTTCGATTTTTTGCCGGTAGAATTCTCCCGTATCTAAAATTTCTTTACCAATCCGAATACTTCCCGGATCATGATTTGGACCTAGCGTGATCCAGTAAATATTTTGATTGAGATGATCGGTAATTTCTCGAATAGCATCGTAGAATTTCGTTAAATTACTTTGAAAAGCTTTGATTTGAGCCCAATCATCCCTAATTTCCGGAGTAAGTTCTTGGTCTTTAAAAAAGCGATCTAACGCATCAAACTCAATAAATGTATTGGCCAATTCCTGAACCACTTGATGAAATTCGTGCTTAGCCATTTGGTTAATAACATTATTTTTAATGACAATCTCGGCTGGTTGATTTTCATATAAATTTTTCTTACGAGGAGCCACAAATTTATCAAATAGCTTTTGTTGAATCTCCGTAATTTGAGTATTAATATGCTCGAGACTGTTAACAAAGCGCCGAATATGAAATCCAGCTAAGGGTTGATGTTTAGTCGCTTGAATTAAATTGCGCTTATGGTTCATTACTAAACGACTAACTAACCGATGGGTTTCCATCATCAACTCGTTTAAGTCTAGAAATTTTTGATTCATATTGGAAACAATCGTTGGAAAATGCTGGGCTTCGTCAATCACTAGTAATGGTTGTTGATCAGATTCTCCAATTTCATCGGCGTGTAATGCTAAATAACGATGATTGGTAATAATAAAGTCTGCATACTTCAACTTCTTCATCGCTCTACGGTAAAAGTCATACTCAAAGAACTTAGATTTCGGGTTAAGCACGGTTTTTCCATGATGTCTTATGCCATCGACGAAGTTAGAAAAGTTAATATGGTGGTTAATTTCATCAAAATCACCAGTATCCGTCTTAGTAAGCCATACCAGAATCTTCATGGCCACCAAGCGAGAATCTTTGCTTAACGTTTGATGGGTAATACTTTTCATGAAGGCTTCTAAATTAAGATAATTACTACTCCCTTTCAGAATTGCAAACTGCATCGGCGTTTCTAAAATAGCATTCAACTGCTGACGTCCTACTGCTAGAACTTGGTTTTGTAAAATGGTTGTAGGTACACTAACAACTACTTTACGCTGTTGTTCACGTGCAATATAACTCAATGGGAATAAATAACCCAAGGTTTTCCCAGATCCGGTAGGAGCTTCAATAACCACATGCTTTTTGAAGCCTTCCGTAACTGAAAACTGTTGATGGGTGAAATTCATAATTGAACCCTGTAATTTACGCCAGCTTAAGGTTCCATTGTATAACTGTTCCTTTTCTCGTTTTCCCCGAGGATAAACCAATTTCTCGTCTGCTTGGTGTTCAGTTTGTAAAGCAATCGGCTTTTTTAAAGCAACGCCATCGACCACCATTAAATCAACATCAATTTTTTGCGGATTTTGTTTGTTCTCATGTAGAGCGTCCTTTAAAATCGA
This sequence comes from Pediococcus pentosaceus ATCC 25745, assembly GCF_000014505.1. Taxonomy (NCBI): domain Bacteria; kingdom Bacillati; phylum Bacillota; class Bacilli; order Lactobacillales; family Lactobacillaceae; genus Pediococcus; species Pediococcus pentosaceus. The sequence continues at coordinate 929,022 of NC_008525.1, read as the reverse complement.
TAGCGTTTGGCGTGGTAAGTCTTTTCCTAACTCCACTAAACGTTCTAACGTTACAATGGGAAGTTGTTGGAGATTTTTTTTGATCGCAATTAACAAATTAGCTGTAGCAATGGCGTCACTATCAGCAGAATGTGGATCATCATGTTCAATTTTTAAATAGCTAGTTAAATCACGTAATCGGTAACCCTTGGTAAATGAAAAGACAATTTGACTGAGGGAAACCGTATCGACAGCTGGAATGTTAAGTTCCGGATATCCACTACGAACCAATTCTTGATTCAAGAAGGGAAAATCGAATTCTACATTATGAGCTACAAAAACAGTATCGACTAATTTTCGATATACTTCATCTACAATATCATTAAATTTAGGGGCATTTTGCACCTGCTCATCGGTGATTCCTGTCAGTTTAGTAATTCCCGCTGGAATCGGTCTTTGCGGATTAACCTTACTTTGAAAGGTATCCACAATTTTTCCATTTTCAACAAAAGCGCATCCGATTTGGATGATTCGATTGTCACCATCGAAATCACTACCTGTCATTTCTAAATCAACGACGGCATACTTTGTTTTATTCATTTCACATCTCCACTTTGTTATCTACCTATTAATTTTACCAAATGTTTACCTTCTCTACATAGAACAATTGTTTTATTTAAGGTATCATTTAATTTGGACCAAAAAGGAGTATCGTCGTGGAAGAAATTATAAAGAGTAGTAATTCAAAAATAATTTTAATTGGCGAACATAGCGTCGTCTATGGACAGCCTGCAATTGCATTACCAATCCGTAATGTTAAAACTACGGTTAAAATCCAACCAACTAATGGCGACATTCAAATCAAAAGTCGCTATTTTAATGGGTCTCTAAAGGATATCCATAGTAATCTACTTGGTATTAAAAATCTAATTAAACAAACTTTAAACGAGCTTAATCGCCCCAATACTAATTTATTAATTACCATTGATAGTGATGTTCCAGCCGAACGCGGAATGGGCTCTTCAGCATCGACAGCAGTTGCTCTAGTACGGGCCCTATACGCGTATTTTGAACATCCCTTAACGCGAACGACCCTTCTAAAAACTGTCGATATTTCAGAAAAGATTATTCACGGAAAGCCTAGCGGGCTAGATTCTGCTACTGCAAGTGCTAATAATCCAATCTGGTTTAAAAAAGATGGTACCATTAAGCCATTACCAATCAACGTCGACGCTTACCTCATAATTAGTGATTCGGGAATTAAGGGTAAAACGAGTGAAGCAGTCGAAATCGTTAAAAATAAGCTTCGATTTGACTCTGACAGTAGACTTTTAATCGAAAAATTGGGAGAATTGACTAGTCAGACTGCGACTGTCCTCCGTCAAAATGATGTAAGTACGTTAGGGAAAATTTTAACTGAAGCACATACTAACTTACGTCAATTGGGAGTCAGTCACCCTGCTGTTGAAAAATTAATTAAAATTGCTAATGATTCAGGTGCGCTTGGCAGTAAATTAACTGGCGGTGGTTTAGGAGGATGTGTGATTTCACTTGCTCCTAACCTTCCAGCTGCTGAAAAAATTAGTCAGCAACTTACTGCTGGCGGAGCCACGGCCACTTGGATTGAAAAACTTTAAAAGTAGGTTTCGATACGTATGAATGAAAAACATGGTTTTGCAAGAGCCCATACTAACATTGCATTACTTAAATATTGGGGTAAAATTAACTCGGATTTAATTCTACCCGCTAATGACAGCATTTCTTTGACCCTCGACAAATTTTATACCGATACTGAGGTAACCTTTTCGGATGAATACACTAGTAATCTTTTTTATCTAAATCATCAATTAATCGATGTTAAAAAGATGCAACGTATTAATCGCGTCCTAGAAGCGGTTAAAAGTGAATTTGGTTATCAAGGTTTTGCTAAAATTGAATCTGAAAATCACGTTCCTACTGCCGCTGGCTTAGCCTCCTCAGCTTCAGGCATGGCTGCTCTAGCCGGGGCCGCAGTGAGTGCTTTAGGTTCACATACTGATTTAACTAATCTCTCACGACTAGCACGTTTAGGCTCCGGTTCAGCTTCGCGCTCAGTTTTCGGCGGGATTGTGCATTGGCATCGCGGATATGATCATCAAAGTTCCTTTGCCGAACAAATTGTATCTGAAGACCAAATTGATTTAAATATGGTTACTATCGTCATTGATCGACGCCAAAAGAAAGTTAAAAGTACGCTAGGAATGCAACATACCGCTAGTACTTCGCCTTTCTATCCTGCGTGGGTGGAAGCTACTAACCAAGCAATTCCAGAAATGATTAGTGCTGTACAAAACAATGATTTTACTAAAATTGGTGAATTGGCAGAACACAGTGCAGCCATGATGCATGCAACGACTTTATCTTCTAAGCCTGCTTTTACCTATTTTGCACCTGAAACCATTCAAGCGATTAAGTTGGTTGAACAACTGCGTGAAAGTGGAATTGAGTGTTACTACACCATTGATGCCGGACCCAACGTTAAAGTTCTGTGCCAATCTAAAAACATTACGCGGGTTAAGCGGTTCTTTGCCAGCTACTTTGATCAAGATCAATTAGTCGTGGCTAAGCCTGGTAGTGGAATTAAATTTACTAAAAACTAAGAGGAATTTTAAATTGATAACAGAAAAAGCTCCCGGAAAATTATATATTGCTGGTGAATATGCCATTGTCGAACCTGGCAATAATGCCGTGCTAGTGGCAATTAATCAATTCGTCACTGCCAGCCTTGAACCTAGTAAATTAACCGTCGGAAATATTATTTCTAAACAATATCAAAATAATGTTCTTTCCTGGCGACGTCGTGGTAGTGAATTAGTGGTTGATAACCGGGACAACCCTTATCACTATATCCTTTCAGCTATTTCGATTATTGAAGAACTAGCTGTTTTGCTTAATCGTAAATTAAAAACTTATAATTTATACATCAATAGTGATTTAGATAGCAGTGATGGTAAAAAATATGGTCTAGGAAGTTCTGCGGCCGTAACCGTCGCCACCATTAAAGTTGTGGCCAAATTTTATAATATTCCGTTAACTAAAGAACTACTCTTCAAACTTGCATCAATTGCACATTTAGATGTGCAAGGAAACGGTTCTTTGGGAGATATTGCAGCTAGCGTTTATGGCGGTTGGATTGCTTACCAATCTTTCAATCGAGACTGGTTAAACAGTATGCGTCGTACTAAAGATTTAGAAACAATTTTAAGAACGCCTTGGCCTCAATTAAAAATTGAATTACTCACTCCTCCATCAGATTTACGCCTTTACATTGGCTGGACAGGCTCCCCAGCCTCCACTTCTGATTTAGTTGATCAAGTTGCTACAACCAGTTATCAAGAAACGGATAGCTATCATGAGTTTTTGACCAAAAACGCATCTTGTATCAATAAGATGATTGATGGTTTTCGTGATGCTGATATTACAGTTATTCAACGTGAGATCACTAACAATCGGCACCTATTACAAGAGTTAAGCTTATTTAGTGGCGTTTCGATTGAGACCACGACGCTTACCAACTTTTGCGATATTGCTGAAAAATTTGATGGAGCTGCTAAGTCTTCTGGTGCCGGTGGTGGTGATTGTGGCATTGTCATTATGCCCAATTCCACGAAGACAGCAAAAATGTTTGCTGAATGGGAGAAACATGATATCAAACCCCTTGATTTAGATGTTCACCATGTCACAGAAATTAATTAGGAGTTGTCATGAAAAATATTCATTCTCATCGTAAAGATGAACACATTTCATTGGCTGAAAAATTTTACAGCCCGACTGCCAGTGCTGGGTTTGATACAATTCGCTTATTACCAAATGCATTACCTGAAACAGGAATTTCAGAGGTTAGTTTAGAAACTACCCTGGCAGGGCTAAAAATGCCCCTCCCCTTCTTCATTCAGGCTATGACGGGTGGAAGTGCCTACACCGCCAAATTAAATGCACGGCTTGCTAAAATTGCGCAAGAAACTGATTTAGCGATGGCCGTTGGCTCTCAATCAGTCGCTTTAAAATATCCTGAACTAGCAGACACATTTAAAATTGTGCGAGAAACTAATCCCCAAGGATTGATTATGGCGAATGTTGGGGCGGATGCTAGTGTTGCTAAAGCGCAGGCAGCTGTAGACATGCTTCAAGCGAACGCCCTACAGTTACATATCAATGTTGCTCAGGAGCTAGTTATGCCTGAGGGTGACCGTACCTTTGATTACCTAGATCATATTGCTGAAATCGTTTCTAACCTGAAAGTACCCGTGATTGTTAAAGCGGTCGGTGCGGGAATGACTCATCAAGATGCCCTCGCCCTAAAAAAAGTTGGCGTAAAGTTTATTGATGTTGGTGGTCGAGGCGGTACTAACTTTATTCAAATCGAAAATGCTCGTCGTCACACTAAAGATTTTGATTTTATGACATCGTTTGGTTTAACAACGGTAGAGTCACTTAAATCAATTACGGTTGATGGCTTGTCAATTACCGCTACTGGCGGTATTCGTAATTCAAGTGATATTATTAAAAGTCTGGCTTTAGGGGCTGATAACGTGGGAATTGCGGGCTACTTCCTCCATCAGCTACTCCACCATGACGATGCATTTATGGTTGAAATGATTGAGCAGATGAAGTACCAACTAAAGAGCCTCTTGGTACTGTTGGGCGTTAAATCTATCAACGAACTTTCTGAGAAAAATTTATTTTAAAAGTGTCGTTAAATATGTTTTCGATTTTGTCGGGGCATATTTTTATGAGCATCAAATATGATTTAATTACAAAAAACTCCGTACTGTTATTATTCTCACTAATAACAGCGCGGAGTTTTTTTATCTTAACAATTTTATTAGAACACAACTAATTTAAGCATTAATCAATAGCTCACCTTATCCTTTATGACGAACCACCGGTTGAATCGACCACAGTAGAATGTCCATTAACAAACTTATCATAATAAAGGGAGGCCAGAAGAATACAATAAACAATGCAATAATATTTAAAATCAGCGATGCTATCTCTGTAATGTATAAATGCTTCAACCTATCATTGATTTTTAAAACTTCATTTCTCACCATTGAGAAAGAAATGTTGTAAACAATGACGTTGACAGCGTACAGCCAAGCTGCCGTTGATGAGTAGATGTCTGAACCGAACCAAGCTGTGGTAGCTGGTAATAAAGTTGCCCAAAACAATAGAAATATATTGGTATATAGAATTTTATGATTTACCGTTTTCACATGAAGAAATAAATTATGATGGTTAACCCACATGACTGCTAGTATTGTAAAACTAACGATATATGCAAGAAATGAAGGAGCAATGGCAATAATCGCTCGCATCGAATGATCATCTGTAGGTAGATGTATATCTAATACTAAAATAGTCATTATAATGGCAATTACGGCGTCCGTAAAAGCCTCAAAGCGTTCTTTATTCATAATAAATTGCATCCTTTTTAATCAATTTTTTATACCACAATTATAACATTTGTCTATTAAGTCAATAAATACCCATCAGTATCTAGTAGCCGACATATCAAAAAAGTTCCTCGATATCTAAAAAATCCCCCAGAATTGGAGGATTTTATCAATTAATATTTGATGTTTAGTAGTGGGTTATTTTTAATATCATCAATGGTTTTAGTACCTGCTAGTTGCATCACAATTTCAAGTTCATGGTCTATATGTTCAAATACAGATTGAACCCCTTTGGCACCACCTAAAGCTAATCCATAAATTACTGGACGACCCAAAGCCACGATGTCTGCGCCACTAGCCAAAGCTTTAAATACATCTGAACCACGACGTACACCACTATCAAAGATAATTGGCACCTGCTTATTAACGGAGGTAGCGATATCTTCCAAAACATCAAAAGATCCAGGTCCCCCGTTTAGCTGACGACCTCCATGGTTTGATACATAAATGCCGGCTGCCCCAGCATCAATTGCTCGAATAGCATCCTCAGGAGTTTGAATTCCTTTAACAATTACGGGTAATTGTGTGTAATCAGCAATTCTTCTAACATCTTCCGGTCTTATATTTTGAGCTGCAGAAGCGTAGATTTCTTCAATTCCTTTTCCTTGACCATCACCCTCGGAAAACTTAGTTAAGTTAGCCATTGGAAGTGGAAATGCAAACTTATTTTTAATATCAGCTTCTCGATAACCATCAACAGTGGCATCTACGGTCAAAATAATTGCTTTAACATGAGCTTTTTTAGCCTCATCTAGCAAGCTCTCATTAAAATTCCAGTCCTTACTCATGTAAAGCTGGAAAAATTGAGGAGCACCTTCACCAGCAGCTGCCGTATCAGCAATAGAAACTGATGAATATGTGCTTTGTGCCATTAAGCCTCCTACTGCGGCAAGACCTCTAGCTGTATCTTTTTCACCTTGTGAATGTGCTAAGCCTTGAGCTGCAGCTGGCGCCATCATCACTGGAGTATTCAATGGAATTCCAAAGATTTCTGTATTTAGTTCTGGTTTTTCAATTCCACTCAAAGCTTTGGGCGCGATTTGTCGATGCTGGAATGCAGTTCGATTTTGTCGGAGAGTCCATTCATCTTCAGAACCACCAGAGATATATCCAAACCCACCAGTTGGAATAATCTTTTCGGCTCTTTCTTCCAAAGACTCCAAATTTAAAATGTCAATTTTTTCTTCACGATCACTTTGTTCATAACCATTAATCATTGTCATAATATATGCCCCCATCCAAATCACTACTAATTTTAAGATTAACTATTCTAAAATTTACTGATAGCAAAGAACAGAATAGTAACAGATTTCTACTTGCTATTTCACTTACTTATTGTAAGTTAATCGTTAATTAAATGCAAGTATTAATCTTTGAAAAAGCTCATTAGTTGTAATAAACTGACGTCGAGATGAATTGATTATTAAACTAACACCCGTTTTGACAACTAAATTAGACTAGTTTTAGAGTGATAACCAAATCTTTCAAATAACTAGAGAGAAGGAACGTAATGAAAATTAAGAATGATTTAATTTACGATGAAATTCACGCTTTAAAAGCTGACTTATACCAACCTGATAATGCTTCTAAGGGCTTGATTATTGATATCCATGGCGGAGGCTGGTTTAGAGGTGACAAAGCTAAAGATCAAGATTTAGCGGAAGCTTTGGTAAAGGACGGATTTTCCGTTATTGTTCCTAACTATCGATTAACTCCAGACGCTTATTATCCAGCACCTTTAGACGATATGGATACTTTATATCACTGGATTAAAACTTCTTCAAAATTGTTTGATAGTGATCGAATTGCCGTAGTTGGTTCATCTGCTGGTGGAAACATGGCTGTCGAAATGGGAATTAAATATGGACTCCCGATTGTTTCTTTGTCTGGGATTCTTGATATTGATGATTGGTTAAATGAGCATACTGCCGTAATTGCTCAACCTGATCATAAACAAGATTTTACAAATTCCAAAAGTTCTGAAATAAACCAGACTGGTCAAAACGACGCTTTTTATAAATGGTTTGTTACTAATTATTTTAACGGAAACTCAGATCAATATTCACTAGCAACCCCCTACAAACATGTCAACAGTCAACCCGGACCGATGTTTTTAGCAAACTCATTAAATGAATTTGTGCCAACAAGTGGTGTTTTAGAAATGGCAAAAATTTTAACTAGTAAAAACGTTCCCTACGTGGAATGGATGTTACCTGGTACTCAGCATGCAAAAGGATATCTAGAAATCGTATATCCTACTGTTTTAAATTTCCTCAATCAATATATCTAGCTCTCGATTAAAAATAATTATTACTTTAACAGACTTATCAGGAAGATATATAAAAAACTACCTTGAAATTTATTCAAGGTAGTTTTTTCAATTCAAAGTACTACTAATTTTACGTCCAAAGTCAGTATGGTCAAAATTATCAATAATTTGTTTTAATTCTTGATATTTTAGACTAGCCCCAAACAGTGGACTACCAGGTTCAGTCATAATTCCATCAGTGAGCTTATAATGAACCACTTGGTCAAATCCCATTGAATCAACAAATTTTGTTACTTCATCAACAGCTGCATGATTATCACCCGTAACGAACAAAGCCTTGCGTTTAGGGTCACCTTTTGGTAAAGCCTCTTCTTGAAGATTGTGGTATCCCATATGATTAAACGTTTTGACAATAGTACTGTCCTTAAAGTAGTTTTGAACTTGCTCACTAGAAGTTAAGGTTGGATCTAGGACCTCCTCGCGAATGCCATCCGTTTCCCACCAGTAGTTCATCGCATCAATCACTAATTTACCTTTAAGTAACGTAGGATCGATATTTTTATAACGGCTTAGTGGAATTGCTAAAATGATAATGTCACTATTAGCGACCACTTCGGCATTTTCAGAAGCAATGGCGCCTGGAACCAGAGTACTAATTGTTAAATCAATTTTATCAACTGAACCTGACCCTGAAATTCGTACTTCATAGCCGGCCTTTAAGGCTAACCCAGCTAAAACAATCCCCACTTTACCGGCACCTAAAATTCCGACTCGTTTAATGGTCATTATTCTGCGCCCCCTTTGCTTTTTAAAATCTCTTTAACTCTAGGGATGACTTTTGTGGCATATAGTTCAATCATACGCTCACGTTGTGCAGCGGTCTGATTACCAGCACCATACACTAAGTCAAAGCGACCTAAATTAAGTAAATCTATGGTCCGAGCAATTCGTTGCGCAACCGTTTCAGGATCACCCACATAAAATGAACCAACTTTAGTTTCACTATCAAATTGTTCACGACTCATAGGAGCCCAACCACGGGTAAGTCCGATTCGATCAAAATTCGCTTTAATATTTTTAAAAGCTACTTCAACGGCTTCATGATTGTCATCTGCAACAAATCCATGAGAGTGAACCGCAATTGGTAGATCTGGAGTCCCAAATTTTTGGTTAGCTTTGTGATACAAATCAATATACGGTTTGAATCGATCAGCTTGGCCGCCGATAATGGCAATTATAACTTTATAACCAAACCGAGCGGCACGAATAATCGATTCAGGAGAGCCACCAATTCCAATATAAGTTTCCAGCTTACCCCTCTCTGTCTTAGGATAAACTTCCTGCTCCTTTAAAGCTGCTCGGAATTTTCCCGACCATGTTACGGCTTTTTCTGTACGTAATTTATCAAATAGTTCTAGTTTTTCATTGAACAAATCATCATAATCAGTTAAATCATATCCAAATAAAGGAAATGATTCGGTAAAGGAACCCCGACCAAGCATCACTTGTGCTCGTCCATTAGATAAGCCATCCAGTGTGGCAAAACGTTCATAAACTCGAACAGGATCATCCGAACTTAAGACTGTTACGGCTGTAGCTAGTTTGATCTTTTGAGTTACGGATGCGATTGCAGCCAAGACAGTTTCAGGACTAGACACACTGTAATCAGGGCGATGATGTTCACCGACTCCAATCACATCGATTCCATACTTATCAGCAATTTCGCCTTCGTGAACAATTTGTCGAATCGATTCAGCGGCTGATTTTAAACTACCATCTTCATTGGCAACAATATCACCAAAAGTTTCAATTCCAAATTCTAATTTATCTACGTTTACCATGATTAATCCCTCCATTTACTTACTTTTTGTAAGTTAATAAAGTTAGATTAATACATTTGTCGCAAAAAAGCAACATTTAATGCTGATAAACTTAAGTCATATTGCCATAGTACTTGTAAATATTTAATAAACGTTATTTTAATTTTTGCATTTAAATAATAGTTTTATGTCCTTCTAAAGCATTTACGTATTAATTAATTTTAAAAATTTATCAAGGATTTCGTAATAACTGCTTCACAAAAATGTAACATTGATGTAATATTTATGAAATAAAAGTGAAATAGAAAGAAGCCAATAAAATGCAAATTAATAAGAAACGTAAACTAGCATGGAGACTAGGAATAGCTTGCTTAATATTAGGTATTCTAATAATTCAACAACTCTATTATCAATCGACACATTTTTGGACAAATACCACGATTGATAATATCAATATTAGCCACCTCAATTATCAAGAGGCAGTTAAAAAAATTGAGAACCAACGGGTGACGCCAAGTTATACTATTAACGATCCCCAAAACAAGAAGGTGTTAGCTAGTAAAAAGTTTAATAACATTCCAGTTACCGATTATGAAACGCAATTGAAGTATCGACTAACTGAACAAAGGAATCGACTATGGTGGTCGATTAACCATAGTACCAAAGAATTTAAAGCTTTAACTTTATATAAAAAAAGCGCCCTGCTTTCTGCTATAAAAACAGATCAACCGTCTTTACAAAAACATTTAGAAGCAATTAATGCTTCACGGACCATGCCACAAAATGGAAAAGTAATGATCCAAGATGGAAAAGTTTCTTTATTGTCCGCTCACTCTGGTAATCAGATATCGGTAAATCAGACCGTGGAAAAAGTTAGTGATAAACTTTTAAATACACCTAATAAACACGTTGAAATCACTGCCCCATTACTTTCTGAAACATGGAGTGGAAAAACCACGGCTAAAAAAATCAGATTACTATTAAAAAAGCAGTTTACGTTTCGAGCTAAAGGACACCAAATTACTGGTCAAGTAAGTGATTTAATAGAAAATGGAACGATTAGTAAAGATGGTCCATCAATCGACTTAAAGCCCGCCTATAAATTCATTAAGCGTTTTAACCATAAATACACGCTTTCTGGAGCACAAAATTTAACCTTTACAACAGTCCAAGGCAAACAGGTATCTTTTAGTAACGCTGAGGGCACTCTAGGTTGGAGTTTAAATACGGATAGTGAAGCACAACATCTTATCCAAAGTTTACTGGCAGGAAAAAATAATGTTTCAGCTAAAAACTTCAATCAGGCTAATCAAACGCTAAATCAAAAAAATTGGCATAAAAAAATAGCTAATTCCGATCATATCGAAATAGATTTAACGCATGAACGACTATATTTAGTACAAAATCAAACAGTGGCGCAAAAAATTCGGATTAACACTGGATCTCCCAAAATTAATATTGCTACCCCAACAGGCGCTTATTTCATTAAATTCAAAATTGCGCCTATAACTATGCGAGGTTATGAAAAAAATGGAGAACCTTATAAATCTTACGTGCCACAAGCAGACAATTTAACCGATGACGGGATATTTATTCATTCCGCTCCATGGGTACAAGCCTCTGTATTTGGTAATCCTAGTCAGCGTTACAATCATGGCTCTAACGGTTGTATCAACGTTCCACCTAAGGATATGGTGAAACTATATCAAAAAACAACCGTAGATGAACCAGTAATTATCTATGGACAAGGTTAATCCGTTTGGAATCTATCTCCAATTAAACATATAAAAAATAAAAGAAGGACATCCCTAAAGGACGTCCTTCTTTTATTTTTTATTTAATTTTTAGTTCGCTACTAACCGCCTTAGTGAGATCTTCCACTAATTTTTCTCCACTTTGTTCGGTTTTATTTCCAGTAGACATTATCGCAATCGTACAGCTATTCTGACCAGTTCCAATCTGTCCCATACTATTAATAATCCATTTACCATTTGGCATTTGCTTCCAACCATTTTTCAAACAAAAATGCTTAGAACCGACTGATATCCCCCAGTTTTGGTCTTCAGCTACATGACCCATCAAATATTCAATATAACTTCTTGAAGTATCACTAATATAATTGCTTTGATAAAAAATTATATTAAGTGTTTTAATTTGATCAAGCGGTGTCGTAGCCGTCAACGCCCATCCAGTGGTCAAAGCTACCGATCCATCCATTCCAACATTACTAAAGTACCTAGCTAAGCCACTATACCCACCAATTTGATTATAAACATTAGTAGCCGCATCGTTGTCACTATACTCCATCATCTTTTGGATCACAGCTTGTTCGTTAACATCTAGACTCTGACCAGCTTTATGTTTCTGATGCAAAAGTTCTACTAAAAAATCGGCTTTAATAATACTAGCAGAAGGATAAGTGGTTCTTTTACTATTAGTTGTTTGATAAATACGGTTATTCTTTTTTGAATAGACCGCGACGGATACTTCTGCATCAGTATTTTCAAGATAAGGACTTAACCGTCCGTTTAAAACTTTCTCATCATTGACCTTAGGCGTAGTTTCTTTAGTTTTTTTAATAAGATTTCTTTCGGCACGACTAAATGCACGTTCTTCCTTTTTTTGCTTTGCGATAAAGTCACTGCGCATTGCATTAACAGTATGAATGTCATTGATTTTTACTGCTTCTAGTATTATCGATACTATCACAATCAGTACCAAGAGTGCTTCTAATAAAAATAGAACCAACCCTCGATTATTAAATAGCTTTTTCAATTCCTCAACCATAGGTATCGTATAGCCTCGCTACTTTAAATTTACTCTTCTCACTTTATCGGATATAACATCAGTACATTATAACTATATACCCGATTAGTGTAAATAATTTTTTAGCACTTATCTAAACCTTTGAAGACCTACGATAATGAAAATTGATCCAGTAATAATTAAGATTCCCCAGTCTAAATAAACTTTTATTATTAAAATAAAACTAACTAAAAGAGCAACACTAATGCTGTAACCATTTAGTTTGAACCAATTAAACATTTTTGTAATATATCCCCTTTTTAATAAAAAAAATAATCAACTACTCATTCAGCACCTAACTATACCGTTTACTTAACCATCCTAGCATTAAATTACGATTCATCCCCGTTTTTATTGTGAGATTTGTTTTTCAAAGTATTATCTTAAAAAGCTAAAAATAAAAAAGAGCCCTAAAATTAGCTTAACCAGTCCTAATTCTAGAGATCATTTTTTAAATTAATTTTTATTCACTTTAGTAAATCAAAAGTTCATCCGTAACCCTTTGGGATAGAAGTTTTTAACCGTACCTTGTACTAACTTACCAGGTCCAACCACTGTGTCATCTACAGCTACGGCTACCCAACCTTTACCAGCAGTAGTTGTCGACAGAACGTCGCCATGTACATATTGACGCCACTCCTCAGCTGTAATTTTAACAACTTGTTGGAATTCATCAACGGGGAGGGCCATTAAAAGGCTCTGGCTGGGTTCAAAACGATTTTTCTTAAATTCTCCCAGCTCTAATCCAGGCTTGATATACCTTAATCCTTCTAAATCTAAACGCTCACTTTGATAATATAAGCGATCTTTTTGAACCATTAAATGAGCTAAATCGAAATAATTTGAATCTTTCAAAAACGCTTTAGCAAAAGTCTCCCACAATTTCACCTGGGTCTTGTTTAGGGACTTTGAATTACTTGATTGTTTCTTTTTCTTCTTAGCTCGGGGCTTTTCAGTGGGCGTCTCCATCCCGTGATTGACCAGTTTTGCCATAAAATGTCCTTCACCCTGAAAATGATGAGGGAATAAACGTACCGCCTTGGTTAGTTCTGGATTGCCGTCGGCCCACTCCGGACGCCCTGCATCCATGTCATCTTGTTTAGGGACATCCACCAATGCTAGATTTTCGTAGTTATCTAATAACCAAGCGATAATTTGTTCATCTTCTTCAGGAGCAAAGGTACACGTCGAATAAACTAAAGTTCCCTTAGGGGCCAACATCTTCATCGCGCTCTTTAAAATTTCTCTTTGGCGATTAGCGCACTCAGATGGGTAATCTTTATTCCAATATTCCATGGCTGCAGGATCTTTTCTAAACATTCCTTCCCCAGAACAAGGCGCATCCACCACAATCACATCGAAATAATTGGCAAAACGATCTTCCATTCGATCAGGTGACTCATTTAAAATCACCGCATTCTGAATACCAAAGCGTTCAACGTTCTCAGCCAAGATTTTAGCTCGGCCTCGATTGATTTCATTAGAAACTAATAACCCTTGTTGATCCATGAAACTAGCTAAATAAGTAGTCTTTCCACCTGGTGCGGCGCACAAATCTAACACTTTTTGACCTGGTTTAGGATGGGCAAATTCACCGACCAGCATGGCACTTGGTTCCTGGCTGTAAACCAGTCCACTTTGATGATCGATGGTTTTCCCACGTACTTTACCAAAATAGCCCCAAGCTGAATAACCCACAGATTGTTGCATTGCATGTTCATGAAGATGTCCGTGATATTTAAGCGGATTAATCCGAAATCCCTTTTGAACAGGATTATCGAAGCTCGCTAAAAAAGCTTCGGCTTGATCCCCAAGTAATTTTTCATATTTTTCCTTAAAATCAACTGGTAGTTGCATTTTTAAATATTCCTTCTATTCTTTATTCATTCGCCATAAAACTGGACTTAATTATACAGAAAAAAAACGGGTTGAGCCACCTTAACAATTCATTTAACTTCCTAAAGTACTCTAGTTTTTTAAATTTAACCATGTTAACTTATAAGTAATACAGAAAATAGTAAAAGGAGCGATCAAATGCATCAAAAATTAATCACTCTTGATTTAGATGGCACCACCTTAAATTCAAGTAGTCAACTCTCACCTCAAACCATTAAAACTATCAAAAATGCCACGGCAGCTGGACACATCGTTTCCATTGTTACGGGACGACCTTATCGCATGGCTCGCGATATTTACGATGAACTTAGCCTTAAAACGCCGATGGCGAATTTTAATGGGGCTTTAACACATATTCCTCACCAAAAATGGGATGGTGAATATTCCAGAACCATCAACAAAGCGGTCGTCTACGATCTGATGAAGCATAAAGATGACTACGGTATTCAATTACTTGCGGTTGAAAGTAAAGATTCATTTTTTGCGGATCATGCGGCTCCCGCTTCATTTGAATTTTTTCCTCATGAAATTTCCAATGACCAAATTTTAACCGAAAAAACGTTAAGAACTAATCCAACTTCAATTACGATTTTAGTGGAACCTAATAGTGCTCAAAAAGTTAAAAATCAATTACTACACTATTATGGGGAATATATTACTGTCGGCGTTTGGGGCGGACCCCAAAGTGTTCTGGAAATCGTTTCTAAAGGTATTCAGAAAGCCAAGGCGGTGGCCTACTTAGCAGATTACTATCATATTGATCGACGGGATACAATTGCCTTTGGAGATGAACATAACGATGCTGAAATGCTAGATTATGTTGGCCGTGGAGTGGCAATGAAAAATGCTACGGACCAAATTAAAGGAATTGCTAATGATATTACTGAATTTGATAATACCGAAGATGGTGTTGCAAAGTATCTCAATGAATATCTCGGTTTAGCCGAGTAAAAAACTTCAAAATCACTGATCTTTCAGTTGATTTTGAAGTTTTTTTATTATTTTTCGTCGCTCTTTAAAGTTCCGGCAACCGAATAATGATTTTTTGACATTTCATTTAGCACAACATGCACGTGTTCTGCTGGAGCCCCCGTGTTTTTAACGACGGCTGCGGTAACGTCTTTAACTAGTCCACGAAGTTGGTCTTCATTCCGACCTTCGATTAAATCAATATGAATTAATGGCATCTTTATTTCCTCCTTAAATTATCCATTTAAACCCATATATATATTCTCATGAAACAGAAATAATTCAAAGTACTTTTCTGTGTGATAAACTATGATTAAGTAATTTACGGAAGAAGGTCCTTATTATCGACAATAAATATTCTGCATGTACAAGTTTTTTAGCTGGTAAAGCAGCTACGGCTGATGGATCAACCATCATTGCGAGAAATGAAGATGCTAAATCAGCTTGGCCCAAGCATTTTACCGTTCATCCTCATGATGAAGCAGCTAATACTGAATTTAAATCTAGTGATAACCAATTTACGATGCCCCTTCCCCCAGTGCGAGGAAAATATACCGCCACTCCGGAATGGACCACTGAATTCGGCTTATTTGAAGAAGATGGTATCAATGAATATGGGGTAGCAATGAGTGCCACCGAGAGTGCCTACACTAATAATCGAGTCCTCGGTTATGATCCCTTAGTTGAAAATGGAATTGGTGAAG
This sequence comes from Pediococcus pentosaceus ATCC 25745, assembly GCF_000014505.1. Classification (NCBI taxonomy): domain Bacteria; kingdom Bacillati; phylum Bacillota; class Bacilli; order Lactobacillales; family Lactobacillaceae; genus Pediococcus; species Pediococcus pentosaceus. The sequence continues at coordinate 913,085 of NC_008525.1, read as the reverse complement.
AGGCAATGGTTACAGTTACTTTGCCCTATATCAAATCTGCTCGGGAAGGTGTGAAATACCTCGGCGCTATTATTGAAAAATATGGTACCAACGAGACTAATGGAATTCTTTTCTCCGACGCTAATGAAGTTTGGTATATGGAGACTGCAGGTGGACACCAGTGGGTTGCACAACGGATTCCAGATGATAGTTATGCGGTAGTTTCTAACCAACTTTCTATCCAAGAAGTTGATTTTGAAGATCCAGAAAACTTTATGTTTAAGGCTGATCTTAAACAATTTGTTGCAATGCATCATTTAAATCCCAACCCAACCAGTTTTAATTTCAGAAACATTTTTGGTTTAAATGATCTTTCTGATGAATATTACAACACTCCTCGTGTTTGGGAAGGACAGCGGATTCTTAATCCAGAAATTATCCAAAGTCCAGTTAGCCATGACTTACCATTTATTCGTAAGGCCAGCCGATTAATTCAAATTGAAGATGTCCAACAAATTTTAAGTTCTCATTATGAAGGAACGCCATATAACCCAGTTGGAACAGGCTCAGAAGCTGAAAAACATCGTTTCCGTCCTATTAGTCTTCCAGCTACTCAAGAGTCTCACATCTTACAAATTAAGCCTAATCAACCTATTGAAGTTGGTGGAATCCATTGGTTAGCCATGGGGGTTGCGGCTCAAAGTGTATATGTGCCGTTTTTTGCAGGGATGTCGGAAACGCCTGAAATGTATCATCATGGAGCTAAAGTTTACACTGCCGACTCTGCCTATTGGGTTTTCAAACTGGCTGGTGTCTTAACCGATGCGCATTATAAGGAGTTCGTAAAAGAGTTAAATACAACTCGTTCAAAAGTTAACATTCAAATGCGGAATCAACTGCATGATTTTGAACAACGAGCTTTAGAATTATCCGATACAACCGCCCTAGAAGAATTATTAAATCAAGCTGGAAACGAAATTAGCGCTACAGCAATTCAGGCTTTTCAAGCCTTAAGTGCCAACTTAATTACTAAGTCAACCGACTTATCACCATTATATTACCAACACAATGAAGAACTTTAATCAATCGTTTAGGAGCGTCTCTTCTGAGGCGCTTTTTATGTTTTTAAATTAAATCTGATTAAAATTACATTACCTCGATGAACTGGAGTTGGACATTATTATAAATAAACTTGTGCATGACAAAATCATGTGGATTGCCTTGGGCGTATTTTTAGTTAGTTGTCTGCTAAGCCCTTTACAGTTAGGTGACATTAATTGGAAAACCATTTTTGCTCTATTTGCTTTAATGGTGGTGGTTAAATGCTATGAAGAACTCCATTTATTAAGTTTTGCCGCTAGTGTATTAATTCAAAAAGCCACCAACACTCGCCAAATTGTAGGGATGTTGGTTTTACTATCTTTTTTCAGTGCCATGTTGTTAACCAACGATGTCGCGATTATTACCTTACTACCACTTTTATTTATTATCAGCGAAAAAGCACACCTAAAATTGGTTATCCCTACTATTTTAATTACCATGGCAGCTAATTTAGGAAGTATGTTGACTCCTATGGGTAATCCGCAAAATCTCTTTATTCTAAACTACTATCATTTGAGCATTATCCAGATGTTGACAATGGCTCTAGCAATCAGTTTAACCAGTCTTTTATTTTTAGCTAGTTGCTTGCTTTTAGTCCCTAAAACCCCACTTCATGGTGTGACTATTAACGTTCCTGCAATTAATCTTAAACAAACCATCATTGCTGGGTTGGTTACCGTGATCGTCTTGTTAGGAGTCTTCTCCATCTTGCCTCTTGAGGTTATGCTCATTAGTGCAATTGGTTTAGGACTGTTAATTAATCATAACGTGTTCGATAAAGTAGATTATGGCTTATTAATCACCTTCCTGTTCTTTTTTATGGCAGCGGGTAATCTAAGCCGCTATCCGATTCTTACACAGACCCTGCATCAATTACTACAATCCAGTACTTCAATCTATCTTAGTTCAATTTTTAGTAGTCAAATTATTAGTAACGTACCTGCCACCATTCTCCTTTCCAAGTTCACTAATGACGTTTATCCTCTCTTTTTGGGCGTTAATATTGGTGGATTAGGAACTCTAGTGGCTTCACTAGCTAATTTGTTAGCCTACAAACAATTCCGTATTCGTCACTCAGAGCCTTTCATGTTACGTTTTTCAATTTTAAATTTGGTCGGTTTGGTACTTTTAGGCCTAGTCGGTCGGGTATTAATTGTCTTTTTTGGATAAATAAAAAACCTCAAAATTTATAAATTTTGAGGTTTTATTTTACTTTTTTTGATGTCTACCAATGCTAGTTGGACGTTTTTGACGTCGTTTTTTCCAAATAAAATAGCCGCCAACTAGTAGAATCAAAACTACTAAGAAAGTCATCATTCCACCATGGCTATTTCGATATTCAATATCTGAACCACTATTTGAATCAGATTTAATTGTAGTAATAATCCGACTTTTTTTAGCTTTATGAACTTTTTCTTCCGAACTGCTCTTACTGCTGCTCGATGAAGAATCTTCTTCGTCCGTGTCATCACTATCATCGCTATTATAATTATCATAAGAATTAGTTGCTCTATTAGGTTTAACGTAGTAATAATAAGTACTTTGCTTACTACTTACTCGTGAACTAGCCTTAGATGTACTATCAGATTTGGCACTAGACTCGCTATTAGTTTGCGAACTCGCTTTATCATGGTTGCTATTAGTTGACACTGATGAACTAGCTTGGTGACTCGCCGAGGTGCTTGTATTAGAATTGGTGGCTCCACTATTATTCGGTTTAGTTGATGTTGAAGAATTATTAGTTACTGGTTTAGAACTACTAGTTACTGGTGCAGAACTTGACTGCGTATCAACTGCCGGCTGATTTTTTTCAGGCATGACCTTACTCCCCCGCTGTAACTTAAAAATTAAATTTCTGAAAAATTCATATTACTATTTTAGCATATTTATAATCCGAGAAACCTCAACCGGTACTATATTTTATAGTTCGGTTAACAAAAAAATGAATTGATATATTTTTACAATATTTTTTAGCTTAGTTTAACCTTTAAGGTTTGGTCTGATATAATTTAATACAGTGACTACTTATGAAAAGGAAATTATTATGAACGAATATAAAGATTTACAAGATCGTCAAGCCCACATTCGAAACTTCTCAATTGTGGCCCATATAGATCATGGAAAATCCACGTTAGCCGACCGAATTCTTGAACTAACAGAAACGGTTGCTAAGCGCGATATGCAAAATCAATTACTGGATACCATGGATCTTGAACGTGAACGTGGAATTACTATCAAATTAAATGCTGTTGAATTACACTATACAGCAAATGATGGTGAAAAATATATTTTCCATTTAATCGATACCCCAGGACACGTAGACTTCTCCTATGAAGTATCTCGTAGCTTGGCCGCCTGTGAAGGCGCCGTCTTAGTGGTCGATGCAGCTCAAGGAGTGGAAGCACAAACTTTGGCTAACGTTTATCTTGCTATCGATGATGATTTGGAAATTGTACCAGTTATTAATAAAATTGACTTACCTGCTGCAGATCCTGAACGGGTTAAAAATGAAATCGAAAATGTAGTTGGCTTAGACGCCAGCGACGCCGTGATGGCTAGTGCCAAACAAGGCATCGGAATTCCCGAATTACTAGAACAAATCGTTGAAAAAATCCCGGCTCCAGATGGTGACCTAGATGCTCCCTTACAGGCATTAATTTTCGACTCGAAATACGATGATTATCGTGGAGTTGTTTTGAGTGTTCGTTTATTTGAAGGGATGGTTAAACCTGGCGATAAGATTAAGTTGATGAATAGCGGTTCAGTTTACGAGGTTAACGAAGTGGGTGTTAACTCTCCTGATCCTTTGAAGCGTGACTTTTTAATGGCTGGGGATGTCGGTTACTTAACGGCCAGCATTAAGGACATCAAAGATACTCGTGTTGGTGATACAGTTACATTGGTCAAGAATCCTGCGGCGCAGCCTTTAGAAGGTTATCGTGAAATGAGTCCAATGGTTTATTCTGGTCTATATCCTACCGATAATGCTAAATATAATGACTTACGTGAAGCACTTGAAAAACTACAACTAAATGATGCCGCCTTGGAATTTGAACCTGAATCTTCGCAAGCCTTAGGTTTTGGTTTCCGTTGCGGATTCTTAGGTCTACTTCACATGGACGTGGTTCAAGAACGATTAGAACGAGAATTCAACCTCGACTTAATCACGACGGCACCATCAGTTACCTACCGCGTCGAAATGACGGATGGGTCTGAAAAGATTGTTGAAAATCCTTCTGAAATGCCTGATGCTTCTAGCATTAAAAATATTAAAGAGCCTTACGTAAATGCTAGTATTATGGTCCCTAATGAATATGTCGGTGCTGTAATGGAATTATCGCAATTCCGTCGGGGAATTTTCGATACAATGGATTACATCGATGAAAACCGAGTGAACGTTAAGTATGCCCTTCCCCTTTCAGAAATTATCTTTGATTTCTTTGATAAGTTGAAGTCTAGCACTCGTGGTTATGCTTCGCTCGATTATGAACTCGGTGAATATAAAGTTAGCGACCTGGTTAAGATTGATATCTTATTGAATGGCGAACGAGTGGATGCTTTGAGTTTCATCTCTCATCGTGACTTCGCGCAACAACGGGGTAACGAAATTACCGCTAGTCTGAAAGAAATCATCCCTCGTCGAAACTTTGAAATTCCAGTCCAAGCTGCAATTGGAAATAAAATCATTGCTCGTACCAACATTCGAGCTTATCGTAAAGATGTTACTTCCAAGATTCACACCGGTGATCCTGACCGTCGTGCTAAATTGCTGGATAAACAAAAGCGTGGTAAGAAACGAATGAAATCCGTTGGTAAAGTTGAAGTTCCTCAAGAAGCCTTCATGACCGTTTTGAAGACTGATACTGAGGGAAAAGGCGGTAAATAAGGATTATTGAGTTTGAAAAAATGCCATAAATGTTAATTTTCCTGCGAATTTCCTGCATAACTCATTTTTTAGATGTTTTCGCAGAAAATAAATATAAAACAAAAAAGCCTATCTAATCATTAATTTGACTAGATAGGCTTTTATTTTGTAATCGATTATTTTTCCTACACCTGTAGTTTAAGTGCTTTTGAATCAGCTACTATACCTTTAATAGAAACATACCTTATTTTTATACTGCTTTCGTTTACATTCTAAGGTTGTTCTTTTACTTGATGTTTTGATCACGCTCATAGTTCACACGCTTAAGTCTTATTAATTCCCCCAAAGTTTTGTTTTTCTGCTTGCAATTGCTTCTTGGTTTCAGCGGTTAAATCATTCCTCACTTGTGTCTTGTTCTTCTCACTACTCTGTTATCCTTTTCGTGCATTTTCTGTCATGATAGACCATTCTTTTTTAGTCTTGTTTGGGTTGCCTTGTAAAGTTTTAAGCCATTGACATGTTTTGAGCATAAAAAAGAGCGGTCTAACGTCGTGTTCAGGACGGTTTTAAATTATTTTTTCGTTTTAAAACTTTTATAAACTTACTCTACTATCTGTTGCCTTCATTATACATTTTCACAATTTTAAATTGACTATCCTGTTCGTAGATAACTTATTATTTTTCTATATTGTATCGCTAGTATTATGTATTTCAGAGGAGACCGAGTATGCATTATATTTAGTAGTTGTTCCTACCGTTCTTCATGATAGTTTTTTGTAGGAACAACTACTATAGAAAACTAATGTATTGAAGAGAAGCTAATGTCAGAAAATATCAAACCAAGAACTGATAATAAGCCTGCTAGAACTTTCCACGAAGTTGGGCCTCGTGGAGGTTTTGTTTCCAGAGTTCGTATATATTCGAAACTGCGATCGATTGCCACCCACTCCGAAACCTGAAAATAAATGATCGAAGTGACAACTTTAAATTACGCGGTACTCTCGAAGTTAATTCGAGGATATTTTTATTTTTCTTCTAGAAAAACAATATGTTCTTCTAAAAGAATCTATTTGTAACCAAGACTCGACATATAATTTACTATCTTCGTAATATTTATTAATGTTTAATTATCATTAGTTTCTCCTAAAACAATCATTACGTAAGTATTTGTGTATCTTAGTTTGTTTTTTGTTAAATAACCAATCAGGATTGTTCTCTCGTTGCGTATTCCCTTTACATTCCTCTTCATTTTTGTAAGCCTCTTCATTGTTGACCTAAGTACAATACGTCATCTATTACATTTTTACTTATTTCATGTATACTCTAGTTAAAGAAGGTGTTCACAATCAATTACTATAATGTTTTACTGCATACTATAATCGAGAATTCTAATACGAGACGACCTACTATTGTAGATCCTTCTAAAATTCGCCAACGCTCTAATTTAGATAATCAAACATTTGTTGAAGCTTTAGTTTCGCTTGAAAAACTTGGATATATTGAGCTATGTTACAGAAATAAAAAATTAGTCGGTATTTTTATTACTACTTTAGTTCCAATTAAATAAATTTCTTGGTAATAACCTTTTTTACTAAACATTTTTATCTTTTCTTGTATAATATCTATTTGAGAAGGTGCATCAAAAATGAATATAAATACTCCGAACGAGTTGCCTCGAGTAGATATTATCGATAGATCTAAAAATCGTTTATACGCTAGGCATGAATATTCAAACGGATTAATATTAGTTTCAGAAATAACGCCCGGTAATTTAAAAGTATCATCAAACTATAAACTTTTAAAAGAATCCGATGGTACATATAGTCCTGACTTTGATTCACCAAACTTCGATTTTTACGAATGTCCTCGTGTAATCTAAGACAATAATAATCATTTAAAACAACGTAATTGATACGTTGTTTTTTAATCTCTGACTAAATCAACTAAATCCTTTAAATATGAGTAGTAAAAATAGTTGAAGTGAATGCTAATAACTGTTACGAGTAGTCCAATATAAAGTAATACTTTTCCACTCTGGCGATTTGCAACGGTTCGATTCCGTTAGTGGAATTAAAAATTTATCTCTATAAAAATCTAATTTAAAAAAACCGATATCTGAATATATTGTAAAATTTATAAAGTCTTACTTATACCCCAAAATAGTATTTCTAATTAAATCCTTCACCGTATTTTCTAAACATTTTAAATCTTAGCTTAATACTGTCCCTCAATAATAATCGTTTAATCCCGCTAACATTATGAATATATGTTTCAAAACATATTATTATGTTTAAATAAACAATCATGATATATTTCTTCCTGTACTATGTTGTTTTATATAATGTAACTTCGTTTTTCACTTAAGAAAGAGGTGTCTTTATGTTTAAACATACAAGAAAACTGCAATACAATGCCAAACCAAATCATCCAGACCCAATCATGGCCAGACGCTTACAGGAGGCGCTTGGTGGACAATGGGGGGAAACTACAGGGATGATGTCATATCTTTCGCAAGGTTGGGCATCAACTGGTGATGAAAAATATAAAGATTTATTATTAGATACTGGTACAGAAGAGATAGCTCATGTTGAAATGATTTCAACAATGATTGGATATTTACTTGAAGAAGCACCATTTAGTGCTGAAGATTTAAAAAGAGATCCATCATTAGCAGTAACTATGGCAGGTATGGACCCAGAACACGCTCTAGTTCATGGTTTAAATGCTAGCCTAAATAATCCCAATGGCTCAGCATGGAATGCAGACTATGTAACATCAAGTGGTAATTTAGTTGCTGATATGCGATTTAATGTCGTCAGAGAATCAGAGGCTAGGTTACAAGTCAGCCGACTCTATTCTATGACTGAAGATGAAGGTATTCGTGATATGTTGAAGTTCCTGTTAGCCCGCGAAACTCAACACCAACTTCAATTTATGAAGGCACAAGAAGAACTTGAAGAGAAGTATGGAGTCATCGTGCCTGGTGATATGAAAGACATTGAACATAGTGAATTTAGTCATGTTCTGATGAATTTTTCAGATGGTGATGGTTCAAAAGCTTTTGAGGGACAAATCGCAAGAGATGGAGAAAAATTCACATATCAAGAAAATCCTGAAGCTATGAGTAGCATCCCACATATTAAACCTGCTGACCCCAAATTACACAATGATCAAGGGTAAATAATTAAAATTTTAATAAGCTAGTACCTTAAAATTTATGTCCAGGAGGAAATATAAATTTTAAGGTACTTTTTAATTTGCTCTAACAATTAATCATTCATAATTTTTATCCAAATAAAAAGGACGATTCTATTTAGAATCATCCTCAAAATATTATATAAAATAGCTAATTACTTATGTGTAGCTTTTAGAATCCAAGAAACTATAGCTACTAGAATAACAGCGCCAATAATTGATGGTATTAAAGCCATACCAGCTAATGAAGGTCCCCAAGTACCCAATAAGCTTTGTCCTAGCCAAGAACCAACCAAACCAGCAACAATATTGCCAATCCAACCAGCAGGCATGTCTTTACTTGTAAGAGCCCCGGCAATAACACCAATAATAGCACCTACAATCAATGTCCAAATAAGTCCCATCTGTTCACGCCTCCTTCCCTAACTAAGTAAAATTAATGTTATCAAAGCTAAATAATATAAACAAGTAAAAGGCCTTATGCCTTATAATTTTCATTTTATAACAATAAAAGCTGGATGTTTGTCATTTAAGTTTCTTTTTGTTACTAACGGTGTTAAAGCTGTTCAATATTTTTCTATCTCATATTAGTAATTTAAGTAAGTTTTACCATTGGAATTGGATCATTTACACAGCCGCCTTTAATTAAATTAAGGTCTTTATTACTTTGATTTAATTTATTTTTGTTTCCTTTACTTTGTGGATTAATGACAACATTAATCTCGGTCTCAATTTCATCGACTAACCAATATAGAGTGGGTCTTGGCGCTTTTCTTCTTTTAGTCGCCTCTAAATACGTGGTCTGAATACGTGAGCTTGTCAAAACCTTAGCCGAGTTGAACAGTTCCTCATCAAAGGTCCCGTAAGCAACCAAGCGGTTAACTACCTGCTCTACCAATTTACTATTAACTCCATCAATTCGATTTGCAAGGCTATTTTTAACAAGTGGTGTCCACTCCAAAAAATATCCCCTTTTATAAATCGCTGAAAAGATAAAAATCGTGGTTAAAACTCCTTTAGCTCCAAATTCTCCCATAATAGCTTCCGTTTTTTCATTTACATTAAAATCAACGTCAAATGGAAAATAATCTAAGCCCGCTTTTGTTGGTCTGGCCATTAAGGCACCTCCTATGATTAAAAAGATGTACTCATAGTTAGTAACGTTTTAAAAGCTAAAATGTAAACTAAAAATATACTTTTTAACAAAAAAACTTTCCAACTAAAGTTGAAAAGCTTTAAATTATTTTGTGATCCAGCCACCATCAACAGGAATAATTGTTCCCTGTAAGTAACTTGCCCCATTACTAGCTAAAAATGTAGCAACTCTGGCAACTTCTTCAGCTCCAGCCCAGCGTTTTATAGGCACTTCTTTAGCGACAGACTTAGCCATCTCCCCACCATTTGCAAAATCTTTTGCATTCATCGGTGTATCAATACATCCTGGAGCAATGCCATTCACTCGAATTCCTCGCTCAGCCAAATCTAGTGCTAATTGTTTAGTAAATCCAATAACGGCATGTTTTGACGTTGTGTAAGCTATACCACCACCGCCAGCAACCATTCCAGCAATTGAAGCCATATTAACAATAACGCTACCTTCAGCTAACAGCGGTAAAATCTTTTTAGTTACATTAAACATTGTTGTAACATTTGTAGCCAGAATTTTCTGCCATAAATTGATCGAAGTAGTTTCAATTGGCTGATAATCGTCAAGTACCCCAGCCGTATTTAATAAAATGTCTACTTTACTTATCTTACCAATTACCGTATCTAACTGTTTTTCATCAGTCAAATCCACTTGGTAATAACCAAAATTGGTCGTATATATTGCTTTTAGTTGTTGCATTTGATCTACATTGCAATCGAGTCCGATTACTTTTGCACCTTGACCCAAAAATTCGCGAGCTTGAGCAAGCCCAATGCCAGAATTAGCTCCTGTAAGTAAAACATACTTATTCTTTAACTCAGGATAATTAACCAATTAATCCACGACCTTCCAATCGTCTGCCAACACGTCACAAACGGTAGGTGCAAAGCTAGAATAGCCTTCGCTAGTCGTTTTAATTAACATATAGGGAGTTACGGGAACACCATTAAATTTTTGATCTTTGACTACTAAGATAAATTCTTCATCGCTATCCCACTGTTCACGAATTGCTTTACCATTATTTTTTAAAATAGGTAGTATTTTTTCAAAAGTCATTTATTCAACCTCTTTTTTATTTATATAAGTCAACTTTAGTAGAAATTAAGTAGATAAAAAACGCGCCTATTACCATTGAGGCAATTTCACCCGCAGCCAATATCCAATAAGTCGGAAACATGGGAAGATTGCTGTATAAGTGCATTTCTAAGTCTACCAGTAACATCCCCGGTAACTGGCAAATTGTCGCAATGGTAAATTTACCAATCAATGACGTAACTTTGCGTGTGCAAAAGTACGTTAGCGTTGTTCCAATTAGGGTTCCAGCCGTACCAAAAAGCATATCAATGGGCCCTAATGGACTAAATACATTCACAATCAAGACCCCTAACGTAACTGCAAAAATATAGCGTTTGTTAAACGCCGCCAAATGGTTGAACATTTCTGAAAGTCGTAGTTGGACTACGCCAAAACTGATAGGTGCTAGTGCAAGGGTAATGGCCACGTAAAGAGCCGCTATGATAGCCGTAGCGGAAATATTTCGATTAATCTTGTGCATATGTAACTCTCCTAGTTTTAGTTTGAGGCGGGAGGATATTTCGAACCACCGTGTGTGTTAGTATCAGATAAAATTTAATACCAACACCTTTAATATTAGCTTTTAGTTGAGCAAATGTCATCTTTAGTTTTATTTTTGATTTCACTACCCTAAGCAAAATATTATATTCTCTCCTCTACTTTTGGTAAGCTAACCTTAATGAGATAGGTTTCACAAAATATAAGGGAGGGATTTTTATGCAAACCAAAAGTAAATGGATTCAATTAATTATTGCGGTAGTTGGAGTAGAACTAATCGGCTCATTATCTGGATTATTAGCTGGCGACATCAAAGCCATCTATAATAGCTTTACTTTGCCACCATTCTCACCACCAGATCGTTTATTTGGTATCGTGTGGCCAATTTTATACTTAATGATTGGTATCGTTGGCTACCTAATTTTCACAGTTAGGAGTAACTACCGCAAAACAAACCTAACATTATTTATTGCCCAACTTTTCTTGAATTTTATTTGGAGTATTGTATTTTTCAACGCAAGTAGTCGTTGGACCGGACTATTAATCATTCTTGTATTAGACGTACTAGTATTCTTTTGTATCAAGGAATTTTATAAGAGTAGCAAATTGGCAGCCTACTTAATGATTCCGTATTTCCTTTGGATTTTATTTGCTACTTACCTAACCTTAGGAACAGCCATTCTTAACTAACTTTCTGTCATTGAATCATTTGGTAGTAAAATTATCAATTTACTTGTAAGCGTATTTTTAGGTATATTCAATTAACTTTGCTAGAATTAAGTTGTTCCAAAAATAAGAGACTAAAGGAGGATTCAACCATGAAAACACTAGATGTTATAGCACTTGTTCTATTGATTGTCGGTGGCTTAAACTGGTTATTAGTTGGTATTTTCCAATTTGATTTAGTAGCTACACTTTTTGGAGGCCAAGCAGCAATCATTTCTAGGATTGTATATGTTTTAGTTGGTATTAGTGCCATCTACTGTCTTAAATTTTTTGGTTTAATTAGTGCTCAACCAGAAAAGAAGAATGATAATAACTATTAAAAAAAAACGCTATAGATGGATGAGTAATCTACATACTCACCCTTATATAGCGTTTTTTTAGACTCGAAAAGTGCGTGCAAGATTTTATTCTTGCACGCACTTTTTCTAATTCATAAACTTATCAAAGAAACCACTCTTACCATGACCAGAAGGTTCTTCACCACTAGCTTTAGCAAATTGTTTCAAAGCTTCCTTTTGTCCGCTGTTAAGCTTCTTAGGTACAGTGACCTTAACTTTAACATGCTGGTCACCAGTTCCATTACCACGTAAACGTGGTGCTCCCTTACCTTTCAAACGGAAGTTAGTTCCCGTTTGGGTACCAGCTGGAACCTTTAATTTAACCTTACCATGTACGGTTGGTACTTCAATTTCGTCACCCAAAGCTGCCTGAACAAATGAAATCGTTTGGTTGTAATAAATTTCTGAACCATCTCGTTCATACATATCGCTTGGTTGAACTTGGAAAATAATGTATAAGTCCCCATAAGGACCTCCATTAAATCCAGCTTCTCCTTGGCCTTGAAGACGCATTTGTTGACCATCTTCAACCCCAGCAGGAACCGATACCTTAACTTCGTGTTGTTGAGAAGTATGACCTGTACCACCACAAGTAGGACATTTTTCTTTAATTTCCTTACCCGTACCATTACATACATCACAAGTTTGTTGGCGAACCATTCTACCAAGTGGCGTATTTTGGGTTACTTGAATCGTACCCGTACCATTACACTTATGACAAGTTACGGGAGAAGTACCTTCTTTAGCACCAGATCCACCACAAGTTTTACATAGGGCTTCACGAGAGTACTTGATGGTCGTCTTCTTACCAAAGATAGCTTCCTCAAATTTAAGGCTCATTTGGTATTGCAAATCTTCTCCCTGGCGTGGTTGATTTGGTGATTGGCGTTGTCCACCACCAAAGAATGAACCAAAGATATCTTCGAATCCACCACCAAAGTCACTAAAACCACCTTGGCCGCCAAATCCACCGCCACCAAAGCCAGCATTCGGATCAGCTGAACCAAATTGATCATATTGAGCACGTTTTTGAGAGTCACCTAAGACTTCATACGCCTCATTGACGTCTTTAAACTTCTGTTCGGCATCAGGTGCTTTATTGATATCTGGATGATACTTTTTAGAAAGCTTACGATAGGCCTTCTTAATTTCATCATCAGACGCATCCTTACTAACGCCTAGAATGTCATAATAATCTTTATTTGCAGCCATATTCATCCTCCATGATTTCTATTAGCTTATCTTAACAGATAATCATGCAAAAAGGTCAAAGTCACTGACTTTGACCTTTTTACGATTACTGGTTATTTATTTGTTATCCTTGTCCGGATCAACTTCTTCAAAATCACCATTGACTGTATTGTCATCATCAGTCTTAGCGTCACCAGCGTTGGCTTGAGCTCCATCAGCAGCTTGCCCTTGGGCTTCTTGAGCTTGTTGGTAAAGCTTTACAGATAGATCTTGAACAATCTTGCTCAAGTCATCTTTCTTAGCTTTCATTTCGTCAAGATTGTTATCTTTTTGAGCCTTTTCAAGAGCTTCTTTAGCATCTTTAGCCTTCTTGATTTCATCTTCAGAAACTTTACCTTCAAGGTCTTTCAAAGTCTTATCCGTTGTAAAGATTAATTGATCAACTTCGTTACGAAGGTCAACTTCTTCTTTACGTTTCTTGTCGGCTTCTTCGTTTTCTTTAGCTTCCTTCATCATGCGATCAATTTCTTCATCACTTAGACCCGATGAACTCTTGATTGTAATCTTTTGTTCCTTACCAGTACCCTTATCAGTTGCAGAAACGTTTACGATACCATTCTTATCAATATCAAACTTAACTTCGATTTGTGGAATTCCACGAGGAGCAGCTGGAATATCAGTAAGTTGGAAACGACCAAGTGTCTTGTTATCAGCAGCCATTGGACGTTCACCTTGAAGTACATGGATATCTACAGCTGGTTGGTTGTCAGCAGCTGTTGAGAATACTTGTGACTTACTTGTTGGAATTGTTGTATTACGATCGATTAACTTAGTGAATACACCACCCATTGTTTCAATACCAAGTGAGAGTGGAGTAACGTCAAGTAAAACAACGTCCTTAACATCACCAGTAAGCACACCACCTTGAACAGCAGCACCTAAAGCTACGGCTTCATCAGGGTTGATTGAGTGGTTAGGTTCCTTACCTGTCCAGTTCTTAACGGCTTCTTGAACGGCAGGAATACGTGTTGAACCACCATTTAAGATGACTTCGTCAATTTCAGAAGCTGAAAGTCCAGCATCTTTAAGCGCATTTTCAACTGGAGCCTTAGTACGTTCCACTAGGTCAGCAGTTAATTGATCAAATTGCGCACGTGTCAAAGTCTTTTCAAGATGTAATGGTCCGGCTTCGCCAGCTGAAATAAATGGTAGACTGATTTGAGCTTCGCTAACACCTGAAAGGTCCTTCTTAGCTTTTTCAGCGGCGTCCTTCAAACGTTGAAGAGCCATCTTATCTTGTGATAAGTCTACGCCATTGTCTTTCTTGAATTCATCAACTAACCAGTCGATGATCTTTTGATCAAAGTCGTCACCACCAAGGTGTGTATCACCGTTTGTTGAAAGAACTTGGAATACGCCATCCCCTAATTCAAGAACGGAAACATCAAAAGTACCACCACCTAAATCATAAACGAGAATCTTTTCATCCTTACCGTTTTGATCTAGTCCGTAAGCTAATGAAGATGCTGTAGGTTCGTTGATAATACGTTTAACATCCAAGCCAGCAATCTTACCAGCGTCCTTTGTAGCTTGACGTTGTGAATCATCAAAGTAAGCAGGTACTGTGATAACAGCTTTATCTACTTCTTCACCAAGGTAATCTTCAGCAAATTTCTTGATATAACTTAAAATCATTGCTGAAACTTCTTGTGGTGTATAAGACTTGCCATCAACGGTTACTTTATAGCCAGCTTCACCGATGTGACGTTTGATTGAAGCAATTGTATCAGGGTTAGTGATTGCTTGACGCTTAGCAACTTCCCCAACTTGAGTTTCACCATTCTTAAAAGCAACAACTGATGGAGTTGTACGTGCTCCTTCAGGGTTTGTGATAATTTTTGGTTTGTCACCGTCCATGACAGCAACTGCAGAGTTTGTAGTACCTAAATCAATACCAATAATTTTATTACTTGCCATTGTTTAAAATCCCTCTTCCTCTTTTTTATTGAGCTACGATTACCATTGCTGGTCGTAACACTCGATCTTTTAAAATATATCCTTTTTGTAATACTTGAACAACTGTATCGGCTGGATGGTCATCATCAGCTGGCACCGTCTGAACGGCTTGATGCATATTAGGATCAAAAGCTTGTCCTTCAGCTTCAATTTCAGCAACGTGATTTTCCTTCAAAGCTTTTAACAAATCGGTTTGAACCATCTTGACCCCTTTTAAGAGTTGTTCCGAAGCAGACTCAACTGCTAGAGCGCGTTCAAGATTATCAAGTGCTGGCAAAATTGCTTTTGCAAGTTTTTGACCATCATACTTGATTAATGATGCCTGTTCTTTTTCGTTTCGGCGACGCATATTAACAATTTCAGCTTGAGCACGAATATACTTGTCTGAAAGTTCATCGCGTTCAGCTTCCACCTTTTTAATGTCATCTAAAGCCGTTGTTGCTTGAGTTTCTGTAGTTAAATCATCATTATTAGTTGATTCAACATCTGTTGACCCTTCTGTTGAAGTAGCTTCAGAAACTTCTTCTTCTTTGACTTCTTCTTTTTTCTCTTTTGCCAATTCAATCCTCCTAACTATCATCAAGGTGCTTATAATATTCGAGCATTCGATTAGACAACTGATCTCTAAATGTATCAAGTAAGCCTAATGTTTTCGAATACTGCATACTAGTTGGACCGAGAATGGCAATTAATCCCTTGCCTCGACTACCAACATCATAAGTAGCAGTGATTAAGCTAAAATCCTTTAGTAAAGCATTGCTTAATTCATCGCCAATCTTTACATCTAAGTCACTCTGATTATTTCCAAGTAATCCATCAAGTTGATCATTCTCATTAAATAGAGTCAAAAGCCCTCTAATTGAACTAACATCTACATTCTTGGAGAAATTAAGGATATTCAACTTCCCTCCAATGAAGTAACGGTCCTGTGAAGACTGCGCAACTACATTTTCGAAAATATCAATAATTCCGTCGTTACTATGCAGATAATGCTCAACAATTTTAGGAATATCTGTTTTCAGGTGATAATAAACTTGATCAAGCGTTTCGCCAATCAAGCGATCATTCATAATTCTCAAGACGCGTTCGACAGTCTCACTATTCATTCCGCGGGGGATCGAAAATTGCTGACTAGTAACGTCGCCATTACTAGAAACCAAAATCAACATCACTTGATTCCCACCAAGTGGAACCATTCGAAAACCATCTAAAGTCGCATCTTTTTGGTCAGGTTTTAACGTTAACGCTGTATAATGCGTTAAATTTGATAACATTTCAGCCGAAGTTCGAACAATGTCATCTACTTCTCTAAAATGCATCCCCAGACCCTTTTGAATCTGTTGAGCCTCACTTTGATTTAACTTCTTGGGGCTTAACAAATGATCTACGTAATACCGATATCCCATCAAAGATGGAATTCTTCCAGAAGATGAATGCATCTTTTCAATCAGACCCATCTCTTCTAGCTTAGCCATATCATTTCTAATCGTTGCCGAACTCACTTTTACTGGAAGATTATTCATCAACGTTTTTGATCCGATTGGCTGACCATTCTCAGTATACTCTCGGACAATCTCCTCTAAAATTAACAACTCACGATCTGTTAACATGAAAATCACCTCTTTTAGCACTTAGAAAGTTGGAGTGCTAAGAACACTTAATAAGATACCAGAGGTTTGTAGAAATGTCAACTATAGTCAAATTTGGTCAGACATCTTTATAACTTGTTAAAAAATTCCCTTGTATCAGCTTCATCTTGATGCAGTTGTTCGATTAAAGCATCAACCGAATCAAATTTAATTTCACCTCGTAAGCGATGGTACCATTTAACTTTAACAGTCTCTCCGTAGATAGCTTCTTTAAAATCTAAAATATTAATTTCAGTAGTAACCGGACGACCTTCCCCGAAGACTACATTTTTGCCAACGGATGCCATTCCCTTATACCATTGGCCGCCTACTTTGATTTCAACAACATAGATTCCGATCCCAGGTGTAATTTGATTTTCATTAGAAACTATATTAGCAGTTGGAAAACCGAGTTCTCTTCCACGTGCTTCTCCATGAACCACCACGCCACTCGTTTGAAAAGCGTAACCTAGATAGGCATTAGCATCATCAATATTTCCTAACGATACCATCTCACGAATCTTATCAGATCCGATCTTATCATTCTTTAAAATGATTTTAGACACTTTAATGACCTCAAATCGTCCCTGAGCTAGTGCTGGTAAAGTATCCATGTTCGCTAGTTCAGCAGGTCCAAATGTATAATCAAAACCTGCAACTACCACTTTGGCATTTAAGTCCACCATATATTGTTGAACAAAATCTTCGGGACTTAAACTACCAAATGCAGAAGTGAAATCAACAACGTAAAGTATATCAACGCCTAATTCGCGCATTAACTCTGCTTTTCGTTCTACTGAAGTTAGGTAGCTTAACGGGCTAAAGTTACGATCCTGTTCAAATACTACCGACGCATGATGGTTAAACGTCATTGCTGCCACCTTTAAATGCTGTTCTCGGGCCTTTTGGCAAGCTTGCTTAATAACTGCTTGGTGTCCACGATGAACACCGTCAAAGAAACCTAAAGCTAGTGCTACAGGTTCTGCTGGAATTATTTTTTTTGAATATGGATGATGTATTCTTACTATTTGCATTTTCTATCTCACCAACAACATTTTTTTAGGAATATAGTTTTGACGATTTGTATCATACTGATATAACGCCTGAATATTCCCATTATATTTTAAAGCTATGATTTCATCAGTTTGCGGACGATTCAAAAATCCTCCATTTTTAACAATTTCCCATTCAACATCTGAAATTGTAATTGTATTAAAGTTATCCAAGGCCCGATCTAAAGGTTGAATAACCGTCGATAAACGATCTTCATCTCGTGCTTGTTCTAAGTCGGATAACGTCAGGCATTCCTCAATTTTGAATCCCCCACTAGCCAAGCGACTTAAATCAGACATCACCGCTGGTAATCCAAAATGACGACCAAAATCAACTGCTAAAGTTCTCACATACGTCCCCTTGCCACAACTAACCTTGAAATAAATAGTTTGTTGTCCCTTTTCTGCATCAAAAATTGATGGGCGAGTTTGAACAAAATCATAAACCTTAATTTGACGCTGAGGACGTTCTACCGTCTCACCAGCGCGGGCGTATTCATATAACTTGCGGCCCTTAACCTTTACTGCGGAATACATGGGTGGAATTTGAATTAAAGTTCCTGTCATTGCAGTCAAAGTTTGATTAATTTGTTCGTCCGTTAATGGTTCATCAAGTTTTTTAGTTTCAACTACTTCACCATCTAGATCTTCCGTAGTAGTCGAGAAACCTAACGTAATTGAACCTTGATAAACTTTTCCAAATCCCATTAAATAGTCCACAACTTTCGTAGCTCTGCCAACACAAATTGGTAAAACCCCGTCAACACTAGGATCAAGGGTTCCACTATGACCAACTTTTTTAGTTCTTAAAATACCACGAACCTTGGCAACAACATCGTGACTTGTCATTCCTCGTTCTTTATTAATTGGAATTATTCCATCCATTTTGGTAACCTCTCATTCTGTACTTAAAATGCACTCTTCATAGCCATTTTACATTACTTATATCGTATTAAAAAGATTTCGTCCTATTTATTTAGGTCCAAACAAAAAAGAGCATGCCATTAAGCATACTCTTTTGGATTAATCACGATTTAATTTATTGAGTAATTGATCAATTTTATCACCATATTGAACAGATTCATCTCTGATGAAACTAAGTTCCGGTGTCTTGTAAATTGATAGGCGGCTACCTAACTCTTTACGAATTAAACCAGATGCCTTTTCAAGACCCGCCTTGGTTTTTTGATCATCTGATGCTTTATCAGATAAAATACTGTAATAAATTTTTGCTTGTTGTAAATCACCTGTCACATCAACGCCAGTGATTGTAACTCCCTCAACGCGAGGATCACGCACACGACGACGAAGGATATCACTCACTTCTTTTTCAATTTCTTGAGACAAGCGATCCGAACGGTATTGTCGAGCCATAATAGATTCCTCCTATCTACTCAACTGGTACTTCTTTCATGCGGTATGCTTCGATAACATCACCAATTTTGATATCATTGTAATTTTCAACCGTTAAACCAAGTTCAAATCCTCGTTTAACTTCTTTAACATCATCCTTGAAACGTTTAAGACTACCTAGTTTACCTTCATAGATAACTACACCATCACGAATCAAACGAACTCCGGAATCACGTGTAATAAATCCTTCAGTTACAAAACCACCAGCAATTGTACCCACACGAGAAACCTTGTAAGTTTCGCGAATGTCAACTTGACCAATAATTTCTTCTTCGTAAACTGGTTCAAGCATTCCCTTCATTGCTGATTCAACTTCATCGATTGCGTTATAGATAACACGATGGAGACGAATATCAACATCTTCAGAGTCAGCCATTTGTTTAGCTTGAGCTGTTGGGCGAACATTGAAACCAATGATAATCGCATTACTTGCAGCTGCAAGGGTAACGTCACTTTCGTTAATAGCTCCAACGGCCTTATGAATGATATTAACTCGAACACCTTCAACTTCAATCTTTTGTAAACTATCAGCTAAAGCTTCTACAGAGCCTTGAACATCAGCCTTGATAATGATGTCAACCTTCTTCATTTCGCCTTCTTTAAGGGAATCAAAGAGATTATCCAAAGTAACATGGTTGCTACGTTTACGTTCTTCCATTTGAGCACGTTTAGCACGTTCTTCACCAGCTGCACGAGCTGATTTTTCGTCATCAAAGACTACGAAACGATCACCGGCTTCTGGAACACCGTTCAAGCCAGTAATTTCTACTGGGGTTGATGGAGTAGCTTCTTTCACTCGACGGCCATGTTCGTTAACCATTGTTCGAATCCGTCCAAAGGTGTTACCAATAACAATTGGATCACCAACGTGCATTGTACCTTGTTGAACTAAGATTGTTGCAATAGAACCTTTACCAGGATCCAATTGAGCTTCAATTACTGATCCAGCAGCATTTTGATCTGGGTTAGCTTTAAGTTCTAGAACTTCTGCTTGAAGTAAAATCATATCAAGTAATTCATCGATATTTTGACCTAATTTAGCTGAAATTTCAACGAAAATCGTGTCTCCACCCCATGATTCAGGAATAAGACCATATTCAGTCAATTGTTCCATAACATGGTTAGGATTTGCTCCTTGCTTATCAATCTTGTTAACGGCGACGATAATTGGAACATTAGCAGCCTTAGCATGGTTGATAGCTTCAATAGTTTGTGGCATTACACCGTCATCAGCAGCGACAACTAAGATTGTAATATCCGTAACATCAGCACCACGAGCACGCATTTCAGTAAAGGCCGCATGACCAGGAGTATCAAGGAAAGTAATCAACTTATCATCATGCTTAAGTTGGTAAGCACCGATTCCTTGAGTAATACCACCAGCTTCTCCTTCAGTGATATGACTATGACGAAGTTTATCAAGTAAGGTTGTCTTACCATGGTCAACGTGTCCCATGATAGTAACAACTGGAGGGCGTGATACAAGGTTAGTTGTATTCTTTTCTTCGTCTTCAAAAATCTTATCAATATCTGAAATATCAACTTCAACTTTTTGTTGAGCTTCGATTCCATAATCGGCTGCTAGAAGTTCCACTGTATCATTATCAAGTGATTGATTTTGGTTAACCATTACACCCATCATGAACAATTTCTTGATGATTTCTGCTGGTTCACGATGAATCTTCTTAGCAATCTCTGCTACATTGATGCCTTCGCTGTATTCTAATACATCTGGCAATGGACGTTCCTTACGAACAGTAACAACTTTGTTAGTTGTTTCCTTCATCCGCCCATCGCGTTTAGCTTTTCTATTTCTCTTTTTGTTCTTACGGTTTTCTTTATTAAAGGGACGATTTTGGTTGTTTCCAAAACGGTTCCCACCCCTAGAATTGTTGTTACGTCCACTAAAACGATCTTGCTTCTTTTCGCCACTATTATTAGCTGTCGTAGCTGCTGGAGCAGCTGGTCTAGTTGTATTGTTAGCTGGGCGATTATTAGTCGTCTGATTAGTATTATTTGGACGACTTGGACGATTTTCATTGTTACGATTGTTATTGTTAGGGCGATTATTATTATTCGTACGATTTACATTGTTACCGTTACGATTATTGTTGTTTGGACGATTTTGGTTATTACGACCTTCCCGACGTTGTTCACCTGGCTTAGCGCTATTCGTGCGTTGACGATTAGCTTGGGGCTTCTCGTTAGCAATTTCGCGGTTAGCTTGAGCAGCCATACGGGCAGCCTCTGCTACTGAAGCACGAATTCGATCTTGTTTTTCATCGCGCTTAGGTTGGTTAGGACGATTACCATTACGGTTGTTATTTTGATTACGATTGTTGTTTGGACGATTTTGGTTATTGTTTGGACGACCATTTGTATTATTACGGTTTTGGTTGCCATTTTTGTTATTGTTATTGTTTCTTGTAGTACTTTCATTATTTGATGATTTCAATCTTTGAATACCCTTCGTTCCATCAGCTGCTGGATGGTCGCTTTTCTTAACCACAGTTTTACCAGTTTTGCTTGAACGGAATTTAGGTGTCCGTTTTTCTTCCGGTTTGGTTGTAGTAGTATTTTTTTTGAAAGCATTGCGTAAATGCTTTTCAGAAGCATCGTCTAGCGTCGACATATGGTTTTTTACATCAAGACCATCGGCCTGCGCCTTTTCAATAATATCTTTACTCGAAACGTTGATTTCTTTGGCTAATTCATAAATTCTTTTTTTGCCCATCGTTTCACGCTCCTATTCATTTATTTTCTTTAGTAACCCCTTTGCAAAACCATTATTTTCAGTTGCCACTACCGATCTTTCCTGCCCAATTGCTTTGGAAAGATCTTCTTTAGTTCCCAAAATAGTGAATGGAACTTCGTAAAAATGACACTTATCAATAATTTTTTTCTTTGAGGACTCGCCAATATCTTCTGTTACCAGAACGAATTTGGCTTTCTGACTACGAATTGAACTGAGTACTAGTTCTTGACCAGTAACCAAGTTACCTGAACGGCGCATCAATCCGAGATATTTACTAATATTTTCTTTAATCATTTACTTACCAAATAACTCTTTTCGTGCTTGCTGATGATCAACATAAGCAATTAAGTCATCGTAGAACTGGTCGTCAACTTTAATTTTAAACGCTTGATCAAAAGTTCGCTTCTTTTTTGCCTTTTTAGCAATTTCGACATCTAATCCAATATAAGCGCCTCGTCCTGCAGCTTTACCCGTCGGATCAATAGCTACTTCGTTTTCCTTATTTTTAACAACTCGCACGAGTTCCTTTTTAGGAAACATTTGATTTGTCACAATGTCTTTACGCATTGGTATTTTTCTGGTTTTCATCAAGAACACACCTCCAATGGTTTATTCAGCGGTTTCTTCTGTACTTTCTTCAGAATCTTCTTCTTCAGCATATTCTGATGCATCTGTTTCCGATTTGATGTCAATCTTGAAGTTAACAAGTTTAGCAGCTAAACGCGCATTTTGTCCACGACGACCAATTGCTAATGAAAGCTGGTAATCTGGAACGATTACCATGCAGTAATTTTCATCTTCTTCATTAAATAATACGTCAATAACTTCAGAAGGTTTCAAAGCATTAGCTATATATTCTGCTGGGTCCTCTTTCCATTCAATAATATCCATGTTTTCACCATGAAGTTCATTGACAATCGTTTGAACACGTTGGCCCTTAGCACCCACACATGTCCCAACTGCATCAATATCAGGATCATTAGAACGTACCGCAATTTTAGCACGATCACCAGCTTCACGAGCAATCGACATAATCTCGACCGTTCCATCATAAACTTCAGGAACTTCTTGTTCAAAGAGCCGTTTCAAAAGTCCCGAATCCGTTCTTGAAGCAAAAATTTGAGGTCCCTTACCGTTATTTTCCACCTTCGTAATATAAACTTTAATATGATCATGAGGTTCATATTGTTCACCTGGGATTTGGTCTGACTTAGCCATCACAGCTTCGACCCCACCCAAGTCAACATATACGTAACGATTGTCACGGTGTGATACTTCGCCTGTAACAATTTCATCTTCGTATTGACCATACTTTTCGTAAATTACACCACGTTCAGCTTCGCGAACCCGTTGCATAATAACTTGTTTAGCAGTTTGAGCTGCAATTCGGCCAAAGTTTTTAGGAGTAACTTCAAATCTGATTTCATCATCCAATTCGTATGCTCGATTGATCATCAAGGCGTCAGCTAAACTAACTTCCAATTGATCATCTTCAACTTCTTCAACAACTTTTTTAACGGCGTAAACATGAATATCACCTTTACGATCATTAAATTCTACTTCAACGTTTTGAGCCTGTCCGTAATTACGCTTGAATGCCGAAACTAATGCAGCTTCAAGTGCTTCAACGATAACTTCTTTTTTGATTCCCTTTTCTTTTTCTAAGATATCAAGAGCGGTAATCATTTCTTTACTCATTTTAAACTCTCCTCTAAATCTTGATTGCTAATCTAGCAAATGCAACCTGATCATACGTTACTTTAAGTTCTTTATGTCTAGTCTTATCTAAATAGTCCAAAACAATTTCATCATTTTCAAAGCTTTTAAGGTAACCTTCGAAAACTTTTTGCTTATTAATCGATGCATATAGTGAGATATGGATATATTCACCAATTGATCTCGTAAGATCTTCCTTCGTTTTTAAAGGTCGTTCAGCCCCTGGAGAAGACACTTCTAAGAAATAAGCTTGTGGAATTGGATCTGGATCTTGTGCGTCCAAAATTTCACTTAGCTCATCACTGACCATGGCACATTCTTCGATGTTAATGCCACCAACTTTGTCAATATAGACTCTTAGGAACCAACCTTGACCTTCTTTTACAAATTCAACTTCAACAAGTTCAAAATTATGGCGATCAGTAATTGGTTGGACTAATTCTGTCACCTTTTCAATAACATTGTTACTCAAACTTGAACCTCCAGAATTATATTTTGCCAATAAAAAGAGCGAGCATCGCTGCTCACTCAATTAACGAGTATCAAATTACTACTCTGAATATACCATTATATGGGCATTTTTGCAAATCATCAGAATAAACTAAGCTGATTTTCATCCGGCAACTCCGATAAAACGTTGTTCTCAGTCATGAAATCAATTAAAGTTTGCGAAACATGTCCCCGCTTTGACAAGTCTTCTTTGGAAAGGAATGGCTTGTCTGCTCGCGCAGCCACGATTTGTTTAGCAACGTTCAATCCTAAACCTGGTAAAGCATTAAATGGTGCAATTAAGGACTTACCTTCAATTAACCATTCTTCAGCATCTGATTTTTCAATATCAATCATTTTGAATTCAAAACCACGTTCTAACATTTCGTTAGCTAATTCTAACACGGTTAGGAGATTTTTTTCCTTTGTCGACGCATCGTTACCTTTATCATTAATTTCTTGCATGCGATTTTTGAGGGATTCTTTCCCGCGTGCCATCGAAACAATGTCAAAGTCATCTGCTCGTACCGTGAAATATGCTGCGTAATAAACCAATGGATAATAAACCTTAAAGTAGGCAATTCGTAAGGCCATTAAAACATAGGCTGAAGCATGCGCCCGTGGGAACATATATTTAATCTTTCCACAAGATTCAATGTACCAATCGGGAACATTAGCCGCACGCATCTTATCTTCATAGCCTTCTGGAATTCCCTTTCCCTTACGCACACTCTCCATAATTTGGAAGGAGGACTGTGAATCTAAACCATAATGAATTAAATCCATCATAATATTATCACGACAACCAATAACTTCTTTCAAAGTTACGGTACCCGCCTTGATCAATTCTTCGGCATTCCCTAACCAAACATCAGTACCATGTGATAATCCAGAAATTTGGAGAAGCTCTGAATAACTAGTTGGATGGGTTTCTTCCAACATTCCTCGCACAAATCGCGTACCAAACTCAGGGATTCCTAAAGTTCCTGTTTTAGATTGAATTTGATTTTCATCAACGCCTAAAACTTCTGGGCCAGAGAAAATTTTCATCACCCCGGGGTCATCAGTTGGAATGGTCTCTGGATCAATTCCTGATAAATCTTGTAGCTTACGAATCATTGTTGGATCATCATGTCCCAGAATATCCATTTTCAGAATATTATCATGGATAGAATGAAAATCAAAATGAGTCGTTTCCCAAGCAGCCGTCTGATCATCAGCGGGATATTGAATAGGACTAAAATCATATACATCCATATAATCAGGAACAATCAAAATTCCAGCCGGATGTTGTCCAGTCGTTCGTTTAACACCAGTTGCGCCCTTAGCCAAACGTTCAATTTCGGCTCCGCGCAAATGCTGATTAGTATCTCTTTCGTACGCTTTAACATATCCAAATGCTGTTTTATCAGCAACCGTACCAATTGTACCAGCTCTAAACACATTATCTTTACCAAATAAAACTTGCATATAATTATGCGCAATAGGTTGATAATCTCCCGAGAAATTTAAATCAATATCGGGGACCTTATCTCCTTTGAAACCTAGGAAAGTTTCAAACGGAATATCTTGTCCATCACCAATCATCCAAGTTCCACATTCCGGACATTCTTTATCTGGAAGGTCATATCCAGAACCATATTCACCCTTGGTATAGAAGAATGAATATTGACACTTAGGGCATCGATAATGAGGCGGTAATGGATTAACTTCTGTAATTCCAGACATTGTAGCAACAAAACTAGAACCAACTGATCCACGCGACCCAACTAAATAACCATCTTTATTACTCTTATGCACTAGGCGCTGAGCAATTAGATAAATTACGGAGAAACCATTTCCAATGATACTAGTCAATTCTTTATCTAATCGTTCTTGAACAATTTCCGGTAATACTTCACCGTACAAAGCATGTGCCCGATCCATCGAAAGCTGTTTGATTCGGTCTTCAGCACCTGGCATTTTAGGTGTATACAATTTATCTTTAACTGGGCTAATTCCGTCATCTACACTATCAGCGATTTTATTCGAATTTTCGACAACAATCTTGTGTGCTACTTCTGGACCCAAGAAAGAAAAGTCTTCCAGCATTTCATCGGTAGTTCTAAAATGAACATCAGGTAATTCTGAACGATTTAAAGGATTAGCCCCACCTTGCGAATTAATTAAAATCTTACGGTAGATATAATCTTGCGGATTGAGATAATGAACATCTCCCGTTGCGACCACTGGAATATCTAGATCCTCACCTAATTTAACAATATTGGCAATGATTTCCTCTAACTTCTTATTATCACTAACTAATTCTTGTTCGATTAATGGTTGATAAACCGGTTTAGGCATTACTTCCAAGTAATCATAGAATTTAGCCTTTCGCCGTGCATCAGCATATCCTTTTTGCATCATCGCCGTAAAAACATCCCCGCTAGAACAAGCAGAACCGACAATAATCCCCTCGCGTAATTTTTCTAACTCAGAGCGAGGAATTCGAGGTACACGATAGTAATATTTAACATTTGACATTGATACTAATTTAAAAAGATTTTTTAAACCTGCTTGGGTCTTAGCAATTAAAATGGCATGACTTGGCCGTGCATGTTTATATGCTTCATTTTCAGTCATGTGATCATTTAGTTGATCATGATATTCAATCCCATAACGTTCTTCGGCATCTTTTAAGAAGAGATAACACAAATGTCCTGTAGTTTCTGAATCATAAATAGCCCGATGATGATGTTCGAGTGCTACCCCAAATTTTTTGGCCAAAGTGTTTAAACGATAACCTTTCAGAGTAGGATACAAGAACCGCGCTAACGTTAAAGTATCAATTATGGGATTTTTTATTTCTTCCATCCCATGTCGGAGGTAACCTGTATTCATAAAACCAATATCAAAAGTTACATTATGTCCCACAATAATAGCATCTTCATAAAATTCTCTAAATTTGGTGAAAACTTCTTTTTCAGACATTGAACCACGTACCATTTCGTCCGTGATACTAGTCAGATTAATTGTAGTTTCCGAAAGAGGAAAACCCGGATCAATAAATTCTTCGAACTGATCAATTACATTTCCATTTTCCATTTTGACCGCCGATAGTTCAATCACCTTGTCATAAATTGCAGACAAACCCGTAGTTTCCACATCAAAGATTACATATTTGCCGCCCTTCAATGGGCAATGTTCACTGTTATAGCCAATTGGAACTCCATCATCAACTAGATTAGCTTCAACACCGAAAAGTGTTTTAATACCACTTTTTTTACCAGCTGCATGGGCTTCAGGGAAAGCTTGTAATCCAGCGTGATCTGTGACTGCAACCGCCGGATGCCCCCACTTAGCAGCTTGTCCTACCAAATCGCTAATTCCGTTAGTAGCATCCATCGTACTCATATTAGTGTGTAAGTGTAATTCAACTCTTTTATCAGTTGCTGTATCTTGTCGATCAGCGTGGTCGACTTCCATGATATCGTAAGCATTCATCGTTAGATCTTTCATAAAACTATCTTCTTGAATACTTCCGCGAACTCTAACCCACAAACCTTTTTTAATGGCCGAGAATAATTGTTCATCGGCCTCATTACGAGAAAACTTCTTGATGGTAATAGACGATGTATAGTCCGTCACCTTAAAGATTAAAAGTTGACGCTCCGAACGAAGGGTCTTAACTTCTGCGTCAAAAATATACCCTTCAATGGACACCGAACGTTCTTCTTGGGTAATATCTCTCAACTGAACAATATTGTCCTTACCATTAATTGGTTTACCCATTTGCACTTTACCATTAAATTCAGGCATCGCTTTATCAGAAGCTTTCTTTTTACTTTCAGCTTTTTTAATTGCTTCAGTCGCTTTTTGAACAATGGCTTGATCACGTTTAATTTTTTCTTCATGATAAGCTTGCAAACGTTCTTGAGCAGTATTGTCATCGATTGTAGGTTTAATTTTAATCGGACCAAAACCAACTTTTTGATACGTGTTACTAAGAGTCTGCAAAACATCGTCATTGAGAAAGTTCTTAGTAATTTGATTATCTACTTTGACAACTAATTGTCCATCTTTAAACTCTGGAATCGACTTATCACATAACACTTGTAGAAGTGATGATTGAATACCACTATTCTTGATAATCCAATCCCAATAATCGGTTGCATGGGTTGCAACATTATTTTTATTTATAGTATCAATTGAAAAATCAATTTGAGCTATTGACCCAAACGTATTAACCAATTGATGATGAAATTCAACAAAGATTTGTAAAGGTAAAATATCATTAAACTCAAAACTAAACGTCCAACGCTTGGAATTGGAGTGCACAGTTAAATCTTTGATTGAACCATCTTTTAATTCAGCATTATCCAATAAATCAATTTGCTCTAATAAAACTCTGAATTGTTCATTTTCTGACAAACTCACTCTTTGGTCCCCCTGATGTTACTAATCCATTAAAAATATTTGCTACAAATAATTAAAGCTGGGATTCCCCAGCTTTAATTGGTTTATTTACTTTTATTGAGCTTGGTTTAATAAAATTTCTACCGTGTTATTTAGTTCCGCAACCTTAACTTCGACTGCTTCCCCTGTCTTACGTAACTTGACTTCAACAATGCCTTCAGAAGCTTTCTTACCAATGGTAACACGAAGTGGGATTCCAATTAAGTCTGAATCCGCAAACTTAACTCCGGCACGTTCCTTACGATCATCTACTAATACATCGTAACCTGCTTTAGTTAGTTCTCCGTTAATTTGGTCAGCAATTTCCATTTGTTCCGCATTCTTGGCATTAACTGGAATTACATGGACATCATAAGGAGCAATATTCTTAGGCCATACAAGCCCATTTTCATCCGATTGTTGTTCAGAAACAGCTGATAGTAAACGACTCACCCCAATTCCATAACAACCCATAATTACTGGGATTGCTCGTCCGTTTTCATCTAGTACCTTAGCATCCAAAGCTTCAGAGTACTTTGTTCCAATCTTGAAGATATGACCAATTTCGATTCCCTTAGTGAATTTCAAAGCACCCTTACCATCCGGAGCAAGTTCGCCTTCACGGACAGTACGAATATCAGCATATTCATCAACGGTAAAATCGCGTTCAACATTAACATTTTTCAAATGGAAACCATCTTCATTAGCACCAACAACGCTGTTAACCATTTGTTCAATATATTTATCTGCTACAATCTTTAAATTTTCTGGTTTGTTTTCAAGTACTGGACCAAGCGAACCCACGTGCGCACCTAGAAGTTCAAAGGCTTCTTCCTCCGTTGCTTCTCGAACCTCATCAGCGTGCAAAAGATTTGTAAGCTTAACTTCATTTAGTTGATCATTACCACGTAGTAAAGCCAAAACAGGTGCTTCATCGACAATTAAAACCATAGTTTTAATTAAACGGTTGCTATCCACATCTAGCTTAGCAGCAACTTCATCAATTGAATGCGCATCATCAGTAGCCACTTTAGTAAGTTCTTCTTGATTTTCATGCATTTGAAGATCTGTGTAGACACTACTTGCCATTTCTAAGTTAGCAGCATAATCGCTTTCTTCTGAGTAAGCGATTGTATCTTCACCAATAGAAGCAATAGCTGAAAATTCTTTGGAATCTCGACCACCCATTGCTCCGGCGTCACCCACGATTTCACGGAAATTAAGACCACAACGTCTAAAAATGTTTTGGTAAGCTTTTTCGAAATCACGGAAACTTTGGTCTAACGTTTCTTCATCAGCGTGGAAAGAATAAGCATCTTTCATTAAAAATTCACGGCCGCGTAGTAATCCATAACGAGGACGATCTTCATCGCGATATTTCATTTGGATTTGGTATAAAGAAAGTGGAAGTTTCTTGTATGATTTAACTTCGTCTCGAATCAATGTAGTCATGGTTTCTTCGTGTGTTGGTCCAAGAATAAAATCACGATCATGACGATTCTTAAATTTATAGAGTTCTTGACCATATGTTTCATAACGGCCTGATTGCTTCCATAATTCAGCTGGTAAAACCGCTGGAGTTAACATTTCAACGGCGTCGATTGCTTCCATTTCTTCACGCACGATTTTTTCAATCTTACTAATCACTTTATAAGCTAATGGTAAGTATGCATACATTCCGGCCGAAATTTGACGGATGTATCCTGCCCGAAGCATCATTTTATGACTTAAAACTTCGGCATCATTTGGGACTTCCTTTACAGTAGAAATAAGAATTTTTGATTGTTTCATAATTGAATTTGAACTCCTTAAGTTAATTTAAAAAAAGTATCTTTGAATATCATTCCAAGTAACTAACAGCATTAATATCATTAAAAATCCAAAGCCAATTAGCGTAATCACATTTTCGGTTTCAACTTTTAAAGGTTTTCTTCGAATCATTTCAACGAAATTTAGGAGAATTTTTCCTCCATCCAAAGCTGGAATTGGTAATAAGTTAACAATCCCCAAGTTTAGGGATAGAAAACCTAGCACATACAGCACTGACATGAAGCCTTGATGGGTAGCTTGAGAGGTCGTGGCATAAATTGCAACAGGACCGCCTAAATCATTCAAACTAAAGCCATGTAGCATCTGTCCTAAAGCGGTAAACAAACTCTTAGCCATTTGCCAAGTTCCAGTGAAACCATATAAAACTCGCTTACCTAAATTAGTTGTCATGGATGATTGAACACCAATCATACCCACTTTTTTACTACCATTACTTGCTAACTTAGGTGTTAATGTGATTTTCTTTATTTGCTTTTGACGTAATACTTCTAAAGTCGTTTTTTGATTTGGACGAGCTGAAACTGCCTTAGATAATTGACTCCAATTATCTGTTTTTTGTCCTTCAACTCTAACAATACGATCATTATTTTTAATTCCTGCTTTTTGAGCAACACCATTTTCAACGACTTGTACTTGGTTAGTATTAGCCGGAACTGCTCCCTGCATAACTCCCATTATCGCAAAAACAACGATGGCCAAAACAAAATTATTAAATGGTCCAGCAAAATTAGTAATTAGTCGCTGCCAAATCTTAGCAGATTGAAATTGAACATCACGCGGTGCAATTCGAACTTCTGTCCCGTCGGATTCGACTATCGATGCATCATGATCAATTTCAAAATGTTTAACTTCGTCTTCGTTACCATTTTCATAACCTTCAATGAATAATTTATCTTGTAAGTCAAAACTGGTTACATCAACTGGAATGCCCATCAAATTTTGAACTTTACTAGAAGTATTAATAATCGTCACTTGTCCAGTATTATCCGTGGTTAATGTAACATGTTGTCCCGCTTTCAATTCATCTTCTTGTTCATCGAGTCCCGCCATTCGAACATAACCACCAATGGGAAGAATCCGTAAAGTATACGTAGTTCCATTACGCTTCAAATCAACAATTTTAGGACCCATCCCAATTGAAAATTCACGAACTAAAATACCGGACTTTTTAGCAGCAACAAAATGCCCATACTCATGGACAACAACTAAAATTAAAAATACAACAATAAAGGTAATAATCGTAGTTATCATAAATAACTCCTAACTGGCAGATTTTATAGTAAACCTAATAAATATGCCATTGGCAATACTAGCAATAGACTATCAAAACGGTCAAGGATTCCTCCATGACCTGGTAAGATGCGACCAGAATCTTTAACACCGTAATAACGTTTAAGAGAAGATTCTACTAAGTCTCCTAACTGACCTGCAATTGAAAGGAATAGCGTCATTAAAATTGTAGCTAGAATTCCATAATGGATTAGTCCCGTTACTGAGAAAATAATTCCAACAATAACTGCAACTATGGTTCCGCCAATGGAACCTTCCCAAGTCTTATTGGGGCTAATTTGAGGAGCAAGTTTAGTCTTACCAATCTTTCTTCCGACTAAGTAGGCTCCACTGTCTGTACTCCAGACGGTTAGTAGCAGATACATTAACATTCCTAAGCCCACCGTTCGAGCTTGAACAAACATGTTAAATCCGAATCCAATGTATAGCATTGTCAATGTTAATACACCAGCATCATCGAAATTGAAACGATTTTTACTGAAAACAACTCTCACCATCAACGCAATGGCAAAAATCAAAGAAACAAATGGTGTATTAATTTGGCTTGGTAAGTCGTGCATCCATGACTTAGGGGCAACCAAGAATAACGTTCCTAAGATACTAATAATTGCTTCAGGAGTTACCAACAAAATTCGTTTCATAATTAAAACTTCACTCATTGCCACCACGGCTAGGGCCAAGGCTGCAATCTCGATTAATGTTCCTCCAAGAAAGACAATTGGAATAAAAATTATTAACGCTACTACGGCAGTAATTACTCTTTGCTTCAAAATTAATTCCTCACTTTTTAATTGCACCAAAACGTCGATCACGTTTTTGATACTCTTTTATCATTTCAATAAAGATTTTTTCGTCGAAATCTGGCCAAAGTGTGTCAGTAAAGACTAACTCACTATATGCAATTTGCCAAAGTAAGAAGTTCGAAATTCGCTCTTCTCCACTGGTCCTAATCAATACATCTGGATTAGAAAGTTCGCCTAAAAAATTAGTTTGTAGATGGTTTTCAATAACCTGCTCATCAATTTTATCCACGTCCAATTGTTTGGTATTAACAGCTTGAGCAATTGACTGGACCATCTTGGTAATTTCGTCCCGACTTCCATAGTTAAGAGCAAAATTTAAAATCATCTTTGTACCTTGTGCGGTGTCCTCGATCGCTTTTCGTACAGCATCTTGAGTCGCTTGGGGAAGGCCGTCGATATCTCCAGTTACTCGAACCTGGACCCCCTCTTCAATCAATTCTGGAACAAATTTATTGAAAAAAGTAATCGGTAATTTCATTAAGAATGAAACTTCATCTTGGGGACGTTTCCAGTTTTCCGTCGAAAAAGCGTATAAGGTTAACACCTTTACGCCCAACTTACTAGCACTTTTAGTAATAGTCTTAACGACTTCCATTCCTCGCTTATGACCAGCAACACGTGGCATAAATCGTTTCTGAGCCCAGCGTCCGTTACCATCCATAATAATGGCAACATGCTTTGGAATATTTTCATTTAATTCTGTTTCAAGTTTTTGATTCATTTTCATCAAAAAACCTCCAAGCTAATGGTTATTATTTTACCAAAAAAAAGCTACAAAATCATTGTTCTGTACAAATAAACGGACAACGACTATTAAAGATACGTCAAACATCTTCAAAACTACCTAAAAACACATGATTTTTATTGTACCATACCAAATTTTGATACTTTTTGGTTGAAGTTGGAATTTTTCAATAACCAGTAAAGCACCCCAAAAGTTGAGTTTTCACTACAATTCTTGGGGTGCTTTATCAAAAGTTAATACTAGCCTTCAAGGACTTCTTTTTCCTTATTAGCTACGATTTCGTCTACAACTTTAATTGCTTTATCCGTACTATCTTGAGTTTGTTTTTCTAAATCATGGAATTCATCATCATTGTAGTCGCCATTTTTATTAGCCTTTTTCAAAGTGTCCATTGCATCACGACGAATATTACGAACTGCTACTTTAGCTTTTTCGCCTTCTGCTTTAACATTCTTGGCTAAATCTTTACGGGTTTCTTCAGTTAATTGAGGAACTACTAAACGAATTGCTGAGCCATCATTAGCAGGATTAATCCCTAGATCTGACATTAAAATAGCTTGTTCAATGTCGTTCAATACGCTCTTATCATAAGGAGTAACTAACAATACTCGTGGTTCCGGAATGGTAATTGAAGCCATTTGATTAAGTGGAGTTGGAGCTCCATAATAATCCACTGAGACTTTATCAAGTAATGAAGCATTAGCACGGCCAGCACGGATTGAACCTAGATCACGTTCTAAAACATTCTGTGCCTTTTGCATTTTTTCTTCAGCTTTTTGGATTATCTCATTTTTTGCCATTATTCTTCTCCTCTAACCGTTGTTCCAATATTTTCACCTGCAACAACCTTTTTAATGTTACCTGCTTGGTTTAAGTTGAAAACAACTAATGGAATATTATTCTCCATCGAAAGTGAACTTGCAGTAGTGTCCATAACATTAAGTCCTTTATCAATAATATCCATATGTGTTAATTCGTCAAATTTAACTGCATCAGGGTCTACGTTTGGATCGGCAGAATAAATACCATCTACGCCGTTTTTAGCCATTAAAATTGCTTCCGCCCCAATTTCAGCCGCTCTTAAAGCTGAAGTTGTATCAGTTGAGAAGTATGGGCTACCTGTACCAGCAGCAAAGATTACTATGCGATTCTTTTCAAGATGACGAACGGCCTTACGACGAATGTAAGGTTCAGCGATTTGACGCATTTCAATGGAAGTTTGAACGCGAGTTGGAACTCCTAGTGATTCTAGGCTATCTTGAAGTGCTAAAGCATTCATAACCGTACCTAGCATACCAATATAGTCAGCTTGAACACGTTCCATTCCAAGCTGTTCACCAGTTTCTCCACGCCACATGTTCCCACCACCAACAACGATGGCAATTTGTACTCCTAGGTCATGCACGTCACGAAGTTCTTCAGCAACCTTTTGAATTACTGGTGGATTAATACCTGTTCCTTTATCTCCAGCAAGTGCTTCACCACTCAGCTTCATTATTACTCGCTTGTATTTAACTTCCGACATATTACGGCCTCCTATGTTTAATTTCCTTCATTAATTCTATCATAAAAATGCGGCAAACCACACTGTTATTACGTGTAAAATCCTACAAAAAAGCGAATTAATTGAGCTAAACTCATATTAATTCGCTTTTTAAATATCCAAAAACTCTGGGTTTTATTGGCCCATTTCCTTACGAACTTCTTCAGCAAAGTCAACAGTTTGTTTTTCGATACCTTCACCAACTTCAAAGCGGATAAATGACTTAACTTTACCACCCTTTGAAGCAACATATTTAGCAACTGTTTGGTCAGGATCTTTAACATATTCTTGATCATCTAAACTAATTTCAGCCAAGAACTTGTTCAAACGACCAGTAACCATCTTTTCGATGATGTTAGCTGGTTTGCCTTCACCTTCAGCTTCTTTGCTAAGTACTTCACGTTCGTGGTCCAATACCTCAGCAGGTACTTGGTCACGGTTAACATACTTAGGGTTGATAGCTGCAACGTGCATAGCAACGTCTTTAGCAGTTTCTTCATCAGCACCTTCAAGCAATACAAGCGCTGCAATTTTACCACCCATGTGAAGATATGAACCGAAATGTTCGTTTTCACCCTTTTCTAAAGTAGCAAAGCGACGAAGAGAAATCTTTTCACCAATTACTTGAGTTGCTTCGATGATATCATCATTCAAAGTACCCTTTGGTGACTTCAATTTAAGAGCAGCATCAACATCTGCAGGTTTTTCAAGTGCAACTTGTGAAGCAATTTCCTTAACTAAGTCGATGAAACGATCGTTTGATGCAACAAAGTCAGTTTCTGAATTAACTTCTACAATTGCAGCTGTGTTGTCATGCATTTCAACATCTGCAAGACCTTCAGCAGCAACACGGTCACTCTTCTTAGCAGCCTTTGCAATACCTTTTTCACGGAGAAAATCAACTGCTTTGTCCATGTCACCTTCTGTAGCAACAAGTGCTTTTTTAGCGTCCATCATACCAACACCGATTTTATCGCGTAATTCTTTTACTAATTTAGCTGAAATACTTGCCATTTTTATGGCCCCCTTAGCTTTTTATATTACTAATACCAATTTGTGATTCCGTAAAAAAAGGCCGCGCGTAATCTCAGGCCTAAAAGGTCTCAAATCACGACAGCCTAAGTGATAATTATTCTTCGTTGCTTCCTTCTTCAACAGACTTCTTCAAGTCTTCAAGAGAGTCCTTGCTTACGCCTTCAGCGACTTCTTGTGAAGCTTCTTCTTCGTCTTCACCTTGGCGACCTTCGATAACAGCGTCAGCCATCTTAGCAGTGATTAAACGAACGGCACGAATAGCATCATCATTTGATGGGATAATAACATCAACTTGATCTGGATCAGAGTTTGTGTCGACCATAGCTACAACAGGAATATTCAATTTTTGAGCTTCCTTGATAGCAATTTGTTCCTTACGAGGATCAACAACAAACAATACGTCTGGAGTATGAGGCATATCTTCGATACCACCCAAGAATTTTTCAAGCTTGTCTTTTTGCTTGTTCAAAAGAGCAACTTCTTTCTTAGGTAGACGATCAAATGTACCGTCTTCTTCCATTGCTTTCAAATCTTTCAAACGCTTGATACGTTTTTGGATTGTGTTCCAGTTTGTAAGAGTTCCACCTAACCAACGATGGTTAACAAAGTATTGACCAGCACGTTTTGCTTCTTCTTCGATAGCAGTTTGTGCTTGCTTCTTTGTACCAACAAAAAGAACTACACCATCATTTGCAGCAACATCTTTAACGAAGTTATATGCATTGTCAATTAATTTAACAGTTTTTTGTAAATCAATGATGTAAATACCATTACGTTCAGTAAAGATAAATGGCTTCATCTTAGGGTTCCAGCGACGTGTTTGGTGTCCGAAATGTACACCAGCTTCAAGCAATTGTTTCATAGAAATAACAGACATGTTATTTTCCTCCTAGTTTTTCCTCCTTGATTATCTACGGTTTCGGGACTCAAACTAGTTGAGCACTCCGTCAACTTCCAATCAAGTGTGTTTTTGACCTACAGGCCGAATATAATTTTAACCTAACTAAAGTCGCATTTCAAGCTAAATATTAGTCAAACTTAACTTCATTTCTTGCAGCACCTTTTTCAATTAGTGCTTTATTATTTTCAAGAGCAATTTGTACCATATTTTTAACTGCTGGCTTAGTATAAAAAGCCGCATGTGGTGTGATTTTTACATTACGTCTACTGTATAAATCATTAAATACGGGATCATTGATTGGGTCATTTTGGTGATCCACATCAAAAATACCTACTTCGTCTTCATAGGTATCTAGTGCCGCACCAGCCACCTTACCACTATCTAAAGCCTTAAGTAATGCCTTCGTGTCAATCAAGCTACCGCGAGCAAAATTTAGAACAAATACCCCATCATGCATCTGTGCGAACGCTTCATCATTTAACATATGGTAGTTATCTTTTAAAGCGGGAACATGTAAGGTAATAACATCTACTTGACGATAAAGTTCTTCAAGCGAGTCAACATAGATTCCTTCTTTTTCAAGTTCTGAATTTCGGAAAACATCATAAGCAATCACTTTAGCTCCAAAGCCTTTAAAGATATTAATGGCCGCACGCCCAATTCTTCCGGTACCAATAACTCCTACTGTCATTTGGTTAAGTTCTAGAGCAATATCTGGTTCCCATCTGAAATCACCACGAGCCATCTTAGCATCAAATTCTGGAATTCGACGAATTAAAGCTAGGAGTTGGGTTACTGAAAGTTCTGCAATCGCCATTGGAGAGTACGCTGGAACATTGGTAATCTTAATATTATTTCGCTTTAAAGCCTCAACTGGAACATTATCAACACCAACGTTACGAAGCGAAAAGGCATGAATCCCGAATTCATTCATTTTATCGAACAAATCATCTGTATAAGGTTTCTGTTGATATGCAACAACTCCGTCATAACCCTTAGCTTGTTCAATCGTGTTGGAGTCCAACAATTCGCTAACAGCCTTTACTTCAATTTTATTATCTTTAACCCATTCTTCTAGGTAAGGTTTTTCGTCATCTCGAATGCCATAAGCAATAATTTTCATCAAAAATTCTCCTCTCAGACTTGGCTAAATAATTTGTTTTACATACTGTATCATGATTCAAAAAATATTACAGTATTCAAACTATTAAATTAGTCGTTAATCGCCTTAACTGTACCACTATTATTTTAAATTTGTTAATGAAATACCGTTCTTTTTAAGAAATTTAATTTTACTACTTCGCGTTCGTTGCTTGAACTGATATTCTGCAGACATTGCGTCATGCTGATTATCAAACGATTCAAAATAAATTAATTGAACTGGTCTTCGAGCCTTAGTATATTTGGCACCTTGTCCCTTATTATGGCGTTCAACGCGGTTAATAAGATTTATGGTATAGCCACCATATAAAGTGTTATCCGCACAGCGTAAAACATAAAAATAAAATCCGTTAATCAGTGGAATTTCCATATAATAACTCCTTAATTGCTTTAGAGTATTCCAACCCCTCATAAATAACTATTGGTGGTAAGATTCTAGTTCCATTAGGCTTACCGTCTTTAATCGCTTCGATTAAAACCATATTAGCTTCGTCTCCTGCGTGAGAATGTGCAAATTGAATTCGTTTAGGTGCCAATCGATTTTTAACTAATTTGGTTAAAATTTCAGGTAGTCGATCCGGTCTATGTACCAAAAATAATTTTCCGTTCATTTTTAACATCTTTTGACTCACCTGAAGAACTTCCTCTAATGAAGTCGTTAATTCATGCCGAGCAAGTGCCAAATGTTCATTGGGATTTTTCTTGCTACTAGGTAAATCTTCAAAGTAGGGTGGATTACAAACAATGTTATCTATGGAATCAGCATTAATTTTCGTTAACGCATCTTTCAACGGCATGTTGTAAACATCATAACGGTCAGTTAAATCGTTCAACTGAATACTCCGCATTGCCATCTCTGCTAATCGTGACTGAATCTCAACCATTGTCACATGGCCGGCAGTCTTTTTTGAAAGAAATAAACCCACTGCTCCATTTCCAGAGCAAAGATCGACAATTTTAGTCTTACTAGCCTTTTTAACCTCAGCAAAATTGGCTAATAATACCGCATCAAGTGAGAATGAAAATACTGATGGACTTTGAATAATCTGAATATCATCGCGATATAATTGATCAATTCGCTCGTCACTTTTTAACTCAACTTGCATTTAAAACTCCTTTTCTTTACCAATACTTCATAATATAATCAAATTAATAAATATATGAAAGTACAGGTTATCTTATGTTTTATTCATTTATTAAACACTTTGTTTCTTCATTGATATTTCTTATTAATGGGAAACCTGATGTACACAACTCAGAACGTTTACCAGAAGGTAGTTATGTGTTAGTAGCTCCCCACCGCACGTGGTTTGACCCAGTGCTATATGCCCTAGCTGCTTATCCGCAAAGATTTTCTTTTATGGCTAAAAAGGAACTCTTTCAAAATCGGTTTTTAAGCTGGTTAATTACTAAATTAAATGCTTTTCCTGTTGATCGTCAAAATCCGGGTCCTTCAGCCATTAAAACCCCGGTTAAGATTTTAAAAAAGGGAGAATTATCAACCATTATTTTTCCTTCAGGAACTCGACATTCCCAAGAGCTTAAAAATGGTGCTTTCGTAATTGCCAAATTAGCTAACGTCCCCATTGTACCAGCTATTTATCAAGGACCATTAACCTTTAAAGGACTATTTACTCGTCAAAAGATTCATATCAACTTTGGTGAACCGATTACTATTGATCGTAAAACGAAAATGAATGACGAAAACTTAGCAATGCTAGAAGAAGAATTAAACAATGCTTTTGTTAAACTTGATAATGAAGTTGATCCTACGTTTAAATACATTGACATTTCGAATAAAGAAACAAAAAAAGCGTCCAAATAATGGACGTTTTTTTATTTCTTAGATTGATTTTGCATCGCAGTCATCATTTGATGGAGCTTCTTTTGTGATGGCTTTTGACCCATCTGAAGCATCATTGTTCTAAGCATATCCTCGTTAATTGGGGGGTTATTCTTCAAATAATTCTCCATGTAACGACGAGCAAAGAAGAAACCACCAACTGCACCAACAAGCAATGCGATGATTACAATCATAATCCAAATTCCAGTTGACATTTACAATCCTCCTTACCAACGACTTACCTATTCATTTTACACAAAAACGGCTAAAAACAAAAGCCCCGTTCTAATCGTCACGTAAGCCCTTTTTTCGTTGAACTTCTTTTACCTTTTCAGGTGTGACTTCTTTGCCTTCTTTATCAAAAATTTGCATCATTTCAACTTGACTTCTGAAACTCTCTCGGAACTTCTTCAAATATTTTTGACGCAGATCTTTTCGCTCGATAATCTCTAAGTCACTAAGTCCTTCTTCTTTTGCTTTTTTAGCAAGTTCATTGATTCTCTTAATTAATTTTTGCATTTCTTGATCGGCCATAATAAATCCCTCCGTTATTAGTAGCTTAATCATACTATGGAAAGCTTTTAATTTCAATTTTTAAGGCGAACATTTGTTTGAGTATTAGGATTTTTTATGATAAAATAACAACAAATATTTATGAGGTGAAAAAATGGCAAAAAATATCAGCACTAAGCAACTCAGCGTTCTGGAATATATTTATAAAACAGTTAACGCTCAAGGATATCCACCTACAGTGCGTGAAATTGGTAGTGCCATTGGACTATCATCTACTTCCACTGTTCATGGACACATTGATCGTTTACAAAAAAACGGCTTTTTAGAAAAGGATCCTACTAAGCCCCGAGCTTTAGAGGTAACAAAATTAGGTTTAGACGCTTTAGGAGTACAAGATAAAAATCCTACTATTCCCTTACTGGGAGTAGTTACTGCCGGTGAACCAATTTTGGCTGTTGAAGAAGCTACAGATTTCTTCCCTGTTCCTCCAGAGTACGAAAATGATAGTAGTAATTTGTTCATGCTTACCATCCGAGGAGAAAGTATGATTAATGCCGGTATTTTATCTGGTGATCAAGTTATTGTTAGAAAACAATCTACAGCCGACAATGGCACCATTGTAATTGCTATGACTGATGAAAATGAAGCAACTTGCAAACGATTCTATCGAGAATCCGATCACATTCGACTTCAACCAGAAAATGATACGATGGCCCCAATTATTTTGGACAACGTGACTATCCTCGGTAAAGTTGTTGGTTTATTTAGAGATAACATCTACTAGATGTGACTTTCCTATTGATTTATTATGTTTTTCAAAGCATACTATTGTTAATGCGATAAATCATTTTGGAGGGTTACTATGCTTTACGTTTTAGTTTTAGCATCAATTACATTATTACTTGGATTTTTTCAATTTTATTCATCAATTAGGAACCGAGGCTCCATTTTTTTAAGCTCACTTTTAGTGATTATCCCCCTTGCTGTTGTTATTTTCTCAGCAAGAAATGTGATGGAAACTTCACATAAAAGTTCTGGCTCTAAGACCAACTCAACTTTAATTGCTAGTAAAAAATCGAGCTTGAAGGACGATAAGTTGGAAATGATTAAAAGCGAAAGTGTTGCCTCTTCATCTAAGGCCCAACAGGTGCAACAAGTCCAGGCTAGTCTTACTAAATCTTTTAAATCGTTTGGTACTGTTACATATGATCCATCTGCCAAAACATTTAGTGTTTCAGCAACCGATAAAGACACTAAAAAAGTTTTCAATCAGTTGATCGAAAATCCTGACCAAATGAGTAATAGTAATTTTAAAGATATCCAAGATAAATTTGTTGAGGTTTCAAAATCCCTCAAAAAAGAACTTGGTAAGGGATATGCCGTTCAATTAAATCAACCTGACAAAAATAAAGCGATGATTATCGCGAAAGACGGTAAAATTGTTTACAGCATCTTCTCATAAAAAATGGCAACTTAGGTTTAAACCCAAGTTGCCATTTTTTTAATTTACTTTTTCATAAATCCGTTGTTGTTGTTGTTGTCCCTTCAAAACAAATGGTGCAGGATCGTTTTCAAATTCAGTTCTGTAGTCCGCTGTTTGAGGTCTCATAAAACTACGATAGATTTGTTCATATTCAGCCACTGAGACCGAAGTTCTTTGATCCAAAAATGCAATTTCTTCATCTGTAACATACTTTTCATATCCTTCAACGACTTTAGCAGAATAAAACTCACCTTCTGCACCAGAACCATAACTAAACAAGCCAATTTGGTCGCCTGCTTTTAAATTGCGGGCATGTAATAATGACAACAGACTCAGATACAATGAACCTGTATATAAATTTCCTACCTCACGATTCAAATAACGACTCTCCTCAAAATGTTCTAATAAACTTTCTTTTAAATCATCATTATCTAGGTCTTCAATTACGCTTCTTAAAGCTTTAAGCCCCATCTTAGTGTAAGGTAAATGAAAAATAAGAGCGGTAAATTTATCAATCTCTTCGCCCGTTTTTTCGAGGTAATTTTCGAAAGTTTCTTTGAAGAAATTAATAAATTCGGCTGATGAATACTTACCATCAACTAACGCTTCACTACGATTTAATGGACGCCAAAAATCCATAATATCCTTAGTTAAATGGGCACTTTGCGTTCCAATTTCAAGGAGATGAGGATTAGCGCTCATAATTATCGCGACTGCTCCTCCACCTTGAGTTTTTTCTCCTAATGTACCAATTCCATAGCGAGCAATATCCGATCCTACTAGTAAAACTCGACTTTCCGGGTGTAAAGCAATATGTCCCATTGCCATTTGAATTCCGGCAGTTAAACCAAAACAAGCTTGCTTTAGCTCAACACCACTCGCTGATGAGTTAATTCCTAATAATGACTGTAAGTAGATTGCTCCTGATTTAGAATTATCTACACCAGATTCAGTACCGAACAAAATCAAATCAATTTTTTCTTTTTCGTTATCATCTACTATTTTTAATGCTGCATTAGCTGCTAGTGTTACTGAATCTTGTGAATTTCGGATTACAGCTTGTTTTGATTGTCCAATACCAATCAAGTATTTATTCGGATCTTCGTTACGAGCCTTTGCAAGATCCTCCATCGGTAAATATAAATCACTCGTAAAAAAGCTCATCTTATCAATTCCAATTTTCAAAACCAATCCTCCAAAGCTTAATCCTAAATTTTTTATCTATTAAATTTTAGCAGACCCCTATCTGTTTATCAAAGTTCAGCTTATTTCTTAGGTAAACCTTAGCAATATCTTTTCCTTTAAAATATTAAAAGCTTCAGAACTTTAGCTTTCTGAATTTTTTCTAACCCCGTTTACGGCGGAATTTAATTATAAAATTAATCGTTAAAACCATTAGAAAAACAAATCCTACTGTAACTGATGCCCTCGTGTCTGGATTGATGAACATAAAAACTACAATCAAAAGTAACGAGATAATCGCTAAGTAATTACTCATGGGATAAAGCGGCATTACAAAAGGATGATTTTGAATTATTTCTGGGTTAGCACGGCGAAAGCGTAATTCAGAAAGTAGGATAACAAACCATGGAACCATCCCCGGCAACACACTCGAACTATATATCAGCACAAATAGGTTAACAGCTCCTCCTTTAAATGAAGATAAGAAGATATTTAAGATAATCCCTAACAAAATTCCAAAAGATATGGTCAAGATTGCTACAGATGGAACTCGATGACTGGATAATTTACCAAAAATCTTAGGTACCTTTCCTTCTTGAGATAGTTTATACAACATTCGACTAGCACTATAAATTCCAGAATTGGTTCCTGACATTGCCGCAGTTAAAACAACAAAATTGATAATTCCAGCCGCTCCGGTAATTCCTACTTTTGAAAAAGTTTCCACAAACGGAGAACCTACCGTAGCCAATTGATTCCAAGGAAAAATAGCTACGATAACAAAGATTGCTCCTAAATAAAAAATTAAAATTCGCCAAACAATTGATTTTACCGAAGCCACAATGGCCTTTTTAGGATTAGCTGCTTCACCAGCAGTGATACCAAGTAACTCAATTCCTTGGTAAGAGCCTACAACGATTGATAATGCAAACAAGAATCCTTTAACTCCACCTGTAAAAAAGCCCCCGTGAGCCCAAAGATTGCTCAATCCTACAGGGCGCCAATGATTACCTAAGCCCATGAAAATCACTAAAACACCAATAATAATCATTAAAATAATCGTTAGCACTTTAATTAAAGCAAAATAGAATTCAATCGCTCCGTATGCTTTAGTAGAAACCAAGTTAGCAAGCGTTAAAGTAGCAATTACCACCACACTAGAAACCCACCCTGGTAAATTTGGCCACCAGTAATTCAAATATTGACTAACTGCAACCACTTCGCTAATCCCAACTACAATAAATTGGAAGATATTGCTCCACATGGTTAAATATCCTGCTAAGGGGTGAATATAGTTGGTTGCATAATCAGCAAAGGAACCGGTGCTTGGGTTTACATATAAAATCTCCCCTAAAGCACGCATAACTAGGTACAATATTAACCCCGCAAAGCCATATGCTAGCAACACTGATGGTCCCGTCCACTTAATTGTCGATGAGGATCCCATGAACAATCCCACACCAATGGTTCCTCCTAATGCAATCATTTGCATTTGGTTTGATGTAAGTGATCGTTTTAACTGCGGTAAATCTTCCTTCATTGTTCTTCCTCCTCAAAATATAAAAAACCACCGAATCAGTATCAATGCTAGTAGGCACTGAATTCTGATTGGGTGGTTTTGTTTGTTAACCAAATTTTAATTGGAAAGCACCTCAAAACACTCAACCAGACAGGATGGTGGTTGAGGTAGTGGTTGTTACATTAACATTAGCAAAATATTTAACTTGATGATTCATATAACAACCTCCCTTTCACTTATTATTAGAATAATATCATTTAATTTTAATAAACGCAATTACATCTAGTCAATTTCTCAAAAAATCTATCTATATCTGACAATTTGAGGATACAAAAAAAGATTAAGGTAACCACCTTAATCTT
The DNA here is from genome assembly GCF_000014505.1 of Pediococcus pentosaceus ATCC 25745. NCBI lineage: Bacteria > Bacillati > Bacillota > Bacilli > Lactobacillales > Lactobacillaceae > Pediococcus > Pediococcus pentosaceus. The sequence goes on along the minus strand of NC_008525.1, from coordinate 868,258 downwards.
TTTATTTAGCTTAAATTAAATGTACGCCTTTATCAACGTAAATAACATCACCGGTTACACCAGTTGCCATATCACTAACAAGGAATGCAGCGACATTTCCAACTTCACTAGTACTTACATTTTCACCATCGACTGTACGGCTTTGAGATTCTTTAAGCAAGTCACGATGATGCTTGATACCTGTAACAGCAAGTGTCTTAATTGCACCAGCTGAAATAGCATTAACTCGAATATGACGGTCACCTAAATCACTTGCCAAGTAGCGTACGCTGGATTCAAGTGAAGCTTTAGCAATTCCCATCATGTTGTAGTTAGGAATTGCACGAGTTGAGCCGAAGTATGTAAGCGTCACAATACTACCCTTTTCGTTCATGATTTCCGCACCATAGCGTGAAACAGCAATCAATGAGTAAGCACTAACATCTTGAGCTAGATTGTAACCTTCTTTTTTGGTATTTAAAACTCCACCTTCAAGAGTTTCCTTGTCAGCAAAGGCAATCGCATGAATAATACCATCAACCTTACCAAATTTATCTTCAATTTGTTTAAAGGCCTTTTCAATATTGGCATCTTCTGAAACATCACATTCAACCAATGCGATTGAATCGTCCACAATTTTATTTAAACTTTTTTTAATCCGGTCATTTTGGTAAGTTAATACAACTTTTGCGCCTTGATCCATGATTGCTTTTGTACAACCCCAAGCAATACTGTTCTTATTCGCTACACCCATAATGACAATGGTTTTTCCACTAAGAATTCCTTCCAACTGCATAACCCCTCTTCTAGAATTTACTAAATCGTTCATGTCGTCGCTGCACGAGTTCATCAGCTGAAAATTGACTTAAACGATTTACTTCTGTAACTAACATTTGTTTTAAATTTTGTGTACTAGTTTGATCAACAACTTCTGGAACAATTTTATCGATAATTCCATCTTCAAGTAAATGTTCTGGAGTTAATTTTAAAGCCTCAGAAGCTTCAATAACACGTTTAGAATCCTTCCAAACGATTGAAGCATAACCTTCAGGTGATAAAACTGAATAGATACTATTTTCCATCATCCAAACTGTATCACCGGTAGCCAGAGCCAATGCACCTCCGCTACCACCTTCACCAACAATAATACTGATATAAGGGACACGAAGTTCCATCCCCACTATTAAACTGTTAGCAATTGCTGAACCTTGACCATGATACTCAGCATCCATTCCTGGATAAGCCCCTGGTGTGTTAACAAATGTAATTACTGGTCGTTTAAATTTTTCAGCTTGTTGCATCAGACGTACTGCTTTTCGATACCCTTCAGGTTCAACAGTTCCAAAATGACGTTCAATATTTTCAGCGGTATTTTTACCTTTTTGGGTACCAATTACGGTTACTGGTGTACCGTTCAATAGAGCGATTCCACCAATCACAGCAGGATCGTCACTTAATTGACGGTCTCCATGGAATTCCGTAAAATTCGAGAAAATATTATTTATCAAATCAGCAGTTGCAACTTTATCCTTACTGCGAGCAGCAGTCACTGTTTCATATGCTGTTTTTGCCATTTTTATCCCTACTTACTTATCTGAATGTAAATTTAAAAGATTATTCAAATATTCTTTTAAATTTGGTCGTTCAACAATATCATCTAAGAATCCATTTTTAAGTAACGTTTCGGCTTGTTGAAAATCCTTAGGTGGCTTCTGATTAATCGTTTGTTCAATCACTCGGCGACCGGCAAAACCAATTAATGTTTTTGGTTCTGAAATAATAATATCAGCTTGCATGGCATAACTAGCTGTAACTCCACCTGTAGTAGGATCGGTTATAACTGCAATGTATAATAAGCCTTCCGCACTATGACGAGCAACTTCATCAGAAACTCTGGCCATTTGCATTAATGAATGAATTCCATCTTGCATTCGCGCACCACCTGAAGCAGTAAACATAATAACTGGTAGATGTTGCCGAGTCGCTTCCTGGAACATTCGTGCAATTTTACTCCCCGTCACTTGACCTAAACTACCCATGATAAAGCGTGAATCCATCACTCCAATAGCAAATTCATTGTTACCAATTTTAGCTTTTCCTGTGAGGACACTTTCATTAACGTGAGTCGTTTTAATCCCTGTAGCCAGTTTCTTTTTGTACTTTTCATCGTCTATATTAGTAGGATCAGTAGCCATTGCTTTGTCCCATTCTTCAAACTCATCACAAAGTAATTTGATTCGTTTACGAGAACCTAGCCGTGCACCATACCCACAATTAGGACACACTTCATAAACCCCTGCGCGACGGTAATAAAACTTTTCGTGACAATTAGAACATTCGCGCCACAAACCTTCTGGAATTTTCTTCAATCGCTTAACAATTTCATCTTGAGTAGGAAGTGAGAATTTATTTTGCATTACTTAACCACTCTTTCAAAAAGACATTTTCAATATATTTAGTCGTAAACAATCCTTGTTCAAATCCCTTATCAACTAGTAAAGCCTCTAAGAATGCCTTATTTGAAGTTACACCTTCGATTTCAAATTCATCTAAAACACGACGCATTTTTCTAGTCGCTTGAACCCGATTTGGCATTTTAACAATTATTTTTGAAATCATTGAATCGTAAAATGGTGGGATCATGCTACCATATGTAATTCCCGAATCAATGCGTACACCCATTGTTCCATCTGGGAAAAATAGATGCTTAATGGTCCCCGCCGATGGCATAAAACCATTGCTTGGGTCTTCGGCATTAATTCGACATTCAATTGCATGGCCTAAAATTTCAACGTCTGCTTGGCTGAAATCAAGTTTCAATCCTTCAGCAATCTTAATTTGTTCTTTGATTAATTCAATTCCCGTTACCTCTTCAGTAACTGTATGCTCAACTTGAAGTCGAGTATTCATTTCCATGAAATAAAAATTATGATTTTCATCCATCAAAAACTCAATTGTACCAGTATTATAATAATTGATGGCCTTTGCAGCCCGAACTACAATATCACCTAAACTTTCGCGTTCAGAATGTGAAATAGTGGCGCATGGTGTTTCTTCAATTACTTTCTGGTTATTTCGTTGCAGCGAACAATCACGTTCAGGTAAAAATACATAATGACCAAACTGATCTGCAATAACTTGCATTTCAATATGTTTAGCATTTTCAATGATTTTTTCAATGTATAAATCAGAATTACCAAAAGAAGTTTCAGCTTCCCGCTTCGCTTCTTGATAAGCCTTTTTAAGGTCTTCTGGTGAATTAATTCGACGAATCCCTTTTCCGCCACCACCATCAGCAGCTTTAAGCATAATTGGATAACCAATTTGCTTAGCCACCACCATGGCATTCTCTAAATCGCGAACCATGCCGTTGCTTCCCGGAATAACCGGAACATTCGCACTAATCATCGTTTCACGCGCCCGAGACTTATTTCCCATCAAGTCAATGGTTTTATAGTGCGGTCCAATAAATACCAGATTACTTTCTTTACATAATCGAGCGAATTCCGCATTTTCGGATAAAAATCCGTAACCTGGATGGATCGCATCACAGCCAGTTAAGACGGCAGCACTGATAATATTAAACATGTTTAAATATGAATCAGCAGGTTGAGGCCCTCCAATGCAGACGGCTTCATCCGCTAATTTAACGAATAAACTATTCTCATCAGCTGTAGAATAGACACTAACTGCAGCGATATCCATTTCGTGTAAGGCGCGGATAATTTGGACCGCGATTTCACCACGATTAGCAACTAAAACCTTTTGAAACATAGATAGCCTCCCTGTTCCTAGCCCACAATGAAAGTTAAATCAGCTTCACAGATCAGTTCGTTATTTTCATTAACAATAACCCCATGACCAGTACCGATTTGTCTTTTCATTTTGGTTAATTCAACCGTTAAAGTAAGTCGATTGCCAGGAACAACTCTATTTGAAAATTCAGCTTGTTTAATTCCGCCAAAGAAAGCATTTTTTCCCACAAATGCTTCGTTTGATAAAAGTGCACAAGCTCCCGTTTGTGCTAAAGCCTCGACTAAGAGTGGCTCAGGCATGCAGAGCTCGTTGCCATTATTAAAAAACCATTCATTGATGGTAACTTTCTTTTCAGCGACCGCCTTTTTTCCTGCTTCAAGATCAACTAATTGATCAATCATTTGAAAAGGAGGACGTTGAGGAATAATATCTTGAACATTAATTTCCATTAATTATCTCCAACTTTACGAACACGAGCAATTGGTTGATCGTATTCAACCATCGATCCATTTTCAACTAAGAGTTCTACGACTTCACCATCAACTGGTGAATGAACTTCGTTAAACATCTTCATGGCTTCGATTAAGCCCACAGTATCGCCTTTTGAAATGTGACTGCCAACCTTAATATAAGGATCTTCTCCTTCTGAAGGTGCAAAATAGACCACCCCCACGAACGGAGCCTTAATCTCTTCTAGGTTAGCATCCGCTATTTCAGAAGTTGCTTCAACGTCAGTAGCAACGGCATTAACCGTTGCTACTGGTTGAACTATTTGAGTAGTTTCTTTTTTTACTTTAATGCTAAAATCACCTTCCGTCATTTCGAATGACGTGAATGATGATTTATCTAATTTGGTTAATAACTTTTCTAAATCTATTTCAGTCAACATTTTCACCTCTTGAATGCTAATACAGCGTTATGTCCACCAAAACCAAATGAATTACTCAAGGCATAGTTAACAGAAGCCTTACGGTTATCTTCTGTAACTAATGGAATGTTAACTTCAGGGTCTTTAGTTTCTAAACCTACGTTAACCGGCATAATACCATTTTGAAGTGCTGCAATAGTTGCAACAGCTTCAATTGCTCCAGCCGCACCAAGCAAATGACCAGTCATTGACTTAGTACTACTTACCTTATAATGGTCGTTTTCAGTAAAGATGCTTTCGATAGCTTTTGATTCTGCACTATCGTTAGCATGCGTACTGGTACCATGAGCATTGATATAATCAATATCATTGGCTTTAATGCCACCTTCGTCCATTGCCATTTGCATTGCACGAATGGCACCGCGACCTTCAGGATCTGGTTGGGTCATATGGAAAGCATCACTTGTCATACCGTAACCAACGATTTCAGCTAAAATATTAGCACCACGTGCTTTAGCATGGTCGTAGTCTTCAAGGATTAAAGTAGCTGCTCCTTCACCCATTACAAAACCATTGCGATCCTTATCAAATGGAATTGAGGCACGTAAACGATCTTCTGATGCAGTTAATGCAGTTAATGAAGCGAAACCAGCGATTCCAATTTCATTAATTGATGATTCTGAACCACCTGTAATCATAACATCTGCGTAACCATTTTTGATATGGTGGAATGCATTTCCAATTGCATTATTTGCGCTAGCACAAGCAGTAACGATTGCTTGACTGGTATTTTTTGCATTGAAATACATTGAAATGTTCCCAGCTGCCATGTTAGTAATTGAGTTAGTTACAAATAATGGTGAAACCCGTCTTGGCCCTTTATGATCCATTTTAATGACTTGTTCTTGGATGGTAGTTAATCCACCAATTCCTGAACCATAAATTACACCGACTTGGTAAGGATCTAACTCGCCTTCTTTAAAATCAGCTTGTTCCATTGCTTCAACGGCAGAATACAGAGCATATTGAGAAAATGCATCCATCCGTTTCGCAATTTTTCTTTCAATTCTAACAGTTGGATCAAAGTCCTTAACCTCACCGGCAACCGTGATACCTGTTAGTTCGGCATCAAAATGTGTAATTTTATCGATTCCAACTTTTGAACTATTTAGTCCTTGAATGAAGGATTCTCGATCATTTCCAAGAGGAGTCAAAGCTCCCATGCCTGTTACTACTACTCGTCTACCCATTTTTTCCTCCTCAAAAACCTAAAGGGTCATTCCACCGTCAACGGTAAGTACTTGACCAGTTATATAATCATTTTCAAGTAAAAAGGCTACTGTTGAAGAAATTTCTTCTGGTTGACCGAAACGGTGCATTGGAATCATTTCTTCTGTTTTTTCACGAACCTTTTCACTTAATTTTCCAGTCATGGCTGTTTCAATCATCCCTGGAGCCACAGCATTACATCTAATATTTCTCAAAAGACCTTCACGAGCTGTAGTTTTTGTTAAACCAACAATCCCAGCTTTACTTGCTGAATAGTTAGCTTGTCCAACATTTCCATGAGTTCCCGAAATACTTGAAATATTGACAATGTTACCTGAACGTTGTTTTTGCATAATTTTCATGGCATATTTTGTCATTGAAAATGTACCAACTAAGTTAGTTGCAATTACGTCATTAAAATCTTCAACTGACATTCGACTTAGTAACTTATCTTTTGTAATTCCAGCATTATTTACAATAATATCTAAGTGACCAAATTCTTCTTTAATGTCGTTTAACAATTCGCCAATCTTTGCATCATCACGAATGTCAAGTTCTTTAAAGTTGATATCAAGTCCTTGAATTTGTTCTTTTACTGCATCATCCGAAATATCATGGCGAGCAGTGATAAAAACCTTTGAACCTTTCTTAGCTAAATCCATTGCGATTGCTAATCCGATTCCTTGAGTTCCACCAGTAACAACTGCCACTGTATCTTTAATAATCACTTAATTAGCCTCCTGCTTTGAAAGATAGTTCCGTAATTTTTGTAGTGTTTCAACATCATAAACATTGAAAATTGGTAAGTCTTTGTTCTTGAGAGTTTTTTTAGCAAATCCACTGAGCGCTTTGCCAGGACCAATTTCTACCAAACAATCGATTGGATCTGCCTCAATTACAGCTAAACAATCCGTGAAATAAGTTGGGTTTACCAACTGGTCTGCAAGGGTTTGTTTAATATTAGCTTTAGTAAATTCAGTCTTGATCGTATTGCTAATTACTGGCACATTCGGTTGAGCTACTGTGACATTTTCCAAACGGGTCTTCAAGTTATCACTAGCCATTTGCATAAATGGTGTGTGTGATGCCACACTCATCTTAATTGGAACAACCCGCTTAACTCCAGCAGCTTTTAATAGTGCACTAAACTTGTTGATTCCAGCGGCATCGCCACCGAAAACCGTTTGCTTAGGTGTGTTGTAATTTGCTGGATAAACCTTACCAAACTCTCGGGCAGCATGCATTGCCTCGTTCATCACATCATCACTGGCATTTAAAACTGCTACCATTTGGCCTGGATTTAGTTTCCCTGCTTCAGCCATGTATTTTGAACGATCTTCAAGAACTTTTAAACCTTCATCAATTGAAAAACCATTTGCGGCAATCAAAGCGGAATATTCACCTAAGCTAAGCCCCAAGAACTTCTGCGGTGCAATCTTTTCACTGCTAAGAATTCGTGCAATTCCTAAACTCAAAATAACAATTGATAATTGTAAATTTTCTTCATTATCAATAACATCTTGTTTAGCAAAATTTTGACCTAAAATTTGACTAGCTTCATCAACTAATGCTCGGTAGGCCGGTTCTGTTTGATACAGATCCATTCCCATCCCTTCAAATTGTTGTCCTTGTCCGCTAAATAAATAAGCCGCTTTAACCATCATTTACCCCTTTTTAATTACTTATCGATGTTTTCGCTAACGTAATCAACTAACTTGCCAACAGTATCCATATTTTCGTCTGTATCAATATCGATATCAAATTCATCTTCTAACTTGTCAACAACTTCAAAAATGTCTAAGCTATCAGCGTCCAAGTCTTCTGAAAAACTTGTTTCCATAGTGATCTTGTCTGCGTCTTTTTCCAATTGTTCTGCGATTACTGCTTGTACCTTTGTGAATACTTCTTCTTTAGTCATAATATTATTCCTCCGAGAATATAATTTAATTTATTTTTTTAATATTTGATAACATTTGTTCCGACGGTTAAGCCCCCGCCAAAGCCGCTAAAGACGATAATGTCACCGCGATTAATTTTTCCATCTGCTAACATTTCTGCTAACAAGACGGGTTCACTGGCTGCTGCAGTATTACCAAAGCGATCAATGTTGACTGGAAATTTATCCATTGATAAATCTAGTTTTTTCGCAACGCTTTTAATAATACGTTCATTTGCTTGATGAAGTAAGAAATACTTTACCTCACTAGGATCAATGTTCGCTTCACGAAGAACCGTCAAAATTGATTCCGGAACTCGTTTAGTGGCAAATTCATAAACTTTACGTCCGTTCATTTGGAAGAAATACGATTGTGCTGGGTCATCTAAGGCTGCTACGTTTCCAGCGGTTAAATATTGGCCCATATTCCCATATGTATTCAATTTTTCGTTGATTAAATATGAAGAGTTCGAAGAATCATTTTCAGCCAAAATACCAGCTGCTGCGTCACCGAACAAAACGGCTGTACTACGGTCCGTCCAATCTAGCAACCGGGTTAGTTTTTCCGCACCAATTAAGATCGCTTTCTTAAACTTCCCTCCATGAAGCATGTTATTAACAATGCTCATGCCGTACACAAAACCGCTACATGCGGCACTAATGTCAAAAGCCATTGCATTGGTTGCACCAATGCTTCCTTGTACTATAGCTGCAACAGATGGCGACATATAGTCCGGTGACATCGTTGCCACGACAATTAAATCAATTCCACTTGGATCCGTTTTAGATTTCTCTAAGAGCTGTTTAGCGACTTCTATCGCCATTGAAGAAGTAGTTTCTTCAACGGCTTGATAGCGTTGCTTGATTCCCGTTCTTTTTGAAATCCATTCATCTGACGTATCCAGTATTTTAGTTAAATCATCGTTAGTAACGACTTTTTTAGGAGTAGATAGTGCTGAATCAATTATTCTCAATCCCATTGCAATTCACCGACTATTTATCTTTCTTATCAGTTGCTCCAACAATGAATGTTAGTTCTGCTTGGCAAACTTTTTTATCACCGACCATTGCAAATGTTTCAACAACACCCATGTTTCTCTTTTTCTTGATCATTTCAACATGAAGTTTTAAAACATCACCAGGACGGACGATCTGTCTAAATTTAGCACCATTAATGGCACCTAGATATGCTGTCTTACCTGCAAATTCTTCTGATTTTAGAATTAGAATTGATGCAGCTTGTGCTAGAGATTCAATGATTAAAACTCCAGGCATAACCGGGTTACCAGGAAAATGTCCTTGGAAAAATTCTTCGTTGATTGTGACGTTTTTAGTCGCCACGATTGATTTTCCAGGTTCTAATTCATCAACATAGTCCATGAATAGAATGGGGTAACGATTAGGAATTAGTTCCATAATCTCTGTTGTATTTAAAATACTCAAATTATTATTTCCTCCTAGTAATTAATGATCTGTACTCCAACGTTATTGGAATAATAAAAAGAATAATCGGTATTTAGTCTTTTCGCAATCAAAAAAAATAATAATAGTAAAAAATTTATTTTTATCACTAAGCCTAAAAAGACCTACATATCAACACTTTACAGCTTTTTTACAATATCGAAAACGTTTTCACGAATCATAACCACATTAGTTAACCCCGTGTACTAGAAATCCCTATCTCATGCGGTTTGTGCAGCCTATTAATCATTTTCCCCCTCTACTAAAGCAATTGAATACAAAAACAACGTTTGTGTAACGCGCGTTATCAGTAGCTTAACCAGGATTATTAGCGGTATACTATGATTATCCATTATTCTAATTTTTAATCTTAATCTACTAAGGAGAATAATTTTATGAAAATCATCGTCCATATTGATGAAATGGCAAAGTGGCCAATGGTTTTAAATAATCTAAACCATCTAGCACAAGCTTATCCTGCTCCCAATAATCAGATTGAGCTCTTAGTCAATGGTGATGCTGTGATGGGCGTTAAAGCCAATAGCAAAGAAGCAGAAAAGATCCGTCACGCTCTTACGTCTCAGATAGTGATTGCAGTTTGTCAAAATTCGTTAACCCAGCGGAAAATTACCACGGAGGATTTGCTTAACAATTCCACCATTGTGGCTTCTGGGGTCGTAGAATTAGTTGAGAAGCAAGCCTTGGGATATCATTACCTGAGGCCCTAGTAATTACCTAAATGAATTTTTATCCTAAGGAGAAATCATAATGAAAAACGAAATTTTAGTTACAACTACAGAAAAAATTCCTGGACAGGAATATATTGTTTTAGGAGAAGTCTTTGGGTTAACTACCCCAATCTAAAGACATTTTCCGTAATATTGGCGCTGGTTTAAAAAATATTATTGGTGGCGAGATTAAAGACTACACTAAAATGTTGGATGAATCCCGCAATATTGCAGTCGATCGCCTTCGAGAAAATGCGATGAAAATGGGCGCAGATGCAGTCGTGATGATGCGCTTTGATTCTGGATCAATTGGCACAGATATGCAGTCAGTGGCTGCCTATGGTACGGCAGTTAAGTTTAAATAAATTAAAAAAAGGAAGTTTCTCCGTAAATTACGCAGAAACTTCCTTTTTTATTCCAGTGATACTTTTTGATTTTCAAACAAGCTATCATGATCCGTTAGTTTATCAGGATAATCTATACCTAAATATCTAATTGAACTTGCCCGCGAATGTCTTTAGAAGTTAATTCTACCTCTAAAATTTCACTTACCATATTTTTCGACTCATTTTGTTTACCAATACTCAACTCAAAGATAACACTAAGAATGCCACCACCAGAAGAACATTTTTCATAACGTACTCTTCTGCGAAAAACAAAATAATCATTACTCTTTTTACGAGTTATTAAAAATAGTTATATTAATTTTTCTTAGTGTGGCAAACAAAAAAAGATGAATCAAAACCCTCTTGGATTTCAACTCATCTTCTTTAATTATTTGCTCTTTATTTGAAAGCCTTACGACGATCTTCCTTAATACGAGCTGCCTTACCATGTAATGCACGTAGGTAGTAAAGTTTAGCACGACGTACACGACCATGACGGATAACTTCGATTTTAGCAACACGTGGTGAATGTAGTGGGAATGTACGTTCCACACCAACACCGTTACTGATCTTACGAACAGTGTATGTAGCACTAATACCGCTACCATGGCGTTTGATAACTACACCTTCGAACAATTGGATACGTTCGTGGTCACCTTCAACAACCTTAGCATGTACTCTAACAGTATCTCCTGCACGGAATTCAGGGATATCACTACGTAGTTGGTCCTTTGTAATCTTATCAATTAATAGATTCATTTAAAAATCTTCCCTTCGCCAATCTTCATTAACTCACCCGGAGCCAGCGGAACATTGTTATTGTTGGTTTTCAAACCAATTAATATCCTAACATATTCTATTATTAAGTGCAAAATTATTTTGGACTTAGCCTATAACGATTTTATAAATCGGGCGTTTGAAGTTCTCGTAAGATTTGTTTATCTTCCGGTGTTAACTGAGCTGTTTCTAACAGATCGGGGCGCCTTGCAAGTGTCTTTTTTAAAGACTCTGTCCGTCGCCATTCATCGATTTTTCCATGATTTCCGCTCAACAAAATTGATGGAACCTTCAGCCCTCGAAAATCTTCAGGTCGCGTATATTGTGGAAATTCAAGTAGACCCGTTGAAAATGAATCATCGACTGCAGAGTCTTTATTTCCCAATATGTCAGGTAATAAACGTACTGTAGCATCAATCATGGTTAACGCAGCTAACTCACCACCAGTAATTACAAAGTCTCCCAAGGATACTTCATCATCGACAAGTGTTTTAATCCGCTCATCATAGCCTTCGTAATGTCCACAAATAAATGTTAGATGTTCTTCTTTAGCAAAATCTTCAGCCATCGTTTGGTTAAATTGCTTGCCGCCAGGATCAACTAAAATAACCCGCCCGGTGGATTGGTTATTTTGGCTCTTAACATGCTCCATTGCATCAAAAATAGGTTGAGGTGTTAGCAGCATCCCTGCTCCGCCTCCATATGGATAATCATCGACATTTCCATGTTTATTAGTGGAATATTGTCGAAAATCAGTGACGTCAACATTTAACTTACCGGCTTCAATCGCTTTACCAACAATGGATTCATGCAATGGAACTTCTACCATTTTAGGAAATAAGGTTAAAACATCAATTTTCATTAATCTAACCCCTCTGGAACACTAACTTGAACTGCTCCTTGCTCCAAATCAACATTTAAAATCACATCTTTTAAATATGGAAGCAACAAATCGTTTTGATTGGGCCGTTTAACTACCCAAACATCATTAGGACCATACGATAGAACTTCTTTGATGGTTCCAATTTTTTGGTCATTCTCAATAACATCTAATCCGATAATTTGATGAAGATAAAATTCTCCTTCTTCAAGATCTTGGAGTTGATCTTCTTCAACTTTCAAAATCATCCCTTTAAACTTTTCAACATCGTTAATGGAATTCATTCCTTCAAGAGTAACGATAAATGAGCCCTTATATTCTTTAGCGTTTTTAACCGTTACAGTTTGAACAGGAACTTCGTCTTTTTCAGTCTTAAAAATTTGTAGTTCAGCACCAGATTTAAAGCGCTCTTCTGGGAAATCGGTATATGAGATAACTTTTAGTTCACCGCGTAAACCGCGGGTATTGACAATTTTTGCTACATTAAAGTAATTCATCTTTTATCCTCCGATACAAAAAGAAGGCCGTAATAAAACTAATGTTTTATCGACGCCCTTCGTTCAGGTATGACCTATTTTGTATACTTAGCTTCGTGATACTTCTTCATAATTCCTGCTTTAGAGAAAATATTTTTAACTGTATCAGAAGGTTGTGCACCATTGTTTAACCAGTTTAAGATTTCTTCTTCTTCAAGTTTAACTGAAGCTGGTTCTGTTAATGGATTGTATGTTCCTACTTGGGCAATAAAACGACCATCACGTGGTGAACGTGAGTCAGCGACTACGACACGGTAGAAAGGACGCTTCTTTGAACCCATACGTTTCAAACGGATCTTTACAGACATAATGACACCTCCAACTATTTAATCACGAGTAATAATATACCAGTAAATCGAATAGATGTAAAGTGTTTTTCCTTAACAGATCGAAAAAACTCCCATTTAATTAAATTTAACGTTTTTTATTAGACTTAAATGACCGCTCGTTATCTTCTTGTATCGCTAAAGCATCCTCGCCGGCACATAAAGACCGTTCTGGATACTCACGTAAATAATGTCCTATACCAATCATTTCTGTTTTTGATTCATTTATTTTGGGCATTAATTTTTCTGGGGTACTATTTCCATATTTTTAGTAGAAATCCTAGTACCTTTTATTAGAAAACAAAAAGAGGTTTAGTTGTATAACCAAACCTCTTAATTTTTAGCGTCGTTTATTTTTCTTCATCCGCTTCTTTTTGTTTTTCTTATTTTTCTTAATCATGGAATTCATTGCCATCTTCGACAACTTACCCTTAATTCCATTTCCTAACATACCTTCCATGCCGTTAAAGTTTCCTTTTGACATTTGGTTCATCATTTTCTTCATTTGATTAAATTGTTTAATCATCCGATTGACTTCAACCACAGGACGCCCGGATCCAGCCGCAATCCGACGACGGCGACTAGGATTTAGAAGATCTGGATTTTCACGCTCAGCTTTGGTCATGGAATATACAATCGCCTTGGTGTGCTCAAGATCCTTAGGGTCCACATTCACATTTTGCATAGCTGGGTTATTAGCCATACCTGGAATCATTTTCATGATATCCTCAATTGGTCCCATATTTTGAACTTGATTCAATTGATCCACGAAATCGTTAAAGTCGAATGTGTTTTCGCGAATCTTTTGAGTCATTTCAGCTGCTTGCTTTTGGTCGAAATCTTTTTGAGTTTTTTCGATCAAAGTTAACATGTCACCCATACCTAAAATACGGGAAGCCATTCGATCAGGATGGAAAACATCCAAATCTTCCATCTTTTCGCCTTGACCAACAAATTTAATTGGTTTACCAGTGACTGAGCGAATTGACAACGCAGCACCACCACGGGTATCGCCATCTAACTTAGTTAGAATTACCCCAGTAATATCTAATTTTTCATTAAATCCTTCCGCAGTATTAACGGCGTTTTGACCAGTCATTGCATCAACAACCAGGAGAATTTCATCCGGATGAGCTAACGCTTTAATATCAGCCAATTCCTGCATTAATTTTTCGTCAATTTGTAGACGACCAGCTGTATCAATAAAGACATAATCGTTTTTATTTTCAGCAGCTTGTTCCAAACCATGACGCACAATATCAACGGGGTTAACATCTGTGCCTTCTTGGTAAACCGGAACGTCTATTTGTTGCCCGACTTGAACCAACTGATCAATTGCCGCTGGACGATAAACATCGGCCGCAATCAAAAGTGGACGAGCTTTTTGTTCATTTTTAAGTTTTAATGCTAATTTACCAGTGGTAGTTGTTTTACCAGCCCCTTGTAAACCAGACATCATAATAATTGTTGGAATTTTGGGAGATTTATTTAATGGTGCATCTTCTGTCCCCATCATCTTGATTAATTCATCATTAACCAACTTCACAATTTGCTGAGCAGGATTTAATCCATCTAAAATATCTGAGCCAATTGCTTGGTCTCGGACGGTTTTAACAAATTGTTTAACTACTTTAAAGTTAACATCGGCTTCTAGCAACGCTAAGCGAATTTCACGCATTGTATCGCGTAAATCAGCCTCAGTAACTTTACCCTTTTTTCTTAAATTAGTGAAAGTTTTTTGTAATCGTTCAGTTAGACCCTCAAAAGCCATTTAAAGCCCCTCCGTCTTTATTCTTCTTCACTTTTTTCGAGATCATCTAAAAAGTGTTTTAATTCAGTATCTTCCGGATATTTTTGATTAATATAAGCACGAATTTGATCAAATTTTGCATTGCGCACTTCAAAATTACTTAACAAATGAAGTTGCTGTTCGTACTTTTCTAAAATATTTACCGTCCTTTTAATATTATCATACACGGCTTGCCGACTGACCTGAAATTCTTCGGAGATTTCCCCTAATGAATAATCGTCCGCATAATACAGTGTTATATACTCCTTTTGTTTTGGAGTCAATAACTGTTCATAAAATTCCAACAAGCTATTAATGCGATTATTTTTTTCGATTTCCATTGGCGTTAATCTTCCATTAGACCCTTAAAGAGTCCACTTACGTATTGTTCTGGATTAAATGGACTAAGATCGTCCACCGTCTCTCCTAAACCAACGTATTTAACTGCTAAATGTAATTGATTTCTAATTGCTAACACAATTCCACCTTTAGCCGTTCCATCTAACTTAGTTAAAATAATCCCTGTAACATTCGTAGTTTCTAAAAATGCCTTAGCCTGTGTTAAGGCATTTTGTCCCGTAGTTGAATCCAAAACTAACAACGTTTCTTGCGGAGCGTCTGGAATTTCACGACTAATTACGCGCTTGATTTTATCCAACTCATTCATCAAATTAACCTTGTTTTGAAGACGACCAGCTGTATCAACTAGTAATAAATCGTAATTTTCTTCTTTAGCTTTTTTAACAGCTTCGAAAGCTACTGAAGCAGGATCTGATTGCTCTTTACCAGCCACCACATCGACTCCATCGCGTTTGCCCCATTCTTGCAACTGTTGGATTGCTCCTGCCCGGAATGTATCACAGGCTGCAAGCAAGACTTTACGTCCACGTCCTTTAAAGCGGGCGGCCATTTTTCCAATACTAGTTGTCTTCCCAACGCCATTGACACCTACAAAGAGGAATACGGTTGGACCCTCCTTACTAAAGACCAAATGATTATCTTCTGCACTACCATTTCTAGTATACAGAGCCACTAAGCGACGAACTATTAATTGAGAAATTTGGTCAGGATCTGAAACATGTTCAAATTCGATTTCATCCCGAACTTCCTCACTGATTTCAAGTGCTGTATCAAATCCGACATCAGCTTCGATTAATGTTTCTTCCAAATCATCATAAAAATCTTCATCTACTCCAGAAAAATTCGTAAATAAGGCTGATAATTTTTGTCCAAATGATTTCCTTGAACGTTCCAAACCGCGGTCATAGCGTTCTGCTTCATCCAACCCATTATCTGGAGCTGAACTAGTCTGTGTTTCAGTTTTAACTTCAGACGTCGAAGCTCCTTCTGTTGAAGAAGTGGGCTCCTCAATTTGATTTGTTTCTACTGCTTGGACTGGCTTTTCAACAGCAGCCTGTGACGCAATTGTACTTTGACTCTCTGAATGAGTCTCACTTGAAGAATCCTTATTCACTGTTGTACTAATCGATTCAGATTGAACCTGTGAAGCTGGTTCTTGTTCAACCTTTTGTTCTTTTTTCTTTTTTCTACCAAAAAACCATGCCATTATTACACCTGCTTTCTTTATTCCGCCTCATCCATTGAAACAGATACCATTTTTGAAACTCCTGATTCCTGCATTGTAACACCATACAAAACGTCGGCTTCCATCATCGTACCTTTACGATGTGTAATTACAATAAATTGGGTTGTACCTTGAAAATTCTTAAGATACTTAGCAAAACGTTCTACATTCGCATCATCAAACGCTGCTTCAACTTCATCTAAAATACAAAACGGAACAGGTTTAACTTGTAAAATTGCAAACAACAACGTAATTGCTGTCAACGATTTCTCCCCACCTGAAAGTAAACTAAGTCGTTGTAATTTCTTCCCCGGTGGCTGAGCCTTAATTTCAATACCAGTTGTCAAGAGGTTATCCGGATCGGTTAACTCTAATTCGGCTTTACCTCCTCCAAACATTTTAACAAAAACTGAGCTAAATTCTTCTGCAACTTGATCAAAAGTTTGTTTAAATCTTTGTCCAGCCTCTTGATCAATTTCAGCAATAGACTGTTCAAGTTGAGCTTTAGAATCTGCCAGATCATTCTTTTGATCTCTTAAGAAATTATAACGGGTTGAAACCCGATCATATTCCTCAATTGCTCCGAGATTGACCGTACCCAATTCGTTTAAACCTCTACGAAGCAGCTTCAACTCTCGTTCTAAAGATTCATCCTCAATATTTTGAATAATCACATTTTGCACACTTTCAAAAGTCTGTTCATATTCTTGAGTTAACTTATCAATGGCCATTTCAATTCTACTTTGAACTAATGTGAGTGAACCTTCGATTTCCTTTAATTGCGATTCAGCTTGATGTAATTGTCGCTGAGTAATCTCATAATCGGCAATAATGCGATCTTGCTGAACTTGATTTTGTTCAAAATTATTTTGCAGTTGCGCTGATAATTGGTTCTGTTCAGCTAATTGATTCCTAATATCATCAATATCTAAGTGTTTTAGATCATTTTCTGGAATTAGTTCCTCATCCAATTGCTGAATTTTAATTTTAATTTCATCATTTCGTTCTAACACATCGTTAATTGTAGTCTGTAATGTATTCACTTCGTGTTGATGTTGTGAAGTTTGTTCCTTAAGTCTAGCCAATTCAATTCGAAGTTCTGAAATCCGATTTTGACGTTCATCAACATCGTCATCTAAAAGGGCAAGTTCATCTTGTTTAGCCGTTGTATTTTCTTTAATTTGTTGTACTTCTTGTTGTAAGTTCGCAATTTGAGCAGGCAAATCATTTTGTTGATTTTCATTATCGTCAATCTGTGATAGCTCAAAACGTGTTGCCTTAAGTCGCCGTTGTAATTCCGTTAGTCGATCATTTTCTAAGCTAACTTGATTACTTAATTCTGAGCTCTTTTGTTCAGCTTGATGTTGTTCTTCAAGTGCTTGCTTTAACTCAGATTGAATTGCTTGTCCTTGTTCTAGAATTTTTTGAACTTCTGTTTCTTTAGAAGCTAGCTTGGTTTTCATCGCAGTTACTTGTACTTGTAACTTTTTAAGTTCTTGGTCTTGCTGGAGCACCCCCGTTCGGTTGCCTTTAGTAGCTCCACCAGTCATCGTTCCTCCAATTCCAATTACATCACCAGCCAGCGTAATAATTCGATTATGGCGGCTAATCTGCTTAGAAATTATTAAAGCGTTTTGCAACGTATCCACAATTAGAGTTGTTCCTAATAAATATTGGCTAATAACTTGATTATCATCTTTTACTTTGACTAAATCAGCTGCAACACCAACAAAACCTGGCATTTTTTTTACCTTTTGTAAAGTGTCTTCTCTAATGGAACGCTGACTAAGAGCATTCTTAGGTAAGAAGGTTACTCGGCCTAAACGATTTTTTTTCAAATATTCAATAATCGACTTAGCTGTTTGATCCGTGTCTACTACCACATTTTGAACTTGGTTACCAAGCGCCGTTTCGATAGCTACCGTATATTCAGCTGGAACGTTCATTACTTCTGAAACAGGGCCTACGATTCCTCTAAATTGTGCTTTTTGCTGAAGAACTGCTCGAACACCTTGATAAAACCCAGTATATTCGTTTTTCAAATTTAAAAGAGCTTCTAATTTGCTTTCCGCCCGATGAGCAACGTTGGAACCATCTAACCACTGCTGCCGTTCCTTTTCATATTGGGCTTGAAGTCGATCCCGTTGCTTAGTCAGTTTAGTAATTCGCTCTTGTTGAACATTATTTGCATCTTTTAAAGTAAGTAGTTGATGCTCCAAATTTTCACATTCGGTTTTTCGTTGCTTAATTTGTTCATTCAACGTATCCATCGTAAGTTGGATTTTTTGTCTTTGTTGTTGATCGCGTTCACGATCTTGTTGATTAAAATTATATTGGTTTTTTAATGAAGTCAATGCCTGTAATTGATCAACATATTCTGCCCGCAAATCTTCAATTTCACGCTTTAAAGCTTCTTTTTGTTGTTCAAGGTGGTCACTTTCTAACACTTTCAAAGATTGCTTAGTGTTAGTTAACTTCTGTTGCACAGCTGCTAGTTGGCCTTGGGCAGCTTCTAAAGACGCTTTTTTTTCGACAAGTTGTTTTTTTAATACTTGTTGCTCGCTTACTAAACGTTCTTTTTCTTGATCTACATATTTTTGCCGTTCCACCCGTAAATCATGTTCGCCTTCTAATTGTTGCTCTAGTCGATTTAATTTGACCAATTTAATTTGCAACTGATCTTTTTGATGATTTTGTTCACTTATTACTTTTTTAATTTTTTCTCGTTGGTCAGCTAAAGCTTCCGATTTTATCCGTAATTGGGCGAGCTGTTCTTTTTGTTCTTGACGCTGGACAGCTAATTGCTTTTGAGCTTCAGAATTACTGTTAATGGTTCGAACCAATTTCGTCTGATCTAAAATGTCAAAGCGACGCTTTTGTTGTACATAATCTTTAGCGACGGTTGCCTGTTCCTCTAAAGGTTGAACTTGTTTTTCCAGCTCGATAATTAAATCATTAACCCGTTCTAGATAACCACTAGTTTTTTCTAGTTCATTTTCAGCACGTTTTTTATCCTGTTTATACTCTAAAACTCCCGCCGCCTCTTCAATAATTGCTCGACGATCTTCGGGCTTACTATTGAAGATTGATTCAACACGCCCTTGAGAAATAACGGAGAAAGATTCACGACCTAACCCTGTATCAATAAATAAATTCAAAATATCTTTTAACCGGCATTCTTGGCGATTCAATTCATATTGACTTTCTCCATTTCGAAAAAGTCGACGGCTAATCATTACTTCATCAAATTTAGAATCTAGAAAGTGATCCGAATTGTCAAATATAATTGTTACGGATGCTCTTGAAAGGGGTTTGCGTTTTTCGGTACCTGAAAAAATGACGTCAGGCATCTTGCCACCACGTAAACTTTTAGCAGAGGTTTCCCCCATCACCCATCGAATAGCTTCGATAATATTACTTTTCCCCGAACCGTTTGGACCAACAATTCCAGTAATACCATCTTTAAATTCAATCTTGGTATTATCAGCAAATGATTTAAACCCACTGATTTCAATCGTGCGTAGTTTCATTTAAAATACCTATTTAGGCCTACGTAAAAGTTGTAGCGCCTGATTAGCCGCATTTTGTTCAGCAACCTTTTTGGAATGTCCGGTTCCAGTTGCTAGTTTTTTATGATCAGCCGTAACACTAACCGTAAAGATTAAATCATTTTCAGGTCCTTCTTCAGAAACTAATTCATAATCAATTTCAACGTCTCCATTTTTTTGAAGTAATTCTTGAAGTTCTGATTTATGGTCGATAATGTGATCAAATTTGCCTTCGTCTAATTTAGGGAAAATGACGATTCGTACAAAACGCTCGACAGCTGCCCGACCTTGATCGAGGTAAAGAGCACCAATAAACGATTCAAAAATATCACAAAGAAGTGATGAGCGCTGGCGAGCGCCGGATTTTTCTTCTCCTTTACCTAAACGAATATATTGGTCAAAATGACATTCTTTGGCAAAATCACTAAAACTAGCTTCACAAACCATTGCAGCTCGTAAACGGGTTAGTTTTCCTTGTGGCATTTCAGGATAACGCTTAAACAAATATTCAGAGACAATTAGTTGTAAAACAGCGTCTCCTAAAAATTCGATTCTTTCGTAAAATTTTAATTCTTGATGTGGATGTTCATTAACATAAGAAGCTTGCGTAAAAGCTTCATCTAACAACGCATGGTTATTAAAATGAATATCAAACGTCTGACTTAAGTCATCTTCTAAGGCTTTTATCATGAATATCTTCCTTTCCAAATCTATTAATTTATTTAGCACATAAGAATAACTCGGTGACCAATTAGATTAATCACCGAGTTCTCTTAGTATATGAAATTAAGCCTGATGTTCACTAATATAATCAACTGCATCCCCAACAGTAACTAGGTTCTCAGCAGCTTCATCAGTAATTTCAGCTCCAAAAGTATCTTCTAACTCTAACACGAACTCAACAATATCAATTGAGTCAGCATTTAAATCTTCTTTAAAGTTTAGTGTATTGGTAATTTGTTCGGTTTTTAATTCAAACCGATCTGCTAAAATTTCAGCAATTTTATTAAAAATTTCTTCTTTTGACAATTTTCAGACTCCTCTACTTATTGAATCTCTTTAGTATTTTAATTGTTTTCGTTTTCTTTGTCTACATCATCTTGTTTGATGCTTTCAAGATGCATCTCAAAATAATCCGCTAAATTCTTAACGAGCTTTGAATCTACAATTTCATGTACTTGTACCAAAGCATTTTTAACTTGGTTAGCATTACTTGAACCGTGAGCCTTAACTACGGGAGCTTTGACACCTAATAATACGGCTCCACCTTGTTTAGAATAATCCATCTGGTCTTTAATTTGGCTAAAAGCAGATTTAAGGAGTAGACCACCCATCTTACCTTTAACACCGTTGTTCATAATTGTTTCTTTGACTAGTTTCAACATCGATAAGGCTGTCCCTTCAATGTTTTTCAAAACAGCATTTCCCGTAAAACCATCAGTAACAACTACATCTGCAGTTCCATTTAATAATTCGCGAGATTCAATATTACCAACAAAATTGAGTGAACTATCATTCTTAAGTAGTTGGTAGGCCTCTTTATGAATCTTATCTCCCTTATCGTACTCAGTTCCATTATTTAAAAGTGCAATTCGTGGATTAGTAACATGCATGACGTTAGTACCATAAAAGTTACCTAAAATGGCAAAATCATGCAAGTTTTTAGCTTTACTTTCAGCGTTAGCTCCAACATCTAGCATAGTGAAATTATCATTTTCACCTTTAAGACTTGGCAAAGTAGTTGTCATTCCTGGGCGATCAAGACCTTTAATACGTCCGATAATAAACAAACCAGCGGCTAAAAGGGCGCCTGTGTTACCAGCCGAAAAAATTGCATCTGCATCGCCATTTTTTACAGCTTGGGCAGCTAAAATCATTGATGAATTTTTCTTACGACGCACAGCTTTAACGGGTTCATCTTCCATTGTAATTACTTCATCTGTATGGACCACTTTAACATTTCTAAAGTCGTCCATGTATTTAGCAATTTCATCCTTTTTTCCATATAAGATAAACTCAACGTCTGGTAGAGCTTTTCTGGCTTCGCTTACCCCTTTAACAATTTCCTCTGGAGCATTATCTCCACCCATCGCATCCACTGCAATCTTCATAACTCTTCTCCTTTAATTAATCTAAACTTTTATTTATTTGTATTTTATTTTCTAAGTAAAGTCGTAAATTTTGGTAACGGGGATCTTGGTCCCACGCTGGCTGGCTTACAATTTTAGCCGCATCAATTTGGGCAGTTTGCAAAGCGCCTAAATCAACAACCGGATCACCCACTTTAAATTCAGGGACCCCCGATTGCTGTTTTCCAAACAAATCACCTTGACCACGCATTTTCAAATCCGCTTCTGAAATTTCAAAACCATCATTGGTGTCTACCATAATTTGCATACGTTGCTTTCCAACTTCATTTTTGGGATCCGCAACTAAAATACAATAAGCCTGATATTGACCACGACCAACGCGCCCTCGTAGCTGATGTAATTGAGCTAATCCAAATCGATCTGCATCTTGAATTACCATCAAAGTAGCATTAGGAACATCTACCCCAACTTCAATCACGGTGGTAGAAACTAATCCCATATATTTGCCTTCTTTGAAATCTGCCATAATCTGATCTTTTTGGGCACCATCCATTTTACCATGCAAAATTGCAATCGGATATTTTTCTCCAAAAAATTCACATAATTCTTGATAAAGTTCCATCGCATTTTGTAAATCCATGGCTTCAGATTCTTCAATTAGTGGGGTCACAATAAAGGCTTGGCGACCATTAGCAAATTCCTTAGTCATAAAGGCTAAAACTTTTTCCCATTCCCCTCGCTTAACCCATTTAGTAATAATGGGCTTCCTACCCGCGGGAGCTTGGTCAATAATTGACACGTCCATATCTCCATACGTAGTAATAGCTAAAGTTCGTGGGATTGGAGTAGCTGTCATGGCTAATATATCAGGAGCTGCCCCCTTCTCACGTAGTAGCTGTCTCTGGTGTACCCCAAAACGATGTTGCTCATCTATAATACCAAGCCCTAAATTTTTAAATTGGACATCTTCTTGGATGATGGCATGGGTACCAACTACAATATCAATTTCACCATTTTTGATTTCTGCTAGCATTTCATCTCTGATTTTTTTACGAATACCACCGACTAATAATGCAATCTTAACATCTAATTTCTCAAAGAATCGACTTAAATTATTAGCATGCTGTTCAGCTAAAATTTCAGTGGGAGCCATCAATGTGGCTTGCATCCCAGCCGTCAAGGTTGCATACATTGCAATGGCAGCCACTACGGTTTTACCACTACCCACATCACCTTGTAAAAGGCGGTTCATATGGGTGGGCGACTTAAGATTAGCCAAAATTTCATTTGTTACTCTTTTTTGTGCATCGGTTAATTCGAAAGGTAACTGTTGAATAAATTCGCGCACTAATTGAATTTGATATTTAATCGCCGTTCCATTTTCAATTCGTTCACGTGATTTAACCAACTGTAATCCCATTTGAAACGTTAAAAACTCTTCAAACATCGCAGTTCGACGGGCGTCCCGTGTTTTTTGATCATCTGCTGGGAAATGAAGCGCTTGGACCATTGCCAATCGATGTAGTAAGCGATATTTAGTAATCAGTTCTTCTGGAATAACATCCTGAATTTGTTCCTGATATTGGTTAATTGCATCTGTAGCTAATTGTTGGATAGTGGCTTGTCGAATATGCTTGTTAGCAGGATAAACGGGTTGAAGATTTGCTTCTTCATCAATAATTTTAATTCCTGTTAAACTCCGTCGGTTAGCATCCCATTTCCCATATACCGCAATTTCTTCATCAGCATTAATTTGATTTTTAATCCACGGCTGGTTAAAAAAAGTTACCATAACGGACTCATTACCGATTAGAAGACGAAAGTTAACTCGGACTTTTTGACGCCCAAAACGAGCTACTGTAGGCTGGGTTGCAACCACTCCCTGAAATGTCACTTTTTGTTGATCAACGACATTTTGAGGTTCCTTAGCGGCTAAATCTTCATATCGAAATGGATAATAAGTAATCAAGTCTTCTATGGTCGAAATACCAAGTTCGGCTAACGCTTGTACTCTTTTAGGTCCCACTCCAGGAAGCACTTGAACTGAGTCTGTTAAGCTTTTCATTTTCCCTCCGTAAATCAAAAATAGGTCGGCTAATAACCGACCTATAAGTATTATTCAACTGAAACTAAAAATGGGTAAACTGGCTGGTCACCTTCATGAATTTCAACTTCAAGGTCATCATCAATATCTAAAATTGCGTTTTGCAATTGTTCTGCCATCTCTGAAGTAGCATCTTGGCCATAAATAATCGTGACGATTTCGCTATCTTCTTCTAACATTAATTTAACCATTTCGACCGTTGCATCCATCAATTTAGGATTGGTATTAACGATTTTACCATCAATCAATCCCATATAATCATCTTGATGAATTTCGCGTCCGTCCAACTTAGTATCACGAACTGCAATTGTTACTTGTCCACTTTTGACAGTGTTCAAGTTAGATTCCATTGCTTCTGCATTTTCTTCCAAATCAACGTCTGGATTAAACTCAAGCATTGCTGCCATTCCTTGAGAAATTGTCCGGCTATGGATAATCTTAGTTGGAATATCAGCTACCTCAACGGCCTGCTCAGCAGCTAGAAAAATATTTTTATTATTAGGCAACACAATCGCTTTTTTAGCGCCTGAATCATTAATCATGGCTACGATATCAGCGGTACTTGGATTCATCGTTTGTCCGCCACTAATGATATGCGTTACCCCTAAACTAGTAAATAATTTAGAGATACCTGCACCTGATGAAATTGCAATTACAGCTGTTTCAGGAGCCGCTTCTTTTGAGGCTGATGATGCTGTTGGTGTTTCATCTTGTTCCATGATTTCTTCTTGTTGCCAACGCATATTATCAACTTTAATTTTGGTAATATCACCAAATTGTTGGCCCCAAGCTAAAACTTCGCCGGGATGTTCGGTATGAACATGTACCTTAACCACTTCATCATCATTGATAACTAGTAATGAATCACCCATCTTGGCTAGATAATTGTAGAAAGTATCGTAATCGAACTCCTTAGTAACTTGCAGTCCTTTTCCGATTCGTACCATCATTTGAGTACAATATCCAAATTCAATATCTTCTGGATTAATTTTCCCCTGTACACTTTGATGGTGTTTAGCATCTACCATTTCATTTACTTCAGTAGCATCCGGTTCATGCTTGTATTCAGTAATATCATTACCATTCAAAACGTCATTAAACGCATCAAAAACAAATACTAAACCTTGACCACCGGAATCTACTACGCCTACTTCTTTTAAAACTGGAAGAAGATCAGTCGTCTTTTTAAGGGCTGTTTGTGCAGCACTATCAATAGCTTCCATAACTTCGGCTAAACTATCAGTCGTTTTAATTGCCTCATTACCTGCCTTAGCAGCTTCACGAACCACTGTTAGAATAGTTCCTTCTGTAGGCTTCATTACCGCCTTATAAGCCGTTTTTGCGCCTTCTGCGACAGCTTCGGCTAAATCTTCAGCATTAAGCGTTGCTTTACCTTCAACGCTCTTAGCAAATCCGCGGAAAATTTGAGATAAAATTACCCCAGAGTTACCACGTGCTCCCATTAAGAGCCCTTTAGCTAAAGAAGCCGCTAAATGCCCTACTTCCAAACTAGCATCGTCATTTTCATACTTTGCACCACTTTCAAGTGAAAGGCTCATATTTGTTCCAGTATCTCCATCTGGTACCGGAAAAACGTTCAAAGAATTAATAAAATCCGCATTCATTTTTAAACGATCAGAACTGGCTTGCACCATCTGATCAAAAACTTCATTAGTAATCAATGTTCCTATTGCTTCCAAATTCATTATCCTCCTAGTTCAACGAACCTAATCGTTGAGCAACTTCACACCTTGAACAAAAACATTGACCGAATTAGCAGAAATGCCAAGCATTGATTCTAGGCTGTACTTAACTTTTGATTGTACATTTTTTGATATTTCAGAAATTTTAGTACCATATCCAACGATAATGTAAACATCGATGGCGATCCCATTTGCTTCTTGTTTAATTACTACTCCACGAGCGTAATTTTCTCTTTTTAGAATTTCATTTATGTTGTCACGAATCTGGTTTTTACTAGCCATTCCGACAACCCCATAATTATCAGTTGCGGCTCCGCCAACAACAGTAGCAATTACATCGTTTGAAACGTCAATTGTTCCATTTTTTGTTTTTATCTTGACAGCCATACCCCTGCCTCCTTAGTATTCATATATACCAACGATATTTTACCATATCCCATACATGCATTAAATACAAGAGCAAACATCTGAATTGGATACTGATTATTATTATACCGAGGATACTCATTTATTCTAATAAATTTTTTTAAGTGACAACCTTTTTAAAAACGTAACGGATTATTTGAGTGTCAAGGATAATTACTTGAAAGTTTCCTATTGCAATATAGCGGGCAATATGATAAATTGTTATGGTGATTGAAAAAGATTTCTATAAAAATATAGAAGTGACAAAGGAGGGTTTCGACATGGCAAAAGATTTTGTCACAGGTAAGCACACTCGCTTCGGAAATACTCGTTCACACGCTTTGAACCACAGTCGCCGAAGCTGGAAGCCAAATTTACAAAAAGTTCGTATCTTAGTTGACGGCAAGCCCAAACGTGTTTGGGTATCTGCTCGAGCTTTAAAATCAGGTAAAGTTACACGCGTATAAAAAAAAGATTGGTTAGTTGATAACCAATCTTTTTTATTTTGTCTTAATCTTTACTTTGAATTACTGCTACCAATCCGTTACTCAAGTAAACAGTCGCCTTAGAATCGATAAATTCATTGCTAACATAAGCACGAGCATTTGAAACCATTGCATTATGTAATTCATATTTTTCATCATCTAACGTTAAAACATCGATTTGCGTTAATGGGATAAAAGATAAGTATTTAAAACCTTCCAACTTGTCGACCGTATGTTTGCCAGAATTAAAAAATCTAATATTATTTTGTCGATCAATTAATTCAATTTGCTCTGCAAACATTCTAAAACGGTCTTGGAGGACCATTAATACATTGGCAAGTAAATGGTCTAATCTTCCTCCACTAATCCCTAAAACGCGAATATGAGCGCGAGGATCATGATCTAAAGCATATTTTAATCCTGATTCAGTATCTGTATCATCTTTAACTGGATCTAGTTTAATTACTTGCTTTGCATTAGCTTCAATTTCTTTAAACTCTTGGTCGTTAACCGAATCAAAATCTCCTACTGCTACTTCTGGTATTAAACCCATTTCAATCAGTTTTAAAGCTCCACGATCTACTCCAATCCAATCTCCTTCAAAATCATTTAAATTATCAGGTAAATTTTCTGGAGCTCCACCAACTAATAAGTTAAAAATTTTCATTATTTTGTAAGTTCCTTTAATAGTTGCACTTGTTTGGTGTAATCTTCAGCGCCGAAAACGTATGAACCAGCAACGGCTACATCTACGCCAGCATCATAGACCGCTTTGATATTTTTGTCTGAAATCCCACCATCAATTTCAATATCAAATTCTAATCCACGTGCTTGGCGTAATGCAGATAGTCGCTTAACCTTGCTGATTGAGCTTTCAAGAAACTTTTGTCCACCAAAACCTGGGTTAACCGACATAATCAAAACTTGGTCAATTTCGGGTAATAGTTCTTCTAATTCTGTTAATGGAGTTCCAGGGTTAACTACTACTTCAGCGCGAGCTCCAGCATTTTTGATAATTTGGATTGCTCGTGCAATATGCTGAGTACTTTCAACATGAACACCAACAATACTTGCACCGGCTTTAACAAATTGTTCAACATAGTTTTCTGGATTTTGAATCATCAAATGTACGTCTAATTTGATATCTGTATCTTTTGACAATCCTTGAACTGTATTTAGTCCAAAACTTAAGTTAGGTACGAAGCTACCATCCATCACATCAACGTGAAGATAGTCCGCTCCTTCTACTTTATTAATATCACCCATTAAGTTAGCTGGGTCTGCACTTAAAATTGATGGGGCTACTTTAATCATTTCTTCTTCCTCCGGTCCTTTTTTTGATAACCTTTACGCTTATATTCAGGTTTTTGATTCCGAATCAGTTCGATAAACTGTTCATAATTAGCATAACGGCTGCTTAGCACACTACCGTCTTCAACTGCCGCTTTGACTGCACATCCCGGTTCGTTTAGATGTAAGCATTCTCGAAAACGACAATTTTGGCTGAGCTTCTTAAAATCAATAAAATATTCTTTTAATTGTGTATCAGCCATTTCAAAAACTGCATAAGTTGAAAAACCTGGTGTATCAGCCACTAAACCATCTTCAATGGGAATCAAAGAAACCTTACGCGTCGTGTGTTTACCACGATTTAATGCCTGTGAAACTTCTCCAGTGGCAATATTCAACTTTGAATCAATTCGATTTAAGAGCGTTGATTTTCCCGCACCAGTCTGTCCCATAAAAATAGTTAGTTGATTTTTAAATGACTCTTTCAATTCGATTAAATCAGCATCAGGTTGACTACTAATTGGAAAAATCACTTGATAGCCAATTTTTTGGTAGTAGCCGGCAATTTTTTGTAAATCTTGAAACTCCGTTGGGCTTAAAAGATCCGTTTTTGAAAAATACAAAATAGCCTCAATATGTTTTTCAGCCAATGCCACTAATTGACGATCAAGCAAATTTGCCGAAAAGCTGGGCTCAGTTGCTGCAGTGACAATTACAGCTTGATCGATATTAGCTAATGGCGGACGCACCAACTCATTTTCACGCGTATGAATTTTGGTAATGTATCCAGTATCATTTTCACTTTCCTTAAAATCGACCATATCACCCACTAACGGGCTAGTTTTTTGATTGCGAAAATTACCTCGTGCCCGAGTCCTAACGATTTTATGGTCTTCTGTTAACACATCATAAAATCCTGCTAATAATTGTATAATTTGTCCAGTATGCATGCGTCCTCCGTTAATTAGCAACCGTAAACGTAATTGTTGTCACTCGTGGCACAACCACTTGACCAGATACAACATCTTGGGAGATGATGCGATTATTATCGAAACGATTGGTAACTATTTTTCTTTTTTTAATGGTAAATCCTTTAGCTTCCAATTGCTTTTTGGTGCTACTATAATCACTTCCAACATAATTATCGACATCAAAACTGTTCGGTCCCTTACTGATAACAATGTTAACTTTGATTCCTTCTTGAACATATTTTCCACTTTGTGGAAGCGTTTCAACCACTTTATTATAACTCGTTTTATCATCAGCTTCTTTAGTTATTTTTCCGACTCCTAAATTCACTTTTGATAGTTTAGTCATAGCTTGTTTTTGAGTTAAATCTTCTAAATTGGGAACCTGTACCATTTGCGGACTACTCAACTTGAAAGCAATCAAAATTCCTAAAATAAAAGCTACCGCGGCCATTGCCATAAATAAAGCTCTTCTCCGTAATGGATGACGACGTTTAAAGCGATGCATATGACTTTCTTCAGCATCTGGTGCTTTTTCTTTCTTAGCAAAATTGATTTTATTGTTCATTTTTAACTTAATTGGTCGAGTTTTTTCAACCTCATCTTTTGCTAATCCCTGCTTTAATTCATCTTGATTTAAAACAATCGTATGTTCTACCAAAGAATCTTCCACAAATTTGCTTTCATTAGCCCGTTCAGGCTGTAAAACCGTCTTCAAATCAGCAGCCATCTCGGCAACATTTTTATATCGATCAATTGGATTTTTTGCTGTTGCTTTCAAAACCACATTTTCTAATGACTGGGGAATTTTTGTATTAAAATCCTTCACCAAAGGTAACTGGTCTTGATAATGTTTTACCGCAATTGATACGGCACTTTCACCTTCAAAAGGAACTTTTCCAGTCAACATTTCAAATAAAATAATTCCTAATGAATAAATATCCGATTGTTGCGTAGCAATGTGTCCTCGTACTTGCTCTGGCGATAGGTATTGTACCGACCCAATCACCGTATTAGTTCGCGTAAAACTACTTTGTTGATTAGCAATCGCAATTCCAAAATCAGTAATTTTAGCTTTTCCATGTTTATCAATTAAGATATTTTGGGGTTTTAAATCGCGATGAATAATCCCATGATAGTGCGCCGTCTGAACACCATTTAAAATTTGACTCATTAGGCTAACTACTTGACCAAGTGGTATAGGAAACTGATCTCTGATATATTGCTTAAGATTTTGCCCTTCAACATATTCCATAATCAAATAGTTCATTCCATGTTCTTCGCCAATATCATAAACACCGACAATATTAGGATGAACCAGTTCTGTAGTCGATAAAGCTTCGCGTTGGAATCGTTTGATTGCTGAAACATCATCTTGCATGTCAAAACGGACCAGTTTTACCGCAACATCTCGATCTAAAATTAAATCATGTGCCAGATAAACATTAGCCATTCCGCCTTCTCCAAGTGGTCGAATAATTTTATATCGACCATTCAAAGTTTGGTTAGGGGTCATAATATATCCCCCTCTTCTACTTGAACAATTAAAGTTGTAATATTATCTGTTCCACCTGCAGTGTTAGCCATATCTACTAACTGATTAGCTTTTTTTTCAAGGCTAAGCGTACTCATCAACACATTTTTGATCATATCATCAGAAACAAATTTAGTTAATCCGTCCGTGCAAAGTAGCAATTCATCTTCTTTGGTAATATCAAATACTTTAATCTCAGCTTCGGCTTGTTCTGAAATTCCTAAAGTTTTAGTAATTACATTTTTTTCTGGATGGTTACGAGCTTCTTCAGGAGTAATTTTTCCTAAACGAAGTAGTTCATTCACTAAGGAGTGATCGGTCGATAGTTGTTTCAAACCATTTTTCGAACTATATAAATAGCAACGACTGTCGCCAAGATTAGCTACAATCACTTGCTTACCTAAAAAGAGTGCCAAAACGATGGTTGTTCCCATGCCATTTAATTTTTTATAGTGCTTAGATGCTTGCAAAATTTTACGATTTTCAAGAGCAAGTTGGCGTATTAACCAATTTTTAGCATCAGTAACATTATTAACGTCAGAAGTTTCAAATAGATACCCAATGTGTGAAACGGCCATCTCGGAAGCTACATCGCCGCCCCGATTGCCACCCACACCGTCAGCTACAATGGTTAAAATAGCTTCAGAATCATTTTTGAAAATTCCTACATAGTCTTGGTTAGTCTCTCGAACTTGTCCTTTATCAGATAGGTACGCATATTTCATAACACCAATCACTTCACCTTTTTTAAATTAGCGATGAAAAAGCCGTCTGATTCAAAATCATCAGGATAAATATTAAGGCTCAATTCATCTCGATTTTGCTTGATTTTTTTAGCTGTTTCAACTTTGAGTTGTTCAAATTCAGGATGGATAGCTAGGAATTTTTCTATGGTTTCTTGATTTTCTTTACGCAAAATTGTACATGTACTATAAGTTAGTACGCCACCTACTTTGAGCATTTTAGCAATATTATCCAAGATTTTTAATTGGAGTTGATGAAGGTCGCTACTATCCTTCTTACTCTTAAGATAACGGATTTCTGGTTTTCTTCTCATCAAACCAATTCCCGAACATGGTGCATCTACTAAAATTCGATCAAAACTTTCATCTAAATCTTCACGAGGAGCAATGGCATCCTGAACCTCAGTCTTAACGTTCTCCAGATGCATTCTTTGCGCATTATCTTGAATTAATTGCACTCGTTTTTGATAGATATCCCATCCAGTTACTTCTCCTGTTTCGCCAATCATCGCGGCTATTTGGGTCGTCTTCCCCCCGGGAGCGGCACAAGCATCTAGCACTTTTTGCCCCTTCTCTAAGTGCATCGTTTCTGCAACTAACATCGCTGATTCATCTTGAACGGTCAAATCACCATCAATATAACTTCTTGTATCAGAAATACTAGCCCCTTTGCTAAGACGTAATCCATCTTTAGCAATTGCACTTGTCGTTACCGTATACTCATATTCTAAATCTTTAATAATATCCGCATGTGTTTTATTCCAACGATTAATACGAACCGCAAGATGGGACGGTTGGTTAATACTCTTCAAAATTGAAATGCATTTTTCCTCACCCAATTCGTATAACATTTGATCAACAATCCAAGGAGCAACGCTATATTGAGTCGATAATTTTTCCACTGGATTTTTGATCGAATCAAAACTTGGTTTACCATTTCTCTGATACGAGCGTAGCACACCCGTCACCATTTTTCTGATACCGTCATTGCCCCGAAGCTTAGCAATTTCAATTGATTCATTAAAAATAGCAAAGTCCGGTACGCGATCTAGAAACTCCATTTGGAAAACAGCTGTTCTTAGTAGATTAATGACCCAGCGCGGAGTCATCTCTGGTTTCCTAATATAATCAGCTAAATAAAAATCAAGAGTGAGTCGATGTTGCAAAACTCCGTATACAATTTCTGTTAACAAATTTTTATCAATATCAATCAATGATGAACTTTTTATATCTTGATTAAGTTGAATATTGGAAAAAGAACCTTCATCAATCTTTTCTAAAATATCAACTGCTAAATTTCGTGCACTATTATTTTGATTTGTCATTATCTATTATTTGCTTTCCTGGGTGTAAGTTTTCACCTACTCCATTGAGATAGTCTGTAATTGTCATCTTTTGTTTGCCAGCTGGCTGTAATTCTTCAATACTAATTACGCCGTGTTCTCCAGTTGCTACCAAGAGCTCATGCTTCGTTTTTGAAACAACTTGACCCGGTTTTAAATCTGTAGTTTGATCTATTACTTTTGTTTTCCATATCTTAGTTCGTTTGCCTTCCATCATAAAGTAGGCTACTGGGAAAGGTCGTAATCCGCGGACCTTTGCATCTACTAGACGGGCCGGTAAATTAATATCAATTTCTTCTTCTTCGGGGCTAATATTAGGCGAAAAGCTAACTTGTTCTTCATCTTGTTTAACTGGTTGAACATTTCCTTCAATTAATTGAGGTAGCGTGTCTAACAATAAATCACGCCCTAAAAGACTTAACTTTTCAAACATGGTTCCCACATCATCTTGGTCGGTAATAGGAATTTTTGCAGTAGCAAGCATTTCACCGGCATCCATTTTTTTAACCATATAGATAATAGTAACACCAGTTTCTTTGTCGCCATTCATTATGGCATAGTGCACGGGTGCTCCTCCACGATATTTTGGTAATAATGAAGCATGCACATTGACTGCCCCAATCTTAACGGAGTTAATCAAACTCATTGGAAGAAATTGACCAAAAGCGGCCGTGACAATTAAATCCGCATTTAACGCGATTAGTTCTGTCAATTCAGCACTTCCACTTAACTTCTCTGGTTGATAAACCTTAATATCGTTTTTAACAGCAACTTTTTTTACTGGACTGGGTGTTAAAACATGTTTTCGCCCGACTTTGCGATCCGGTTGGGTAACTACCCCAATCACATCATAGTTTGGCTCGTCAATTAGGCTTTGCAAAATTGGCGCCGAAAATTCTGGTGTTCCCATAAAAATAATTGATTTCATAATTAGACCTACTTCCTAAATATTACAAAAAGTTTTGTGGTTCGGAATCAATACTAATCCGTGTCCCCTGTCTAAATTTCTCCTGCGATTTGTTCAATACTTCTAACAGCGCACGATGTAATTTAGGCTCTCTTTGATATTTAATTAAAATTTGGTAGTAATATTTTTGTTTAATTTTTGAGATAGATTTAGCCGTCGGCCCTAACACAATTGCATTAGCTGATAACTGCGGTTGAATAATATTCAACATTTCGTAAGCATTTTTTAACGCTTGTCTTTCATCCCGATCTGAAACACTAACTAATACCGTGTAGTAATAAGGCGGATATTTGCCTAAATGCCTCAAATACATTTCTTTATAGAAAAAGTCTTCATAATCTTGTTTTTGAGCTAAACGAATTGCATAGTGATCGGGGTTAAAGGTTTGAATTAGTACTTCACCGGTCTTATCAGCACGTCCAGCACGTCCAGCAACCTGAGTTAAAAGCTGGAAAGTTCGCTCACTTGCCCGTAAATCCGGTAATTCTAGTGCTGTATCCGCATTTAAAACTCCTACCAAGGTTACATCAGGAAAATCCAACCCCTTAGCAATCATTTGCGTACCCAAAAGAATATCTGCCTCGTGGTTGCCAAAACGTTCTAATAGACGCTCATGGGCTCCCTTGCGACGGGTGGTATCAACATCCATCCGAAGTACGCGAGCTTCAGGAATGATCTCTGCCAATTGCTGTTGAACTTTTTCAGTTCCAGTACCGAAAAACCGAATTTTATCACTACCACAATTTTTACATAAACGTGGGATTGCTTCTTCATGACCACAATAATGACACCGCATGGTTCGAGAATCCATATGCATCGTTAAAGATACATCACAGTTAGGACAAGTTAGGACAAAACCACACGTTCGACACATCACGAAGGATGAAAAACCTCGCCGATTCAACATTAAAACTACTTGTTCTTTCCTTAAAATCCGATGTCGAATTTCTTCAACCATGGGTGCCGAAAAGTTTTCATTATATCCATCACCTAAATGCTGACGCATATCGATCACTTGAATATTCGGTAAAGCCTTTTGATTGGCTCGTTTTTGAATTTTTACAAAATCGTATCGCCCACGTTCCACGCGAGAACGACTCTCAAGAGAAGGAGTAGCGCTTCCTAAGACTACGGGACATTCAAATTTCTTTGCACGATGAATCGCTACATCCCGAGCATGATAACGCGGTGCATCAGATTGCTTATACGTTTCTGAATGTTCCTCATCAATAATTATAATACCAATATTACGTAGTGGTGCAAAGACCGCCGACCGTGCTCCAACTACTACTTTAACTTCATTTCGTACAATTCTTCGCCATTCATCAAACTTTTCACCGTCAGAAAGCCCACTATGGAGAACAGCCACTTGTGTACCAAAACGCGCCCGAACCCTTTTCACCATTAAAGGTGTTAAGGAAATTTCTGGAACCAGTAAAAGAGCAGTTTTCCCTTTTTTTATTACCTGTTGGATACTCTGCAAATAAACTTCTGTTTTTCCCGATCCAGTAACGCCTTCAACTAAAATTGGTTTAGCATTTTTGTCTTCAATTGCTTGTGTAATTAAGTTGTAAGCGGATTGCTGTTCTTCATTTAAAGCCAAATTTTGATCAAGCTGCATCTGACGTCCTTCAAAAGGATCGCGATATTGCTCAACCGCCTTACGAACTAGCCATCCATTTTTAACCGCTGTATTTAATGTTGAGCGTCCTACACCATAATCATTTAAAATTGAAGCTTGCGAAATTCCCTTTTTTACATCTAACGTTTTAATTATATTTAGTAACTCAACTTGTTTCGTAGCATTTTTTCTTAACTTTTTTTGTTCTTGTTCATACTCACTTAAATCCATCGTAGGCCAAAGCCAATTAATCATTTTCTTTTTAGCAGAATCTTCCGTGACATATTTTAATGTAACGAATTCATCTTTAATCCACTGATTAAGTTGTTTTTGTTGGCTAAAACTGAGTTCATTTACTTTAAGATCTGTAACCTGTTCTTCCCCTAATAAGGCAAGCACGGTTTCCATTGTAATTTTTGTTTCATTGATTTTAATAAAACGCTTGGTATTAACTTTCACCAAACTTGGAAGCATTGCATTTAAACAACTTACTCGAAAAGCATACGTTTGGTCGGCTAACCACTCTGAAAGCTCAATCAATTCTTTATTTAGCAATGGTTCCGGTTCTAAAACTGAAATGATGTCCTTCAATCCTTCAAATTCATTAGTGGTTTCTTCTCCGACCACAAAACCTTGGATAGGTCGCTCAGACTTACCAAAAGGAACAATTACTCTGGAACCAATTTTAATGTCATTTTTAATGGCATCATTTGCGATATATGTAAATGGTGTATTAGTTTGTAAAGCTGGGACATTTACGATGACATTAAATTTTTTTGCCATGAGTTACGTTCCTTTCAATTAATTTCTTGGTCGATTAGCTTTAAAATCTGTTCAGCAATTATCGATTTATCATTCTTTTTCAATTCTATATTAGCTTGGTGCGGACGTAGAATGGTGACAGCATTCTGATTAGATTCAAAACCGATTTGGGGATTACCTACATCATTAGCCACAATCATATTTAGGTTTTTCTTAAGAATTTTACGTTGAGCATTTTCAATTAAATCATTCGTCTCCGCAGCAAACCCCACAACGTATCGAAGTGAGTCTGGACGTTTTAGTGTCGCTAAAATATCAGGATTTTCAATCAATTTAATTTCCAGTTCACCATTAAAATCATCTTTTTTCATTTTATGATCTGCTATTTTCGCCACGCGGTAATCTGAAACTGCTGCGGCCATTATCAATATATCTGCATCTTGTACTGCTGTATCAAGAGCGGCCTGTAAGTCTGCTACACTCTTAATATTTATCCGTTGAATACTTGATTTCGCTGGTAAAACTAAGTTTGTAGGTCCAGAAATTAAAGTAACCTGCGCTCCTAACCGTTCTGCTACTTGAGCAAGCGCAAACCCCATCTTACCAGATGATTCATTACCAATATAACGTACGGGATCAATCGCTTCACGCGTCCCCCCAGCAGTAACCACAATGTGTGTTCCTTTAAAGAGATTTTCCCGCTTTTCAAGGGGCGTGCTGATAAAGGCATTTACGATTTCAGCATCCGGAAAACGTCCTTTTCCAGAATAACCTTCAGCCAGCTCTCCAACAGCTGGTTCTAAAACGACTACTCCATCTACTTTTAATTGTTCGATATTCCGTTGAACCGCTGGATTATTCCACATATTAACATTCATTGCTGGTAGCAACAGCTTAGTTGCTGTTGAAGCAATCACTACAGTTGAAGCAAAATCATCCGCAATTCCATTCGCCATTTTTCCAATAAAATTAGCCGTGGCTGGGGCGATTACAATTTTATCTGCCCAGTCTGCCAGAGCTACATGAGCAACTGGGTTTTCCGTATTAATTTCAAAATCATCATAGACAAGGTCATTGGTAAGTGTTGCAAACGTTAATGGTGTGACGAATTTTTTGGCCATTTGCGTCATCACTACCTTGACTTGATTACCACTTTTGATTTGAAACCGTACCGCTTCAACCACTTTATATTCGGCAATTCCGCCAGTAATAACAAATAAAATTTTCATATCGAACAACCTCCTTCTGCTATTTTACCAGTCCTTGAATACCAATCCCACTAATTGATTAATCCAACAAAAAAGATGCTAGAGGACAACCTCCACCATCTTTCATAATTTCTATAAATCTTTTTCGTTTGGATCAATGATAACATCGCCAGCAACAACTTCTTCCAAAGCTTTGCCAACATTTTTTTGTGAAGTGTATTTATCTAGTAATTCTGGTTGACCCTCATCCAATTGGTGTGCACGCTTGCTAGCAAGCATAATCAATGAATATCTGGAATCAACACGTTCTAGTAAATCATCTACTGAAGGATATAAAATCATCTTATAATTCTCCTAACATTTCTTGATATTCAGGATAAACTCTGGTTACTCGAAGATGTTCACCCTTGATAATATTTTTAATTTCTTCAACCGCATTTTCAATCTTATCGTTAACGACTGCATAATCATAATCACGCATCGTCTTGATTTCGTCAACTGCTTTTTCCATTCGTTTATTAATCGTATCCATGTCTTCAGTCCCGCGATTGATAATACGTTGTTTTAATTCCATCAAATCTGGTGGAGTCAAGAATAAAAATACCCCGTCTGGCATTTTTTCACGAACTTGACGAGCACCGTTCACTTCGATTTCTAGGAAAACATCTCGTCCTGAATCTAGAGTTTGATTAACATACTTTAATGGTGTGCCATAGTAATTATCTACATACTGGGCATACTCCAGCATTTGGCCTTCTTTGATATTTTTCTCAAATTCTTCTTTAGAGACAAAGTAGTAATCTTCACCATCAACTTCACCTTTTCTAGGCTTTCTAGTTGTCATTGAAATTGAATACTGAAAATCATTACCGCCTTGATCAAAGATTGCCTTTCTAACCGTTCCCTTACCAACACCGGAAGGGCCAGATAGAACAATCAACATTCCTCTTCTAGCCATGAACAAACTCCTCAAAATATATATGTAACTTCTATTTTGCACTTTTTTATTATATTTTTCAACCACAATTGACTTGAAAATTAAAGTACCATGTTAATAAACTTTTAACTTTTTTAAATTGTTCGCTTTTTTATCACATCAGCGCTAAATTTTCGAGTTTTATTTTTCTTGAATTTCCCCACTACAGAATCGTTAGCGCTACACCAACATTTATACCCAATTCATAAAAACAGTTGCTTTTAAGAACGCATGTTCGTATAATGTAAATACAAACAAATGTTCGTTGGAGGCTAACATGGAAAACAAAAAATTTAATAACTCTTTCAATCGAATTAATCACTCACTCAATAACATCCGTAAAATGTATAATAACTTATTCCTGGTCCCTGAAGACCAAGGTTTACCAATTATGGATCGTACAATGCCCATTGATCAAATTAATGATACCCTGGCATATTCAATTCAAAACCACCTAGTAGTCCGCATGCAACTGGATTTAAAAAAATCAATCGTTGAAATCGATGGCTATATCCAGATTACCAGATCTGGACGACTATGCCTGACTGATCCTAAAACTGGGCTAACACAACTCTTAGAAGATCAACAAATTCGAAGCATCGCCTTAATTTAAAAACTCTCACTATTAAACCGAAAATATCCCTAAGAATCAAGGTTATCTTTCAATTTGCTAGTGAGAGTTTTTTAGTGGGCTTGTTCCGTTTTTAATAATTCACGAGCATGTTCTAAGCTTAATTCCGTGATATTAACCCCGGCTAACATTTTGGCGATTTCATTAACCCGTCCTTCGTCATTCAGCACTGTTAAATTCGTCATTGTACGTCCATCGACCACTTTCTTGGCCACATGCAACTGATGATCTGCTCTAGCTGCAACTTGTGGTAAGTGGGAAATACACAATACTTGTGAATGGGCCGAAATTTCATGAATCTTATCTGCAATTGCTTGTGCTACACGGCCGCTTACTCCGGTATCAACTTCATCAAAAATAATACTAGTAACCCCTTCGTTACGCGCAAAAATAGTTTTCAACGCTAACATTATTCGTGAGAGCTCTCCGCCAGACGCTATTTTTGCTAAAGGTTTCAAATCTTCACCAGGATTAGGTTGAATCAAAAATTCTACCCCATCAAATCCGGTTCGATCTGGTTCAGCTTTAGGAGTAAATTGCACTTTAAATTGTGTTTTTTCCATGTAAAGACCTGACAATTGTTCACGTATAGCTGCTTCTAATGCTAAGGCCATTCTTTGACGCATTTCCGTGAGTTGAGTTCCTAATTTTTTAACTCTTTGATACCTCGCTTCAACTTCCTGTGCAAGATCATCCAAATTGTTTCCTGAACCAGTCATTTCATTGAGTTCATTCTCAATTTTATTCAAATAGTTAAGAATTTCTTCAATTGAATTACCATATTTTTTCTTTAGCTGACGAACTACTTCTAACCTTTGTTCAACTTCGTCTAATTCATTTGAATTCCATTCCATCGCATCAAGCGCAGAACGGACTCGATTAGTTACATCTTCTAAAGCATAATAGGCACTTTGTACCTCATCAGAAACTTGTTGGTACTCATCATCATAATCAGAAATACTTTGTAATTCTTGCATTACGCTACCAATTTGATCAATCGCAGAGGCCCCATCTTCACCTTCCAAAAGTTGAAAACTTGTTGAAAGAGCGTCGGAAATACTTTGAAAGTTGTTTAATTGATCCCGTCTTTTTTCAAGTTCCTCATCTTCACCAGCCATTAAATTGGCAGACTTAATTTCTTCCACTTGAAATTGCAACATGTCAACGCGTTGATTCCATTCATGTTCGTTCTTACGACTTTTATTTAATTGTTGGTTTAATTTAGAATAATCAGCGTAAGCTTCTTCATATTTAGCACGGACTTTACCAACCATTTTTTCGTCAAAATGATCTAACAATGCTAGATGTTTTTCACTATTCATTAGTTCTTGATGTTCATTTTGTCCGTGAATATCAATTAAAGTTTCTCCGACTGATTTTAGACTATTTAGATTAACGATCGTGCCATTGATTCGACAAACACTTCGACCACCCTTATGGAGTTCCCGAGTAATCACTAAATCATTGGTTGCGTCGATTCCTAACTTAATTAACGCATTTTTAGTATTATCAATCTCAGCGATATCAAAAACACCTTGTAGAACCGCCTTGTCTGCGCCGGTTCTTACAAAATCTGCTGAGCCTCTTCCACCAGCTAAAAGTCCTACGGCATCAATAATAATTGACTTACCTGCACCAGTTTCTCCCGTCAGAACAGTCATTCCTTGGTTGAAACTAACATCAAGCTTCTCGATAATTGCGAAATCCTTTATAGATAATTCCAATAACATATCTAATTCTCCTAGATGTAAGCAATTGATTGTGTAATCCGATCCTTTAATCGGACTGCATGTTCATCATCAGTACAAATAACTAGCACTCCATTGTCATCACTAACTGCTGCAAAAACAAACCCATAGTGGACCTGTTTTAGCGTTGCTGAAATACTAGCTCCGTTTCCTGGCTTTAAATCAATAAACACAAACTTTTCCTGAACTTTAATTGAAATCAAAGCCGAACTTAATAACGTAAAAAGTCGTTGTTCAATTTGGGAAGTATCCCCTTTAGGGAGAGAATATCGTACTCCACCTTTTTTAGTGGGTGATTTAATTAATTTTAATTCACGAATATCCCTTGAAACGGTCGCCTGCGTCACTTCAACGCCCTGCTCCTGCAAGTGAAGTACGATATCTTCTTGACGATCAATTTCATTTTCGTTGATAATTTGTTTAATTAGTTCATGTCGGTCGTTTTTTCGCATTGTTTCACCTATGAATTTAAGTTGGAATATGCACTATCAATCACTTTTTGGGTATCAACATTCTCTTCAATCACTCCTTGATCCGTATCGGATCGTTCAAGCCAGGCTAAAAATTCGATATTGCCTTCTCCACCCTTAATTGGTGAAAAATCAAGTCCCTTTACGTTGAAACCTTCCGCATTGGCCATTGCTAGTACATTTTTAAGGACCTCTTCATGAACTTTACGGTCACGAACGATGCCATGCTTTCCAACATTTTCTCTACCGGCTTCAAACTGGGGTTTAATCAAGCTGACAACTGATCCATGCGTTTTAATAATATTTTTAAGCGCTGGTAAAATTAGTTTTAATGAGATAAATGAAACATCAATTGATGCAAACTCTGGTTGTCCCTCAGTAAAGTCTTCTAATTTACTGTATCTAAAATTAGTATTTTCCATTACCACCACTCGTGGGTCCTCACGTAATTTCCATACTAATTGATTAGTTCCTACATCTAAAGCATAACTAAGCTTCGCACCATTTTGGAGCATAACGTCAGTAAATCCACCTGTCGAAGAACCTATATCTAATACTGTAAGCCCCTTAACATCAAGGCCAAAGACTTTCAATGCTTTTTCTAATTTTAAGCCTCCACGGCTAACATAGGGCATTGGTTTACCCTTTAAATGTAACTTAACTGAAGGGTCAATCTTGACACCAGGTTTATCCAAACGCTCCTCGTTGTCTCCTAAAATTTCTCCGGCCATTACGGCTCTTTTTGCTTTTTCACGGGTATCAAAAAGTCCCTGTTCTACCAGCAATACATCTACGCGTTCTTTTGCCATCGTTAATTCTCCATTATTTTAAATACGTTAAAAAACCTTCTAAAATCATCAAATCCATTTCTGGCTGTAATTCACCTAAGGAGGTTAAGTCTTGTTCACATTTTTGAAGAACCTGATTTAATTCTTCTTTTGCTCCACTTAACCCGAGTAAGTTAACGTACGTATTTTTATTTAAATCTACATCTTTTCCAGCCGTTTTACCAAGGATCGCTGTACTTTCTGTTACATCAATTATATCGTCATGGATTTGAAAGGCTAAACCAAAGTTTGCCATAAAATCTTTAACCAATTCGGCAACTTGAAGTTTGCTTGGCTTCATTATCAACGCCGCTTCCGCTGGGAATAATAGCATTTTGCCGGTTTTAAGATGATGTAAATGTTTGAGTTCAGCTAAGGAATAATGTCGCTGATTTCCTTGAATATCCAATAATTGGCCAGCAATCATCCCTGAAGCCCCAGCATCACTTGCCAAGGATAACACCAATTCACTTTTAATCCGATCCTTTAAATTGGTTGAGCTAATCCATTGAAAGGCCACCGTTAAAAGTGCATCACCAGCCAAGATAGCCTCTGCCTCACCAAACTTCTTATGGCTGGTTGGTCGTCCACGCCGTAAATCATCGTTATCCATTGCGGGTAAATCATCATGAATCAACGAGTATGTATGTACAGCTTCGAGAGCTGCTGCGACTGTTAGGATATCGTAATTAGGGGTCTTTCCGAATGCTTTCAAAATTGCCAATAAAACTAACGGACGAACTCGCTTGCCACCAGCGTCAATTGAATACTTCATCATCATTTTTAAATCGGTATTCAATGTTGAATCACTATCAAACAATTCATCGATGTGCTGATCAAGTAATTCTACGTTTTGTTTGACAAAGTCATCAAAATTACTATTCATTTTCTCCGTCTGTCCCCAAATCTAAGTTAGTCTCTTCACCATTGTCTTGCATAACTTTTGTAAGAGTTTTTTCAGCATTTTTTAGGGTTTCTTGTAATTCCGAACTTAACTGAATTCCTTTTTGAAATTCTGTCAAAGCTTTTTCCAATGGAATATCACCTTGTTCTAAATTGGAAACAACTTGTTGTAATTCTTGTAAATTTTCTTCAAATGTTTTTTCTTCAGCCATTATTTATCCTCGCTGTTAATTGTTTTAATTACTGCATTTGCACTACCATCACTAAAATTCAGTTGAATTTTATCGTCAATTGATAAATCCTCAATCGATTTAACGACCTTCGTATCTCTAGTTACATAAGTATAACCTCTACTCATTATCTTGAGGGGGCTCAGAGTATCTAAAGATCCAATCAGCGAATTCAAATCATTCGCATACTTTGAAAAACGATTAGTTATATTATTATTGGTCATCTGTCGTAGATGCTCAACATTTTGTTTTGCCATTTTAATTCTACTAGCTGGAGTATTGGCTAACAATCTTGAATTTAGAGTTTTAAATGATCCCTCAGCTGTAGTAATTTGTTGTTTCTCCAACGAAATCAACTTTTCCGTTAAAATATCAACATTTTGCACATAACCTTCATATAAACGTTGAGGTTCTTGAAAAATATACGATTGTTGTAAATGTTGAACCTGCTGGCTACGCATTTTTAAAATATTTCTAAACGCCACAATAGTTTGTAGCTGGAGTTTTTGAAGCTCTTCTAAGATATCGGTCAGTACAGGCGTAGCTAGTTCAGCGGCGGCCGTTGGAGTTGCTGCCCGCATATCTGCAACTAAATCGGCGATTGTCGTATCTGTTTCATGTCCGACAGAGGAAATAACCGGTAACTTACTTGCAAAGATTGCTCGAGCAACTACTTCTTCATTGAATGGCCATAAATCTTCAATTGAGCCCCCACCTCGGCCAATAATGATGGTATCAAAATCATCCAACGTATTAATCATCTTTATTTGTGCAGCTATACTATTGGCTGCCTCATTACCTTGAACTAAAGCTGGAAATAAAACCAGTTGA
This sequence comes from Pediococcus pentosaceus ATCC 25745, assembly GCF_000014505.1. Classification (NCBI taxonomy): domain Bacteria; kingdom Bacillati; phylum Bacillota; class Bacilli; order Lactobacillales; family Lactobacillaceae; genus Pediococcus; species Pediococcus pentosaceus. The sequence continues at coordinate 824,595 of NC_008525.1, read as the reverse complement.
ACAATCGGATAACGACGGCTCACCGTCGTGATAATATCTCTAATCACGGCCCCAGAAGGGCTAGTCACAATCGCAATCTTACGGGGATACTTAGGAATTGGTAGCTTAGGGGCTTCAAATAAACCTTCTTGGGATAATTTTATCTTTAACTGTTCATATGCTTGATATAAAGCTCCTACACCATCCGGTTGCATACTATCGACATAAATTTGGTAACTACCATTTCCTGGGTATAAACTAATTCGCCCACTCACAATCACTCGCATGCCTTCTTCAGGTTGAAACTTAACCTTCGCAAATGCAGATTTAAACATGATCGCACTAATCTTCGCGTTTTCGTCCTTCAAACTAAAATATTGGTGACTGTTAGTTCTTAAGCGAAAGTTTGAAATTTCCCCCACTAAATAAACGCGATGTAAATACGGATCAGCATCAAATTTTCGTTTAATATAATTGGTTAGTGCACTGACCGTTAAATACTTATCTTCTTGCATTTAAATACTCCATTTAGTTAAATTCACCGTTTGTTTCATTAACATTGATATTGTCATCGGACCAACGCCCTTAGGAACGGGGGTGATGTATGAAACATGTTTTTCGACATTCTCGAAATCAACGTCTCCCGTTAGTTTACCATTTTCATCGCGGTCCATACCAACGTCGATAACAACTGCACCTTCTTTAACCTGATCTTCTTTAATAAAATGGGCAATACCTGTTGCGACCACCAAGATATCTGCTTCTTTAGTCAGAGCGGCTAAATTTTTAGTATAACTATGAGCCAATGTAACTGTTGCGTTGGCATTCAATAGTAATGCTGCCATTGGTTTTCCAACAATCGAACTACGTCCCACCACTACTGCACGCTTACCTTGAATATCTATATGATATTTTTGGAACATCTCCATAATTCCTTGCGGTGTACATGCAATGGGCGTGTGTTGCGTCTTTCCTTCGAAAAGTTTCCCCACGTTAACTGGATGAAAGCCATCAACATCCTTACGCGGATCAATGGCCATCGTTACTTTAAAAGCATCGATATGCTTAGGGAGTGGCATTTGGACCAGAATGGCATTCACATCTTCGGTTTGATTTAATTCTTGGATTTTTAGGAGCAATTCATTTTCGCTAATATCGGCATTCATCGTAACTAGCGTTGATTTAATGCCTAACTTATTAGCGCGCTTTTCTTTATTTCTTACGTAAATTTGACTTGCTGGATTTTCACCAACTAGAACCACAACAAGATGTGGTTCGACACCTTGATTTTTCAATTTTTGTACTTCAGTCATTGTTTGTTTATCAATCTCAGCAGCTAAAGTTTTTCCATCAATAATTTGGCCCATTATTACTCCTCCGTTTCAAATATTTATCCATCTTAAATCATATCATAAGATGCATTTTCTTTTTAAATCTTAAACAAATTAAAAATGGTTGTAAATATCAAGTGATATTCACAACCATTTTTTAATTATTTTGCGATATTAGATAAAACTCCATTGATAAATTTACGAGCATCTTCATCAGTATACTTCTTAGCTAACTCCAAAGCTTCATTAATCGCAACTTTATCTGGTGTTTCAGTGTACTTAATTTCATAAGTACCCATCTGTAATATAACGCGGTCAGGACTTTCTAAACGTTTTACTGTCCATCCCTTTTTCAACTCTCCACTAATCGTTTCATTAATAGCTTCAAGATTTAAGCTAACTCCCATAACCAAATCTTTTAAGAATTGATCGGGAGCTTCTGTCTCATGAAATTCTTCTAAAACTTGATCTTGCAATTCGCTTAGATCAGCGTCTGGATTAGCACTTTTAGCAAAGATAATCTTAAAGGCGCTCTCTCGAATTTGATGTCGATTTAAACTCACTATTTATCACCATTATTTTCTGAAAAAATATCATCGGGATCAATATCAGATGTCGTCGTATCTGGCATCATTCCGTTGACTTGCACGTTAACTTCATTAATCACAATTTCGGTCATAAACAACATCTGTTGCTTAACTCGATCTTGAATCTTAGTAGCAACTTGTGGAACAGATACTCCAAAATCAAGCATTACACTAACATTAATGACTAAGCCACGATCATCTTCAATTAATTTTGTACCTAATCCCAAGGAATCACGTCCTAAAATTGTATTGAAGCCCTTCGAAATATTATTACCAATTAAGTGAACACCATCGATTTGATCAACCGTAATTCCTGCAATTGATTCAATAACATCAGGTGCTATCGCAATCCCGCCACTCTTTGAACTAGAATTACTTAACTCCAAGTATTTCGTATCTGCCATTATATTGCCTCCAAAAATTAAGCGCGTGAAATATAAGTACCATCTTGAGTATTGATGTTAAGAGCATCTCCCTCATTAACGAAGAAAGGAACTTGAACCACCAGACCAGTTTCCATTGTAGCTGGTTTTGAGCCACCACTAGCAGTATTACCTTTAATACCAGGTTCTGTAGCAGTAACTTTTAAAGTAATATTCTTAGGCACTTCAACACCAAGTGTTTCAGTACCAAAGAATGCGATACTTACTTCCATGTTCTCAACTAAATAATTTTTCTCTTCTTCAAGACGTTCATTAGGAATTTCAACTTGTTCATACGTATTGTTATCCATGAAAACGTAGTTAGCACCATCATTATATAGATATTGCATACGTTTTGTCTCAATATTAGCTTGTTCCATTTTTTCGCCGGCACGGAAAGTTTTTTCTTGAACAGCGCCATTTCTTAAGTTCTTCAACTTAGTACGCACAAAGGCACTACCTTTACCCGGCTTAACATGTTGAAATTCAACAATGCGCCAAATATTATCATCAAATTCAATGGTCAAACCATTTTTAAAATCAGATGTTGAAATTGTACTCATAAAAAGATTCCTCCAATTAATTCTAGAACTAATGATATCAATCGATTCTCTTTTTAACAAGAAAATCATTAAAAAAGGCCGGAACAAAGTTATTGTCCCGACCTGAAATTTGCTTTTTTAAAGCTTATTCAGCATCTGCTACTGGATATACAGAAACTTGACGCTTGTCGCGACCTTTACGTTCAAAACGAACGACACCATCTGCAAGTGCAAACAAAGTATCATCGTTTCCACGACCAACATTTACACCAGGGTAAATATGTGTTCCACGTTGACGGTAGATAATCATACCTGCCTTAGCAGCTTGTCCGTCAGCACGCTTTGTTCCAAGACGACGACCAGCTGAGTCACGGCCGTTAGAAGTGGAACCGCCCCCCTTATGATGAGAGAAGAATTGTAGATTCATTTCCATGGTTAATTACACCTCCGAATAAATTAATTCATTACTAGATATTCTTTGTATGACTTACTAATATCCCTTAATCCAATCTCAAGTGCCTCAAGTAAAACTTGAGCCATTCGATTCGAATCAACATCACTGCTTTCAGGAACATTAACAGATAAAAATCCACCATTTTCATCGTCTGAATCAACTAGTGGCATTATCTTAGTGATTTGCTCGATACTGTTAACTGTATTTATCGATAAGACTGACACAGCCGCACATACGATATCACGTCCATACTCACCAGAGTCAGCATGACCAGTTATCTTAAAACCACTGATTCGATCTTTATCTCTATAAAAACAAGTCTGTATCATGCCACATCACCTTCAATCAAATTAAGCGTTGATTGAATCAATCATAACTTTTGTATATGGTTGACGATGACCAGTCTTTGTATGTTGGTTCTTCTTAGCCTTGTACTTGAAAGTAGTAATCTTCTTTTGCTTACCTTGTTTTTCAACAGTTCCAGCAACTGAAGCACCTTCAACAACAGGAGAACCAACCTTTGTAGATTCGCCACCTACAAAAAGAACTTGATCAAAAGTAACTTTTTCGCCTTCAGCGACGTTTAACTTTTCAACGAATACTGATTGACCTTCTTCAACTTTAAGTTGTTTACCACCAGTTTTAATAATTGCGTACACAACGTGCACCTCCTTAATTCTAAGACTCGCCAAAGTAAGTGCTATGCTTTAAAACTCACTTTGTGCGGTTGTAGCGTGGAGACCACACCAACGTTAATACTATACTGTAGATTTAAATAATAGTCAATGTTAATCTACGAAAAAATCGGAAAGGTCAATATTTTGACTATCAATTTGAATTTTTGTTCCTAAAATTTTCTTGGCCGCATTTGCCATATAATGTGAAGTGTATACCATTCCTTCATCAAGCCACATTCTAATCATTCCAATTAGACCATTTACATAGTATGAGCTTAAAACTTCAATGGGAAAACCATCATGCTTTACCTTTTTGCCGTAATATTCAGCAAAAGTTTTAATTTCTGAATTCAAACGTTCTTTAAGCACCTCGGTAAACTGAGGCAATTTTTCCGTATCTAATACAATCGTATACGTTTGATAATCTGCTGCAACTTTATCAAAAAAGTTGGAGACTGATAGTACATTAGTTCCATGAGCATTTTTGTGATTAACCTCATCGACAAATCCAACTGAATCCTTTAATGATGAATTAAATAAAGAGCCCACTAGTTCGTTAATCGTAAAATTAACAAATTCTTTTTTGTCAGAAAAATGTGAATAAAAAGCTCCACGGGTTACCCCAGCTTCATCACTAATTTGCCTAACATTAATATCTCCAGCGTCATATGTCTTCAATAACATCACAAAAGCCTTTTGCAATTTACTTAATGTCTTAATAATTCTAGGATCTTCCTTCATATTCAGCACCTCACATTTATAAACGCTTGATTCACGTTTTAGAGTTTAATCCAATGGAAACTTTTTTACAATAAACTAACTTTTTAAATAACATGCGGATTATACCCTTAATGTCCATGATACCGTATAAACCTCTACAAATGAACGATTTTCGCGCATTTTATTTCTTAAAATATATTAAAATTTATGCTTTTATTGAAATATGTGCAAAAATACCCATGTATCCGCATTTAGTAATATTCTAATAATTAAGAACTGTATATTAACATAAATATAAGCAACAAAAAACAACGAAGCATCATATAAATAATGTTACTTCGTTGTCCCCATTTTTTATTCATTTCCGCCAATTTTATATAGGTTTTTATCTGCTTTAGTATCTTCTAAAACTTGTTTATATATTTTTTTTCGATCATTTTCGTTTTTAGTAATTCCATGCGTCATTAATTTAATTGATTTCAACATATTTGATCTAATCCTACCACTCAAGTCATCATCAAAACCCCGTTGATGAGTGTAAGCTTTCTTAACGATCCCTTTAACTCCATTTTTATGATCGCCTAAAAGTGCCTCAAATTTTACTCGATCACTATCGTTCATTTTCCTTTGGCCCTTTTTAATCAAAGCATCTAGAGATCTCATCACTGATTTTTCTGTTTCTGGGTTTTCAGAATTAAACTTTTCTAGACCACTGATAGTCTTCTCAATCAACTTCTTATCTGCTGAAATTTGCTTGTATTTTTCAGGAGACACCACTACCGTGCCATAAACTTTATTATGGGTGCATGCACTCATAAATAATGTTACTACCATCAGCGAAAGTAAAACCGAGATAATTTTTTTCATTTAAGCCACCCTCTATTCGTTAACTTCTAATTTAATAATACCTAATAATTCAAATTAATTAAAGCGTTTAACCCCGTTTAATTTCTTTAATTTATAATGTTGAAATTGCTTTGTTAATTGCGATTTATATCCACTTTTTTCATCCCTCTATTTGTAATAATTCCATTGACAGAACGATCGTTTTTAAATATACTGTTTAAGTACGGTTCGGTAGCTCAGCTGGATAGAGCATCCGCCTTCTAAGCGGACGGTCGAGAGTTCGAATCTCTCCCGAATCATATTAATATAGTCCGAAATGCTGATAACAGTAGGTTTTGGTTATATAGTGCCTGCCAAACGCCTGCCAAACCATAAAAAACATCCAATCTTTAATTAGGTTGAGTGTTTTTTATTTTTATGTAAAATAAAAAAGCCTATCCAGTAATTAAACTGAATAGGCTTTTTAAAAGGGTTTCGATATAACGTTCAAAATCCTGGGGATAAAGTAACTCTAACATTTTAAATTTAAATATTCAAATAAAACACACTCTATATTAATACTTACTATTGTCGTTAATATGAATCTGTAATCTATCCAAAGGTTCGCCTAGCATTCCAGCCCAGCTATCATAACCAGCAACTGAACCATTGTCGGCACACGTTCCTAAGTAGTTAGCTCGTTGAGTTGTTTGTGAACGATAGTACGCTTGTTGGTAAGTTTCACCAGATGGAGTTGTGTAGTACATCTGAACTCCGTCGATCGTGTGACCTTTAATTCCGGCAACTCCGTTAACCGTATCATTCTTATTAGCTTTGTGTACCCATGGTAACCAGCCGTCTTCTTTGGTGTGGACACGATACTTAATAGTTCCATGGTTAACTTTGATATAAAGCATGTCATGCACGCTATTAGGAACTCCAGCAAAACCATTTGATCCAGAGCCAAAATCTTTGACTGGGCTTAACCATTGTTTGCCTTTTTGATGTAAGGCATAGGTTACGTGAACAGCCTTCTTGTTAGTTGGTTTACTTGGAGTTGGTGTATTACCATCATAACCGTTCTTTGTAATTCCGGTTAAATCAACGTTGCCATCTAGTCCGCCATTAATATAAGTGGAAGTGAACTGCCAGATAGCCACTCCATCCATTGTTGGGAAAGTTCCCCAATATGGTGTGCTCCGCACATTATAATCTGGATAAGCTGCAATCCACAAACTAGTCCCAAAGCGTTTTACAATTCGTTGATAATCAACATGTGCTAGAGTATATGGTTTATAACTGTAGTACATTGGAGTATATCCAGCATTCTTAATTTGTTGCATACCAGCAATGATAGCGTCTGTGTTTTCTTTAACACTTCCACTTGCACCATCTTCATAGTCCAATGCTACGATCGAACCTTTAGGTGTCTTAACTCGTGGCAAGTAGTAGTCTAAGCATTGCTTGCCCAGTTGTGTACTACCACCAACACCATACCAAATGTAAGTATGAGCTCGCATACCTTGATTAAGCGCACTAGCAACTTGACTATTATAAGTTGCTTGATTAATGAAAGTTCCACCATAAGATCCACCAATTTGAGCAATGGCAAATTGGTCGTTCTTATAGCCTTTAACACCGTTATAACCTTGATACTTAGCCCAATCGACGCCTTGGCTACGCACTGAAGTAACCGATTTTCTAGCGTCTTTATTACCCGTTTTAGCTTTGTCAGTAGTTGAATGTTTCTGAGTTGCTTCATGTTGTGTATTAGTATATTGATTATTGGTAGAACTACCAGCATTGGCACTAACCAGCGGAGCGGTATTTACTCCAATAAAAAAAGCCATTGCAATCGCAACAACCCATTTTAGCTTATTTAATTTTGTCATTATGTCCCCCTTTACTATAATCATCTTGAAGCTTCACAAAATATTTTTTGATAAAGTCTGGAAATGGCACTCCCATTTGACCCAAATTTTCAACAACAGATATTGCATATGTTACGATATAAAAAATTAATAACGCATTAGCTGTTGGTTCAAACCCGATTGCATTCATGAACGGATAAACCAATAAAACTAAAAATATTACCGTAGAATGTTTAATTAACCCAAATAATCCCTTAGTACTATTCAATTTACTCGTTCTTTGATTAATAATCCCTTTAGCCATTCCAGTCCCAATATCTAAAATTACTGCAAACAAAAAAGCAATCATCAATTTATCATCAACGATTGCCATATAAGATTGCAATAAACTTACATGAAATGGCACTGTATTACATCCTCCTTTCTTACCCAAAATAAAAAAAGATACCTATTTGATATCTTTAGTCAATTCTTTCCATTGAATTTCAAAGTAGTTTCTTGCTAATTCTGTTAATTGAGACAGCTCCGTAGAAGGAATTTTCTCCATCCTTTGAAAGTACTTTTCGACATCTATTATTCTTTCTAGTAATTCATTTCCCAACGAATCTGATCTATCAAAAATGTGTAATCTGATTTCCGTGACGGTTTCTACAGCGTTGGAAATTGTTACCATTGTTTCTTTCGCCATTTCTAAATCTTCTTTAGAAAGCTTAGAATATTTATTTCGTTCTTTACTTGGTAGCGAAGGATCGACAGACAATTCTCGCTTTTTATTAATAATTTGAACCTGATCAATGCCATGATTAATATCAAAACATTGGCGTATAAATTTAGAAATTAATTCGCGTGTCCTGTTATTCCAGTTAATCTTATTCTCAGCAATTAATTTTTCTTCAATGTTCATCCTAGCAATCTCCATATTATTCTCGACGGATTTTTCAGTTGTTTCCATTTGTGTCTTAGCACCCTTTCGAGCTCCTAAAAATGATAAACCTGCACCAAACACTGATATTCCGCCTGTAATAATTACGTCTAAAGTTGTTGCATCCATTTCAATATTCTCCTAGTAATTTATTTAATAATTATTTTACTACTAAGAGAAATAAAAAACGCCTATGTTTCAGGCGCTACGTAATCTTCTCCAACGATTTCTTTATATTGTTCCGCTGTAATCTTGTTACATACAACACCGTCACTAACCATATCTTTTGTCCATAATTGTGCATCGTACCAACTTTTAATTGAGTTAAAATCTGGGAAATTCATCATGCGTTTTGTCCTCCTAATTGTTGTTGAATTTGCATAACTTGATATGCTATTTGAGCATTCTGTTTAACTAATTTTTGTTTATCTTGGCTATCTTGCATTTGTTGATATCCAAGAGCTGCTACTTGTTGTTCGATTGCTGACGGCCCAATTTCCGGTGGTTCAGGTTCCACATAATTCGGATTCTCAACTATTACTCCATCTACTAGCATGTAAAACTTAGGCTTGAATTTATCTCTGAAATCTTCTGGAACTTCTCCTTCGTATTCTACCGAGTTATCAACATCGCCAAAAACGGTGAACGCCAAAATCTCACTCTTATCATTGATTACGAGCTTCATTATACCAGCCCCCTAATTTTCCAAATTTGCGCCTTATCATCAATTTTATTAATCGCTCCGCCGGTGTCGAGGTAAGCAAAGTTACTACTAATAGTCAGTTTTGTATGATCTTTTGTATCTTTAAGTAAAGTTGTTTCAAATATTTCGTTGAATAGTTCATCATTATGCGGATTATTTCTAGCAACCGCATAGTTATTGGCACTCGCTAATACTGTAGCGACTTCGATATGATCACCAAACTGATATGTGATTTCAATATAGCGGTATTTATCCAGATTATCACTAAGCGTTAGAGTAGTTCCTACGGCATCAGCGTTGCCTTCCCAAAGCACATAATGCTTGAGGATTTCACCCCATCCGCTAGGTGAAGTACTAGGATTACTGCCATTAATATGCGTGTTTTTATAATAGATTCGTCCATTATTTGAAGTCGTTACTAGGTACTGGACATGCTTCGCATCTCCTTGAGTTTTATCTACCAGTGAAACACCGCTATCATTTGCACCTAAGATTGTGTTTCCCAAATAAATTCCAGTATAGCGTCCGGGGTCAATTTTTTCGATGTCGACGTGTTCAATATATTCGCGGTAACCAGCAGCACCTCTAAACTTATTATATTGCGCTGGCGTAACTCGCCCAGCATGTTCTTTATCGACGGGAACGACTGCTCTTTTTTCATTCAAATCGATTTTATGTTTTAGTTTGTTAACTGCTTGAATTGGATCTACTTTTTTTACCAATCTAATCCCTCCTAATAATCAAATTTGCGATCGGTCGCAATCCCAAAACCTTTTAAAGTTAGCGTTCGTTTCTCAGTGTCCAATTCAATTAAGTTCCAACCATCAGTGTCACCGAGCCAATTCTGAGCTTCTCCAAGTCCGATAGAAGCTAAGATGCCAATATTATTGTATCCACCGTCCGTCCGAATGTTTTCTGAATGCTCGTGTCCATGAATCCATCCAGCTAGAACTCGTGCTCCTTGTTGTGTGAAATCTGTCTTAACATTAACTTCCCAATCTTCATCATCACTAGTCAATGTAGTAGAACCGCCAGTAATAAAGTCTCCAATAACCTTGTTTACTAAATCGGCATTGTGAATGTTGGTTCCATTTTTAACGTATGATTGCATGTGAGCCACAATTAGAGTGGTATAGTCTTCCGGAACGTTTTTTAAAGCCACATTAGCTAACCAATTAATTTGTTCTTGTCGATAGCCTAGATGCCAAATTCCTAAATATTTTTCGGTTCCGTCGTCATTTTTTATTTCTGGGCGATCATTCGAATCTAATCCAATTATACGAATTTTTTTATCCGGATAATCTTTGTAGAAATAGTTGCTATTCCCTTTTCGTGTTTCGCCAAATAACAAATCGCCGGTATGATAATCTCTTTTAAATTGAGCGTCCGTAATGACAGCCGGCAAACTAGGAATACGGTCAGGGCGTCTTCCCGCCTCAAAGTAAGCCTGTCGTTGCGTACCATCATCATGATTACCTTTTAATGGGAACTTATCCGAATTATTATCACTTCCAAACAAAAATTCAGTAGCAATCTGAGCTTGGTCGGTTAGAATACCTTCAATGCTGGCTTGGTTTCCATCAATATTATCTCCACCAAGAATCATCATATCTACGTATTGGTCTAAGTAGAGCGCTCTGTTAACGTGATTAACTCCGTAGCTAACTGATAGATTAGCAGTCTCTTCCGAGGATGCATAATGTGGATCAGTGATGAACACAAAATTAAACTTATCTGGATTAATTCCAACGGTTAAGCTGTCTAACTTCTGCTTAATTTCTGGTGCTTGTTCTTCGACTGGATCACCATAGATAGTTTGTTCCACGTAGATTGGCTGTTTTAAAATAGCCAATTCACTTTCAATGGTGTCCATCAACGTTTTCATTTGCACATCAAAATCAGCCTGCGTAAGCAATCCATCAGCTTTAATCTTGTCTTCTAGTGCTGAAAGTTGTGCCTTAATTTCGGTAATGGTCAAGTTGATACCGCTAATATCAGCATTAAGTTCAGTAATTAATTCAGCAACATCTTTCTTCCATTGAGCCATTGCAGCATCAAAGTCACCGTTGAATTTAACAAGATATTCTTTAAGCTTGCCGTACAAGTCTTCAAATGGAGTGATATAGTCACTCGGAATGATGTTCTCTTCTACAAGGTCCGCTAACACTTCAAAATTGAATTCGAGTGTTGCTAACCTGGTACCTTCACGAAAGATTTCAAAGAACGCTTGTTTATACGAACCAGCAATCGCCATTGCCCGTTTTGGAAATGTATAACGGAATCGTCCGGCTTGTGCATCAATGATTGTGCTACTTTTATGATCCCAGATTTTGTACTGTCCACCTGGTAGCACACCTTTAAACACGGCACTTGCTCCCGTTAAATTAACCGGAGAGCCATTCTCATCTTCTAAATCGACAAATACTTGTCGTCCACCGTCTTCGTTTTGCCGACCTTGTAGCCATTGTGGATTGTTAGAATCAGCATCTTTCAATTCAAAGCCATTAATCGGAACTAGTTTTCGCTTATCTTTACCTATGCGAAACTTAAGATACATACTCATTGACTACACCCCTCTCTCATTTAGTTTTTCGTCGATAATTCGCTCGAGCGTTGGTAAATCCGTCCCCAAAATAATACGATTAATTTTTTCTTGCCAATCACTATCAAATTTATCAAGTGTTTCTTGATTTTTTTTGCCAATATTTTCAATATCAGTATGGTTATCATCAATGGATTTCTGAACCTTCTTGGTCAGTTCCTTAACATCAGTACGATAACCTATAATCTCATTCGTTAAATTATTCACATCATCAATAAGGTGATTAATCACCTCTGAATCATCAATGGTTTCAAATCCCTGTGCCATTGCTTCTCTTACATCTGAACCTACCGTAGCGTGCCGGATTATATCAGCAATTTCTGCAACTTTTTTTGCATCTTTTTGTACTTTGGTAATATCCTTATACACCTGTACCATTAGCATTACCCCCTTCTAATTTCTTCAATCGTTCATCTAAGTCAGCAATTGTCTTCTTTTGTTCTTCCAAAGTTTGCTTGGTAGCTTCGTCATCTTCTTTGACTACTTTTAAATCTGTTTCAGCTGTTTCAAGCCTTGTTTTACTATCCTCAATATCTTTCTGAGTACCTTCGTAGTCCTTTTTAAGTTGTGGTACATCAACAGTACCTAACTGTTCATTAATCGAAGCGAGCGTTGCATCTGACGTTCCTGTGCGCATGCTTGAAACATCGCCAGATACAGTTGACATCGTACTTTTTAAAGATTCCACATCTTTGCTAACTTTTTTGAAATCATTCTGGTAATCAGTTAACTTTGTAGTTTTGTCACCAAAGGTCATCGTTGATTTATGTGGCTTGTTCAAATCGATTTCTTTTTCAATAATTGTTAGTAGTTGTTGTTCAGCTACATATGGATTAATGAATAAGTAACGATCATAAACTTTAAATCGTTCGTATTCATTCAACTCAATAGCACTGACGGTAAAGGTGTTAGTTGAAGCTTTCTGTGCTTTAATCCATGCTTTACCCTTAGTTAGTAATTGGGCTGGGTCTTTGATGTTGTCCCACGTAACCACTCCATTGATAATCCCAAACTCCTTCTGAAACTCCGGAATATCTAGGTAGTCTTTACCATCATTAACTGGTGCAATCGTATATCTAACGCCAGACTTAATCGTTCCACCTTTTTGGTCACCAGAATCTTGTTCTGGAATGTTTCCACTAAAACGATAAAGATACCAGTACCACTCACCAGACCAGTTATTAGCGTCATAGCTAAACCAGTTAGCAAGTGTTGGATTGGAACCCTTACCATGTTCGAAAACATCTGCACCGTCCGGATAACCGCCAGGCCAACCACTGGAACATTCCAGCACGGTATCAGCATCTTTCATGACAGCGGTATGTCCTGCTGCACCTGCCGATTGTCCTTTTTTACCCATAATGATTACATCACCAGTTTGCATTGCTGGTAACGTATTATTAGTACCTTCGTAATGCAATAAATAGCCGTGATTTTTAAGAAATCCATGTAGTGTTTCAGTATTGTAGAGCGTGCGATCTGTCTCGTGAATTGCCAACTCAATAAAATAGCTGACAAATGACGAACAATCAGCGTGTTTCTGATTTGTCAAAATGTCAGCTCTTCTATAGTCCATAGCATATTCAAGATGTGCAGCTTTAGCCTTATTGAACATATCAATTCCAGCTTGAATATCTAATTCTTGTTTTGCCAATGGAGAGTTAGAATCATCTGTTTTAGTTGAAAGAAATTTTGTTTCGTTAAGTGAACGTGTCTGTTTACTTTTACCAAAAATCAACGGCTCTGGGTCAATCCATGTTCCGTTGTTAGTAAAAGCATATCTTAAGGCGTAATCGAAATCTTTTTTGGTGATACCGATGTGCAAGTGGTCGGTAGTTCTTATGCCGACTACTTGACCAGTTTTAACGTACTGACCAACCTTTACATGAATGTCGCTACGACTGGCGAACGCTTCTTGAAAGTCAATGTTGTAGCCGTCGTCAGAATGCCCGAGCACAAAATATCCTAATCCAGCCATGTTTCCAATTCGGGTAATCTTCATACCATGAATTGCATGTACATCACTACCCGGATACTTAACAGTTCCAAAGTCTAATCCATCATGGAATCCATTTTGACGAAATTCACCGCCAGCATGAACACCAAACAATTGACCGCCGTCAAATGCTACATGACCAACTGATGGAAATGGAGAACCCCATCCCCCGCTAGTTCCAGACTGAGTAATGTCAACTGTTAATTTATCATAACGCTTAGATCCTGTTGGACCCCAACCGCCAGTATGAACGTCACTCTTCCAATTAGAATCATTGAACATCGCTAACAACTGATGGAATCCCTTGAGAATGTTGGTATAGCCTTCGACAGCGTACGCCTTAAAAGTAGGTTCGATAAATTGTAGTAACCCTTTACTAGGAGTTCCCGCTTGTGCGTTACTATCCCAATTATTTACAATCGTTTCACTACCGTTTGATTCGTGTTTAATCACGTCTTTAATTGTACTTACTTCGGCATCACTAACAGATGTTTTCATACATTTAGCTGCGAACTTAATTGCTGGGCCCCAATCTCCATTGACGGCTGTCATCGTCCCACTCAACTTCGTGCCATCGTCTGAACTATCATCATGTTTTTCATCGGGCTTTTGTGTTTCAATTTGAGCGCCTAACGGAATTAACCGAGTGATTACTTTAGATGGATCAATTGCAACCTTAGCTGATTGCATGTTTTCAGCAATCTTCAACGGAGCTTCCATTGAGTGGTCTTGCCCCGGACTTTTAAGGTAGTCGATGTAATTCTTACCGTCTTTATATTCCACAATGATACTGCCACCAATCGAATCAGTCAGTAGCTTTTTAATGGCATCCTTAGTGGTCTGGTAATCCACTTTGCGTAAAGTGTTATCTTTTTTGTTGGTGACTGTAACATTTCTAACTGTAAACTGCTTGTATTCTGGAACTTGAGAATTATGTTCCTCAATCAGCTTTTTTAAGAATTCCTCTGGTGTAGCGTTAGCAATTTCAATGTAGCGTTGAACGCTATCAATTAAATAACTGTCGATATTCTCAAAATCGTAGGTTTGAATGAATTGACCGTTGTTCTTCATCTCACGTTCTGGTTTCAAAGCTCTACCTCTGAATAACAATTCACTGTTATCAGAATCATAAACCTCGACGTGCGTGTGCATTGGTCTAACTTTTCCGAATAACTTGTTAGCTTGATTTAAGGTCAATGACAAAGTATTAGTTTGACTTGATGATATGGTTAATTTACCTTCTGACGCTGCCAAACCAACAACAGGGTCATGGATAACGTAACCAGCTTTGTCGGTTGGTTCGTCATAAGCAATCACTCGATACATTAGATCATCTCCTCACGTCTAAACTTAAACTCAATCGTTCCAGAACCACTTAACGTAAATTTATTTTTACCTAACGGCATAGTAATCGTTGCTTTATCGGCATTATCTTTGGTCAATTCATAACCATTAAAGCCGGGGCCTTTCACAGTTACTTTTCCAGTTACTGCAAAATGGCAAATAACCGGTCGTGAACCGATGTTTTCAAGCGTTACATTCATTGATTCCGTTATATTAAATTTAACCGGTTGCCAAATCCAATGATCGAATATCACATCGTCCCAAACATCAGCGCCTTCTAAGTTATTAGTAAAAGCGAATGGGTAACAATCAAATACCACCGTAGCCGTCAACATTCCTTTTTCTTCATCGTCATCTACTTCTACACTTTTACACTTGCCACTCCAGTAGTAACCATCTTCATGCGTATCAACTAGATTACTAATACCAACCGGCATTAGTTGTCGCTTAATTTCTTCTTCAAATATTTTTCGTTCATGATAGACGCTTAATGGCATAACGATTTTGTAGGTAATCTCTCGATTGCCAAAGAAACGCTCACCGTTCAGCATTGAGAAATCATAGACGCCTTGCGCGTAAGCAACCGATTCTACTATTTCATTTTCAGCTGGTGTAGGTGCTTCTCTTGAAGTTACCCACCACCCAACTTTACGACTGTCAAATCCCCCAAAAACAAAGCCCTCGGTGGGAATATCTTCATATTCAATTTTATTAGTTGGCTGTAAATCCCTAAAACCGTACTGCATTACCAGCTCCACCTTTCGTTGTTATTGGAAGTTGCTCCTAATTGTCCGTTGAATTTATCAGATGTAGTGCCAACCAATGTATCGCTATCCATGTAAAGATTAGTATTTTTATCAGCAATACGGCGTAGTAAGGCGTTATTTTGCTGATCCATGGTTGAAGCGTTCAATGTCATTGATCCATTTACACTTCCACTAAAAGCGGATGACGAAAGTGATTGAATACGATTGAATCCTTTCCTAAAATCTTCAAATTCTGGAGAAGGAATTGAAATAGTTGCAGCACTAACCATGTTCTTAGCAGCTGATGTAATCCAACTGATATTTTTATTCATACCAACAGCAATACCTGCTGGAATCCATTTACCAACTTCATTTTTCATAACTCTTGATGGGGAGTGTATACCTAATGCATTTTTAATAGCATTTTTTGCTTTATTAGCAATTCCAACTGCTGCATCCCATAGAGCGCCACCCATAGAGCCCATTCCATTGATAAATCCTTGAATTAAAAATTTACCAACATCTAATAACGACACACTTCTGATCCCGCTATCAACCTTGTTAGCATTTTCTTTACCTGAACTTTGTGATTTACCAAATCCATCCATAATACCTTTGACAAACATATTGATGAGTTTTTGCCCAGACCCTAACACTTGGCCTAATGCATTACCAACACCATATACAAATTTCATCACTGCTTGTACAGCAATGCTAGCAAGGCGAGGAATTGCATTAACAATTCCCATGATGAATTTAGCGAGTAAGTTAATGCCGGCATTTATAATTCTTCCAAGATTATTAGCAATACCATTAATAAACGCAACAATCACATTTACTGCAGCTGTAATAATTCTTGGCATTGCTTGAGCAATTCCATTCAGCAGAGCCACTATTAAGTTAGTTCCGGCTAAAATTATCTGTGGTAAATAAGTAGTAATAGTATTTAAAATTGAAATGATTAATTGCGCTATTTTAGCGGTAAAAATTGGTGTATACGTCACAATCGTATTTACTAATAACAGTAATAAATTCATCACTGTTTGAATAATCTGAGGTGATAACGTATTAATCACATTTAAAATTGTTTGACCTAATGCAATAAACATTTGTCCAATTATAGGTATATTTGTAATCACTGCATTCAATATTCCTGATAAAAGAGCGCTGAATCCAGCTCCAATTGAAGACATAATCGGGATAATTAACCCGATGTTATTGCCTAGCAAAATAAAAGCGTTAACTAAAACCGTTACTCCTTGACCAGCTAAGGCTAATCCGGCTCCCATAGCTAGGACACCGGTACCAAATAAAGCAACCCCTGCCCCGGCGGCAATAATAGCGACACCAAAAGCAAGCATCCCGACTGCACTAGCTGTTAAAACTGGCCCTAACAATGCAAATACACCGGCTAATATAGCAACTGTAGCTCCAAATGTCGCCATAGCAATTACACCGTTCATCCCCTGTTTAGCAAGTTGGGTGATACTTAATACTAATAATGCTAAGCCACCAAGTACCAAGGCAATTCCAGCTCCTATTTCAAGTACGGCTAATCCCATGGCAATTAATTGTCCGGCACTTTTTTCGGCACTTTTACCAACAGCTTTCTCACCAGTCGCTGCTCCAGCTGAGGTTGCTCCTACGGCAGTATTACCAGTAGCAACACCAATTAGTTTGCTAACTAATCCCACAACACCTTTACCAACCGCTAAGAATCCTTTGGCAAGGGTGCCAACTGCTGAACCTACTTTAGCTGTAACAATTAATAATCCACCAAAAATTGCAATGGCTGGTCCTAAAACTGGAGATAATCCAATAAAACCACGTATAACCTTTGCTATCCCATTATTGGAATTTTCAGCCCAAGTTATAGTCTTATTAATCATATCTAGCATTCCACCAGTAATAGAATTTTTACTATCCATTGCTTTGTTGCGAAGAGCTTCCCAATTACCACCAACTTGTTCCACTTTCGATCCAACATTTTTTTGCATTTCTGAAGCTTGAGTACTTAAAGTTTTAGCAGCAGCTGATGAAATTGAGGAACTCTTTTGAATAGAATTAAACATTCCATCCCACGATTTTTGAGTACTTCCAGATTTATCGTTAATAGAATCAAGCAATGGACCTATCGCTTGCATACCAGCAGTACCAAATAAAGCTTTCAAATTCTTTTGCTTTTCAGCTGAAGTCATACCATCCATTGATTGACTAATTTCTTGAAGTATTGATGGGAATGATTTCATATTACCTTGAGCATCTGTATAACTAATACCCAAACTATGCATTGCCTTTTGTGCTACTTTGCTAGGGGCTTGCATTTGTAAAATAGCGTGATTTAAATCCTGCGAAGATTGCGCAGCACTAAACCCACGGTTGGTTAGTAACCCTATTGCTGTCGAAGTTTCTTGTAGTGACATTCCCGACGCCTTCGCAGTACCACCAATAGTTGCTAAAGCTTGTTGCATATCTTCCACTGAAGCATTACTTGCATTTGCCGTAGTAACTAATGCTGCTGCAGCTTGATTAGGAGACTTAAGACTATCACCCCAAATGTTCATAGCGTTTTGAACAACACCGGCAGTTTGGATTAAATCGGATCCTGCTGCTGTTGAAGCTTGTGCAATAGCTGGAAATTGTTGTTTGATTTGGCCTACGTCTGCACCAGCTTGCGCCATTTCAATCATGGCATCAGCTGAATCTTGAGCGCTCAAAGGCAAATCGGCACCCATTTTGTTAGCAACATCTGCCAATCCAGAAATATCCTTAGAAGTTCCACCAGCGGTAACTGCTGCTTTGTTTAGTGAAGCTTGGAAATTACCAAAAGATTTAATAGATTTAACTCCTAGAGCTGTGGTAGCACCACCTATAGCTAGCATGCTTTTACCCACACCGCTAGTTGTTGCTTTGACTTTTTCGGAAAACGAAGCAGTCTGGCTTGCTGCTTTTTGCATAACCGAACTAAAATTTTTATCAACTGCGCTTAACATTGCTGTAACACTATACGTTTCGCCCATTTCTCTTCCTCCTTCCCTTTTGTATTTTTTTCCATTCATCCCAACGACTAGCTGTTAATTCGTTAATATCTGCTTTCTTTTCCTTAACTGGTAATCCTTCGAAAACATGTCTGATATTAGCTTTTTCATCATCGAGATTATACATATCATCAAGATTTTTGTACTTAGGTTTGGGGTTCTTATCGCTACCCGTAGTTGCTTGTACCATCTGATTAAAAAAGGCTTGAAGAGCTAAATTTTGGCGTTGTTCAGACTTTTGCATGTAATAAGCTTCTAGCCGTAAATAATATTCTGAGAACGGCATTGTTTCGATTTCTTCGATTGAATGAAAGCCTAGATATGCTAGACAATTAAGCAATATTTCCTGATAAGCTTGTTCACTTGTCTGCTTAATTTCTTTTTCATCATCTAGGCTTGCATGTTTTTTAATGCCACTTTAAGAACATTTGCTTTCTTCACTTCTTTGGAAACATCATCGAATAGTTTTTCAAATTCCTTAACGCTGGTTAGACCATCTAAATAATCATCAACATCATTACGACCAACTCGTGGTGAGTTTCTAAAGGTTGCACTATAGATTACATCTGAAAGAACTGCAGGATCATACGCATTTAGGGCTGGTAAAGACTTTGTTAGTCCCATACCTAATGACATACCGCCAGCTTCCATACCAGCTACCTTATCTAATTCTCGTACAAATCTAACTCCAAAATTCAATTCTTGTTCTTTTCCGGCAATTGTAATTTTCATATTATGTTTACTCCTTAATTTTTGTTTAAAAAAAGCATTAATTAATAATATTGATATACTAATTTGAAAAAACATTATTAACGCTCCTACAAATGCCGCCCCTTATGGTATTGTGCATTTCAAAGGCGACTAAATTTGTTTATTCAGCTGTAACGTTTGCCCCATCAGCTGTCGGTGTAGTTGTAACATTGGTTGCAACTTCTGGATCAACTGCAGAAGCATTAACTGTGAATGCTGGAACATCTACTTTCTCCGATTCGTTAGTACCGTCACTCCAAGCAATTTGATAATCACCTTCTGCAACAATCGTTCCGGCATCAAGTCCTGTAATAGCTACTGTTTTTTCACCAACTTCGCCTTCAAAGGCTTTGGTTGCACCTTTGTAAATTACTAAATGTTGTTTCGTACGATCTGCCATAATGCATTCTCCTTTTAATTAGAATTTATAAGTGCCCCATTATTCGTAGGTTTTACATTGATACCTACGGGGCTGTCTATTTTGACGAGTCGTCTTTAGGTACATATGTACCCTCATCTCCATCTTCCCAAGCAGTTCCACCGTTTTCTTCGGTGCCATCATCAGCCATGACAACTTTATCTGTACCACGGAAAATATAATCTACCTGGTCTTGCTGATCTTGAGTAAGAGCTAACCAGCCCCGTTTGGGTTGTCCACTGACAGCAAATGTAATAGAGCGTTCAGAGGCATCACCAGTTTTAGCTTCGGTTTCATCTTCAGAAACGGTAACTTGCATGTACCAAGCAAAATTTTTACCAGCTTTATTGAGACGATCAATATCAACTAACCATGCTTCCCCCTCCTCATTGTTCAGTACACTCTGGTAGAATTCATCGGCTGCTATCGAACTATTATTGATAAATTCTACTTCTAATTCAGGTTCAAGACTGGCACTAGTCGCTACATTACCATCCTTAGTTTTCGTGGAATCCGAATCCCGCTTAAACGTTAATTTTGCCGAAGTTTGATAAGGCACCAATTCTGCTGGACGTTCTTTGGCCCACTTCTTTAATCTATAAAATACTTTTAAGTTGTTACCTTGGATAACTTCTGTTGCCATATTTTCACTCCTTATAATATTTGTAATTCGATTGTTACCATTCCTCGCATTAGTGTTGAGTTAGGTACGCTAGTATCTAGTTGCATTCGCTTTGACTGCTGTTGTGCATTGCCGTAAAAATGATAGTTTTCAGTGTTTACTCGTCCGATTGAGGCATAAAAAAAACGCTCAACCATTTCTGAAATGATTAAACGCTGTTTAGGCGTACCCCAACAATCAATATTTAAAACAACTGAGCCAGTTAAATTTGTTTTGGTTTGGCTGGGAATTTCTTCCAAATTTCCAATATAAACAAAAGGATATTTAACCTTCTCGCTTTGCGGTGGTAAATAATCGTATGTGTTATATCCTGATTTTTTTGACAATCGAAAATAGTAATCATACACATCCTGCATCGGTGATTTTCTGATTAGTACCACCTACTTTACTAACGCCCAAAGTTCACTGATGAAAATTGGACGTTCCTTTCTCCATGCCGGGCCCATATATGGCTGTGCTGCCATAAAACGAGTGCCAAATTCCTGATATCCAGAATAATCAGCTGGCGAAATAACTGCTCCGGCCATTCCACCTTTTAGCAATTCTAAACGGATAGAACGCTTAAGGTTTCCTGTATCAACCGGTGCTAGTTTTTGAGCTTCAATTTGCATATTAGCCGTATGTTCTTTAACGATTTTCTTGACTGCTTCTTTTTGCATATTCCGTTTAAGCTTTCTAAGCAGAACATCTTGTCCTTTAATCGAAAAATTATAATTACTCATTTTGTGTTTCCCCCACAATATAACCATCAATTTTAAGCGGATATACTCCAGTTTCGAGCGAATAATAAGTTTCATTATTGTTTACCCTAAGCATTCCCCAATCCTCATCAAACGGCTGTATCAGACGCACAACGAGCCTATCCGTGTTCAGATTACCGAACAACTGCATTGAACGATTAACACCTAAGTGAGTTACATTCGCAATTACCGGTTCACCTACTGGAGTTGGATCGCCATCTGGATTATCTGAGTCGTAGTGGTCGTTTGATTCGTAGAACTGAACTTTGTCTGTAAATCTCATAAGATTACCTCCCAGAATATCCAGAAATGAAGCTAACTTTGCCCAGTGATGTAGGCTTATCCTCTTCATCAGCTAGCCAATCGGCAATATCATCCAGAAAGTCATCGAAATCACTATCTTTGAAAGTGAATGTTTCGCCTTCTTGCGAATAATTGGTCATACCTTCATTCTTAAATCGATTGAAACGTCGTACAGCCACTTCTAGCAAAATGTAATTAAGCTCTGCTGGCACATCGTCCTTAGCTTTTCGATGAAGTTTAATCTTAAGTGATGCTTCGGTGTTTTTGATGATTAAATTCAGTAGAGTGTCCCTACTGTTATCATCTTCCATTGCCAACAACACTTTAAGGTTCTTCAAATCTTCTGTTTCAGCCATCTAGTCACCTCCTAAGAGGTTTCTGTAATCGTTACTGCTAAAGTTACTGCTAAGTCTCCGCTTGTGAATGTAATAGTTGCTGTACCAGCTTTAACGCCAGTAACTGTGAACGTTCCATCACTCTTCTTAGTAACCGTTGCTACCGTTTCATCGCTTGATGTAGCAGTCGTCGCCTTAACAACATCTGTAGCATCACTTGCATCAACTGGATCAGCTGCAATAGTGATATCCTTAGCGTCCCCCACCTTCTCGGACAACGTTTTTTGACTAGCAGTTATCCCGCTAGCTGGTGGGTTTACGCTTTTTTTAATGTCACCTTAACAACTGCTGCTTTGTTGTCTTCAAGAATGAATTCACCAGCTTTACCAGCTCCTTGAAGTGCTACACCATCAAAATCTTCTGATTCAATCGTACGAGCTGTGTTGATACCAGTAAATTGACGAGCAATGTTCTTGATTGATGTGTAGGCAATTTCGCCTTCTTGGAACTTGGCATCCGGCGTTTCTTGAATTTCAAATCCTTTGAAATGAAGAATGTTGTTTTCATCAATATTAGCTGATGAACTCTTTGATGATGTAGTCAAAGGATGGTCAATGATTGCGTTGTAGAGTTCTGCATTA
Organism: Pediococcus pentosaceus ATCC 25745; assembly: GCF_000014505.1. Classification (NCBI taxonomy): domain Bacteria; kingdom Bacillati; phylum Bacillota; class Bacilli; order Lactobacillales; family Lactobacillaceae; genus Pediococcus; species Pediococcus pentosaceus. The sequence continues at coordinate 801,967 of NC_008525.1, read as the reverse complement.
ACCCACGCTTTCTTTTCTCCGATAGTTTGAAGGTTGACGTAAATTGATGAAAGTTTATTGAACAAAGCCAATACACTATCGTTAGTAATTTCAGTAATGTTTTCAGTTTTACCAGCGATTTTACTAATAAAAGTACCGCCTTGGTCATCGAACATTTGGGTCTTAGCTTGCGCTTGTAATTCTAAACGATCAGCTGCTGCATCCTCAAAACCATTATTAACAGTTGCGCGGTCGATACCTTCGTGAAATACCCAATCCCACGAATAATTAACATCTGTATCTGTGTAAATAATTTCCTTACGAGGTCCAAAACGTGTTGAATTTCCTGTACCAGTCCCAAATGCTGTATTTGCATCTGTTTTATATGCACGGTTTTCATCACTATCTACCGTTCCTTTAGTGATAACCATTGGAATGTCACTAGTTTTAAGTGAGAACGCTTTGGCGTTATTAGAAACGCCATCTTCTGCTTGAATTGAACCACCGAAGAAATCACGGAAGTAAGCTTGTTTTTGATATACGGCTTGTAGTAATTCCTTAAATTGAGGTTGGAATGTGCGTACTGCTTGGTTGTTATTTGTTGCTGGCATAGATATGCCCTCCTTTATTTATATTTATTTAATTTAGCTGTAAAAGCATCCGCAACTTGTGTACCTGTATCTTTAGGTGTTGAGCCTTTTAAGTACCCCTTGCGTGCTGATTTAGTCGTTTTAGCAATCAATGATTTGATAGCTACGATATTCTCGTAAGTTTTATCATCATCATCTGTAACGATTAAATTAAGAATACTGTCATCAACGTTGATGTTATCTTCTTGGAGAACTGAACGAGTTTGAGAAAGAACCTCATTACGTTTTAATTTGGCTTCAAGTTCTTCGTTCTTCTTGTTGAGTGCTTCAAATTCTTTCTGTTTCTTTTCATCATCAGATAACGACTTAACGGACTTGTCAGGCTTTTTCTTTTGTTCATCAAGTTGTTTCTGCAAATCAGCAACCTGTTCTTCTAACGAGTGTTTGTTAGCCGTTTCTGAATGCAAACGTTTCTGCAATTTTTCAACAGTTTCATCAACTTTGCTTTCTTTACCAGCGCCGTCCTTGCCTTCTTCTCCATCTCCGCCGGCTGGAGTGTCAATTGGATCAGTTGGTTCTGTATCTGGATTGGCTGGTTCTTCTGCGAAAAACTGTAGATTCATTGGTAAAACATTTTTTAGTTCCATAATTAAATACTCCTTTGCTCGCATTTAAAGCCTTGGGAGGCTGCTCAGTTGTTCTTTTAGCTCTGCAATCAGGAAAAAGAGCATAAAAAATAGCATGCATTACTGCATACTAGATTTCAATTTCTATTGTTTGACCTGTTTCAAGAGTGAAATTTTTAAAATCATTTTTGGCTTGAAACGTTAAGTCGATTAATACATGTGTCTTTCCGTCACCACGTTCACTAGCAATCTTAATATGTTCAACATCTTTATTGCGTTTCTTTAAATTATTTACAATTTCTTCTAAGGCACCAATTAATGTTTCGTTATCAATGGGTAGCTCCATACTTATTCCTCCTCGTCATACCATGCTGAAATACTACACATACAGTTTGGATGTACCGGTTGCGTTGGAACATCATTTACTGTATAAATTCCATCGTTTGTTGTTGCTATAGAAGCACACACCTTACAAGCTGATGGTTCAGCAATCCATTTAGCATATTTATATCCATACTTTCTAAAGCTGTTCAGTTGTGCTTGTGCTTGCACTCTTGACGTTTCTGTTCGTGCTAATCGTTCAGTAACATACCTAGCATTCTTTACCTCGTCTTTGAGATAAGGCTTTAAATCACGTGCAATTACTGTCGGATTCAAGCCTTGTACCATTTGTTTAGTTAGTAATTGGTCAAGTCTCGCTTTGAACACATCGCTATTAGCCCACAATCTTTCACTAAAATTAGCATTACCAGTTGTTGCCATAACGATACTAGCGGTAACTGCTGCTTTAACGTTGCTTGCTGAATCTGCTAATATACCAGCTTGCCGTTCCAACTCGTTAATGTATTTATCGTTTAAATGATCGGCTACAGCGCTATAGATATCCATATTGTTATCTATCATTTCTAGTCCGATTTGAGCCTTTAACATCTCAAGACGATTGATACGCATAGTAGCGTTATACAGTCTTAATCGGGTGTTAACTTCGTCTGAAAAGTCTGCATACTCTACTTTGCCTTTCTTTTTGTAAATCGTCCTAGCTTTAGCTACAAGCCTCTTAGCTTCATTTGAGAATGCCTTAACATCTTCTTCCGATACTTTCTTGCGAGCTTCTGCAAGAGTGTAACCTTCACGTTTAGCATAGTGAGTGTATTGATCACTAATATCTTTATTAATACTCTGTAGCAAAGTGTCATAATGCTCTTGAATTAATCTATCAAAGTCTTTGCCGCTCTTGATATTAGATTCAATCCACTTCCGTTCATCGGCTTCACGTTGTTTCCAATAATCATCACTATTCTTCCGCTTTACCATTGCCTACACCAGCTTTCTGTTGGTCAGTTAGGTTGTCAGTGGCTTCAAGTGAACTTTTAATTTGTTCCTTTTGCTCCTCTTTCATGCGTTTAATCTCGTTCTTAGCATCGTCCACAAATGACAATGTAGACAACAGTGTTTCTTGGCTAACTAAACCAACAAGATCCTTAGCTGTTGAGGCTTCGTCTGCTAAGTTAACTGGGAGGTTGCGAGTGAACTGAAACTTCAAGTCTTGCCATGCTTCCGTTTTAGTCGTGTCCAGAATAGTCTCAACACCAAAAGCAATCTTGTAAAGCTTTCGCAACGCTTGAGTAAACTTGCGTTCCTTGTTAGCTGCCATGTTCTTCATAGGCAATAACTTGTATTGAAGAGCCACGCCAGAACTGTTTCCACTGAATGATTCATCATTTAGATTAGCAACCATACAAACTTGATAGATTGTATTGATCAATCGGTCAGTCAAATGTTCTTGCATGTTATCGCCATCTGGCTTAGCTAAAAATTCTACCTTTGCATTAGTGGCATCTGCATCGGGTGAATAGATGATCTGGTTTCCATCAAGATTCAATTCAGGCTTGCCATCGTTATCTTCATCTAAATTAAGCCCTAGCATGGATAGATATCCATTATCGAAATACTCGACTTGATTAGCTTTTTGACTTACTACGTTGTTAAGCGCATCAATCAAGGTCATAGCATTCTCAAACACACCTTGTCGCTCTTCATTATCAAAGAACTCTACTGCTGGTACTTGTCCGAATTGATTAGCATTAACTTCGCCAGCTCTATTAGCACTATCATCAAATGAATACCACTCGTTATCTGTATATACCTGACCAGATAAAATGTTGTTCTTGTCTCGTGTATATCTAACAAATGCTAACGGTTCATGAAGGACACTATCATCATAAATAATGAATGAATTCATCGGTGAACTATAAGCTACGCCTGTCTCACTATTTTCATTTTGAAATAAAAAAGCAATCGAACGTCCGTAGACATCCGCTTGCTTGCTAATCTCATTCAATTTATCTTGGAATGAATTAGTATCATTCCATTGTTGAAGCTTCTCATTGTCGGTGTCATCATCTAACGTGATTTTAGGTGGAATACCCATGAAGTAACCGTTAAACGTCTCCACAATGTAATGCGCCAAATTGTTAACTAATTTATTATCTGGCCCGTGGTCCTTTGCATTCTTATGGAGGATCGCATGGTTTCCAATATACATTTGCCACTTTTTATCGTATTCCTTGGCAAATTCATCGTTTGCAGAAATAAAGCTCCTAATCTCATCAGCTGTTAAATCTGCATCCTTTGGGAATACAAACGTTGTTCCATTAATAATTGAGCCTTTTCCCATAACTGTAATATCGATTATCATCACCCCTTTAAAAGTATTTATTTTTGATAACTTTAGCTTTGTTATTGTGTCTTAGTACCATGTAGACAAAGTAACGCATTGAATCCATAGCATGGTCATGTTCCTTAATAACCTTGTCCTCACCGTTGCTAGATGCTTTATCGTCCCAAATGTACGACGCTAACTCTTTAAATAAATTAGGTAGGTTATCAGTGAACTTAATTAATCCGTTGTTCATTGCTGATTGTGTCTCACGAATCCCATTAAGCACGTCGTTGTCAGCTCTGATAATGCGGTAGTGCCTGTTACGCAACACTGCAATAAAAGAAGCAGCGGACGGATCGATAATTATTCTGGCGTTAATATTGCCAACAAACTCATCTAAATCATTCGCATACTGATCATCTGTTTTCTGACGTGCGCTGTGTCGTCCATCATAGTAATACTCTTTTAAGCAATACCATACGCCATTATAAAAACCCCACAATAGAAATACTGTAGGGTTTTGAGTTCCATAATCGACTGACACGTAATACTTCGTACAGCGCCCTGGTGGCTCGCTAACGACCATTGTTTCTCTATTGAAGTTATCGTATATAACTCCTTCTGACATGACCCACAAGCCCAAAATATAGCGCTGATAGAACACACCTGAATAGTTACGCTTGTAACGGCCGATAACATCTTCGCTAAGTGAGGGGTTGTCTTCCATCCGAAAATGAATACGTAACGCCCGTTTGCCCTTAAGGTCATCAATCCAATTCAATTTAAACCAATGATACGGTCCCTCGGGGTTCATATTGAACCAATACTTACCACCAGAAACAGACACACGAGCCGTCGCTTGATTAACGAATGATTGTGGCATTAATGCAACTTCATCAAAAAAGAATCCTGCTGCAGTTAACCCTTGAACTAAATCTTGACTAGCTTCATCTTTACCACCAAAAATAAAGAAATAGTTGGCTTTGCCGTTCTTTACAACCTCAAACATGTTATCAGTACGGTGGTCGATTACTTTATACCCTCTACCTGCTAACATCTGTTTCAACGGACGTAATACGTTACGTCTAAACGATCCGATGGTTTTACCCGCCATGCCTAACTGTTGCCCGTTAAACGTGTGCATTGCCCACATGACGTACGACAATGACATAATAACCGTTTTGCCCGCACGAACCGAACCATCACAAATTATGGCTTCGCTATCCTTGGTGCTTGGATTAACCCACCAGGTCAACACTTGCAATTGTTTTTTGGAGAAGGGCGTGAAATGGAACACGTTGGTCTTAAGCTTCATTATCATCACTCCATACATTTTTAGCACTGTTCTTCAAAGCGCTAATAAATCCATCGTTATCATCTACACTAGATTCTGGTTCAAATTCCTTAGCTCGTGCTTCTGCTATATCAGCTTCTGCATTAGCTTTGCGAACTTTAGCTTTATCCAATTCAACATTGCTATTAGCAGTCCCATACCCTGCCATATTAAGGATTGTCTGTGTGGCTTGTAACTGGACCATATCCGATTTAGAATTCAACGCTAATTCATTGAGATGTTTGATTGCATCCGGCACATAAGAATCAAGCGCAATTCTGCGATATTCTTGTTGTGCTTGCTGGAATAGCGGATCTTTCTTCCACTTACTTAGTGTTGCTCTGGATCGGTTGACAGAATTTGCGATTTGTTCGTCAGTTAGTTCATCTTCAAATAGCAATATAACGGCTTTTCTATGCCTTTCGTCTAATGATTCAAACACTTTGCTTTGTCTAGTTTTGTCTACCATTGCATATCACCACACCTCCTTTAATGGACAATAAAAAGCCACACAACGTATTAATTGAGTGGCTTAAATAGTTAAATTAATTATTCAGTTATCTTGTTAACTCCAGTTAGAATGTATCTGATATCATCCACAGTAGCGTCTTTAAAACTAGAATCTGATCCACGAATAAAATCTTTATAACGATTTGCAACATTCAGTTTTTCATTAATATTTCTACTAAACCCATGGTCGTTAATATCAATTCCGTTCATATCCTTACGCATTAATTCACCAAGATTAGTAAACCTATTATCATTAAGTAACCAGTTGGCAATACTGTAGTAGCTAATGTGATCGCTATCATTTAAATCAAATCCAAACTCTGTTAACTCATTTACTAGGTCCTGGTCTAACTTAATAGAACCTTCTGTGTAAACAGCTGCACAAAAATCATAAGCATCTAGAATGTCAATGACTTCTTTCGTAACCTCTACACTTACACTACCACCAGCATCTAAAATAACCTCATCATAGTAGTATTCGAATCCGTTATGTAAAATCTTTATATTCTTATCGAAAATTTCTTTATCACCATAATCGTCACTAATATTCAATGCTTTCATAATTCTAAATTGATTAATTAATGATGTTCTTTCAAATCTTGTAAGTTTAACTTCACTCATTTTATCTACCTCCTATATTTTATAATTTAATTATAAAGGTTATTTTTTAAAAATCCGTAAAAAACAAAACATTTTGAAATTTAATTTAAAAAATAAGATGGTAAGGATTTGCACCTTACATGACTTGTTGTCAGTGATTTAGGAACGAGTATGCCCAATCAAAATGAGTAACCTCTTAGCTGAATCTTCATCACTGTTTTTGTAGGCTGATTGCTTCTCAGTTGTTTCCGTTCCGCCATTCCCGCAATCTTCTACCAAACCTTTTGTCTTATCAACCATAGCGTCTACCTTATTCCGCCACATCTCTTTTGCATTTATTTATTATTAAACGAGTTCCCAATCTTCGGATAGCATGTCTGTTTGACTAGCAAGCCAAGGAACGCGATCCAAAGGTGCATCTGAATTTGTTGTTTGTAGCCCTGTAGTATCGATGTAAATGTAATCGTGAGTCATCGCTTCATCTTTACTGGCTTTCTTCAAAGCAATAAAAATGCCTTTACCATTCCAACCTGCACGTTTAACTTTATATCCTTGCTTTAACTTTTCGATAGCTTTTCCAAAATTCATATTAACACCCCTTATTTTTAGGTAAATAAGACAGCAAGGAATCGAACCTTGCAACAAGCTACACGTCTCCTAATAATTTATTTGTCGAAAAGAATCGTGCTTGTTAACCATTTGCCTTACTTGAAAGATTAAAAAACCGCTTAGCTTGGCCGGCAACTATTTACTAATCTTTCGATAATACTAATATAACCTTACTTGTGTCCGACGTGTGTCGTCTCTTTGTCCGAATTTAAAGACTCTAAAGTCATCTATATCAGCAAATGCCCATGCAAATTGTAGAAAAGCTTCATTAAGTATCTCACTGCCTCGACTACGTCCATAGCCAGTTAATTCTCCAATTTCATACCAGGTTAATTTTTTAAAGTATTTCATTTCTAGTATTTGTCGATGTTTGCTATCTAAACCACCACATGCCTTAATCACTTTACCTAAAATATCTTTGGCATAAGCATGTAAAGTGACTTTAGTTTCCGCCCCATTATCAGCACTATGGGATACTGGCATGCCACTAATTACTGGCGATTTAATATCGACAAATGCAGTATGTGCCATGTTCTGCAATGTTGGGAATTCTTTTTCAAAAAAACATTTAACTTTTTCTATGGTCTTAACTTCATCTAATTCTGGTAATAATGACACGCCCTCAGCTCCCGTAGTATAATAATATTTGTATATAATACTGTCATAGCGGAGGCTGTGGCTTTTTTATTTGTACAAATCCTTATACAAATTACCCATTCGCTTTTGTTCATTTTCATCTAGGGTTATTACATCGTGAATTCGTAAATGTTCAACTACCATGTTGATGCTTCGAACAGCATTCCTAATACTAATCAAAATAAGTGCTAATAAAATTACCACTATTATTTGAAATATCATGCTTCCACCCCTTAACTAACATCGTATTTTTGCCACCAAAGTACATATACTGTCATTCTATCGATACCTTCTTATTTATTAGTTAGATCGTTAATCAATCCGTTAATTGGACTAATATAGTTCCCGATGTTATCACATCCACCGACTAATAATGATATTGCTATTACACCTACTATCAATGTACCTATACTTAGGATTAAAATTTGAATTTCTAAATCATTAGCATGGACAAAACTTGAAAAATTTGTTCTTGTTGAAAACGGATTCGGCTTTTTTTCTTTAACCTGTTTATATTGCTTATACTTTTCAAACACTTTCATCCACACCCATCTAATTAAAATAACTAAGAAGATAGCTATGGCAAAACTAGCAATTCCATAAAACAATTGTGCTTGTTGGTATTGGCGAATCATCGTTTCCGTAATTTTTGGAATGTTCTTAGCTCCGTCATTTAGAGTATTGATTAATGCTTCAATTGCTTTATCTTTCATGTTTAGTCCTCCTCCGCATAAGGGTGTTGGATATCATACAAAGTGTTGTAGCATCTAGAGATATTCCACAACCAGTCTTTATTAAATTCAACTGAATCATCAAATTCTAACGGAGCTAAGAAAGCTGCGAAGTCAACGAGGTTTGTAATGTCAATTTCATTGTAATCACCCCAATCCCACTCATAGCCATTGATTGAAAGATTCTCTTCTGATCCATCTTCTTTAACAACCTTGAAGGTTAGAACGGGGTTATCAACTGTTCCTGTACTAAAACATAGTTCGCACGTTCCAAATTCTGTTTCCTCTTCTTTTGTTTCTAAATTAATAAATTTAATTTTTTTCATTATTCCACCTCTTCATAAGTCTTCTTGAAGATTTCATCAGCAATGGCCCAATGTTCACCATTGACACCTGTAGCAATCCAATCACCCGGATTAATCTTCATATCACCTTCGATTGTTTTAATTCTCCAATCTGGTTTAGGTTCACCAGTTTTTAATATACTCAGCATATTTTCAAGTTTTTCAGATGTTGTCCACGGAACTCTTTCAAGATTATTGAATACATATTCTGGAACATACTCATCTGGATTAAATTGTTCAGCCTTAATTGTTGCTGTTTTACGATATTCTTTTAACATTGTTCGTCCTCCATTTTTTCTGCTGGCTTTCTGCAGATTTTCTGCCGATTTTATTTTCCAAGCAAATACCATACCTGCTATAAAAGCCTCTATATCAACGATATTCTTTTTTCTAACTTAAATCCTTCATCACATTTTTCTGCTGATTCTCTGCTACTTTATTTATGTTTATGAATAATCACAAACGCTGTCATAATATCACGGCAAAAAATCACTTCACCAACATCTTCTATTTTTGTATTTGGTGGCGGAACAACTCTGCCTTTATGTTTAAAAATAAATTCGTTATTATCTTGTTGTTCCTTTTTCAGTTGAGGTTTACTCATCTTCTACTTCCAATTTACGTCCACATGCCGGACAATAATTAATATTTCTGTGTTCGATATCGTAGCCCGAAACAATAACTCCTTTAGCTACCACTTTGCATTTGTCTCCATATCCGCCGTATATATTTTTCGTAATATCATTAAAAGGTTCATAACAATGTTTACATTTATTTTTGTTCATCAGTTTTCTACCTCCTCAAACTCAAGTAGTCCAGCATTGTTGTACGCTTCGTATTCGGGCCAATTTTTAGCTAACCATGACTTGGTAAATTCGGTGTTCATATGTTTTGGTGAGGATAAGCTATTTGTAGAAAATGTTTTAAACGGAATATTATAATTTAAATAGGCCGAGCCAATAATAAGTCCTTTTAACTTAACGTGGAGTTCAGGCTCTTTCTCAACCTCATATCCATTAGCGATTGCATTGAATAATAGTTTTTGATTGTCTATATTTTTCAGCCATTCATAATGGGGTTCTGCACTACTAATATAGTCGCCTATCCAAAAAATAATTCTCAATGGGTCTACTTCATCTTCATAATATTCTTTCGCTTCTTCAATCCAATCAGCCACAAACTGTGGAATAACTGCTTTCTGTGATTCATCTAACTTTCCTGCTAAACCAATTGCATAAACAAGTGCTTCAGCAAGGCCATAGGTATAACCTTTCCCATAACTATCAGTTTGTTTTAATTTATTGTCGTCGTAATATTTTTTTAGTTTTTTTACATATTCATCTTTAGTCATCTAGTCGCCCTCCTTAATTAAATAAACAATTACACTCATCCACGTTTGCCAAATGGCTACTGTCATAAAAAAACACATTCCGATCATAAAGCTGTGTGTTCCATAACCGATTAATAGCGATGGAATCATCCATACTACAATCGAAAAATACCATAAATAGAACATATTAATCTTCCTCTCTGAACCGTTTTAATACTGGACGAAACTTAGCTTCTAGTCGTTCCAACTCATCAAGATACTGTGTCAATTCCATCACATCGTACTTATCTTCCAACATTAGATGAATACAAGCCGTCAGAGCTTGCCTCATGTTGGAATAGTAGCCGATTGTCTTTTGCTCTATTAATTTATCCTTGCCAATCTTAATCGCTCCAGATTCGTCTCTTACAGCCTTGAGCAAGGTGTAGTTAGCATAGTTATCTACCTTTACTTGATAATCCTCGTTGATAATTACAATCATTTGTCTTCCTCCTATGATCTAGCTCTTTTTTGTTTTAGTTCGGGATAAGTTTTGCGCAATGCCCTAAGGTCAAAATTCACCGTACTTCTGGCAATATGTACTCTGCTTGCAATTTCAGCGGTATTGGTAATTCCTTGTCTGAACAGCTTTTCAACCATTTTACGGCGCTTAATAAGTTTTGGTTTATCTTTACCACGACCATAAACTTCAATATCACGGCTATAATTTTCCATAGTTATTCTTCGGTATTCTTCAAACTTGCCTTGATCCAGTAAATCATTTAGGTATTCCCTACGTGATTTGTTAGCCTTAACTTTTACAATAACCATGGCTTCAGGTGCGTCATATTGGCTGACTAGATGTCCATCTGCTTGAGAATCATTGAGAAAGTTATCTAATCGCCACTTATTCAAATCGGAATCATTTTCTGATTCGTAATATACTTTCTTTGATACATTTCCAATTAATCTAAACATCGTTTGTTTTTCTCCGCTCTTAATATTTTATTCAACTGTTGTTTTAGATTTCCTCTACTTTAAAACTAAGTTCAACACCAACTCTTGCCATAGCGGTAGCTAAATCTTTTGCTTCCCGCTTAGCGTCTTCTTCAGTAGCAAACAGTTTAGCTTCCTCTTTCGGTGCAGTCCACGAAACTTGATTCATGTAGCCTTTATCATTTTGATTCTTTAATACGTAAAACTTGTGCTGCTTGACCTCAAAATTAATTTGTTCGCCAATTGGACTAATCGCAGCGTGTAAAATATCTGCTTTTTGTTTTGCCTTTTTCCACTTACTAAAAGGAGTAGCGTATCTAATATCGGTGTACTGATGTGCTTCCACTCCTAGCTTTCGGTAATATCTTCCGTTGGCTGTGTTCTCGATTACGTACATTCTTTTCGTTCCTCCTAGTTAAAATTACGTTTACGCCATTCTTGATACTGTTCTTCAAGTGCTTCTTTAATCCGATCTAATTCTTGCAAAGTGTAATCATTGCCATACAATTCACGGATGATATCCTCTGCTGTCATTTCTGTACGTTTTTTCATAGGATTATTAACCTCACTCTTGCTTAAACATCTCCGTTTGTCCTTCGGCTTCTTGTGGTTCTGTATCTAGTTCAGTCTGAGCTGGTGTAACTTTGACAATCACATCATATCCAGCTGTATTAGATAATTGAGTAGCCACCTCAAGGAAATCTGTATCTTCTACAGTCAATAAAACTTGCGCTCCATTCTTATCCAAAGTTACCTTTTTCATGTTTGCGTTAAATACAAAACTGTTATTTTTCATTCTTAATTCCTCCTAAAATGGTAATAATATTTCTGCTACCACGTGATTGTGTTCTTCCCTACTTAATTTCCGATAAGCGTTATAGACGTCTAATCTATCTCGTCTTAATTCGTACATCTTTCTACTCATTACTGAAATCACTGAAAAAATATCGTTATTTTCGTCAAGCTTTTCCAGTAAGTAATTAGCCAGAACTCTTTCATCATGACTATTCAAATTCATACGGAATCACCAACATTTCTACGTGTGGATTTTCTGAATAATATTTATTCGTTTTCGTGCTTACTATCTGTGCATCATCAACCCATAACAGCCCCGTACAAGCGTCCGTCACTGCTTTAAAGTAATTATCTATATCGCCTTTTACAATCGGTCTATGGAACCCTAAGAGGCGCATATCACGTTCTTTTTTTGAGATACTCTTTTGAATCGGTCGATACACACTTAATTCAACTAACAACTGACCCTCTAAAGGCTTGCCATGATACTGTTGCTGAACTTCTTCTTTTACGTGCTTTTTATATTCTTTTGATTTTGGTGGGTCATAACTTCTAACAAATCCACCACGACCACTAAATCGTGGTCTACCTTGTGGAACTGGCTCGCCTGCCACTTCTATTCTTATCAATTCGCTAATTGTCCTTTCTCTGCTCGTTTTCGCATTTCATCAATCAATTCAAAGTATTTATACGTAGCTTTTTCAATTGCCGTCATGCGGCTTAAATCGCCCTCATATTGAGTTATCATGACAGCCATAAATTTGTCTCCGCCGCTTCGTTCAATGAAATAAAATCCTTGGCGTTTTTCAATTTCTGCACAATCTATGGCGTCCCAGACTGCTTTCTGTCTCTGCAGTTCAGTTTTATGGATATACTCCAGTAGCACGCCATTATTGCGGTCAGATAATTCTTGTTTCATAAATATTTTTTTACGATTATTAAACGCTGCTGCTCGTTTTAAAAATATCTTCACAGCTTCTGATTCAACATATCCGTTTTCTTTCATAATGGCTTGATACTCGTAGTAATCCATGTATGCCATAGTTAGTTTTTCACCTCTTTGGGCTCATATTCCAGAAACAACATTTCTTCACCGATAAATGTAAAGTCAATATCCGCCAACTCACCTTCACGATTCTTTCGAATCGATAGTTGTACTACCCGTTCACTTTTTATCCCTTGTGGACGGTGTAGAAATGCCACTACGTTTGAATCTTGTTCAATGCTTCCTGATTCTCTTAGATCAGATAGTAACGGTGTCTTATCTTGCCGATTTTCAATACCTCGTGACAATTGAGACAACGCCACTATTGGGATATTAAACTCGTTCGTTAGTCGTTTAAGCTCTCTAGTGACTTCTCCGACTTCGATATACCGATCTTTCACGTTTGGTACCTTAACCAGTCCAATGTAATCAATGATCGCAATATACTTACCCTGCTTCGCCTTAGCAGCGTTTTTGCGTATCGTCTGGACAATTTCACCGAGAGTCTCTAAACCGTCGTACACACGCAATTTAGACGCCAATAACTGGCTTGTAGCTTGATCGATTAGAGTTTTCAGAATATCGTTCAGTTCGTTAGCTTTTGAACGTAGAGTACTGCTTGAAACACCAGTCATTCTGGAGATAAAACGATTGAGCATTTCTTGCTTGTTCATTTCGAGCGTAAAGAAATCTATTTCAACTTCTTTGTCATTCATTAATGCTTCGTACGCCAGATTTACCGAGAATGCCGTCTTACCAGTTGATGGACGTGCTCCAATCGTGAACAACATGGATCCGTACATTCCACCACCGAGCGCCGTATCTAATTTGTTAAACGTCTTCACGCCTCGTGGTCGAGCATGTGTCAACGAATCTTTCAACTCTTCCACTGCTTCATCCAGTAACCCATCATCAATCGTTTCAACCGATGCATTTTTGGCTAGTACTTCCCGCAAAGCCTGCTCATTTTCGCTAAATGGATTCGTCTGATATTTGTCAATCGCAATATTCAATTGACGTGTGTACGCTGCTTTACGGATTAATTGGATATCGTTATTGAGTAAACTAACCATCGGCGATTCATTTCTGATGTCTTTGACAATGTTGAAAGCCATGGGCTGCTTAGATAGTTGATTATATTTTCCGTACACATCGAACAGATCGTGGCTGACGGATTGGTGCATGGCTTCGAATAGGGTTTGATATTCGGGATAGCCGAACCAATCTGATTCCAGCTGGATTCCAGATAGTTTCTCTGGGTGGTTCAGCAAAATCCCGATCACTTCTTTTTCAATCTCTGTGTTCATTATTCAGTCTCTCCTCTGCTCTTCTTGTTACTTCCTCTTCATGCCTTTTACGTTCCGCTTCAATTTCTTCTGTTGTCTTACCTTGACGTTGACCATCGCTAGTAGTTGTAGTTGGAATGTTGCTACTCTTCGAATATTCATTCGCTTCGTTAAGATAATTACCAAAATGACTTGGTGCAAATATCGTTGTAATTCTTAGGTATGGATTCATCTTTGGATCGTCTTTCCATTGTTTGCTTTTGAACTCAACAACTTTAGCCAATTCAGATTTGGAATATCCTTCATTGATTCTTGCTCTTATGATTTTTCGATTGGATTCAACGTTTTTAAATCTCTTACCAGACTTCTGATTGAACCATTCAATAAACTTCCCATAATCAACTTTTTCTTTCTGGTCGTTCTTGGGCGACAAAGAATCTTTATTCTTATCTTTATTAACATTCTTATTATTGTTCCGTTGCTGTTCACTTGCTGTTGCAGTATCTGTTGCAGTATCTGTTGCAGTCGACTGATTTGTATAACGTTCAAACCCTTGGTATTCCTCATAATTCAGCACTGTAAACAGTGTTCCGTAATCGGTATTCTCAATTTCTATTCGTTTTTCTTTCACCAAATTTTCAATTTTGCTTTTTATAGTGTGCAATGAATAAACTTTTTGATGTCTTTTTTCAATGTAAGCCAGATCATTTTGTAGATTTCTGTATGACCTTAAATACTGCCCTCGCTTCAAATGGATATCTCCAACTCGCGTGCCTTCTTTAGCAAAAACAGCATTGCCATAAATGTAAAAGAATATTCTGAATTTGATAACATCGGTCCAAATTGGATTCTCAAATATTTCTCTACTTGTTTGAAATGCTCCTTTCACTAACAATCACCCTTTTTCTATAGATATCCCTTTAAATTTAGAATGGTAAATCATCATCTGAAATATCGATTGATTGTCCACCATTGTTAAATGAATTATTGACATTCCTCTTTGTTGAATTAGTATTGTTTGCATTGCGGTTATCTGGTAAGTCGAAGTCTGAAACGTCAATTTGAAGCTGTGTTTTACCGTTATATTCATTAATTGATAAACTCCCAGTTACTACTACATGGCTACCCTTTTTGTAGAATTTTTCTACCGTACTAGCTCTCGTTCCCCATACTGAGCATCTAAACCAGTCAGTACCGTATTCCCCGTTATTATCAGGTCGATTCTGTCGTACTGCCACATTAAAGTTAGCCACTTTGTTTCCACTTTGAGTTGAGTTAACTTGTACATCATTGCCAATATTTCCAGATATAGTTATTTGTCGCATAATTACTTACCCGCTTTCTCTGTCTGTTTATTAAGTTGGTTAGTTACCAATTCAATTAATCCGATTGCAGTATCTTCCTGCAATTTTTCAATGGAATCTGACTTAACTTTTTTAAGATAAGCTTTAGAAACTTTTTCAATCGGTGTTTTGGTAACACTTGCCATACTGTTAAATAATTCTTTTAAAGTCTTCTTTTGTTCATCGTTTATCAATTCGGGTGCTTTTTGAGCTTTAACATTTTCTTGAAATGCGTCTGGATCTAAATCGTCTGTGGCTACATTGAAGAATTTTAATAAAAAATATTTCTCGCCATAAGTGAGTGCTTTCCCAACACCTTTTTCTCCAGCTGTGTCAATTCCTTGTGCGTACCACTGACACTCTAATTTTTCATCTGGATTATCTGAATTAACCCACGTCATAGTCATCATTAATTCAGTAAATATTACGGTAGATCCTTTTCGATTTTGGCTTGTTTCAGTGTTTTTATTAGTAATTTGCGGTATTAAAATTAATTTTTCTTCATCCATCAAACCATGAATTGTACCTAAGACATCTGAAGACCCAGCGTACGAATACTTTGAAGCTTGTTGGGATTTTTGAATGTATGGTACTTTTTTGTGGATGTTTTGAAGCTTTTGATATAACGTTTTTTCACTCATGCTTCCACCGCCTTAACTGTTAACTTGTCTGCCTTACGTTTAGCTCTGTAAGGTAGTACCATTCCTGTTTCAGTGTCGATTAACTGACCACCTTCACGAACAATGAAACGACCTTCTGCAACGTAACGCTTAATCGCCGAAACATCTGGTTCACGCTTAATCAAGTTCACATCGATATCAGCTAATACTTTAACCACTTCTTTTGGCTTGGCATTGTCAGTCTTAACTACTTGCCACCAACTAGGCTTGCTAGGATTACTAGCCGTTCGTACATACTTGAATGATTCTGTTTGGAACTCTCTCCCATCGAACATTTGAAGCTCTTTCTGACTGATTTTATTAATCTCGTCTTGAACTTCTTCGATAGATAGAACAATTTCTGCTTTCTTGTTTTTTAGTCCACGTAACTTCCGATCTAGCTTAGTGCGTTCTGCTTCAAGTTCATCAATATTCTTCACTTGCGTTCTCCTTTCCGAATAAGGCTTCAACTTCCTTACGCTCTCGTTCTTGTTCGTATTCACGTTCATATTGTTCAAACTGTTGTTGATTCATTTGTGTTATACTTCCTTTGTTGAATATTTATTTGAGTCCACTATTGCCGTAGCGGGCTTTTTATTTTGTTTCAAGTAGTTCAACTACTTCTCGCCTCCCTTAATTGAATAGCCATAAATACCAGCCACTACTACTGAAATTAGATAAAACGCTAATTGCCCTAAACTTACTGATACAACCATTACTTAACTCCTTCCAACCACGGTAATTCTGCTGAGTGTTCATCCAAAAACTTCTTAATAGCCTTTCGATTAACAATCACCCTAGTTTTTTCACCATAAGCTGTCATTTGAATTAAGCCTTTATCACGCATTGACTGGATGTCAGTAGAATATCTTGGGTTCTCAAAAATATTATCTTTTACCCATTTATCGCTTTTGCAAAGCTCCTTAGCCAACTGATGCTTACTGATAACTGGTGATAAAACATCTTGGTCCAACTTAATAATTGCTTCATCTCTAAGCCTGTCTAAAACTTCATTAACCAATTCTTTAGACATGGCTTCAAACATTGTGTCTAATGCCATTTTTATGCTCCTAACGTTGTTTGTCCGTCTGCTACATTACTCATTTGTTTAATAATTTGAACGGTAGCCGTTGATGGTTGCCAGTTGTCAATAAATTCATCTGCTATATCAAAATCTTTCTGACGTAGTTGTGAACGCGTCTTAACACCTGTTACTTCGTTGATTCCTCGGTTGATATCTTTGAATAATTTACTTCGTTGAGGAGCTGTTAATGTTGACCCGTGGACTTGAGAGT
Source organism: Pediococcus pentosaceus ATCC 25745 (assembly GCF_000014505.1). Lineage (NCBI taxonomy): Bacteria > Bacillati > Bacillota > Bacilli > Lactobacillales > Lactobacillaceae > Pediococcus > Pediococcus pentosaceus. Next base: position 784,679 of record NC_008525.1, on the reverse strand, counting down.
ATTCATTAACCTTATTTGATACTTTTCGTGAAATGTAGCTGTATTCTGTTTGGTCTAAGCGTTGGTTGTTTTTTAGGTAATCAACGTCTTTATCAATCCGTTCTACTTTCTTATCCGTGTTTTTGTTGGCTTCAAATATTAATTCCAGTACTTTCATTGGATCACTAGGTAATTGGATGCGTTCTTCCTTAATTACTTCTTCCATATTGTTAAAGGCTTCGATGTATTTCAGTTTGAAGTCCAATGCTTTCTTTCCTGTAAATCCCATTGCTAGTAAAGTAAAGCCGTCTCGGTTCATATAATAAATTCGACGGTCACGTCCGTATAAATCTGGTTCTGTGCTTTCCATAAATATCTGCTCAAAATTGAGCCGATCTGAATTTAAGTTGCTGATATCTCTCAGCACATTTTTATGTTCTTTTCCAAATACTTCTGCTACTTGTAAGCTAGTCGTTACTGCTTGTTGGTCTTTCATGATTACTAATTCGTTCATTTGTTTTCCTTCTTTCGTGTGTATAATTTAATTAGTTCAATTAAAGGTGGTGATATGATAATGTCAGACAAAGAAATTGCTCTTGAATTAACTAAGGCTTGGCTGGAATCAAATTCTAAATTAGATACTGTGCCTGCAAGTTCTGTCCAAAATGTATATGTCGGTTTTTTAGACACCGTAATCAAAGCTTCTAAAGAATAGATTTTCGTTGTTCACTTATATTTAACGCATCGAGAACGCGTATCATGGCATCCGTCAAAACTAATAATTCTAACGGATTGGCTTTTTCAGAACTCTTCGATATCAGTTGCAGCTGGTGTTGAAGAGTTTTTTCATTTAAAGATTCTAAATTTTTATTTTTTTCTTCCATTTCTGATTCCTCCTTAAATCCCTAGCACTTTATAAATTTTTTCTCGTACACGTTTAGATTTTGGTGATTGATCACCTCGTATTGCTCTACTTACCACTGAAGGCCACTTCTCGCCAATAGCGGCAGTCAATTGTTCTTGTGTCATTCCTTTGCGCTTACGAGCAATTTCGATTTTTAGTTGGAGCTCTAAAGCTTGATTTTCTAAAGCCATTTCTTCTGTCAATTTTTACCCTCCTTTTTGTTTTTTATTCATCAAGTTATTGACAAATAGTACTGAGTTCAGTACACTTAGTTCATAAATAAAAGCAATATAAAACCTACAGCCACCACAATCTCTCGCCAAAGTTATTGTTTAGATAGGTCTGTTTTTTATTGCTTAATTACTTGATGAATTAATAATAACTGAACTAGGTACTTTTGTAAAGTAAAAATTACCGAAAGCAGTACTTTTTATTTATTTATCTTTTAGGAGTGTTGATATGACGCTAGTAGAGCGAATAAAAGAAGTTGCAAAAAATAAAAAGGGCTGGAATTTAAAAACAACCGCTGAAAAGGCAGGACTTGGTATTAATAGCATTTATCGCTGGAGAACTCAAACGCCTCAGACTGATAAATTAGCTTCTGTAGCCAAAGTCCTTGGTGTATCTGTAGATTATTTATTAGGTGAAACTGAAAAAGAAGAACCTGTGAGTGATACTCGTGACATGGAAGTTGAAGAAGCACTTAATTCAGTACGTATGTATCAAGGGAAACCAATTAGTGATGCACAAAGAGAAACAATGAAAGGAATTATCAGAGCTTATCTAGATGCTCAAGATAAAAATGAATAGCGTATGAATAACTTGATGACTTATCTTTGCAATTATGCTTATGACCATGGCATTGGTTATCAATTAGACAGAACTTCATACAAGCCAGATGAAGTATCTTTTTACATGGAGTTAAATAATACTGTGTACATCAACACAAATTACATAAATGAAGAAGAAGTTCCCTTTCAATTCGCACATGAAATAAGTCATGCTTTAAATGGAGATAAGGGGTCTAACAGTTTTTGTTCAAATGTTTTTTACATTAGAGAAGAATGCGCAGCTAATAAACGTGCCGTTGGAATCCTATTAGAATATTGCGAACTAAATAATCTAGCCTACTCTGATTCTGTTGACTTTATGCTGGCTTTTGGAATTCCATTGAAGGTTGGATATGTGGTTGATGAAGTGTTTAAGGAACGATTTGGAGTTCAATATAGTGAATCATACTGTGAAATGTAATTTCTTCGACCACACCCGAAGTCGTTAAAAGCTGTACATATTTTGGAGGAGAAATGTATGAAAAGAACTTTAGTAATTTTTGCAACACTGCTTGCACTGTTTACTTTATCAGCCTGTCATGACGATTCTATGGATGCTAATAAGATGGGAACAAAGCTTGAAAAGAAATACGTTGAAAAAAATAGCTATGGAGTATGGGAAGATAAAGACAACTCCGCTGTACAATATTCTGCAAATAACAAGGGGAAAATTGTAGCAATTGAATTTAACTATAAACAAAGCTACAAGCCTGTATCAAATAAAGCTGCGTTCGCTGATTATAAGGGAAAAACTGCCGATGACTTAAAGTGGGTAAAAGATGATCTTTACCATTCTAAATCAAAAGATAAGTATTACCGTATAAGTGAAAGCACTGATTCAGATGGGAAAATTACGCACGCTGCAATATTTTTTAATCACTAAAAAAGCATAAACAAAAAAGCCACATCCCTACTCCCGCCAAGAAGAAAGATGTGACTTAACAAAACAAAACTACTCTTGAGTAGCTCTTTTAATATACCCAATTTTACCATTAAAAGACTGCGTATCAAGAGAACGGAGGTTCGATAATGTCAATAACTCAACGAAAAAATGGAACATATGAAGTATCTATTAGCTGGTACGATTCACTTGGTAAACGCCGTACTAAATCAAAACGAGGGTTTAAAACTAAACCAGAAGCCGTATTAGGTGAAGCTAAATTAAGGCTTGAATATGAAGAAGTTAGTGTTCGTGAAAAAGTTGATCAGCAAGATACCTTCGCTGAATATTTTAAAAACTGGTACATTTTCTACAAAAAGCCAAAGGTTAGCAAAGTAACCCTCAATCGTTACCAATATACTTATAATGTGATTAACGAATACTTTGGTAATAAATTACTAAAGGATATCACTAGAGCTAATTATCAAAAATTCATCGTTAAATATGGTCAAAACCACTCTCCTAACACCATGAAAATGATTAATAATTGTATTAAGGCGTGTGTTAAAAATGCTGTTTATGATGAAGAAATCAAGAAAGATTTTACTTATAATATTGAATTGATTTCAAATAGAGATAATGTAGTACAGGTTGAATATTTGAATGTTGCTGAAATTAAAGCGCTATTGAATAGTACTATATCTAAGCTCAACCCTAGATATACTTCTAACTATATGATTGTTACGGCTATTTTAACTGGTGCTCGTTTATCTGAAATTGCTGGATTAACGTGGAATGATATTAATTTTAATTTCAATACTATTAATATCAACAAATCCTATGATTATTTCGCAAAATCATTCAAGCCTACTAAAAATAAAAGTTCTAACCGAATAATTAAAATCAATAATACTTTATGCGATGTTTTAAAAGAATTGAGAACCAACAATACTGACTTAGTTTTTAAAAACAAGCGTGGACTTATCCCCACCTCTAACGCTGTAAATAAGGCTCTAAGAGCTCGATTAGAAGAATTGAACATAAATAGACGTAACTTTCATTTCCATTCTCTAAGGCACTCTCACGTAGCCTTTTTACTATCACAAGGAATAGATATTTATCCTATTGCTCAAAGATTAGGACATTCAGATATTACTACCACAACCAGAACATACGCTTATTTAATTGAAGAATATAAAGATAAAAATGATGCAATCATCATTGCTGGGTTAGATAAGCTTTCAGCTGAAAAAGCGCCTACCAAAGTGCCTGCCAAGTCCGACATATAGCAACTAACTATAAACAATTGTAGATTAATGAAAATATCCATAAGTGTTGATATAACAGCATTCTTACAATATTTAGATTAACCGTATCGAACTCTATTTCTCTCTCCCGAATCATATTAATATAGCTTAGAAGCCCTATGGTATAGGCTTTTAAAACAAGAGCGCTCACCAAACGCTCACTAAGCAACATAAAAATCACTCAATCTTTAATTAGATTGGGTGATTTTTATTTTTAAATCTTTATACTAAGCAATTAATGTGACTTCGACTAAAAAATCGAATAAAATCTAACATATAATTACTAGATTAAGTCAAAAGTTTAGGAGCATTGCTAGAAATGGATATCATTATTTTAATTGGTGTTTTTATTTTCATGCTAGGATTCTTGATTACTGTATTTAACACCAAAATTCGATATGGGTTCATCTTTACTCACTATGAATATCGTAACCGTTCAATGCATTGGTTAAGTGTTATTTTAATTATATTAGGCCTTATCATCATAACCATCAAAGCTTATCTTAATGGCCAATTTAATTAGTTTCGAAATATAAAATATGTATATACGTTCAAACAAAAAATCATCTTATGGGATTATCTTTAGAGCGCTAGAATTTCTCCATTAAACTAAAAGAAGCTAAACCGATTTTTAACGATTTAGCTTCTTTTATCTATATTAATTATTTTCCATCCGAGTCGAACACATCCCAGTAATTATCTGGCGGTGTATCTTGCTTGGCTAGTTTCCAATGCGACGGCCCTTTATGGGTAGCCTCAGGATGCTCTTTTAAGCATTCAAAACGGCGATGTTTTTCATCTTCGATAATAAAAACGCGATGAAATTCGTCTTGTTTACTAATAACTGTTGCATTTTCGTGTTTAAATCCATAAATATCGGTATACGTCATTCATTATCACTTCCTTAGCTAACTTAAATTTTAGAAGTGAACAGTAAGCTTCTGTATCAATTATTTCACACCTCGCAGCCATAGTAAAACATTATGATCTTAACTTAAACTTTGCTTTGCAATTTACTAGCCCATAAGACCATTTTCTTTAATTGTCTATACCTTTTTCATTCATTGAAAGAATCCCATTTTAGAAATAGAGGCATTAACTACAAATCTTCAATTATTGACCGTATTTTACGGTTTTATTAATTAATAGAAAACCCAAAACCAGAGCAGGTTTTGGGTTTTCTGTTATTTCCTATTAGTAATTATTTTCTTGACGCTCGTAATTAACCTTATTTTTAGCAAAAAAGCTTTCCTCAATTTCTTCAGGAGTAAATCCTAAGCCTTTAATACCAAACTTCATAAACAGATGCCAAGCATGTACATAATCTGTGCTTCGATTATACGCATACGCCGAAAACAACATTTTCTTAATATTTAAATACATTAGAGATAAGTCGGGCGTACGAGAATCCGCCTTATACTTATCAATTTCTTCATCTTCAATTACTATCAAATGATTCCATTGGTTTAAATTAGCCATCAATAGAAAAAAATCAGTAGCATCCACAAACTCATTCAAAACCGTCTGATGGACCGATAACTCTCCGTCGCGTTTGCCACGATGAGTTTTCCATACCTTGAACCATTCTGCAGCATTAGCTATTTCTGCAAGTTCAACATCCAAAGATATATAAGCTTCTTGAATCCGGTCTTGCATACTATTGGCCAAGTTATGTTTAAATCTAATATCACGGTCTAACGCAACCGATGTTTGCAACATTTTTGCCCAATCCATCTTAATCACCTAAAATAACATTTTTAATTTTAAATCTGCAATATTTCTAACATACCAATCGTTCAAGAAATCGTACTGCTTCAAGATATCAAACAATGATTTTTCTTCACTTTTATCATTAACTTGAATAGCCCATTGGTCGGTTGCTGGTATCTCTTGAAAAATCGAGAAAACTACATGATTATCTAATTTTAGGTATGCTCCCAATAGTTTCTCAGCATTTAGCAAAGTAAAACCATTTTTAGCAGCATCCACAAAAAGTTCATCAATAATATCTGTATTTAAGCTAGTTTGATCAAACTCATAAACTTTATTATTACGAGCATCAAACATATTAAAGTCAACTTCAAAATTGTATACTTCTTCTAAAATTTGGCCAAATTTAGTAAATAACTTAATCTCGTCAACCAAGCTATCTTCGTCATCTTGCTGATTTAGAAAATAAAAATTATTAATTGTATCAGTATTAAAGCTCATTTTCCGTTCATCTAAACTCAAATGAAAAATAGTTTGTTGCGTTGCCTGATCAACATATTCAGCCTGATTATTTGCCATTTTAAAACGGAACTTTTGGCTAGTCCCCGTCCAAGTATGGAAAAGTTTTTGGTAATTATTTTCTTGTTCAACTTCCAGACCCAGTTTAGTTTTTAAACCGCTTAATTCAATTAAGCGAGTCATAAAAATTAAATAATAGTCACTAGCTTCAAATTTCTGAGGAAAAATAACTGCATCGCTATCAACTACGAACGCATAAAGTTTTTTTGCAGCATCCAATAACTCGACATTATCATCTGTAGTTGTTAAAGTACGAAATAATTCTGCGAAACTACGACCTTTGCTTAATCCAGCATCCAAATCAGATTGTACTTTCAGCAACTTGTCGGATAATGTTGCTCTTTTTTTATCTTCATTGATTGTGTTATCCATTAGACTTTACCTGCCCTTCGTCTAATAGGCTACTGAGATAATTTTTATACAGTTGGTCGGCAGTTTCACGGAACTCACTATAACTCGTGAAACTCTTCTTTAAAGCCTCAATTTCAAAACTGAGCGTGGTATCTTCCTTGGAAAGAACTAAAATTTGCTTTTGATTATTACGAATTTGTTCAGGAGCCTTAGCCGCTTGTTCTTCTTCTTCAGCGATCTTAGCAAGTTCTTCCTTAATTTGTTGGCGTTCTTCTTTAATCTTATTTGATTCAAATAAACCGCCCTTATCTGACAAGTTGTTTTGACGTTCCATCAATTCTTTTTGCTTATCTTCAAGTTCAGTTTGAGCGGTAACCACTTTTTGTAACTCAACATTTTTAGCTGATAATTGGTTGATTTGGTCTGAGTTTAAAGTTTTACCCGCTTCATCAATATTCAATGCTTTTTCAAGCTTTTCAAGTTTTTCTTCGTCTAGTGTATATTCAACATTCAATGCATCAAGTGTCCCGATTTCACGGCGATCCCACCAATTACCAAAGAAGACTTTAAATTGTCCCTTTTCAACTTCGCGGTAATAGAAAAATGGAAATTTTTCGATTAAATAATCAATCAAATTATCACTCAAGAAATGTGCTAATTCTTGTCTTTGATCCTTTACCAACTCAAATGGATATTCTCCAAATTCCAAGTCGAAAGCATCGTTAATTTCATCCCGATAGCGCAAAGGTCCTAGCAATTGATAAATGCGCAAATCGTTGTGCTGATCAATTGCTTCCGCCAATTCGTTTATGTATTGATCCTTGTTTTTCAGTTGCGAGATTAAAATATCCCGACTGGATTCTTCGTGATTCATACGTTCATCTGCCATGATATCGCTCCATTCTATCGTTCTGTCTCTAATGTTACAAAAAAATTTCAAATAAATAAAGGAATTCGACAATAAATTTAAACATTCTTCACAAAAAAAGAGTTACAACACGATTAACCGTGTTATAACTCTTATTATAGATATTTGTCTAGAACATTTCGAGATATTGATCACGTTCCCATTGTGTCACTTCTTGACGGTAAGAAGCCCATTCTAACTTCTTAGCTTCGAGGAAGCTTTGGAAAATGTGATCCCCTAATGCCTTACGCATTACATCATCATTTTGGAATTCCTTCAAAGCATTGTGTAATGTTGAAGGTAGATCTGTAATATGCTCTTCATTACGTTCTTGAATGTTCATTCGATAGATATTACGATCAACGGAATCTTCTGGTTCAATCTTGTTTCTAATGCCATCTAAGCCTGCTTCCAATACTGATGCAATTGCTAAGTATGGGTTAGCAGCTGGATCGACGCTTCGAACTTCAAAACGAGTTGAGAGTCCCTTACTTGAAGGAACGCGAATAAGTGGTGAACGGTTTGAACCTGACCAAGCAACGTATACTGGAGCTTCATATCCAGGAACTAAACGTTTGTACGAGTTAACAATTGGGTTACATACGGCCGTATAACTACGAGCATGCTTCAATAGTCCACCAAGGAACCAGTAAGCATTTTGAGAAAGTTGTAAGTCACCCTTTTCGTCATAGAAAGCATTGCCTTCCTTATTGAAAAGTGACATGTTTAAATGCATCCCTGAACCATTGATTCCATCCATAGGTTTAGGCATAAATGTAGCATGCAGGTTATATTTACGGGCAACTGTCTTAACAACCAACTTAAAGGTTTGAATGTTATCGGCAGCGGTCAAAGCATCGGCGTATTTAAAGTCAATTTCGTGTTGTCCTGGAGCAACTTCATGATGAGAAGCTTCAACATCAAAGCCCATATTTTCAAGTTCCAAAACAATATCACGACGGCAGTTTTCACCTAAATCAACAGGAGCTAAATCAAAGTAACTACCTTTATCATTTAAATTAGTGGTTGGTTTACCATTTTCATCTAATTTCAACAAGAAAAACTCAGGTTCAGGTCCGATATTAAAATCAGTAAATCCTGCATCCTTCATCTCTTGGAGTACTCGAATTAAATTGTTACGTGGATCACCCACGAATGGTTTACGATCATTTGAGTATACTTCACAAATAATGCGAGCCACCTTGCCATGTTCGCTTCCCCATGGGAAAACCATCCAAGTAGAAAGATCTGGGTATAAATACATGTCACTTTCTTCAATCCGAACAAACCCGTCAATTGAGGAACCATCAAACATCAATTTATTATCTAATAGTTTGTCCAATTGACTAATTGGTACTTCAACGTTCTTAATTATTCCAAAAAGATCTGTAAACATTAATCGGAGAAAACGTACATTTTCATCCTTTGCCATCTGACGAATATCTGCTTGCGAATAATTTTTCTTTGCCATAACTGTATGTAACGCCCCACTTTATTTTTTTATACTAAACTCGTTTAATTGGAAAGGCTGGGCCAGAATCATCCGATAGCCTTCCAGTTTGAAGTAATTCTTCTCTTAAGATTTTCCGCATTTGAGTATCCGAAATGGAGCGTTTCAGTTCTTCTTTTCGTTGCTCAAAGCGTTGCTTGATATCAGCAATATTCAAACCTTCTGCAATAAAATCTTTAATCTCAAGCAATCGATCAATATCGTTCAACGAAAACAAACGTCGATTTCCTTCACTTCGATCTGGAAAAACTAACTCGTTTTCTTCATAGTATCGAATCTGTCGAGCAGTAAGAGATGTTAACTTCATAACTGTACCAATCGGTAAAACAGCCATCGAGCGACGAAGCTCTTTTTCACTCATACCAATAACTCCTTTAATATTGAACTAAGTTTAACAGTCAATGATAGCTACGTCAATAGCTGATGTTACATTTTCTAACATCAGTTAAAGAACGTTTCTTCAACGGCTTTAGTGATTGCAATTTTTACGTGTGAATAAGTTAGACCACCTTGTAAATACAGTGTATATGGTGGGCGAATTGGTCCGTCAGCAGAAAATTCAACGCTGGCTCCTTGAACAAAGGTACCCGCTGCCATAATAACTTTATCTTCATATCCAGCCATTTGAGATGGCTCTGGATCAACATATGAATCAATTGGTGAATTTTTTTGTACTTGCTTAGCAAAGCGAATCATTGAATCTGGTTCACCAAAGTTAATTGTTTGAATCAAATCCGTCCGTGGATCATTCCATTTAGGATCAACTTGTAAATTACACTTTTCTAAAATTGCGCTCTCAAAAATAGCGCCTTTAATTGCTGCTCCCGTAACCTCAGGGGCCATAAAAAATCCCTGATACATTCTGCGAAGATTTTCTAGGGTAGCTCCCTCTTCCTTACCTGCACCAACATTAGTTAAACGATTAGCAATCATCTCGATTAATTTTTGCTTTCCAACAACGTATCCACCAGTATGGGCGATTCCACCCCCAGCATTTTTAATTAATGAACCTACCATGACATCAACGCCTACTTCAGTTGGTTCCACTATTTCTGAAAATTCACCATAGCAATTATCAACAAAAATAATAGCATTGGGTAAAATCTCCCGAACATGATCTACCATCACTTTAATTTCATCAACAGTAAAACTAGAACGACTAGAGTAACCTCTTGAACGTTGAATTGCTACTACTTTAACTTGATCCGTCAACTTAGTCTTGGCAGCTTTAAAATCAACTTTTCCATTTTCTAACAAAGGAACGTAATCGAAATCAATTTTAAAGTCTTTCAATGAACCCATTCCTGCTTTACCAGTGACGCCAATCACTTCTTGAATCGTATCATAAGGCATCCCCGTTAAGTATAATAACTTATCTCCAGGACGCAACATTCCAAAATAGGCCGAACTAATTGTGTGAGTCCCAGAAACAAATTGTGGCCGGACCAACGCATCTTCTGTCTTAAAAACATCAGCATAAACCCGGTCTAGAGCGTCTCTTCCCATATCGTTATAACCGTATCCAGTCGCTCCATTTAAATTTTCTTCGGAAATTCTTTCCTTTTGAAAGGCTTCTAATACTTTCCGTTGATTAAAAGTTACTTGATCATCAATCTCACTTAGTCGTGGTTGAATTTGTTTTTCAACCTCTTCAATGATTCTTTTTACTTCCGGTTTAAAATCATCTTTCCAATTCATTTTTAACACCTAACCAGTTTTCAATTTTTTGATATATCTTTGCTTGCTCTTGTGGATTTTGGATAATGTCATACCAATTTACATCCATCTTATTTCTAAACCATGTAAGTTGACGTTTAGCATAGTGTCTAGAATCCTTTTGTATTAGCTCAATGGTTTCTGATAAAGTTTTCTCATTTTTAAAGTAATCCTGCCACTCTCGATATCCAATCCCCTTGTTGGCTTGTGGTACCTTAGTTTCGTCAAACAACCAGCGTGCTTCATTTTCAAGTCCAGCGTCTAACATCATGTTTACCCGATGGTTGATACGTTGGTATAAGATAGAGCGTTCCGTATTTAAGCCAATTAGTAGGTCATCATAAACCGCCGTCGGTTGCATTTGCTGTTCTGACATCTTTTGGCCTGACACTTTAAAAACTTCAATTGCTCGAATAATTCGTCGCCGGTTCTTTCGATCAATATTTTCGTAAGTTGCTAAATCGATTGTTTTTAGTATCGATAATAGTTCATCATTTTCTTTTTGATTTAACTCTGTACGGATCGCTTCAATTTGATTTCGATCTTCATTGCTACCTCCTAACTCCAAATCTCTTAATAGAGCCTGTAGGTAAAAACCGGTTCCACCAACCACAATTGGTAGCTTACCTCGCTGACTAATTTCACTAATCAATTTTTGAGCCGTTTCTTTAAAATCAGCAGCTGAAAAGCGATCATGGATAGTCTTGGTATCAATCAAATGGTGTGGGATTCCTTGCATTTCCTCTATGGTAACTTTTGCCGTGCCAATATCTAATTTTTGATAGACTTGCATCGAATCCCCAGAAATGATCTCTCCGTTAAATTTTTTTGCAATATCAATCGACAGGTTGGTTTTTCCGACTGCAGTTGGACCAACAATCGCTAAAACTTTTTCCATATTATTCTCCCTGCATCTTTTTTCTAATTTTTAAAGCTCTTGTTGGATAGTCCGTGATAATCCCCTTAAAATTCTTTTTAAAGCAGTACTTGATATCATCTTCAGAATTGACTGTCCATGGCCGTAATTGGACGTGAGGTAAGAAAAATCGATGACTACGCACCCATGCGATACTTGGGTGCCACTCTTGAATAATTCTTCTTCTACTGAATCGGCGAGCTGCTTTCGTATTAATTTTAAATAAGCTAGCAGCTTCAACTTCTGGTTGTAATTGATGTAACACGCTAATCGATTTCGGATTAAAACTGGAATATACCAAATGGAATGGGAAATCTTCACCCTTAAGAACTTCATAAACCTTTTGTTCAATTCCTGGATATTTAATTTTATCTGTTTTCAATTCTAGGTTAAAAATACCATGATATTTTCTTTGAATTAATAAATCAACTACTTCCTGGAGCGTTGGAATGCGTTCATTAACATACTTTTCACTGAAATATGCTCCCGCATCTAATTTCTTAATTTCAGCTAAGGTTTTATCAAAAATGCGGCCTTCTCCATCTGTGGTCCGATTAACAGTCTCATCATGAATAATGACTAACTTCCCATCTTTAGACAAGTGAACATCAGTCTCAATTCCATCAGCGCCTTCGTCAATAGCTTTATTAAAAGCCACTATTGTGTTTTCTGGTCGCACGCCTTTACTTCCACGGTGGGCAATAATTTGAGTAATCATATCGTTCTCCTATATCTATTTCTGGCATTTTAAATCAATTCAGCGCATAATTAAGGTAATCATAAGTAAGGAGCTGAATAAGATGGGTAAATTTGTAAAAGGTTTTCTATTTGGAACAATCTCAACACTTGGTGCAATTGCTGGGGCACTCTTCGCTTTTCATAAAGTCGTAGTTGAACCTGTTGAAGAACAAGTCGAACGTACCGAAGAAAATCGTCGTCGTGCGCACCGTAAACAGCACTCTGCACATAATGGCTAATCTACACAAATAAAAAAGAGGTTGGGTTAATTCTATTTTAACCCAATCTCTTTTTAATATTTAGTCTTTTTAGTTTTTCCAGTCCAACGTTGATATCCATTTTTTAAAATGTAGAGTTGGGTGAAACCTTTTTTGGATAGAAGCATTGCTGCACGTCCACTAAAAGTACGTCCTTGATCGTATAAATAAACCGGTAAATCAGAACGCAATTCTTGGGTTCTGTTTTTCATTTGCGAATACGGAATATTTCTAGCACCAAGAATATGACCTGCATCAAATTCCTTCTTTTCTCTAACATCAATCACTTGTGCTTTACGCATTCCAGCTCGAAATTCATCATCATCTAATTGAGTCGAAATCTTACCACGTTTCCAGTATAAGTAAAGTTGATAAACTAGATATGCAATGATAAGGATGATCACGATTGTATTTATCCAAAATCCGGTTGTATATTTTGCAGCAGCAACAGCCATGTTTCTCTCATCTCCAAAATTTTTGTTTTATTTATGCAAATACACGAGCTAATGAAGCGGCACCGATTACACCAGCGTCATTTCCTAAGCGAGCTAATTTTAATTGGGTTGAAGAACGAACAGTTGAGAATGCATATTGTTCGTAATAATTACGGACACGTTCTAATAAGAAATCACCAGCTGCTGAAACTCCGCCACCGATAACAATGCTTTCAGGGTTTAAAGTATTAGCCAAGTTACCTAAAGCAAGTCCTAAGAGACTGCAGACCCGATCAACAACACGAAGAGCTAAAACGTCACCCTTCTTTGCAAGGTCGAAAACTAATTTAGAAGTAATATCTTGTCCGTCATCAGTTTCACGTTTAAGTTCTGAATCGCCAGAAAATTCTTCTGCCATGTCGCGGGCTACATGAACAACACCTGTAGCACTGGCATATTGTTCAAGACATCCACGCTTACCACATGTACATAGGTAACCTTCAGGATCAACCGTAACATGTCCGATTTCACCAGCAGCTCCAGCTAAACCATGAAGCAATTGTCCACCAGCAATCAAACCGCCACCGATACCGGTACCAAGAGTAACGAAAGAAACATCTTCGCCGTTTTCTCCAGCACCCTTCCAACGTTCACCTAGACCAGCAACATTAGCATCGTTATCAATGGCAAACTTGATTCCTGTACCATCTTCAATTGCATCCTTAACGTATTGAGTTTCTTTCCAGTTCAGGTTGAAAGCACCAATTACTGTACCATTTTCGCGGTTTACAGTTCCCGGTGTTCCCATCCCGATTCCAATAAATTGATCCTTAGTCATCTTATATAAATCAAGATGATGATTGATTGAGTCAATAATGTCTGGAACAATGTGTGAACCTTCATCTAAAACATTTGTTTCCACACTCCATTTTTGTTGAACATCGCCATTTTCAGTTAAAATAGCAAACTTAATTGTTGTTCCACCAAGATCGACACCGATTAATTTACGTTCCATTACTTCGAAACCCTCCATTATTTTTGTTGGTTATCTCTAACCTCTTCAATATGATGCTCATGTCGTAAAACCAACTGAGCTTTAACATAGGTCGGTTTATCGACGACTCCTGCTTTGTACAAATTTTTCAATTCAATACTCATCAATTCAATATCCCATTTACGTTTTCCAACGTAAACAAATATTCCGAATTGCTTTAAAAGTTGTTGCACATCATAAAGTGTTTTCATAATACCATCTCAACTAATTTACCAGATTATTGTTATGATGTAAACGCTAATTTACAAAACGCTATCATCATAAGAACGATTAAAATTGCACTACCAATACGTTTCCAAGTTGGAACCTTACCAAATTTAGGGAATCCGATTACATACGCTATTAAAAATCCAGAAACTAAACCACCTAAATGCGCAATAATATTCATGTTAGTACCCAACAGTCCACTTATCAAGCCCAAAACGCTAAATAATAGCATTTGTTTACCCATATCGATTAATGCGGGGTACTCTCGATACTGTTCTGCCATCATCAGCCATACACCGATAATCCCAAAAATAGCCCCACTTGCACCGGCAGAAATACTATTAGGGTTTGAGAGAGCCAAACTTGCTAAATTAGCAAAAAGACCTGAAAAAATATATATTAATACAAATTTCCAATGACCAATCATTCGTTCCAAAAGCCTACCAATAAAGTATAACGCAATCATATTAAACAAGATATGTTCAAATCCAATATGAATAAACATCGATGTAAATATTGTCCACAGTCCCTGACCGTTTTGTACCAGCACCGGTACCAAAGCACCGTGGGTAACTAGGACTGAAATATTCGTGCTTCCGCCGATTAGCGTCAACCAAAGAAAAACTAAAATATTAATTCCCACGATTGTTTGTGTAACGAATGGGCCTTCGTATAGACGCTTTAAAAGTTGTTTTTGATCACTCATTAAGAACCTTCCTTTTCAAACCGAATCATCTAACGTTCAAATTGAACCCCTTCTTCTGTAATAATTTTTTCTAATGGTACATCAAAAGGTTCTACATCCCACTGAGGATCTGAATAAATTTGTTCTGAAAAAGCTAAAACTATTTTCGAGGCTGGCGTTTTTTTCAAGTAACGATCGTAATATCCTCCCCCAAATCCCAACCGATAACCATTCGAAACTTCATAAGCTAGACCAGGGACAATTATTAGATCCAATGCTTCGGGACGAACCACATTCCCCCCTACTGGTTCTAAAATTCCTTGGAACTTTGGTTGCATGGGTGTATTTAAATTATATTCGACGAACTCCATCTGTCGTTCTGGCAAGGTCCGTGGGACATAGACACATTTACCATTTTCAATTAGCCGTTGAATGATGGGTGCTGTGTCTAGCTCAAAGCCGTGACTCATGGTTATCGCTAATTTTCGAGCATTTTTTACTTCATGTTGATCGAAAAAACTTTCTAAAATTAACGCCTCTTTAGCTCTTTTAGACGTTATATCAATTTGATTTAAGCGTTTAATTTGAGTTTGCCTAAAGATATTTTTATTCATTTTATCCCCCATAGTTACATTTAAATATATAAAAAAAGCTAGAAGCGACAGCAAATTGCAGTCTTCCAGCCTTAATTACGATTATTTTGTTTCCTTGTGTAATGTAACTTTGCGTTCACGAGGGCAATACTTGTTTAGTTCCAAACGATCCGGATTGTTACGTTTGTTCTTGTTTGATAAGTATTGACGGTTATGGCATTCAGTACATTCTAAAGTAATGTGTACACGCATTGGAATGACCTCCATTAATATATATATTTGAATTCGAAAATCCACTAGCATTGTACATGTTACCACTATTCTGAAAATTTTTCCAGAACCAATTGCGATTAATTGGAATTCAAGTTCTGAGCAGCGGTTTCAGAGGTCGCTTTAGTTGGATTAGTAAGGGTTGATTTGGATTGGACATATTTCCAGTATGCCGCATAGATCTTCTTAGCAGCCGTCATATTATCCGATTCAGCATTTGTACTTAATCCTGGCAGAGCTAGTGCTACAACTACTTGAGGATCATTAGATGGAGCATAAGAAGCTAATGACAACGTTACGGTTGTTTTCCCATTGGTTGTCGTCTGAGCTGTACCAGTTTTAGCAGAAATTCCGGGAGAAATACCAGCTAGTGGCCCACCGGTCTTATATTTATTACTTCCATGAACCACGTCATATAACCCATCTGTAACTAATTTTCTCTGTGCAGAAGTCATATCAACTTGATTTAAAACAGTTGGTGAAACGGTCTTTTGGACTGCTCCCATTTTTCCATTTTGTTTACTACTTCTAATTTGTTCAACCACATGTGGAGCAACACGATAACCACCATTTGCAATGGTCGACATGTATTGCGCAACTTGAATGGTTGTATAAGCATCATAATTACCAAAAGATAAATCGAGCGCTTTACCAATATTAGCAGAGCCAGTAGGTCCTTTAAACCCGGAAGATTCACCAGGAAGGTCAATGCCTGTTTTAGTACCTAGACCGAATTGCTCAAAATATCCACGCAATTTGTTAAAGACATTAGGATTCATCCCTGACAAGGATGCCCCTGAGGAGTACTTAAACCCTCCTTCTTTCATGGCTAATTGCATCATATATGAGTTAGAAGAAACTTCTAACGCTCTCGAAGCGTCAACTGACATATTTGCACTACCAGTACTATTAAACCAAGAACTCTTTGATCCTGTTCCAGCCACCTTAATTGGTTCATCAATCAAGGTATTATTGCTAGGAGTAATAACCCCGTCCATCAAAGCTCCAGAAATTGTTGCCCCCTTAACCACGGAACCCATTACAATTGGTTCATTAATTGTTCCTAAGACATTATCTGTCATCTTACCTGTTGAAGGATTTCGGTCAGCACCAGCAAGCGCAATCACTGCTCCTGTTTTAGGATTCATTACCACTGCATAGCCACCAGTTGATTGTCCACCAGCGTTTTTTGAGGCCTCTTTCATAATTTTTTGGACTTCTTCTTGGAACTTGGAGTTAATCGTTAAAACAAGATTATCACCTTTTTTACCAGCATATTGTTGAACTTTCTTAACAATCTGTCCTCCCGAACTAACTTGAATGGCAGTCTGCGATTTGGTTCCCTTTAAAACTGATTCATACTGTTTTTCGAGATAACTTTGTCCCACGCTATCATTACGAGCATAACCTTCAGCTAATAAAGTGTTAACTTCATCACTAGGTAGACCAGTTTTGGAACTACTTACCGTTCCTGCTAGGGACTTAATGTCATTCCCCTCTGGATAGCTACGAGTCCAACTTGTTGAAATTTTGACCCCAGGCATCTCAGAAAGGTGCTCACCAATCTCAGATAGCTCCTTACTAGAAACATCCGTTTCCTTAATATAAACCGTAGAAAGTTGGTAAGCTCCATTCATAATTTTAAAAATTCGAGCAGCATTTTCTTCCTTTGAACTTAACTTAATATCCGAATTTTTGATATAGTCAATTTCTTTTTCCTGAACTGCCTTACTACTCAAATTTTCACGATTAGTAATTTTCTTTTCGTAGTATTTACTATTTTTAGAATCTGCCAGCAAGTAATTCGCAATATCTGTTCGACTCAACTCTGTATCATTGGCTTCAAGATATTTTCCAAGTGTATTAGCAATATTGAACATGTCTTGAGCCATTACGTTGGCACCCTTGGTATACGAAATAGCCTGATGCGCAGTATTTCCTACTAAAACCTTTCCAGTAGAATCGTAAATCACCCCCCGCTGAACATTATTGGTTTCAACGGTGTTATCAGTTCGATTTACGACTGCTTGCAACTTCGAGCCATACAAAATTTGTAAATACCCTAATTGTCCAACTAACAGTAGTAATAACGCAAAGACAACAAAAAAGATCAAATTCAATCGAAATGGTAATTCACTTTTTGGTCGCCTAATTTTTTTAGGATTTTTCATTATTTATGTTGCTCCTTTTAGATCACTTCGTTCATTCTACCAGAAAATATATCGGTGTACTAATAGTATTAACAAAGTCTTAAGCATGTTTTGTGCTATCCTATTATTATCAATTTAAAGGTTGGGATTTTAATGGATTTTATTAAGAAACATCAGAATTTAATTTTAAGTGGATGTATCCCTGCTTGCATTATGCTAGCATACTTCGTTTATCGCGGATTTGCTCCATTTGGAACATCTAGTCTATTAACTGTCGATATGGGACAGCAATATGTCGCGTTCTATGAATATTTCCGCAGTACACTTATCAGTCATCCTGGTCAGTTTTTCTATTCTTTTTCCAATGGTTTAGGTGGAGATATGTTTGGTACTTGGGCTTATTATCTTTTCAGTCCAACCAATTTGCTGCTTTTGTTTTTTAAAAAAGAGAGTATCACTTCCGGAATCCTAGTAATAACTGTACTAAAATACGCTTTAGCTGGACTAACATCTGCTATTTACTTGCAGCATCTTGCTCAAAAAAATAAAATCACCACTCCGCGAGCTAGTGTTGTTGGTTTTGCTACTGCCTATAGTTTGATGGCTTTTTCCATCGCCAATCAACTTAACCTTTTTTGGCTAGATGCTCCCATCTTATTACCCTTAATTATTCTTGGTTTGGATGCTCTAATTGATCAAAATCAAATTAAAATTTTTGTAACGACGATGAGCTTAATGGTCATTATAAATTATTACTTTGCTTATATGATTGGTATTTTCACCTTAATTTACTTTTTATGGCGAGCTTCGCCGTTATCATGGAAAAAGATTTTTCACTATGTTCAATCTTGGATTTACGTTCTAGTTTTTTCCGCCATTGCTTGGATGCCGACATTATGGGCTCTCCTCCATGGTAAAGCACAGTATACAGAAAACTCAATTAAATGGTCTTTTGCTTACACACCACTTAAAATGTTAACTAAATTAATGCCAGGGACATTCAGCTTTAAGCAAATGTCTGATGGTCTACCAAATATTTACGTGGGAATGTTTGTGTTAATGGCTTTTGTCGCCTACTTTTTCAATAAAAATATTGGTTTAAAAAGACGACTTGGAGCTCTATTAATAACTGCTTTTTTCTTACTTTCTTTCTGTTTCACCCCATTAAACTTATTCTGGCATGCCATGCAATTTCCATGGTGGTATGCATATCGTTTTAGTTTCATTTTTAGTTTCTGGGTTCTTATTTTAGCTTTTGAAGGACTATTACATCCCATCCAAGAAGCACTTTTAAAACCCATCATCGCTGGTTTAGCACTCATTAGTCTTGTTGCTTATATATCAACTAAAAATTTACCAAAAATTAGCGACTTTATGACCGAGAATCAAATTCAATTTGGAGTTATTATCTTTATTGCAGCGCTTGTCTTTTGGGTTGGCTTCCAAGCTAAAGACTTTAATCCGGGGCTCACGCCAATTTTAGTTTGTTTTATGGCCCTAGATTTATCTGTCAATGCTATCTGGTCGTTGAATCGTATAAGTTATGTTAGCCAAACCGAATTTGCTCAATATAGCTCAGCAGCTCGCAATGCAATCGACCAGATTAAAGACCAAGGTCATCATTTTTCGAGGATTGGTACAAATTACTCTAGGACTAAAAATGATCCAATTCAATTAGGTTTCAATAGTGGATCAAGTTTTAACTCTAACCTAGAAACTAATATGCTTGATATGATGAGTGCTCTGGGCCAACCTACAACTTCCGGAAATGTGACCTATATGAACGGAACCTTGATCTCTGATGCCCTTCTGAACTTCAAGTATTGGTCATTTGTAAATAACGAAACTGACCATAATCCTTTTTCAACTAAAAGTGTTCGGCACGATGTTTTAAAAAGGTATCATCAGATTGGTAACACTAAATATGCTGATAACTACTTAAATCAATATGCCCTTCCATTAGGTCTTACTACTACTCATCCGGTAAGTAATACCAAAAAAATTGGAAATCCTTTGCAATATCAATCTAATTTACTCAAAAAAATCAGTAATCATTCTCAAAATTTATTTACAGACATTACTAACCAGGCCCAAATTTACTTTTCAAATGTTACTTCCACGCCTAATATTAAAAATGGTCTGTTAACTAAACAGAAACTTAATAAGGCTGCCACGGTAACTTTTGAATATGAGCCAAAAAATAATAATCCAATTTATATTACCGCCGGATCACAACTTTCACATGATAATGCGGATATCTTCGTTAACAACCAACGAATTACTGAAGACCTTGATTATGACCAACCAATTGTTTTATCGATTGCAGATCAGATGAAAGGCAAAAAAGTTCGTATTCAAATTGTTTTAAAGAAGCAAAGTTTACTTTTATCTGATTTTAGTGTCGCTGAGCTTCATTACGGCACATTTAAGCAAGATTACCAAGCTGCTAAGACAAATAGTCTAACGCAGGTGAAAAACGCTGGGAACGTAGTCACAGGCAATTTAAACGTTAATTCTGATAAACCCTACTTATTCACTTCCATCCCTTACAGTTCGGGATGGCACATTAAAATTGATGGTAAAACGATTCCTACTTCTAAAGTCGGTAATTACTTCTTAGGAAGCAACGTAAAATTAACTTCTGGCAAACATCAAATCAAGTTTACTTATATACCACCATTCTTTATGCTAGGTATGTCTATTACCATAATTGGTTTTCTAATGCTCGTCTTGCTCCAACAAAAAAAGCTTTTCACTCATAAGAAGTGAAAAGCTTTTTTTAATATGATTAGTTTTTAAGCATTTTTAACGGTTAGGATTTTAACTTTCATATCTCCACCGGGAGTAGCGATTGAAACTTCATCGCCAACTTTTTTACCTAAAAGAGCTTTAGCAATTGGTGAATCGTTTGAAATTTTACCAGTCATAGGGTCGGCTTCTGCAGCCCCAACGATCGTATATTCTTCTGGTTCTTCATCAGGAAGCTCTTTAAATTCAACCACTCGGCCTAAAGAAACTTCATCACCAGCAATATCATCATTATCAATGATTTGTGCGTAGTGGAGCATATGTTCAACCGTATTGATTCGGCTTTCTACCATGCTTTGCTCATCTTTAGCTGATTCATATTCTGAATTTTCAGATAGATCGCCAAAGCTTCTAGCGATTTTAATACGTTCGATAACTTGTGGACGAGTCTTTGTTTTTAAAGTTTCTAGTTCTTCTTCTAACTTAGCTTTTCCATCCAAAGTCATTGGATAAGTTTTTTCATCTGCCATTTTTACACCTCAAAATTATTTATTAAAACTCTCATCGCGCCCATCTTCTGATAGAATATCGCGAACTTTTGTAACCAATAAATCAATCGCCACACTGTTTTTTCCACCTTCAGGAACAATCACATCAGCATAGCGCTTGGTTGGCTCAATAAATTGGTGGTACATGGGTTTAACACCCGTTAAATATTGATTAATGATTGAATCTAATGTTCGTGCACGTTGTTCCATATCGCGACGAATACGACGAATAATTCTAATATCATCATCAGTATCAACGTAAACCTTAATGTCTAACATATCACGAATTCGCTCATCTGCTAGGATTAAAATCCCCTCAAGGATAATCACGTCGGTTGGGTCTTGTTCAATAACTTCTGAACTTCGCGTCGAAATTTTATAATCATAAATAGGAACTTCGATTTTTTGGTTGTTTTTCAACATTTTTAAATGTTCATATAAAAGGTCGGCATCAAAGGCCAGTGGATGGTCGTAATTAACCGCCCGGCGTTCTTCCATCGTTTTTTCAGCTTGATCTTTGTAATACGAATCTTGTTGAATGATAGAAATCGAATGACCATGTAATTCTTCAAGAATTTTTTGACTAACAGTTGTTTTTCCACTACCGGATCCCCCGGTTACCCCAATAATTATTGGGCTGTTCTTTGTACTCATAAGCTTAATTCCTCACTATTTACCTTCTGGATTGTACTTCGCAACTGCTTCGTTAAATGAAGTAATGTCTTTGTAGAACAAGACGTCTCCAACTTTATGTTTTGAACCAGATACATTTTTTGTAACTGCAAAGAAGAATAGATATCCGTCTTTAGTATCAGCATTAACCACGGATAGAATAGAATCTTCACCAGGATTATCAACTGGTCCTGGCATAAATCCAGTATTCACCCGAGTGTTATATGGGTTAGTACTTGCTAAATCGGATTGAGTTAAGTCTTCTGTTGCGGATTTTTTAACTGCATAACGTGTTGAAACATCAGATCCTAATGTTTCACCTTGCTTGATACGATTTAAGAAGACCCCTGCAATCTTAGAGCGATCGCTAGATTTACTACCTTCCATTTCAACTAGTGACGCTACACTCAAAGTTTCCTGAACGGTTAAACCATCTGATTTAATCTTAGAATAATAAGGTTGTAAAACAGCATCCTCTTTAGCAACCATTTGCGTAATGACATCTTTTAGTTTGGTATTTTTATCAATTGCATAACTAGCTGGGAATAAGTACCCTTCTAATCGATAGCGCACGTTTTGAGCCTTCATCGCCGATCCCAGTAATTTAGGATATTGCTTAGCTAGACTCTTTATAAAGTCCTCATCTTTCATTAATTTCAAGAAATCGGACTTCTTAAAGTACTTCGAAGATTTCATCGAATTAGCAATCTGATCAATATTTTCGCCTTCCTTGATTAATACGCGTGGACCGTTCAAGGCAATTGGCTCTGCTGCTCCACCCTTTTCAAGTTTTTTAGCGATTTGTTTTAAAGTCATCGATGGTTTTAAAACATAATAACCTGCTTGGAAGTTATTGATTTTCTTAGACTTAGTGTAGTAATTGAATACTGCACCACTCTTAACGACATGTTTATCCTCTAGGATCGAGCCCACTCCTCGTGAAGTTGTTCCAACCGGAATATTAATTTCAATTTGTTTATTGCTCTTCGCGTCTAAAGGTTGTAGGGAAGTGCTGTAATAGCGGTATCCCATAAACGTAGTGATTAAAACAACAGCAACTAAGATACCAATCACCCATTTAATAATGTTGTGACCGTTTTTTTGTCGTTTATAGTTACTCTGTACACGACTATGTCTTTGATTCGAATCATTGTTATTATCCAAGATCATTTCTCCTATCATTTACAATAATGGTAATTATACAATAACTATCTTTAACTTCGCATTAAAGTAACATAGATTTAATACGGTTATCTAACGGTTACATTTAATTTCTCTTCCAGGTTTTTAATTACCTTAGAAAATTCATCATTGATAGCATCTTCTTGCAAAGTATCATTTGTATCTTGATAAGTAAATTGATATGCCAAGGACTTCATCCCTTTTTCAAGGTTCTTACCTTCATAAACATCAAACAATTCAACTTTTATCAAGTTCTTTTGCTTAGTTTCATTAATAACGTTTAGAACTTCTGTATTAGAAACTTCCTTATTAACTAAAATAGCAATGTCTCGTGTAATTGCAGGATATTTAGAAATTACGTCATAATGTTGTAACTTCTTTTCGGCATGAATAATTTTTGTTAAATTCAATTCAAAAACATAAGTTTCCTTAATCTTAAACTCTTCTGCAGTGGTTGGATGAATTTGACCAATAAAACCAATTACATCTCCATCAAGCAAAACATCAGCAGTGCGTCCCGGATGCATCCCCTGACGATCATGGTCTGCAACATAACTTACTTCTCCAGCAACGGCAACATTCTTAAGGTATTGTTCTACAATTCCCTTAACATCAAAGAAAGTTACTGGCTTTTCTTTTTCATTCCAAGACTTAGCCTGCATTGAACCTGTAATTGCTCCTGCAATATGTTCAATTTCTTCTGGTTGTGCTTGTCCATTTCCATAGAAAACTCGCCCTTGTTCATAAAGAGCAACATTTTCCACTGAACGTGCCTTATTGTAAGCAATATCATCAAGTAATCCACTAATTAGATTCATTCTTAAGGCTTCTCGGTCCTTTGTCATTGGCCAATCGACCTTCACTAGTTCGTGATCACCCTTCACAAATTGTTGACTCTTGGCAATGGTTGTAAGTCCATAACTCATGGCTTGAGTAAGCCCTAAGCCTTCCATAACTGTTCTTGAGGCCCGCATCAATTTCTGTTCAGTAGTAAGTTGTCCAATAGTTGGATCACCAGTTGGTAATGTCACTGGTAAGTTGTCGTAACCAAAGATTCGAGCAACTTCCTCTAGCAAGTCAGCTTCAATATGAATGTCCCAACGACGAACGGGAACAGTTACCTTGAAGGTCTGCTTTGTAGCATCTAATTCTGTACTAAATCCAAGTCGATCAAAAATAGCTACGACTTCTTCACTAGTAAGTGACGTACCTAAAATTTTGTTAATACGAGCTAAAGCGATTGTAATTGATTCAGGATTAAGTTTAGTATCATTGCCAACAACTACCCCGCTCATCACTTTCCCTTGACTAAAATCAGCTACTAAGCTGGCTGCTTCGTTTAATGCATCATCAAGTGAACTATAGTCAATACCACGTTCAAAACGCATTGCAGCTTCGCTATGTAGATTATGGTAACGAGCAGTTTTACGGATTTTAATTGGGTCAAAAATTGCTGCTTCAATAACAATATTTTGAGTTTGATCACTAACTTCTGTAGCCATTCCACCCATTACACCAGCCATTGCAATCGGGGTCCCATCAGCTGTGATTACAAGGTCTTCTGGACGCAAATCACGTTTTTCATCATCTAGAGTAGTAAATTTAACATTTTCACCCGCTGGAGCAACTGAAATTGTTTGACCTTTAAGTTGGTCCAAATCATAGGCATGAAGAGGTTGTCCATATTTCAACATAATGTAATTAGTAACATCCACTACATTATTAATAGGACGAATTCCCGCCTTCATCAATGTCGTTTGTAGCCAGAATGGACTAGGCGCAATTTTCACGTTTTCAATGGCCATCAACTTGTAAACTGGGGCAACATCTTGCTCATCGATTTCAACTTTTATTTGATCGGCTAAAGTATCAGCTGATTTTTGTTCGTCTTGGACCTTCAAAACTTCAAAATTAGCCTTTTGATCTAGAATAGCGGCAATTTCGTGTGCATTACCGTTCATACTGAACATATCACCACGATTAGGTGTTACGGATGTATCAATCACATCGTCATCCATTCCTAAAGCTTCCATTACAGAATCACCTGGTTTAACATGGCTGTCAGCTGGGAATACGTAAATTCCATCTGCATAGTCTTTAGGTACCACATTGTCTGGGTAACCAATTTCTTGCAGAGCACAAATCATCCCATTAGATGGAACTCCACGCATTTTGCTACGCTTAATTTTGACGTTGTCTTTGATTCTTGAACCGTGGAGAGCAACAATAACATCTTGGTCTGCAGCAATATTAGGTGCACCACAAACAATTTGAATTGGTTCTTCTTCACCAACATCGACTTGGCAAATGTGCAAATGATCTGAATCAGGATGTTCAGTCACTTCTAGGGTATGACCCACAACAATTTTCTTTAATTTATAATCTAATCTTGTAACTGAATCAACTTCAACAGCTGTACGTTCAATCTTTTCAGCCAAGTCTTTAGGTTCTAAGTCTAGTTCTAAATATTTAGATAACCACTTGTATGAAAGTTTCATTTTTTATTAACCTCGCTTATTGAATTGGGATAGGAATCTAACATCATTTAGGTAGAAATTACGAATATCATCAACACCATAACGTAACATTGCAAAACGATCAGGTCCTAATCCAAAGGCAAAACCACCGTAAACGTCCGTGTCCACACCAGCCATTTTCAAAACATTAGGATGAACCATTCCAGCCCCTAATACTTCTATCCAACCGGTTGACTTACATACTGAACAGCCTTTTCCCATACAATTAAAGCAAGTAACGTCTGCTTCAACAGAAGGTTCTGTAAATGGAAAATAACTTGGACGCAAGCGTACTTCGAAACGATCACCAAAAAGTTCCTTAGCCAAAGTTACTAAAGTACCTTTCAAATCACCCATCGTAATGTTCTTATCAATCACTAATCCTTCAATTTGATGGAATTGGTGTGAATGAGTAGCATCATCAGTATCGCGACGGTAAACTACCCCTGGTGAGATCATTTTTAATGGTCCCTTTGAAAAGTCATGTTTTTCCATTGTTCGAGCTTGAACTGGAGAAGTTTGAGAGCGCATCAAAACTTCGTCCGTGATGTAAAATGTATCTTGCATATCGCGAGCCGGATGATCTTTAGGCAGATTTAGCATCTCAAAGTTATAGCGGTCGAGTTCAACTTCTGGTCCTTCAACAACTTGGTAACCCATCCCAAGGAATAAATCTTCCAAGTTATCAATAATTTGCTGAATAACATGCGGTTGGCCTTGCTTCATCGGTGTCCCTGGCAAAGTAACATCTACAGCCTCTTCAGCTAATTTTTTATTCAAGGCTGCCTGTGCTAATTCTTCTTTACGTTCTTCCAATTTAGATGTTAGGTTATCACGTACTTTATTAGCAAATTCACCGACCTTAGGACGTTCCTCTTTACTTAAATCACGCATCCCTCGGAGGACCTCAGTAATCGGACCTTTTTTACCTAAAAAATTGACCCGTACTTCATTTAATTTTGATAATTCATTAGCAACGCTAATTTCTTGAAGACCTTTTTCTTCAAGTTCTTTTAACTTCTCTTGTAAACTCATGATCTTTCCACCTTTCTCCAAATAAAAAAACGCCCCTCCTAGAAAGGGACGTTTTTTAACGCGGTACCACCCTTGTTTGCAACTCAATGCACACTTGGTCAGCCAGATACGGGTGGCCTGCCCATTTTTAAATCGAAGCGAATTCACTGAAACCATCATCGGAATCTCTCAACCTAACGATTCCTTCTCTGTCTGATAATTTAAATCAGCTACTACTCTTCGAGCTTTTATTCTCTTAGCTACTTTAACCAAAAAAACGCATTAGGTCAATACCTAATTAAAACCAGCAATCAGCAAATTTATGAGCGGCGTCAAGCACCGGACGTAGATTTTCACCTTGTTCTGTTAATCGATACTCAATTAAGGAAGAATCCTCATAAGTACATCGTTCCACTAGCCCAGCTTCCTCTAAGCTTTTCAAACGCTCTACAAGTACACGGTCACTACATTTCGTGACACTATGCGCAATGTCTTTAAAACGCTGTGGACCAGCATTCATAAGCACTTCTAAAATAAGTCCATTCCATTTTTTTCCTAGTATATCAAACATCTTTTCAAACTTTGGACAAAGTTCAAAATCAGTTTGTTCTTTTAGTTGTGTACTCTGCATTATAAAAACCTCTTTTACTAGATAAACTTAATAACCTTCTCTTTATATTTCATGAGTTTCATCTTAAATTCCTTGCGAACATGATCAAAATATTCAGTAATAGCTTGTTCGTCATCTACAAATGACACAATACTGCTTTCAAAATATTTAGGTCGCGCGATAGTGGCTCCCCACATATGTTTTAATATAATATCTTTTTCTTTATCATTCAAGACCGTGAGCTTTTCCGCATTACGTAAAGCAACCCGAGGATGGATAAAGGCGTGAGAACCCAAAGTAAACTTAGTTGTTCTCCAATCGTAATAGAATAAATCATGGAGTAACCCAGCTCGTGCTGTCGAAACAGCATCTAGATTGTGTTTTTTGGCTAACAAATAGCTTTCATAGGAAACGCTAATACAGTGATCCAAACGAGTTCCATTGTGATGTTGAGTGTAGTTATCTAACTTTTGAACCTCTTTTTTCTCTAATAAATCTCCAACAATTGCCATATATTCAGAATCATTTTTCCAATCTAGTGACTTCATTAAAAAGCTCCTTTTTAGCTTAAGTTACTACCATCTTAGCGTCATACTTTTTT
This sequence comes from Pediococcus pentosaceus ATCC 25745, assembly GCF_000014505.1. Classification (NCBI taxonomy): domain Bacteria; kingdom Bacillati; phylum Bacillota; class Bacilli; order Lactobacillales; family Lactobacillaceae; genus Pediococcus; species Pediococcus pentosaceus. The sequence continues at coordinate 756,811 of NC_008525.1, read as the reverse complement.
AAATCAAGTAAATCTAACTGCCAAATTTAAAACGTAACAAAACCTTAACCGGCTAAACCAAACATTAATACTCCAGCAGCAACCGCCACATTCAAAGATTCTGCGGAACCCTTGATTGGAATATATAAATTCATATCCGTCATTTCAATAAGTCTTTCACTCATGCCGTTGCCTTCATTCCCCATAATCAAAGAGAACTGGTCTGGAACATCAATTTTACGATAGTCACGGGCATTTTCATCTAAAATTGAGCCAAAAATTACACTACCTTGATCCTTACAATTACGAATCCATTTCTCAAGATTCAATCGTTTCAACTGCAAGTGATACTGACTACCCTGCATAGCCCTTAGAATCTTAGGGTTATAGAAATCAGCTGTCCCATCGCCAAATACAACTCCTGTAAACCCAGCCGCATCAGCCGTTCTTACCATTGTACCAATATTTCCAGGATCTTGTACATTATCCAAAACTAACCATTTTCCAGACAAATCATCTGGAAATTGCCAATCTTCCTCGTTAATGTAACCAATTAAAAAGATGCCTTGATCGTGAACAGTATCTGAAATATGATTAGCAACTTCTTTGGTCACTAAAATTAATTTGTCATTATCGACTTGTTCAGCAAGCTCACCTAAATCAAAGTCTTCTTGGACAATTAAAAACTCATATTCAGTTGCCTGTTCCAAAGCCGTCTCCACTGGATGACGTCCTTCTAAAAGAAATTTCTTAAATTTTTTTCTACCATTATTGGTTTTTAGTTTCACCCATTCTTTCACTTTTGAATTCTTTGTTGAAGAAATCTTTTCCATAATTATACCTTATCTCCTTACCATTTGTAAGTATTCTGTTTCTATCCTATTTAATCGTATCATTATCACAATCTAAATGATATACAGACTTGCCGAACTTTTAATCTTAACACCTTTCATACTAACAAATTAAGGTAACGATGTTAAAATTATTAATATAAATCTTTTTGAAAGGAATGATTATAATGAAAGCTGTTCACATGAACGCTTCTGGACAGGTACAAGCCGTGGGATTCCGTTATACAACCAAATTACTAGCTGATCGACTTAAAGTAACTGGATGGGTCAAAAACAACCCCGATGGTACCGTAGAAATTGAGGCGCAGGCTCCAGACGCTGTTTTAGACCAGTTTATTGATGGAGTAAAAGCCTCACCTTCGCCATCTGGACGAGTCAATAAATTAACTGTTAAATCAATTCCCTTATTTGAAGGGCAAGACTTTATTGTTAAATACTAAATTTCATTGAAAAAAGACGGAAAATCAAGTATAGTTACCCTTGTATTTCTAGCATTCAGAAGGGAATTGTACGTATATTATGAAAAAGCTTAAAAGTATCTCGACGATTACTTTAATCTCGGGACTCGCATTAGTTCTTAGTGGATGTGTCCAACGTGATAAACACGGTAATCCGTATGGACCGATCTATGATTATCTAGCCATCCCCACTCAGCACTTTATGAATTACCTTTCACACTTACTTTGTGGAAGTTATGGGCTAGCGATTATTCTTGTTACTTTTGTTGTTCGTTTAATTTTGCTTCCATTGATGTTAAATCAATCTCGCAAAGCCACAATTCAACAAGAAAAAATGGCATTTATTCAGCCCCAGCTTAAGGTACTTCAAGCACGTAATCAAGCAGCCAAAACGCCCGAAGAACGTGCCGCTATTAGTCAGGAAATGATGGCCTTGTATAAGGATAACAACGTTAGTATGACTGGTGGAATTGGTTGCCTTCCAATTATCATCCAATTCCCTGTTTTTGCCGCGTTATACGCAGCTATTCAGTATTCACCTGAATTACATCAAGGATTATTCCTAGGTATTAATTTGGCTAAGCCAAGTATCTTATTGGCAGCAATTTCCTTCCTTGTTTACTTATTACAAGGTTGGTTAGGTACTTTAGGCGTTGCACCAGAACAAAGAAAAATGATGCGTTCCATGATGATTGTCAGTCCTTTGATGATTCTATTTTTCACTTTTTCTTCCCCTGGTGGATTAGGACTTTACTTTGCTGTTGGTGGAGTTTTTGCATGTATCCAAACACTCGCAATTAATCTCTATCGTCCAAAAATTAAAGCACGGATCCAAGAGGAAATGAAAAAGAATCCTCCTAAGATTGTTGAACCAACTGGTCCAGTAGATCTTAAAAATGTTACAGAAGCAGCTACAGAATTTACTAGTGAACCTGAAACTAAACCAGTTTCTAAACCACAAAATAACAAACCTCGTCGTAATGCAGGTAAACAAAATCATCATCGTGACTAAAATTAAATACCAAAAAAATCCTTGGAAAATTTTGAGTAAAACTCATTTTCCAAGGATTTTTTATTTTTCACTAATTTCTATCTGTTGATCTTCAATAATCGGTAATTTAATTCTAAATATTGAACCTGAACCAACTGAACTTTCTAGCGAAATATTTCCATGATATTCTTCAGTTAATTTCTTAGCAATGGATAAACCTAAACCGTTCCCACCTTGATCTCGACTGCGAGCTTTGTCGATTCGATAGAAACGATTAAATACCTGTTTCAGATTTTCTTCAGCAATCCCCTCACCAAAATCTTGTACAGCAATTTCAACGGTCTTTTTGGTATTAGCAGTTGAAATATGAATTTCTTTGCGATCTTTTGAGTACTTGATGGCATTATCAAGCAGGATTACGAGAATTTGTTCTAAATGATTCCGATATATAGGAACAATGGGTTCACCAGTAATATCGTCATCCATTACGAAATTAAATTCTGGATGAATCATCTTAAAATCATTGAATACTTGATTTACTAATTGAACGACGTTCGTTTTTTCATCGGCATAATTAATCTCAATTTGATCAGCTCGTGTTAGATCTAGCATTTCACTAACTAAACTTTTCATTCGTTGCGTTTCTTCTAAGGACGCTTTAATTGATTCATCCAAAACTTGTGGATCATCCTTTCCCCAACGGTCAAGCATCTTTAGGTGACCTTCCACAACTGCCACTGGCGTTCGCAATTCATGTGATACATCTTCAACGAACTGTCTCTGTTGATCAATATAGCGTTGCATTCGATCAATCATATCATTAAATTCATGAGCCAAGTCCGATAACTCGTCATTTGTATCAATTTCAGGAACTCTTAAATCGGTTTGAGGATCTTCCTCTAAATTACGCATCGACTGATTAATTAAATTCATTGGTTTTAATAAGTATGCCGTTAATCCATAACCGAAAATGGAGATTACCATAAAAATTAAAAGCGACGTTAAGGTAAATAGCCAGATCAAGCGCTGATATCTGTTATTATATTTCACCAGTAAATCAACAACTCGTACATACCCGATTACTTGATTATCTTTATTAATAATCGGTGCTTGTCCCACAATAATATCTTTATGATGAAATTTACTCCGTTTAATTGACTTTCGCTCGGAGAGAGTAGTCTTCATACTAATTCTTTGATTCGAAAAAACTGATTCTTTTTCTAAGTTATAAACTGAAACTACTAAATCTCGCCTGGTTAAACTCGCTAACAATGAATCATTAAAACCACCTTGGTTATTATTAACCGCCGATTTTTGGTTTAAATCAGGTCTGAATATATCCGTAGTTTTATAATTAATCTCATTCGCATTTTGAAGACGACTTCTTACTTGGGTTACTGTTGATTCCACATCTCGATGTTCTTCAGCATATAATGAATCTGTTACAATTTTAAAAACAAAAAAAGAGAAAAGTGCAAAAATTAATAGGACTCCAACACCAGTACCGATAGCCCATTTCCATTTTAGCGACATTCTTTTTTTTTTAATTACTTTATTTTCCATACTAGGTCCTCATTACATATCCAGTACCACGTACGGTTTGAATGTAGCTAGGACGTCCCTTAACATCAATTTTATTTCGGAGGTATCTAATGTACACATCGACAACGTTAGTTTCTACACCATCGTCTACACCCCATACCTTATTCAATAAAGTTTCTCGAGACTGAACCACGTTAATATTTTCCATTAATAACAATAGCAACTCATATTCACGTTTAGTTAAATTGATTACTTCGTTATTACGACGTACAACTCGATTTTCCTTTTCAATAACAATATCTTGAAATTCAACCGTTGTTTGGTGGAAAGTGGAATCTTGTGTTTCTAAATCCACTCGGCGAAGAACTGCGCGTAAACGAGCAAGTAACTCCTCAATAGCAAAAGGTTTTACAATATAATCATCTGCTCCGTGATCAAGACCTGAAACACGATCAATGATTGAATCGCGAGCTGTCATCATAATAATAGGAGTTATTTTTTCTCTTCTAATACGCCGACATACTTCAATTCCATTAATTTCTGGCAACATTAAATCAAGTAAGATAGCATCAAAATCTTCTGATAATGCTGCTTCTAAACCTGTGCGTCCGTTAGATTGAACTTCAACTTCATATCCTTCATGCTGTAATTCAAGTTGAACAAAACGTGCAAGACTTTTTTCATCTTCGATTATCAAAATACGACTCATTTTTTTACCCCAAAATTAAATTATTTTAACCCTACTGTAGTAAATTCTAACATTATCCGGTTGCTTTGCCTAGCGCTTCCAATATTATGTTGCAAACAAAAGGGAGTCAAATAGCTTCCCTAGGCTTCCATTCCTTTCTAATCCAATATAAATAAGATTGTTAGATTATTTGATTTGACTTTGAAACGTAATAATTTAATTATAGTATCTTAACTTATTTCACATCAATTTTGTTATTTTAAAAGTTTTTCGATTCTAAGCAACTATTTTTCCATCTAGTGCTTGCGTTTTGGGTTGCACTATATTGGTGAAAAGCCTAGCCTCTACTTAAGTGGCTCACTTAATTTGACCTAGTCTCAAAGTGATATCCTTAATAATCCATATAAAAAAAGCGGTAGCCGTAACGGTTATCGCTTTTCTATTTAAACTAATTTTTATTGTTCTTCATACCATGGAAAATGGTAAATACCTTCGCGATCAACACGTTCGTAGGTGTGAGCACCAAAGTAATCACGTTGTGCTTGAAGAAGATTTGCTGGTAAAACAGCTGAACGATATGAATCATAGTATGCTACCGCTGCTGATAGTGCGGGAACTGGAATTCCAGCTTTAACAGCAAGTGCAACTACGTCACGAACGGCTTCTTGATACTTAGCAGCAATTTCTTGGAAGTATGAATCCATCAAAAGGTTATTTAGTTCAGGATTCTTATCGAAAGCATCTGTAATATTTTGAAGGAATTGAGCACGGATGATACATCCAGCACGCCAGATCTTGGCAATTTCACCAAAATTCAAGTTCCAGTCATAATTTTCAGAAGCTACACGCATTTGTTCAAATCCTTGAGCGTAACTCATAATCTTACTGAAGTATAGTGCGCGACGAATTTTTTCGATGACTTCATCCTTGTCAACGTCAATTTTCTTTTCTGGACCTGCAAGCACTTTACTTGCTGCGACACGTTCGTCCTTAAGCACGGAAATATAACGAGCATATACAGATTCAGTGATGAGCGATTGTGGAACCCCTAATTCAAGTGCATTTTGTGAACTCCACTTACCTGTTCCTTTATTGCCACCTTTATCCATAATAAGATCAACGATTGGTTTATCTGAACCAAGATCGTCCGTTCTTGTTAGAATATCAGCAGTAATATCGATTAGATAACTGTCAAGTTCACCTTGATTCCAGTCAGCAAAAATATCAGCAATTTCTTTAACTGGGAGACCCAATAACTTACGCATTAGGTCGTAACTTTCATCGATTAATTGTTCATCACCATATTCAATTCCGTTATGAACCATTTTAACGTAATGACCAGCTCCGTTAGGTCCAATATAGGTCACACATGGATCGCCGTCTTTAGCCTTAGCAGAGATTTGTTCGAAGATTGGTGCAACTAAGTCATAAGCTTCTTTTTGTCCACCTGGCATCATTGAAGGACCTTGTAACGCACCTAATTCACCACCTGAAACACCTGTACCAATGAAGTTAATTCCAGATTCATCCAATTCTTTATTACGACGCATAGTGTCTTCAAAGTTAGTGTTACCACCGTCGATTAAGACATCTCCTTTGTCAAGTAAAGGAAGTAATTCAGCAATAACAGCATCAGTTGGTTTACCAGCCTTAACCATCATCATAATTCGACGAGGCTTTTCTAGTGAATTTACGAATTCTTCAATAGAATATGCAGGAACTAATTTCTTTTCAGAATGATCTTGCATTACTTTTTCAGTTTTTGAGGCAGTACGGTTGTAGATCGCAACTGTATATCCCCTGCTTTCGATGTTTAAAGCGAGATTTTTACCCATTACGGCCATTCCCACTACACCAATTTGTGGTTGATCCATCGTGATTCCTCCTCTATATCTAACAATTGTTCCAAGACATTGATTTTAAAATACTCGAAACTTTGTGTAGCAATATATTATATTTTAACAGATAAGTAAAAAAAATGTATAAAAAGCTGAGAACCTCTAAGGAGATTTAATTAATATATAACACTAAGCAATTTATATTCAATCGTTTTAAACACAAAAAAAGAAGTAAAAGGACCTAGGCTCCTTTTACTTCTTTTAACAAATTAGTTAGCTTTCACGTCAATAACTTGTTTTCCGTTATAGTAACCACAACTTGGGCAAACACGATGTGAAACTCGTAATTCACCACAGTTTGGACATGGTGCCAAACCTGGAGTAGTTAACTTAATGTGTCCACGACGATTACGCTTACGTGTCTTTGATGTTCTTCTTGCTGGAACAGCCATCTATGAGCACCTCCTTTAAGAGAATTCGGTTTCCCGCTTTTTTAAAGCCTTACGATTCAGGATTATCTTTCAATAAACCCTTTAACTTAGCAAGGCGTGGATCAACTTGTTTTTCATGCTCCGATTCCACGTCCATCTCAGAAATCACTTGCCATTCTGCACCAGAAGGCATGACTCCCTCTTTTTCCTCTTCAGGCGTTAAAACCTGCATTGGAACTTGAAGGACGATATTATCTTCAATTAGTTTATCAACACTAATCACATCATCTTCAACTAGCATTACCACTTCTTCTTTCGCAAAAGAATCAATAATACTAGGATTATCTACATAAATTTCACTTATGAAAAAGTCTAAATTCATGTGGACAGGCTTCAATGATCGTGATGAAGGAACTGTCAAATCACAACTGATCTCAGCATCAATGATAACTGAATCACGTTCGATTGTCACCGTTCCTTTAAAATTAATTGGTGAGCATTTAATAACTACATCTGGAAAGCGTTCGACTAAAGATTGTTCCAAATCCATCGTTTCATCGAACTGAAACGGCTCTTTGTGCTTACGCAGTTCTGTAAAATACCATTCCATAATGAACCTCCAATGCAACAGAAACAATTATACCATGTGGAACCACATTGTCAACGTTTATTCCTTGACATTCTTTTTTATAATAGGGCCCTTTCCCCATTGATATGGAGAAACTAATTGGTATAAATCGTCTGCTCGTTTTGTAATTGCATAATTATTTTCAAAATCTTCTTTGGTGACTTTGGTCATTACTACTGATCCAAGGGCTGCTTCTCGGATAAAAATCCGGCCGAGCTGATTTGTCGCCAATAATCTCGTCTTAGTTAGATTAAACGGAGTAGCTTGGATATTAAGTAAAATATTCGTTAAACTTCGTTGAATTCTAGTATAAGTGTATCTTTTAGTCTTCAACTTCTGCATCAACTCTGTAAACGAGTTACTTTTATCAACCAAATTTAAAATACGATTTTCGAAACCCTCTGTAACACCCTTTATATGACGTAATTCTTGGGGCGTTGAAGTTAATAACCGATAATTTAACATTATCCAGAAATCTTCCCAGCTTGTTAATTTAGCATTTCTAATAGCCTTTAAAGACGCCTTAGGTACCGCGTTAAAGTACTCTGATTGTTCTAAAGCTGCCCTCCGAATTGCCGATGCACTAGCAATCGAGCCCTTTATCTCCGTATCTCGGTGATCTGCTTGTTCCCTTTGCAATGGTATTAACTGCAAGCCTCTTTTTGATTTAGAATTCCAGTACGCATAATTGATTCCTAGAATATCGTTCGAGTTCATAATGGCTGTATCATCAAATAATTGAGCTGCAAAATTTTGATTATATTTTTTGGCTCTCTGGTCAAATTGTCGGTCCAGAATCTTACTCTCATTTTCAAAATCCAAATCTGGATTTTCACTCCCAAAAGCTAAAAAGCTAGCTCCTAATTTTTGAGCAATCTCTACTCCCGCATGGGCAAATTCTTTAGCAGAATCAATGGCATATTCAGTAGGTATTTCTACAACTAAATCAGCACCACAATTAATGGCAACCCGTGCTCTCTCCCATTTATTAATCAAGGCGGGTTCCCCCCGCTGTACAAAATTGCCACTCATAATTACGATCACTAAGTCCGCCTTAGTAACCTTGCGTGCCTGCTCTAACAAATATTGATGTCCATTATGAAATGGATTAAACTCTGCAATCACTGCGCATGCTTGCAATACAGCTACCTCCTACAACTAAAGAACCACCGAGTTGTTTTTTCATCTACTTCAGCTTTTCCATAATCAGCATAGTATTTGATTTTAGAAAAACCAGCTTTTTCTAAAAGTTTAACGTACGTTTCCAGTTCATACGTTCGTTCAAAATGAGTTTCTTCGGTCCGTCTAAATAGCTCATCATCATTTGCTTTGGTAAAAAAAGTTAAGTCATGTTCGACATGATATTTATCTTCGCCTTCGAAGCTTGACCAAATGAATGCTTGGCGGTCATCTTGATAGTTAAACATATAACCTGGGTAAACCACCCCTGTTTGATATGGAGTGATCACGTCAAAGATAAACTGGCCGCCAGATTTTAAGTGCTCATACACTTCGCTAAACGACTGTAACACTTGTTCTTCATCCGGAAGGTAGCAAAAAGAATCAGCGTAGCATGATACAACATCAAACTGCTCTAATTCACTTAAATCCAACATATTTCCTTGAATCAGTTCTGCTGCCACCTCAGCATCTCTAGTGTGCTGTTCTGCTAGAGCTAACATTTCTTCTGACAAATCAAATCCTGTGACGATTTGTCCATGCTGTGCGAGTTGAACAACCAATCTTCCCGCACCACAAGCTAATTCAAGCCAATTATTTTTATGACTTAAATCAACTTCTTTTTGCGTATATTCAAACCAATTTTGGTATTCATCTTCATCAAAAAGTTGGTCATATAACTCCGCAAAGCTTTGATATATCATTATTCTGCAATCCAATCAGTTGTTTCAACTGCTTCAGCTTGGGACCAAAGCTTTTCCAGATTATAGTACTTTCTTTGATCCGTTTGGAAAACATTAATAACAATATTTCCTAAGTCAATCAAAATCCATTCTGCAGCACGATTTCCTTCAATACGACGGATTTCGATCTGGTTTTCCTTAGCCTTTTCAATAATAGCATCTGCAATGGCAGCTACTTGGCGGTTAGAATCAGCACTTGTAATCATAAAGTAGTCTGCTAAGGTGCTAACCTCACGTACATTTAAAACGATTGTATTTTCAGCTCGTTTGCTATCTGCTGCTTTTACTAGTAATTCTAATTCTTCTAAATTGTTCAATCTATTTCTCCTAGTTTTAATTAAATTTTGAGATCCATGCGTTATAACTTTCAATCGTAGCTGGAAAAACTGGCTTATTTCCAGCGATTAAGTATGCAAGGGTACTCTTCATTTGGAAAGTAACGCCCTTTTGTAAACTTTGTTCTGTAATTAAACGGGCTTGTTCTACGCCTTCAAAATCACGACCATCTTCAATATAATCGGCCATGAACACTATTTGATCAATCAATGTCATGTATGGTGCCCCGACGGTATGACGTCGAATTGCATTTAAAATTTCTTCATCATAAATCTTCAATTCATTTTTAACGATTTCTGCGCCAACAACACCATGCCAAATAGCATTACCATAATCTAATAATTGGGGATCAAGCTCTAGTTCATTAATATATTTAATAAATTCACTATCACTACGTTGCTTGGCATAATCGTGTAGTAAACCGGTAATACTGGCTTTCTCCACGTCAGCATCATATTTTTGTGCTAATTCAATCGCCTTCTTTTCAACTCGTAGAACATGTTCGAATCGACTTCCGGTAATACTTTTAGAAACAGCGTCGATTAATTCTGCTCGCGTAAAAGGCACGTAGTTTTTTTGATAAATTAATTCTTCATTATTGCTCATATAAACGGTGCTCCTTTATATACTTTTCGACACTTTCGGGCACTTGATACCTAATTGAACACCCATTCTTAACGTTTTTTCTAATTTTGGTGGAACTAATGTCCATCTTAGGAACATCTACCCAAATAATCGGATATTGTTCTTGGCGTTGATATTTCGGCCGATCAACACCCACAAATTGAACCATTTTAACTAATTCGTCAATTCGATGCCAAGTCGGTAAATAGTCCGCCATGTCACCACCAATAATAAAATAATAGTCATTTTCCGGATGTAGTTGTTTTAATTCTTTAACCGTATCGTACGAATAACTTGAGCCACCACGATTAATTTCGATTAAATCTAAATCAAACAGTGGGTTATCCTGAATAGCTAAGCAGACCATTTCAACTCGGTGCTCAGCAGGAATGGTTTTTTTCTCATCAACATGTGGTGGAATAAAATCTGGAATAAATAGCACCTTATCCAGTCCCAACTGGCTTCCTACTTGTTCAGCAATTAATAAATGAGCAATGTGAGGCGGATTAAACGTCCCTCCCAGAATGCCAATTTTCTTGCCTTTCTTTTGTATTAATGGCTCTTCAACCACTTCTACTTGTACTCCAGAAACTGTTTTAGATTTTGTTGCTATCAAGATTAATCACCTTTATCTATATCTTCTTAACTGTATCTGAAATTTCACGTTTATCCGCTTCCGAAGAAACTTTAAACAACACTAGTACCCGTCCAATGGTTTGAACTACTTGAATATCTGTATTAGATTCAATAAATTCTTTAGCTTCAGCCGTTGTTGCATCTGAATTTTGTTGGATATTAATTTTTAATAATTCATGGTTGTCTAAAGCTCCTGCCAATTGATTGAGCCATGCTTCAGTTAGACCATTTTTACCCACGGAAAAAACTGGGCGGTATGAATGTGCTCGAGCTCTAAGATATCTTTTTTGTTTTCCTCTTAATTCCATTGTTTCTCCTTTTATTTGCAACTTAAATTAATGATCGTCTTATTACTACTGAAATACCCTCTGGTGCCCATGCAGTAATCGTGCTTCCTTCAGGAACGGATATCCAACCTAATCCTTCAAAAACAATATCACTATCTTGATCTGCACTAAACTGATGTGCAACTAATTTAGGCATTTTAGCCAAATTATCTGCAGTTGGAGGTGTCAATAATTCACCTGCATGTTTTTCGTAAAAATTATCTGCGTTTTCCAACTTAGTCCGATGAACCATAAGATTATTATCAAAATAAGCTGTTACAGAGCCCTCAGAGTGTTCGTAATCAAATCGAGCTAAAGCTCCCACAAAAAGAGTTTGTTGACTGTTTAGTTGGAATACACGAGGTTTAATCGTCTTTTGTGGCGAGACATATTTCAAATCTTCCGCAGCCAATACATGTGCCATTTGATCGGCATGAATAATTCCGGGTGTATCAATCAAATTACTATGATCATCGAACGGAATTTCAATGCGATCTAAAGTAGTACCCGGAAAACGGGAAGTAGTAATTACATCTTTAATTCCATTGCGAATAGCAATCAAACTATTAATTAAAGTTGACTTCCCAACATTTGTAACTCCGACTACATAAACGTCCCGACCTTTACGTAATTTTTCTACCGCATTAAATAAGGCTTCCACTGAACTAGCATTTTTAGCACTGGTAATAACCACATCTTCAGGCAAAATACCATTTGCCTTTGCTTGTTGTCTAAGCCATTCTTTCATACGATGACGTTTGATTGATTTTGGAAAGACATCTTCTTTATTTCCTACCAACAATACTGGATTGTCTCCAATAAATCGGTGAAGTCCTGGAATCAAACTTCCATTAAAATCAAACATGTCAACTACATACACAACTAGTGAGTTGGAATCACTAATCTGACTTAATAACTTTCGGAAGTCATCATCACTAATGTCTACTGGAGCAATTTCATTGTAGTGACGTAATCTAAAACATCTTTGACAATATAATTGGCCAGATTCTAATCCCTTTTTTAAGGCTGATTCTGGTGTATATCCAGGCGCTTTTTTATCAGTCACTTGTAGAATTGCTCCACAACCAATACAACGTAATTCATTTTGTTCGTCCATTTATTGTAACTCCTTATGCCAAACTAATTCCGGATACTTCTTTTTTAAAGAACGCTTTACAAAGAATTCCAAAAAACGGTTGAATTTAGTATTCCAAGCGTCCGTTTCAATTAACGGTTTCACTAAAACTCCCCGCACTCCAGCTAAATTTGCAGCGGCCATATCCGTAATTAATTGGTCTCCAACCATAATGGTGGAGTTCTTATCCAATTTATTTTTGCGTACCACTCGATTAATACCAACAGTCAATGGTTTTAAAGCTCTTGAATCAAATTCAAGTCCAAAGCCTTCAACTGCTTTCTTAACGCGAGCATGGTTATTGTTAGAAACTACGATTACTCTAATATTTTCTTGTTTTAGATCTTCGATCCATTGTCTTAATTCGGGAGTTCCATCCGGATTATTCCAGGCAATTAACGTATTATCTAAATCGGTTAAGACAGTCGTAATTCCTTTTTGGTTTAAATCTTTTGCAGATAAATTATATATTTTTTCAATCATCCACGTTGGTTTAAAAATATTCATTAATCTTCTCCCATAAATGCTATCTGTCTAATTATAAACGATAGTAGACTCTTTTGGAAAGAGAGCAACCTATACTTGCAAGCTTAAATCTTTTATTTCACTTAACTTTATATTATGTTTAGTACAAGAGGTGATTATATTATGAAAGCAATCGGTGTTAATCAATTTGGTAATATTTCAGATTTAATTGAACTAGACGTTCCAAAGCCAGAGCCTTCCAGTGGACGCCTTATTGTTCAAACCAAAGCTTTTGCACTAAACCCATATGATTTAGGAATTATTGATGGTACTCAAGCCAAGTTTCGCCCAATTTCACTGCCAGCCATTCCAGGTAGTGATGTTGCAGGTATCATCGTGGACAAAGACCCCTCCATTACCGAATTCAACCTTTGTGATTCAATTGTGGGATTGGCTAACCTCAAAGGTTATAGCGAATATGTTTCAGTTCCTTATCGTCGAGCAACTAAACTTCCTGCCGAAATCAGTTATCGGACGGCTGCAGGTCTTCCCAACGCAGGTATCACTGCGTATGATATCGTTTTTGGAGCATTAAAAGACGTTTCGTTTTCAAAAGTGCTCATTATTGGTGCCTCTGGAGCGGTAGGAACTAACTTGTATCAAATTTTAAATAGTTTAAATAAGCAAGTTTCCGTTGTAATTAACTCCAAGTATACTGAACAATTTGATACTGCAGATTTTAATCAAGTTGTTTTTTACGATGCTCCAAAAACAATTGAGCAACTAGGTCTTTATGACGTAATTATTAACGTTGCGCCACAAAATGAGCTGGCCGACCTTTACTTAGCCCACCTTGCTCCATCTGGTTTATTGATTTCTACAACTGGGATTGACACCTTCAAAACTGACCCATCAAGATTAGTTGATTTTTACAACACAGATTACAAAATGAACCAAGCCGCTTTAGAATATCTTGTTAAAAAAGTTGTAAGTCAAGAAATAACCGTCCCGATTGCCGAAATCTTAAATTTTGATGTAGCTGAAATTCAAAAAGCTTTTCATGCTCTTCAAACGCATCATCCGAGAGGGAAATATATCGTTGAAGTTTAATTAACGTTCAGAAAATAAATAAAAAGGATTGGTTCCAAAACTCATTGTTTTGTTCCAATCCTTTTTATTTATTAATTCATTTAATCTAATAGATTAAAGAGCTTTCTTTGCTTCTTCGGCTAAAGCCTTGAATGCATCAGCATCGTTAACTGCAAGATCAGCAAGCATCTTACGGTTCATATCGATTCCAGCTTCTTTTAGACCATGCATTAATTTGCTGTAGCTTAAACCATTCATTCTAGCAGCAGCATTGATACGTGCAATCCAAAGACGACGGAATTCGCCCTTACGATTACGACGGTCACGGAATGCATATAGACCAGACTTCATAACTTGGTCTTTAGCAACCTTAAATTGAATATGTTTTGCACCGCGATAACCCTTAGCAAGTTTTAAAACGCGTTTACGACGGCGACGTGTAACTGTTCCACCTTTTACTCGTGGCATAATAAATTCCTCCTTAAATCACCCGAAGGTCATTTGTTCTAAATTTAAATTCTTAACTAGATGTTTGAAAGTAACTTCTTGTAACGCTTTACGTTAGTACTGTCCATCATGTCTGTACCACGTAATTGACGACGTTGCTTCTTAGTCTTTCCATGGAAACGGTGACTTGTATAAGCATTTGCACTCTTAAGACCGCCATTAGCAGTTTTCTTAAAACGCTTAGCAGCAGCGCGGTTTGTCTTCATTTTAGGCATAATCTGTTCCTCCAGAATTTTAAATTATTTATCAGCAATTGGTGATAGCACAAGAAACATACTTCTGCCGTCCATCTTTGGATGAACCTCAACACGTGCGACATCTGAAGTTTCTTTAGCCATTCGTTCAAGTACCTTACGACCAATCTCTTTATGAGTGATGGCACGTCCCTTAAAACGAATTGAAACACGAACTTTATCACCTTTACTCAAGAACTTAGTAGCGTTTTTAAGCTTAGTATTAAAATCATTTGTATCAATTGTAGGACTCAAACGAATTTCTTTAATGCTGACAGTCTTTTGCTTTTTACGAGCTTCACGTTGTTTCTTTTGTTGCTCGAATCGATATTTTCCATAATCCATAATCTTGGCAACGGGTGGCTTAGCCTTTGGGGATACGACTACGACGTCTAAGTTAGCTTCCTCAGCCATACTAATTGCTTCAGCCTTAGTTTTAACTCCCAATTGATCACCGTTGACACCAATTAAGCGGACTTCTCTAGCCCGAATGGTTTCATTTACCATTATATCGTTTGCTATGGTTCTTCACCTCCAGGAAAATTAGCGAGAATGCAGAAAAGCGGATGGCATACGCCACCCGCTTTGTTTGGATAATTAATTAGTATCCATTCAACGTTCTTTAGCCCAGCAACTTAAGTTACAAGGCGAGAAGCGGTGGCTTCTGCTTTTTCTCAACGTTTATTAGAATACCAAATTCTATGTCTCATGTCAACTAAAGAAACTATTTGTTTTATCTTTTATTTCAAAGGAATAAACGAGCGTAAATCGGTACTAAAATATCCATCGCTAATGCAACGATTACTACTGAAACAGATGCCATGGCTCCTTGAATTGAACCCAACTGCACTGCCTTAGCAGAACCAACTGTATGCCCAGATGTACCTAAACCTAAACCTAACCCCACTTTTGAAATTTCTTTAAGCTTGAAAAATTTAATAAGAAATTCTGCAAGAGCGTAAATAATCACAGCATTTATGATACAAACCATGGCTGTTACGGCAGGGTCACCTCCAATGCTCTTAGCTATTGGCATTGCCACCGCCGTTGTAGCGGCTTGAGGTAACATTGCTGCAATGGAGACTTTTGATAGTCCAAATAGTTTTGAAACCATATGAATACCGAAAAGTGAAATAAATCCACCCACAAATAAAGTTAATACTACATCTATCCAATATTTTTTAAATATATCATTTCGACGATAAAGTGGAATAGCAAAAGCAATGGTCGCTGGATTTAAAAACCAAAATACTATATTACCACCCGGTAAAAAGAATTTTTTATAGACTTCCACAGTTGTAGAGCCAATCCCTTTCGCCCATAATGCCAAAATAAAGATTCCTAAAACAACTCCCACCAGTAACGGTGTAAATAGGAAAAAGCCTTTACTAATCTTAAAAAGCCACATCCCCAGTAAATATACCAAAAGCGATATGAAGATACCTGTAAAAGGTGTTGCCAAGGCTGCTGTCATATTAATCATCCCCTTTTCTATTATTTATTTTTTGATGTAATTTTATGAAAAACGATCCTACATACGTGATTACAACTAATAAAATAATGGTTGAAATGATTGTCACAATGACATCCTGTAAGCCTTCACGCTTAATTAAATCTAAGCTTCCTGCTAACTGAATTCCAGATGGTACGAACAAAAAAGCAATCAAACCAATCAATGAATCCCCCAGTTTTTCTACCTGTTCAAGCTTAATAATGTGCGTCGCTAATAGTATATATAAAATAATCATTCCAATTAAGGGTGTCGGAACTGCAAAACTAGGCGGAAATAACTGCGATAGTAATTGTGCTACAAATAAAATTGCCATAAATATTCCCATTTGAATAAGGATTGGTGTTTCTTTCTTCCCATCTTTTTTCATTTTAGCTTCCTCCCTACCTTTATGGATCTAATACTGTTTATCACAACCTTATTTTAAGCTATTAGCTCATTTATGTTAGCGCTTTCACATAAAGTGACCATTTTTTGCTTCAAAATGCCATACAGTTCGTGTTAGTTACCTTGGTTTTTAATTAAAAAATCCTCAACGATTGAGTTGAGAATTTCTAAGAATAGGTATGAACTTATTCTACAATTTATAAATATTAGATCATCCAATTCCTAACACTTTTTTAGTTTTAGCAACATATGATCTACTAACCGTAATCTTGGTTCCATTTATTAATGTTAATTCATAAGTATGATTAAAGCTGGGTTGAAACTCCAAAATCATATCTAAATTTACTAGAAAACTTCTATGTACTCGTAGAAATTGTTCTGGATCTAACTGCTTTTCAAGGTTAATCAACGTTTGTTTGCTTGAGATTAATGGTAAATTTTTAGTATAAATTAATACATTCCCATTTTGGGCTTCTAAATAAAGAATATCGCTCTTTTTAATAATTATCGTTCTTTCATCAACTGTAACTGAAAGTCGCGGATTTTTACACATGTCACTATTAACTAATGCCTCTGGCTTTTTTAAAATTCTATCAACTCGTTTAAGCGTTTCATCAATACGATCTTTTTCAAAGGGTTTTAATATGTAATCTGTAGCATTAACGTCAAATGCATCTAAAGCATATTGATCGTAAGCCGTGGCAAAAACAATATATGGACGTAGTTTTTCTTCCTTTTTCAAGAATTTTGCAAATGACATCCCATTTCCATCATCAAGTCTAATATCTAAAAACATTAGATCCGGTTGATCCGTCATTAATTTTTGTTTAGCTTCAGTGACTCCTTCTGCTTCACTAACGCTATCTACTAACGGATTATTCCTCAATAAAAAATCAAGTTCACTTCGAGCTAGGGGCTCATCATCAACAATTAATATCTTCACTATCTTTACACCTGTTCCTTATATGGAATTTGGATTACCACCTGGGTTCCATTTTGATCACTGCTTATTTTTAGTTCGGCATCTTTACCATAAAGACCCATCAAGCGCACATTAAGATTTTGTAATGCCGTTCCACTCCCACTTACAGAACTTACCGTCTGTTTTCCTAATTTATCAATAATACTTTTATCAATCCCTTGCCCATTGTCAGTAATTTCAATTTTAAGTCTTTGTTTAATCTGTTCAACATTAATTGAAACTATATTGCCCTTTTTTCGACTATTAAAGGCATGCTTAAGGGCATTTTCAACAATAATTTGGATGCTAAATGGAGGTATCATTACATTTTCCGAAACCTTCTGGTGAAACAAAATTTCAAATCGATTTGGAAAACGTGTTTGTTCAAGCATTAAATAGGCTTTAACATGTTTGAATTCTTGATACAACGGAATGGTTGTTTCTCTAATCCCCGTTAAATTTGCCCTAAAATAAGTACTGAGTTGGATCAGTAATTCACGTGCTTGGTCACTGTCGTACCGCATAACTGCCACAATTGTATTTATCGCATTAAAGAAAAAGTGCGGATTGACTTGCGATTGGAGAGATTTTATTTCGGCATCCCGCACTAATTCTGATTGATGCTCGATTTCTCCTAACATTATCTGCATTGCTAATATTTCTCCCAGCCCTGTTCCTAATTGAATTTCCACTGGACTTAATCGCCATTCTTCTACATAGTAGAGTTTCAAACTACCTACTGCTTTACCTTTAATGATTAAAGGTACTACGACGGCCGAGTGTAATGGACAACTTTTTACAGGGCAATTAATCTCATGAGCATTATTTCCAATTTGAACTTCACCCAATTTAACCGCCTCTTCAGATAATTCCGTCAAGATAGAAGCACCTGTGATATGGTGATCACTTCCCATCCCCGCAAAAGCCAGAATCTTAGATTCATCTGTAATACCAACCGCATCAAAATTTGTATATTCCAATATTAAACTAGCAGCCTTTTTAGCGGCTTCTTGATTTAACCCTTGACGAAAAACTGGCAAAGTTTTTAAAGCTAACTGAAAAATTGATTTAGTTTGGGTAGCTTGAGTATCAACTTCCTGCCGAAAGTAAAGCGTGATAATTGATAAGAAAACCGAAGTCCCTAAAGCACCTACTAGCATCATTGGTATTGCAATATATTTTACCAAAGTCCAACCTGTCGGACTAAATAGTAAAATAAACAGCATTTGGATTGCTTCCATTAAAAGTCCTACTAAAAAACCATCAAACACTTTCATTGTTGCAAAGCGATGTTGTTTTTTCTTAGCAAAAAAACCGGCTAAAATTCCAATTATCATCGAACTGGGAATATAAAAAAGGGCGTCGGTTGTTAGCGACTCTTGCAACATTCGGTGAAGTCCAGCGACTAAGCCTACTCCACCCCCAACCAGCGGCCCGCCAATAATTCCTGAAACTGTAACCGTTAAAATTCGAATATTAGCTACAGAATCTCCAGGGGTAACATTCTGCAGAAGGGATTTGAATTGAATGCTATTATCAGGTCGAAGTTCAACACCAATTAAATTTGCTACAATCGTAAAAATAGAAAAAATCGCAAATAATTGGAAAGTTGTTGACCAATCTTTTCGAAAAAGTAATTTCCTAAATTGAGGAATATTTACTAGAAAAAAAGCCAAAATAATAATTAATCCAGCTCTTTCAAACAAAAGTACGGTTAAATTTAACATGCCTACTCCTTACATTAATCATTCTAAAACTACCATTCTTAATCACAATATAATTATAAGCCTTTCAACGGTCATCCCTTATTAAAGCCTACAAAAAAATAGGATTTTAATGATATTCACACCATTAAAAATCCTATTTTAATTAAACTATTTTAGTCATTTTCGCGACTGTAACTTTCAATTTCACGAACGATATTGTTGATAAAGTCAGCACTAGCTTCATTCTTAGAATCATCTTCACCGTAGTGACGTACACTAACGGAGTTATTTTCTAATTCATTATCACCAACAACTAAGATATATGGAATCTTTTGAGTTTGAGCTTCACGAATCTTATAACCCATCTTTTCATTACGGTGGTCAACTTCAACTCGAATGTCTTTATCGACCATTTCTTCACGAAGTTTATCGGCATAAGCACCATGTAAATCATCTTTAACAGGAATGATTGTAACTTGCTTAGGAGCTAACCAAGTTGGGAAAGCACCCTTATACATTTCAATCAAGTAAGCCGTGAAACGTTCCATAGTTGAAACTAATCCACGGTGAATCATTACTGGACGATGTTCTTCCCCGTCAGCCCCAACATAATGTAGGTCAAATTGCTTTGGAAGCATAAAGTCTAATTGAATTGTTGAAAGTGTTTCTTCATTTCCAAGGGCTGTCTTAGTTTGAACGTCAAGCTTTGGACCGTAGAATGCGGCTTCGCCTTCAGCTTCAACATAATCTAAGCCAAGATCATCCATAGCAGCTTTCAACATAGATTGTGACTTGTTCCACATTTCATCATCGTCAAAATACTTTTCAGTATTAGCAGGATCACGATAACTTAGGCGGAATGTGTAGTCAGTGATATTGAAATCACGATAAACTTCAACCATTAATTGAAGAACTTTTTTAAATTCAGCTTGAATTTGGTCTGGAGCCACAAATGTATGACCATCATTCAACGTCATTTCACGAACTCGCTGTAATCCAGAAAGAGCACCGGATTTTTCGTAACGATGCATCATCCCTAATTCAGCAATCCGGATTGGTAATTCACGATATGAACGAATATGGTGCTTATAAACTTGGATATGTGAAGGACAGTTCATTGGACGGAGTTCAAGCATTTCGCCATCACCCATGTCCATTGGTGGGAACATGTCTTCACGATAGTGTTGCCAGTGACCAGAAGTCTTATATGCATCAAGGTTCATCAATACTGGAGTGTAAACATGTTGGTAACCATGCTTAACTTCCTTATCAATAATGTAACGTTCAATGGAACGACGAATTGTAGCACCATTTGGCATCCAGTAAGGAAGTCCTGCACCAACCTTAGGGTCAACGAAGAACAAGTCTAAATTGTTTCCAATGACACGGTGGTCACGTTCGTGAGCTTCCTTTTGGCGTTCAAGTTCTGCTTCAAGATCTTTTTGTTTGTAGAAAGATGTTCCGTAAATCCGTTGGAGCATCGGATTACTTGACTTACCTTCCCAATAAGCACCTGCAACTGACAACAACTTAACGGCTTTCATATCTGAAGTGCTAAGTAAAGCAACGTTATCACTAACAATTATTTTTCCATCAACGTCATAAACACTAACTTTGCCATTTTTTTCGTTACGCTTAACGATTTTAGCTTGGTATGGGTCACCATCAACGCTTGCTAGGGCTTCTTCTACACTAATTTCACTATGCTTTAAGCTAATCTTAGATTTAATAATGTCCTTCATCTTATCTTCGATTGCTGGTAATTGGTCAACTGAAATTTGTTGATCAACCTTATCTGTATCAACGTAAAAACCATGTTCTCCGTTGCCAATCTCACCAAAATGAACTCCAGGATAGATGCTTTCGATAGCACTAGTCAAAACTAAGGCTGCCGAATTCCAGTTAACGATGTTACCATCTTCTGAATCTTTTGTGACAATTTCGATTTTTACGTTTTCGTTAATAGCTTGGTCCAAACGAACCAAGGCACCGTTAATTTTCCCAGCAACAGCTTTTTTAGCAAGGCTAGTACTGATTGACTTAGCAATATCTAAAATTGAAACGCCTTGTTCAAAAGGTTTTACACTGCCATCTGGAAATTCAATATTAATTTCTGTCATAACACTCTCTCCTTAAATTTATGTACAAAAAAAGTCCCTGGTATAAAAATACCAGGGACGTGATTGTCATTTATTATTCACGCGGTTCCACCCTAATTGTAGACAGTTAAAAAACTATCTACCACTCGATTAAAAGCCATAACGGTGGCAACCGAACTGGGATTGCGCCCAGCCTCTAGTCAAGTGGGAAGTTTTAAGTGCATCGCTTGCAGTCGCGGCTCCGCTCCCTGAATTAAAAACTACATGTTTGACTGTGATTTATACATTTATTCTACCTATTTTTGATTGTTTGTCAATCCTGTCGATGATTTTTTCCCGTCATCGAGACTTCCTCACTCAAAAATTTAATTCGTTCCATCAATCTTTTCGCTTTTAAAGGTTCTGCTTCGCCTCTCTGATTGACTGTTAGATGTTCTCGCTCTAATTGGTCCATTGAAAAATTAGATGTAAAAAATGTTGGTAATTCTTCTTGCATTCGGTATTCAAGAATTACTCCCAATACGTCATCCCTAATCCAAGAAGAAATACTATCCGCTCCAATATCGTCAATTACCAAAATCGGAGCTTTTTTAATCGCATCGATTTTAGTTTGAATCGTATTAGAACTTCCAATCGCATTTTTTAATTCAACAGCTAAACTAGGAAAATGAACAATAGTTGTCGAATATCCTTCATCAGCCAAAGCGTTCCCCATTGCGCCCATTAGATACGTTTTTCCCACACCAAAACTTCCCGTCAAATACAAACCCTTATGCCAATCTTGAGGGCGTTCTAAATATTCGTTTACAAACGCTAAAGTTTTAGCCAAAGCGTCTGTTCGTTCTGGTTCCTGATAGTATCCCTCCAATGAAGCATGACGGATTAATTTAGGCATACTAATCGATTTAACTAACGCTTTTCGATGACGTTCTTGTTCTAATAAATGAGTCTGTTTCGTGGGCACATACTCAATATCAATCAAATGATTGCTTAAGACTAATTCTGGCTGATATCCCGGTAAAAAGGTTGCTTGGTTATTTTTAATCTTATTTCGTTCTGAAACAAATTCATACAGCTTAGCCGCTCCACGTTCGATAGCTTCCTTGGATAGTTCGTCTTGATGCTCCTCGCAAAAACTAATCACTTCTGGATCAGAATACACTGATTTCATCACGTTATTAAAACGCTGGTCGAGCTTTCTTTTGCTCATTAATTCTTGCAAAATTTCTCGGACATTTTCCATGACTATCCCTCCTTGCCTCTAGAACGAAGTTTTTTAAGTTGTTCATTAATTTTTTTAGTTGTTTCTGGATTAACTTGCTTGGGTTCTTTAGTCTTAGCGGTCTCCGTAGCCCATTCAGGTAAGGTTTCTCTTTGAATCGTACGCCGATTTTTCGAATAATTATTGTTCGTATTTTTCTTTTGTTCTTGGCGTTTACGAATAAATTCTAAAGCTTCCACTGGAGTTTTAATTTTATTTTTAATCCAGTCATTGGCAATTGCTTCCACTAAATTTTTATTTAACGTAGGTCGACCCTGATCAACAATAAAATAGTAAACTAAAAAGTTTATCACACTAATTGGCATTAACCCTTTACCAACTAAATCTGTGATAATTCTTTTTTCTGCAGCAGTTGTAAAGCCCCCTGCTTGTGCTTTCAAACTTTCAATAAATGCGTTGGGTGACATAGCATAGGTTGCACTAATAATGGCGCGTTCTTCTGTAGTAAGTTTAGCTAGCGCATTATTCGGAATTGACTCGTTTTTAGGCTGAGAATTCCCATCATCTTTAACCGGCGTCTGCCCATTATAAGCGTTCAAAACTCGTGACTTTAATTCTTTAGGATCAATTTTGTTATCTTCATAACTCGTAGAGGCTTTGATTAACTGAGCCATTTCGCTTTCATTAATCCCATAAATAGTCTGTTCAACCATAATTAAATGTTCATTTTCTAGCAAGCTCTGATGATCTACAAAACTAGAACTTAGCATTTGCGCAAGTAATTTAAAATCAAAATCTTGGTTAATAACTTCTGTATCAACTTCATGCTCGGTTTCCGATAAACTTTTCTGAACCTGATTAATTGCATCTGGTTTATTTATTACGCTACTTCCCAATTGAAAATAGTCGCCCAGCTTTTTGGAAACATCATAAAATTCGTCCTGACGCACGTGCTGCTTAATCAGTCGATGACTCAGCCGATCGAATTCACTTTCGCCAATCACGCCCAGCAATAAAGCACTCAAAGTGTCATCTTTAAAGAATTTAACGGGATCGGCTGGAGCTTGGAGTGCATACAAAAATAAACTTCGACGATCAATTTTTCTCTGATACGTTTTTAGTAGACCTAGTGCTTCTAAACGTCCTCGTGCCTCAACTATCGCTGGTAGATCGATTCCAAGCCAGTTTAAAAGGATTGTATGTGTGTACTGTTCTGAGATCGATTTGGTTTCCTGACTCATTTCCCACAAAACCATCATCAAACTATATGCATCTGAGGTCAACAATGGACGATATAGTGTCGTCAATGAACGTTGCTCAAAATCAGTAATTTGACGTTGGCTATCAATTATAAATGAATCATGGGGTGCTAATTCACTCATCTCAGTTGCCATCTACTCTTTTTCCTTTTCTTCGTCTTTTTTCATCATATCTTGCAGCTCATCTAAAAAGACATGCATATCTTTAAATTGACGGTAAACACTAGCAAAACGAATATAAGCAATCTCATCTAAATCTACTAAAATATTCATCACATATTCGCCAATAATTTGACTTGAAATTTCGCTCTCACCTAAAGAACGAACCTTATTTTCAACCTTATCGACCATATCCGTCATCTGTTCCATGTTTAAGGGCCGTTTTTCAGCTGCTCGTACAATCCCTTTTAAAATTTTATCTCGATCAAACTCTTCTCTTGATCCATTTTTCTTAATAACTAGTAATGGTGTTGCTTCAACACGTTCAAACGTGGTAAATCTAAAGCCACATTTTTCACATTCTCTTCTTCGTCGAATAACCCGACCTTCATCGGTTGGTCGACTATCAACAACTCTTGATCCATTATTTCCACAGTGTGGACATTTCATTTCGTTTCACCTCGCCGAATGCTTCGGAAGCTTAGAATAAATTCTTGTCAACAAGCCATTTTACCACTTGACTTCGTGTCTCTTCAATTGTTCCACTGGTATCAATCACAATATCAGCTTTTTTTACCTTTTCTTCGATAGGCATCTGAGCTTGAATTCTTTTTTGAGCGTCAATTTCATTTAAACTATCACGTTGCATTAAACGTTCTACTTGAATTTGAGCACTAGTTTTAATGACCATTAAATAATCAACCATTTTTTCATATCCTTGCTCAAAGAGCACCGGAGCATCTAAAACTACTACCTTACTTGCGCTAAAAGTGTCCAATTGTCTTACTATTTCGGTTCGAATATAAGGTTGCACAATTATATTTAGCTTTTCCAATTGTCTTTGATCATTGAATACAATTGGTCCTAGTTTTCGACGATCAATATTTTGATTTTTATCTAGAATACTTTCACCAAAAGTATCCATCAATTTCACTTTAACTTCATCAACTGTTAAGATTTCGTGTGCAATTTGATCAGCATCAACTACCGGAATTGCTTTAGATTTCAAAAATTGGCTAATCGTCGTTTTACCCATTGCAATCCCGCCAGTTAGACCAACTATCACTGTCATATCACTACCTCAAAACTTGGCAATGGGGGCAAAAATGGGTCCCACGTTGTGCCACTTTAATCCGTTCAATGGGTGTCCCGCATCGCTGACACGGCAAACCTTGGCGATGGTATACATGCAACTGGTTTTGAAAACTTCCCGCATGACCATCCGCATTCAAATAAGAAAAAACCGTCGTTCCTTTAGCTTCAATCGCCAATTGCAACTCTTCAAAAATTGATTCACGCAAAATTGCAATTTCTTCATCAGTTAAAGTATTAGAAATCTGCTGAGGATGAATTTTGCTTAGCCACAATACTTCATCAGCGTAGATATTGCCTAAACCAGCAATCATGGACTGATCCAATAGAAAACTTTTCATTCCACGTTTTCGATTCCGTAGCTGATGGGTTAAATATTCTAAGGTAAGGGTCTCAGGCGTTGGTTCTGGTCCAATCGTTTTTAAACCGCCCACTTGTAATTCCTCACCCGTGGGTACCAAATTCATCCTACCGAATTTTCTAGTGTCGTTGTACCGAAGATCTTTTCCATCATCAAGCTCGAAAATAACGTGATCATGCTTGCCATACTCTTCACGACGATCAACTACAGAGTATTTACCCTCCATGCGAAGATGAGAAACCATCGTGTAATCTCCACTAAAATCAATTAATAGATATTTACCGCGTCGTCGAACATTAAGAATTTTTTTACCCTCTAGTTCTTCTGCAAAAATTTCCGCTTTTGGTGAGACCATTTTTGAATAACGTACTACAACATTAGTAACTATTTTTCCTTCAACTAAGGCTGCTAGGCCTCTACGAACTGTTTCAACTTCTGGTAATTCAGGCATACTTCTCCCCCGTTATTTAGCGTCGTACCACGTATTTCCCCAAGCTGCTCCAACTTTAAGTGGAACATCCAATTTAACTGCTGAGTCCATAACCTTCGGTACTAATTCTTTCATTAACGTCATTTCTTCATCCGGAACTTCAAAAATCAATTCATCGTGCACTTGGAGTAACATTCTACTCTTCAAGTTACGCTTTTCTAATTCATTTTCCATATCGATCATCGCAATCTTAATAATATCAGCAGCACTACCTTGAATAGGCGTATTCATAGCGGTTCTTTCCGCAAATGAACGTAAATTAAAGCTAGACGAATTAATGTCTGGTAAGTAACGTCGACGGTGCGCAATTGTTTCTACGTAGCCTTGTTCTTTAGCTAACTGAACTGATTCATCAATATATTTTTTTACACCAGGAAATTCCTTAAAGTATGTTTCGATAAATTTCTTGGCATCTTTCCTAGAAATTCCAATGTTTTGGGACAAACCATAGTCACTGATACCATACACAATTCCAAAATTAACTGCTTTAGCTTGACGTCGGATATTAGGAGTTACCTCGCTAGCATCCTTTAATCCAAATATTTTAACTGCAGTTGTAGCATGAATATCTTCGCCATTTTTAAATGCTTCCTGTAAATTCTGATCACCTGTAATATGTGCTAATACGCGTAATTCAATTTGTGAGTAATCCGATGATAAAATATGCCACCCTTCACGAGCTGGAACAAAGGCTTGGCGAATCTTCCTACCCTCTTCAATGCGCACCGGAATATTTTGTAAATTAGGGTCAATGGAAGATAGTCGGCCCGTTTGGGTCAAAGTTTGTACATAGGTTGTATGCACTTTTTCATCAGTCGTATGAATTACTTTTAAAAGCCCATCAACATAAGTTGATTTAATTTTTGAAAGCGTACGGTAGTTCAAAATATTATCAATAATTGGTGACTCGCCTTGTAATTTCTCTAAGACGTCTACCGCAGTTGAATACCCTGTTTTAGTTTTCTTAATGATTGGTAATTTTAACTTTTCAAACAGCACTACTCCGAGTTGCTTGGGCGAATTAAGATTAAATTCCTCTCCCGCTTCGTTGTAGATATTGGTTTCAATTTCACTTAAGCGTTCAGTAAACTCGCTTTGCATTTGATTTAAGCGGTTGCGGTCAACTTTAATACCGCTAATTTCCATCTTGGCTAATACAATTGCGAGTGGTAATTCAATATCCCAATATAAATTATTTTGTTCATTTTTTACTAATTCTTGGTCCAATTGTTTACCTAAAAAGTTAATAGCTGCTAATTTACGTGCAAGGTGGTTAAACAATTCTGTTTGCTCTGGAACCGCACGCTTAGCGCCTTTGCCATAAACATCATCGTCTGTATCAATCGCATCGTAATCATGCTCATGAGCAAGTTGACCTAGGTCATTAGAATTATCATTAGTATCTAACAAATACGATTGAAGCAATATATCAAAGTTAACCGCCGTTAGCTTAATCCCTAGTCGATGTAAGCCAACATACGTCCGCTTACTATCAAATACATTTATCTTAATTTTGGGATCTTCCAAAATAGCTTTGATTTTTGAATTGTTCAACAGTTCTACATCATCACTAACCCAAATGTTATCGGCATTTCCGATCACAAATCCCGTAAAATCAGACAAATGATAGTTTTTGTCCAACATTTCCAAATAAAAATCAATTTCACCTTTTAATGATTGGAGTTGTTCCACGTTGTCCTTATTTAAAACGTTAAAAACAACCTCTTTTTTCACGGCCTCAACTCCATCTTGAGTTGCCGTTTGATCTAATTTACTTAAAAAGGACTTAAAGTTCATTTGGTGGTAAAATTCTCTCAAATATTCTTCGTTAATACCGGCATACTGCACATCATCGAGACTAATTTCTATCGGTGCATCCCGTCTAATAGTTGCTAGATCTTTTGATATGAAAGCATTGTCTCGATCTTCAATCAAATGCTCCTTCATCTTGCTAGGTTTTAATTCATCAAGATGCTCATACAAATTCTCCAATGAATCAAATTGTTTTAACAACTTAATGGCCGTCTTTTCACCAACTTTAGTTACTCCAGGATAATTATCCGATGTGTCTCCAGCTAAGCCTTTAATGTCAATAATTTGTTTAGGTGTTACGCCTAATTTTTCTTCGACATACGCTGGTGTGTACTCTTCTACTTCGCTTACCCCTTTTTTCGTAACGGCGACGATTGTTTTTTCGCTACTCAATTGGGTTAAGTCACGATCTCCCGTAACCACAACTACCGCATAATCTTGGGCTTCAGCTTCTTTAGCAAGTGTTCCAATAATGTCATCAGCTTCATAATTAGGAAGCTCGTAAGATTTTATTCCATATCCTGTAAGTAATTCACGTAAATAAGGCATTTGCTCTGATAGTTCAGGTGGTGTTTTAGACCGACCACCTTTATAATTATCAAATTTTCCATTTCTAAAAGTGGTTTTACCAGCATCGAAGGCCACCAAGGCCGCTGTCGGCTGGTATTGTTCTAAAATACTATCTAACATTTTGTTGAAACCAAAGATTGCATTAGTATGTAATCCATTTTTATTTACAAATTTACTTAAAGAATTATGTAACGCAAAAAAAGACCGAAAAGCAATACTATTTCCATCAATCAATAAAAGTTTATCTTTTGCCATAATTTCCTCCGTTTTCTATCCTCTTTAATGATACCAAAAACCGAAGGTCAACGTGAAAAAGATTGACCTTCGGTTTATTTGTATTTATAAAATTTTTATTTAGTCTCGATTCCATCCAAAAATAGTTAAGAAGTATTGGAAGAGGTTAATAAAGTCTAGATATAGGCTAAATGCCCCTTGGATTGCAAGTCCAGTCTCAGAAACTTGGTCACCATAGTTCAGGTAAAGACGTTTCATAGTTGCAGTATCATACATTGACAAACCCGCAAAAATCACAATTCCAATAATTGAGAAGAAGAAAGTTACGGCTGAACTGTGAAGGAAGAATAAATTAATCACTGAAACTACCACCATCGCAATCAATGCCGCAATTAAATGGTTACCCATCCTTGATAGATCACGCTTTGTGGTTACTCCCATCACACTCATTACAATGAAAACCGATGCTGCTGAGAAAAATGCCCCCGCAATAGTAGCGGTACTATAAAGCATAAAGACACTCGACAACGTAATTCCAAAGAATGCCGAAAAGGCAAATAGCATTAAGAAACTAACCGTTGGATTCTGCAAGGCCGCCTTTTGTCCAAAAATCATAAACAAGAACAAAGCAACAAAAATTACCCAGATACTCATTCTTCCTTGAGAAAGGAAAGTCATTACGGCTGGTCGCCAGATTGTGGTTCCTAGGTAAGCAATCACTCCAGAGAAGGCTACAGCAGCTGCCATCCATCCGTACATCTTTGTTAGAAATCGATTTAATCCTATTTCTGTATTAATAACATTTGGTCTTTGATCCAATCTAATTCCCCCATTCGATTATTTACCACATTGTAACAAGAAGCTACCCAAATGGCTAATGTTATAGGTCAAAATTAGTCAAACAAATCAAAACTTAATAATTATTTAAATAATGCCTTATAAGCATTTTCGTACTTAGTAATATCTCCGGCCCCCATAAAGACCAATACCGCATCGTGTAAATCACTAATAGCCGATAAATCATCTTGATGAATCAATTTGGTATTATTACCAATCTTATCTGCTAAGTCTTGTGATGAAACAGCCCCGGCATCTTCACGTGCAGAACCAAAAATTTCAGTTAAAACAACTTGATCAGCTAAACTTAAACTCTTGGCAAAGCCATCCATCAAAGCGGCAGTTCTTGAGTAAGTATGTGGTTGGAAAACAGCAACAATTTTTTTATCAGGAAATTCTTGGCGAGCTGCATCTAATGTCGCCTTAATTTCAGATGGATGATGTGCATAATCATCAATTAAAATATTATCAGCAACTGCTTCCTTAGAGAAACGACGTTTAACACCTTGATAAGTTAAAAGTTCTTTTTGAACTAGGTCCAAATCAACTTTTTCAAAGTATGCTACTGCGATTACAGCCAAGGAATTTAGCACATTGTGTTCACCAAAAAGGTTAATTGTAAATCGACCTAACTTTTCACCCTTATGGATTACATCAAATTCAGAACCCGTGGTTGTTCGACTAATATTGGTAGCTTGGAAGTCATCATTTTCCTTAGTTCCATAATAGTAAACTGGAACAGATGTATTGATTTTACGAAGGCTTTCATCTTCACCCCAAGCAAAGATTCCCTTATGAACTTGATCGGCAACCTGCTGGAAGGCACTTTCAACATCGGCGAGATCCTTATAATAATCTGGATGATCAAAATCGACGTTAGTCATAATCATATAGTCTGGATGGTATGCAATAAAATGACGACGATATTCGTCAGCTTCAAAAACAAAGAATCGTGCATCTGGAATACCCTTACCGGTTCCATCACCAATTAAATAACTAGTCTTGTCTAAACCACTTAAAACGTGAGCAAGCAATCCTGTTGTACTAGTCTTACCATGCGTTCCTGCAACACCAATACTAGTATATTTGTCTAGCATTTGTCCCAGAAGTTCATGGTAACGAATTACTTTTAGACCCATTGCTCTAGCTTTTTTAATTTCAGGATGTTCATCAGTAAATGCATTTCCAGCAATCACCGTCAAGCCTTCACGTAGGTTGGCTGGATCAAAAGGTAATATCTTAATCCCAGCAGCTTCTAAGCCCTTTTGTGTAAAGGTATATTGCTCAATATCTGATCCTTCTACTTTGTATCCCTCGTCATGCAAAATAAGTGCTAGGGAACTCATCCCTGACCCCTTAATACCGATAAAATAATAAGTTGAATCTTTATCCACCTTTACCACTCCTATAATTAAATTGTTTTTAGTTTACCACACTACACTTCGTTATTGTTTCCATCATAAAAAACTTCCCGTGGTTTTGAACCACGAGCTTCCGAAATATATCCTGAAGCCTCAAGTTGATCCATAATGGTTGCTGCTCGGTTGTATCCAATTGAAAACATTCTCTGTAATTTAGATGTTGAGATAGTTTCCTCATCCGCTAAGAATTCAAGTACATTATCCATTAATTCGTCTTCGCTATCCAACTCTTCACTTTGGACTTTCAACTCATTAGGATTGAAAGTATATTGTGGCGCAGCCTGTGCTCGGACAAAATCAGTAATGTCATCGATTTCTTCATCAATAAAGGCCCCTTGTAGACGAACCGGATTACTCTTTCCATTTCCAAGGAACAGCATATCTCCTCTTCCTAAGAGTCGCTCTGCCCCTGAATGATCCAAGATTGTTCTTGAATCGACTTGACTGGATACCATAAACGCTACCCTTGTTGGAATATTATTTTTAATCAATCCGGTTACTACGTCCACGCTAGGTCGCTGGGTTGCAATCAATAGATGAATCCCAGCTGCCCGTGCTTTTTGCGTAATTCGTACAATGTAATCCTGTACTTCTGAAGAAGAAACCATCATTAAATCAGCTAATTCATCGATAATAACTACAATGTACGGCATTTTATTGGCGTAATCTTGGGCTTTTTCGGCCTTTTTATTATATTGCTCAATGTTGCGAGCACCTGCAGCCGCCAGTCTTTCATAACGCTCATCCATCTCTTTGGTAACCCATTTTAAAGAAGCCGATGCGGCCTTAGGATCTGAAATAACTGGAGCAAGCAAATGTGGCAGTCCATTGTATGGCGCTAACTCAACCGTCTTGGGATCAATTAATAGTAGTTTCAACTCTTGAGGAGTCGCTTTGTATAACAACGACACCAAAACACTGTTAATAAAAACACTTTTACCAGAACCAGTGGCACCAGCAATCAGACCATGCGGCATCTTGCGAAGATCATAAGTTTGAGGTTGACCAAACAAATCAACTCCCAAAGCCACGGTTAATGGTGACTCACTTGCTTTAAACTTATCTGAACTAATAATTTCACTTAAAGGCACTGGTCGAGGATGCAAGTTAGGTACTTCAATCCCCACGGTATTTTTACCAGGAATTGGAGCCTCAATTCGAATATCCTTAGCTGCTAACTGCAGCTTTAAATCATCCGTTAAATTCGTGATTTTATTGACTTTAACTCCTCGACCGAGTTCAATTTCAAATTGAGTTACCGTTGGACCCACAGTCCAATTTACAACCTCAGCATCAACATCAAACGCTAATAAGGCATCATTCAATCTTTGAATTTGATCATTAACCCACTCGTCCGTATTATCAGTGTCAATTACTGGATTAGGTAATAAATTCAAACTTGGAAATTGATACCCGAATTCATTAGTTTCACTTCGTTCAAATGACTGCCTTGGATTTTCTTCCAGCGGTTGCTCTTCAAAGTGATTATTATTTTCAATTGGGACAGCTTTTTCAACCATCGTTTTCGGTACGTTTTTTTCTATCACCGGTGTAATATTTTCATCAAGTTCATGATGACTTTTCTCAAGCTGGTGTCGATGCTTAATTTCATGCATAACCTTTGCTGGACGTTTCGGTGCCTCATATTTTGTACGGGGCATTCTAAAACGAGGCTGTCGATGCTCAGTTTTCTCTACCACTTGTTTAGTTGGTTCAGGTGTATCTTTAGCCAACGTTGGTTGGATGGGATCTACCGCCTGCGATAATTTTGCTTGGGAAATGGTCTCTGGAACCTGTTTACGCCGTTTAATAGCAGGGGTAAAATCCTCATTTTTTAACTTCGAAGTTTGGTCTTCTTGAATATTTAAACTTGGATTATTAAAATCTACGCCTTTTTTTCGAAAAAAAGCAGGCCCATCATATTTAACCATCTAAATCCCTTCTTTAATCAAAGATATGATTACCTTTTTCAAAATCAAATGCTTCACCTACAACGAAATCATCAGGTAAAATTAATGCTCCCTTCTTCTGAGGTGCATTATTTAAATGCAATTCTCTTCCAGAGGAAATCATTCCATTACTTTCAACGCCACGAAGTTCGCCTGGCCAAATAATCATTCCATCTGGCATGATTGCTCCCACCTTAGCTACTACTACCTTGATATTGTCGGTCATATTAGGTGAACCACTAACAATTTGCAAAGTTTCACCATTATCCACCTCAGTTTCAGTAATTAACAAATGATCTGAATCTGGATGTGGTTTAGTTGATTTCACGTAACCCACGACAAATTTTGGACGTTCATCTGCTACTAATTCAGCTTCAAAACCATTAGCAGATAATGTGGCATTAAGTTGCTTTACTTGTTCTTGAGTCAAAGTAATGGGACCCTTACCATTGATTTCAAAAATTTCGCTAACATTTAAGAAATTAAAACCGGTGGTTTCATTTGTTTTAGCATCGGCAATTCGAACTACGGAGCCTTTTTGTTCAATTTTTGCTTCCTCAGCATCTGGACGAATCATCGTAATTAGGATATCTCCCATGGTTTCTTTATTATAACTAGCAATTAACATTATTTTCTCCTTAAAATATATACTTTTTAATTCTCAAAACCTTCTTACTAATGTTAGAATTAGTAGAAAAGGAAGTGGTTTCATGTCATCTAAATCATCTGCATTACTCGGTTTAACGCTTACCGCAATCGGAACTTTTGCGCTGGGTTCATTAGTTACATATCAAATCAAGGAACACCGCAAAGTAAGACCACAATCTGCCTTAGCTCGGGTACGACGTTCTTTTGAAGACGATGGCCCCATTGAGGGCGCTTGGATTGAATCAAAGCCGTCTCCTCTTAATCGCTATGGCCTTAAAGCTTCAGTTTATTATGGTGGAATCACCAAGTACGAAAACAATGAACTTATTCAGTACGAATTTATCGCAGATGCCTATACTGGTACCATTATCGATATTTATCGTCGATAATAGCAAACTAATAGAGAGTCTGAGGAAAAATCCTCAGACTCTTTTTATTTTTCACTTTAGAAATGTGCTTTTAATTTGTAAATTGGCTGGCCTTTAGCACTGAATTTATGTTCATATTCAGTTTCAACGTTATCTTCATTTTCTTCACTATTGTGTAAGTCTAACCAAACGCCTTCAAAAGTCATTCCATAGTTATTAAGGCTGTAAAGTGAATATTCGAATAATCCTTGATTATCCGTTTTAAATTCAACTTCCCCATTTTTAACTAAAATTTGTTCATAAACTTTCAAGAAAGTCTTAAAGGTTAACCGGCGTTTTTCATGACGTGTTTTAGGCCATGGGTCTGAAAAGTTAAGGAAAACTTTGGAAACCTCACCATCTTCAAAATAATCCGTAAGTTCAGCGCCATCAGCATATAAGAATTGCAAATTGGGAATTTCTTCCTCCAAAGCATTTTTTAAAGCAATGGCAATTACAGTCTTTTGAATTTCAATTCCAATAAAATTGTATTGAGGATATTTTTTGGCCATATTAATAATGAATTGACCCTTACCCGTTCCTACTTCAATAAAAATTGGTTGTTCTTTTTCAAACCGCTGGTTCCATTGACCCTTGAACGCTTGGCCCTTTTCAACAATCTTTTCTGGATGAGCCTCGATTAACTCCGGTGCCCATGGTTTATTTCTAACTCGCATAATTACCTCTTAAATTTAATTTAATTTTTTTATATAACGTGGTATGAACCACTTGAGTAAAATCACTGCAACAATCCCCTGTGTTACCACCGATGCAACTAAAAAGTTCCATGATAAGTTACTTATCAGTCCAATTAATGTTAAAAATATCGCGCTTATAAGTATGATTCTTTTCATAACAGATAACAAGTCTTTTTCTGCTGCATCTGGGCTAACAGGATAGATCTTAATAAATACATTTTCGTGAACGGGACGATAAATGTCTACCATTTGGATAACCATTAAATAGATTGTTAGTCCACCAACAATTACCTTTAACGGAATCTGCTGACTATAACCTTCAATAACCATCCCTAATAGTAATAGACGTAACATCAAACTCCCTTGATTACCGCTCCGAATCATTATTCTAGGATATAAATAAGTAAACAAGGTTGGTTTCCCAGATAAAATATGAACCAAGCCATCCGCATATTTTCGACGTTTAACTTCTGCACCAACCTGCTTGACGTTGGTAAACAAGCTGAAGAAATGATACAAGCGCTGCATTCGACTATTCTCTAAGTCAATTGCATAATTCCAGTTAAACCGCTTAGTTTTGAAAACCTGATTCAAAAGTACAACTCTAAAAATCAAATTAATCGCCATTAATATTAATCCACCCATCGGACTAAACCAAACACCTAGTCCTACAGCAATCAACATCACTACCAAATGAAACCACATTTGTGAAAGGCTGGTATCAAAGTATAGAGTTTGATATTTTCTCAAGACATTTGCCATACTTCCCAAGAAAATAGTAACCGTAATGGCTACCGCCGCTTCAACATGGTGATATTCCAATGCTAACAATGGAAATAAAATAATATTACCAATCAAAGTTGGCAATACCACTGAGATTAATGATCTTTTGACCGATTTCCCTAAATATTGATGAATATCTTTTTCTTTAGGAACCAAGAAAACTTTATCCGGCAGCTTTAGTAGGAGGACAGGGTTACCTAGTAAAGTTAGCAAAACGCCTCCAATTAAAACTAAAGGTTTGATATACCAGGTTCCTGGATGGATTTCTTTTAACCAATTCGAATATGCTAAACCAATTCCACCACCGAAAAATAGCAACGCTAAAATCAGATGATCATTCAATACATATTTTAAATATCGCATGACCATTTTTTGATATTGCTTAGTTCGACTGTTCCATAACTCATTCATCGCGCTCACCCTTAGCAATTGTTAAATAAATATCATTTAAACTAGAGTTCGGTAAATTAAATTGTTTCTGAAAGTCAGCTAACGTTCCAACCGCTTTTAATTCACCTTCATTTAAGAGAGCAAAGCGATCACAATACTTTTCAGCGGTGTCTAAGACATGCGTAGACATTAGAATGGAAGCTCCTTGTTGCTTTTTTTCATTAATCACCTTTAAAAGGTCATCAATTGCTAGCGGATCCAATCCTAGAAAAGGTTCATCGACTACAAATAATTCTGCGTCAGTAATAAAGGCACAAACAATCATCACCTTTTGACGCATCCCCTTTGAAAAATTAGCTGGGAACCAGTCTAGCTTATTCTCTAATCGAAAGGTTTTTAAAAGTTTATGAGCTTGCTGCCATGCCTTTTCTGAATTCATTTCGTAAGCCTTAATCGTTAGTTCAATATGTTCCTTCAACGTCAATTCATCATATAAAATAGGTAATTCCGGAATATACGCAAGCTTGGTTTTATATTGAGTAGGATTCTGTTCCAAATCAATTTCATCTAAAATAATTTTACCCTTCATAGGACGCATTAATCCAATGACATGATTGATTGTAGTTGATTTTCCTGCTCCATTTAGACCAATCAATCCTAGTAATTCACCATTTTTAACTTCAAAATTAATATCTTTTATGACTGGCGTTTGTGTGTAACCGCCCGTTAAGTGCTCAATTGATAGTGTCAAATTTAAATCCCCAATCGTCTAAAAAAGATTTTGAAAATCTCCATAAATTATAACATATCGGTCTTTAACCATATTGCTATGATGATACATTCCCTCCTTTTTCATGTATAATTAATTATAAATTGGAGGTAGAAATAATGGATGAAAATTGTGTATTTTGTAAAATAATTACTGGCGATATTCCTAGTTATACTGTATATGAAGATGACGTGGTTAAAGCATTTCTTGATATTTCTCAAGTAACACCTGGACATACTTTGGTGGTACCTAAAAAACATGTTCCCGATCTTTTTGCCTATGATTCCCAGCTGGCAGCAGACGTCTTCTCCAGAATTCCTAAGATTGCGACGGCCATCAAGGCTAGCAATCCTGACATTAAAGCCATGAATGTGATTAATAATAACGGCGAATTAGCCTATCAGAGTGTCTTCCACTCTCACTTCCATTTGATTCCACGTTATACCAAGGATGATGGTTTCAGCATGACCTTTACTGATAACACCGATAAATACAGTTCTGAGGAACTTCAAAAAATCCAAAAAAAGATTACTGATCGTTTAGGTGATTAATTATGGCAAAAAAAACTAAGAAGCATTCATGGTTAAAGTGGTCCATCGGAACTTGGGCTGGTTTTAAAGGTGTCGAATATCTTCTTAACCATCCCCATTTCATCCGTGATTTTAAAATATCGATGAAGGAATACTTTACCAATTTAAGTGAATTTGTTGACTCACTTCAAAGTTTAAAGGCTAACTCGGCTCAACTCCAAGTTGAATTAAAAAAAGCTGAGCGAACGGTCAACCAAATTACTAAATCGGTGGATCGCTTTGAATATAAACTCGACCCTCGCATTGAAAAAATTAATGAACTAAAAAAACACATAAATAGCGAAATTGATCATTTACAAGACCAAATCTTGGATAAAAAAAGAAAATGATTAAAACTTTTTCTAAAGATTAAAGTTGTTTTATTATCATCCATTTAGGTATGGTATGATAGGTTTTGTATTTAACAAATTAAATTGTTAGGATGTGTAGATTGTAATGAAAAAAGTTTTAATTGGTTTTGCCAGTATTGCAATGGCATTTACCTTAGCAGCATGTGGAAATAAGACGGTTGCTACAACATCGGGTGGTAAAATCACTCAAGACGAATACTACAGCAGCTTGAAGAACACCACTAGTGGTAAGCAAGTTCTTCAAGAAATGATCGTCAACAAAGTTTTAGAAAAACAATATGGTGATAAAGTTTCTAAAAAGACGGTTACTAAGCAATACAACTCATACAAGGATCAATATGGATCATCATTTAAGAGCATCCTTTCATCTAATGGTATGACAACTTCTTCTTTGAAGACTCAGATTCGTTCTAATCTGCTATTGAAAGAAGCCGTTAAAGCTAACGATAAGATTTCAAATGCAGACCTTAAGAAAGAATGGAAATCTTATGAACCAAAGGTTACAGTGGCTCAGATTTTAGTTTCTAAGAAATCAACTGCTGAAGATATTATCAAGAAGCTTAACGATGGTGGAGATTTCACTAAACTTGCTAAGCAATATTCAACTGATTCTTCAACTAAGAATAAGGGTGGTAAAATTGCTGCCTTTGATGACACAAACTCAACACTGGACTCTTCTTTCAAGAAAGCTGCATTCAAGCTTGATGAAGGTAAATATACAACTACACCAGTTAAAACTGAATATGGTTACCAAGTGATTAAGATGATTAACAAACCATCTAAGGGTAAGATGTCTGACCATACTAAAGAACTTAAAGAACGTATCTGGAATGCAGATATGAGCGATAGCACAACCTTACGTAGTGTAATCACTAAAGTTCTTAAGAAGGGTAACGTAACTATTAAGGACAAAGACCTTAAGAACGTTCTTGACGATTACCTTGGTAGCTCTGCTAGCTCAAGTACTAAATAATGCTAAATAAAAAAGATGAACGATTTCTCGTTCATCTTTTTTATTTGCTTTCTGGTTTATAAAAATTACGTCCATCCATACCAAAAATTCGTTCACTGAAAGCTCCAGGTTGTGTATTTTTCAAAGCTCCAGATACCATTTGAATTTCAGCATCAAGTTCGTCCAATGCGTGTAAAATAACTGCTTCCAGCATGTGCGGTTCAACTGGTGAAC
The DNA here is from genome assembly GCF_000014505.1 of Pediococcus pentosaceus ATCC 25745. Taxonomy (NCBI): domain Bacteria; kingdom Bacillati; phylum Bacillota; class Bacilli; order Lactobacillales; family Lactobacillaceae; genus Pediococcus; species Pediococcus pentosaceus. The sequence continues at coordinate 718,242 of NC_008525.1, read as the reverse complement.
CATATTCTTTCAAACCATGATGAGCAACAATCATATGTCTTAATACCACCATTGATTCAGAGCTCGGATCAATTTTTAAATCCTTAGCTGCTTCCACAATCTCCTCGTCGACAATGACAATGTGCCCCAACAAATTGCCTTCAACCGTATACTGAGTTGCAATGGGCCCTGATAATTCAATCGTTTTACCTAGATCATGTAGGATGGCTCCCGCAATTAATAAAGATTGATCTACTTGTTCATATTGAGCAGCAACCGACTTAGCTAAATTAACAATTGAAAGCGTGTGGAAAGCCAAACCACCCTCAAAAGCATGATGGTTAGTTTTAGCTGCTGGAAAACTGAAAAATTCGCGGTCATACTTCTTCAATAAATATCTAACCACTCGATTCCAATCTGGATTGTTGATTTCAAACATCAATTGCGTAAATTCTTCTCGCAATTTTTCAGCTGAAACCGGTCCTTTTTCAGTATAAGCAGTAGGATCATTTGGTTCCTCATCGGTAGCTAAACGCATCGCCATAATCTTTACTTGTGGAGCATTCTTATAAGTTTCTCTTTTTCCTCTTAGAAGAACTACTCGCCCAGGTTGGAAATTTTTAAAATCTTCTTCCTTAGCATCCCAGCAGTTTCCGTGAATGTCTCCAGATCGATCTTGAAACTTCATCGAAATAAAATCTTTTCCAGCTTTGGTCACCCGCTTTTCCGCAGATTTGATTAAGACAAATAATTCCATTTCTTCATCATTTTGAAATTCGGTTATTTTTTTCGTCAAAATATCTCCCCCTTTTATTTTTCATTTAAATTAATAATTTTTTGGTCATCAATTAAGTCGTAAACTTCTTTCTTGGCAGAAAAATAAATAACTTGAGTTTGTTCTGCAATTTTGTTTAATAAACTAAAGGCTTGTCGTAAACGAACATCATCGAACGCTACAAAAGCATCGTCAATGATAATTGGTAATCTTACCGTATCCGCAAAAGCTTGCATAAAGGCAAATCGAATTGAAATATAAAGCTGTTCCATCGTACCTTTTGACAGCTCACCAATTTCAAATACATTTCCAGTTTCATCCGTTACATTAATCATATCATCTTTATCAAATTCAATTTTTTGGTAACGCTGATTAGTTATCTGTCTAAAGTACTCATTTGCCTTATCAAGGATTACCGGTAAACGTCCCTTAGTTGCCACCCCTAGTGTTTGATCGACCCATTCAGCACCTAGCTGCAAAGTTAACCATTCTGAAACCAGATCTTTAATTTCGGTTTCTTGTTCTGATAGTAACTGTTGTTCAGCTAGGATGTCTACACTACTCTTAAGACCCGTAAGTTCACCTAGTTGATTAGCACGTTGGTCTAAAATATCTTGCTCAGCTTGTTTAAACTCGGCCAGCTTTTGTTCCTGTTCGTTTTGAAGTTGCTGCAATTTTGTTAAATCTGCATATTGTTGTAGTTGGTCAAAAAACTTAACTTGGTTAGATTCCAATAAAGTATTTAATCTTAAGTTTAAATGTTGGGCTGTTCTAACTTGCTTAAGCCAATCATCAAAATCAGCATTAATTTCAGGTCCATTAAGCTGTTTAAATTGAATTCGCAATTTATCTAACTCGGTACGCCGTTCCGCCACATTTTTATTAAGTAATTGACGCTGTTGGCTGATACTTTGTTGCTTTCGATCTTGCTCAACCATTCCATTTACCTGATCGATCAAAGTTTGTAGAGCTTCTTTTCGATGTTCATCCACTGGGAGAATTCCATCGCTGAATTCCCAAAAAGTGCCAAGCTGTTCTTCGATTTGGGTTAAGTGTCCCTTTAATTCGCTCATTTCATTAACCAAATGCTGGTAGTTCAACAAGTTAGATTGTAATGCTACCCAATCTTCCACTGGAAATGCGTTAAAGCTTGTTTTATCACCAATTTGCTTGATTGCAGTTTTAATTTGCTCAGCTTCGGTTTCATCCCGCTTCAAAACATCTTCTAAATTCTCTTCATTAGGTGTAACGTTGTCTGCTGATTTAGCATGGGTTAAACCATATCCACCACCAATAATTATTGCTAGCAAGATCAACTTAAATAACCAGTTTAATGGGATTAAAAAATCAATTACGACCAGTACCGCGGCTGCGCCAATTACTACATTGGAATTAGAATTCGTATGTGTTGAACGACTTCCCGTAGTTTCTAACATTTGTGTTTTAAGTTGATTAATATCCGCATTCTTACGTTTCTGCTTTAACAATAAGTCCTTTAATTCAACAAATTGACCTTCTGGCATGGGTTTAAGATTACCAAGGTCAACTTGATACTGCGCTTGAATTTCTTCAAGTTGTTGGTTCAATCGATTGAATCTATGTTTCAAGTCCTCTAACTGACCATAATTCAATTTTACTTCTGGTAGCTTACTTTGTAGTTCGTCTAATTTAGTTATATCAATTACATTGTTTTTCTCATTTGGTAAATCCTCTAGCTGACTTTGTAAATTACGAAGTTCATTCTGATTTTCACGTATCTGGTTGGCTAAAACTTCCAACTGATTCAAATCTAAATTCAAGTATGCTTCGGGGATATCTTGCAGCTTTTGCTTTAAATCTAATGTTTCTGAATATGTAGGCCACGTATTAATCAGATTATTGGTTTCAGTAATTTTAGTATTTAATTTTGCAATCTCCGATCGAACTTGCTGCAACTTTTGTTGACTGGCTTCTTCTAAGTCTTTCGTTACCTGATAATCTGGTAGTTTGGCCTTATCAGCTTGAAGCTGATCAACAGCTTCTTTATATTGCTTGATTTTAAGATCTAGGTCTCGTTTTCGAGAACTGGCAGTATGAAGCTTATCCGCTTCCTTTTTTAAGTCGTTTTCGAGCTTAATCCACTCATCACTTCCGACTGCGCCCATTCGCAGAATATGTCTTCGTAAATCATCCCGGTTGCCTAAATCATTGAAGTCGTCCAAATCACTCTGGTTAAATCCCAGCAACCGTTCGTAAGCATTTTGGTCAATGGGGCCAAGCATCTCTGTTAAAAATTCTGGATTCATTTCGAGTCCATCATCCATATTTTTAACATTTACTTTCCCACCATTTTTACCTTTAATTCGCTCGATTTGGTAAGTTTTTCCTTGATATTCTACTACCAAATTGCCACCGTACCCTGCTGCACCTTGTGCTTTTTTAGGTACATATTGTAAATACTTATGATTACCACGTCCACCAGCAAAACCAAATAGAATACTATAAATAAATTGTCTTAGCGTTGATTTACCAGCTTCATTCAAACCATAAAAAACTTGCAAATCTTGTTTCAAATCGAAAATAACGTTATTCCATTTTCCAAATCCATAAATCTCAATCTTATTAATTTTCATCGCGTTCGTCTCCAAGAGCATTCCGTTGTTTCAACATTAGTTCAACTTGGTCTTTCAACGGGTTAAGTTCTAAATCATTTCCATAGGTTTCTGCTATAAAATCAAGTTCCATTAACCTGCCGAGCTTTTCTTGAACTTTTTTTTCGTTAAAAACATTGGCGGTCGCTTTTTCCCAGTATGCTTGGTCTAATTCTGAAAAAATCCGAATATTATTATTAACCTTCAAAGAAATTCGATAAACCCAAAATACCTCTTGGTCTAACTGTTTTTGAATTTGAGTTAAAACAATTCCGCTGGTAAGTTCATCTAAAATTTCTGGTGTTAAAACATTACTATTCTGTAGGTTAATATTAACTAATTTAAGTTGTTGCGCTGCTAAAGGTTCGACCGCTTGAATGATCGCTGAAATAATTTGTTGTAAATCCATCCCTTTTTGCGCTTGAACTGCTACATTAGTCCATTCTACAACATCGGTTCTTAAGAATTGGACGTCAGTTTGCTTTTGTTGGTTAATGGTAACTAGACTTATCCCACGGGGTCCAGGTTCATTAATATGACGTCCCTGAGTATTTCCCGCATAGGCAATGACCGGCATATCATTTAAAGTTTGTCGCTTATGAATATGCCCTAATGCCCAATAGTCATAGTTTTTAGCTAACAATTGTGAAATTGTAAAAGGTGCGTAGTGGGCTTCGCTCGATTTTAGACCGTCCATACTTCCATGCAACATTCCAATTTGGAAATCAGCTTGATTACTTTTACTAGGATATTCCTCAATCCGAGCATTAATTTCTGCGCGTTTATTATAACTAAAGCCTGTTATATCCACCGTTGATCCATCTACCAACGTTATTTGTTTGGTTTCAACTTTTTCTCCAAAAATACTTACGTTATCCGGAAAAATTACTCCAGGTATTTTAGCATTAAGATAATCATGATTTCCATAACTTAGAAATACTGGGATATTTGCAGCATTTAAAATTTCTAGTTGATCGATGGCAAGGTTTAAAGTTTCCAAATCCGGTTCCGGATTATCAAATAAATCCCCCGCAATGCAGACAAAGTCCACTGTATTTTCAATGGCTGCCTGAACCAAGTTTTTCATGGCCACTCCGGTCGAACTAACCACGCGTTTACGGATGTTAGCCGGAATATTTTTTAATCCTTGAAACGGACTCCCTAAATGGATATCAGCCGCATGAATAAATTTCATATTTTTCCTCTACTTTCCCAGAAACTAAAAAATGGGACTGCGACATTTTTTGTCTTACAGTCCCAATTTTTTATAGCACAGCGTCATAACAAAAAGATTGTCACGTGCAATTAATTAGTTTTTGTATAATTCTTGGATTGGTTTAACGATGATTTGACTAACATCGCTAAATAATTGGTTCATATTACGTTCTTTATCCATTAAATCCTTAATCAAATCTACTTTTTCAATTTGATCTGCAATTTCATGAACATTTTTGATTTCTTCTTCGGTTAGTTCTTCACCGTTCATTTGTTTTTGTTGAAGATTACTCTGAACATCCTGAAATTTGCTATACAACGCACTAGCATGTTCATCTTTTCGTACTTCAGCAAAAGCTTCTTGCAAGCTCTTATACTCACTTGTTTGGCGAATTTCTTGTTCCATTTGGTTTGCAGTATCATAAATGTTTACAGCCATAGTACGCCTCCTCTGAAATTAACATCTTAATTATATCATTTAGGCCTTGTTTTTAATATAAAAATCAATTCCCGGTAATGAACTTTTTAGCTTCGTTGAAGAATTCTCCCGCTTTCTCTTTGACCCCACTAGCTCCTCGAGAAATACTATCTGTGATGGAAGAAGTTCCGTCTTCAATATTGTCCCAAACGTTTGATGTAACATTGTTTCCACTATTAGCTAGAGTAGAAGCTGATTTAACGTCAAATGAAGTACCTTTCGTATTTGGTAAAATGGCACTCATTTCACTCTTGAACATACTATTCATGCCGACTCCCGTAATATTTTCCAGATGATGGGTCTTGTTTGTGTCATCAAACCCTTCCCAAGTAGCAACTACAACATCCTTTGTATATCCTACCATCCATTTGTCACGGGTTGCATCTGATGGACTAGTTCCTGTATCTGCTTCAGTACTACCTGTTTTACCAGCAATTGTATAACCAAAAGGTTCTGCCCCATAACCTGTGCCAGAACTGTCACCATAAACACCTAACATCATACTGGTCATTTCTTTAGCGACCTTTTTTGAAATAACTCGTTTGGATTCCGTGGTGTTATTTACGATCGTATTTCCAGAAGCATCTACAATTTTGCGAATAAATCCAGTCTTCGACAACGTTCCATTATTAGCAAATGCAGTATAAGCAGAAGCTAGTTGAATTGGCGATACACCATTCGTCAATCCACCAAGAGCCATCGCTAGGTTCTTATCATCTTTGCTTGGGTTTAAGCCGAATTTCTTGGTGTAATCGTAACCCTTATCTACACCAATTTTATTTAATAACCATACCGCAGGCGCATTTTTACTTTGTTCAAGTGCTTGGTACATCGCAATCTTTCCTGCATATTCGTTATTGTAATTTTCAGGTTTATATTTATTAGTTCCATATGTTTGAAGTTTATCTTCTAACATAGAACTATAACTATATCCACTCGCTAAAGCTGGGGCGTAAACTGCAATAGGTTTTAAGGTTGAGCCAGGTTGGCGTTTAATCTGGGTAGCTCGGTTATAGCCTCTAAAGACATGATTACCACGACCACCAACTACCGCTTCTACACCACCATTTTTGGCATTTACTGCAACAGATGCAGCCTGTACTTTAGTACCATCTGTAGCATCAACCGGAAAATTAGCGGAGTTGTCAAAAGTATCTTGCATACCTTGCTGACTATCCTGATCCAGATACGTATAAATTTTATACCCGCGATTCATAATATCCGACTCCGTCAATCCATACTCGCTAATGGCTTCATCGATTACTGCATCAAAGTAGTATGGATACTTATAACCGTCCTCACTATTGTAATTATCACTGGTTGAGATAGCTGTTTGAGCATAGGATTTGGCGTCGGCCTTGGATATCTTACCGGTTTCCGCCATCAAACTTAAAACTACATTACGGCGTGAAAAGGCATTTTTTGGATGATCGATCGGATTATAGCCACTCGGATTAGTCAGCATCCCTGCCAAGGTTGCCGCTTGGGGAACCGATAGTTCCGAAGCACTGACCCCGAAATACCTCTCAGCAGCATCCTGTACTCCCCAAACCCCATTTCCAAAATAGGCGTTATTCAAGTACATTGCTAAGATATCTTTTTTTGAATAAACATTTTCAACTTCAATTGATAAAAATAACTCTTTAGCCTTTCTAGTAAAGGTCTGTTGCTGTGATAGAAAGGCATTTTTTACTAATTGTTGGGTTAAAGTACTTCCCCCACCAGATATATAATCTCGACCAAGTAATTTATTGACCCCGTACATCACAAACGCTCTACCGATTCCCTTAATTGAAAAACCATATTCCTTATAAAAGTTTCGGTCTTCCGTCGCAATTACGGCATTTTGAACGTTAGGTGAGATATTATCTAGATTTGTCCAGGTTCCTTTTTGAGAATATAAACTTCCAGCTTTAGCATTATTTTTATCATAAACTAAAGTAGGCTGGGATAAAGCTGCTTTTAAATTTTTTACATTAGCAGTCTTCGCTTGATAAGTTAAAATCGCACTTGAGAAAAATACAACTGCTAAAACTACTACAATAATCCATCGCGTAAGCTGATATCTGTGCCAGTACTTATGGATGAACGGGTGAATTTTATCCCACACGGGTTTTAAAAATGCACCAATCTTTTGTAAGAATGCTTTAATCGCACTCCCTATTTTTTTCATATTCATACATTTACCTCGTTGCTGATTACGATACTTTAATAGTTTATCATATCAATGTTATTCTACCGAGGTTGATTGCCCTTTTTAACTTCGTCTTAATAACCTATTTTATTCTAAAAATGATTTTAACTTCTGATGCAAAGCTTCGGCCGCTTCAGCATCTGCGCTAAATACCACCAGTGTATCATACCCGGCTAATGTTCCCTTAACTCCATCAATTTCTGCGTCATCGATTACCGCTGCTACCCGACTACCGTCATTTGGATCAGTTTGGATAATATTAATAAATTGTACTTGTGTAATACCATTTACACTTTCCTTAAAAATATCGCGAACGGGTCCACTATTATATTCAACTTGTTCTTCTGCATTTAAAACTCGATAAGCGACCTCACCTGTAATATCTGTTTTTTTAACTAGATGTAACTCTTTAATATCTCTAGATAACGTTGCTTGCGTGGTTTTAATACCAATTTCTGCTAGTGCATCAATTAATTCTAGTTGAGTTGCAATATTTTTTTTAGAAATTAAATTTAATATTTTTTTCTGACGTAATTCTTTTTTCATATCTTCACGCTCCGCTCAATATTTATATAAACGAAATTATTTTATTATTATACAGCACTTTCTTTTCTTCTTTCATTGCTTTAATTACCGATCCGGCAGTTTCACTCGTAGTGGCACTCAAAACCGCCAAATCTTTCAAAAATATTTTAAAAGGTACCTTCTTAACAGTACCATGCGTCTGCGCATAGTCTTCATTTAAATAATCTAATACCTGACGCACCCGTTGAGCTGCGCTAGAACACGTTGTTTTTTCTAATAGTTTTTCTGAACGGTGAAGGCGGTGCTCCATCCGTCTCATAAATGCCATCGTAAAAGCGTAATGATGAACAATAATTTTACGCATCTCTTTGATGGGTAAAATGTAAACTTCTGAGGTACACATTGCAACTGCATTATAGCAATATTTTCGGCCTTGCAAGATCCCTCGCAGTGGAAAAACCATCTGCGGAACGATATATGAGACAGAAGTCATGTCCCCTTCTAGATTCATCGAAAACAATTTAACGTGTCCCTCCTTCATCAAAAATACATATTCAAATTCATCCTCCTGATCAAAAATCCACTGTCCTTGGCGAATTTTTTTCTTTCTGATCACCTGACTCAATCGTGTAATTTCCGAACTAGGTAAGTTAGCAAAATCTGATTGTCCTTCTAAGAAACTCTTAACCTCTAACTCCAACTGATTATTTACCATGTTTAAATTCCTCCAAATAAGTTTGATTTTGATGATGTAAACAGTCTAACGGAATCAAAAACAGAATTTAATATGTAATTTTTAGTCCAAATCGTGTAGTTTAGGTCCAAAAAGGTGTAGTTCATTTGTAAAGCGCTATCTTGATTAAAATTATGAGTATTTTATGAGAAAATAAAAAACCGGTCCAAAAAACATCATTTTGAACGCGGTCCTCATTTATAAATTACGAAATATTCACTTTTTTATTTTAAAATTAGTTCAGTTATTACATTTCGTCAGGAGCTTTTACTCCTAATAGGCGTAAGGATTCTTCTAGTACAATACTTACACTCTTAACCAATGCTAAACGAGCTGTTTTTTCTTCATCGTCAGCCAAAATTTTAGAGTTAGCATAATATTTGTTGAAGGCCTTTGCTAAACCTAGGGCATACTTAGCGATTACCGAAGGTTCATATTGAGCAGCTGCTCGCTTCACAATATTAGGGAAATCTTGAAGAGCTTTCAAAGTATCCCAAGCTTTAGGATCCGTAATATTTAATTGAGCGAATTCTTCGACATCGCCAGCTTTTCTCAAAATACTTTCAGCACGAGCTCGACTATATTGAACGTAAGGTCCTGTTTCCCCTTCAAAACGAACAACATCTTCTAGATTGAAATCAAATGAATTAGTTCTTTCATTCTTAAGATCATGGAAGATTACCGCACCGACCCCGACTTCTTTAGCTACAGTATCTGCATTGGCTAAATCCGGGTTCTTATCGTTAATTTGTTTTTTAGCCAAACTAACCGCATCATTTAAAACTTCATCCAGCAATACAACTCGACCTGAACGAGTTGAAAGTTTTTTACCATTCAAGGTAATTAAACCAAATGGAATATGATGTACATCATCCGACCAATCGAAGCCCATTTCCTTTAAAACAGCCTTTAGTTGCTTGAAATGGTTAGTTTGTTCAGCACCAACAACATACAATGATTGGTTAAAATCATAAGTCCGGTAACGATACAAAGCAGCAGCTAAATCACGAGTAATGTAAAGGGTTGCTCCATCCGTCTTCTTAATTAATGCTGGATTTAAATTGTACTTCTCTAAGTCAACTACTTGAGCTCCTTGGCTTTCTTTAAGCAGACCCTTGTCTTCAAGAATTTGGACAATTTCATCCATCTTATCGTTGTAGAAAGCTTCACCCTTATATGAATCAAATGTAATTCCTAGTTTGTCATAAATTTGCTTAAACGATTTTAGCGATTCTTCACGGAACCATTGCCAAAGGTTCATGGCTTCTTCATCACCATCTTCAAGCTTCTTAAACCAGTCTCGAGCAATGTCGTCTAGTTCTGGTTTTTCTTGGTCTTCTTTATGGAAACGAACATAGTATTCAAGTAACTTGTTAATTGGATCTGCTTTAACTTCCTCTTCGCTACCCCAAAGCTTGTAAGCTGTGATCAACTTACCAAATTGAGTTCCCCAGTCTCCAAGATGGTTAATCTTAATTGGATTGTACCCATTTTTACTCATAATTAATGACAATGAGTTACCAATTACTGTTGACCGTAAATGTCCCATTGAGATTGGTTTAGCAATGTTAGGAGATGACATATCAATTGGAACATTTCCTTGATTACCATCGTCATTTTGACCATATTCAGCTTTTTGACTTAAAACTGTACCTAAAACTTCTGCTCCAAAAGCAGTCTTGTCAAGGAAGAAATTAATATATGGTCCAGCAACTTCAACCTTTTCAAATTGATCTTGGTCAATCTTTTCAACCAATTCACTCGCAATCATTTGTGGTGCTTTGCGCAATACCTTAGCTAAGGTAAAGGTTGGAAAGGCGTAATCACCCATCTTACTTTCCTTAGGAATTTCAATTTTTTCGTAAATTTCTGTATCAGTAAGATACTCGTTTAGTGCAGGTGCTAAAGCAGCAGCAACTTTCTTCTTATAATCCATTTTTTCCTCCATTCTGCGAAATAAAAAACGCCCCTTACATTTGTAAAAATGTAAGAGACGAGATTTCCCGCGGTACCACTCTAATTGATTAAATAATCCACTTATTTATTAAATTAGCATCCATAAGGTCACGCCTTCAACTTTACCTTATATCTGACTCACACCAACTCAGACTCGCTTAGATAAGATTAAAGCCTACTACTACCCTACTAATTACCGATTCATTATATCAGACTCTTCTATGAAGTTCCACTACTTAATTATAATTGTTCTAGTGCATTAAATTCAGCATCTGAAAGTGTAATGTAAGCTGCTTGGATATTACTTTCAAAATGTTGAATGTTAGATGTTCCTGGAATTGGCAAAATCACATCTGATTTTTGCAACAGCCACGCTAATGCAATTTGGCTTGGCGTAGCAAGATGATTATTGGCAATTTGAGATAAAATCCCATGTTCTTCTTGAGCTAATCTACCAGTCGCCAGTGGGAACCAAGGAATAAATGCCATGTGGTTTTCTTCTGCATATTGAAGAACATCTTCATTATCACGCTCAATTAAATTGTAGCGATTTTGGACGGATGCAATTTTAGCAACAGCTTGAGCCCGTTTGATTTGTTCTACGGTTACTTGACTTAAGCCGATATGACGAATTTTACCTTCTTTTTGCATATCTGCTAAAACACCAACTTGTTCTTCAATTGGAAAACGAGGATCAACTCGATGCAACTGCATTAAGTCGATACTATCAAGCCCAAGTGTACGTAAATTTAACTCTACTTGTTGTCTTAAATAATCTGGATCACCCACTACAGACCATTGATTAGGGCCTGGACGCGTGAAACCAACTTTACTAGCAATTAGCTTATGCGGTCCTTGATAATCCTTTAGAGCCGCTTTTATATATAAATTAGCGTAAAAAGGCCCGTATGAGTCTGCTGTATCAATAAAATTGACATCGCTATTTAAAACTGCTTTTGCCACCGCGACTGCATTTTCTTCATCCGTACTTGGTCCCCAAACTCCTGTACCAGGTAATTGCATCGCTCCAAAACCTAAACGATTTACTTCTAGTTCGCTATCAAATTCAAATGTTTGCTTAGTCATTTTAGCCCTCCGAAATGTTTACTATCCTCTATTATAACTGGTTTTTTGAAAAAAATTTTGAAAATTTCATTTGTATATAAAAAATTTATTTTCTTTTCGTCAAATCCGAATCTTATTTTTGGAAAATGTTCCTAACATAAAAAACGCCACTATCAACTTTATATCTCTATACTTATACATAGATAAAACTTAGAAAGTAGGACTACTTATGACTCCCAAATTAATTGCTATTGATGTAGATGATACCCTGTTAAATTCAAATATCGTACTATTACCATCCACCAAAGATATCATTGCTAAGTGTCTTCAAAACCACCTTAAAGTCGTGCTCTGTTCAGGGCGTCCCCTCGCTGGTGTAAAGCCTTTCTTAAATGAATTGGGTATTACCGCAGACGACCAATACGTCATCACTTATAACGGTTCTGTAATCGAATCTGTGACTGGTGAAGTAATTGCAAGTCATGAACTTTCCAACTCAGTTTATCGAGCAATGGATGAATTTTCTCGAAAATATCACGTTGCTTATAACGTACTGGATCGTGACAGCAATATCTACACCAGTAACCTTGAAGTCAATCGTTTTACGGTTGTCCAGGCTTGGGAAAATAAAGCTGGCTTATTAATTAAAACTCCTGATCAACTTCCTGCTGATTTTACCATTACTAAGGGCATTTTTGTTGGTGAAACAGCAGAGTTAAATCAAGTAGAAGAAGCTGTTCATGCTGCCTTTGATGATCAATGTTATGTGGTTCGAGCAGCCGATAATTTTCTTGAAGTTATGCATAAAAATGTAAATAAAGGGGCGGCTCTCAAAACTCTCTCCGAAAAATTAGGTATTCACCCTGAAGAAATCATTGCATTTGGTGATGAGCAAAACGATATCCCGATGTTTGATTTTGTTGGTACGGCCGTTGCCATGGAGAATGGTTCCGATTTAGCCAAATCTCATGCTGATATGATTACCAGTTCTAATGACGCTGATGGCATTAAAAACGCCCTCGAAAAATTAATTTTTAAATAAAATTAACACGGTTTATTTTTTCGATAGTGTTATAATGCAGGCGAGCAATTATATTTAACTAGAAAGGATTGATCGCTATGATTACAAGTACTGGTGATTTAAAAAAAAGGATTAACGCAAAGACTCCTAAAATTATTGTCTCAAAAGCCCTACTCTCCAAAAATAAATCTAACGACGCGAATGCGCCTTGGGTTGACGTTGGGTTTGCTGGATTAGCGGGCATCATCAGTACTGCATCCCTTTTCTTGATGTCCTTTCTATCTCAAAAATGGAAAGCAGCTTACGTTCAAAAGAAACTGTATTACCGATATTCTGCTATTTTAGAAGATGAGGATACAGTTACTTTCAACCTTAAAAAATAACTTATAATAAAAACCCTGCTATCTTTAGTTGATAGTAGGGTTTCTTGTTTAAATAAATCTATTTTGTTTTTCAGTGAAGCGAATGACGGGAATCGAACCCGCGACACAAGCTTGGGAAGCTTGAATTTTACCACTAAACTACATTCGCATATGAGTTAATTTTAGTTCAAAAAAATTGAATTGTAAAGTTGAATCATAAAAAAAGAGAAACCCAACTCCGCCACGAGTTGGATTTCCCTTTCTCATTCTCTAATATAAAATTAAAAATTTCAGTCCTAATCTAACTTATTCTGATTTCGCCGTGCAATAACCGGTAAAATCAATCCTAAAATAATTAATGCAAATGGTGTGATAATATTAAGCGCTAATTGGAACCACCAGCTAGTTGGATTAGCTGCAAAATCAGCCTTTGGAATAACTCCTAAAATACATGCAAAAGCTGTGAAAATAAAGCACCATAGTCCAAAGCCAAAACCAATCTTAGTATTTTTAACAAATACGTAATCAGATTTATAATTATTAATTTGTTTCATCAATAACATGTAGGCCACAAATACCCAAAGGTACCGCATTGGCATAACAATTGAGTTTAAATTCATTAACCAATTATACAAATCATTCATTCCGCCAATTCCTAAGGCTGGCACAATAATAATAATTGAAACTAAAATTGCAGTTAATTTGTAACCATTATAAGCAATTCCTTTAGCATTTTTTCTAGTAAGAAATGCTGGCACATAATTACTATCCGCATCATTTAACAAAATTCGTAGTGGTGCATCGATCGAAATCGCTAAAGCTGCCGAATTAGCCAAGATATTAGCAAAGGCGTAAATCCAAGTTAATGTATTACCAACGTGGAATTGATTACCCAAAATTTGGAAAGCCGTATAAGAACCATTGGCCATCAAGTCATTAGGAATATGTTGTGCATCAAAAATCATTCCCATCGCAAAAGAACCTAAAATTGCTGATATAGCCACCATGATTGCCAACAAAATCATTCCCAACGGAAATTCTTTAGCTGGATTTCTGGTTTTGTTAACGTATGGTGAAATTTTTTCTGCACCACCAACCGCAAAAACTAGCATTGAAATCGTTGTAAAGTAATTAAAATTAAATTTTGGCATATATGTACTAAATTGATCCATGTGAGCTGTGGCAATAGCTGAATGCGTGATAAATGGCGCTGAAATTCCTAAAATAATGAATAAAATTGACATGATAAACATCGCAATTCCAGCAATACTCCCAATTCGGTTCAGAGTTGTCACTCCTTTGGAAGCCATCCAAACAAATGCTAAAAAGATTATCAAACTTAATCCTTGAACAACATAAGATGGAGTTTGATTAACGAAACTACCGTTGTTTTTGAACATCCAGCTAAAACCAATCAAAATAGTTTGTGGCTTTTGGGCTAAGTATGGTACATGGACCACCCAGTATGTCCAAGCCGCAAAATAAGCCAGACGGCTATTGGAAAGTTCCTTCATCCATGACGATACACCACCCTCAGCTTCTCTAAAGGTAGAACCTAGTTGACCTACCATCAAGGTATACGGAATAAAATATAATAGCATTATTAATATCCATGAAACAATAACAACTAAACCTTGATTAGCAAAATTATTTACAACGTTGTTAAGACCCCAAACTGCTGTAAATGAAATCAGTGCGATATTAAACCATCTAAAGCTTCGATTATCTTTCGAATTTTCCATTAACGTCTCCCCCTAACGTAAAGTAAGCGATATCATATAGATTTATGTTTTTAGTATATATCTTCCACTCCAATTTAAAAAGTTTAACGTAATAAAAAAACGATTAATCATATCGATTAATCGTTTAATCTTTAATTTGCTCTTACTGTCATACTACGATCCACTCGTGATCGTCCGGTTGCATAATCAAATTGAACCCCTGGTTGTACATTCCAAACAAAAACGTTAAAATTTAACGATCCATCTGTTGCAATAGCTTCCGCATGGTAGCCAGTTGGCATTAATCCATTTCCTTTAAAAACAGTCGAAACGCGGTAAATAACCTTTTTATTCTTAGCTAATGCATCCCGTACCCGTTCCTCAAAAATTTGCATAGTCTGCTGATTACTGTATGCTGTTTGAGTAGCTAGATTTTTGGGATTATCTAATGATCCTAATTCATGAGCATTGAAATTCCCATTTTGATCAAATTTACCAGTAATTGAATATGCTAGTAAATGGCCTCGGTTCTGAATTTCAGTTGTTTTACCGTTAATGGTTAAACGTTTTTGATGCCAACCAGTTGGATTCCAAGTCTGACTGGTTCTGGTATTCGACTTAACTAAGTTTACACGACTTAGATATCCCGTTGCTTGTGTCGTCCGATTCAAACGATCTAAATTACCGTAAATAATTTGGTTTTTCTTCCAATCTGCGGGATTAAGGGTACTTTTATTATTGTTAACGTAAATATAAGCTGTTCCACCGGATTTAAAAGTTTGTTGAGATAATTGAGTATCCTCGACACTTTTAACCGATTTAGTCGTTTGTGGGATCCCCTGACTAGTCAGATTAGAAACAAACTGATGAATATCATTTCCTTTGAAAAAAGTTCCTAAAATGGCAATTACTAAAACAAGCCAAATACTAGTAGACTGCTTATTTTTTCTTCTTCGTTTACTCATCTCTTCCTCCAAGTTAATCATAGTAAAAAGTTGGGACAAACTGGTTTAGTTTAATCCCAACTTTTATTTTTACTTTCTTAGTTTCAAAGCCATTTCGATCGATTTATCTACTAATACCGATTGTGAATCTGCAACCGGAAAACTGTGATCATGAGCCATTTCCTGAGCATACGATAATTCAGTACAACCTAAAATTACCACATCGGCTCCTTGTTCTTCTACCATCATTTTTAGAATATGATAGAAAAGCTCAGCATCGACTAGATTTTGTTCTTTGATATCATCAAAAATTAACTTGCTAGTTAAATCCTGAATTGCTTTAGTTGGTTTAACAACTTCAAAACCTTCAGCTAACAATTCACGGTCATAAATTCCATCACTAGTCGTTCCAGGTGTCCCAATAATCCCGATTTTTTTAGCATTTGGATACTGCTCTTTGATATGTTTTACAGTTTCGCGGGGCATATGCACAATGGGCACATCCGTTGCTTTTTGCAAATCATCATAGAAAAAGTGTGCAGTATTACAGGCAATTACAAAAAAGGCTGGATTCAGCTTGCTTTGTTCTTGAATGTCCTCTAATAAATCTGGGTAAGGGTTTGGTTGCGAATGGTCCATTAAATAGGTTGAACGATCCGGAACTGTAGCATGGTTTACTAAAATGTAATTTAAATAATCTTGATCGCGATGGGTAGGAGTTCTAGCATTTAATAACCTAATGTAACTTTCAGTTGCTGGAGTCCCCATTCCACCAATAATCGTAAAGAATTTTTTCACAGGTCTTACCCCTTATTTTCCTTAAAATACTTCCTAAAGTTCTTAACATAATTATGGTTCATCCACCACATTAATAAGCTACGCTTAAAGTTCATATCCTCATCGTAGATAGCGGTAAATCCATATTGATCATTGTTAATTAGTTCAAGCGCCTTTTGCTTATCATCATTATTTTTAGCATACTTTTTGAAGACCTTAACTGGAACGCCCAACCATAACTTCCAGTTGCCTGGAACATCATTAGCGTATACAGTTTCACGATCAGCCAACGCATTGTTAACTCGGTCTTCAACCACCCAACGAGCTAGGTTGTATCCATTTAATGTAACAAAGAAGCTACTACGGCCTTGACGAATATTGATTTCAAATAATTTAAACTTACCATCCCGACTGTCATATTTCATATCAAAGTTGGCATATCCAACGTAATTGATACTTTCAAGAAAGTTTTTAACCGTGTCATAAATTTCTTGGTTAAATTCAGGAATAATTGCTACGTAGTTTCCAATTGCTGATGGAGCTGGATCCTCCAATAATGGATGACCTAAACACATCATTTTTACTTGATGATTTTGATCAACATAAGCATTCAAAACTCGCATGTTGCTATCATCACCTGGAATAAAATCTTGTAAAATCAAATCAGAAGTATAGCCATTGTCATAGATTTTACCAATGACTTCATCAAGTTCTGCTTGAGTTTTAATTCTGAAAGCTTTTTTACGACCTTCAAAATGAATATCGAGCCATTCTACACTGTCAGCTGGCTTCAAAGCAACTGGAAATTCAAAAGGTGAGATGAATTTCTCACCACTTTCATATTGTGCCTTCGTAATAAAATGGGTTGCTGGATATGGTAAATTATATTCATCACAAATTGAATAAAAACGTTCTTTATTATTCAATTGTTTCAATAAATCATAATCGATGTAGGGACAGATGAAAGTTTTTGACAACTCTTCTTTATGCTTTGAAATCAATTCAGCATAGCCATCGCCCATCCCTAGTAAAACAACCTTCTCGTCAGAATTTTCGTATTTTTTAGCAATTTTACGCATTGATTCAATAAAAACAGGGTCTTCTGAAAAACCAGGAATAATATCAACATTCACGATTTTAGTAAAACGTGTGGGTGCTAGCACGGTCCCGGCATACGCTTGAACACGTCTTCCTGTAATTTCGTAAAATGAACGAGCCATCCCATAAGCATTAAAATCACTACCTAATAGAATTGGCGTAAAATTGTTAGTTGGTCTTTCCATTAACTTAATCCCCTCTTCACTTCTTCTGCTACTCCCATATCAGTTGGCCAAGGAGTATCTACCCCTCCAACTTTTTGGTATGGATCTTCACCTTTTCCGGCAAGCACGACCACATCTTTCTCACTACTATTCATAATCGCTTGCTCGATTGCATCGTGTCGGTCAAGTACCTGACGAACTTCAACTGTACCAGGTTTAATATTATCCATAATTTGCTGGATAATTTGTTCTGGATCTTCAAAAGCTGGATCATCCGTTGTCAAATAAGCAATATCTGCTTGTTCACTCAACGCTTGACCGAACCCAGCTCTTCTCGAAATCCCTTTATCACCAGGACTTCCAACCACCACGATAACCTTACCATCGTGATATTGATGCTTTAAGAATTTTAATAGTGCGTGCAAACTAGCATAATTGTGTGCATAATCTACAAAAACCACTCCATGTCCTGGAACATTTAGATGTTCCATACGACCTGGAATCACGATTGATTTTAGTGGTAACACTGCATCCTGATAAGTAACGTCTGCAAGGGCAGCAGCAATAATGGCAGCCGTTGCATTACTTTGATTGTAATCGCCCGCCACATTTAAATCGTAATCACCTGCCACGTGGAATGCTTCTGCTTTTGAACTGCTTTCAACCAAAGTGAATCGATTGGAAGTAAGATCATCTTCTTCATCTTGAATTAAGAAATCTACTCCACCATTTTCAACATCTGCACTAAACAAATAAATTTGTTCCGGATCAGTTGTTGCTTTTGCAGCGCCAAAAACATCATCAAAACGATCTGTATCTGCATCAATAATACAACGTTTAGAGTTAACCATTAATTGTAATTTGCAATGCAAGTAATCTTCAAAATCTTTGTGCTCATTGCGCCCAATGTGATCCGGCGTAATGTTTAAAAAGATTCCACAATCAAATTTTAATCCATAAACCCGGTCTCTTAAATAAGCTTGCGAAGACACTTCCATTACCAGATATTTCATCCCATTATCCACAGCGACTCGCATATCATGGAATAAATTCATTGATTCTGGTGTGGTTAAATCTGATTTAAATTGGTCCTCAGGCTTGGGTCCCACAATTCGATCAATTGTTGAAAATAGAGCCACTTGGTTTGGATACTTTTGATTCAAAATTGAGTGTGCAAAGTAAGCTGAACTGGTCTTACCCTTCGTTCCCGTAATCCCGATAATAAACAAGTCATTTTGCGGAAAATTGTAATAAGTAGCCGAAAGAACCGCCATGGCTCTTGTAACATTCGTTACAATAATCGCAGTCATGCCGGTTCCTTCTGGATATTCATTCTCAGACACATAAGTGGTAGCACCATTTTGGCGGGCTACTGATAAATACTCTGGTTTGAAATTTCCTTTGCAAAAGAACATATAACCTGGCTTTACGGTTCTAGAATCATAAGATATTCCAGTATTTGCAACTGTTTTAGTTGATTTGATTTCTTTTAATAAATCATGTTCTGTAAGGATTGCCTTAACAGTGGCAATTTCAAGGTCCATCTATTTCATCTCCACCTATACTTGAGTTCTCTTAACTAAATCTATTGTATTAGTATTGGTATCTTCTGGGAAGAAAACTCCATACCATAAAATAAATGTGTAAATTGTGAAAATCTTTTGCATACTTGATTTTCCGTTAACATGTTCATCAAGAATATGCATTAAAGCTTCTGGCTTAAAGAATTTCTTAGCAATGTCTGAATTGAAAGCTGCTTCAATTCGTTTACGATACTTATCTTCTTTAATCCAGTTGGCGATTGGAGATGGGAAACCAAGTTTTTCCTTCTTAGCTACTCGTTCTGGTAATTCAGCTTCTGCAGCACGACGAAGAGATACCTTAGTTTCTTCTTTATGAATTCGAGTCTTAATTGGCATGGTTGCAGCAAATTTGGCTACTTCCCGGTCAACCAACGGTGTCCGAACTTCTAGTGAGTTAGCCATACTCATTCGATCAGCTTTGTGCAAGATATCAAATGGAAGCCAAGTATTGATGTCAAAGTATTGCATTTGAGTCATCTCATCTTTGCCCTTCACTTCGTCAAAGATATGTTGTGTATAAGCTCCTGAATCAACATTCAAAGCTGGATTACGTAAAATTTGATCACGTTCTTGTTGATTAAATACGTAATTTACGCGGTAATAGCGTTCACTAAGTGGCTGAGCCCCACGCATCAAGAAACGACGTCCATGGAAACGAGGAAGACCTGAAACTGCCTTAGCCAACCCTTTTCGAATAAAGCTAGGAACCATCTTTTGGTAACGTTCAAATGTGAAAGCTTCTAGATAAGTATTGTATCCACCAAAGAATTCATCGGCACCTTCTCCTGAAAGAGCCACTTTGACATTCTTACGAGTACCTTTGGAAAGATAGAATAATTGCATTGCTGATGGATTTGATAGTGGTTCATCCATGTAGTACATGATGGTTGGCAAAATATCAAAGTAATCATCACCATCCATGTAGAGTGGTGTATTCTTTTGATTGATTTCCTTAGCAAATTCAGTTGAGTAACTTAATTCACTATACTTAGAATTTCTAAATCCAAGTGAGAAAGATTGGATAGGTTTAAGTTTAGCAGCTTCTGCTAAAACATAACTTGAATCAATTCCACTAGATAAGAAACTACCAACTTCAACGTCTGCAATCATATGTGCATCTACAGAGTCACTAACAATCTTTCGAATTTTCTTTGAATCTTCTTCGATAGTTTGTGATTCGTCGATATGGTCGTAGTTAAATTTAAAGTAAGTATGGGTTTCTGTTTTACCATTTTTATGAATGAAGTAAGTTCCTGGAAGAAGCTTGTAAACATTCTTAAACATCGTTTCTTTAGAAGGAATAAATTCAAAACTTAAGTGGATTGGTAATAGTTCTTCATTGAATTCCTTCACAAAGTTTGGATGTTCTAGGAATGATTTGATTTCTGAACCCCAAAGGAACGTTTTATCATCATCGTAGTAGTAAAGAGGCTTGATTCCAAAATGATCACGAGCACCAAATACTTCTTGTTTTTCTTTATCATAAATTACAAAGGCAAACATCCCACGAAGTTTTTTAAGTAATTCTGGTCCCCATGCGTCATAACCATGGATTAGGACTTCTGAATCAACATCCGTTCTAAATTCATATCCTAATTCTTTTAGTTCTTCACGAACTTGTTTGTAGTTATAAATTTCACCATTGAAAGTTAATACTTTAGTTTCAGCACTATTCATCATGGGTTGACGTCCGTGTGCCAAATCAATAATTGATAGGCGACGGAATCCCATTGACGCATTTTCATCTTGGAAAAATGCTTCATCGTCTGGTCCTCGGTGTTTAATTCGATCGGCCATTGACTTGATTGTGTCTTTATTTACATTAGCTTGATTAATGTAACCAGCAAATCCGCACATTTTGTAATCCCCTTTTATTTTTCAAATATATACATATCGTTCTATAATTCCAGTAACAGATAACATTTTAGCAAAAATTAGAAACCAATACTACTACCGTTAATTATTCTTAAATATGTTAACTGGAAAATAAAACGTTGCATCAACAATTAATCGTGATTTCGAATTCTTATTGTTTGAACAATTCAACCAATCTCTCTAAAATGAAGCTAACTAGATTAGTGTCGGATAGTAGTACTTTAGCCTTTAAGATACTACTTTTAAAATTCGATGTACAATTTAGCTCTTTCCAACCTTTTTTGGCTGAATAAAAACTTCAAGAAAGTAGTGATTTAGATGGAAAATCGTATTAATAAGTTTGATCCGTTTGCTCTAATTTTAGGTGTTTTGTTTATTGTGATTGCTATTTTTTCAATCAAAAACCCTTTATCAACTTTTAGGATGGTGATTATCATCGCCGCCATTGCGTCCTTATCTACGGGATTTTATAAATTATTTTGGATCCGACCTTTTCTTGGTAAAACTACTTGGTTGACCCTAAATGCCGTACTTGACATCATCGTCGGATTTCTAATGTTATTCAATGATTCGTTTGGTATGGTCTATGTTTCAGTCTTGATTGCTTTAATGTTTTTAGGTGATTCCTTCACCACCCTTTGGCTGGCTAATTATATTAGAAATTTTAGCCACAAATATTTTGTTTTAGATGTATTTATCTCAATCTTAGGTATTATCCTAGGAATTGTTTTACTATTCTCACCCCTTATTACTGCAATCTCCATTTCTATGATGATTGCTCTATTATTTTTGATTTTTGGAATTTCTTTAATTATCCATGCAATATAAAAGCTGGTGTCATCGAAAGTATTCTCAATGATTGTTTAGTCATTGTCTCTGTTACTTTCGTTGACACCAGCTTTTTAGCTTAAATTTCATATTTTTCAATTTTTCGGTGGTTTAATTTTTGCAGTTCTCGATTATTTTGTTCCTTAAATGTCGCCATATAGAGATTAAGTTGATCAATATCAATCATTTGGGCTTGCTCAAATACCACCCACTCTACGCCCTCCGTTAATGGAGGAGTAGTCAATGAACCTATGTAGCGATAAAAATAACCCCTTTTTGGAATCAAATCATCTAAAAGTATGAATTGTTCCACTTTATTATCATCCATAGCCGTTAATATTTTTTCAAAAGTAGCATTTTTAGCCCCCAACTTAAAGGTCACACTGACCACTAAAGGCTGTCTGAGGCAACCATAATGGACGAAGTGGGCCTCTAGTACTCGCGGTGTAGCCTCACCCTTAAAGCAATGTTCTGCTGGATGATGGAAATGAACCTCCTCCAGCTGGAAGCTTCGTTGATCTGCTTCCATTTTCCCATTAGCAGTTAACGATAAACTATTATAATTTTTATGTAATTCTGTTGCAGTATAATTTTTCAACCCATCCACAATCTGATTTTTCTTAGCTTTTAACTTTGCCGTTTCAATTAGAATTGGTGATTGGGTTTCTCGAGCCTCTGATTCCCACTGATCTTGTTGAGTATACTTTAGTTTTCGCATCATCTATTCCTTTCAAAAAAATCAATTACAGCATCAGTATACTTTTTATCTAATTTTACGCCAGTTTTTTGCTCAGGGTAAATCTTCAACGATGTGAATCATTTCACCAACACAAAAAAACTAGAAGTTAAATTTCTCAATTAATTTCTAGTTTCCTTTAATTTATATACGTTAAAATTATATGCCACAGACAAGATTCGAACTTGCACATAGTTGCCTATACAGCGACCTGAACGCTGCGCGTCTGCCAATTCCGCCACTGTGGCTTAACAAACACATTTTACACCTCCCCTTATTAAAAGTGAACAAATATTTTTTCTTTGTCGCAAAATGAGCATATTTTTACTCTTTATCAGTATTATTAGCACTGGAAATGACCACAAATAAGATATAATATCAATAAATAAGATATAATAGACACAAGGAGTTGAGATGACGTGGTAAACACATTCCAAGCTAATCGGATCGTTAAATGTTATAAATCCAACGACCTCTCGAAACCTTTCGTTGGAAAAATTAGCGATGTGATTGATAATGATGCAATTGTAGACATTCTAGACTATGATCCTAGCGACCGTTATGCCGCTTATAAAGTTAATTATACCGTGCGGGTTAAAATTTGTGATATCGTTCCCCTCGAAGTTAAACGCCATACCCAATAAGCGATTATTGTGGCTAATAAGTCCTTTAATATGTTACAGAAAAATCAATTAAGTATCGAAAAAAGAAACAGGATTTACAATCCTGTTTCTTAGTCGTTTCTATTTATCAATTAAGATTACTGTACCATAACCATGGACTACCAAAAACTTGGGTGCTCCATTGACTTCTACTACTTCTGTATTGTACTTTAAGCCGATAATTCCGTCGCCTTCAAGCAAATCAGCTTTCTTTTTCAACTTTTGTTTTGCTTCATCAAATAGTTGATCAAACATATTGTACTTATCGATGTCTTCGGAAGCTAACATCAAGCTACTGGTTGCTTCAACCACGTCCTTAATTGTATAACCGGCATTGATACCTTCGGTTGTGATAAACATTTATTTTTCCCCCTGCTGCTTTTCTTCCTCTTTTTGTTGCTTAGCAAATTCTTGCATTCGTGTTCGAATTTCAATCACCGCAGTTACAATCATTGAAAATAAAAATCCAATGACCCACATAATTACCAATGGTGCCCCGCTCATGTGCGTAAATTCCGTCACGAGTACCAAAATTACCGCCACAATCAAGGGAATCCCAATTTTCAATGTCTTCATTGCTTTCTCCCATTTTTCTTAACATCTGTCAGTCGAGTTGAGAAATATTGAATATACCAAGTCAGAATTATCCCAACAATTATTATAATAATAAATTTATTCGTTTTACTCAACGATGACACCCAAGTCATTATCATAATAATCGTTGATAGGATCAGTAAAATTAGCGAACTTCGGTAATAAGTCTTTTTTTGCATGCTACTATTCCCCTAATACAAATTTATTAATTGCCTCAGCCACACCCGTTTCATAATTTCCTTTAGCAATATATTTAGCATTTGCTTTAGCAGATGCACTAGCATTGGAAACTACCACAGGAAGTCCCACACTCTTGAGCATTGCTACATCATTGTTATTATCGCCCAATGCCATTATTTCATCCGCTTTTATACCTAAATGCCGTCCAAGTTCTAGACTAGCTTGACCCTTATCGACACCTTTTAAATTAAATTCAGTATATCGGTCTGAAGAAAAAGTAGCATTCACATCGAAATTAACTTTATCTAGTACTTCTGCTTTAATCTGTTTTCTCTTATTAAAATCAGGATTCATCGTAATTATTTTAAAAATTGGTTCATCTTTTAATGTATCCAGATTATCATGCTCAAATCTAATGGTACGGACCCCACGACTACGAATATATTCATTATCTTCTTCAACTTCATTAAATACATAAACATCATTTAACGTATAAATATGCGTCGAATTCTCCAAATGCTGCTTGGTTATATCAAAAATCTGAGTGGCTTGCTCAAATGAAAATGCATTAGCTTGGATTACATCAAAATTTTGATTTTCGACGATTACTCCACCATTATATGAAATCACAAATTCATTTGCTTTCCCTTTCAACCCCAAAGTTTCTAATAAAGGTTGTACCGATTCAAATCCACGTCCGGTATTAGGGACAAACTTAACTCCTTTTTGAGTTGCTTTTTTAATAGCTTCAATGTTTTCTTCCGAAACATTTCCATCTGGTCCTACTAAAGTTTCATCTAAATCACTAACGATTAGTTTTATCATAAAATTCTTCCTCACAATCTAACATATCTCTAGCCTATCGAATTTGGTAGCGCTTTTCAAATAATAATTAACTTTTTAAGTAAACCATTTCATTTTTGGGTATTCAAATACTAAGCAGTTTTTTAAATAAAATTCAAGCTTGTTTTGCGCTCCAATTCTTTATACAATATGTTGTGGCTGTTTAAAGATTTAGGATTTATTAATACTAGATTTCGGCAAAAAAAAATGGAAAAGGGAGCATTTTATGGTGATAATTACAGCAGGAATGATCGGCGTCGGTAAAACTACATTAACAGGGAAAATTGCTGACTACTATGGAACAAAGGCGTTCTACGAACCAGTTGGAGACAATCCCGTTTTACCACTCTATTATTCTGACCAAAAAAGTTATGGATTCTTACTTCAAATTTATTTTTTGAATAAACGATTCCAAATGATCAAAAAGGCTTTGACTGATGATAATAATGTATTAGACCGTTCAATCTACGAAGATGCTCTATTCACACGTGAAAACAACAAAGAAGGTAACATTACGGATACTGAATTTGAAGTTTACATGAACCTTCTTGATAACATGATGAGTGAGCTTCAAAATCTACCTAAGAAAGCACCAGATTTGATGGTCTATGCTGAAACAGATTTTGATACCATCCTCTATCGTATTCGTAAACGTGGGCGTGACTATGAACAATTCGATAACAATCCTGAATTGGAATCTTACTACTATAAGATGTGGTCAGCTTACAAGACATGGTACGAAGAATATGATGTTGGTCCTAAAATGAAAATTGATTTACAAAAGTACGATTTAAGTAACGAAGAAAACGTTAAAATCATCCTTAAACAAATCAATGCTAAACTTAAAGAAGTTCGGGTTGAAGAACCTATGCATAAAGCAATCTAATTTAAAATGACCTCAATTGTCGTTCCACTCTAGTTTAAAACTAAAGTGCCGACAATTGAGGTCATTTTGTTTATCATTTAATTTTTAACAATCATAACGTCTGTAGGTGAATTTTCGACTACATAACTAGCCGTTGAACCGATAAATACTTGAGCGACCTTGCCTAATCCAGTCGCACCTAAAACGATTAGATCGATATCGTATTCTTTAGGCAATTCACGGCTTAACATTGATTTAGGACTACCAATTTTAAGGGCAATTTCCACATCTTCAACGCCTTTTTCGTTAGCTTTTTGTTTCAAAACTTCAAGTTTTTCTTCCCTAGAACGAAGAATGTCCTCAATGTCATCATCTGTTGAAACAACACCAAAGCCAAGGGAAACACTCTCAGTGTTAGCGTGTTGCCTTTTTACTACATGAGCAATAATAAGTTTTGCATCGTTCCTCTTTGCAACCTCAATTACTCGATCAAAAGCTGCCATTGATTCTGGTGAACCATCATAGCCAAATAAAATTTTTTTATAATCCATATTACACACCAACCTTTCATCTTCTATTATAACAATTTAGCGCTTACATAATAGAGTTTTATGCATTTTCTTCGATTTTTATTTTGCATGTTTTATGCTGGTTTGCGATATACTACCTTTACGAGGTGATTACAATGTTAAAGATTAATCAGGACGGATTGAACAACTTATGGCCCGTCCGTTCCAATGATAGTCACAAAGGAAGTTATGGTCGGATTTTAATCGTAGCTGGTAATGATCAATACGGAGGCGCTGGAATTTTATCAAGTTCAGCGGCAGTTTATGCTGGAGGTGGATTAGTAACCTTAGCAACGGATAAAACTAACTTTACGGCTGTCCGCTCCACTCTAGCCGAAGTTATGTTGCTCGATTTCTTAGATTTTGATGCTTTAAAAGCAGCCCTAAAAAAATCAACGGGAGTGGTAATCGGTCCGGGATTGGGAACTAATGCTACTAGCTTAAAAATTTTAAAATTTGTCTTAGACCACGTTCAACCCCAAACACCTTTAGTTATTGATGGTTCAGCGATTGATTTGATTGCTACCCATCAAATTCAGGTAGATCATCCCCAAACTATTTTTACTCCTCACCAAATGGAATGGCAACGACTTTCCGGAATAAAGATAGTAGATCAAAACCCCTCGCTAAATCAACGTGCAGTTGACCGTTTAAAAGCAATGGTAGTTCTAAAGCATTATGAAACTGAAATTTACGCTCCTCACACCGACTTTCGCCAAATTATGGCTGGTAACCCTGGGATGGCAACAGGTGGTTCAGGAGACGCCTTAACTGGAGTAATTATTGCGTTAGTAAACCAAGTCGACTCTTTGGCCTTAGGTGTTACCTTAGGAACCTTCTTACACAGTTATACCGCCGATCAAATTTATCAAAAAGAAGCGGTTGTTTTGCCCCATCGCTTAATTCGTCGTCTCCCCTTCACACTAAAACAACTTCAAAAAAATAAGCTACTATGATTTTTGTCATAGTAGCTTATTTTTAACCTTCAACTAACCGATTAATTTCATCATCCGTTAATTCTCGATAAGTTCCGGGAAGTAATCCCACATCTAATTCTAAAGGACCAAAGGAAGTCCTTCGAAGAGTGACCACTTTCTCACCTAGGCTACCAAACATTCGGCGAACCTGATGATACTTTCCTTCTTTTAGGACTACCTTAACCACTGTTTGATCATCTAATTCTGAATAGTGTTCAATGATCAGTTGCGCTGGTTTTAACGTAGTACCATCCCTTAAGGTGATTCCTTTTTGAAATTCTTCGACAGCTTGATCGGTGATTTTTCCAGTCACCACCGCCTCGTAAGTTTTATCAACGTGCCGCTCTGGTGCTAATAAATCATGCGCTAACTGCCCGTTATTAGTGATTAGCAGTAAGCCTTGGGTATCTTTATCCAATCTTCCGACTGGAAATAAATCATTTCGGAGATCGACCTTGTTGAATAAATCCATAACGGTTTTTTGTTTACGATCTTCCGTAGCAGTTAAGACTCCCAATGGTTTGTTCATCATGAAATAGAAATATTGTTGATACTCAATCACTTGGTCTTTTAATCTAACCTCATCAACCACTGGATCCACTTTAACTCGCCCAGTTTTAACGACCGTATCGTTAACAAAGATTAGCTTGTCTTTAATCATTTTTCGAATTTGGGTTCGCGTTCCCATATTCATGTCATGTAAAAATTTATCTACTCGCATGTCTACTCCTAACTAATCTTTAGCATTCGACGTAAGCCAGCTGCCCGTGCCCCCACAATTTCATCCGCTAGGCGGCTCTTTAATACAAAGTAGAGATAAAATGCTCCACCTAAAACTACGGCCGCAGCTATAACTAGTAACGATTGTACTTTACTGGCTGGATCCATCACTATGTATAATCCATTAGTTACGACCATTGCAATCAAGAATGTTCCAAAAGCATAAGTGATGATTTTTCCAATAAATGTATTAATTCGACGATAATCTAAGCCATATTCCAAGTTGATATGCCGTAAAATCATCCAATTCACTACCATAAATCCAATAGCCGTTGAAATTAATGAACCCACTGCTGAAAATAATGCCACCATGGGAAATTGGAAAATAAATTTAACAATCATTCCGACACAGAAATACTTCACGGCTAAGACATTTTCACCAATTCCTTGCATAATAGCCGAAATCACTGTAAATAATCCTAAAACAATTGCTACATAAGAATTAAATTGTAAAATGGCAGTTCCTACATCACTTAGATGATAGAACAGCGTGTATGCTGGTTGAGCTACCGCAGCCATCCCTAAAGCAGCTGGAATCATCAAAAATGCAAAGAGCAAAATTGAATCCGTTACTTGTCGACTAATTTCTGCTCGATCGCCCCTAGTTTTGGCTTCCGATAAAATCGGTACGGAAGTGACGGCCATCGCTGACGCTAATGAAATAACAATCATTACCAGTTTGTTAGCATTAAAAGCAAAGATTGCGTACATATTATTTAAGACGGCAGTCGAATAGTCACTCACCGCATTCATAATCCGGAAAAAGGTGTATTGGTCGATTAATTGGAAAATTGTAATAGCTGATCCAATAATAATAAAAGGTACAGCTTGAGCAATAATTTCTTTATATAGCGTTGACGTTGAAACTACCAGTTCATTGGCACTATGCTGTGACAAATAGGAAAGTCGCTTACGGTATTTAATGAAATAAATCCCAAGCACTAATAATCCACCTAATGCACCAATAAAAGCCGCAAAGGTTGATTGTGAAACGCCATAAACCCAATCGCCTTGACCGCTTTTTCCCATAATAAAGTAGGCGGTTGTTAGCATATAAATCACTCGGGCTAATTGCTCAATAAATTGAGAAACGGCTGATGGTCCCATTTCTTGGTAACCTTGGAAAAAGCCCCGAGTCAAACTCATCGTAGGAATTACTAACACTGCCCAAGCCAACGCATGGAGAACCGTAATTACGTTCGGGTCACCATCTTTTAAAAATGGAGCGCCAAAATACAGAATTGCGGCACAGATAATTCCCGTTCCGACGGATAACAAAAGTCCCCGCTTATACAAACGTTGCCCCAACGCAAACTCATTAATTGCGTTGTAATGGGATACCTGCTTGGAAATCGCAGATGGAATTCCTGCAATCGCAGCAATTAGAAAGAAACTATAAATATTATATCCTTTAGTAAAAAGAGCGTTCGCTTGGTCACTATAAACACCAAACCAAATTACCCATGGGATAATATAAATGGCGCCTAATATTCTAGAAAAGATACTTCCGGCGGTCATCCACGCCGAACCTTCGAGCATCTTTGCTTTGGATGAAGATTTTCCTGAATTATCTCTTAAGGGTTGTGAACCCATATAGAGAGACTCTGAATTATCCATTTCAGATTGCTTATCCATTTATAAAAACCTACTTTCTCTAGTCAATCTACACTATTTTAATACAATTCATACCTCCGATACAATTAAATTTACGCTGATAGCTCAGCTAACACTTAAAAAATCCACCAAACTCCCAAAATTAGTTCATTTTCCAAACTATTTTTCTACAAAAAAAGGGTCCACGATGCTGTTAAAACATCTGGACCCTACTTTTGATTTAGTTAGCCTACTACGATATTAACAATCTTGTTAGGAATAACAATTACCTTACGAACAGTCTTATCTGCCGTCCATTGTTGAATCTTAGCATCAGCTAACGCTAATTTTTCAAGTTCTTCTTTGGCGATATCCTTGTCAACGGTAATCTTACTCCGAACTTTACCATTAACTTGTAGAATGACTTGAACTGTAGCTTCTACTAACTTACTTTCATCATATGTTGGCCATTCAGCGTATGAAATACCACCTTCGTGACCTAGCAAACTCCAAAGTTCTTCAGCAACGTGCGGAATAATTGGAGCTAACATCTTAACTAATCCTTCCATATATACTGCTGGAAGTTTATCAGCCTTGTATGCTTCATTAACAAAGACCATCATTTGTGAAATAGCCGTGTTAAAGCGCATGTTTTCATAATCATCAGTTACCTTCTTAACAGTTTGGTTATAAATCATATCCAAACTGCCATCATTTTCAGTAACAATATGATCACGCAATTGGTTTTCGTCGTCAATCATCAAGCGCCAGACGCGGTCAATCCACTTACGACTTCCGTTAAGCCCATCTTCACTCCAGGCGACTGATTCTGTCAGAGGTCCCATGAACATTTCGTATAATCGTAAAGTATCCGCTCCAAAGCGCTCAACAATATCATCTGGATTAACCACGTTCCCTTTTGACTTAGACATCTTCTCATGATTGCTACCGAGAATCATCCCTTGGTTAACCAATTTTTGGAATGGTTCCTTAGTTGGTACAACTCCTAGATCATATAAAACTTTGTGCCAGAAACGTGCATAAAGTAAATGAAGTACCGCATGTTCAGCTCCACCAACATATAAGTCGACTGGTAACCATTCTTTAAGTAAATCTTCGTCAGCAATCTTTTGATCATTCTTAGGATCAACGTAACGGAGGAAGTACCATGAACTACCCGCCCATTGTGGCATTGTATTAGTTTCCCGGCGACCCTTACGTCCATTTTCATCAACTACGTTTACCCAATCATCTAAATTAGCTAATGGGCTTTCTCCGGTACCGGAAGGACGAATGTCAGTTGCAGCTGGGAGTCTCAATGGCAATTCATCTTCAGGAATCAAAGTTGTTTCTCCATCTTCCCAATGAATTACAGGGATTGGTTCACCCCAGTAGCGTTGGCGAGAGAAGACCCAGTCACGAAGACGATAGTTAACCTTCTTATGACCAACTCCATGTTCTTCCAACCAGCTAATCATGGTATCAATAGCCGTCTGCTTATCCATCCCATCTAGGAATCCAGAGTTAATTAGCCCGCCTTCGCTGTCCAATACTCCATCTTCAAGATTGCCACCTTCATAAACTGGCACCATATCTATCTTGAATTTCTTAGCAAATTCGTAGTCACGGCCATCATGAGCAGGAACAGCCATCACTGCTCCAGTTCCGTATGAAGCCAATACGTAATCACTAATCCAAACTGGAATTTTCTTACCATTAACAGGGTTAACCGCGTATGCTCCCGTGAAGACTCCCGTCTTGTCTTTATTCAAATCCGTCCGTTCAAGATCTGATTTAGTTGCAACAGCTTTCTTGTATTCTTCAACGGCAGCTTTACTTTCTGGAGTTGTAATTTGGTCAACGAGGTCATGTTCTGGTGAAATTACCAAGTATGTTGCGCCAAATAATGTATCTGGACGCGTTGTAAATACTTCAATTTGTTTTTCGCTATCTTCAACATTAAAGAAGACGCTAGCCCCCACTGAACGACCAATCCAGTTTTTTTGCATTTCTTTAATACTATCGGGCCAATCTACCAGGTCCAAATCGTCAATCAAACGGTCGGCGTAAGCTGTAATTTTAAGAATCCATTGTTTCATTGGTTTACGATAAACGGGGAACCCACCACGTTCTGTCTTACCATCCACAACTTCTTCGTTAGCAACTACCGTTCCACCCATTAAATCAGGAGCCCAGTTTACCAGCGTTTCTTTTTCATAAGCTAAGCCCTTCTTGTAGAGTTGCTCAAAAATCCATTGAGTCCACTTGTAGTAAGCTGGATCAGTTGTATTAACTTCTCGCGACCAGTCATAAGAAAAACCAAGTGATTGGATTTGACGCTTAAAGTTTTGAATATTCTTAGCTGTAAAATCACGCGGATTGTTACCCGTCTTCATCGCATATTGTTCTGCTGGAAGACCAAAAGCATCCCATCCCATTGGATGAAGTACTTTGTAACCTTGCATACGTTTCATTCGTGACATAATATCTGTTGCTGTATATCCTTCAGGATGGCCCACATGGAGTCCTTGACCTGATGGATAAGGGAACATGTCTAATGCATAATATTTGGGTTTGTCTGCATCTTCGACCGTCTTAAAAGTCTCATTGTCGCTCCAGAATTGCTGCCACTTCTGTTCGATATCTTTATGATTATAAGCCATAGTTTCCTCCATTATTATATTTGTCGATAAAAAAAAACCTAAGGATTCTAAAAAAGAATCCTTAGGACGAAAAGTTCCGCGGTACCACCTATGTTTTGCAAAATGCACACTTGAATACCTTAACGCGGAAAACGACAATCTCTACTTAGGTTCAAGATTGTTAATTTTAAAGACGAGTTCGTTGAAAGTCATTCCGAATTTCCACTAGCCATTCGGTCTCTTAAAATATCCATCCCAACTACTACTTCTTTTATCGACAATATTTAGTTAGGTTTATCATACCAATCTCCACGCTTCATTACAACTCAATATGCTAAAATTAATTATGAAGTTAAAGGAGAAACGTATGCACAGCAGAAAATATACTCATTTATTAATCAATATTCTACCTACGCTTTTATTTATCTTAATCGTAAGTTTAGTTATTTTTAAGCCCAGCTGGGTACACGCCTATGACAACAGCATCAGTAGTCTGGTGCAATCTGTCCGAACGCCTGGATTCAATCAAGTGGTCAGCATCTATACCCAGCTAGGTAATTCTATTCCTTACATAATTATCAGCTTGATAGTCTGCTTAATTTTAATTCTAAAGCACCTAAAGAAAGCCGCTTTATTCTTGGCTTGTAATATTGTCCTCGGAAATGGACTTAATCATTTAATTAAACAAATCATTCAACGCCAACGCCCCGAATTCCGTTTAATCAGTATTGGTGGTTATAGTTTTCCTAGTGGTCATTCAGTGGCGGCTATGGTTTTATTTGGAAGCCTAATTTTTATCACTTTCCAAGTTGTCCATCATCAATTAAAACGAAACTTACTAGCATTAATCTACTTAATTCTAATGCTAGGCATTGGCCTATCCCGAATTTATTTAAACGTTCATTTTCCAACGGATGTTACGGCGGGATTCTTACTTGGTTTAATCGTTCTTCAATTTACAACCTATCTCTTTTATGGAAGGAAAATTAAAAATGCTTGATAATGCCATGCAATACAGTCATCAATTACTAACTGAAATTGTTCAACCCGGCGATGTGGTAATCGATGCCACTATGGGAAATGGTCATGACACTTTATTTTTAAGTGAATTGGTTCAAAGCACTGGCCGAGTTTTTAGTTTTGATGTTCAAAAAGCAGCTTTAGAGCAAACTCGAGCTCTGTTTGAGCACCAGCATCAAACCTTAATTAATGTTGAACTAATCCATGCTAGTCATGATCAAATTGACCATTATGTCACCGAACCCATTACTGGGGCCATCTTTAATCTAGGATATTTACCGGGCGGAGATAAATCAATTATTACTCATCCCACTTCCACTATCTCGGCAGTCCAACAAAGTTTAAATCAGTTAAAAATTGGTGGTCGTATTATCCTAGTTTGTTACTACGGTCATCCTGGAGGTCAAGAAGAATTACAACAATTACTTTCATTTGTAGCTGAACTCGACCAACATCACTATTCGTGTTTACGCTATGAATTCATCAACCAGATTAATAATCCGCCCATTTTATTGTGTATTGAGCGTAAAAAATAATGGATTTAGAAGGCTAGCCTCTCAGCTAGGTTCTAAATCCATTTTTTTAAATATTATCTTTTGAGCGACGGTCAAACGCATTAATGATTAAAGCAACCACAATCAAAATAAAGCAACCAATGTAGATATTATGCAAAGCTTGATATAAAACATTTCTCAACGTTGGCAATAAAGTTTCTGGTAAAGTTTTAGCCGTTTGAGGATTGATAACTTTGTTCATCATATCCATATTAATTTTAGGGTTCGCCTTAACTCCGGCATTCATCGTCCCATTCATAATGATTCCGAAAACGGACATCATAATGGTTTGGCCCAGTGTCTTAGCCAAAGTATTAAAGGAAGTTGCTACCCCAATCCGATCTTTAGTTACTAATTGCTGTGAAATTACTAATGTGGAAGTAATTGTAATTCCAAAACCAACTCCTAAAATAGCTGCAATAAAGAAGAAAGCCAAGAACGGTGTTGAAGCCGGTACTAAAGCTAATAATAAGCTACCAACAGCTAGGATTGATAAACTAATGGTCAAGATCTGATTGGCCTTTAATTTAACAATCATCCGTCCTGCTAAGAATGAACCGAAAATCCATAAAATTGAACTTGGAGTTACTGCAAATCCAGCTAATGAAGCTGGCACTCCTAAAATTCCTTGTGTCCAGCTTGGTAAGTAAACTTCGAAACCAATCAACAAACCAGAGACCAACATCGTCGCCACATTTTGAATTACAAATGTGCGGTTGTTAAACAAATCTAGGAAAATAATGGGATCTTCCGCCCGTTTTTCTTGACGAATAAATAAGCCAGCTCCCACGATGAAAATCACAAACGAAATCACCAATGTAATCCATGAGAATGAACTTTCACCCATCAATTGGAAACCGTACATTAGTCCCAGTAAAGCTACCATTAACCAAAAACTACCTAGGTAGTCAATTTTCTTGCTATGGACACTAACCTCTTCTTTAAGGAAGAACTGAATTAAAAAGATGGTGATAATTCCAATCGGTAAATTGATAAAGAAAATCCAATGCCAACTTAGATTATCAACAATAAAGCCTCCTAATAGCGGAGCAATAATAGAAGCAATTCCCCATGCTGAACCATTTAGTCCCATTACCTTGGCCCGTTTTTCAATCGGATAAATATCAGCAATAATGGTATTAGAAACCGGCATAATCGATCCAGCCCCGATTCCTTGCAATGCGCGCCATAAAATCAAGAAACCCATTGAGTGGGCCATCCCACTTAACATCGAGCCAATCAAAAATATAATAATTCCAAAAATAAACACTCGTTTACGACCGAAAATATCAGACAACTTCCCGTAAATTGGGGTAAATATTGCATTAGTTAGTAGGAAAATTGAAATAACCCAATTCATCAAACTAACGCCATGTAAATCTCCTACAATGGTCGGCATCGCTGTTGAAACAATTGTTCCTTCAATCGCCGACATAAAAGTTGCAACAAAAATAGCGACTGTTACAACGACCACATTTGTTTGTTTTTTCTCCATTTATTACCTCTCAACCAATATAATAGCCGTGTTAATATCCGTTTAGACATCAACACAGCCATTAATCAAATTTTTTAGTTTTTAAAAAAGTCGTTTAAAGCTTCAACCTTATCCGTCTTTTCCCATGGTAGTTCAACGTCAGTCCGTCCGAAATGACCATAAGCAGCCGTCTGCTTGTAAATTGGACGTTTCAAATCTAACATTTCAATAATTCCAGCAGGTCGTAAATCAAAAATCTTACGAACGGCTTGTGTTAATTTTTCTTCCGAAACCGTACCGGTACCAAAAGTATCCACCATGACCGAAACAGGTTCTGCGACCCCAATTGCATAAGCAATCTGAACTTCAACCCTTTCAGCTAACTTAGCTGCTACAATGTTTTTGGCAATGTAACGAGCGGCATAACTTGCTGAACGGTCCACCTTAGTCGCATCTTTTCCAGAGAAAGCTCCACCACCATGACGAGCGGCCCCACCGTAGGTATCTACGATGATCTTACGCCCTGTCAAACCGGCATCCCCTTGTGGTCCACCAATAACAAAGCGACCTGTAGGGTTGATGTAGAAATTAGTGTTTTCATCTAAAAGAGTAGCTGGGATTACAGCTTTGATAACTTGTTCAATAACATCTTGGCGAATTTGTTCTAAAGTTACGTCAGGATCATGTTGAGTACTTAAAACAACCGTATCTACGCGAACTGGATGATCATTATCATCATATTCAACCGTCACTTCAGCCTTAGCATCTGGACGAAGATAGCTGATAACTTGTTCCTTACGTAGTTTAGCAATTCTTTGCATCAAATGATGACTTAACATAATTGGTAATGGCATTAATTCTTCTGTTTCATTAGTTGCGTATCCGAACATTAAACCTTGATCTCCGGCACCGATTTGGTTTAGTCGATCTTCATGGCCTTCACGCGTTTCCAAGGAATCATCAACTCCTTGGGCAATATCTGGAGATTGTTCATCAATAGCAACAATTACAGCACAATTTTCGCCATCAAATCCATATTCTCCACCTACATAGCCAATATCCTTAATGGTCTTTCTAACCACCTTTTGGATATCGATGTAAGCTGTTGTTGAGATTTCTCCCACAACGACTACTAATCCAGTCGTAACGGTTGTTTCACAAGCAACTCGTGCATCTGGATCGTTCTTTAATAGTTCATCTAAGATAGAGTCACTGATTTGATCGGCTATCTTGTCTGGATGTCCTTCAGATACTGATTCTGAAGTAAATAAATGTCTTTCTGACATGTAAATTCCCCCTAAATTTAATTTCGGTTACAAGGATCTTTTGGATAACTAATCCTATCGGGAACACTAGTAACTTACTAAGTCTATCACACCCACTCTTTCTTTTAAAGTTAGGTTGACGTTCCTGCGGCTTTTGTATACGATTAATGTCAGGAAACATAAGGAGTTTTATATGAATAAAATCAATCTACCAAAATTTAATTATCCTATTGAAAAAAAGAGTTATCTTCCCGCCATTAATGCTTTGTTACTCTCGGTGGTACCTTGGTATCTTAGTAGCCATTTTAGCTCAGAAATCTTCAGTAAGCATCTTTCTATTCAAATATTATTTTTCCTAGCAACTTTCATGGTAAATTTTCTTACTATCGATCGTCTAACTAACAAAACTAATTTACGTTTAATGGCGCCCTTGGCGATTATTCCAATTTTGACCTTTATAATTCTACTGTTCAGCGAAAACACTTACGTTGCACTTTTAGGGTTACTTAGTTTTGTGCCATTTCTGACTACTTTCCTACCATTTGAACAAAAAAATGGTGTAGGATTACTTACTTTTTCGCTTAGTGTCGGAACGTTAGCCCCACTTGCCTTTTTCTACATTCGAAATGGGTTTGTAACTTCGATTCTCTTGAAAATGGGCTTATTGTTATCCTTGATGATCATCGTAATTCTCTTTGCTATTTTTATTAAAACTAGTTTTAAGTTTGCAATATTTGCCTTAGCATTAACTTTAATCATTACGATTTTTGCTTTTATTCTTTTAAAGAGTTGGACAGCTTTAATTTATCCCATTTTAGCAGTTTTTAGTTGGTTTGTTCCTAAATTACACCTACCTCGGAACTTCACTTTGCTAGTCCTAATTGCTCTAATTGGTTTGGCTTCATTTTTTATAACCATCAATTAATTTCTTAAACAAATAAAAACGGACGAAAAATCAATCTTTGACTTTTTCGCCCGTTTTTTAGCATTTAAATTATGCTTCTTCTAATAATTTTCTGAAAGGAATCAATGATTCAGCATGATACTTCTTAACAAATTGTTCGACTGCTTCAGGATCTTGAGTTTCTTTATCCAAAAGTAGCTGTTCAACAGGAAGTGGTCTTAAGTTTGTAATCTTAATATCAATTACCACGGGGCCTTTACGATCTTTCGCTTTTTCAAAGGCTTGTTCCAGTTCGTCGTAGGTCCGAACTTCAAATCCTTCTGCCCCCAGTGCTTGGGCTGAAGTACCGTAATCTGCATCAATCAAATCTACACCAGAATGTGGTTGCTTGCTATCATCTTGTTCAGCTTCGATAAAGCCTAAGCTTTCATTTGTTAATATAACATTGATGATAGGCATATGATACTTAACTTGAGTTAGGACATCTTGCATTACCATGGCATATCCACCATCGCCTGAAATTGACCAAACTTGGCGATCTGGATATTCAGCTTGTGCTCCAATGGCTGCTGGTAAGGCATAACCCATTGTGGCATACCAACCTGAGGTCGTAAATCGTTGAGCTTGATCAGCTTTAAGGAAACGCATGCCATCGATCGTTACATTACCAACATCAACTTGGAAAATAGCATCATCGGTTGCTAAAGCATTAATCTTCGCAAAAACATTTTCAACATTTAAAGGTGTATCTTGCTGGCCCACAAACGAATTCTTCCATTCTTCCCAATTCTTTTTGTTTTCTAATGCTGCCTTATACCATTTGCTTTCAGCAGTAGTTTCAGCTTTTTCTAGCATCACCTTGAGGAATTTATGGGAGTCAGCTAAAATAGCCAAATCTACAACATGTCTTCTACCAAATTTACTTGCATCAATATCTACTTGGATATATTTAGCATCTGGGGCAACAAAGTAAGGCTGGAATGGAAAATCAGAGCCCACGAACATTACAGCATCTGCCGCTTGTAAAACTTCTACCCCTGGTTTAGTTGCTACTCGACCAGCCGATCCCATGTTAGCCTTATAACTGTCGGGGACAATTCCCTTAGCCAAGGCTGATGTAACAATCGGAATATGCAGTTTTTCAGACAATGCAATAATATCTGATCCAGCTCCTCTTGTACCTTGCCCGATGTACATCACTGGATGCTTGGCATTACTCAAAATTTCAAGCGCTTCGTCAACCTGCTTTACATCTGGTTCAGGTAAGATTGGTGCTTGATAAAGATTAGCTGATGAGACATAGTTATCTTCAATGGGTTGCCAACCTAAATCCTTAGGAATTGTAACTACCGCTACCCCACTATATTTGTAAGCTTGGCGAATAGCTTCGTCGACGACGTGTGGCATTTGTTCAGCAGTCATTACGGTTCGATTATAAACTGCAACATCGGTGAAAATTGGATTTTCATTTAATTCTTGGAAATAGTCCGTGTTCATTAATGTTGTAGGAACTTGTCCGACCAAGGCTAATACAGGCATATGATCATGCTTAGCATCATATAAACCATTAAGTAAATGAACTGCACCAGGTCCAGCTGATCCAAATGTAACTCCAAGTTTACCAGTTACCTTAGCTTCTCCGACCGCTGCCAGAGCCCCAACTTCTTCATGTCGAACTTGAACATAATTAATGGTGCTTTTCCGATTGTACAAAGCATTCATTGTCGAATCAAAAGATCCCCCTGGTAGACCATAAACGTTATGAACTCCCCATGATTCCAAAACTTTAATCATTGCATCAGATGCATTAATTTTTTCAGTCATATAATCCCCTCATTCCACTTCTTTTTAGTAAGTTTTTTACAAGGTTCATTGTAGTTCTATTCAATACATTTGTAAACTAAAACGTTATTATTTGTTAAATAAATGGTACTTATTTAACTTTACTTAATTTATCGGGATATTAAACTGAAATTAATTAAAAGTTCTCTAAGTGAAGCTCAAACTTACTTTAGGAGCTTAATTATTTTTATATACAAAAAAACACCTTATTCTAAAATAAGATGTTTTAATTGTTTTTTTCTACTTGTGCGAACGGTCCTAACGAGACTCGAACTCGTGATCTCCTGCGTGACAGGCAGGCGTCCTAACCAGCTAGACCATAGGACCATAATTGCGGGAGCAGGATTTGAACCTACGACCTTCGGGTTATGAGCCCGACGAGCTACCAGACTGCTCCATCCCGCGATAATATAAAGTTAATTAATAATCAAATGTTGATGACCCGTACGGGATTCGAACCCATGTTACTGCCGTGAAAGGGCAGTGTCTTAACCACTTGACCAACGGGTCATAAATATAAAATATACAAGCTACGGAGAAGGAGGGATTCGAACCCTCGCGCCGCTTGCGCGACCTACACCCTTAGCAGGGGCGCCTCTTCAGCCACTTGAGTACTTCTCCAAATGGGCCTAAATGGACTCGAACCATCGACCTCACGCTTATCAGGCGTGCGCTCTAAACCAGCTGAGCTATAGGCCCATATAAAAATATAACAAAAGCGGGTGACGAGAATCGAACTCGCGACAACAGCTTGGAAGGCTGTGGTTTTACCACTAAACTACACCCGCATAATAAAGGTATTAAATTGTGAATGGCGCGGGACAGAATCGAACTGCCGACACATGGAGCTTCAATCCATTGCTCTACCGACTGAGCTACCGAGCCATTTACGGTCCTAACGAGACTCGAACTCGTGATCTCCTGCGTGACAGGCAGGCGTCCTAACCAGCTAGACCATAGGACCATAATTGCGGGAGCAGGATTTGAACCTACGACCTTCGGGTTATGAGCCCGACGAGCTACCAGACTGCTCCATCCCGCGATAATTGAAAGGAGGATGAGAGATTCGAACTCTCGCGTGGTTTGACCCACCTGACGGTTTTCAAGACCGTTCCCTTCAGCCAGACTTGGGTAATCCTCCATAATAAAAATATACGTTTTACTGCCCTATACTAACAAAAGCTAGATGGACCTTGTAGGACTCGAACCTACGACCGAACGGTTATGAGCCGTTTGCTCTAACCAACTGAGCTAAAGGTCCAAGTTCGTATATTAACCCTATCGCGGCGGAGGGGATCGAACCCCCGACCTCCCGGGTATGAACCGGACGCTCTAGCCAGCTGAGCTACACCGCGATCTATATATTGAAACAATAAATGTATTTAAACATTTAATCGGGAAGACAGGATTCGAACCTGCGACCCCCTGGTCCCAAACCAGGTGCTCTACCAAGCTGAGCTACTTCCCGTTAAAACAATGCACCCAGTAGGAGTCGAACCTACAACCTTCTGATTCGTAGTCAGACACTCTATCCAGTTGCGCTATGGGTGCATAATAAGTGCCGAGGACCGGGATCGAACCGGTACGGTTATCACTAACCGCAGGATTTTAAGTCCTGTGCGTCTGCCAATTCCGCCACCCCGGCATCTTTGCTATAGTAGTAAGGGATTACTACTAAGCGGAAGACGGGATTCGAACCCGCGACCCCCACCATGGCAAGGTGATGTTCTACCACTGAACTACTTCCGCAAAATTGATATGCCGACTAGAGGATTCGAACCTCCGACCCCCTGTTTACAAGACAGATGCTCTGCCAACTGAGCTAAGTCGGCATTATCACTTATTAATGCCATATATTTACTTTTATGAAACATAGCACTAATTTGTGCTATGAGCCGTGACAGGCTCGAACTGTCGACCCTCTGATTAAAAGTCAGATGCTCTACCAACTGAGCTAACGGCTCAAAATATAATGGGGGATACAGGGCTCGAACCTGTGACCTCCTGCTTGTAAGGCAGATGCTCTCCCAACTGAGCTAATCCCCCATTTAGCATGGCAACGTCCTACCCTCGCAGGGGGCGATCCCCCAACTACTCTCGGCGTTAAGAAGCTTGACTTCTGTGTTCGACATGGGAACAGGTATATCCTTCTCACTATCGTCACCACACTCTGTGCTAACTTACGTTATCACTTGAGAAAACTTTTGTTCTCTCAAAACTGAACAATATCTATATTTTTCCTTCGAGATTCAACCACTTCTACTTGGTTAAGTCCTCGACCGATTAGTACTAGTCCGCTCCATGTATCACTACACTTCCACTTCTAGCCTATCTACCTGATCATCTTTCAGGGGTCTTACTTGCCCGAAGGCAATGGGAAATCTAATCTCGAGGTGAGTTTCACACTTAGATGCTTTCAGCGTTTATCTCATCCACACATAGCTACCCAGCGATGCTCCTGGCGGAACAACTGGTACACCAGCGGTGTGTCCATCCCGGTCCTCTCGTACTAAGGACAGCGCCTCTCAAATTTCCTACGCCCGCGACGGATAGGGACCGAACTGTCTCACGACGTTCTGAACCCAGCTCGCGTACCGCTTTAATGGGCGAACAGCCCAACCCTTGGGACCGACTACAGCCCCAGGATGCGATGAGCCGACATCGAGGTGCCAAACCTCCCCGTCGATGTGAACTCTTGGGGGAGATAAGCCTGTTATCCCCAGGGTAGCTTTTATCCGTTGAGCGATGGCCCTTCCATACGGTACCACCGGATCACTAAGCCCGACTTTCGTCCCTGCTCGACCTGTCTGTCTCGCAGTCAAGCTCCCTTCTGCCTTTACACTCTACGAATGATTTCCAACCATTCTGAGGGAACCTTTGGGCGCCTCCGTTACTCTTTAGGAGGCGACCGCCCCAGTCAAACTGCCCACCAGACACTGTCTCCCGCCACGATTAGTGGCGCGGGTTAGAGGGTTCATACAACGAGGGTAGTATCCCACCATTGCCTCCTCCGAAACTAGCGTTCCGGATTCTACGGCTCCTACCTATCCTGTACAAGCTGTACAAACACTCAATATCAAGTTACAGTAAAGCTCCATGGGGTCTTTCCGTCCTGTCGCGGGTAACCCGCATCTTCACGGGTATTATAATTTCACCGAGTCTCTCGTTGAGACAGTGCCCAGATCGTTACGCCTTTCGTGCGGGTCGGAACTTACCCGACAAGGAATTTCGCTACCTTAGGACCGTTATAGTTACGGCCGCCGTTTACTGGGGCTTCAGTTCAGAGCTTCGCTTACGCTAACTCATTCCCTTAACCTTCCAGCACCGGGCAGGCGTCAGCCCCTATACGTCATCTTACGATTTTGCAGAAACCTGTGTTTTTGATAAACAGTCGCCTGGGCCTTTTCACTGCGGCTGATCTTGCGATCAGCACCCCTTCTCCCGAAGTTACGGGGTCATTTTGCCGAGTTCCTTAACGAGAGTTCTCTCGCTCACCTTAGGATACTCTCCTCGACTACCTGTGTCGGTTTGCGGTACGGGTAGCTAAACTCTAACTAGAAGCTTTTCTCGGCAGTGTGACGTCAGGAACTTCGCTACTTAAATTTCGCTCCCCATCACAGCTTGTCCTTAAGAAGTAAAGCATTTGACTCTACTTCAGACTTACTGCTTGGACACCCTTTTCCAGCTGGGTGCTTTCCTTAGCCTACTGCGTCCCTCCATTGTTCAAACAAGTTTAACTAGTACAGGAATATCAACCTGTTATCCATCGCCTACGCCTCTCGGCCTCGGCTTAGGTCCCGACTAACCCTGGGAGGACGAGCCTTCCCCAGGAAACCTTAGTCATACGGTGGATAGGATTCTCACCTATCTTTCGCTACTCATACCGGCATTCTCACTTCTAAGCGCTCCAACAGTCCTCACGGTCTGCCTTCATTGCCCTTAGAACGCTCTCCTATCACGCCACCTAATGGTGGCATCCACAGTCTCGGTAATATGTTTAAGCCCCGGTACATTTTCGGCGCAGAATCACTCGACTAGTGAGCTATTACGCACTCTTTAAATGGTGGCTGCTTCTGAGCCAACATCCTAGTTGTCTATGCAACTCCACATCCTTTTCCACTTAACATATATTTAGGGACCTTAACTGGTGGTCTGGGCTGTTCCCCTTTCGACGATGGATCTTATCACTCACCGTCTGACTCCCGGACATAAATCGATGGCATTCGGAGTTTATCTGAATTCGGTAACCCTTGATGGGCCCCTAGTCCAAACAGTGGCTCTACCTCCACGATCCTAATTCCGAGGCTAGCCCTAAAGCTATTTCGGAGAGAACCAGCTATCTCCAAGTTCGTTTGGAATTTCACCGCTACCCACACCTCATCTCAGCACTTTTCAACGTACACGAGTTCGGTCCTCCAGTGCATTTTACTGCACCTTCAACCTGGACATGGGTAGGTCACTTGGTTTCGGGTCTACATCCGCATACTTATATCGCCCTATTCAGACTCGCTTTCGCTTCGGCTCCGTCTCTTCAACTTAACCTGGCATACGAACGTAACTCGCCGGTTCATTCTACAAAAGGCACGCCATCACCCATTAACGGGCTCTGACTTCTTGTAGGCACATGGTTTCAGGAACTATTTCACTCCCCTTCCGGGGTGCTTTTCACCTTTCCCTCACGGTACTGGTTCACTATCGGTCACTAGGTAGTATTTAGCCTTGGGAGATGGTCCTCCCGGATTCCGACGGAATTTCACGTGCTCCGCCGTACTCAGGATCCTGAACTGAGAGAATTTGATTTAACTTACGGGGCTATCACCCTCTCTGGCGAATCTTCCCAGATTCTTCAGCTATCAAGTTCTTTGGTAACTCAAATGTTCAGTCCTACAACCCCAGGAAGCAAGCTTCCTGGTTTGGGCTCTTCCCGTTTCGCTCGCCGCTACTCAGGGAATCGAATTTTCTTTCTGTTCCTGCGGGTACTGAGATGTTTCAGTTCCCCACGTTTACCTTCACACATCCTATGTATTCAGATGCGGATAATAGTCGATTAAAACTATTGGGTTGCCCCATTCGGAAATCCCCGGATCAAAGCTTACTTACAGCTCCCCGAGGCATATCGGTGTTAGTCCCGTCCTTCATCGGCTCCTAGTACCAAGGCATTCACCATGCGCCCTTCCTAACTTAACCTATCTTTACCTACGGTAAAGTGATTAATTGAGTTTAGCGATTAATCTTTGAACTAATCTTGTTTTATAACTCTTTAAATTACGCGGTTTTCTCTCGGTTTAATTATGATTAACAATTAAAATTAGAAAATTATAGATA
Organism: Pediococcus pentosaceus ATCC 25745; assembly: GCF_000014505.1. Taxonomy (NCBI): domain Bacteria; kingdom Bacillati; phylum Bacillota; class Bacilli; order Lactobacillales; family Lactobacillaceae; genus Pediococcus; species Pediococcus pentosaceus. The sequence continues at coordinate 673,494 of NC_008525.1, read as the reverse complement.
TTATTCAGTTTTCAAAGAACAAAAGAATAAACAACCTTAGTTGTTTAATGGAGAATAGCGGGATCGAACCGCTGACCTCCTGCGTGCAAGGCAGGCGCTCTCCCAGCTGAGCTAATTCCCCATGTATGGGCCTAAATGGACTCGAACCATCGACCTCACGCTTATCAGGCGTGCGCTCTAAACCAGCTGAGCTATAGGCCCGATACGCGTGCTCTGAGAGTAGACCTCTCAAAACTAAACAAAACTTTGACATAGTGTGGGTTTCCGTTTATTCCTTAGAAAGGAGGTGATCCAGCCGCAGGTTCTCCTACGGCTACCTTGTTACGACTTCACCCTAATCATCTGTCCCACCTTAGACGGCTAGCTCCTAAAAGGTTACCCCACCGGCTTTGGGTGTTACAAACTCTCATGGTGTGACGGGCGGTGTGTACAAGGCCCGGGAACGTATTCACCGCGGCATGCTGATCCGCGATTACTAGCGATTCCGACTTCGTGTAGGCGAGTTGCAGCCTACAGTCCGAACTGAGAATGGTTTTAAGAGATTAGCTTAACCTCGCGGTCTCGCGACTCGTTGTACCATCCATTGTAGCACGTGTGTAGCCCAGGTCATAAGGGGCATGATGATTTGACGTCGTCCCCACCTTCCTCCGGTTTGTCACCGGCAGTCTCACTAGAGTGCCCAACTTAATGCTGGCAACTAGTAATAAGGGTTGCGCTCGTTGCGGGACTTAACCCAACATCTCACGACACGAGCTGACGACAACCATGCACCACCTGTCATTCTGTCCCCGAAGGGAACCTCTAATCTCTTAGACTGTCAGAAGATGTCAAGACCTGGTAAGGTTCTTCGCGTAGCTTCGAATTAAACCACATGCTCCACCGCTTGTGCGGGCCCCCGTCAATTCTTTTGAGTTTCAACCTTGCGGTCGTACTCCCCAGGCGGATTACTTAATGCGTTAGCTGCAGCACTGAAGGGCGGAAACCCTCCAACACTTAGTAATCATCGTTTACGGCATGGACTACCAGGGTATCTAATCCTGTTCGCTACCCATGCTTTCGAGCCTCAGCGTCAGTTGCAGACCAGACAGCCGCCTTCGCCACTGGTGTTCTTCCATATATCTACGCATTTCACCGCTACACATGGAGTTCCACTGTCCTCTTCTGCACTCAAGTCTCCCAGTTTCCAATGCACTTCTTCGGTTGAGCCGAAGGCTTTCACATTAGACTTAAAAGACCGCCTGCGCTCGCTTTACGCCCAATAAATCCGGATAACGCTTGCCACCTACGTATTACCGCGGCTGCTGGCACGTAGTTAGCCGTGGCTTTCTGGTTAAATACCGTCACTGGGTAAACAGTTACTCTTACCCACGTTCTTCTTTAACAACAGAGCTTTACGAGCCGAAACCCTTCTTCACTCACGCGGCGTTGCTCCATCAGACTTGCGTCCATTGTGGAAGATTCCCTACTGCTGCCTCCCGTAGGAGTCTGGGCCGTGTCTCAGTCCCAATGTGGCCGATTACCCTCTCAGGTCGGCTACGTATCACTGCCTTGGTGAGCCTTTACCTCACCAACTAGCTAATACGCCGCGGGTCCATCCAGAAGTGATAGCAGAGCCATCTTTTAAAAGAAAACCATGCGGTTTTCTCTGTTATACGGTATTAGCATCTGTTTCCAGGTGTTATCCCCTACTTCTGGGCAGGTTACCCACGTGTTACTCACCCGTTCGCCACTCACTTCGTGTTAAAATCTCAATCAGTACAAGTACGTCATAATCAATTAACGGAAGTTCGTTCGACTTGCATGTATTAGGCACGCCGCCAGCGTTCATCCTGAGCCAAGATCAAACTCTCATATTAAATGATGAGTCTTTTTCAAGCTCATTAATTGTTTGTTTTGCGAATTGACTTCGCATAATGTTTTCTTACATAATCTTGCGATTTGTAAGACCCTACACTATTGATTGTCAAAATTTTGTTCAGTTTTCAAAGGTCTACTATCGTTGTCATATCAACGTTGTTAGCGCTTTTGACAACTATTTAACTATATCATCGAGAGCAATTATTGTCAACAACTTTTTAAAAGTTTTTTTAAACAATTTCTTGTTCTCAACGACCGAGGCGTTAACCTCGCTTGACCAGTTTACCAAACTTCGTTATATCTTGTCAAGAACTTTTTTCATTTCTTTTTTATCAAGATTTGAAGTTTAACCAGTCGTACGTGCCCTTCAGAAGAGCACTTAAATATATTATCAAGATAACGGGGATTGGTCAACCCTTTTTTGAAAAAAAAATAAAAACGAGTGAAATCACTCGTTTTTAACTACTTTTACGCGGTTTACTTTATGTGGTTTAACTACAGTTGCTACCATCCCAGCGAACATTCCGAAGTAATAGGTTAGGATTCTCCAGATCATCATAGCTAAGACTAACTTACTATTATTACCAACAAACTGAGCGAAGATGACACTAAAGCCGTATTCGGCTCCCCCCGCTCCCCCTGGAATTGGAAATAAAGAGATAACCATGAAGATTAGCACATGTAAACAAGTAACCATTACGATATTAACATCGCTTTTTCCTAAAGCTAATAGGATAAAATACGGGATTAGATAGTAGAAAAGCAGTTGTAAGAAAGTCACCAGGGCTACTTTAGCTAGTAATCTCCACTGTGATTTCATCCTGACACTCTCTTGATAAAAGGAGTCGACCTTCTCATTTAACGTAACCTTCCAAGTTGTGTAACGTTCCTTACTGACAAAATGCTTAATTGGTATAAAAATAGCCGATATCAGCCGCTTAGTGAAGTTATGCCAATACATAATCATCAACAAGCCAATAATCACCGCTAAATGGATTAAAAAGCCAAATAAGACAAACCAAGATAAGAAACGGATTTTCTCTTCAAGGTACTGAAAGCCGATCAATAAACTAAAAATGAAGTTGATGACGACCATAGACTGGAATACCACAAACTTCATTAGTAGTACCGAGCTCGCTCGACCTCCTTCAATCCCATTTTGCATTAAAGCCACCAATTGAGCGGGTTGTCCCCCTGATGAAAAGGGTGTGATCCCGTTAAACAGCTGTTCAATTAGTGGAATTCGGATAGCATCCCTCCATGATAAACGATCCCCGTTACTTTGAATCAACATTTTGGTAGCTACTGCTTCTAACCCGAGGTATAACACAATGCATCCTAAAGCTACAAGTAGCCACCACATATTCAAGTGGACAACATCCCGTGCCATCTGATTCAAATTAACGTTTCGTAATGAAAAGCCAAAAATTATAATACCAGCTAGAATCATCACCGCAAGGACTACTTTATTCCTCCTTGACATAGATAAACTCCCCCTATTTGGTCAAAGATGAATAAAAGTCTAACCATATATCAGCTAGATGGTCTTCAGAGTATTCTTCCGAAGCTTCGTCTGATAGCTGCTTAAACTTATTCAGCCTTTCTTTATCTTCTGATACTAATTTGAGTTGAGTATTCATATCCTCATAATCTTGAGTAGGTATATAGTACCCCTTAATAATGGAATGATACAACTCTAAGTCCCTCAACATGACTGGAACACCACAGCTAAAGGCTTCTAAAACCGACATTGGAAATAACTCGTTGTATGAAGGTAATAGAAATAGGTCGGCCGCATTATAGTATTCTACCAACGCATTACGATCTACAATCCCCGTAAATTTTAAATTACGAGGTGGATTATCAACCACCTGCTTCAAATCGGCATATCCATCGGTTAATCGACCAAATGAAAAACCTCCTGCCCAGATAAAATACTTATCAGGGTTATTCTCCGCAAGTTTGATAAAATCTTTAACCCCTTTACGTTCTTGGACTTGTCCGATGCCTAGCACGGTAAAACGGTTATTAACCTCCAAACGTTCCCGTACCGCATCCCGATTTGCCTCTGTAAAACGGTAAAATTCATTCTTACGGACAAAATTGGGAATATAAGTAATAATATCCCGACTAATCCCATAAGCAACTAATTTATCAATAAATGTGGGGTTCACCACTACAATATGATCCATTCGCTTATAAAACGAGATAATGTATTTATAAAAAATAGAACGGAAAGGTTGTGGAATATTTAAACTTCCCTCAATCGTTTCCGGTAAAAAGTGCACATAACCGACCTTAATTCCCCTTTTTTTAGAAAAGGTTGATAAATAGAAATTAGGGTCGATGGTGTGATAGTGACTAATATCAGCCTTAGTAAATTTATTGATTGAAACATCGATTTGCTTTGGAAAATGGGTCTTCAACAAACGAATGAGTTCTTCATACGCACTGCCGACACCTTGCCCCTTTACCTTACTAGCTGATGAAAACATGTTGACCTTAATTGGCATACCTTAACCCCTAACATTAAACAAAATTATTCTGATTTTAACCCCGATTCTATTCAGAATCTTCGTCTAACTCTAAATCTGTATGTGTACTAATTGCACTACTATAGTAATCAACAACTTGCTTACCAAAATAATCCGCTGAAATCTCATAGAGTTTCTTTTCACGTGGTGCTGGATCATTATAAGCATCTGGATGTTCAATGTAGTCCTTGATTGCAGCTACTAATTGATCTTCAGTATTAAACACTTTTCCTAAAGAAATATCATCTAGTAGTTCATCTGTATAAGGACCTGACTTAGCAACCACCTTTAAGTTCGATGCTAAAGCCTCAATATATGTAAGACCTTGTGATTCAGTATCTGAAGCTGAAACAAATAAATCAGCTAGTTGATAAAAACCATAGACGTGATCATTGTTGATTTCTCCGGTAAATTGGACACTATCTTCTAAATGTAAGTCATGCACTTGGTTTTCCAGACTGGTGCGCGCTGGCCCATCCCCTACAATTAGCAGTTGTGCATTGGGTACCTCTTTTAAGATGGCTGGAAAACTATCAATCACTTCTTGAATATTCTTCTCGTAGGCTAAACGACTTAGTGAAAGAAGAATAGGACTACTTTCGTCGTAACCCAATTTTTCTCGCCACTGCTTACGCTTGTTTGGTTTTTGATACTGTTCTAGGTTGACCCCCGTTGGGATTACTCGAATCGGAACGTTAATGCCATATCCTTCAATCGTATCTAAAACTCGTTCACTAGGAGCAACAATTCCGTCGATATGATAACAAAAGGCCCGCGTCATCTGTTTAACATGATATGGCTTGAGCAATTTACCATTAGCAACGTAGTGCAAGTAGTCTTCGTACATGGTGTGATATGTATGAATAAGTGGTATTTTCAAAGACTTAGCCACAAACTTTCCCATCCAGCCTAGTGAAAACTCAGTTTGCGTGTGAACAATGTCCAAGTTTAACTCTTTGGCCAGCTGAGCAGCCCGAATAAATCCACTAACTGCAATCCTCCGATCTGTAAAAGATACGAACGGAACACTCGTAAACCTAAAGATGTTCCGTTCGTATACATTGGTATCGACCTTAGGATCTGTAGTAGTGAAGATATACACTTGATGACCTTGCTTTTCAAGCTGGTCTCGTAGTGTTTTTATCGATGTAGCTACTCCGCTTACCTGCGGAAAGTAGGTGTCGGTAAATAATCCAATATTCACAGCAAATCTCCCTTTCCATACTAAATAACTATGTGTTGGTGTTAATTATATTGGTTTAAAATGTGATATGCAAACCTCGCCCGTCAACCTTAGACAAATTGTAATACTAATCGATTGAATTCAGTGGGATCCTCTGCCATCGGAATGTGCCCCACATTTTTCATTACATTAACCGTGATATTAGCATTTAAGGCAGATAGTTCAGCGGTCTTGGTGCTATCAAAGAAGGGGCTTTTTTCCCCCATTATAAACAACACTGGTTTCGTCGCCTGTTCTAAGACAAAGCGCCAATCCTTTTTCGCATGCCCCTTAACCAAAGCTCGGTTCCGAGGTTGAGAAAATGGATAGGCCGAATCAATGGCCTTAGAATTTTTGAAGACAAAATCATCAATGTGTTTATAGGCTGGACGGACAATCGGTTCGTTCATTACTTCATCAAAATTATCCTCCGCTAAATTTTTAAATCCGAGGTGCCACTGTTGGTCATTTAACATCTTAGGTGACTGATCCACAAAGATGGCCTTACTCAAGAAATCCCAGCCTCGAAGGTTAATAATATTCCACAATACTGCTGCTCCCATCGAGTTACCAATTCCGATGGGTTCTTTTAATTGTAAATAATCTACTAATTGTAGAACTTCATCCGCTAAATCTCCGATTTGAAGTTCACCATCTACTCGATCAGATTGACCATGATTTAGATAATCTAATCGAATCACTCGATAGCCTCTTTGCAAAAAGAAGTTCACTTGTCCCGACCAAATTTCAGTATTGCCTCCAAAGCCCGTTAAAAACAGAATAGGTGTACCTTGTCCTTCATCTTCAAAAAAGATTTGGGCTCCCGACTTTAATTTTAATTTCATTGATTTTCCTCCTAGAGAATAAAAAAGAACCGCGACACTAAGGTCAGCGGTTCTAAAATAGTTTGCTTTAGATTAAATGTTGTCAACAGTTTCTTGAACTAACTTGATTACATCTTCGTTAGTTTCAGCTTCTGTAACAGCCTTTTCAGCTAACTTCTTCATATCGTCAGTTGTTAACTTCTTCATCAATGAACGGGTCTTCAAGATTGAAGTTGCACTCATTGAGAATTCGTCTAAACCAAGTCCCATTAAAATTGGAACAGCGATTTGATCGCCGGCCATTTCACCACACATACCAGTCCACTTGCCTTCAGCATGTGAAGCATCAATAGTTTGCTTGATTAAGCGAAGCAATGATGGGTTATATGGTTGATACAAGTATGAAACCTTTTCGTTACCACGATCAGCAGCGAATGAGTATTGAATCAAATCGTTTGTTCCAATACTAAAGAAGTCTACATACCTAGCCAACTTATCAGCAATCATAGCAGCAGCTGGGATTTCCATCATCATACCGACTTGGATTTCACCAACTTCTTGTCCAGCATCGACCATCTTTTGACGTTCGTCATCATAGATAGCACGGGCCTTCTTAAATTCGGCTACTGTAGCAATCATTGGGAACATAATTGCTAGCTTACCGAATGCCGAAGCACGGAGCAAAGCACGAAGTTGTGTACGGAATAAATCTGTACGATCCAAACTAATTCGGATTGCACGATAACCCAAGAATGGGTTCATTTCTTCTGGAAGTGGTAAGTAAGGAAGTTCCTTGTCTCCACCGATATCCATTGTACGAACAACAACTTGCTTGCCGTTCATGCCTTCAACAACCTTCTTATAAGCTTCGAATTGTTCATCTTCTGATGGTAATTCGGAAGCATTCATGTATAAGAATTCAGAACGGAACAAACCAACGGCTTCACCACCATTGTCAAGAACACCTTGTAAATCATCCGGTGTACCGATGTTAGCAGCTAAGTCAAAATGAACGCCGTCTTTTGAAACGGTCTTTTCATTCTTAAGTTTTTCCCATTCAGCTTTTTGAGCCTTAAATTCTTCACCCTTTTGTTGATAAGCTTTGATTTCGTCATCAGTAGGTGCAATAATTGCATCCCCAGTAAGTCCATCAACAATCATCATTTCGCCTTGTTTTATGCTAGTAGTAGCCTTTTCAGAACCAACAACTGCTGGAATTTCAAGGGTACGAGACATGATTGCAGAATGTGATGTACGACCACCAATATCTGTAATAAAGCCTTTAACGTAACGACGATCCAATTGAGCTGTATCACTTGGAGTCAAGTCGTGCGCAACAATAACGACTTCTGAATCAATCAAAGCGGGGTTAGGAAGTTCCACACCCAACAAGTGACTCATCAAACGTTTAGTAACGTCACGAATATCTGCGGCACGTTCTTGCATATAAGCATTATCAGTCATTGCTTCAAACATTGAAATAAAGTTATCCGTAACTTCTTTAGTAGCTTCTTCTGCATTAATTGTGTCGTTTTTAATTTTGTCTTCAATATTACCAATCAATTCTGGATCAGAAAGAATGGTTAAATGAGCTTCAAAAACTTCTGCCTCTTCAGCACCAAGGTTTTCTGCAGCCTTAGCTTTGATGAGTGAAAGTTCTTCTTTAGACTTTTCCAAAGCATCATGAAGGCGTTTGATTTCTGCATCAACGTCAGTAATGTTTTTCTTTTCAAAAGAAAGATCTGGATCCACCATCAAATATGCTTTAGCAATGGCAATCCCATCACTGGCCGCAATACCTTTTAATGTGCCAGCCATTAGTCAGATAGTCCTTCCTTTTTCATTGTATCTTCAAGTGCTGCGATTGCGTCTGCTTCGTCATCACCATCAGCTGAGATAGTAACGTCTGCGCCTTGGCCAACACCAAGTGACATAACACCCATGATTGACTTCAAGTTAACTGATTTGTCTTTGTAAGTTAATTGAATGTCTGAGTTGAATTTGCTAGCTGATTGTACCAACAATGTTGCTGGACGTGCATGAATACCTGTTTCTGCAATTACATGAAAGTCGCGTTTTTCCATAATAAAATATCTCCTTTTGATTACACATATATTTTTGACCCAAATAAGTAGTGAACGTACACTAATTATTTATAAGCCTTTGATAAGAATAATATCAATTTATTAGTTGCAAAGCAAGCCCTTACATAAAACTTAAATAAATCCGTTATTTATCTTTGATACGTTCAAAGTGATAAACAACAATCCCGCCACGGTCTGCTTTTCCAATTACTTGCTTTCTTTCAGGAAATTCCATAAAACGTGGCTGGAAATCTTGGAACTCCTCTGCAGTAATCTTTAGCTCTTTGATTGAACCATCCTTCAAATCATTCAAAAGCTGTAAATAATCTCGCATGTTGTCACCTCACTTCGGTCTATTTATTCTATACCATTAAGTACTTTGTTATCAACAATAATATTACCTAATTATCCATCTTTTTTTCAAATCAAACTACTTGCACTCTGAAATAGAGTGTGTATAATTTAGGTATGGTCAATATTGGTCAAACATCATTTGACTAATTATCGTTTCACATTTTTGAAAGAAGGGAGACAGCAGATGCTTTGTCAAAACTGTCAAAAGAACGAAGCAAGCATTCACCTCTATACGAACGTGAATGGTCAACGTACAGAAGTTAATCTGTGTCAGAATTGCTATCAACTTTTAAAAAATCAACGAAATAATAACATTAATAGAAACGGAGGTGCTCGTATGGCACAAGATCCATTTGGATTTGGAAACTTAGATGACATCTTCCGTGCGATGCAAGGCGGCAATATGGGACAACCCGAAAACCTCTATGGACAACAAGTTCCCCCTACTCAACCAGGTGGTGGAAATGGTTCAGGTGGTAATCCTAACAACCGTGGCAACGGCGGATCACTTTTAAGTCAGTATGGCTTGAACCTAACTGATTTAGCTAAACAAGGTAAGATTGATCCCGTGATTGGTCGTGACAGCGAAATTGAACGGGTCATTGAAATTCTAAACCGTCGTACTAAAAATAACCCAGTTTTAATTGGTGAAGCTGGGGTTGGTAAAACTGCTGTCGTAGAAGGATTGGCTCAGCGGATTGTGGAAGGTTCTGTTCCTCAAAAGCTAGTTAATAAACAAATCGTGCGTTTGGACGTAGTTTCTCTAGTTCAAGGTACTGGAATTCGTGGTCAATTCGAACAACGTATGCAACAACTAATGAAAGAAGTTCAAGCTAACAAAGACATGGTCGTCTTCATCGATGAAATCCATGAAATTGTTGGCGCTGGTAATGCTGAAGGCGGCATGGATGCTGGTAACGTTCTTAAACCAGCCCTTGCCCGAGGCGACTTCCAATTAGTCGGTGCTACAACGCTTAAAGAATTCCGGGACATTGAAAAGGATGCGGCCCTTGCCCGTCGTTTACAACCAGTACAAGTCGATGAACCTAGTGAAGAAGAAGCTATTAAGATTCTAAAAGGAATTCAAAAGAAATACGAAGATTATCATCATGTTCACTACACGGATGATGCAATCGAAGCAGCCGTAAAATTATCAAAACGCTACATTCAAGATCGCTTCCTTCCTGATAAGGCCATCGACCTCCTTGATGAAGCTGGTTCTAAGAAGAATCTAACGATTAACATCGCTGATCCAGAAACCATTCAAAAGAAGATTGATGAAGCGGAAGCTCAAAAGAAAGCTGCCCTTCAATCAGAAGATTACGAAAAAGCAGCTTACTACCGTGATCAAGTTTCTAAGCTTGAAAAGAACAAAGATGGTGCAACAAGTAGCGAAGAACAACCAACGGTCACTGAAGAAGATATGGAAAAGATTATCGAAACTAAGACTGACATTCCAGTTGGTGACTTGCAAAAGCAGGAACAAGAACAACTTCAAAATCTTTCAGAAAACTTGAAAGATCACGTCATTGGACAAAATGAAGCTGTCGATAAGATTTCTCGGGCCATTCGTCGTAACCGGATTGGTTTAAACGGAACTGGTCGTCCGATTGGTTCCTTCCTCTTCGTCGGTCCTACCGGAGTTGGTAAGACTGAGTTAGCTAAGCAACTTGCGCAACAATTGTTTGGTTCTAAGGATTCTATGATTCGCTTTGATATGAGTGAGTACATGGAGCCTCATTCAATATCAAAATTAATCGGTTCGCCTCCAGGGTACGTTGGTTACGAAGAAGCGGGTCAATTAACTGAACAAGTTCGTCGTCATCCATACAGCTTAGTTCTCCTAGATGAAGTGGAAAAAGCTCACCCAGATGTCATGCATATGTTCTTGCAAATCTTGGATGATGGTCGTCTAACTGATTCACAAGGTCGGACAGTAAGCTTCAAAGATACCATCATTATTATGACTTCTAATGCCGGAACTGGTGACGTACAAGCTGATGTTGGTTTTGGAGCAGCTGCTCAAGGTAAGACCCACTCCGTCCTTGACAAACTGGGAAATTACTTCAAGCCTGAATTCTTGAACCGTTTTGACGACATTGTTGAGTTCCAAGCCTTAACTAAGGAAAACTTAATGCAAATTGTCGACTTAATGATTGCAGACGTTAATAGCATGTTGGCAACCCAAGGACTACACGTTGATGTAACCAAACCAGTTGAAGAACGCTTAGTTGATTTAGGCTACAATCCTAAGATGGGTGCTCGCCCATTGCGTCGGGTAATTCAAGAACAAATTGAAGATCGCATCGCGGACTTTTATCTTGACCATCCAGCAGAAAAGCAACTAAACGCTAAGATTAAAGATGATCAAATTGAAATTACTGGTGCTCCTAAAAAAGATTAAATAATAAAAAGAGGTTAGGTAAACCAATTATGGTTTACCTAACCTCTTCTTTTTTTATCCGCGATAACCAATTGCCATACCAATAATTAGAATTACTAGTACGATTGTAGTAATGACCACGTACAAACGGTCGCCTTCTTTAGCAAAGGCATAAATTGAAACAATTACTCGTAGAACGGGTGTCAAAATTAATAAGAAAATTCCAAACATCAAAACCGCATAAGGTTTAAAAGCTAACACCCCATGAAAGATAGGCGTAATCCGAGTCGGTAAAGCCCCCGAATATCCAGAACCATTCTTAAATAACCATAGACCAATTCCTAATAGAATCACTAGCGCTGAAATATATACTCCCACTTGAAGGACACGCCCAATGACTAATTCCACGTGTTGCATCTCTTGTTTTTTAGCATTCATTAGATGTTCACCCCAAATCCTTTAAGAATCATTTGCAATCCCATATATAAAAGAACGGGAATAAAAATCATTCGAATCCAACGGGGTTGTAGATGTTGCATAATTCGACTTCCCAATTGAGCTCCAAATAAAATTCCAATCGCTAATGGTCCTGCGATATCAGCATGAATGGAACCGTTAAAGAAATAGACCATGGCACTGGCAGCAGCGGTGACTCCCATCATCAAATTACTGGTAGCACTAGAAGGCTTAAGTGGCATCTTCATAATGTTATCCATTGCCATAACTTTGAAAGCTCCACTACCAATTCCTAATAATCCACTGGCTAATCCGGCCCCAAACATTACGGCTGAACCACCGGGAACATTTTCTACTTGGTAATCAACATTTTTCTTAAGAGCTTTATCATAGTAGCTACCATTTAAGTTGAGTTGATTTGCTAAACGATCATTTTTAGTACTACCTTCTTCACCACCGCCGCGACGCAACTTGCGGTACATATTCCAAGAAGAAAATACCAAGAATGAACCAAAAAGCACAAAAAGGACGGTCGAGTTAAATATTCCGGTCATAATTGCCCCAACAATCGCCCCGACGGTCGTCGCAATTTCTAAAAACATCGCTACTCGTAAATTAAGCATCTCATCTTTTAAATACGCAATGGTTGCCCCCGAACTCGTTGCAATCACCGCGATGATACTAGCCCCAATCGCATACTTAATATCTAATCCCATTGCCACCGTTAAAACTGGAGTAATAATCATTCCTCCCCCAATTCCCAGGATGGCTCCAAAAATTCCGGCCATTAGTCCCACTAATAGTAGAATTATCAAATGACTTGCCATAAAATCGCTTCCTCTCTTAATAAAAAAACTGAGAAGCACCCCTAAAGGTCTCTTCTCAGTCTTTAAGTTACTTACTACTTTCAGATGATGAACTAGAGCTACTACTTGAATCACTGCTTGAAGACTTCGAAGCTGAGCTATCTGAAGAACTACTGCTTGAACTAGATGATTTATCAGCATTGCTTTCTAGTTCAGGAGCATCCGTTTCATAATCATCCAACGTTGATTTGCCGTGGTTTTGTTCAATCAAACTCGTCTTAGAACTTTGAGCTTTATTTAGTTGTTCGAGCGCCGACTTCATATTGTAACTGTAGTCTGACTTATTAACCTTCTTAAACCAATCCAACTTGGCAAAGCGCAAGAGATCACCATTAATAATCTTATCTGAATATTCGAGTTCTTTATTAACGTAATCTTGGATCTTTTTCACTTCTTGTTTTTGAGCAGGTGTTTCGTCTGTGACTTGTTCACCAGTGGCCGTCAAGTAGAGGTCGCCCCCGTACTTGGTATACTTCTTCGAAACAAAGTCCCCATTTCGGAACGCCACAATCTGGTTGTATTGTTTTGAATTAATATCATGTCCAAATTGGTAAGCGCCTGGCGTCTTGATGCCGAGTAAATTCAATAAGGTTGGCATCACATCAATTTCACCACTGTAGTTGTGGTTAACACCACCCTTTAGACCAGGTGAATGAATCATGAAAGGAACCTTTTGGAACATGGCAAGATCATAGTTGGTTACACCCTTCAAACCTAAGATCTTGGCAATGGCCGGCTTATGGTTGTTAGAAATCCCATAATGGTCACCATACATCATGATGGTGCTCTTATTGTACAAACCAGTTTTCTTCAAGTAATTTAGTAATTCCCCAATTGATTGATCTAAGTAATGCGCAGTTTGCACATACGGATCAACGGTTGAATCACCGGTATCCCATTTGTCGATAGAAACGTTCTTCTTTTCGATTCCGTATGGATAGTGGTTCGAGACCGTAATCAATTTAGCATAGAACGGTTGTGGTAATTGTTCCAAGTACTTAGCCGATTGTTGTAAGAAGAGCTTATCCTTCATCCCGTATCCACTAACGTAGCCCTTCTTCAATGTGTAATATTGCTTACTGAAGAAGTACTGGTAACCAAATGACTTATAAGCGTTGTCTCGGTTCCAGAAACTAGCTACATCCCCATGGAAAGCGGCCGTCGAATACCCATTTTGTTGCATTAAAGCGGGCATCGATTGGAAAGTATTGGTGGTCCCGTCAGTTACCATCGCCGAACCTTCTGCCAAACCAAATAAGGAATTTTCCAGCATCATTTCGGCATCCGCCGTCTTACCTTGACCAACTTGATTGAAGAAGTTGTCGTAGGCTAAAGTATTTTTATCCTTGTAGAACTTATTAATGTTCGGCGTAATTTCTTCGCCTTTCCATTTTTTGTTAATTACAAATTGTTGAAGACTTTCCAAATGGATGATAATGACATTTTTGCCCTTAGCCACCCCTTTGTATTCAACATTAGCAGGAACATTATTTTCTTTGATGAACTTCTTAATCGGATCTAATTGTGAACCCTTAGCTTCCTTTTTCTTATTGCTGTTTTCAAATGACTTAACCCCATCATACAAAGTGAAACTTTGTAGTCCTAGGTACTTAACAATGTAGTTATTATCAAAGGTCCGCGTCAATAATCCTGAACGGTTGGAATAAGCTAAAGCCAAGTTAGCTGCTAAAACCCCAATCGATAGGACCGTCACCGCAAAGGAGTTCATTAACTTGAACTTGCTTTGGTCTATCTTAACGAATCCAAACGCTAAAATAGCAATAACGAAAATTACATCAATAAAAACTAGGAAATCAGTAGTTCGTAGAATTCCCATCAGACTCTTTCCTAAATTATCGGAGGCTGACCCAGAACCCTTAATTAAATTAAAGGTAATGAAATCTGAAAACTCGCGATAATAAAGGATGTTGGCAAATAGCCAAGTCGATAAGATGGTATCCATAATAATCATGTACCAGTAGGCCCACTTACCACGGATATACAATCCAATCCCGAACAAAAGTATGGCAAAACCCAGCGGGCTGATGGCGAGAATCAATTCTTGCATGCCACCCTGAACACCCAACGTGAATTTTGTTTGATATGCTATGTACGATTTAATCCAAAATAAACCTGTAATTAGCATGAAGAAGCCAAATTTAGTATTTAGCCCCTGTCGAAATTTACCCCATAAACGATTCATGCTATCGTTCCTCCACGTGATATTTCTTGATACAACTTAACCATTATATATTAAAAACTAAAAAATTAACCCCATTTGAGGTGTTAATTTAGAAAGATTTAGTTTTTAGAGTTTGGCCGTTAGTTTAACATCTGGGTATTTACCAGCAAACCAACGTTCTGCAAATTGGTTTTCAAATAAGAACAATGGTTGTCCATAACGGTCTTTAACCAATAAGTTACGTGAAGACGACATTTTTTCATCGAGTTGTTCTGGGTCAATCCAGCGCGCAGTCTTTTTACCCATAGGTTGCATAACTACTTCGGAATTGTATTCATTTTGCATCCGGAATTGGAAAACTTCAAATTGAAGTTGACCTACGGCACCGAGAATATAATCTCCAGTAGTGTAGTTAGTATAAAGCTGGACAGCTCCTTCTTGAACCAATTGCTTGATTCCCTTATGGAAGGACTTTTGCTTCATCACGTTTTTAGCGGAAACTTGCATAAATAGTTCCGGTGTAAATTGTGGTAATTTTTCAAATTGAATGGCATGTTTGCCAGCGTAAATAGTATCCCCAATTTGGAAGTTACCCGTATCATAAAGTCCGATGATATCTCCCGCAACCGCTGTTTCCACGTTTTCACGTGTGTCTGCCATGAATTGAGTGGAATTAGAAAGGCGTAAAGTTTTACCCGTCCGGTTCAAAGTGACGTCCATCCCACGATCAAATTCTCCAGAGCAAATGCGCAAAAAGGCAATCCGGTCACGGTGATTAGGATTCATATTAGCTTGAATCTTGAAAACAAATCCTGAAAATTCTTCTTCAGTTGGTTCGATTTCTTCACCGGCTTCATCTTTATGTGAAGTTGGTGCAGGAGCATATTGGAGGTAAGCATCCAAGAAAGTCTTAACCCCAAAGTTAGTCAAAGCCGAACCAAAGAAGACGGGAGTCAATTCCCCAGTAGCAATCTTGGCTTCATCAAATTGATTGCCAGCTTCTTTCATTAAAGAAACTTCCATCATGGCGTCTTGGAAAACACTTTCCTCTTCGATCGGATTGCTTTCTTTGAGTTCGCCGTCAGCATTAAGTTCCAAAAATTCTGGTTCATCAGTATGTAGTTCAATGCGGTTGTTGTAAATATCGTACAATCCGGCTAGTCCCTTACCCATTCCAATTGGCCAGTTCATCGGATAAGCTTCTACGCCTAAGACTTCTTCCAATTCATTAACCAAGTCTAGGGGTTCGCGTCCATCCCGATCCAACTTGTTCATGAAAGTGAAAATTGGAATACCGCGCATTTTACAAATTTGGAAAAGCTTTTTAGTTTGGGGCTCAATCCCTTTGGCGGAGTCAATTACCATGACAGCTGAATCCACGGCCATCAAGGTTCGATAAGTATCTTCTGAGAAATCCTCATGTCCAGGAGTATCCAAGATGTTAATTCGTTTACCAGCGTAATCAAATTGCATAACCGAACTAGTAACCGAAATTCCACGTTTCTTTTCAATTTCCATCCAGTCCGACTTAGCATAGTTGCCTGATTTACGGGCTTTAACCGTTCCGGCTTCGCGCACAACGCCCCCGAAGAGCAATAGTTGTTCTGTAATCGTCGTCTTACCAGCATCCGGATGGGAAATAATGGCAAACGTCCGGCGTTTTTCCACCGCATTTTTTAAATCTTGTTGATTCATAGTAGTTCCTTTCTCTCTAAAAAATAAGATTGGAATCGTCTAGACATTCCAATCTTAGTTTGTAGTCCTAATCTTTTTTGTAATCGCCTAGTCCAAGATCTTTTTTGATCTTAGTAGTTGAGATACCAGCCGTACGTGGCAAGTAGACGACCTTGCAATAATCTTTTAGGAAATCAAATTGACCTTCCCAGTCGTCACCCATCACAAAGATATCAATGTCATGGTCCTTAACATCGCTAATCTTTTGATCCCAATCACGTTCTGGAATAACTTCATCAACATACTTGATCGCTTCCAAAATGTACTTACGATCTTCGAAAGACGTATAAGCTTTTTTGCCCTTAATGGCGTTGAATTCATCAGTTGAAACACAAACGGTTAAATGATCTCCTAGTGCCTTAGCACGCTTGAGAAGACGGATATGACCTTTGTGTAGTAAATCAAAGGTTCCGTAAGTAATTACTTTTGTCAAGATTTATTCTCCTTGAATTATATTATTCAACTCTGTAGATATTACCATACTATCATTATATCTACCAATTTATTATTATTTTTGAGGCTTAATTTTTTCTTCAATGGTTTCTTGATCTAACTTCCAGATGTGATGAATGAAGTTAATCAAAACTTTAACTATCGCATATGCTGGCACCGCTAAAATCATTCCGAGAATGCCAGAAATCTTTCCAGCCACCAACAATAAAATAATAATGGTCAACGGGTGAATTTGAAGTGACTTACCAATCACATTAGGATAGATAAAGTTTCCGTCCACCTGTTGAACAATCAATACCACAATAATCACTGAAACAACTTGGCCCGGTGATTGAGCAATTGCCACTAGTAAAGATGGGAAAATTCCGAAATATGGACCCACATAAGGGATGATATTGCAGATTCCCGCAATCACTCCGAGGAGTAAGCCGTAAGGTTGTTGGATAATCATATAGCCGATAACCGTGAACGTCCCAACAAACAAACATTCAATGACTTGTCCTGAAATGTACGAAGATAAAGTATCACTCATAGTATTAAATAAATCCACCACATTCTTACGATTCCGGTGTGGAACCACTTGGGCAACTGTGGGGATCAATTTGTAACCATCTTTTAGCATATAGAACAAGATGATTGGCACGGTAATCACCACCACTGTGGCATTAGTTAAGGTGGAAATCAGATTACCGATATGCAGGGCCGTCCCTGCTAAAAAGCCTTCCGCATACTTACCAATCTCACTATTGATATTTTTGATAAAGGGCGCAAAGTCAATCTTCTTCAACCACGAATGTTCTAACAACTGTGGGACGGTCTTTTGCAACCTTTTGACAATGTAAGGCAAGTTCCCCAGCATTTGGGAAACCTGATCAATTAAGTTCGGTAAGAAAGAACTAATTCCCCATACAATCAACGTGATAAATAGGACAAACACAATCACGATTGCTAAGGTGCGGGGAATCTTAAATTTCTTGTAACGGACCTTAGTTAACAACTTTACCAAGGGATTAAGCATATAATACAAAAAGGTGGCTAAAATGATTGGCATAAATACAGTACTAATGAACGTCCCAATCGGGGTAAACAGGAAATCAATCTTCGTGCACACCCAGATTAAAGTCGCCACGATTAGTAGCTCCAAAGACCAATACATCAATGGCGTTTTTCTAAATTTTTCAAACATAACGTACTCCTCGCATGATATCGTCATTCTAATTTTAGTATTTTTTACACAAAAAGGAAGTGTTATGCACACCTCCTTTTTTTATCGAGTATTTCGCTCCGCTATATTTAGATAACGTTTGTACCAAATATTAATAAACTCGACCGAAAATGGCCCACGTTTTTCATCAATCCAACCCGTTAATTCGCGAACGCTATCCAATAAAATTTTGATTGTATCCTGAGGATAGCGCCATTTTTTACTGAATTGTTCAAATTCGTCCATATCAAGTAGGCGCCGTTCGCCATTTGGAAAAACCTTTACGTCCAAATCATAATCGACATATTTTAAGGCTTCGCGATCCAACACAAACGGCGACGCAATATTACAATAATACGAAACCCCACTGTCTCGAATCATCGCCACCACATTGAACCACGTATGTTTATTAAAATACACTAGCGCAGGCTCCCTGGTCACCCAACGACGACCATCATCTTCAATGACCACCGTATGGTCATTACATCCAATAAACTCATCTTCGTTGTTTTTCAGGACCATGGTCTCACGCCAAGTCCGATGCAAACTCCCATCATGCTTATAGCTTTTTATCGCAATATACTCGCCCTCTTTTGGTCTTTCTGAGTACTGAGACATAGCCTAAGCCCACTTTCTACAGCTGAAAGCTTTGAATTTCTCTTCAATTATAACAAAACCAGCCTTAGATTTGCACCATGCTTTAAGCTTTCCTACAGAATTCTATAACTCGTTTTCACGCATGAACCGTTCAATCAAGTCAATTTCAAAGCCTTTGTTGTACAAAGCCTGCTTGATTTTGGCTTTTTTACTATAGGCAGGGAGACCCGCATGTTTTCGAACTAAACGTTCACCCAACTTAACTAACTTTACATATTCGGCCTCCTCGTCAACCTTAAATTCGATTTTCTGGAGTGCTAAATCAATCGTAGCCGAATTAAAGCCCTTATTCATCAAAGTCTGTCGAACTTTGAGTTTCTGTTGTTTAAGGGCGGAATTACTTTGGCGTTTTTGAATTTTGCTGCCGACTTGGACCGCCAGCTCCACTTGGTCTTCGGCAGTGAAAAGAGCAAGGCCCGTTTGGATGTCATTCTCGTAAACCCCTTTTTGACGCAAATGGTTGATTAGATAACGCGGTCCCTTGTCCCCCGTCTTCATCATCGTCCGAACGTAACTCTTGGCATATTCGGCATCATCCAGCAAGTTCAAATCAGTCAGCTTAGCTAACACAGGACCAACAACCTCTTCTGGGAAATCCAGCTTGAAGAGTTTCTTAGCCACCTCATCTTGTGTCCGCAATTGACCCGTTAAGAAATTTAAAGCCTTATTGTAGGCTTCCGCACTCGTCTCATATTCACCAATCTCTTCTAAGAGCGCGCCCGTAATTTCCATCCCTTTACTTAAACGAAAATGGATAAAGGTTTCTTCACTAATGGGAAACGCATATTCACCATTAAGAAAAACATTGTAGCGACCAGCCTTTTTCTGGGCGGTAATCATGGTAATTTTTTTAGTTTCTGCTGAATTAATGTTAATCAGCTCCTTTTTTGCTATACTTTGATAAGAATTAATTGGAAAGAAGGTTACTTAAATATGCCCACTGCTAAAGTAGTTTTTGCCACTATCACTGGTAACAATGAAGATTGCGCCGACATCATCACCGAAGCCCTAGAAGACCTCGGCGTTGAAGTCGATGAAACTGAAATTTCACAAACGGATGCTGCCGAACTAAAAGATTATGACATTAACGTCATTGTTCCTTACACCTACGATGAAGGAGCTCTACCAGAAGAAGGAATGGATTTCTTTGATGACCTCGCTGAACTTGACCTTTCTGATAAAGTCTTTGGAGTAGCTGGTTCTGGAGATACCTTTTACGCTGAATATTATTGCTTAGCGGTCGATAAGTTCAGTGAAGCCATGACTAAAGCCCACGCCATTCAAGGTGCGGAAAATCTTAAAATTAACCTTGCCCCTGAATCCCAAGAAGATTTAGACCGTTTGGATAATTTTGCAAGTAGCCTAGTGGATAAATTTAACGCCCAATAGCTATTAATAATATAAAGGGAGCTGTGACAGCTGCTAGATAACCGACAAGTTATCGTAGCTTAGTCACAGCTCCTTTATTATATCGAAAACTAATACAATGATTACTGATTTTGCCATTTAGCAATGGCGTCTAGAATTTGTTTCGACGCTGTCCCGTCTCCATACGGATTCTTAGCTTGAGCCATTTGGTTGTAAGCCTCCGCATCATTCAACAACAAGGTCATTTGTTTTTTAACCTCTATTGGATCGGTACCGACTAACTTCAAAGTTCCGGCAGCAACCCCTTCGGGACGTTCTGTCGTATCGCGGAGCACGAGGACTGGTTTGCCGAGGGATGGGGCTTCTTCTTGGACTCCACCGGAATCAGTCATAATCAAATAACTCCGAGCAGCAATGTTATGGAAGTCCAGTACATCTAAAGGAGCAATTAATTTAATTCGAG
Organism: Pediococcus pentosaceus ATCC 25745; assembly: GCF_000014505.1. Taxonomy (NCBI): domain Bacteria; kingdom Bacillati; phylum Bacillota; class Bacilli; order Lactobacillales; family Lactobacillaceae; genus Pediococcus; species Pediococcus pentosaceus. The sequence goes on along the minus strand of NC_008525.1, from coordinate 652,853 downwards.
CGTCATTGCCCAATTCCTCTTCTGCCATCTGTTGAACCTTAGGGTTGAGATGGACAGGGAAAATCACTTCCACGTCAGGAGTTTCGTCGACCACTTGGCGGATGGCTTTAAACACTCGTTGCATCGGAACGCCTTGGTTTTCACGGCGATGCATGGTAACTAAGATAATCCGATGTTCGGCCTTGATTTCATCAAGAACCTCATTTTGGTAATCTTTTTGGACCGTATCATGTAAGGCATCAATCGCCGTATTACCAGTCACAAAAATTTGTTTTTGTGGATGATTTTCCTGAAGCAAGTTTGCTTCACTGGTTGTGGTTGGAGCAAAATAAAGATCTGTTAGCACATCGGTCATTTGGCGATTCATTTCTTCTGGAAATGGGGAATACTTATTCCAAGTCCGTAAACCAGCCTCCACGTGTCCAACAGGGATTTGGTGGTAAAAAGCACTCAAGCCCGCCGAGAAAGTCGTCGTTGTATCCCCATGTACCAAAATTAAATCCGGGCGATCGTGATTTAAAATTTCGTCCATGCCGGATAAGACCTTACTTGTAATGCTACTCAAAGTTTGACTCTTTTCCATGATGTTCAAATCATAATCTGGTTTAATCTGGAAAATTTGTAAAACTTGGTCGAGCATTTCACGGTGCTGGCCAGTCACCACCGTGATGGGTTCAAACCGGTCGTCATTTTTCATGGCTTTGACCACTGGTGCCATCTTAATGGCTTCTGGTCGTGTCCCAAAGATACTCATTACTTTAATCTGCTTCATTTTATAGCCACCCTTCAACTTCTAAGAATATTATATCAGCATTCCTGCATAAAATATGCTAGGATAGTAAAAAAATAAGGAGGTTTTCCCAGTATGAATGACAGCGAACTTGAAAAAAATTTAAAGAAGTATGCCCAATTAATTACCCGTGTTGGTGTGAATGTTCAAGAAGGACAAACGATTATCCTATATGCTTCCGTAACGCAAAAACATCTAGCCAACCTGATTACCGCCGAAGCCTATGCTTTAGGAGCCGCAGACGTAATTTTAGAATGGAGCGATATTGAAACTACTCGCCAATTCTTAATGCATGCGTCTGAAGCACGGATTGGTCAAGTTTTTGATTACGAAAAAGATAAATGGCAATTCTTAGCCGACCAACGCGTGTCGCGCATCAGTTTGATTAGTGATGACCCTAATGCCCTCGCCGAGGTTCCTAGCAAACGCATCGCTGCTTACCAAGCTGCCCAAGGTTTAGCTAAGCGCCCAATCATGCAAGTCACTACTAACAACGATATTAGCTGGCTGGTGGTGGCCGCCGCTGATCTTAAGTGGGCTGAATTGGTCTTTCCAGAATTAAAGGGCGATGAGGCCGTCCAAGCTTTATGGCAAGCCATCTTCAAAACCACGCTGGTCGATCAAGCAGACCCGGTTGCAGCTTGGCAAAATAAAATTGCGGACCTTGCTCACCATGCGGACTGGCTTAATCAACAAGCTTTCGCTGCCTTGCATTACCAGGCCCCTGGAACCGATCTTACTGTAGGTTTACCTAAAGGTCATATCTGGGTCGCCGCTGATGCAAAGGATGCAGCTGGGAACACCTTCGTCGCTAATATTCCTACAGAGGAAGTTTTCACTGCCCCAGATAATCTCCACATCGACGGTACCGTCACTTCGACGAAACCGCTAAGCTATGGAGGCACGATTATTGAGGGAATTCACCTCACTTTTGAACGGGGTAAGGTAATTAAAGCTGCCGCTGATCGTGGTGAAGAAGTACTCTTACACCTCCTCCAAACCGACGATGGTGCGAAATCACTCGGTGAAATCTCTTTGGTTCCCGATGATTCACCAATCTCACAATCAAATACAATTTTCTTCAACACCCTTTTTGATGAAAATGCTTCTGACCACATGGCGTTGGGAGAAGCTTATCCATTTACCATCGAAAACGGAAGTTCGATGACTCCAGATGAATTACAACGTCATGGCATGAATATCAGTCAGACCCACGTTGATTTCATGGTTGGCTCCGATCAAATGCACATTGATGGAATTAAACCCGACGGTAGCATCGTTCCGGTTTTCCGAAATGGTAACTGGGCTAAATAATAATAATTAATTAAAAAAAGCATCGGTCGCAAATTGCGATTGATGCCTTTTTTCTGGTTAACCCAGTATAAGCGCAAACCTTTAGTTCAGATTTGCGCTTAAGTTGAGTTATTTTTTTAGATTTTGGTGTTGGAGATGTATGAGCGAAACCAGCCAAGTTTCGCTCACACTCTTTTTTACAATACATCACCATTAAAAATCGAATTCTTCACAATCACATAATCGACCTTACGGATGGCTTCTAAATCTCTACCGCCCGCATAGGAAATCGATGATTGGAGATCTTCACGCATTGCTTGGAGTGTATCACGTAAATGTCCACGTTGATGGATCCAAATCTTCTTACCTTCAACGTTTTTAGCTTCACCCTTTTGGTATTGCGAAGCACTACCGAAGTATTCTTTATACTTCACGCCATCTTCCACCTTAGTTTCACCTGGTGATTCGATATGTCCGGCAAATAATGAACCAATCATCACCATAGTTGCACCAAATCGAATTGATTTAGCAATATCACCATGAGTCCGAATTCCTCCATCAGCGATTAATGGCTTACGAGCCACTTTAGCACACCAACGGAGAGCTGATAATTGCCAACCACCAGTTCCAAAGCCGGTCTTAATCTTAGTAATACATACTTTACCAGGTCCGATTCCGACTTTAGTTGCATCGGCACCAGCATTTTCCAGTTCACGGACTCCTTCTTGCGTTCCAACGTTTCCTGCAATCACGAAAGCAGCTGGTAATTTTTCTTTAATGTAGTGGATCATGTCGATTACACTTTGAGCATGGCCATGAGCCACGTCGATGGTAATGTAATCAGGAGTAAGATTTTCTTCAGCAAGTTGATCAATTAGTGCATATTCATCGTCTTTAACCCCAACACTAATTGAACTGATCAAGCCTTTGTCTTTCATCTTTTTAACAAAGTCCATTCTTCTTTCAGGTTCAAAACGATGCATAATGTAGAAGTATCCATCCTCAGCTAACTTTTCAGCAATCTCTTCATTGATGATAGTTTGCATATTAGCTGGAACCACGGGTAGTTTAAAACGATGTTCTCCCAAGACCACTGTAGGATCACATTCGGTTCTACTACGGACGATACATTTTGCTGGAATTAATTGGATGTCTTCATAGTCAAATACTTTCATTTTTGTCCCCTCGAAGTGCATAAATTTGGTGTACTTTTGTCACCACGAAATAATATACACTAACTTTAAATATAAAACAAGCATTTAAAGTTCGTTTTCTTCTTTGTATCAGCACAACCAAAGTCCCAAAAAGACCGTATCAATTCAATTTTAACGAAAGATAACCCATAAAACGTTATAAAAAGGCTCATCCACTGCTTTACATCGTTAAAAAATCGTGCGAAAATAAACTAGTTAAGTCTCCGTGGCTCAACTGGATAGAGCAATCGCCTCCTAAGCGATAGGTTGCGAGTTCGATTCTCGCCGGGGACATTTGAATACAGACAGAAGTGTTGATAATACTGGGATTCGTTAATCATATGCGAACCAAAACAAAAAATCACCCAATCTTAATTAGATTGAGTGATTTTTTATATCAAATTAAACCAAAAAGCCATCTAGCCCAACAACATTGGATCAAATGGCTTTTCGGTTAGGACTGTAAAAAAGAATTTCCTAATTTCTATCGATGTAGTCGGCGTCGTCCTCTAAATTAGAAGTCTAATCCAGCTACCTGTACTCTAAGTCAAAAAATTATTTGTTTTCTTTAGCTTTGTTGATGTCTTCTTCTTTTAGTTCTTCGTATTTAACTCCTGTGACTTTTTCCATACCATCACGAGTTACAACTAACTGCTTACCGAACTTACGGATGGTGCCTTCCGGAAAGCGCTTTGGATATTTGTTATAAATTGTGCGAACATAATCCTTTTGCTTGCCCCACATCAAGCTAGCTTCGCGACTGCCAATCAGTTCATCAGAGTTAAGATCAATCTTTTTTGACATTGTCATTCCCCTTTTCTCTATCAATAATATTACAATATACCGTTGGATATGCTTACAATATTTATAATAGCAAAAGCAACTATAAAATACTTATCAAAAGCCTCATACATCGTTAAGTTTAGATAAACTTAATAATGTACAGATAATTCCTTATACGTCTTTAATGTAGTATTTTTATTGTACACAATCTAACTTCATGTATTTTATCATAAACAACCCTTTTTTGCTTACAAAAATAATACATCTTAACAAAAAACTCTAAAATTGGCGGTTAAGTTACGCCAAATTTTAGAGTTTTCCTAACCCTATTTTTTCTTAGCTTCACTCATTCGAACGACTACCCGCCCGTGAAGGTCATGCAACTCCTCCGAGCGTGGATTAGAAACGCTGTTCGGATCAATTTCAATTAAAATTGAGTTTTCATAAACTTTACCAACGGTTCCTTCGAAACCAGTTGGTAGCAAATCGGTCTTTGCTACGGTAACTTCGTCACCAACATCAAATGGTTTTTTTTCTTCTTTTACTGCTTCTGACTCTGCTGCCATGATTCTATCTCCTTAGTTTTCCTTAATTTCCTGCATTGATATTAGCTGCTTCCACACTACTATCACTAGTGTTAGCACTGCTTGCAGACAGGGCTGCGGTGCCCGTCTTTTCGTGTTCTAAGCTTAATCCATTGCGAATAAAGTTGGTTACCCGTTGTAATTCAGTGTTTGAAACAATTTCCATGGATTGACCATTAACCATCTGTCCATCCCCTTGAGCATGGGTTTCTTCAATGCTACCGGTTGATGAACGATAGTTTTTAGCCAAGTCGACTAGATCGTTAAAGGTAAAGTCGGTCTTAGTTTCATTAGAAATTGAATCTATAAAATCTTTGTTTAATAAGCTTGATACAGAACTGCTCTTGCTGATGATAGCAGTTAACACTGCTCGTTGTCTAGTCTGACGTCCATAGTCATTTTGAGGATCATCGTAGCGCATTCTTGAATAAGCCAAGGCTTTCTTCCCGTTCATATGGGTTTTAACCCCTTTAGTAAAGGTATATCCATCATACGTAAAGCTCAAAGTTGGCGTGATATCTACTCCACCAGCTTCGTCAACAACTTTTTCCATACCGCCCATGTTAACTAAAACATAGAAATCAATCGGAACGTTGAACACTTGTTGAACAGTTTTAATCGCCGTTCCAGCTTGACCAAAGGCGTAAGCAGCATTGATCTTAGAAGGTGACTTCGATTCATAACCTGGAATAGTAACACCTAAATCACGTGGAATACTAGTAATCGTGGTCTTTTTAGTCTTCGGATTAATGGTTACCACCATCATACTATCCGTCCGTCCCTTATATGAACGACCTAAAGCCCCCGTGTCAGTTCCCATTAATAAAATCGAAATGGGCTTCTTACCATTTAACAAACTATTTGTATTACGTTGTTTTTTAATTCCTGCACTACTATAGGTATTATCCACGGCATTTTTCACATTTTGATACTTCCGAAAACCGTAGACCCCTCCTCCAAGTAAAATAACTGCCAGAACGATTAAAATCGTGTTTCGCACAGTATGCGATTTTTTTGTATGTTCTCTACGCATAAAAATATACCCACCTTTCAACAGTGACTATATTACACTATTTAGGCCTTTTTTTAACTATAAAAAATATAATTAACCAAAATTCAATAAATTTATAACTCTTTCTTAACGCGTCGCATTCCTTTACGCTTAGAATGTTTCTTTTTACCCTTCTTCTTGGGGGTCGCGGGAGGGTTATCAAATTGCTTTTGACTCTTTGCTTTAGAGTTTTTAGGAGCCTTAGCTCCAGCTTGTGATTTTTGTTCAGGAGCTGATTTTTTGGTTAAAGTAGCCTTGATCGATGGTGCTTTAGGTGCTTCAACGTATTCACTAGCCAAAATGATTTTCCGGTTTTGGATGGCTAATTTTTCAGCCTCAATCCCCAATTCCTTTATCATCTTTCGTAAGTCACGAATGTCATGATCATTTCCCAGACTGATGACATACCCATCTTGGCCCATCCGACCAGTCCGTCCGACACGATGTGTATAGATAGTGGCATTGTGAGGAATATCGTAATTAATCACCGCTGGTAAACGATCGATGTCTAAGCCTCGAGCCGCTACATCAGTTACCATTAATAGAGACAATTCTTTTTTCTTAAAACGTCGCATGGCTGCTGCACGATCAATTTGGACTTGATGTCCCGCAATTTTGCCGACATCTACGCCTTCATGCTTCAATAAAGCCGCTGTCTTTTCCATCGTCGAAACGTGGTTAAAAAAGACCAGACCTTGGAAGTTTTTAACTCGACTAAGTTGTTTTAAAATACGTGCTTTCATCTTTTCAGGCACTTCAATCCAACCATGTTGAACGTGACCGCGAGTGTTGTCTTCAGCACGGACGTCCACCACTTGTGGATGCACATCAAACCAAGCTTCCAAATCATCTAGCGCTAAATCGTTAGTAGCGGAGAAGAAACTTAATTGCACATCGGCTAGGAGTTGATCTTCAATTTGACGAGTCCCTTCAAGGTTTTCACCAGTTAGGAGTTCATCGGCTTCATCAATGACCAAGCTTTGAATTTCACTCACTTTTAAGCGACGTTCGTTAATTAACGTTAAAACTCGACCAGGAGTACCGACCACGATTTCCGGTTTCTTCTTCAAGCGTTCGATTTGACGTTGGACGTTGGCACCCCCTGTAATCGAAGTGACCCGAAGTCCAATCAAAGCTGCCCATTCGCGGAAAACATCCGTCGTCTGAATGGCAAGTTCTTGTGATGGAGATAGTACTAATAATTGAGTTCCATCGCCAGGCGTGATTTTTTCCATCAACGGCAAGGCAAATGCGAGGGTCTTTCCCGAACCAGTGGGTGATAGCCCGAGCACCGATTCCCCATTTCGAAGGGGTTCAGCGACTTTTTGTTGAATCAAAGTCGGTTCTGCAAAACCCTTTTCGTTAAAATGCTTTTTAAATAAATCATTCATTAATGTTTAGTCCTCTTCTTTTTCATTGGTAAAATATATCTTACCATTTTGACGGAGATTATATAGTAGTTTATTTACATTTCGACTTATTTCTAGCCAATTTTGATAATCGGTGGCGTTTTTTTCATTTTCCGGATCATTAATAACGCGCGCAAAGTCACGTGCTTCTGCAATCATTGGATTGTCATCTGGTGTTTCACTAATCACCGTTCGTTGACCTTGAGCGTCAATATATTCAACTTGATTAAGCTCAGCCGCATTATCCATGACGATACTGTCCTTAACGCCATAGATTTCAGACGCAAGTTCTGAATTAACGTTCTTCCCAATATTTAAAGTTACATCAAATTCGGGATAGCGTAGGATGGCAACGCCCTTACCATCAGCTCCTGTCCGCAACTTTTGGGCGAAGTAAGCCACTTCTTCCGGCATCCCAAACCAAGCTACTGCATCGTATGCAAGGTAAACACCTAAGTCCTGGAGAGCTCCACCAGCAAATTTCAATGAGAAAATGTTTGGTTCGTTGCCAGCGAGGTAGCTATCATAACGGCTGGAATATTTAGCATAGGTTAACGTAGCCCCTTGGACTAATTCCAACTCGCCGACTTGTTTTTGAATGGCTTGGAAATTAGGTTCATGTAGGTGCCGAGCCGCTTCAAATAAACGAGCTTTTGGATGGGCTTCTAGAGTTTGATAGAGTTCTTCCCATTCCGTCGGATTAGCGACGATTGGCTTTTCTACTACCGCAGCTTTATCCGCTGCCAAGACTTGTTGGGCTTGTTGAAAATGCAAACTGTTTGGCGAAGCAATGTAAACGGCATCAATTTCGGGGTCGTTAGCTAAGTCTTCAATCTGATCATAGAACTTAGTAGCACCATTCTTTTCACCAAATGATTTTGCTTTTTCAATGGTCCGTGAATATACCCCAACTAGCTTCCATTCGTTGGTAGCGTGAGCAGCGTCAACGTATTGTTGTGTAATCCAATTAGTACCAATAATTCCAAATTTAATCATGGTAGTTCCTCCTTTTAATTTCATACTTCTATTTTACCTTAAAACTACAGTATTACGGAATTATTTCACTTTAATTCATTTTATTAACAACTCCTAAAAACAGAGTCTTTTCACTACTTCCCCGGTTTAATTAATGGTATATTTAAACGGAAGATTGAGAGAGGGAGTTGAAGCGATGAACTGGCAAAAAAATGCGTTCGGTGAACTATTTTCATTCATTGGACTTGATTCAAAAAAACCGGCTAAGGATCCTAAAGGCGTGAGTCCATTTTTCTTTGCTGGGACATGGTTGTATCACGATCAAACTACTAATCGGGAGCATGAATTAGACATCCGTCCTAACTATGATGTCTATTTGGATGGCAAATTGCTCAAGACCGTCGTGGAAGCTCTAGATGATTATGGAATTACCTTTATCGACCGTTTTGGCTATCATTTAATAATTAAAGCGAATGATTATCGTCCCATCAGCATTTATGACGAAGCAAATAACGAAACCTATGCCATTATTGAATCTAAAAAAAATAAAGAGTTGTGAGTAACCCCGTTCGGTTGCCTACAACTCTTTTTAGTTGGTTTGTTCATTCCAAGTCTTTTGTGAACCATTAAAATAGGAGACGGGAAGTTCTAAATCACTATGATCATTTTTAAATTTTTGTTCCGCATCGTATTCGACAAATTGAACCCGCCAATTGTGTTTTTTAATCTGGGGTTCTTCTAGCCAAAACTTACTTTGTTTAATGTAAGTAGGATCTAGCTGTCGTTTGATGGCCGGCGTCGTCTTAATCACAACCGCCTGTCCATAGTAATTAGCTAGCAATTTAACCAAGTCAGCTAAATTTGGACCCGCCTTTTTCCAATCAACCCGCTTAGCATTATAATCCCCATAGTAACTCACTCGAATCACCACGGGCAGCTGTCCCGTATTACTCTTGACCTTTTGACTAATAAAACGCAGTTGGGCTTTGGGACGCTTTTGGAAACTAAAGTTATGCACAATACCAACTTTAAGATCAGTCGATTGAATTCGACTATAATTTGTATTAAAACTATCATCAAAGTAAGTCGCCCCGGTCGTCGCATTGAGATACACAAATGAAATGTGCTGCTTTTGTAAGGAATTGAAATCGATAATGCCATTTTCCTGGTCAATCACACAGCCATGAACGGGATACGGCGCTAGCGCCAACCGTGCTCCGCGTTGTTGATTTTTAACTACCCAGACGCCAGCCATGGCTAGTAGCACCACGAGCAGAAAAGCTCCTAAAATTATTCGTCGACGGTGATGAACAAATCGCATATTAAATTTAGGCCGATACTTAGCATGTCTTTTACGCTCCATGGGCTACCTCCTTTTTGAATATTGTACTCTAATCTAATCCAATATTCGAATCGGTTTAACTCGGTAGCCTACTACTAGTTAGTCAGCGTAGAATTGATCAAAAGCTTTTTGCATATCAGCTGGAACATTCGCCCAAACGGCTTGAGGAGTAATGACGGACGTTCCTTGGGCCCGCACAATTGAAAATTGATCAAAGCCCATGATTTCTTCAAACATTTTTTGGAGATAGAAATGAGAAAATTCCAAAGGTGTATAACGATCGTGGTTCGTATAAATAGAGCCACTAGCTTGGAGTAAGAGCACCCGATAATCATCGGTCATCAATCCCACGGATCCGTCTTCGGTGTATTTAAAGGTTTCCCGAGCAATCATAATATTATCCATATAGTCTTTCATACGGGACGTGACGTTAAAGTTATGGAGCGGTGCCACAATCACAATCCGATGGTGTTCCTTAAATTGAGCCAGTAAGTGCGCTGATTGATCGGCAACTGCTTGTTCAGTAGCTGATAGTGGTTCTCCCGCGATTTGTTTTTGCCAAACATCCATGAGTTGGCCTTTTTCAATGCGAGGGACCTCGATATCATAAAGGTTTAAAAGTGTTAGTTGGTCAGCGGGGAAACTCTCCTGGAATTTCTCCATAAATAACTTTTGGAGCTTAATGGAGTAATGTTCCTCGTTAGTAAAATCTGGATGGGTGTTAATAATTAATGTTTTCATCTTTAAAATCTCCCTTTTCACTTCGTTAAACCGAGTATATAATAAAAAGGCGCCAAAACATGGCACCTTTTAAATAGGAGATTAGCAATTGAAAAAATCAGAACGTTTAAACCAAGAATTAATCTTTCTCAGAGACAAGTATTCCTTTCAGCTAAAGGATCTCATCACTGAATTTGACATATCTAAACGCACGGCCTTACGCGATATTCAGGAACTAGAAGCGATGGGCCTAGCCTACTATACCGAACCAGGACGCAACGGAGGTTACCGCTTATTGAATCAATCCAACCTCATCCCAATTTATTTTAATAAAAAGGAAGTCCAAGCTATCTTCTTTGCCTTGAAGGCTTTGCGAGTACTTTCTGTCACCCCTTTTGACGAATCTTATGCTCGGATTCAACAAAAACTATTTGCGACAATGTCGCCGGAAAATCAGCAGGATATTTCCAACCTGCTCGCAGTCGTCCACTATCATAACGTGGCTCCCGTTGGTGATGTCGCCAATCTTGAAATCATTCTGAATGCCATCTTAGAAGAACAAGTCATCCAAATTCATTACACGCAATATGAGGACGTCCACATTCAGCTCCAAATCTACGAACTCTTCTATCGTAATGGAATTTGGTTTACGAGTGCCTATAATCCGGACACCCTGCGCTGGGGCACTTACCGATGTGATTATATGCATGATTTAAAGATAAATCCGACTAAGACTCCTACCTTAACGTTGGCGGAACTCAAAGCTTTACAGGATCAGTATGAAAGTACCTACCATAACATTCCATTCAAATGCCGGTTAACGCCCTTTGGTAAAGAGCTTTTCTTAAAACACAGTTACCCCAACATGCACTTAGAAATGATTGATGATGTGCCTTACATCGTAGGTGGCTACAATCAAGCCGAATTGGCCTATATGACTCACTACCTAGTTTCCTTTGGTAAACACCTGACGATTGAAGCACCCGAACAGCTTAAGACCAGCTACTTAAAGCAACTACAAGCCATGATAGCTAAATATTAAATTCACCTTCCAGCTAGAAAGGTGATTTATTTGTTAGATAATTACCACTCCTGAGCAAAATTATTTATAATAGTAAAATAAGTCTTAAAGCATACAGAGGAAAGAATTTATGAATAAAAACGAACATACTCACCTGCAAAAGAACATCGGGCTCTTTGCAGCCTTTTCGACCGTGATGGGGACGGTAATTGGAGCGGGAGTCTTTTTCAAAGTTTCTAGTGTAACAGCTAGTACGCAATCAGCAGGATTAAGCCTGTTAGCTTGGCTAGCTGGTGGTCTACTAACGATTTGTGCCGGACTGACCAGTGCCGAATTAGCTTCGGCGATTCCGGTCACCGGTGGCGCCATTAAATATCTCGAAGTCACTTATGGGAAACTAACTGGTTTTCTATTAGGCTGGGCACAGACCTTAATTTACTTCCCCGCTAACATCGCTGCTCTTTCCATTATTTTTGGAACGCAATTTACCAACCTCTTTCATTTGAAAGCTGGACTAATCTTATCAATTGCGGTCATCTGTGGGGCCTCAATTACAGGAATTAATTTACTAGGTACCAAGCACGGTGCACGTCTCCAATCAGTGGCCTTGATTGCCAAGTTAATCCCGATCGCGGTGATTATTGCCTTCGGGCTTTTTGCTCCAAGCAATGTCCATCTTAGCTTGATTCCGGAGCATTTTACGACTTCTCAAACTTTGACTGGTTTTAGTGGCGGATTATTATCAACCCTTTTTGCCTATGATGGTTGGTTAGGAATTGGCGCGATTGCTGGAGAAATGAAGAATCCTAAACGAGACTTGCCCCTTGCGATTGGTTTGGGACTAACTGGAATCATGATCGTCTACCTTGGCATTAACCTAGTCTTTTTGAAGACCCTCCCAATCAGCGATTTAGCGGGCAATCTAAATGCAGCTTCTACCGCTGCGGGACAGCTCTTTGGTAACATCGGTGGAAAACTAGTGACCATTGGAATCTTAATCTCCGTTTATGGAGCTTTGAATGGTTATACGATGACCGGAATGCGCATCCCCTACGCCATGGCTAAAGAAGATTCTCTGCCAATGAGTAATCATCTAAGTAAATTATCACGCACAGCGGTCCCTTACGTGGCTGGAATCGTCCAATTAGTAATCGCTGGACTAATGATGATTGTTGGTTCCTTTGACCTGTTGACCGACATGTTAATCTTTGTCATGTGGATCTTTAACGTTTTGATTTTCTATGCAGTCATTAAACTACGTCACACGCAACCAGATTTAGTACGACCATATAAAGTCCCCCTCTATCCATTTTTACCAGTGGTTGCCATTCTGGGAGGAATTTTCGTCTTAGTCACGACGATTATCGACCAACCAATATTAGCCACCACCGGAATAGTTATAACTTTATTAGGAATTCCACTTTACCTTGTAACCAAGCGCAAATCATCATAAGATAGATGGTAAATCTTTAAGGAGGAGACTACTTATGTTCGTAATTAAATATCTACCGTTTCTCGGTCTCTCCCTGTTGATCGTGATTGGTTGTTTAGTGGCATTTGAGCGACGTCCAAGTGTTAAAAGAGCGATTGTATATGGAAGTCTAGCAATTTATCTAGTATGTGTGGCATGGCTATTGTTTACACCAGGACAATATTTCATCGACCCCTACTACTATGATGTGCGTTACTTCTATTGGCATCATGCCAAAATCATTTATATTCCGTCAGCCTTACGTTCGATGGGTTCATTCATGAACATCGTGATGACGATTCCAGCGGGAGTTTATCTAGGAATCCTTTTCCATAAACATCTGAATTGGTTCCTTGTAGTGATAGCGGCTGGAATGACCGGTTTGTTCAATGAAGGGATGCAGTTAGTACTCGACGTGTTGATCAACATTCAAAGAACCGTTGATATCACTGATGTCATCACTAATGCTTGCGGAGTGATTGCTGGTTACATTCTCTTTTCAGCGTTTGTTAAACCGTTAATGCAAAATAAAAATTAAAAAAATAGCGAAAAGGAAAATCCCTTTTCGCTATTTTTTTATATAAATTATTACATCATTGATTTTAATTTATTTAAAAAATCGTCGTAACTAGTACTCTGTACGAGGGTAGCAATATTCTTCCCCTCTGTCATTACATCAGAAAGACGATCGAAAATATTTCTAAACATTTTTGAATCTTGTTTTTTTACCGCCAAGGCAAAAACTAAATAGACCTTGTTTGCCCCCCAAGTAATGCCATGCGGATTTATATATATAAATCCCTTTGTATTGAGTGCTTTCATTTCCAAAGAATGTGGAATAGCAATCTTACCAAAAGCCGTAGAGGACATTCTTTCCCTTTCAAATAAATCTTCCCTATAGTCCTTTTTTGTGATGTTTTCTTCATAGAAAACATCTGAAATATAATTTATGACATTTTCTTTATCTTTTAGGTTACGATTTATTTTAAAGAAACGTTCATCAAAAAACGACCCTATTTGATGATCAAAAGTTAATTGCTTTTTGGTATTAACAATTTTTTCTATTTTATTTCTAATATTGCCATTGTCAGTACGAGTTAAAAATGGAGATATTTGAACAAATGGTAAATCAATATTTATCTTATTTTTTAACGTTATTAAAAAATCAACCTTTTCACTTAAATCTGTTTCTTCTGTAACAACCTTTAGAATTGATAATTCATTATTAAAATTTTTATCAATTTGGTCAACTATTGATAAAAATTTATCCTGATAATCTGGTACTACAATTATCACTTTCAAACGTTCATTATCTTCAATCTGTTTAGCAATGGCATTTCCGATATGCATCGCAATATAGGCAATTTCATTATCTGGCACTTCAACTCCAACTTGGCTAGCAATCTTATGTGAAATTAAAACTGCGCATTCATAAACAGTTGGACTTTGAGCCTTCATTTGAGTTGCCATGGGATTTTGAATACTCTTACCACTTTTAAGTCTTTGAATTAATCTACTGACATGAATCGCAAATTGATTAAGAAATTCTGGTCCAGTTAAATCTATTCTATAAATACTTCTCACATACGATAATATTGATTTAATTAAATTTAAAGTTTCTTTTGATATGTTGTCTTTCATATCAATTGTCCATCTAGAAACTGAACCGTCAATAACTAGTCCTAAGCTTACCAAATCCTCATCAGGAAATTTAAAATTCTTCTGACTTTTTTCAACTTCATTTAATAGCTCTTGAGCAAATTTACTACTCTTCCAGTTAAAACGGTTGTCCCTAGTTTGAAATTGATAACCATTTCTTATCCGTTGAATAGCTATAGTTATATGCAGAATAATATTATTCAAATCAAACGTATTCAAATATATTTCATTTTTTTTAGCAAATTTTTGAGTGATTGCATATAAACTATCTAAGTTTACTTCTGGAAAATTTTCTTGAATAGCTACTTTATTAATAAAGTTTCCATCACTTTCCTTATATAACATGTCGGAAAGCATATGTCTTTTATCACTTTCACTGCCTAATATCGAAAAATAATCCCCTTGTTTTTTTATTTCTAAGTCAAATTTTTTTACATAATTTTCAGCATCTCCGAAAACTAACTTTAGATTAGATTCACTGGTAAAAATCTCAGCTGACAAATCATAGATGTTAATCGGACTATTAACGCTTATTAACTTATTAAGTACATAGAAAATTCGTTCTTGTTTGGTATTTGGAATTTTTTCATCATCATTTGATTCATTAATTATTTCTCTATAACTTGGTCCATTATATTTATATCCATATTTAGATGATATAACTGGTTGGTTTTCAGCTAAAGTTTTGTAGTACTTCTTAACCGTTCTATCAGATACATCTAAAAATATAGATAACTCTTGGACGCTATGCCAATCAGTATCACTTTTTAGAAGATTCAGCATCTTTCGCTCTTTTTTTTCAGACATTTTTATATCCTCAAGTTATAAAATAAGCTGTTCTTAAAGAACAACTTATCATTTTATTAAATTTCATCTCCATTAGTAGAAATAACTTTCTGATACCAGTAAAAACTGTCCTTTTTATATCTTACTCCGGATCCATTTCCTTCATCATCTAAATCTACATATACAAAACCATAACGTTTAGACATTTGTTGTGAGGAACAAGACACGATATCAATAGGACCCCAAGCACAATAAGCAATAACATTCGCTCCATCATGGATAGCTCGTCCTAATTGTTCAATATGTTGTGATAAATATTCTGTACGATACTCATCGTGTACCTTTTTATCTTCTGTAAGTTCATCGTACATTCCAATTCCATTTTCGGCGATAATAATTGGTTTACCATATCGATCCGCATATTGTGAAAGAGTATTGTAAAATCCTTCTGGATCAATAGCCCAGCCCCATGGAGAAGTCTTTAAATAGGGATTAGGAAGTGTATCATTCGCTTCATATCTATTCTTAGTTGCATCAACCATTTTTGAATAGTAATATGAAATCCCCAAGAAATCCATTGGATTGTTTTTGATT
The DNA here is from genome assembly GCF_000014505.1 of Pediococcus pentosaceus ATCC 25745. Lineage (NCBI taxonomy): Bacteria > Bacillati > Bacillota > Bacilli > Lactobacillales > Lactobacillaceae > Pediococcus > Pediococcus pentosaceus. The sequence continues at coordinate 637,182 of NC_008525.1, read as the reverse complement.
AATTCCATCTCTTGAAGCGTGATATCTAGATGAACTTCATGTTCTTCAAAATAATTTCGAGCAAATTTTGGATATGCTCCTCTAAATTGGACGTCTGTGAACATATACTGCATTCGATTTTGTTGCATAGCTAATACAACGTCACTGGGTTTGCCAGTTGCGGGAAATACTGTCCCATCCGCAACCATGGTTCCAATATTGAGATTTGGAATATTCAAAGATTTAGCATACTTTTTGATCCAGGCTGCCGCTACCATTTGGTTATGTGTTGATTGATATAAAGCTTCATCAAGGTTTTCATATTGGTCAATTGCTACTCCGACTGAAAGCCAAGGTTCAACCTGAACCATGTTAATTTGGTTAACCACAATCCAATACTTCACCTTTTCACCGAACCAGTCTAGCAAGATTTTTCCAAATTTTTCAAACATTGGAATAACTTTTTTATTGGGCCATCCGCCATACTTCAGCGTAATATTAATAGGTGTCTCATAATGATTCATAGTAATAATTGGCTCAATACCTTTTTTAACCATGTAGTCAATCATCTTTGAATAATGTTCAAGAGCCTCTACATTAGGTTCTTCATCATCACCATTTGGGAAAATACGTGACCAGTCTAATGAGGTACGGAACGTTTTGAATCCCATCTCACTAAGTAAATCAATATCAGATTCATAAGTGTGATAAAAATCAATACCATAACGTTTGGGATAATAATGACTTTTGTCATTGATATTCTCCCTAACTTTTTCTAGAGTCATTCCTTCTGACTCCATTTCTTGAATTTCTTCATTTGATAGCCCTTTCAAAAAAGGTTGTACGTCTGAAGAGTTTAATCCTTTTCCATTTTCTAGATATGCTCCGTCCGCTTGGCTCGCAGCTTGTGCTCCTCCCCATAAAAAGTCCTTTGGAAAATACGCATATTGATTTTTCATTATTTACTCCCCCTAAATTTCTCTTCTTTTTTTTCAAAAATATTGATTAATCGTTTAGCAAGATTATATTCACTCATAATCGTCATTACTGTGTCTTGGGCATGGGTAAATAATACTGAATACGTCACATCATCTCCCTCAGCCTCTTCTTGTAGTTTTTTTGTTTGGATCCTATGTGCTACTACCAACTTTTCATTAGCCTTTTTTATCAATTCTCTTGCTTTTTGATAGTTACTATTTGCAACTTCATCTAAAGCTTTAAATATAAAATCACGTGCATCACCTGCATTAATAATAATTTCCATGGTTTCTTTTACGGCTACTGTAGAGCTACTCTCTTTATCTATCATAACTTTTAATGCGACCTTTCTTTTTTGTTGTTTAGCCTTCTTCTTTTACAAGATTTTTATCATAAACCTTGAAAAATGGATAGTATATCAAACCACCTACAACGAATAAAATCAAAAGAAGAAGAATGGCACTAAATGCTGGACTAACAATCCAAGTAACGAATGGGAATGGAATATACCACATTTGCATTAATGAGTGTGGTATTGGAGATAATCCTAACTTGAACCAACTTACAGTAATTAAAGGTAACACAATCCCATTTATCCATAGAGGTAGCATAAGATATGGATTCCAAACAATTGTACCGAAAACGAGTGGTTCATTGATATTGAATATTGAAGGTACTATACATGCCTTTCCTAACGCTTTAAGTCTCTTCGACTTCCCCCAAAGTAACATCATTAGAATTAAAGGCATTGTACATCCAACACCACCAATCCATGGAAAACTATAAATTACTTCACTAGTAAATACATGCGTCACAGCTTGTCCATGAGCAAATTGTTGCGCATTGTTAGCTATTCCCGCAAACATTATAGGTTGATCAATGGCTGCTAAAACCCAACCAGAAATCCCCATAGAATAAATGAAACAGTCAAAAAATAGGAATAACGTAAATCCCCACCATGTATCTAATGAATTAGACAATGGAGAAAATGCTGAAACTACTAGTTGATAAATATCAAAATGAATCAAATACGTAAGTATCCATCCTACCCCAATTACTGTCATGATTGGCAGCATCGAATCAAACCAAGCTATCACAAAATCTGGTAAAGAAGTGTCTTCTCCGAAAAAACTAAATTTCCCAAAAGCGCCCATGATTATAGCAACAAACGCACCAACAACTAGCGCAACAAACATTCCTCCAGCACCTAATTCGGAAAATTGATAAGAAATAATTGAATTTGTTTTATCCCAAGTAGGATTTGCCAACATCAAAAATAATGCTACCGAAGATAAACCAGCAATTATTTTTTGTTTATTTAACTTTTTTCTTTCCATTAAATTATACGGAAAAAGAAATGCCACAAAAATTGAAGTTAAACCAAAAGTAAAGCTACTAATTGGCGATAAATCTGGCCACCAATCCCAGAAATTTGTGGGAATACCTAGCAAGGTAATTAAAGAACCAACAAAGATGAATGGTAATACCTGTAAAATTGAATTTTTAATAGTTAAAATCCATTCATTATTAGCTACTTTCTGGGCTTTAGGTGCAAAACCATTATTAAGAGCGTCCATAAATTTATTCATAGCTTGCCTCCATAACTATTGGACTTCTGACTGGATATGTTTAATAGCAGCTGCCCCATCTAAAATTGCATAGTAATCTGGTTCCATTAAAATTGGAGTAACATTTTCTGGTACAGCATTCTTTAGTGCATTAAATTCTGATTTTAGATGAGGGCCCACCATTAATACATCAATATCATTAGCATAATCATTAAGCTCCGCTTCACTTCTAGCCTGAATTTTGTAATCTAAACCAACCTTTTTAGCTGCTTTTCGCATATTAGCAGCCATAAACCCTGATGAAGCACCGGATCCACAAACTAATAGCACATTTAAACTCATAATATATTCCCCCTATTTTTTCTTCTTTATTACATCTTAAGAATAAAGCCCTTACATATATAAATAAATTAATTTTCTTCCTCGTAGGGTGAAGTTGATTGTTCATATTAAATCGCAAAAATTATACAGTTACTGATAATCTTGCAAAAAAACTTAGGAAATATACAAAATTAACTAGCTTTGTAAGTATAATAAAAAACAACTCCATATTTCCGCCTTACATCAGCAAATACAAGTAATTTAGCTAACTTAACTTATAGTGGAAAACAGGAAATTGTAGTGAATAACAATATTCCTCAATTTACTAAAAAGTGATTTAGCAATAAGTAAAAGAGATCGGGGGCTCCTAATGGTGGTAAGTTATACTATTTGGATGAAACCAATTCGAGTGAATAATTTGAATTATTTTCTAAAATAAAAAGCGAAATTACTATGAAAAATACCACAATAATTTCGCTTTTTAAATTCTATAAAATTATATGATCCTGCTAATTAGATTTTTGCTTTAAATATTTCATCGGATATAAGAAAAAATCAAGAAATTTTATCTGATGTATAATTTCAAAAATAAGTATAGATATAAACCAAGCTCCAATCACCCCTATAAATAATTGGACAAATACTTGCGTTACACCTACTTTTAATAAAATTATCCTAATAATACTTGCGATTGGTGCATGCATTAAGTAAATGGGTAAGGATATCCTCCCACATTTTACAAAGTATTCAAAAAAATTACTATTTTCATTGATTGATGAATAAACAGAGAATGCAAAAAAGATACTTATAGGAAAAATGATTCCTTGGATACCAGGCGTCGAGTAACTAATTTGAGTTTTAAAATTAAATACCATCCACAAGATTAAATATATTACATATCCTGAAATTGTGATATATGTTATATAACTTTTTAGCTTTACATCTCTCAGTATTTTTCCTAGCATAAACATGGGGCTCCATATTAACACTCTTTGTATGAGATAAATATCCGTTGGAAAAATCGTTATAATTAAGTAACCGATTAAAGATATGTTAAATAAAATTTTATCGTTTTTTATGTAAAGTGATAAAAAACCTAAATACACAAAAATTCCAAATAATACATAGAGGAACCAAAGATGATCAATTGGAAGTCTATATATATTAATAAACTTTGTAATACCTACTGGAGTCCTAACGCTACCCCCACCAATTTTTTTCATAATGGTCATTATCACACTAAAAGCTACATATGGAATTCCTAGTGAAATAAACTTTTTTTTCAAAAGATTTATATATTCATTTGCCGAATTTATTGTTTTAAAAAAGTATCCTGATAAAGCAAAAAATACTGGCATATGAAACACATACAGTATTTCGATTAGTAACAGCAGCAAACTAGCATTAGTATTGAAACGGTTTGATAAAAATAACCCTAAAGATACATGCCCAATAACAACTAGCAAAATGGTAATTCCCTTACCAAAATCTATCCATTTGATTCTTTTAGACATCCTACTTCTCCTAAAGTTTCTGTATCTTTGAATCAAACTATATTTTAATAGTTTAATCTCAAAGAGCAAACATCCATATTCCCCACTAAATAGATGATTACTGATTTAATTTTTAATGTTTTTTAATTTTGATATAAAATTCATTGTTTTAGGCATTTTTAAATTACCATAATATATTATTTTTTCTTTATTGCTCAATGAATTTTTAATCAATTTATATGAGTTTTCTACCACTTTTTTGTAAAAATTAATGTCAGTAGCTGAAAAGTTATACACATACATTAATCTAATATATCTTGCACCTTCCACAACTATCCTTTTATTCAAGAAAGTTTTTTCTTTCATAAAATTACTTGGAAGTATTTGTATAGTTTTCTTAATAGATAAAAGATCTGTAACTCTCTTCCTTAGAGAGTCTTCGTTCATATGATTACTTGCACTACTTTCTCTATAAACGTAATTATACGTACTACTGGTAATCAAAACACTTTCATGTATTAATAAAGCATACTGAATGTTAAAAACCAAATCTTCTCCATAATCCAAACTTTCATCAAAGTGAAGAGAATTCTCATCTAGAATTTTCTTTTTATACATTTTATTCCATGGAAAGCTATACACAATACCCAGTTTAAGAATTTGTTTAACTAAATTTCCTCTATTAAAAAATAGCTCTTCATTAGATTGAAATATTTCTTGAACACCTTTTTCAGTAACATTTTTTCTTCCAGAAATAACTAATTCTGCTTTAAAAAAACCATTAACCATTTTCTCTATGTGATTTTCTTCGAGAAAATCATCACCATCTACGAATGTTATATAATCACCATAAGCATTTCGAATTCCATTATTTCTGGCGGCAGAGACTCCTGCATTTTTCTGATATATATATATAAACCTATCATCATTTTTTACAAATTCATTGCAAATTTTATTTGAATTATCTGTGGACCCATCATCAATTAATAGGACTTCAAAAAATGTATAGCTCTGTTCCTTTACAGAAGTTAGACATCTTTCTAAAAAACCATCCACATTGTAGATGGGGATAACAATAGAAACTTTTTTAGCCATTAACCCACCCTTTTTAAACAATTTAATGTTTATTTTTACTTATAAAATTAGTTATAACCTTAATAAAGGGTACTTTTAAAATCCAACATAGTCCAGCGTACACTATTACTCCGGCTAAAACTTCTACTAACAATAATAAAAATGTCATTCTTAATAGATCATTCAAAAACCTTACTACTAAAAACATAACTAAACCTGCCAGTAAGTATTTCCAAAATCCTTGAAATAATTTGCGTATATTTATTTGTCTTCTAATAAAATACAATTGCAAACTTGTAGAAGTGATTTCCGAAGCAACAGTAGCAATTGTTGCCCCCATAACACCCATACTATAAATGAGTGGGACATTTAACACCAAATTAACTACTGCACTCGCACTTACAGCATATGTATATTTTCTAATTTGATTAGTAGGAATTAAGTATTGATTTCCAATCATAACGCCCCAACCAATCAAAAAAATAACAATAGCTTCAACTGTCATTAATTTACCAGTTATCGAGAATTCACTCCCCATAAACCATACAGAGAATTTAGGAGCAACTGCCGCTAATCCAAATGACAATGGGATTGAAATAAAGTTAATAAAATCACCAGATGTATACATGTATTCATGTAATTTTTTATAATCTTTATTTGCAAAAATACTTGCCATCCTTGGTAACATAACTGTACCGATTGAAGTTACTATAGCAAGGACAATCTTCACAATACGATCTGAATATTCAAAATAACCTGCGCTTCGTACTCCACTGATGCTACCCAGCATAGTTTTATTCAAAATCAAATAAATTTGGATCGCTATCTGTGGGATAAAAAGTGCCACTGATGGTTTAATATGCTTGAGTAATTTAAGCTGTTTAAAATCAGGTTTTTTGATATATTTCTTTAAATAGCCCCATAAAGATAGATTTCCGAATAATAGAGAGAGACTAAGTATTAATATATAGATGCCGATATCATTTGTGTCTTTAACCATCGTAAAAATGCAGATTAGAGATATTATCTTTACTACAAAGTTTCTAATAACAGTTATTTTGAAATTTTCAAGACCCATAAAAAACCAAGATATATCAAAAGCTGCTGCTATAATTTGATAAGATTGAGCAATGAAATATGAATGGTATTGGGTTGTTAAGTTTAAATATATTATAAACGCCATATATGCAATGAAAATTGTAACAAACCTTAAAATAGATATCTCCCAAAAAGTTTTACTTAATTCCCTTTCATCATCTCTACAATACGCTATTTGCCTATTACCATAAGTACTAATTCCAATACTTCCAAATAATATAAAATATTGAATAATTGAATTAGTATAAGCATTAATTCCTACACCCTCACTGCCTAACACTCTAGAGATATAAGGCGTTGTTATCAAAGGAACTAATAGAATAAACACTTGATAAGTCATATTAAAAAGAAAGTTTTTTACTATTTTCATTGTATTTCACAGTTCCTTTTCCAAGTGCTTATTTATCAAATTCATGTTCAACAGTTTGTAAAGCTGCCATAATCGTTTGATCCATATTGTAGTAACGATATTGACCTAAACGTCCACCAAATAGCACGCTAGGTGCTTTAGCTCGAGCTAATTCAACATACTTTGTATAGAGTTCTTTATTACGTTTGTTGTTAATTGGGTAGTATGGTTCATCGCCACGTTTCCAAGTTTTTGGATATTCATGAGTAACTACGGTCTTATTCTTGTTACCTTTACCAAATTCAAAGTGTTTATGTTCAATAACACGTGTATATGGTGTTTCAGCGTCTGTATAGTTAATTACAGCGTTGCCTTGATAATCATCTACATCTTTTACTTCAGTTTCAAAGCGGAGACTACGATATTCAAGTTCGCCTAATTCATAGTCAAAAAATTGATCAATCATACCTGTAAAGATAATCTTTGCTCCAGAATTAATATATTCTTCTTTATGATCAAAGAAATCAACACCAGTCTCAACTTCAATTAGTTCGTGGTCTAACATCTTCTCAATAATTTGAGTATATCCACCTACTGGAATACCTTGATATGGATCATTGAAGTAGTTGTTGTCGTATGTAAAACGTACTGGTAAACGACGGATAATGAATGAAGGTAAATCAGTTGCAGCTTGCCCCCATTGCTTTTCTGTATAACCCTTAACTAATTTTTGATAAACATCAGGACCAACTAAAGAAATTGCTTGTTCTTCTAAGTTAGCTGGTTTGCCATTAAGCTTAACACTCTTCTTTTGTTCCTCAATTTTAGCCTTAGCTTCATCTGGTGTAATCACACCCCAAAGCTTATTAAATGTGTACATGTTAAATGGCATACTGTAGATTTCACCATTATAATTGGCGACTACTGTATTAATGTAGTTATTAAATTCAGCAAATTGATTCACATAATCCCAAACATTTTTCATGCTGGTATGGAAGATGTGTGCCCCATATTGATGTACTTGAATTCCTTCAACTTCTTTAGTGTAAATATTTCCTGCGACGTGGTCGCGTTTTTCGATCACTTTAACCTTGTGTCCTCGTTTTGCTGCTTCGTGAGCAAATACGGAACCAAAGAGTCCTGATCCAACTACTAGATATTCTTGCATTATACTTCCAACTTTCTTTTAATATGGCCAACAAATCGGCTATAATTATATTTTTTTATTATTCAATATCTTCCAGTCCGTTCAATCCATCCGAATTAAACAGAGTTGCGAACATTATAAGAAAAGTATTATAGAATGGCTCAATATATTCTGGGTCCAGTACTCCATTCAATAGGACTAGAAGAAAAGACATTATTAAGATAGTATTTCCTGTTTTAAGTAATCTTTTTTGAAATAAAACCGTTATAACTAAGAACACGATTAATGAAATCATCCCAAATCTAAGTAGATACTGCAAAAAAGAGCTATCAACAAACAAATAATTAAACCCAATTACGTCACGACTAGAATTAAATAGAATTTTCTTACCAAATAAATGTATACCAAATTGACTTATAGCGCTGTACCCAAGTGAGATTCTTCCCGATAATAAATCATCTAGATTATAATATTTGGGATAATTGGCACTTAACCAGTACATACTAAAAGTGACTATAGGAGCACTTAATAAATAGAAAAATTTAAAAAATACATTTTTTACTATATTAATCGATATTAATTTAATTAGTACCAAAAATACCAAGTATACAGTAATCAATATAAAAGGACTTCTAGTATTAGTATAAAAATATAACAAGATATTTATTAACTCTAAACCGACTACCTCAAACAATGTAATTTTTTTATTTCTCAATATCGTGTAAAAAGAAACTATATATAAAAAGCCATGTACAGGCCACGTAGACCATCCAAATCCTAAAGCATCTCTAACATGTGTGTATCTGTAACTAACAGAATTCGCAATAATACCTAGTTTTGAAAGTATTATACTTCCACCATAATATACAGTTTGAAAAATAATAACATATTTTAAAAAATGTCTAAAATTAATTTTTTTAGCTGCAAATATAAAAACACAGAGTTCCCACCAGATACCTACTCCACCTAGGAAACCATTATTTACAAATATAAATAATAATATAGCTACACCTAAAACAAGCCTTTTTATTGGAAATTTCTCTCTGAAATCAGTAAATATTATTAAACAAGCAATTGCTATTCCAATATATTTTAGAACCTTAATTAGAGGACTTGTACTTCCTTCATACTGCTGTAGACGTAATATAAGGTATGGGAACAGCCATACTAAATATCCCACAGTGTATAAATAAGTTTTAGCATAAGATCCATGTTCAGGAACATCTTTAATTTTTTCTTTCATAACTGACACCTACAGACTTATTCTATTTTTCATTAAATTGTCCGAAAACACTGTGATTATGGAGGTTTCTCGTCTTATAAAAAACATTTCCATATCTAATTTTGTTTTATTAATCTTATTTAAAGCAATCTATTGAGAATACTATTTTTCAATACTTTTAATTAAATTAATGGCTTTTTCAACTGCTTTAGTTGTAAAAGTACCTTTTCTAAGTTTCCTTGCCATCTTTTCAACATTAGAAACCATGTTAGTATATTTTTCCGCATTAATTTTAGATAGACTATCTTCTAAATCACCTAGCGAATCAATTGATATTCCCAATTTATTTTTAACAATAAATTCAGAAATAGCTGCCTTTTTCCAAACTATTACTGGCAACCCACTACTGAGGTAAAGTGAAACTTTATGTGGATTATTATATTTTGTATAATCTCCATAAATTCCAGTATTCGTTTCAATTGAGTTGCCATCCCAAATCAAACCAAAACTACCAGATAAATACTTTGGTAATTCATCTGGAGTCTTAACACCTTTATAAATAACATTGTGTGGATACAAATCGCTCGGATGAACTCCAAAAACTGTAATTTTCTTTTCTAGATTCCACTTCTCTAGAAAAGCTGATTTTTCTAAGTTTCCTGCAAAAATTAAATTAAGTTTGTTTTCTACTTTTACTAGTTCTTTATCATTTAGATAATCAAATATTTGCAAAGATACCATAGGTACTTTTACATCCTGCTCAACTAGCCATTCGCGCATCTTTTCATTGTGTACTATCAAACAGTTAAAACGACTAAGAATTGCCTTCTCTTCTGCAATTTTATTTTCGTCATTTTTATATAATCTAAGTGCTTCTAAATCATGTATTACACAAATTGTGCGAATTCCTTTTTTTTCGCATTTATTTAGAATTATTTTTGTTGCAAACCTACTGTACATCGGATATTGAATCACAAAAATGTCATTCTTTTTAAAATTGTTTAATTGCTTATTTATCATAAAATTCGTAGTAAACAATTTAATTAATTTAGACTCTCGCAATCTGATTTCTACACTTTTAAAACCTTGTTTATTTAGAATACTCGTAATATCTTTTTTGGCTTTATCACCAGCCGTATTTTTTTGTCCATTTGTTATTCTTAACACGTAATTAGCCATAATCACACTCTTTCTTTTGTCTATTTGATAAATAATTACTATAATTCAAATTTACTTTTCTCACTAAACTTTTCATTTAAAGTTGTCACTAATTTCCCCTTAACTCCCTCATAATCATCAAGTTCATCATTATCATTCAAACAAATAATTTTGCTATGACTACGTTGCAATTGTGTAACGACTTCGTCAATATTTTGGCTACTTAAATCGTATACTTTTCCTATATTATTCTGTAAATGATAATTTCCGGATGCTAATTGCCAATATCTCATTAACCAGTGACTAACATCATATGCTGTTCTGAATTTATTTTTACTAGTCGCAACAAGTTTTCCTTCACAATTACTCCATACAGTTTCAAAAGTTGTTTTATTATATGATATAGGTAAATGGCTATTCCAAAAACCAGCAAATTTACTAGAAGGCAATAATGCTAGTGTTCTCAATAATTTAATTCCAATTTTAGGATTAAAAACCTTAGTTAAATTTTTCTTATAAAAGTTCTTCTTCTCAAAAAATTCATTAATTATTTCCACATTATTAACCATAATGTGATCCACACTCCCCTTTGTAGCCATAATGGGACTTTCTACATATATATCCTTAGGGTAATTTTCATCAAAAAAATCTACTTTATCTACATAGCTATTAAGTATCGTATCATCATTAAAAAGAACAAATTTTTCACTTAAGTTCTTTATTTTATATGCATTTAATTCAATAGCATTTGAATTGAACGTTGGTAACCAATCCGCATCCATGATATCCCTATGATCAATTACCGTAAGTTTACTATTTCTAGTATCTAACCAATCAGGTACTTGATTATCGGTAATTAAATATATTTTATGTACCCAAGGTGCAAATTTTTCAACGGCTCTAAACCAAAACTTAAAAATATCAAAATCTCGGTATCTACTTTCGCTATTCATATTTTCATTCGATTCGTTTACTGGCAAGTATTTATTTTTCTTTTTTAGCCAGTCAGGGTCTCCCCCATTTACCCAAGTAACAATAAAATCTATATTATTATCCATCCTTAAGATAAATCTCCTAACAAAATTCTTTTAAATTGCTTGCTTGTATTCTCTATCGAAAAACCTTTTTTTTCAATTATTCTACAGTTTTGCTTTGACCTTCTCTCTCGATCGTTTATACTAGTTTTTTCAATTTCATCAATCCACTTGTTTATTTCACTCAAATTTAAACTAGTAACATCATTTGTAATTTTTGCTTCCTTAGGAATAGATGTTGATGAGAAACATTTTAGTCCATTGGCTTGCGCTTCTAACAAAGCAAAACCAAATCCTTCCGTTAACGAAGGAAAAAGAAAAAGATCAAAGACAGAATACCATTCATTTAAATTATCGACGACGCCCATTAATTTTATACGATGTTCTAATCCTTCATCCATAATTTTTTTTTCTAAATCCTTCTTTAGAACACCTTGCCCAAACATTAACAATATGTATTCTTTGTTAAGTTTCTTTAAACATTCAATCGCAAAATATGGATTTTTTCTTTTCTCTAAAGTTCCTACAAATCCAATTATTTTTTTTCCCTTATTTATTCCTATACTTTTGCGTAATTCTTCTCTTGGTCCTGGTTGATATTCAAAGTCTTTTAAATTTATCCCATTTTTTAAAATTTGAACATTCCTTTTTCCAAACATCCATTGTGCTGAATCTTCTGACACAGCCAATCTAATGTCCGAGCATCTACCTATTACAGTTCTTCCAGTAACGTTTAATACAGCAAGTACTTTTTTTTGTAGTCCTTTTGGTTGCTTACTATAATAATTATTATGACTTTGCACTATAATTTTTGCTTTAGATTTTAATTTTGCTAACAGTATAGCGATGAAATTCCATGGAGCGGAGTAATTGAAATGTATTTCATCGAAATCATTCCCATGAAGTTTGAAGAAATTGTTCCAATCTTTAAAGTGTTTAATTATATCCTGTGTAATAGGTGTCACTTCGAATTTTTCCCACTTTTTTTCTTCCAAAACAGTGTCAATATTATGTTGTCCCGAATATGATACACAACTAATTAAAAATTCATCTTTAGGAAGCGAACTATATATATTCAATAAATAGTTAGTAAGTCCGCTACCCTTTATGAAGTCACCTACTACTAATATTTTTTTCATTACTATCCTCACTCATAGTTTACCTTATATTTATAAATTAATTACATGATTAAAAATGCGTCTTCTTTCTATTCGTATCAGGCAAAAATTTCCTGCTAAGAAAGTTGACCGCCTTTTCTATAATTTTTCTATCTCCAATTTGAATCCAATTGGTTTCGATATACTTCTTATTATTGGTTTCTATCCATACGTCCAACAAAAGTTCAGAGATATAACCAAACACTCTTGCTTCCTGAACAGAATAGTCAGAAATATCTATATTTTTTTCAACTTCAAACAAAATATCAAATAACCAACTTGCATATTGTTTAAATTCTTTATTTTTCATAATAAACATATTAAACATGTGCGCCGATCTTCGCTTCATTACCGAATCAAAAGTATTTAGATATTTGGGATAGTTCTTTTGAATGACTTTTCTGGTTTCATCCAAAGGCTCTTTATGATGAGCATGTACATAATGTGAATAGTTAGTTTCGATATAATAATTTCTTTTTTTGGGAAGAATAATGGGAGCTTTATCCAACAGTGATTTAATATCATTTCTGTTAAGAATATTATCTAATTCTCGTTTTCTACTCATACTAAATAATCGTCGATAATGTACCAAACCAATAACATCAGCATCTAAATTTTTCCATGCCCAGTAAATAGCCGTTAATTCGTTATAATTAGGATTTTTATAAGAAATATTATCTCCTTGATCATCGCGTTGATATTCAATTCCATTCTTATAATTTTTTGTCGCTCCTACCAGTACTGGTAGATATAAATCTTTATCTGCTGGCATAGGGAACTTTTTATGTGCAGCAACTAATACTTGTATATCCACAGAAATCCACCTTTATTGTAAAAATAATTTAATATGCGCCATTTGGTTTGAATACAATTGCCACTGTTCTAAACAAAATACCAATATCGAATAGAACACCACTACGTTCAATGTACTCTAAATCAAGATTTACCATTCCTTCAAAATCGACATCATTTCTGGCAGTGACTTGCCAAAAACCTGTGCATCCTGGCTTAACGATTAAACGCTGCTTATCATATTCAGAATAATCTGCCACCTCTCGCTCCAATGGAGGACGTGGACCAACTAGTGACATCTCACCTTTTAAAACATTCCACAACTGTGGTAATTCATCTAAGCTATGTTTACGTGTGAAACGTCCTACTTTGGTAATTCGTGGATCTTCTTTCATCTTGAACATTGCACCTTCAACTTCATTTTGTTCAAGTAATTTTTCAAGTTTTTTATCAGCATCAACGATCATGGATCTAAATTTCCACATTTTAAAAGGCCGTTGACCTTTTCCCAATCTTACCTGTGAATAAAAGATTGGTCCCCGATCCTCGGCCTTGATGGCTAAGCTAACAATTAAAAAGACTGGGGATAACACAATTAAACCGATTACACTAGCTACGATATCTAGCATCCTCTTGAAAAAGCGATAAACGTATCGCTGATTTTGAGCTTGTTCATCTATTAAAACTTTCTTGTTTTCAACCATCTTAATCTCCATTAAAATAACCAGAATCTTTTCTTTTTTTTCTTTTTTGTAGAAGACATGTGCAGAATGCTTTCCGTCTTAATTGAATCCCCATTCACAATTGACTTAGCATTGTAGTTGAAAAGTTCGGCCTTCCGATCTGTCGTTTCTTTAGTTAATTTATTAAAAGCGTCTTGCATTAAAAAACGCCGTCCTTCAAAATTGTGTGCATCAGATGAAAAGACAAAGCCTAAACGCGCATCAATAATTTTTTGCGTTAATTGCTCTACCTTTTCTCCAAACACTCCCAGATAGCTACTACTGGTAAGTTGGGTTAAGCACCCCATCTCCACAAAGTCGTATAGCCGATCGGGATTTTTTTGAAAGCCATGATTGCGCTCTGGATGGGCAATTACCGGAGTGATTCCCCGAGCTAGCAATTCGAAAATTACCGTTTCCGTATATTCTGGAATTCCACTGTGAGGAAGTTCTAATAACAAATACTTCCCCCCCTCATCCATAAACAAGATATCGTCATTATCGATTGCATCTAACAGTTCTCCCGTCAAATGAACTTCTTGACCTGGAAAAACCGTCAAAGGAATTCCAGCAGCATCTAGTTCTTGTTGGAAAGCCGCTGTCTTACGAATTACGTCTGCTTTATGGTTCGTATACATGCCGTCCATGTGATGCGGAGTTAATAAAATATGTGTAATGTTTTGTTTAACTGCTTCACGAGCCATGTCGAGTGCCATTGGTAAATCTTTGGCACCGTCGTCGACACCTGGCAGTATATGACAATGTAAATCAATTAAATTCATCATTATTTATTATCCGTCCCATAATAACCACCATAGTAACCACCGTAATAACCTGTTGATTTTTCAGCGGTTGCTCGGTTTAAGATTGCCCCTAGAATGTTAGCTTGGACTGCTTCAAGTAATTGCTTAGCATGACGGACACCCGCTTTATCGGCAATTCCTTGCGGAACTACTAAAATCGTTCCATCCGCACGCGCTGCTAAAACTTGAGCGTCGGTTACTGTATTGACCGGTGGTGCATCAATAATCACGAGATCATAGTGATCGGTTAATTGGTCTAATAGGGCCGCCATCTTTCCTGAACCTAATAATTCCGATGGATTAGGTGGAATCGGTCCACTTGGCATTACCGAAAGATTATTAATGATTGTTTCATGGATAGCATTTTCCAAGCTACCAGTCTCCGCCAGGAGGTTGCTCAATCCGACCGCATTGCTGACACTAAAGGTACGATGTACAGTAGGACGACGCATATCCGCATCGACAATCAAAACGCGCTTGCCTTGATCCGCCCAAGTGACTGCCACATTGTTACTTACCGTCGACTTCCCTTCCGATGGTGCGGATGAAGTAAAGACAATTGATTTCAATGCCTTATCGACTGATGAAAATTGAATGTTAGTCCGCACCGTTCTAAATTGTTCTGCAATCGTGGAAGTCGGATCAGTAAAGGTAACTAATCCCACACCATTTTTAAGACTTTCGTTATCTAGCTTTTGTTTCTTCTTAAACATTTCGATTACCTATACCCTTCTCCGCATTCTAGATTGATCATCATCATCACTCATTGGTGCTCTAAGTTTTGGTGTGATTTTACGACGAATATCACTTTCGTTGATTTCACTAATAATTCCCAAACCTTTAAGGCCTAATTCATCGGTTAGGAATTCTTCAGAGGTAACGGTTCGATCACTAAATTCGCGTAAGAATGCTAATCCCATTCCTAAAAGTAAACCAACTGCCAAACCAGCCGCAATGTTTAACTTGGTCCTTGGACTAACTGGTTGGTCATCCGCAGTCGCTTTCGAAACGATCGAAACATTATTGATACTCATAATCTTAACTACTTTATTCTTAAAAGTTGTAGCTGTTTCGTTCGCCATCTTAGCTGCTGTATTAGGATTGGTACTTTTAGCGGTGATGGAGAAAACTTGAGAGTTTTGTTGACTATTAACTGAAAGTGAACCCTTTAAACTATCAACATCACCCTTTTCATAGCCAGGCTGACCTTGTAATTTAGTGTTAACTGTCTTCAAAACCGTGGGACTGGTAATGATATCTTTATATGTACTAATCATTTGAACATCGGCTTGAGTTTGTTGTAATTGGGCGCCCGCCATATCATCTGACAATTTACGGTTAACCAAAATTTGAGTCGTAGCACTGTACTTTGGTGTCATAACAAAAAAAGTCATAAAAGCGGCTAACAAAGTTACGATAAACGTACTAGCAAAAATTAATCCAATGTGTTTACGTAGTATCGACAAAATCTGACCGATACTAATTTGTTGTGATTCTACTGATTCCATGAGTTCCTCCAAGGTTTATTTTAGGTAATCAAACATATTTTTCGAAATTGATGACAGGTTATTTTCCCCATTGATGTAGTTACTAAATAGGAATGTTCCGGCCTGTTTCTTAAGATTCCATTCGATACGGTTTCTTCCGCCACTCACGCCTTGAGTGAGGCTCAAGGCATCCCCCTTGACCGCAAAGCCAGCTACATGACCACTAGCCTGACCGAAGACTTTATCTAAAGTCGAACTAGAAACATAATCACTATTAAATAGGTAGTTATACAGCTGAGCAATATCGGCTGGCGAGCTCACCAACTGGTCGCTACCCAAGCGGTTGAGTTCCGCTGTATCTAAAGTGGAGTTGCTTACCTTCGATGCTGAACCTACATCATCCACCCGATAGTAATCGACAGTCTTATTTTTCATTCCCCAAGCGGTATTGGAGAGCTCTAACTGATCAATCAAATCACTGACAACCGAATGATATGATTCGCCAGTAGCTTTTTCGATGATCGCCGCTTGTAAGATAGTATTGGCTCTAGAATCTGCAAACGTTCCTTGCATTGTCGAATCATAGATAGCATTTGCATTAACTTCTTTGACTAAGCTCTTAGTCTTACCACTACTAGCGATGGTATCCGCCGTAATCCCTGAAGCCTGATTCATCACATCGGCCACTTTCACGGATTCTGCTCCAGCAACTTCGCTGTCATATTTTGAAAGCTTATCAGTGAGCTTAACTTTGCCTGTATCGATTAAATGCATGATAATCCCAGCATTAATCGTATCTTGGATTTTCCCCACTAAAAATTGGCTATTCGCCGTCATTTCATTTTTAGCAGCATGGTTAGCATAGCCCCGTGAACTCGTAAGAATCTTCTTACCCGTCGCTAAGGCTGCTGAACCGTTATATTCACCATTATTTAAAATCGAATCTAAATTGGAACTCTTAGCAACTTTTAAAGTTGCTGAGTCTTCTACTGAAGAAGATGTGGTACTAGAACTACTTGAGGAATCATTACTTTTTCCCGTGTACTTTGCAATCATATGTGTAGCAAGTGAGTCCTTATTGACCAAGGTTACACCGAACCCTGCACCAGCAAAAACGGCTAACGAACCAACCGCCACTCCTAACCACGTTAGTGTTTTTTTCATACAGTATCTCTCCATTTTTAATAAGTCACAATTAAATCTATCATTTAATCTATAAATTTTCAACGTCTTAACCCGAAAACGGGCTTTGTTATCGGGCATTTACTCCATATTGTAATATTGCCGTAATGTTTTGTAACAAAATAAAAGAGCTCCTAATTTGCATTAGTAGCTCTTACTTAGTTTCTCCATAAATTGATTTTAACCCTGCAAGGTCGGCTGGCGATAAAGCCGTTTGCTCGCGATCCAACGGGTACATGACCGAATCCTCAGCTTGGCTGTGGTCTAAGCCCAAGGCATGCCCGACTTCATGGGTGGCGACGGCTTGTGAAACGGCTTTGTTGTAGTAAATGTTGAGTTTGGCGGACGCATGGTTGGCGATTCGACTAACTACGCCCGTTTGTTCCATAATTTTTGGCCCACCAATCCCTAGCTCAATCGTGCGGGATTGATTTAGCGGTACATTTTTACGATAGGTTCCCAGCTCTAAATGATTTAGCCAGCCTTGTTCCGCTCCCGGAACAATTTTAACAATCCCCGTGGCATTGTAAGTCGCAATGGCGCGCTTAAAAACATTCTGGACAGCATCAGGAGTTCCCGCTTGATAACTGTAGTAGTATTTATTCGATAAATTTTTGTTTTTAACAATCGATTCCACCGGGGTTGCGTCGTCACTGACATCCTTTTTGGTCGACGTCTTATTTTGATTAAAATTCCAGTTTGAATCCAAAATCGAATTTAAGTTAGTCGTTACCCGACTAACTCCGTTTCGAAATGTCTGTTGCACATTATCTGGTATCTGGACTATGTTATTTTTAATGACCCACGTTGCTCCCAAGAAAAGCAACAACCAGGTTAGCAGTGTTCTGATTCGCAAGTAGCATTCTCCTCACTCATTGGCAGTAGCAACATTTTATACCTATCCTTATAAATTCTAACAAAAAAAGCTCAGCACTTTAACAAATACTAAGCTTCTTGATAATTTCGTAAAATTTGGAAGAACTGTTCACCATATTTTTGGAGTTTGCTTTCCCCGATTCCTTTCACGTCTAACATTTCATCGAGCGTGTCTGGCATGACTGTGCACATATCGTGCAAAGTTTGATCGGAAAAGATGACAAACGGAGGAACGTTTTGTTTTTCAGCTAGTTCCCGACGAAGCGCCCGCAATTCTTCAAACAACGCGTCGTTTTCTGGTAAAGACTTATTTGCCTTAAGTGCCACTTTTCGAGCCACTTTTTGCTGACCTAAAAGAACGCGTAAGCCCTCCTCGGTGATTTTCAAGACGGGAAACTGGCCGCCGTCTGGGGCGATGTATCCAGCCGCTGTGAGAAAATCGATTAATTCGGTCACGCTCTTCTTGGTCCGCTGCTGCATTAAACCGTATGTCGATAATTTTTCATAGTGCAACTGTTTTACCCGCTGATTTTTCGAACCCGTCAGTACGAGGGCGACCATTTCTTTTCCAAAACGTTCCCCCATCCGCCGGATACAAGACAACACTTGCTGAGCCTCAATCGTCACGTCTTGTAGAGCTCGCGTATCCAAACAGTTACTACATTGCCCACAGTCTGGAGCATCTTCATTGAAGTAATTTAGAATGTAGCGCTGTAAACACTTTTGCGTATTACCATACTGACTCATCGCCTGTAGCTTTTGGTATTCCATCGTCATGCTGGCTTCGTCTCGTTCGGATTGTTCGATATAGTAGTGCTGAATCTGAACGTCGCGCAATTTGTATAACAAGATGGCTTCACTCGGTAGACCGTCTCGCCCTGCACGCCCCGCTTCTTGATAGTAGGATTCGATACTGCCCGGAATCTGGTCGTGGATGACAAAGCGCACGTTACTCTTATCAATCCCCATCCCAAACGCGTTGGTTGCAATCATAACTAGCACTCGATCATACAGAAAGTCGTCTTGATTTTGCCGACGTTCTTCTTTCGAAAGTTGTCCATGATACATGGCCACTTGGAAATGCTTTTTAGTTAAAAGGCGATGGAGCCGTTCGACCTCTTTCACGGTACTGGCGTAGATAATGCCCGATTGATCTGGATTCAATTTCAAGTAGTCGATCAAAAAACGGTCGCTGTCTTGATCCTTGACGACTTTAAATGAAAGGTTAGGTCGAGCAAATCCAGTTTGAACTTCCTGTTGGATGGCTAAGCGTTGCTTAATATCCTCAGCTACCCGAGGCGTCGCCGTAGCGGTGAGAGCGATAATCGTTGGTCGAGTTGGAAGATGATGGATGATATCCGTTAATTTTAGGTAGCTCGGTCGAAAATCATGCCCCCACTGTGAAATACAGTGGGCTTCATCGATGGCAATCAAATCAATCGGTAGTTCTGCTAAGCGATCAAAGTATTCGGAATCGAGGCGTTCTGGTGAAATATAAAGCAGCTTCACCGCACCCTGGCGCGCTTGGCTAAACCGCTCGTTGATTTCCGCATAATCTAAGGAGCTATTGATGAAGGTGGCGTCAATTCCGTTGGCTGCTAGAGCATCAACTTGATCTTTCATCAAAGAAATCAAAGGCGAAATAACTAAGGTTAGTCCCGCCTGCATCAAGGCTGGAATTTGATAACACAGTGATTTCCCTCCGCCCGTTGGCATGACGGCCAAAACGTTTTGGTGGTCCAAAACTGCGTTGATGGCTCGCTCCTGCCCTGGTCGAAACGCATCATATCCAAAATTTGATTTCAAAACTGCCTGTGGATTCATGTAATTCCTCTTCTTCTCTTTGGGATGTTAATGACGGGTAAATAATAAAAGGAGTCTGACAATTAAGTCACCTCCTCTTAAATTCGTCACCTATTTACTTTTATACTAACACGCTTGGCCTAATTTTTATATTTCCAATCTTTTTGATAGTATGCTTGTTCCCAAAATTCATACTCTAATTCGCAACTTCGCAAGAAACGTTGTTCGATTTCATGTTGGCGTTCCTCACTGAGACCTATTGCTAATTCGTCAACCATACCAAATAAAGTTTTTACCATGCTGCCATCAATTTGACCTGGTTGAGGTTGATAAAATTCAATCCAGGGTAAGAAGGGATTATCTGGTGCTGCTCCGTCCACAATTTGCTGACTAATTTCAGTATACGTCCAAGGACAAGGTAACATTGCCGCAATTAAGTCGATTAAATCTCCCGTTCGTAAAGCGTTAAAAAGATGCTCATTATATAGGTAGGTAATTGGTCGCTGTTTGGCATGTTGATGGTCGCTGAGCTTTTGACCAGCGATGTCACATAGGATTTGATGTGCACCAGCTTCGTCATTTAAAGTGTAGCGAATCTGTTCCTCAAAAAAGCGCATCTGGTCTTTAGTAGTACATTTGGAAAGAGCGCCCGCATAGACTTTGGCGAAGGCATCTAAAAAACAGGTATCCTGTTCAACGTAGACCATTAAGGCCGCTGCCGGAACGGCGCCCGCTTGAATTCCTCGCACGAATGGATGATTTTCAATATCGGCGAGGACGGGTTGAGCAATTGCTTTTAAACGTGCTGAAAACATAGCTTTCCTCCTCATCCCTTAACGATCGCTTTAATTTTTTGCATTTGAGTGGGCACTGCCGTCATCTGCGTAAACATACTAATGGCCGCAAAGCCTTTGACTCCCGTAGCCATCGTCTGGGGGAGATTATCAAGCGTGATACCCCCGATGGCGACGATTGGATAGTGACTCAGTTCGACGAGTTCTTGGAGTTTGGCTACACCGAGTGCGGCTCCCGCGTCGGCTTTAGAGGTCGTTTCAAAGACCGTCCCGGTTCCCAGATAATCAATTCCATCGAGTTGGTTAGCCTGTTTGACTTGCGCTTCGGTGTTACAAGATAACCCGACAATCATCGAACCCTGAACCCGTTTTAAAACTGACTCAATTTTTTCATCTTTTTGACCCACGTGAATGCCTTCAGCATGAATGGCTAAAGCTAAGTCCACGTCATCATCAATGAACAACGGTACGTGATACTTTTGGGTTAACTGATGGCATTTTTCAGCCAGTTCGGTTAATTCAGCTGGATTATCGATACTGTTATAACCCTTTTCCCGTAGTTGAAAGGCCGTTGCCCCGGCTTGTAAGATTTCTTCCACTTTAGGTAAGAAATCCGCCTTATTAGCAACATCTTGGGTGCCGGCCACAAAATAAATTTTTAACATATCTGAATTGAATTTCATTGTTCTTCCTCACCATAAGCCCAATGGTTCAAGGGACCATGTCCATGGCCAACTTGAATCCCATCACTAATCGCCGCATTGATAAATGCTTTACCAGTGCACAAGGCTGCTTTCAAAGATGCTCCCTTAGCTAGTTCGGCAACAATCACGGAAGAAATCGTGTCGCCTGTGCCATGGGTGTTATTCGTTTCAAAACGGGGTCCCGTCAATTCCATTTCTTCGCCATTTTCAAATAGGACGTAATCTCGACTTTCAGGTTGATCACTAAAATGACCGCCCTTAATTAAGACGTTTTTAACCCCGAGTTGTTGCAGGCGACGAGCGGCCTCTTTCACATCGGCATTATTTTTGATTTCCATCCCAGCTAATTTTTCTACTTCCGGTAAGTTGGGGATGATTAAGTAGGCCAGCGGTGCGAGTTGGGTACGCACGGCATCAACCGCATCATCACTCAGGAGCTTTGCGCCCCCTTTAGCAATCATGACGGGATCGACGACGAGTGGTCCAAAGTCGTATTTTCGATAGTTTTCCACCACGGCGTTTACCACCGCGGTGTTAGCGAGCATGCCAGTCTTGGCTACCTTGATATCTAGATCTTCCGCCAAGGCTTTAAATTGTTGGTCAATCATTCGTTTGGGCATAACTTCTACATCGAGCACGCCTAACGTGTTTTGAGCGGTAACGGCCACCACCACACAGGTCGAAAAAACGTGACGCTCCTGCATCGTCTTCATATCGGCTTGAATGCCGGCGCCCCCACCACTATCGGTGCCGGCGATGGTTAAAACTTGAGGTACTAATTTACTTTTCATGATTTATGCTTCTCCAATTTTCATAAGGTCTTGAACTTGTTCAGGGGTGATATTAGCTAATTCGTCTAAAAGATAGGACAAAAAACTGCCTGGTCGATTTTGTTGATCGAGTTGCGCCGCTGCACGTTCTCCCGCACACGAGAGTACCAAACTAGCGGTAACAGCAGCATCTAAAGTATTTTCAGCTACGGCGCTGAACGCTCCTACGATACTGGATAATAAATCGCCGGAGCCCACGATGGCTGGTAACAACTTAGTGTTATTGTGCACCGTGATCACTTGTTGACCGTCGCTGATATAATCGACTTCACCACTAGCAATCACCACGTTCTTAAATTTCTGGGCACAAGCTTGGACAACTGCGCTCATGTCGCCGGTCCCATTTCCAGCGTCGATACCGCGCGTTTGCCAATCGATACCGGCTAAAACGGCGATTTCTCCGATATTTCCACGAATCACATCGAAATGATATTTTTCTAGTAACATCAAATTGAGGGCTTTGCGGTACTGGGTGGCACCGACTGCGACGGGATCTAAGACGAGTGGTTTTTGATATTGATTAGCTGCTTCACACAGCTTATTCATCAGTGGCCAGCTCTCTTTACGAGAAGCGCCAGCATTAATCACCACGGCCGATGCGAGTTGGACGAGTTCCTCCGCTTCACTAACTTCATCACTCATGATGGGAGAAGCTCCCACCGCATTTAAGCCATTCGCCACCAAAAATGGGGTAACAAAATTAGCATAATTAACTACTACCG
Organism: Pediococcus pentosaceus ATCC 25745; assembly: GCF_000014505.1. NCBI lineage: Bacteria > Bacillati > Bacillota > Bacilli > Lactobacillales > Lactobacillaceae > Pediococcus > Pediococcus pentosaceus. Next base: position 613,889 of record NC_008525.1, on the reverse strand, counting down.
GATTAACTTCCCGGATTTTGGCAATATCTTGAAGGTTCATAATAAGCTCCTTACCAATATCTATCACTGCCCTTAATGTCGAAAAAACCACCCTTTTGTAGACAGAAGGATGGTTTTGGTTTCAACAATTAAACACTTTCCTTCGCAAGTACTAACTTACAGGTTCAAAGGGATCACGCTGAACAAGCGTATCTCAGTTCTTCTAAGAACACCCCTAGTGCAGATATTTATTAAATTTTGAATTCGGTTTCATGATACAACTTTTTGTCCATCGACTCAAGTTGAGCATATCATTACTACTTTAGATGGTGGACTTGCTACAATGGAGATGAACCAAAAAACTTAACTTTTAGGAGGTATTGTTTTATGTCTGATAACGAAAGATTGGAAAATACTAAAGATAGAGTTACAGGTAAAGTTCGTGAAGGTGCCGGCAAAGTAACTGGCGACAAAAAAGAAGAAACTAAAGGTAAAGCTCAAAATATGACTGGTAAAGTCAAAGATAAGCTTAAAGACGTCAAGGAATCAGCTGAAGGCGCCATGGAAGAACTCAAAGATAAAATGCATAAAGACGACAAATAAAAAGAAGGTTCGCTTAACGGCGAGCCTTCTTTTGGGTTAAAAAACTATTTTCGTTTTAGCTTCTTGAATATAATCCAGCCAACGCCAATTACGATGAGCGCAATTACCGCCAGTCCGATGAATAAGGCCGAATGATTTTGAATCTGATGGCGCTTAGCGACCTTCAAATCAGCTGGCTTAATCTTGAAGTTCTTTTCAAATTTCCAATGATCTTTTCCATGTTGCATGGTCAAAACAAGCTTGTATTGACCTGCTTTTATATTTTTAGGTACTTGGATAGGATTCTCAAAAGTTGTTTCAGGCGTAATGTCAATCCGCTTAGTTTCCTTTTTGAGGGTTTTATTATCCATATTTTTGATGGACGAAACCGTTTTGACACTCTTAAGTAAATTTTGATGATGGTTGGTAAGCTTTGCATCTAATTCGTAAGTACTCAAGTTAGGTTTAGTCATCTTCAATTGATCTAGGGATAACCGTGGTTTGGGACGTTGGTCATGATTTCCGCGGATTACGAACGGAATGTTATAAGCAACCGTGTTAGAAACTGTATTTTTCTTTGCTGTTGTCGTTTTCTCCGTAAAATGTAATCCAGCCATCAAAATTCCATTGAAATCTTTAGCTGGAAAACTAATGCTGCCGTGAATAATTTGGCTACTGTTGGGAGTAACTTCGACTTCTTTAGGCAACCTAATCATTTGAGTCAATTTGTAAACCGTATTAGCTTTTTCCGGAGTACGATCAGAATAGTCAACAATGCCGTTACGATTAGTCCGAGCTTTGTTCACTTCAATTTCAAATCGCTTGGTCTTTTTAGTATTATTTGTGATTTTAATACCAAATGATTCCTTACTAGCTGGTGGCCATTTGATGTCAAAATAGCTATCGGCTCCATCCGTCTGATGTTCCGAAAAAATGGGTGTCACTGAATAACTAGCAAGTTTATGATCAGCATGTACATTCGTCGCAGTTAGAATGCTGATTACAAATATAAATACCAACGTGAATATTTTTTTCATATCGATCTCTTTTCAAAAAAAGAAGAGAGAACTAAGTCTCTCCTCGGAATAATGGTGCTATTCTGTAATTTGTTCTGTTTGAGTCTTAGTTAAATTCCATTGAATAGCAGTGCTATAATCCTTTACTTCTTTTATTCCATTATATTCAAGGCTTACAGATAATTTATCAGCGTTTTCCCCGACGATATTAGAATCTTTAGATGCTACTACTGCTGCAGCATCAGAAAGTGTTGCGTCACCAATTTTTACCGTACGAGTTGCATCTGTGTCACCTAATTTAGCAGATAGTTGGTATCCTTTAGTATCTCCAGAATAATCTGTAACTTTATAGTTAACATCTTGAGAACCAAAGTTTACATCCCCACTTAAAGGTTGTGGATCAAAATTGATTGCAGAATCAATGTCTAACGTGACATCACCTTTAGTAACTGTAGCAGTTGCGGTTGTATTCCCGGTTAGCTTATCAGCTGCATGAGCTACACCACTATTGGCAACACCTAATAACATACCACCACATAACATTGCACTTAAAATAATTTTCTTCATCTTAATACCCCTTTTTTAATCTGCTTCCCCGATACTACAACTAATCTAATCATCAATAATTCAAATGTTACTAATGATTTTCATTTATATATTGTGAATATTTTCATAATATATAAAAGTCTTATTTTTATGTAAACTTTTTAGCCTCCTCTATTTTGGATTAATACTATAATTCGTAATTAAGGGCGCCTTTAGGGATATTGACATACTGAATCCCAGCATTCAGTATGTATAAAAACGCATAAAGATAGATAAGTGATGGCTAATGCTATCTATCTTCACAAGCATTATATTATACACGTTTAGTTAAATACAAGCTCTTTTTATAAAAATCGAGTATTTTTGGAAATTCGTCTTTAAAGACCGCTTTTCCCTTCTTAACCAGCCATATTAATTGGGTTTTAAATCGTTCCCCCATATAATTAAGTTAAGCTAATTCAACTTAATTAACGGAGGTGCACTATGAATTTAGTTCAAGCTTTCTTGCTATCATTTACCGCCTTTTTCGCAATTATGAACCCTTTTGCTAACTTACCCATGTTTGTGAGTTTGACTGCTGATAATAATAGAAAAGAAGTCGATGCCATTGCACGCTTAGCCTTCATCGTTGCGACCGTGATTGTGGCACTTTTTGCACTACTAGGTAATTACATTTTTAGTATCTTTGGTATTAATCTTTCAGCTTTACGGATTATGGGTGGAATCATTCTAGGTTTGATTGGTTATCACATGATCCAAGGGAACGTGTCCCCTATTCAGCATGATCCCAAGCAATCGGTTAAGGATTCCATTAACAGTAATAATACTGACGTAGCGATTTCTCCACTGGCTATGCCGGTGCTGGCTGGTCCTGGAACCATCGCCACTACTATGAACTTGTCGAGTAGTACCAATCCCTTCATCGTGATTAGTGCTTTTGTCGTTCTATCGGTCATAACTTATTTCATTTTTATCTACGGGGAACAAATTATGGCTAAATTGGGTAATAACATTATGAACGTGATTACGAAGTTGATGGGATTGATTCTGGCAACAATTGGGGTGCGGATGTTAATTATGGGGGTGCAGGTGGCGTTTCATTGGTAGAAGGATTAAATAAACTAAAAACACATTCTGAAAATATGCAGAATGTGTTTTTAGTTGCTGATTATAATAATATCTAGCAAATTTATTTAAAAATTCAATTCATAATCTGTTAACCTAATCTTCATTAATTTCAATTTTTCCTACTACTAAAATATATGATAAAGCTCCTACTAATGCGATAGCAGCAATAAAAATTAACGCAGATGAGAAATTACCTTTTGATACAAGGAAACCAATCACAATTGGTATCACTATCGAAGATAATGCTCCACAACCGTTAAAAATTCCTCCGGCTAAACCAATTAAATGTTTAGGAGCTAATGCTGTAACAAACACCCAAGTGATCGTCGCTAAACCGTTTCCAAAAAATGCTATAGACATAAACATAATTATTAGTGCGGGACTACTTACATAGTTAGCACCTAAAATTAATAAGGTTAATAGTAATCCAGTAATTACAGGTGCTTTCCGTGCGAAACTTGCTGACTTACCACTCTTCAATAATTTATCAGACATAAAACCAGCTAAGATAACTCCACAGAACGCTGCCAAATAAGGAATGGACGATAACATACCTGATTGCAAGAAGTTAACGTGTTTAGCCTTAGTTAAATATGTTGGGAACCAAGTTAGGAAAAACCAGAATGTTCCAGAGATGGCAAATTGACCAATATAAATTCCTAATAAACGCCGTGTAAATAATTGCTTAATATTTTCCCATGTTATTTTTGTTTTTTCTTGCTTTGTATTAGAGTTTGACTGTGCATCATCACCTTCGGAAATCGCGCCGCCCGCTTTAATGTATGCTAATTCGTCATCACCAACAAACCGACTCTTATTGGGATCAGCATATAAAATATACCAAACAACTGACCAAATTATTCCAATGATTCCTGTGACAATAAACAGCCCTCGCCAACCGATTGTATTATGAATTGAATATAAAATTGGTGTAGAAAAAGCCAGTCCTAGGAATTGGGCCGATGAATAAATACCGATCGCAGAACCTCGTTCATCTTCTGGAAACCAATAAGAAATTGCTCGATTATTAGCAGGCATAACAGGAGCTTCAAAGAAGCCTACTCCTAATCTCAGTCCCATTAATTGTCCAAAGCCACCAATAAAGGCTTGAAAAACAGTAACTAAGGACCAACCAAATAGACTGATGAAATACATAATTCTAGAACCAAATTTATCTAATAGAATACCACCTGGAATTTACATTGCAGCATAAATCCAACCAAACGCTGAAAAGATTAGCCCCTGTTGAACCGTTGATAAATGAATTTCTTTAGAAAGTTCCGGCATTGCAATTGAAACATTGGTTCTGTCCATGTAATTAATTACGATATTAATGAATACTAACGCTAAAATAACATAGCGCATATTGGTAGATAGTTTTTTATGACTACTTTCCATAGTAAACCTCCTTAATAAACTCGAATCTCATTTAATGAAATTTGTTGACTACCATTGGTTTGTAATAATTCAAATTTTAATTTTTTAGTCTCAATCGTTTGATCTAATTTTTGGACAATATGTCTTTCTCGATTAGAATCTGTTTGCCATAATAAATGCCACTCATCCTCACTTTGATAGTACACTCGATAAGATTTAATTAACTCAGGAACCTGTTCAAAGTAAGTTTTGTGATGATGGAGGTTAATAATGTCTTCATTAACGTCATCATTAAAAGTTAAATTAATTTGCTTTATATGTTGCGGCTTCGTCCAAGTAAGTTGAATTTCTTCTGGTTTATTTCTGAAATTAGTCACCCACATATTAGGACCACCATATGGTCTCACATACCCATTAATAATTTTTTCTGCTGAATATGCTTCTGTTTGTTCCACTTTAAAAACAAAGTTCCGACGACTAATCGATTGATTAGTCCAATACAACAAAGGACTTTTACGTGAATAGTCATGTAATTCTGGCTGACTCAATTCTTGAATTGGATCATTTACATAGCTCAAAACACCGGCAAATTCTTGATGCCCTAGATATACAGAACAATTTTCATTTTTTTCTACTATCACAAAAATATTTTGTGGTTGTTCTGGTTGCCAATCAATATTAACTGTTTTCCATCCCATAAAGTTTGCTTCAACTTCAATTGTCTGTTCATCAATTTTAGAATCTGGGATATAATTCTGTGGTTTTCCTGTGCTATACCAAGTAACTTTTAATTCTGTTGCTTTGGCCGTTGAAATAAGGAGTTTAAGTTCTTTAATATTAGGATCTACAGGCAATGTGAAGGCAACCGCTTTATCAAGTGGATACGGATCCATATCTACCGCATATGTATTAATTTCTTTTAACGCGCTAGATGCAGTCACTTCAGCCTTTCTTGCCAAATCATTTAAATCTTCATTTTTAACTCCTAAAACAGAACCATCCTCTCTCAATAAGGTTTGCTGATATTCCTGCAAATAATTAGAATAAATTGCGGCTGGCTTAATTTGCTTTTCATTTGCCAAAGCAGCTGCCGTACCCGCAGCTTGTCCCATTACTGCGCAAGTAGCCATTACCCGTACTGTTCCAAAAGCCACGTGTGATACTGAAACATCCCGTCCAGCAAAGAACAAATTATTAATATCCCGCGAATATAAAATACGATAAGGAATATGATATACACCATCTGCAACAGAATGCTTTGCACCAACAGAATCGTTGTACATCCCACTTGCTGGATGTAAATCGATTGACCATCCCCCAAATCCAATTCGATCATCAAATAATGTTTGTTCTTCAATATCCTGTTGCTTTAATACATATCCGCCCTTAAAACGACGATATTCACGTTTACCAGGAACTGAACCAATCCAATCCAGGGTTAGATTGTCTGCATCATATTTTCCAGAATTTTTAATGTAATCCCAAATACCATAAACTACTGATTGTAGCTCGTCTCGTATTTTTTCGTTATCATGTACAATATCTAATTCTCCGCCCCATTCAATCCACCAATAGGCACATCCGTTATCCTCTTTTCGAATAATTCGGTTATTTACAATTGATGTTTCTGTGATGTCTTTAGCAAAACTGGGCTTGATATATTTCACTGGGTGTCCCACGTTGCGCGTGTAGAAAAATAAGGAACTCCCAAGCGTATCCTCATCTGCCTCGAATGGAGCTAAACTCTCGTTGTAAACATTACTGCTCTCGCGTCCTATATTAAATTCAGCTCCCGCTAAGAACCCGATTAAACCATCGCCCGTACAGTCAATGAAGTAACCGCTTTCAAATTCTAGTAAAGTTTCTGATGCTGACATAAAACCAGTAACGCTTTTAATTGTTTTATCTTGATTCATTACTATCGAGGTCACTTCAGTGTTTAAAAATAGTTGAATATTTGGTTCTGCTTTAACCTTTTCCATCAAAAGTACATCCCATAAATAAGGATTTCCTTCAGGATTACGATACTGGTTTTCAACAAATAACTCTCCCATTATCCCCGTCTCTCGAGCATAACGATTCACACCATGTTTAGTAGCACCAGCTACCCAAACACGTACCTCACTACTAGAATTACCTCCCAGTACTCCACGATTCTGGACTAAACTAACTTTTTGTCCAAGACGAGCTGCTGCAATAGCTCCACAAATTCCAGCCAGTCCTCCCCCAATAACAGTTATATCAGAATTAACCTTCCTCTTTAACATTGTCACCATTTTGTTATCCCTCCTTTTGTCTTAACAGTACTACAAAGGAATTCTCCACTCCATTTACTTTTAAGCCCAAAACATGTATTATTTTGACCAAAAAGAGGTGATACTTTTGGCCACTCTAACACAAGGATATACATACTGGGAAAACAAACCTAGTTTTCAACTAGAATCTGATATCGGCTCCAATTATGTGATGTATATTATCGAAAGCGGTTCCTGTGAATTTGAATTTTCTCAATATTCCGGAATCGCTTCTGCCAATGATATTTTATTAATTCCGCCTTATGTCAAATTCAAACGTAATATGCTTGAACCGATGTGTTTCCATTTCATTAGAGTAATCCCCGATCCAGTCACACCGACTTTTATAGGTAAACACCACTTAGGATCACATCGCTTTTATGAAAACTGTGAATTTCTACGTAAAACAAATTTCAGTTTAAACACAGATTCACATTATATCCAAAATCATATCGTAGAAGATTTCTTCATGCTTTTAAAAATAAAAAAATTTAAACCTATAGAACCGAAACAAGCATTATCTAGAAATAACATTATTAATTCTGCAATTGAACTTATGGAACACAATTCTTCTCTTTCAATTAGTGAAATAGCCCAATTTACCAATACAAGTACCGCTTATTTTTCAAGGATTTTCAAAAAAACAATAGGTGAAACTCCCGTCTGTTTTTACACAAAAATAAAATTGAAAAAAGTTCAAAAACTACTAATCACTACAAATCTAACGTTAGCAGAAATTTCCGAACAAACCGGTTTTACAGACCCATTTTATCTAAGTAAGGTTTTCACCACCCATTTAGGATGCTCACCACGTACATATCGAAAAAATCATATTATTTAACATACCAAAAGATAGGATAATAAAATGCATATTAGGAAATATCAAATCACTGACGAAGATTCAACTTTAATGATGATTTCTAAGTCTATTCGTGAAACTAATCAAAAAGATTATAATCAAAAACAAATTGAAGTATGGAGTAACATTGATAAACAAAAGTGGAAAAAATCTACTTTAAATAATATCGCTCTAGTAGCCATTAATTCTTCTGGCGTTATTGGATTTGCAGATATGAGTACATCTGGGTACTTAGACCATCTTTTTGTTCATCCTAAATATCAACGTCAACGAATCGCTACTAGCCTAGTAAACAAATTAGAGCAAACCATTACATCCTCTGAATATTCTACTTATGCCTCTATTACAGCAGTCCCTTTTTTCGAGAAAATGGGCTATCATATTATTCACACTAATTGTGCACTGCTACGCAACACTTATTTTTTAAATTATAAGATGGTTAAATAAAAAAGCATCCAATCTGTGATTGGGTGCTTTTTATTTTAACGATTAAATTAGAAACTAGCATTTCCTGGTGTACGAGGGAATGGAATTACATCGCGGATGTTTTCGATTCCGGTTACGTACATAAGTAATCTTTCGAATCCAATTCCGAAACCAGAATGTTCAGTTTCTCCGTATTTTCTTAGTTCAGCGTACCATTCGTATTCCTTAGGATCGAGATGGAATTCGGCAATCTTTTCGTTGATCTTGTCGAGACGTTCTTCACGTTGACTACCACCGATTAATTCACCGATACCAGGAACCAAAAGGTCAACTGCAGCTACAGTCTTGTGGTCTTCATTTTCACGCATGTAGAAGGCCTTGATGTCCTTAGGATAATCCGTGATGAAGACAGGTTTTTGATATACCTTTTCACTTAAGTATCTTTCGTGTTCAGTTTGTAAATCAATGCCCCATTCGACTGGGTTTTCAAACTCTTGATCGGCATTCATTAAGATGTCGATGGCTTCTGTGTATGAAACTCGGGCAAAGTCAGCATCCTTAGTAGCTTCCAAACGAGCTTTTAATTCTGGATCAACGGCACCGTTCAAGAATTCCAATTCTTCTTTAGCATTTTCCAAAAGATAGTTAACCACGTACTTCAACAAATCTTCAGAAGTATTCATAATATCTTGAAGGTTAGCAAAGGCCATTTCTGGTTCAATCATCCAGAATTCTGAAGCATGACGCGTAGTATGTGAGTTTTCAGCTCTAAAGGCTGGGCCGAATGTATAAACATTTCTAAAAGCCAAAGCAAAAGCTTCTGCATTCAATTGTCCACTAACGGTTAAGTTGGTAGGTTGTTTGAAGAAGTCCTTGCTTGAATCTACTTCCCCAGCTTCGTTCTTAGGTAAGTTGTTCAAATCTAGCGTTGTTACCTTGAACATTTCACCGGCACCTTCAGTATCACTGCTGGTGATGATCGGTGTGTTAACGTAAACAAAGTTGTTGCTTTGTAAGAATTGATGAACAGCAAAAGAAACCAATGAACGAATCCGGAAAACAGCATAGAAAGTGTTTGTCCGAGGACGTAAATGAGCTTGTTCCCGCAAGAATTCAGGAGTATGTTCCTTCTTTTGCAATGGGTAGTCACTGTTTGAGCTACCTAAAATTGTGATTGAACTAGCTTGAATTTCAAATGGTTGCTTAGCCTTAGGTGTATCAGCCACTTTACCTACAACTTTGATTGTAGAATAGATTGCTGCCTTACGAATTTCTTCAGAGTTTTCAAGGGCATTGTTGTCCATGATAACTTGAACATTCTTGATGTAAGAACCATCGTTAATTTCTAAAAAGCTAATTTTCTTTGAAGAACGGATGGTTTTTAACCAGCCAGTTACTTCCACTTCTACGTCAGCATCATGTTCTGCTTGAGAGTAGAGTGTTTTAACTAATGTGTTTTCCATGAATAAATCCTCCATTCTTATCCTCGTAAAAAGTCCGGTACAAATAAAAAAGTCCTCCTCCCAGAAGGGACGAAGGACTTTCGCGGTACCACCCAAAATTCGTTTAATTAAATTAAACATCTTAAAATAAGCATCGAAATGCTTTCCAAGCTGTAACGGGCCGGCCCCGTCTAAGCCTACTGTGATTTCAGCTTAGAAACAAAGAAGATGTTTTTCTTAAAAGAATAACTTTTTGAGCTCGCACTATCCTCAATTCGCTTTAAGTTATGGGCTTTAAATACTCGTTCTTCTTACGGTTGATAATTATATCTACTTCTCGTTAGATTAGCATATAAATTCAGTTTTGTAAATTTCAAATCGCACTTTTACTCGATAAATTTATTTGAAGCAGGATGGAGTTTTTGATAATGATCATATAAGGCTGGATCTGATCTCTGAGTACCTGGTTTAAAATTAACTGATTCCGTTTTAGCGGCTTTAGCCCGGGCGTAATACCACTTCTTCCATCTTAAGAACGCGAGCTGCGTTTCTAATTCTTTAATTTGCCGCTCCAAGGCTGCTTCTCGTTTAACCATAAAGTCATAGCGTTGTTCTAAGGTTTGATCCCCTTGCATACAGCACTCGATAAATTGACCAATTTCTTTGACAGGCACCGCCGATTTTTTCAGGCAGTTAATCACTTCCACGTATCCTAAATCATCTTCCGTGAAAATTCGCCTACCCGCTTCATTTCTTTTAGCAAAAGGTAATAGCCCTTCTTTATCGTAATAACGTAAAGTATCGGTTGTTACATTCATTTTTTTAGCAATATCGCCAATTAAATATGTTTTCATTTTTAAAATTTCTCCTTGACTTGGAGTTAACTCCAAGTAGTAACATCAAATATATCATAAAACAAAGGTAGGTACATAATATGAATAAACCATTAATTGTTATTACTGGTGCTAGCTCTGGTTTTGGAGCAGAAATAGCCAAAATTTTTAATCAGGCAGGTTACCCTGAATTATTACTAGGTCGCCGAGTTGAAAAGATTCAAGCTTTACCGCTTAACTTTGAAAACGTCATGATTGAAAGCGTCGATGTAACAGATCAAGCTCAATTTAAAACAGCTATTGAACATGCTGAAGCTAAATTTGGACCAGTTGACTTACTCGTTAACAACGCTGGGGTGATGCTATTAGGCAACGTGACTACCCAAAGCCCAACCGAGTGGCAAACCATGTTGGATACTAATGTTATGGGCGTTTTAAATGGAACCCAAATTATTTTACCCAGCATGTTAGAGCGCGAACATGGAACCATCATTAATATGTCATCCCTAGCTGGTAAGAAGACCTTCGTTAACCATGCGGCTTATGTTGCTTCTAAATTCGGTGTTCATAGACTTAGCGAAACTATCCGAGAAGAAGTTTCTGGTAAAAATGTCCGAATCTCAATGGTTGCCCCAGGCGCTGCTGAAACTGAACTCCTCACCCACGTTACTGACCAAAATGCCTTGGTCGATTATGGCGAATGGAAAAAGAGTATGGGTGGTATCACGATGGATCCCAAACATGTTGCTGAAAGTGTTAAGTTCATTTATGATATGCCACAAGCGGTTAACATCCGTGAATTAGCAATCGCAGCCACTCGTCAAGATAGTTAAATAAAAGAGGTCATCGCATTAAAAGCGACGGCCTCTTTTATTTTTCAATTCTGGGTGACTCTGGAATAGTGCCGTTAGTTCGGCCTGCATTTCAGGATTATTGCGGCCTTTTCCACGATATTTACGCATAATTTCACGTTGCATTAGACGCAATTCACGAAGACTACTACCTGACGTCTCTAAGAACTGTTCCTTTTCATTTTTAGGTAACTGTGCGACATCTTGTAAGTCCGTATAATCATGGCGTGTCGTCACAAAAGAAATAACGGGCATCGCTAAGTAAACGACCACCATCGCTTTAGGGAAAAAGTACGCTAAAACCAAGATGGTAATACTGGCATAACCCAAAAAGTTATTATGATTACCGTAGACCTTATGAAAAATACGTTTAATATCTTGTTGATCGGTATATTTTTGTTTGATGACCGCATAGCTAAGCCTTACAAACAATCCATTAACAATAATATTTAAAATTCCATAGGCTAAAACCGTTGTCCGATTGGTATCGTAAGTAATAATTTTTGTAAAAATTGGCATCAAACTTAAGAAAGCTAAAAAAATGAATTCCCGAATAAAAATATGATCATTCATTGTTTTTGCATCATTAAATAACATGGAATGTTGGTACCAAATATTTGCTACAAAACAAAAACTAATAAAAAAGATTCCAACTGCTTTACCAAATTGCATATATTCGCTAAATAAATCATGCTTGGGGATTGGCAATTCCAATACCATAATTGTAATGATAATCGCAATGACCGCGTCACTAAACGCATCCATGCGCTCTTTTAGTTTTTCCATTAAAATTCCTCGGTTCTATTCGATTCGTTTTCCATTAATAATCACCGTATCAATGTGCTTAGAAACGCGTTCTTTTTCTGGTGGCAGCTGCATGTAATCACCATACATCCGTTTCAAAATACGGTCGTAGTGTTTGGGAATCGAAACTTCAATGGATTCAAACTTATGCGTGGTTAGTTCTATTAATTCGGACTGACTTAAAACTTCTTTATCATAGGCGTACTGAGAAGCATAGTTTTTATAATGATGAAATGGTTCATTATCATACAGACGCATGATATTTTCACGTCGCTCTTTTAACTTGGCTACACTCATGAACAACTCTAAAGGCTTCTCATTAGGCGCTTTACGGAATGGTGTTTTGATAATGTTGTACCCTAGCCGTACGAGAATTGCGGCGTCATTAATCTTAAAGCGATTGTAGACTGCCTGGCGAATTTCAGGTTGACGAGGAACCTTATCAAAAGGAAAAATATCAATAAAAATTCCCTTGTGGGCATCATTAACATTATTTTTTTCTTCTATATAAGTATTAGTATCTAAAACCTTCATATAACTAAATGCAAAATTGGGATCCGTATCCGCCGTTTGCATAAAGTAATGTGTATTTTGGAACTCAACTGGCGCGACCCTAGCGAACTCGTCGTAATTTTCACGCGTCATCCCTAGATCGACATCATCATCCCATGGAATAAATCCGCCGTGCCGGATCGCCCCCAGCAATGTTCCACCGATTAGCATGTATTTAATATCATGTTTATCGCAAATTTCGATAATAACTTTTAACATCTCAATCTCGACTCGATGAATTTCATCAATCTGGCTCATGGCTCTCCTCCTCTTTTCCTAGTTACTTAAATTGTGACATTTAAGGAATAGTTAAGCAATAGGCAAAACTGTTTGACTTTCTTGAATCATGTATTATGATGGGTGCATATAGAAGGAGGAATTTCTCATGAAAAAAACTAAAAATGCTTTGCTGGATTACCTTTTAAAGAACCTCCAAAATTCAGAATTGCTTGACCGTCTTTTAAACAATCTCCAAGGTCAACAACAGTTAGCTTATCGACCAATTCCGATTGAAAACGATAAAAATCGCCGTTAAAACCTGGCATCCTATGATATAATAAATCATAGGTTCTATTTTGGGGTCGTTATGGATTCGACAGGTATGGGTCGAGCCATGACTGCATTTCGTAGGTTACGGCTACGTAAAAACGTTCAGTTTATTATAACTGCAAAAAATAATAACAATTCTTACGCTTTAGCTGCCTAATAGTAGCTTGACGTAGATCCGCCTAGTCTCGTCCATGGGCTAGATACGGGTCCTAAATGAAGTGGACTTGCGCTTAAGTACTGGCCTGGGTGCTTAAGAAGAGGATTTACAGACTAGCGTTTTAATGAAGCCCCGACATACGGCGTCTTATTTCGCGAAATTTAAGTAGTATGAATATGAATGTAGATGTCATGGTGGCGACATGCTTGGACGCGGGTTCGACTCCCGCCGACTCCATTTTTGCTATTCCTTCCCGTTGTATACAGCGTTAAAACGTTGATATGACGGGATTTTTTTGTACTTCTAAATATTCATGTTTTGCTTAAAATTGCACAGAATTGACCTAAAACTTAGCCAAAAGCTTAGCCAATTTTTTTGGTACTTATTCCTATTATGGCAAGGTTTAAAGCACTTATTTTTTACAAAAAATTCTATAAAGCTTAGCCAATTTTAGTTATTTGGCCTCAACGTAATTTTCAAACCTCTGCAAAGCTGCTACATTCTGTTGTTCTGTCGTATGAGTGTACACGTCGAGCGTAACGCTACTGTCTGCTCTTGAGTGTCCCAATCTCTGTTGAGTCTCCTTAAGACCTACTCCAGACTGATACAGTAGTGAGGCGTGTGTGTGCCTAAACCCATGAATTGAGATGTGTTTGAGTCCCGTGGCTTTAATAGCTTTATTAAGCCATTTGGTGGGGGTGTTCATGGAGCGAAAATGATTTCTATTGCTAGCAAATACTAACTGATCAACATTGTTAGTATTGAAGCCCATCCCCAGAAAAGTCTCGCGTTGAACACCCTTCCATTGCCTGAGGTATCGCATGGTACTGTCATCCAAGTCGATTGTACGGCGTCCAGCCCTACTCTTCGGAGGTTGTACGATTAGCTTCCCACCTAATCCCTGCGTTAGGGTCTTATTGACCCGCAACGTATTGTCCTCAAAGTTGATATCCTTCCACGTTAGCGCTAGTAATTCCCCTTTTCTGATACCAGAATAAGCCAACACCCTGAACATCGTGAATTGTTCTACGTCTCTTTCGGGAGTCACGTAATCGAAAAAGGTATTCAGTTCGTCTCTGGTCCAGAAGTTTTCTAACTTTTCGCCTGCCTGTTCCTGTACTCGTGGCATTGTTACCAGCGTGCAAGGGTTCCGCCCCACGTACTCGGCTCTGAGAGCATAATCAAAAATCATCGAAGCGTAATTCAGCCATTTTTTGTAGGACTTAGCCTCCAAAAACCACTTATTAACAACTTTTTGGCAGACGTTCGGAGTTATATTATTAATTACCATATCTCCGAAGGCAGGTAGTACATGGATATTGATAATCCGTTGGGTCTTCTCTAAGGTAGACTCTCGCACTGTTAAACGGTACTGTTCCATCCACTCCGCGCAAACATCCCTGAAAAAGCGTCTCTCATCCTCCTGTAGTCCTCTTTTTTCGATTTCCAATTCTAATCTACTCAATACGATGGAGGCCTCTTTCCTCGTCTTAAAGCCACGTCTTCTCGTGGTCTTTTGGCGTCCGGTTAGAGAGTCAACTCCCGCGTACACCTGAAATTCATATCTAATTTTTCCTGTTTTTGTTGTATATTTTTTAATTTTTGCCATTTTTATTTTCGCTCCTGTGTTGCTTGCGAGGCTCACATTTTTTGAAAATATTGGGATGACCTCCCGTGTTGCAGAGTCAGACCCGCAACAGCTACATGTTACATTTAAATCTTTGTTTAGGCAACTCAAAAAATAAATTTAAGAGATTTCACAATTTGTTTGTGAGATTTCTTAAATTTATACATATTATCTGTAGAGGTATAGAAATGTATCTGATTGATATTTTTTGTATTTTCTTGGCATTTTCTCGTTTTTTTATACATATATAGACATGGGGATATTTTTTACTTGAAACAAAATTTTTTCACTATGTTATCTATGTAAGGTAAATTTTATTAGATTTTTTTAGTAAAACACTACATTTTTACCCCATGGTATAAGTGTACGGAATTAAATGGAATTGTATCTAATTGATGTTTTTTTATCCATATTAGTAGTGTAAAGGTATTTTTTAATATTTTTTACTTGAAACTCTTTTCGCACCCTATATAAAGCGCATCATACATAGTCACGTAATAGTGGCTTAAAAATTAACTGGAGGTTTGCAGATGGAATTAAAACAAATAACTGACAATAAGGAATTAATGGAACAACTCTCTCTTATGTTTAGCCTAGCACCTCGCTATATGAATAAAAAAGAGGCGTGCAAATATATGGGAATATGCTACAGAACTTTCCAGAAGGCTATTGCCGAAGGTTTGCCCGCCGTGCAGATTGGAGGTGTTCTACGCTTTGACCGTTTAGCCATCGATGAATACTTAAAGAATAAAATCATTTAATTAATAAAAAATACGCTTGCGAGGCTCATTTATACACAGAATTACTTAATTAATAAAATGAATATTTTATTCCAAATACAAGCCTATAAGTGCTGTTATATCAACATTTGTAAGGGTTATATTTTAAAAAATACAGAAAAGGGATGACATTATTGATGAATCGGACAAGAGAATACTTTAGCGCTACAGTAGTGGGATTTGACATATTTGAATCAATTACAGGAGAAAGGCGCCCTATCGTCTATCTGAGAAATATTGGAAGCGATAACCACAATTTTAATTTTGGATGGATTACTTACACAAAAGAAATACGTGAAAAATTAGGACTATTGCAAAAATGGGATTGGATTAAGTTCGAGGCTCGCATTCCAAATAAACCACATTTCTCCAATGCTATGCCTAGCAAGATTGAATTAAAAAATCCTACTAAGGTATTCCTTCCCAAGCTGGATAATCGTATCAAACCAGTATCCAAAGCTAAGGTTATGACTATGATTGATAAGTTTATTGCTGAAAAAGATAAAGCTAAACGAGATAAGGAATTGGCACAGGAGCGAAATAAGTTACCATTTAGATTTTAATTAATATTAGATATCGTATGGGCGAGTTTCGCGTAGCGATAACTCGAACAGTTATTAACTTGTGGTTTTTGCAAGTTGATAACCTAACTAGTACTGGTTCAATATTATTAATTGTTATGAGTTAGTACTAGTAGTTGCTGTCTTTTCACTTTTTTTCAAAAAGTAAAAAGGTTTTCAATTTTCTACGAAAATATGAAAAGTGACTATATTAATCAATAATAAATAACCCGTTTTAAAATAGTCCCCCTCCTAATATATAAGCATAGGGACTAAAACAAAATATAAAAAATAAATTAACTAAGGATTGAAATAATGGAAAATAATAAAATTTCTATATCGATCAATTGTGGAGAGCCAGGAAGTGGCAAAACTACGAAATTGATTGAAGAAGCAATGGAAATATTAGCAAAAGGCGAAAGTTTATATATTCTAAGTCCCACCCACAAATCAAAGTCACAGTTGAATAAAGCTATCAACAAAGCCGTTGAAACAACTGGCGATAACACCTATAAAGAGCTATTTTCCAGCCTCCATGTATTGGGTAATAACTATGTAGGTGAAGCCAATATATTACTAGATGAAATCAGTATGCTATCACTTGATAATTTGTACTCTATTCTATTCAAGGCGAGACGTCATGCGAAAAAAATGCTTATGTTCGGTGATATAGGACAATTACCACCACCACGAGGCGTTGGAACGCTTGAGTATCTATTGCGCTACAATTCTAGGGTTCTTAATATCGACCCTCATAACTTTTGGAAAGGCATCTCGTCACTTTACGAACATAGTACCAACATAGAGCTGAACATTCCTAGACAGTGGAAAGATGACATATATTCAATCAACCTTAATATATTACAAAAAAACTACCGTCTTAATTTTGAAAGTGGATTAACCCATTATGATGATAATTTCTATGATTATGTCTTTAAGTCAATCATTGAGAAAGATGACTATACACAGGAATTAGTTAACAGTCTTAAAGAAAGCAGATTAATTATTGCGCCCTCTCATAGTCTAATTAACAGCATAGATGACCTGCTACAGTCACATTATGGCAATAACTATAATCAAGTAGCACCATTTGTTCGCGTTGGCTCCAGAGGTCCAGGAGGAAAGACGTATGTTAATCCAGAACACCCTCATTATGCACAATTACTCAATAGATTTTATAGTATTGGAGCGATGCCCAACAATACAATGGAGAATTACACACCTACCAGTGCCGTAACCGCGCACTATATTGAAGGAATCGAAAATGATGGAGTCACCTTCTATTTGGGAAAAAGAGAAATTACTAGCTCAAACAATAATACACACTTTCTGAACAACAACATGTTATATACGGCCGTCTCTCGGGCGAAAAGCCCTAATAAGGTTGTGTTATTAGGAAAAAGAGAAACTTTTGAAAAAATGCGTCAAACTATGCCCATAGAAATTGATATAACAGCCAATAATATTGTTAATCAAAACGCTAAAAAAAATACTATGACGAAAATTAAAAATAGTAGTAACATTCTATCCGTTGATGACATTTATAACCTCTTTTTGGAGGAGTTTGAGAAAGAGAAAGTACAGGGTAAGTATGATGACTTATTGGACCTAACCCCAGAAAAGCCTCGTTATATAATGAACCAATTTAATCCGAGATGTAAAAATTTTAAAACACTACCACAGGGATATGGACAACACTACGACAATTGGAATAAGGAACAACTCAATAAGGGTAACTCTAAGGGTGGAAAAAATAAAAAAGGCCGTGGCAAAGTACAACAATATGTGGCAGACCTATTTCACAATAACCTGGAAGAGTTCAACGCCCTCAAGGAAGAAGCCCTTAGCAAAGTGTCACCAAACGATTTTCAAAATCATCGTGGTTATAACAAATACTCTGTTAAGGATGCAATTACTAAGATTGAAGCAATTAATTAACAAATACTCATCCCCTTTTAACACACAAATGGGGATGCATTATACATAAATCAACCTAAAAAGTTGATGTGGTACCTTGTACGTATACAAAAGGTTGCGTGGCATTAACAGAATATTTATTCTTTTTTCTAAATCACCCCCCGCCCCTTAATATAGGCATTTCCAGCGGTATTATTTTTTTAAAAATTATATTTTTATGTTTTAGTTTGCCTCAATCTTTACGCACCTATCCCACTATAATTATATTCATTGTTTTGTATAAACATTCATTATATGTATAACAAAAAAGCTCCAGCCGATTAGCTAGAGCCACATATATTTTTTATTTAATTTTTCATTTTAATTTTGAGATTCCAAAAATCTTAACCCTCCACCACAAGCAAGACACTAGCATAAGCATAGTCATACCATGCACATACATCAACATAATACCCTGATACCATAAGGCAAGCACATAAGTAACTAGGCATAGACACATAGGCAAACCAGCAGCAAGGACAGAGCCACCAGCGACAGCATAGGACGGACCAGCCGAGTCACTCAAGGACTGGGACATAGACCACAAGCACGTGACACAAGACGCACCTACATACACCTATATACAACCATACACCTATATACCTATATACCTATATACCTATATACATCCATCATACAATAATTACTCTTCTTCTTTCATAAAATCAATAATTTCATCTTTTTCATCTACACTAAATTCTGGATGTAATTCATGATTCTCAATTGTATCAACCATTATATCGCGTTTCTCATTGAGTCTATTATATATCTTCCAATCTATCGTATTTCTTCTATTCTGTTGTCCTTCAAGCATAAAATAGTAATAAGATGTATAATCTCCTTTTTTAAGCCCTAAACGATGAATTCGATTTCTAGATTGCAGCATGTGTGTTAAATTAAATGAGTATTCAAGATATAATGCGTCGTGAGCTATCATATGTAACGAAACGGACTCCGCTAGAGTATGTGGGTTAGTTACTAACACATCATACAAACCGCATTGGAAATCTTTTATTATCTTCTCTCTCTCACCAACTGGTGTCCCTCCATATATGACAGCAACCTTATGGCCGAGAGATTCTAGCCTACTTTTTAATTTTTCAATAGTTGCAACAAATATACACCATATAATAATAGTTTTATTATCTTGGATTAATTCATCCGCCTTTTCTATGCATGCCTTAAACTTTGTTGAATCTTTTAGAGAAGCTATAATATCAAGTTCTTGCCTATTAAAGGTTGGTATGTCTTCCATTTCACTATTATAATCAGTATCTAATTCTTCATCTTCACTTTGTTGAACTTCATTTCCATAAAATAAAGATTTATCGATATTTTTCTTTAATAATTCAGGATTTGAAGCAGCTTGTATTAAACGAATATACAGTTTAAAAGGTTGCTTTCCATACTTTCTCCATAATAAATCAATCACTGTTTGTTCCTTAGAATTAGCTATATATGTTAAATTGTTATCTCCGTTTGGTTTAGGGATATCTAAATCAGATTTGGTAACTCTCCAAAAGAATGGATTTAATTTATTATTAATCAATTTAATTTCATGTGTATTCGGATTGGATAGATTATTTATTGAGAAACCAAAGAATGATTTATATTCACTCTTATACAGAAT
Source organism: Pediococcus pentosaceus ATCC 25745 (assembly GCF_000014505.1). Classification (NCBI taxonomy): domain Bacteria; kingdom Bacillati; phylum Bacillota; class Bacilli; order Lactobacillales; family Lactobacillaceae; genus Pediococcus; species Pediococcus pentosaceus. The sequence continues at coordinate 593,942 of NC_008525.1, read as the reverse complement.
ATGTAAGAAATTCCAAATATCCTTATAAGAATTCGGAATTGGTGTCCCAGTAAGGACATATCTATACATTGCACCTTGTGCAATTTCAATAGCTATAGGAGCCCTCATAGTATCTATACCCTTGACTTTATGAACTTCATCAAAAACAACCATTGTTCTAGAAGTAATAATTTTTTTTAGGGCCTTTTCATATTTACTCAATGATTCATAATTTATTAAAATTAAGTTATACGCAGCAAAAGATAATTTATAAAAGTCTGCTTCATCAAAATTATCTGAATGTACATCTAACACCTTCATTTTTCTTTTATCTCTGAATACAGCATTAAATTCATCTTTCCAAGATAAAAATGAATTTTTGGGACCGATTACTAACAATTGATCTATTTTATTAACTTTAGAAGAACTTAAATACGCAAATGTACCGTAAACCATGGCTGTTTTTCCCGCTCCTGGAACTGAAAAATTAGCAACACGTTTCATTTGTGCCATATAAAAACTTACCCATGACTGAGTATCCCTAAGTTTTCTAGATATTTCATTTGATGTTATAAAATCAAAATCCTTATATAAGTCTCTTAGGCTTGCGTCATGATTTTTGAATAACATTCCTCGTTTATATATTTCTTCTATTTCAAACTTTGAATTTTTTATAGAATCCGTTACAGAATCTGCAATAAAAATTTCAATTTCTGTACGTTTTCCAAATTTTTTGAATTTTTCAATTACATCCTCAATTTCTTTATAATCAAGATTTTTCTTAAATTCCCACAATGTATTATTTACTAGATACTTATTTTTTATTTTTTTTAAGCTTCTATTATTTTCTTGATTATAACTTAAACGCCCATAATTATTTTGAACGTAAAGACTACCATCCTTGTAATACAGTATCAAAGCATTTTCGTTAAGTAATTTATCGTCCATAATTATTTTGCCTTTACTATATTTAATTAAATTCAAACGCAGAATTTCATTTATTTCCTTTACAAATACCATTCCATCAGTATTTGTTCCATTCCAATAATTATCAAATTCAATCGTTTTTTTTCTAATCATTTTTTTATCTTCTAAATCGTCCCAGCTTCTAGTTACTAAGATATCCTCAAAATTATATTTAAAAGCTGCCTCTGTTTCATTCAAAGAACCGGAGAAAAACACCTGGTTATCAGCAGAATCGGAAAAAATGCCAAACTTAGAATGAAATATTCCCGTGTGTGTAAAACCAATCCTAATATCAACAACTCCCTGTTCTATTAAATACGCTAAATTTGAAATATCTTTTTTTTCAGAAGTTAAAAGTGCTTCATAATTTAATTTAATCTTAGAACTAAGTTTATTTTTTAACTGATATCCCGCTTTAATTAAGTCATAATCCTCTTTTGAAATATCAGAAGAAATAATTAGTCTATAATATCCATTATTTTTAATTAACTGCTCGATTCCTTTTGAATAATATATAAGAGCTCTCGAACTAAAATACCCACTTATTCGATTAAACCTAGTTGTTTCTGACAACAATGGCGTGTAAAATTCTGCTCCGATGTCATTCTTATCACTAGAGTAATTTCTATAAATATTAAGTTCGCTAAGCATTTATTATACTCCTCAAAATTTTATCCTTTTGCTCAATTTTAGTTAAATAGTCACCAAACTCTGCCTTTTGTGCCATTGAAAGCCTATTTACTGATTCTGCATCAATTTTATTCAAGTAATTAACTGCTTTAGCTAAAATTTCAATTGGCTCATTCTGGGCCATTGAAATTTTCTTATTATCAACCGACTCATCTACCATTTTACGAAAAACAGTTGTTAACTCTGGCTCCATCTCTACTCTTTTTTCTTTTTCAACTTTTTTAATATTTTCCTCCTGATTCAATTCATCATTAATATCATCTAAAATCTCAGAATTATCAAGATTTTCAATTAATTCTTGTGAAGCTTCTTTATCTAGCAATACTTTTTTTAAATCTCGAATTTCACGAGTAATATCACCGCTTAGCGTAAAAATACTAGTAAATAATATTTCTTTTATATCTTCTTCATTATCCTTATCCAGCTTAGGACTATTTAAAATATTAAAAATTTCTCTCAACGGTCCATCAATTTTTTGTTGTCGAGCAATGTAAAATTTCTTTTCCTGATTAATAAACTTTAAGTAATCTAACATAAGATTTGCTATTGCAATTTCTTTTTTTAGCTCTGCTAATTTCATATCTGTTTCCCTAGCATATTCTTCAGGTGTAAAAATTCTTTTCTCACTAATTAAATCCCAATAAATATCTACTAATCGATCGATAGGATTATAATCAATTTTTGCTGCAACTCCATGCTGGAGATTCAACTCTAACCTCTTTATATCCTTTTCATTGTAAGAACCTGATTTCAGTATAACCGCGTTTAAGTATTCAAAACGAGCACCTTGACCTTCACGAACTAATTGACGAAGTGAGGTAAACCTTCTATTTCCATCTATAACAACACCATTTGATAAAACTACAGCAGGTTCTATTTGCCCTAGTAATTTAATGTTCCTTTTGGTTTTAGCTAATTCATTAGGGTTACTTTGCTCAATGTACTGTTCAATTACAAAATTAAGTTCGTCATTACTATCAGGAAATCTTTTTCCTTCTGCTTGATATTCAGAAACATATGTTGCAATTCGCCCATTTTTTATGTTGTATTTTAATAAATCTATTGGGATACGATAAACGGGGAAATTCTCACTTTTTCCTGCCAAACTTAATATTTTTTCTGTTACTTTTTCAAACGCTTGTTCCGTTAAATTCATCTTCCATACACCTCATTTAAATAATCTTCTTTGTCAAAATAAAACTTGTTTAATGGTCGGGAATAATATGCACCGTAACTAGTAAGTCTGTTTCTAATCTCGTCCAGCTCGAAATTTGTACCAAACTTGGTATTAATATCCTCCTTAAAATCAAACTCATCCATTATTCCTACACTAGATAGAATATCACTGTAAAATTTTTCTAGTGTAGGTCTATCCCTTGTCTTTTGAAAAACAATCATCCCTGTTCTATTCACAGGTCTAATTTCTCTATCAGTCATTAAAATTCTTTCATATGCAATGGGTTCAAATCCATAATCTAATAAATTGTTATTAAATCCCGATTCAATTAAGGAATATAAACTAAAATATTCTCCATAATTTATGTATTTTTTCACATTTTTAATAAATTCAGGAATCAAACTGAGATTTAGACCTTGTTGTTCGAGAAATTCAGTTTTAACTATCTTATTCGAAGAGATTCGTATTACCTTAAACTCACGTTCGAGACGGCTCATTACACTAAAAAAATCAATAGTTTTATAAATCTCTTCATCCTTGATTTCATAAAAATGATTACTGAGTATTTCATTTGTAAATGCCGCTGATATATTGGGAAAATTATTCTTCCAAATCATCTTGCCGCTGAATCTGTAACCGCATTCATTAAGTATTAGTTGTGACGCCGGATAGTCATATCCTAACTTCGCAATTAAATTTGTTATATCTTTATACAAGTAAACATTTTTGCCTAATTTGTTTTTCATAATTTTATAGAAAGACTTATCCTCTGGAATTATCTCAGACGATTCAATGATTTTGTCTCTACCGATGTATTTCCTAAAATTAGATGATATATAAGCCATGGTTGAAGTATTTAGCAGACCATAATCCTTTTGTAACTGATTAGCAAAAGTTTCTGACGAAATTCCTGCGCTCTCTTTTATTTTATTTAGAATAAAAGTTTTTTTACTATTATGTCCAATCTGAAATTCTGGTGATCTTCCATATTTTTTTATTACTTCACAAGATATAAATCTTCTAAATAAGTTATGCAACTCATAACCATCTCTTATATCAATTTCCTCCATTAAATCTTTGTTCTCTTCAACAACCTTTCTCATGCTATAGATTCCATCATCATAAGATTCAATAACATCTACCAGCTCTTTTTGGACATCTTTAGATATGTAGTTATCATGAAATCTAATTTTTCCGTTTCGAGTTGAAATAGAAAAATCACTTTTTTCAGCACTTTGAAATAAGGATCTTGCATTTTCAGCATATAGCTTTTTGTATCCTCTATTTAATACATATTGATTATATTTTTCTTTAAGAAAATCTTGAGTAAAGTAATTTATTTTTTTTCTATTTTCAAAAAGTATTTCACCTATAAAATTGACCCGATTAATATCTTTTATACTTCCATCATACGACAAATATTTATTCTCGATTTTAATTAAATCTTCTTTTTGATTTTTAGGTATTTCGGACGAAATTATCCAATCAAATAACTCCTTGTCTCCCTTAGAATATCTTAATTTTAAATAGTTGAATACCTTCTCATTTTCCTTAAAGATATTTAGAAAACTTTCTAAAGAAATTTCGTAGGTTTGGAATAATTCTTTAAATATGACATCTTCTTGCAATTTTGGAAATAGTAATATTAATTTAGCTTGTTTTTGGCGCACCCTTTCTCGAGACAAATTCAATGGTTTTGCAATTTCCTCTAACGTTTTGCCTGATAGTCTTTTCCTTAAAGTCCCTATATTATCATCCAGATTTAATAAACATTCTTCCAAATCTAAAAGATTTGATGTTTTGCGATATTCCTTTACTGCCTCAGAAGGATTTTTTTTCATATCCTTAAACAATTTCTTTTGCTTTTCTAGTTCTTTAATTTTTTTAAATTCATTAAAAATATCCCTATTTTCTTTTGTTGCTACCAGTATAAAATCGCCCATTTCAAACAGATAACCTTTACTTAACATTTCTTCAATAAAAGAATCATCTATTCCCATATTCAACAAATCATTTTTATTTAATTTACCTTTTTTTGCCAACTTCCAAAATATTGAAATATAAGCTATTTCATTATCCTTATCTGAAGCTGCATATTTTTCAAAATATTTGTGTGCCTCTACGAATTTATTTGAATTATTTTTCGTAAATAAAAAATCATTATCATTTTTAGTACGATTTAGAATGATATTTTTAGCTTCTTCGATTCTAAATAAATTATTTTTCGTTAAAAAATTTACACTTTTTAATCCAAAAGGAATTAATACCTCAACGTACTCGAAGGGAGAAAAAAGAAATTTATTATCAGCAATCATACTGTCTACAGCTCTCTTAACCTTTAAATAAGTTGTAGTTTTTGAAAAAGATTTATCAAATCGATCAATAATAAAATCTAAAATATTCAGTCCTTTATCGGATGTTTTTTTTGCAATAGTAGTGGTTAAACCAAATTTTTTTAAAATAAATAATGAAATCATGTTTTCATCTCTTTTTCAAATTTTTGTAATTATAACATGTATTTTTTACTGGTTTCATACTAAGTTATCCATTTAATATACCTATTTAACTAGAAATAGCAAAAAAAGTAAAAAGTTATTTTTTAATTAACTTCTTACTTTTTTATACAGAAATTTATCAAACTCTAGATTATTTTTTCTAATTCAATTCCAATTCTTTTAATAACACCAGTTACCAATGCATTCCCCATAAAAAACATTCGCATTCTATCCGAAACCTGTGTTGTGGAACCATCTGCTAATTTCTTAATTTTAGTCCAATCATCATCAAAATTCTGCAGCCTTTCAGCCTCAATTGGAGTTATCAAACGATAACGATTGTCTTTTGTTTTAATGAAGTGGGTTGATCGATTAACTGTTCCTTCTGAAGTTAGCATAGTTCGACTAGGTAAATCAATATTCTCATAAGGTGACATTCCACCTTCAGAGTAAGTGTATTCATGACCGCTAGCGCTAACTCTTTGAATTTTTTTAGGACCTCTGAGATATGCAAATTTCTCTATTTTATTTTTATCAGTAATAAAGAATTTCTCATCAATTTCAGTATCCCTTTGTAAGGTATCTTTTAGTGGAATTGGTTCTTCATTACCCAAAGGTTTCGTATCAATTGTAAAATACCGACCATGACGCATTATACCTGTATTCCATACTTTACCACTAAAATTATCTGAAATATTTACAATATCATCTGATAATTCGTAATAATCATGTCTCTTTTTATAAACCTCTTGTTTTATTGGAAATTGACGCGCAAATAAACCTTTCGAGAAGATATATTCATCATATTTAGTTTCGTCAACCAATACACTTTCTATATCCGTTTCAAATAATTCATCCATTTTCTTAGCAAATGGCGTATCATTTCGGTAAACAAAAAAATACACTCGCCTGCGTCTTTGCCCAAATCCATACTCAGCAGCATTAATAACTCTCCATTCTACCGAATAACCTAACTTATTAAACGAAGCCAGCATAATGGCAAAATCACGACCACGTTGGGTAGAAGGTGACTTTAAAAGGCGGTCCACATTTTCTAAAATTAAGTATTTAGGATGTATATTCTCTACCGCTCTAATAATATCCCAGAATAAAACTCCTTTTTTTCCTTCAATACCCATTTCATGCTTCTTACTACGTGCAACCGAATAATCTTGACAAGGAAAGCCACCAACAATCAAGTCTGCATTCATCGTTTTAAATTTTTCGTTAGATATTTCAGAGATATTTTCGTTTATATTTTCCGAATTCGGAAAATGATAATTATAAACTTCAAAAGCATCCTGTGATTTTTTTCCAGGTTCCCATTGATTTGACCATAACGTCTTGTATAAGCTAGCATTTGCATGCTCTAACCCTACACGAAATCCTCCAACTCCTGCGAACAATTCTAAAACTTTCAATTCTTTTGTCATAATATAGCGAACATCCTTTCGTATTAGTTATTATACATTAAAATACGCAATTGATCAACATTATCAAGTGATATAATAAATTAAAAAGCACTAGCTGGAGATAATAGATAATCATGCCAAGTCACGAATATACAAAAACCCAATTAATAGGATTATTAGAGAGGGCTGTCAACAAAACTTTAGGTGAAGTTGATACGGCTCATGTATTCGATAAAACTAAAAATAATAAAAAAATAACCGGAATTGCCGGGGATGTAATTGAAAATTCTGTTTTAGGTTATCCTTCAGATAGTTATCAGTCGCCTGATTTATGTGTAGATGGTGTCGATATCGAATTAAAAACAACTGGTATAAAGGTGGCAAAGAAAAAATCAAAATCCCACCTTTTTGAAGCCAAAGAGCCAATGTCCATCACAGCAGTTTCACCTGAAAAAATCACTACTGAAGAATTTGAAAGTTCTAATTTTTGGCATAAATTAGAACGAATGCTGTTAGTTTACTATTTTTATGATTCAGACGTTACTGTAACAGCAGCAGAATATGCCAATTTTTTAATTAAAGGATATGACTTTCATGAATTTTCAAAAGAAGATCAAGAAACACTAAAAAATGACTGGAAGATTGTCCAACAATTTATACAAAACTTGCAGAATGGTTATGGTGAAGAAGCCTCTAGTCAGTATCCCAGAATTTCATCCGAAATAAGAAGCCAATTAATGATGATTGATACTGCACCCAAATGGCCGCATCGCCCACGATTTAGATTAAAAAGAGCAACTGTCACTACCATGGTCCAAGAGTACTTTGGTAAAAAATTAGAAAATCTTAGTCAAAGTTATTCATCTTTTGATGCTTTAGATCAAGAGTTACATAAATTTACTAAACAATACCATGGTATGACTATTAGAGAATTGATTAAAGAATTAAGTATCTCTATTAAGCTTAATAAACAAGATGATGCACCTAAATCTGTAACAGAACAAATCGTTACTCATATGTTTGGTGCCAAATCAAAAAAAATAAATAGCATCGAAGATTTTAAGAAATTAGGGTTAATCGCCAAAACAATTACTCAAACCGCAAAGGGTACTAGAACTGAAGATGTGAAAATTTCCCGTATTGATTTTGAGGAATTTAAGCCTGAAAACGATTTGTTCGAAGAGTCACTAATTTATAATTATTTTAACGAACAACAATTTCTATGTATTCTTTTTGAAGAACCCAATACCAGTTCGAAACTCCTAGAAAATAGATTTCTGGGGTTCAAACGTCTATCCTTTCCAGACGAATTTATCAACCAAGATGTTAAGAAAACCTGGCAAAAAATCCGCTACTTAGTTATCCATAATAAATTAGTTGATGTTATTAGCTACGATAAAAATGGGCATCCAAGAAAAAATAAGAAAACTAACACAATTGTATCAGCACCAAATTTTCCTAAATCAAGTGAAGGCAGCGTTTTTGTACGTGGAAGTAGTTCTGACTCATGCCATAAGCCTTTAACTATCAATGGGATTCGCATGTATTCACAATATATTTGGATTAAGGGTAGCACCTTCCTAAATATGTTAAATGATACAAAATTTATTTAAACTAAAATAGATTTTAAATAAATAGCTAATTTAAAATCTTTTAATTTAGGTAGATTGTAAAATTTAAGTTGAACATATTAGTGGACAGAAAAACCCATAAAGGTCTTTAATGGTGTCACCACAACATTCCATTAGAAAGAAGGACCTTTATGGGCACCACTATTTTATCATTTGAAGACCGCGTTGTCATCGAAACACTTCATCATGAAAAGCACTCACTTCAATATATTGCCGATTATTTAGGCTTTAGTAAACCACTATCTTTAATGAGGTTCATCGCTTAGCTGGTGAGTATCACGCAGTTAAGGCTCAAACTGACCATGAAGTTAAACTTAGTCATCGTGGTCGTAAAACCATCTTAACGACTAACCTAAAGCGATTGATTGAATAAAAAATCAAGCTTCAAAAATGGTCAATTGAACAAGTGGATCATGTAGTTAGAATTGCCTACAAAACCATCTATAACTGGATTAATCAGGAACTACTGGATATTAATGTGACTGATTTACCTGACCATGGTATTCGTCGCAAACGAGCTAAAGAAACCCGTGGTACTTTTAGTCATGGACGTTCCATCGAAGATCGTCCAGCTGAAATTTCTGATCGTAATACTTCAGGTCACTTCGAAGCTGATACAGTTTTATCTGGAAAACGTAAAGGTCAAGCAGTAGCTACGTTTGTCGAGCGTAAGAGTCGGCTTACCATCGTTAAACGGCTTAATGGACGAGATAGTACTTCAATGACCAAGGCTATTTTAGAATTGGCTAACCAGTTAGGAGATAATCTCAAGACCTTTACTGTTGACCATGGGAAAGAATTCGCCAACTACAATTTGATTGAAGAACAGACCGGTGTTCCGCTGTACTTTGCGCACGCTTATTCGCCACATGAACGAGGCAGTAATGAAAATTGCAACCGAGTACTACGCCGCTTCATTCCCAAAGGTCAACCGATTGATGAGATTACCGATGATGAATTGATTTAAATTAACTGGTATTTGAATTCCCGACCACTCAAATGTTTAAATTGGCGAACACCAATTGAGATCTTTTTGCGTAATCTGCGTTACTAAATTTGTTCAAGTTATTTCTTGCAATCTGCCGATATAATAAAAAACGTACATATTTGTACGCTTTTAGCTTATTTCCTTAGTACGTAACTGTTGGACTGGCGAACATTGTGGCAATGTTTGCTGGTCTTTTTTGGTGTTCTAAAACAATGTTGAACTCTATTCGACCATTTTTCTAATCTCATCAATGATATCGTTTGATACCAAACATAGGCCATCAATTCTATCTTGATAATTCTTGAAATTATATTCATCCGTCCATGTCGAATAATCCCCCATAGAAATATTCAAGCTTCTAAGCATTTCCAATTTATATAAAATATCGTCTCTATTTTTCATGTTTGTTATATCCTCTCCGCATTTATGAAAACCTAAGCCCCGCAAGCTATTTTTTATGAAACTTAGCCAAAAGCTTAGCCAATTTTTAAAGCAGCTATGTAAAACATTGATATATCAGCGTTTGTAAGCTGTTGGGTACAAAACCCGCCGACTCCATTTTTTAAGTTTCATCCTTTGTTATAAGCTGTTAAAACGTTGATATATTAAGACTTTCAAAAAAGAGTTTCTTGTCTAGTTCTACTAGATAACATTAAATGGCAACGAATATGGCAACGAATATGGCAACGAATTTTCAGGGGAGAATTGGAAAAAGATACCGATATTAATATCGGTATCTTTTTTTGTTTGTCCACTCCCCTTAAAAATCTACTCTTACTTAAAATGTTACAAGTCTAATGTGACACTTAATTTTATGTCATTTCAATAATTCAAAACTAACGCAATAAGGTACACTCTATTGTTACATCTATACTATTGGTTCAATATTATATAACTTATAAATTTGATTTGAACTTTGATCCGGATTAAACAAATTAAAGTATAATAGTTCACATGTTAGCACTGTTAACCTCTACTTGAGGCAAGTTTTTATATCTTTTAAACGAACCATAAATAATTATATCCCGTTACCTTATTAACTACAGGTATTCTAATGAACCTTTTAAACGTCCTATGTATAAAGGTAAGTACGATAAAATAAAAAAGTTTCGAACACAGGGCTCGAAACTTAAATACTCCATCACATTATTAAAATCACAGCCAAAACAGAATCTAGTAGCATCTGCGTTTTAGCAATCAATTAAATAACTTTTGTTCAAAACATGAAAAATAATAATTCCGACAAATCCAATCACCTTTAGTTCATACCAATCGTTTCGAACAGATCATTTAATCCTTCCGCCATCGTGGGGTGAGAATAAATCTGATCTCTTAACATTTGGTAAGGCAAATTGGCATGCATCGCCAAACTGATGATGTTGATAATTTCATGTGCTTCTGGAGCATAGATCGTGGCTCCTAGGATATGATCTTCTTTATCTATAAGTACTTTATAAAATCCGTTCGGATGGCCTAAAATATGTGCTTTGGGCATTCCAGCAACGGCAACCTTTCCCGTACGATATTCTATTTTTTTATCAAGTGCTTCCCTTTCAGACATGCCAATTTGAGATAATGGCGGCATTAAAAAGATTGTTTTTGGAACAATTACTTGCTCCTCAGTTGTCTTCGTTCCACTAGCGTATAACTGATTATAAACAATTCGATAATCATCCAAGGAGAGGAAGGTAAACTGTGCTCCGCCTCGAACGTCACCCATTGCCCAAATGTTTTGAACATTGGTTCTAAGATGATCATCGACTGCAACTCCGGCTTCGGTATAACGAATTCCTGCTTGTTCTAAATTTAAACCTTGGATATTAGGCTTTCGTCCAGTGGCAACGAGAATCATATCAACCATTATTTGTGATTCACTTCCATCAGAAGCAACAGTCAATACGGCGTGTGAACCTTGATCTTGCACTCGAATCACTTCGGCTGACTGAAGCACTTCAATTCCGGCTTTATCAAAGTTTTGTTTTACCGCTTGGGAAACATCTTGGTCCATTCCACGCATAAATTCTGCATTGCGATTAATCATCGTCACTTTGGAACCAAATTGACTATACGTTGTTGCAAATTCCATTCCAATATACCCACCACCAATAATGGCTAAAGATTGGGGAAAGTGATCTTGATCTAATAAATCCGTGCTAGTAACGGTTCTTGAACTTTCTTTTAATCCCGGGATATCTGGGATTGTAGATGTAGCACCGGTATTAATAAAAATTCTTTCGCCTACTACTTCTTCTGTCGCTCCATTCAAATATTTAACGTTTAACGTATGTTGGTCAATAAACGAAGCCGATCCATTCAAAACTTTAACCGTCTTTTGATCAGCTAATTTATGAAAATTACTATACCTTAATTTGCCAATGACACTTCTTTTTTTAGTAATTGCCATTTTGTAGTTATCTTTTAAACCACCAACCTGTGGCTTGTCAGATAATTCATACAACAGCTTAGATGGAATACATGCAATATTGATACATGTTCCACCGTACATCTGATCAGATTCCTCGATTACTACGACTGATTCACCGCGTTGTGCTTGACGAAAAGCAAGTGTCTTAGCCGCTTTTCCAAAACCAATATATACATTCTTAGCTTTAATCATTTTATCCCCCACTATAAAACCATGATAAACAGAGTATAGGTTTACGACTAAACAATATCAAATAATTTGCTTATTTAAAATAAGTTAAACCTGTAGCAAATTTTTCAAGCTGAATATATTAAGCCTAAAATAATAAGTTCGGCTGAATTAAATAAAATAAACATCCTTCGATTAACACAAACTCGATGCCAAATATCTAAAATCTACTAATAACTAATTACCAGTAAAAAAATACTAATATAACTGTCATAATTTTCCACTGATTGCGAAATTTTAGATATTGAACTTGGTTGTGGTACTAATTAAAAATTAATTAGTTATTAAATAATAATTTAAATCGTAAAAAATCAATTAATTACAAATACTATTAAAAAGTTAAAACAGATCAGGCATACCATCTATGAATATCAGAATATGTTGAATTTATTTAACTAGAATTTATCTGAAATAAAAAAGTTTCGAACCTAAGGCTCGAAACTTGAATATTCCATCATTTTTTCGAATAATTATAAATCTGCGATTAATGAACAGGTTCAAACTGAATAGTCAGTCTTTGATTGGTTGCCTTAGCAATGTCGGAAAGCATCTTGGTTGAAGCATTAACATTATCATTCTCAATTCTTGCAACAGTAGATTGTGGTTTACCAATCACTTGGGCAAATTCCCGTTGTGTTAACCCCATATCTTCCCTTAAAGAACGCACTTTTATCGCTACCTCTAAGTTGATATCTTCTTGCTCAACTTGCTTAGCAAAATCAGCGTCTTGAACACTTCTTTTTTCAATATATTTATCAATTTTGCTCATCTATGATTCCTCCTTATTAAAATAAATTTACCTTCTATCTCTAGCAATTTTTTTCTCACTGGCTGGTGTTTTTTGCGACTTTTTGGTAAATCTATTTGTGATGATGTATTTATTATCTTCGAATTGAAAGTAAATGGTTCTTTGGATGTTAGAAGCTCGTTTAGAACGTATCTCATATAAATTATTGTTCAATTTTGCCTCTCCGCTACGAGTAGCCCATACGTTTCAATCTTACGAATAATGGTAACTAATTTTACAGCATCCTTCGTTGGCAAACTATCCAAAAATTTTTCAAATTCAGTCCAATAATAGCTACTGGATAATACTATGAGATGGTTTAACAAGATAATATTAAAATGGCTTAAAACTTCTTTTAGATTTTCCGAAAATTTTATATCTTCTTGGCTAGGATGGTTGTGTGCCAATATAATATGGGTTGCGTTCATCAAAATGGCTGACTGCACAATTTGATACGGTGAAGCATTAATTCCCCTCACTCTCCCAACAAAAAGATCTTGTTTATATACGACCTCATTCTTAACGTCCATGAATAAACCTTGCAATACTTCTTGAGTTGAATTGCCAATAGATACTTAAGAAAAGAAGCAGAGCTTTCTGAAACAGATACTTTTATTTTTTCGGATTGAACTGCTTTTACTTGGATTCTACACATCTCAAAAATTCGAACTTCATTCATATTCTCTTCTGATACACTCTGCACTTTTCTCATATTATCCATTATTAACCCCCCTTTGTATATTTCAACACGTTCTATCTGACTCACTAAAGCACACTCTATTGTTACATCTATACTGTTGGTTTAATATTATAATATAGCTTATAAATTTGATTTGAACTCTAATCCGGATTAAACAAATTAAAGTGTAATAGTTCACACGTTAGCACTATTAACCTCCACTTAAGGCAAGTTTTTATATCCTTTAAAGGAACCATAAATAATTATATTCCGTTACATTATTAAGGTAGCGTCAAGAATTGGATTGAAGTCAATATTTGAGACAGATTTTAAGAGACATTCAGAACCGCGTTTACCTTCCACAGCTCAAATAAATCATTAATCGCGATTAATAACTTATTTGAACCCTGGAAAGCATTAAATCAGGCAGCCATTTGGCTCGTAAGTGTTGCAATTTCAACTTGTAAGGGGGGTCTGGTAGCCCAGTGAACTATGAATTCTCTTCCTATTGTAGAAAGCATGCACATATTCAAAAAGGACGGCAGCGGCAGTTTCATAATCTTCAAAGACCGGCACTGGATAAACACATTCTTTTTTGAGGGAAGCGTGAAAGGATTCCATTGGCGCATTATCATACGGACAACCCTTACGGCTATATGAGTGGCGGATATGTAGTTCAGTTAAACGTTGATTGTAATCATCGCTGGTATACTGTGATCCTAAATCCGTATGGATAATCAGGTCCCCAGTAATGGTTCGATTTTTAACCGCGCTTTCAAGGGTCTTTAAGACTAAATCAGCATCCATCTGTTTTGAGAACGAATAGCCGATAATCCGTCGTGAGTGCAGGTCCATGATGGTTGATAAGTAACACCAGCCATTACGCTTCGTTTGAATATAGGTCATATCAGCGGTCCATTTTTGATTTAAACCAGTGATCGAGAAATCCTGCTTAAGCAAGTTGGGACGCTGTTCAACCTTGGTTTTGGAAGCCGAAGCCGCTTTCCACTTATTGACGATAACGGAGTGGATATCCAGTTCCTTCATGAGCCGGGAAATCCGTCGTGGACTGCACCGAAGCTGCAGTGGTTGAAGTTCCAGATTCAATTCATGGTGGATCTTCATAACACCGTATCGCTGCTTAAATTCCGCAAAGATCCGCAGAATCCGTTGTTTCAAGTCCGCATCTTCGACCCGGCGTTTTGAAGGTTTGGGGGATCGATAACGATAATACTGAGCTCTGGAAACACCGAGGATTCGGCACATCTTGGTTACCTGGTGGTGATGGCTTTCTTGGTGAATGTAATCAAAGATATTGGTTACTTCTGCGCAAGGAAGCCCAGGGCTTTTTTTAGGATTTCGTTCTCCTCAGACAGCGAAGCCAGTCGCTTTTCCATCGCTTTGATTTCGTCTGGCGATTTACCGGATTGAGTTTTGGCCTGGCCCTGGATCCACTTATGAACTGTTGAATAGCCAATACCATATTCTCTGGCCAGTTGGGCAGCTGATTCGCCTTGCTTATATAGGTTGATAATGTTTTGTTTGAATTCTTTGTCGTAACGAGTTGGCATGTAAAAATTCCTTTCTTTTGAGAGACGATTTATTCATTATACCCTCTCTTAAAAGTTGTCTCAGGAATCAGCTTACATCCAGACCCAGACCGCGGTGACGTCGTAATCAATGTCGCTATCGATGGCGTTGGTAGCAAAGATGACTTAGCAATGGCCAAATTTGATGCGACCATCGCTTCATTCGCCCGTCACTTGCCAGCCAACAGTAAATCAATTCGTTTCCAAGCAATCCAACCGACCGAAGTGATTTCTGATCAAGCCGCCTTACAATTACTATTCAAGTTGCTAGATACTGGTCAATTGGTCACGACGATCGATGAACAACTACCGTTTAACCTCACGGGCTTCATTCAAGGTCACCAACGACTAGATGAGCCTCACGTGGGCCAAGTGGTCGCCGCGCGCTAAAAAAACTGCTTTCAAAAGTTATCCTTTTGAAAGCAGTTTTTTTAGTCAGGTGGTCGCTTATTAAGACCATCGCAGAATTTTGAACAACCCAATTCACACTAATCGTAACGATTGGGTATATTTCAAAGACCGCCTCAATTAGCCAAGTCCTGAATACCTATGCGAGTTGGTAGACCCAAGCCTCATAAGGCCGTAATTTATTTGGCTGCTGCTCGCCATAATTACTAATCAAGCATTTGGCCGTGGGCGTCAGATATTGATCCAGTGGTCGGGACAGTGTCTCGGCTGTGAAATTGCAACAAACTAGCCAGGTCCGCCCTTCCCATTGCCGTGCATATAAGAATACCTGCGGATCATCGGCCCACAAGAGCTCAAACGAACCTAACGTCACTGAGGGGTATTGATGTCGTAATTGAATCAAGTGCTGATAATAGTACCACACTGAATCCGGATCAGCCAAAGCTGCGGCAGCATTGATTTGACGATAGTTGGGATTGACCGTGAGCCATGGCGCCGCGTCACTAAAACCCGCGTTAACCTCCGTGTCCCATTGCATCGGCGTTCGCGAGTTGTCCCGAGAACGCGCCGCTAATCGGGCCATCATATCTGCCGGTGATAGCAGCTGGCGCTCAGTCACTAAATCACGATAGGCACTGAGCGATTCAATATCTCGGTAACTGGCTAGTTCAGTAAAATGAGCGTCAGTCATCCCCAGTTCCTCACCTTGATAAATATATGGGGTTCCCTGTAAGAGGTGTAAACACGTTGCGAGCATTTTAGCCGAACGTACCCGATATGCTGGTCGGTCATCACCAAAACGTGAGACCGCTCGTGGCGTATCATGATTGTTCCAAAACAGGCTGTTCCAAGCCCGCCCTTCAAGTCCGACTTGCCAGTCACTAATGACTTTCTTTAGCGCCACTAACGGTGTCTTACGCGTACTCCACTTACCAAGACCATGCTGACTATTATCAAGTCGCAGATGTTGAAATTCAAAGACCATATCTAATTCGTGCTGATCAGCGCCCGCATACTTCAGCGCATCCGCTGGTGTCACCCCGTGGGTCTCACCAACCGTCATGATATCAAACTGTGACAATACTTCTTGGTTCATTTCTTGCAAGAATTCATGAACTCGCGGTCCGTTCGTTACTCGAGCATCGCCAAACTGACTGTGCGGTTTCAGTGGACCATCTGGTAATCCGGGTAACTTAGAGATTTGGTTAATGACGTCCATTCGAAAACCGTCAACACCCTTGTTCAGCCACCAGGTCATCATCGTATAAACTGACTCTCGTAAGGTCGGATTCTCCCAGTTTAAATCAGGTTGTTTTGTTGAAAACGTGTGTAAATAATACTGCTGGGTCTGCTCATCATATTGCCATGCTGAACCACCAAAAGCCGCATCCCAATTATTGGGCGCCTTTTTGCCGTTACCTGAGCGCCAAAAGTAGAAATCACGATATTGATTGGTGCGGTCCTGGCGACTGCGTTTGAACCATGGATGCTCATCAGAGGTATGGTTAACAACCAAGTCCATGATGATCTTTAAGCCCCGGTCATGGGCGGCTTGCAATAGTTCATCAAAATCAGCCATAGTGCCAAAGTCGGCCGCAATTTGTTGATAATCACTAATATCATAACCATTATCATCGTTGGGTGAACGATAAATGGGATTGAGCCAAATGACGTCGATTCCTAATTGCTTTAAGTAGTCTAGGTGGGCCGTGATCCCCTTTAAGTCACCAATACCATCATGATTGGTATCTTGAAAACTCCGTGGATAGACCTGATAGACAACGGCTTGTTGCCACCACTTGATTGTTGCTGCCATAATTACGATTAACTCCTTAGTTACGCGGTAAGGCCCTTGATGAGCTTAACTGGTAACGTATATTTTGATTCCAGTGTACAATTCGCATCCTCAATCCGCTGCAATAGTAGAGAAACCAGTAACGTGCTAATATCCGCTAACGGTTGTTCTACTGTTGTTAATTCAGAATGATAATCACGTATGAGCGCCGTGCCATCATAACCAACAACGCGTAATTGCTCAGGAACCGTTAATGACAGTTGTTGCGCGACGTTGAGCACTAGTAAAGCGGCCAAATCATCACTACAAAAAATACCATCATACTGATGTTGTGTCATAATCGTCTTAATTTCCATCATCTTCAGCGCAGGGGTCAATTCAAACGGTAACTCATGGACATGGGGTGTTAGCTGTTGGGCAGTCAAGTAGGCTTCATATCCTTCACGGCGACCATTCGTTGGCGAACCAGCGTGTGACTTACCAGTAAAAATAGCCACGTTAGTCGCCCCCGCCTGATGCAATGTCTGGGTTGCTAGCCAGCCCCCCTGGTAATTATCCGAACTAACGATGGGAATATTGTCGGATAAGTACCGGTCAAATGAAATAATCGGAAGACCATATTGTTGATATTCTTCAATACCTAAATTGTGGGCACCAGCAATAATCCCGTCGACCTGATTAGCCATCAACATTTGTAAGTAGTCGCGTTCTTTTTGCGGATCATCCGCACTATTACATAAAATCACCTTATAATTTTTAGCAAATAAGATTTTTTCAATCCGGGACACCAGTTCACCAAAGAACGGATTACTAATATCTGAAAAGATGACGCCAATTAAGCGCGTATTCTTTCCTTGCAGTGAGCGTGCCATATTATTCGGCTGATAATGCAGTTCTCGCATCGCCGCGAAAACTTTTTCTTTAGTCTGACTACTCAGGTAGCCATGGTTATTAATAACCCGAGAAACGGTTGTCGCTGAGACCCCCGCTAGCTTCGCAACATCATTTAATTTTGGTTTCATTGTTATCGACTCCAGTATGCTCTGATTGGCGCCATTCCCAGACTTTACCGGTAACTGCCGTAGTGTCACCTTGAACGTTAAGACGACTCGGGGTAGCGTTTAAGAAGAAACGGCCGGTCATCACGGAATAGCCGTTATCAATATAGCATTCAAAGACTGACACATCTATGATTAGCCGGATTTTTATCGTCTTATGGGCCGTTAACTCAACTTGACGAGTCTGACCATAATCTTCAGCAAACGAATTCCCCGTATGCCGCCGATCAATCATAACCTGACCATGGTTGGCATCAACAGTCACCTGCAGCTGGCCACTTTCCTGCTGATCAGCAATGTTAACCGTGACCGTTTTATCAGCGGGAACCGTCAGTAAGAGTTCAAAGCTGCCATTCAAAGCGGCCACCGTCGCCCGTTGTTGCTCAAAGACTAGGTCATGCGCCGTCGTCCGCAAATCATCCACCGCTGCCACTGGATTTTGATAGAGGTGCCCATCTTTAAGCGTTAGTTCCTTAACTAAGCTCAAACAATGGGCCCAATTTTCACGATCAGTTGGATAGGAAATTTCAGGTAACCCAATCCAGCTGACGGCTAACGCGCGGCCATCCGGCGCATTGATTGCCTGCGTGGCATACACGTCAAAGCCGTCATCCAATTGCGTCAGGGCGTGGGGTTCAGTGAATTGTGCCTGAGCTAGGTTCAATTGATCGGCAACTAAGTACATGTTCGGATAAATATTCTGATACGGGATCGTTGCTTGCGATAACCCTTGGGGACAGAACAATAAGACGGGCTGTTGATCGATCCAGACCAGATTTGGACACTCAATCATATAACCCCGCGCATTTGCGGGAACGTTCAACTCGCCTTGACACGTCCAGGTGGTCAGATCCTTTGAGAAATAAACCAAGATAGCACCGATCTCAGTAGTCGTCTGCGCACCGATCAGCGCGTAGTAGCCGTGGTCATTCCGGATCAAGTCCGGATCACGAAACGAACTCGTGTACCCAGCCGGAGCATGCGCAATTAGTGGCCGGGACAGCTTTTTAATGTGATTATCCGTGTCCATCCAGGCACCTAATTGATACGATTCACGTTGCCAGTCGGCAGTACGGACATTACCCGTATACATAATAAATAACTGATCATCAATTGGTAGTGCTGTACCCGTGTACGCGCCGTGTGAGTCGTACGGCGTATCTGGTCGAATCGCTAAGCCCTCATCATGCCAATCCACCAAGTTCTTAGAGGTCACGTGTTGCCATGACTTCAGTCCGTGTACCGGACCGAACGGAAAGACTTGGTAGAACAGGTGCCACTGACCATCAAAGTATGAAAAGCCATTGGGGTCATTTAACAAACCTGATGTAGGCTGAATATGATGTTGCATCCGCCACTTAGACTGGCGTGCCTGGGCAACGAGCTGTGGTAGCTTAGTTGCTGGCCACTGTTCATAAGGGGTATAACGGGTTTTACGATTCCATATCATGACGATGAGCTCCTTTTTAACGTTCGACTTAATTGTCACTATTATAAAACCGCTTACACCGATATGTCAATCGTTTGACATTTTTATATTATATTTTCATGTCAGCGTTTCAAATTCGGCTTTTTAACAAGATTATCAAGCAATCCAATTTTGTATCAAACGCTTGACATATTTTCCAAAATTGCTATTATTGGGTCTGTAAAGCGCTTGCATTATTAAATTAAAAATAATTTTAGACTCAGGGAGTGAATTATTATGAATCATCAAGAAGTTGCCGACCGCGTACTTAATGCAATTGGTAAAAACAACATTCAAGCCGCCGCCCACTGTGCGACACGCCTCCGTTTGGTCATCAAGGATGAATCCAAGATTGATCAACAAGCCTTAGATGACGACGCGGACGTTAAGGGGACCTTCGAAACTAACGGCCAGTACCAAATCATTATTGGCCCTGGCGATGTCGATAAAGTCTATGACGCCTTAATCGCCAAAACAGGTCTTAAAGAAGTGACACCCGATGACATCAAGGCAGTTGCCGCTGCGGGTCAAAAGAAAAATCCATTAATGGACTTCCTCAAAGTCTTATCTGATATTTTTATTCCAATCGTCCCTGCACTAGTTGCTGGGGGTCTATTAATGGCACTAAACAACGTTTTGACTGCCGAGCATCTTTTTATGGCGAAGTCAGTTGTTGAAGTTTACCCTGGCCTCAAAGGTATCGCCGAAATGATTAACGCGATGGCTAGTGCGCCGTTTACTTTCTTGCCAATCCTCTTAGGATTTTCAGCAACGAAGCGCTTCGGTGGCAACCCCTATCTGGGTGCTACGATGGGCATGATCATGGTCTTACCATCACTAGTTAACGGCTATAGCGTTGCAACGACCATGGCAGCCGGCAAGATGGTTTACTGGAACGTCTTTGGGTTACACGTTGCACAAGCCGGCTATCAAGGCCAAGTGCTCCCAGTCTTAGGCGTCGCCTTCATTCTAGCTACCCTTGAAAAATTCTTCCATAAACACATTAAAGGGGCATTTGACTTCACGTTTACCCCGATGTTTGCCATTGTGATTACTGGTTTCCTAACTTTTACAATCGTTGGTCCCGTCTTACGAACGGTGAGCGATGCATTAACTAACGGTTTAGTAGGCTTATATAACAGCACCGGCTGGATTGGTATGGGAATCTTTGGTTTATTATATTCTGCAATTGTTATTACTGGTCTCCATCAAACTTTCCCAGCAATCGAAACCCAGTTGTTGGCCAATGTTGCCAAAACTGGTGGTTCCTTTATCTTCCCAGTCGCCTCGATGGCCAACATTGGGCAAGGTGCCGCCACTTTAGCTATTTTCTTTGCCACTAAGAGCCAAAAGCAAAAAGCCCTGACTTCTTCAGCCGGGGTCTCAGCGTTACTCGGAATTACGGAACCTGCTATTTTCGGGGTCAACCTCAAGATGAAATTTCCATTTGTCTTTGCAGCGATTGCCTCAGGAATTGCTTCAGCTTTCTTAGGACTATTCCACGTTCTGTCCGTGGCGATGGGTCCCGCATCAGTCATCGGATTCATTTCGATTGCTTCAAAGTCGATTCCAGCATTCATGCTCAGTGCTGTCATCTCGTTCGTCGTCGCATTTATTCCAACTTTTATCTATGCCAAACGAACACTCGGTGACGATCGTGATCAAGTAAAATCACCAGCACCAACGAGTACCGTCATCAATGTTAATGATGAGATTATCAGTGCACCGGTAACGGGGGCTAGCAAAAGTCTCAAACAAGTTAACGACCAAGTTTTCTCAGCCGAAATCATGGGGAAAGGCGCCGCAATCGTGCCAAGCGCTGATCAGGTCGTCGCACCAGCTGACGGGGTCATCACTGTCACTTATGATAGCCATCATGCTTATGGCATCAAAACAACTGCTGGTGCCGAAATTCTGATTCACTTAGGATTAGATACGGTCAATTTAAATGGTGAACACTTCACTACTAACGTTCAGAAGGGCGATACCGTTCATCAAGGTGATCTACTCGGAACGTTTGACATCGCTGCCTTAAAAGCCGCTAACTATGATCCAACCGTCATGCTAATCGTCACAAATACGGCCAATTACGCTAATGTTGAACGACTCAAAGTCACGAATGTCCAAGCTGGTGAACAGCTCGTTGCGTTGACTGCACCGGCAGCTAGCTCAGTTGCTGCTACAACTGTCTAAACTTTATTAGGAGGACGTCATGCCTGTTGAATATGACCCCAAAACCGGCTTAATCAATCTTCATAATGACCAAATTAGCTATGTTATTCAAATTTTAGCTCATCGTTACCCAGTGCATCGATATTTTGGACGTTACTTTTCAAAACAACCGTACTTTGAGCCGATGCCATCCGGTAGCCATGCTTTTGCTAATGACCCAACAGAACGCTTTCCATATTCCGTGACTTCACTGCCACTCGAATATTCCACTATTGGCAGTGGTGACTATCGCCAGCCAGCTTACGTTATTAAGGATGCTAACAATCAATTACTGCCAATTTTAGAATATACTGGTTTTTCTGTGAATGATCAGCCAATCAACTCGCGCCAATTGCCACCCACCGTTAGCAAACACACGCCTGTAACAACCCTAGTCATTCATTTGACCGATGCAGTGACCAAGTTACAGATGGATCTTAACTACACTATTTTTGAAAATCAGCCGCTTATCTTGCGAAGCACAACTCTGCGCCATCACGGTACTACTAATTTGCAAGTAACAGCCCTATCCAGCGCTCAACTAGATCTACCAACTGACCAATATACTGCGCTGACATTAAGCGGTACCCATGCACATGAAGCTAATCCATCGTTTAACCGTTTACACCCAGGGTTACAAACGGTTCGCAGTCTGCGCGGCACTAGTGGACCACAACACCAACCGTTCATGGCTCTAGCAGAACCTAACACGACAGAATTAGCTGGGACTGTTATTGGTTGTGCACTAGCATGGAGTGGTAACTTCGACAGTACTGTCGAAGTTGACCAATATCAACATAGCCGCCTAACAATCGGTCTTGAGCCCGACACATTCGAATGGCAGCTCAAACCAAATAGCAGTTTTCAGACTCCTGAAGCCGTGCTAACTTGGACAAATACTGGTTTTAACGGCATGTCGCAAGTATTTCACGACTTTAGCTATCAGCTGATGCCCTCCCAGACTAACATTCCAAGTGTGCTTAACACTTGGGAAACACTGACATTTGCCGTTTCGGAGTCTAAAGTTCAACACTTAATCGAACACGCCCACCAGTTAGGCTTACAAATGCTTGTCTTAGACGACGGCTGGTTTGTCAACCGTAACGGCGAAAATGGGCAATTAGGTGACTGGTTTGTTGACCCCATTAAGTTTCCTAATGGTCTGAACCCCCTTGCCCAACAAGCCCATCATCATCGAATGAAATTCGGTCTCTGGGTGGAACCAGAGATGATCACCACTAACAGTCAGCTCTACCAACAACATCCTGACTGGGTATTACAATATGTTGATCGGACACCCATCACAGCTCGCCACCAGCTAGTCTTAGACCTTTCGCAGGCCGCTGTCCGTGACCACTTAATCACTACTCTGACGAACTTGGTTCAAAATAACCAACTCGATTATCTTAAATGGGATATGAATCGCCATCTTACACAGGTTGGCAGCACACACTTACCGGCTGCACAACAGGGGGAACTGTATTATCGCTATGTCTGTGGACTTTATGATATTCTTACACGCTTGAAGCGCGCCTGCCCCAAGCTGATTATCGAAAATTGTTCAGCTGGTGGTGGCCGGTTTGATTTTGGTATGCTACCATACACCAATCAGACGTGGATAAGCGATTTGACTGATCCAGTCGACCGAGCAACCATCGAGAACGGATTTAGTTATCTATTTCCACCACGGATATTCAGCAACCATATAACCGCATCACCCAATGCGCAAAATGGCCGAATAACACCATTTGAAACTCGATTACAATTAGCCTGCATCGGGCAACTAGGATTGGAACTTAATCCTAAACAACTTGCTCCTAGTGAACAGCAACTTCTTCGAGGAGCCTTAATTAAATATCAGCAACTGAAATCTACTTTTATCAAGGCCCACTTTTATCGTCTACCAACAACAAGACACGTTGTTGCGTGGTTGATAGTAACGGCAGATAAAAAGCAGGCAATTTGCTGTTACTTAAATGGGCTTAATTCTGCTGTCAAAACTCAGCACCCATTACCATTACACTATCTCGATGCTGAATTAGCGTATAGCGATTCATCGGGTAATCGCTATACGGGGCATCAGTTAAACACGATGGGGATTCCACTTAAACCCACCAACGCTGATTTCACTAGTCAGCTAATTTATTTATGTCAAAATT
Organism: Pediococcus pentosaceus ATCC 25745; assembly: GCF_000014505.1. Classification (NCBI taxonomy): domain Bacteria; kingdom Bacillati; phylum Bacillota; class Bacilli; order Lactobacillales; family Lactobacillaceae; genus Pediococcus; species Pediococcus pentosaceus. The sequence continues at coordinate 569,797 of NC_008525.1, read as the reverse complement.
AATGTAATCGTTAACAAAATTTCGAATTAAGAATATATTATTATTAAATAAGACTACATTTTTAACTACAGGAGGCACACTATGCTTTTAGGTGCAATTGAAGCTGGTGGTACAAAATTTGTTTGTGCCACGGGCGCTGAAAACGGGCAAGTTAGCGACCGAATTTCGATCCCCACGACAACCCCCGTTGAAACCATGACTGCGGTAGACGACTATTTTACGACTCATCCCGTTGACGCGATTGGTATCGGTTCATTTGGCCCCATCGGCGTTAATCCCGATGATCCGAAATATGGTTACATTACCACGACTCCCAAACCCGGCTGGGGTGACTTCGACTTTTTAGGCCATCTTAAAAGTCAATTCAACATCCCACTCTACTGGACCACTGATGTTAACGAAGCCGCTTATGGCGAATCAATGATTGGAATCGCTAAGGACGTCCCTAACAGCATCTACATGACGATTGGTACCGGTGTTGGCGCTGGCGTCATTAGTCAGAACCACATTTTTAATGGTCGCACTCATACTGAGCTTGGTCACATGCGACTCAACCGGTTACCTGGGGACGATTTCAAGTCCAACTGTCCTTACCATGACATCTGTTTAGAAGGTTTAGCTGCTGGGCCAGCAGTTGGAAAACGAACGGGGAAAGCTGGGAAAGATATTCCCGTTGACGATCCGGTCTGGCCAATCATCACTGACTACATCGCACAGGCATGTGTCAACCTCACCGTCGCCTTCGCACCTGATAAAATTATTCTTAACGGTGGTGTTATAAATCAACGGCAGCTCTTTCCCATGATTCGTGAAAAGTTTGCCGCCTATCTAAATGGCTACGAAGAAGTCCCACCACTGGATGACTATATCGTTCCCGCTGGACTGGGTAACAATTCTGGCATTGCCGGTGGCCTATTGTTAGCTCAGGCTGCTTTAAAGAACGCTTAACACCTTGCAAAAAAGTCCGCCGATACGTGTTTAAACGTATTAGCGGACTTTTAGTTTACAGTCAATTTGTCATTCGTTTAATGCATATATACGGTTAAAACAGTGATAAATCCAAAAATCACCCCGGGAACATTTGAAATAATAACGGGCCAATCCTTATAAGTCTTGAACCAGCCGTAACCAGTCCATAATATCCCATTAATCATTGCCACGAGTGGTTGTAGCGGCGATACTGGGTCACCTGAGAAATTCGAAATGATTTGCGGAATATACGACACGTACATGGTAGATTGTAAAATTAATCCGACGCTGTTCGGACAAAAAGATCAGCTTCCTTTAAAATGGTGTTTACCACAAACCCATCTTTTAGGAGCTGATCTTTTGTCTAGTATAACCTATTCCGAACGAATTAAAATCGAAACCTTTTGTGAACTAGGGCTGTCCAATATCCAAATGGGCGTTCGGCTGAACCGATCACCGTCAACAATTTCTTATGAATTATCTCGATGTCAACCTTATCAGGCTGAATTAGCACAAACAGATGCCGAATACAAGCGATCACAATGTGGTCGGAAAACTAAGCTGAGCGATGAGTTAAAGCAAAAAATTCTCAACCATTTACGTCTAAGCTGGTCACCAGGAATGATTGCTCACGAATTTAAACTAGCTACTAAATCTATTTATAATTGGCTAAATCAGGGGAGAATTGGTTTCTCCTTGAATGATCTACCTGAACATGGCGTACGCCAACGGCGTAACGTTGACCAACGATCCAAATATAATCAATCTTTGGGGCGATCAATTGAACAGCGTCCCATGATGATTAATCAACGTAATCGCATCGGCGATTTTGAACTAGATACAGTCGTTGGTCCTCGTGGGCATAGTAAGGCAGTTTTATTAACTTTAATCGATCGCAAATCACGGTTCCTTTGGGCCTACCGGTTAAAAGATCGGACGACAGCGACTGTTAATGAAGCCCTAACTAAGTTCCTAACCACTTTTAATGGTCCGGTGCACAGCTTCACGGTGGACCGTGGCACTGAGTTTAGCGGTCTAGTATCACTTGAATCACAATATGGTATTAAGACCTATTACTGCCATGCTTATACTCCAGCTGAACGTGGTAGTAATGAACGCTTTAATCGGAATTTACGTTGTTTTTATCCTAAAGGGACTCGTTTTGAGCACATTAGTACTCAAGATTTAACGACGACGTTACTCCAAATTAACCAGCGACCGCTTAAAATACTCGACTAGCAAACACCGTATCAGGTTATGCTGACAAATTTGTCCAAAAATTCGGATTAAATTTGCAATCTACCAATTATCAAAATTATCCGCGCGTTTTATAATTAAGTTAGCCACGCAGCCAAAATGGTAAAAAAAGACACCAAGACGAAAAATTCAGGTATCATTGAAGTTCCTACAACAAACAATGAAAGAAGTTTTCGTCTTGATGCAAGAACAGTCTATCACACCACGCCTAAAAGGTCACCATTTATCGGAAATCGAACGCGGTTAAATCGCCGCTTGGCACATTGAAGGATGCTCAGTACGGCAAATAGCGATTCGATTAGGCGTCTGCCACCAGACCGTCAATAATGAGCTCAAGCGTGGTCGAGTCACGCAAGTTAAACGCGTTAATAATCAGAAACACTACTTTGAAATTTACAGTCCTGAAGCCGCTCAGAATCGCTATGAAATAAAGCGGCAAAACTGCGGACGCCCATTAAAATTTAGCCAAGTGACGGCCTTCTTAGCCTACTTTGATGATAAGTTCTGCCATGAGGGCTGGTCGCCGGACGCTGCCGTTGGTTATGCCCGTAAGCACCGGTTATTTAAGCCGGCCAAAATGGTCTGTACGAAGACTTTGTACAACTATATCGATGCGCAACTGTTGGAGATCCGTAACCTTGATCTGCTGGAAAAAACAAAACGTCGGATGACCCAGCACCACTCGCACCAACATCAGCGCCTATTCGGTCGTAGTATTGAAGAACGGCCAAAGCGAGTAGAAATGCGTCACGAGTTTGGTCATTTTGAGATCGATACTGTCATTGGCAAACGTGCTGGTAGCGAGAGTGTCCTATTAACGTTTACCGAACGTAAAACGCGCTATCTGTGGCTTATGCATGCAAAATACTACGGCTGAATTCGGTAACGTTATGCGGACAGTTACGGCGGATAACGGAACAGAGTTCACCACGCTAACGGCTGCGCTTGAGGGTATTACCGAGACTTATTATACCCACCCTTATAGCTCGGCCGAACGCGCCACTAATGAGGTCCACAATCACTCAGACGTTACTTTCCTAAGGGGTAATCACTCGATCTAGCTACACCCAGTCTGGTCCGTCAAGCTGAATCTCGGCTCAACCATCTCCCGCGCCGTTTACTTAGGTTCTGTACACCAGCTGAAGTATTTCGAAAGGAATTAGCGCGTGCGCGTAAAGGCCGCGCCGCCTGATCCACCTGGAACTCCCATGAGCCCTTTCGTCTGTGTACTTTACCGGCACTGGTTAACTTACTATTGCAATTTACGTAAAAGTTAGTTCTCAGTGACTGCTTTAAAATGATAGACCTTTGTTGTGTAATCTTGGTAGACTACTGGATCATAGAAGCCAAGTTGCATCAATTCATCACCACCAAATATCGCCTTAGTAGCAATATTTTGGTAATTCAGCTTGGGATTCAAACCGACTAATTTGGTTTTTGTCAAACTGGGTTGGGCATAGGATGTCAGATTAAATACCATGACAATCGCTTCATCTTGTTGAGGTGAAACAAACATCCATGCTGCTTGATTGCTAGTAATTGGTGATTTTAAGCGATAAAATTCACCAAATTGAATCAGTGGTCTAATCTGTTTATACTGTACAACTTGCTTTTGGACTATTTGTTTATCCGCTGAACTGAGTTGTGTTAGATCCAATTCATAACCTAAGACACCGCTTGCCGCTACTGCACTTCTAGTCGACATTGACGTTTCACGACCTGTTTGCTGATTAGGGCTCACTGAGACATGGGCGGTAGCTAACGAAATTGGATAGGCTAAACTAGTCCCATATTGAATCGTCAATCGCGCAACTGCATCAGTGTTATCACTAGCCCAAATCTGTGGCATATAGTAAGCCATCCCAGCATCAAATCGACCGCCACCACCTGAGCAACCTTCAAATAAGATATGCGGATAAGCTGTCGTCAACCGTTCCAATAATTCATACAGACCTAAAACATACCGATGATAGACCTCACCCTGGCGTTCTGGTGGTAAAGCAACGGAATAAATATCTGAAAGGTGGCGATTCATATCCCATTTAATATAATCAATTTGCTTCGATTTTAGAAGTTGATCAAGCTGGTCAAAAATATTATTTCGTACGGCTTGCCGACCAAGATCTAAAATATACTGATTACGTGATGGACTTGGTGATCGGCCAGGAACTTGCATTAAATAATCTGGATGTTGCTGATATAGCTTTGAATCATATGAAATCATTTCTGGTTCTAACCAAATACCAAATTTAAGGCCTTGTTCATGCACATATTTCACAAAATGATTTAAGCCCTGCGGAAATTTTCTATGATCAACTTGCCAGTCACCTAATGAAGAATTATCATCATCACGATGTCCAAACCAACCATCATCTAAAACAAACATTTCAATGCCTAACTGCTTGGCTTCATCCACGATCGGCTTCAATTTTGCTTCGTTAAAATCAAAGAATGTTGCTTCCCAGTTGTTAACTACAATCGGACGCTCTTGATTTTTAAACTCACTACGTACTACTCGTTCACGGATCAAATGGTGGTAGGCTTGGCTCATCGCGTTCAAACCTTTATTTGTATAGACCATTAATACTTCTGGTGTTTGGAAAGTCGCGCCAGCTTTAAGTTGCCAATTGAAATTATAACTATTAATACCGACCATTAGATGAAGTTGGTCAAGTTGATCCTTTTCCAGTTCAAATGCGTGATTGCCAGAATAGACCAAGTTAAAACCATATGCATCACCGCTAAACTCTGTCGTAGTGTGATCAACCAAGGCCAAAAATGGATTCATTTGATGACTGGAAGTACCCCGCAAACTACCAAAAGTCTGTATTCCATAATTGATCGAACCCCGCTCTGGATGGCGTTCATTGGCATGCGCTCCAGGTAATGTAATTGTTTCGAACTGACGATCCGTAAAATCGATTTGCATTGAAGCAACTTTTTCTAAATTAACTGCATGATCACCTTGATTACAGACTTGCACCGAGCGCGTGACCACTGGTCGATCACGGTAGATCGTATATTGTAGATCAAACTCGACTTGGCTTACTTGATCAACTAATACGATGGTCAAAGTTTCTGCCTCTGTTTCATCCTCCACAAAAGCTGCCGGTAGCCCGCTTAACTTTGGTTTACCCGCTTCGATCCGATATCCCTGATAAACTAAGAATAATGCATTAGCCCCATCAGTATGACGAACGATTGCTGCTGGTAAGTGATAATCCATTTCACCAGCCGTACTGTATTCTTTCGGCAAAGTATCACGTGAAAAAGTGCGATCAGTCGATCCCGGTAAATTACCGGAAAAACCACGATCGACTCGTGGATAGCGCAATTCACCGTGGTAATGGTCCACATGCCCACCAAAATATAAATGACTTAAAGTACCGCCCTGCTCAACTGCAAAGATATAAGAAAGATTTTGATTATGCAAATGAAAAACGCGATTCGCTTGATCAACCGTAATTAATGACATTTTATTTCCTCCTCGGGGAATTACTAATTTTAAAATTAAATGATAACCAGTGGCACATTATGCTTTAGTATGCAACTGTAAAATATTATCAGTTGCTTTAACGGCTTGACCTGGCTTGACTAACCAATCCATCATAGTGAATTCGGTTGAATTAGTCACTGTCATAATAACCGTATCATCTAAACCAGCTTGTTTGATCGTTGGATCCCAAAACTCAAGTAATTCATCCCCTTGTTGTACATGCTGCCCCTCCTCAACATAAGAAATAAATCCCGTTCCTCTAAGTTTAACAGTTCCCAAACCAATATGGATCAATAAGACGATCCCATTATCACCGACTAAGCCAACTGCATGTCGTGTGGTAAATACTTGACGTACCGTTGCATCAAATGGAGCTAATATTCGGCCATCACTAGGTTTAATAGCAAATCCGTCACCTAACGTTCCAGCCGCAAAAGTTGGATCATTGACTTGGGCAAGTGGAATCACTTGCCCAGCGATTGGTGTAGCTAAATCAAGTGATGTAACTACTTTTTCTGCTACCTGATCAGTGGTATTATCGAACTTTGTTCTCCAGGTTCTTTCAAGTTCAGCCACAATTTCGGCGTGTTTTTCTTCGGTTAAGAATATTTGCTTTGAAAAAATGCCAATAGCGATAAGTAGCATTAACGCGGGAAAGGCAAACATCGTTAATTTAAAATGTAATTGTCCTGCAGCAGTGATAGAAGAAGCAGTCGCACCAGTCGTCATACCAGAAATAATGGCAATTTGGCCAACAACCCCGTTAGAGATAGCGCCACCAAATTTATCGATCAACGGCCGCACTGATAAAGCCAGCGACTCATCACGATGCCCCAGCTTCAATTGACCGTATTCAACAGAATCCGTGATTACCATCAAAACTACTAAAAAGACCATCTGTTGCGGGAACCCAAACATAGTTGCCGCTAATAGAACCAGCCATAAATTACTGCCAGCAATGGTAAAAATCGCAATACCACCTAGCATGAACACTAAACAGCCAGCAAAAACACCTTTACGACTGAATTTTTTCGATAATACTGGAAATAGCGATGTAGCAATCAAACCTAAGAAAATATTAATGATCGATAGAATAGAAAATGATTTCGGCTTACCCATAATATACGTGAAATAATAGACTTCCAGTGAACCTAAAATATTAATGCCCACACCATAGAATAAATAGGCTAAAGCTGCCCATAGCAACTGATCATTTTTAGCCAGTGCCTTAAAAATCTCCATCACACCAACTGTATCTTGTTTATTTTTACGAATATCACTATCAACTTCACGTGTACCTAAGCCAACACCCCAGGCTGAAATTAAAGCTATCAAGCAGATGATCAAGGCAAAAATGAACCAACCACGATTATCGCCAGTACTAGTCGCCTTGGCAGAAAAGAAGATAACTGCCGGCATGACCAACACACCAACCAAGCCACCACCAATAGTTGACCCTAAGCGGGCAAAAGTAGCAGTTTTTTCGCGTTCTCGTGAATCAGTGGTCAAGGAAGGTAACATTGACCAAAAACCAACGTCTTTAAACGAATAGAAAATATCCATCGTAATATACAAAATTGCAAAAACGACCAAATAAATCATTGCGTTTTTAGCATAGAGGCCGCCTAAATTAGTAAATAATAGCAAGAGAATAATTGAAGAGACGGTCCCACCGACTACAACCCATGGCCGGAAATGACCCCAGCGTGTTTTAGTTCGGTCAATTGCGTTACCGATAAAGGGATCAATGAATAGCTCAACGATTCGTAACACCATAATAATCAAGGTCACCAAACTGACCATTCGATTATCTAGTGCTTTGTTACCGGTATCAAAAAGGTGTGAAGTAATGAAGATAATTAAATATCCGGAGAGGATACTATAGAAAGCATCATTACCAAAAGCACCAAAACCATAGATTAGGCGACCTCCTAACCCCATTTTATAATTATGTTCTTCCTGCATAAATGAATTACCTGCCCTTCAAATCATTTTTTGTATCCGTTTTCATTAACAAAGCTCATTATAATTCCTGTCTATTGGGTTGCCCATAGTAATCTTTATCAATTTTTTGTTATTTTTATTAGTAAACAATTTGACATGTTTTTCTAAATAGCAGTATAGTGTAGCTATTTATTAATTAGTTGAAAAACATTTTCACATATTTAGCAAGATATTTTAAGTAAATGGAGAACTCATATGAATGGTGAATATAAAACTTTAGCGAATAAAAGCTTCGAAAGTAATGTACTCTTTTTCGGGCAAGAGGCTTGCCTACCGAATTACACTTACAAAGGTAATAATGTCAGAGACAGCTATGTTATCCATTACATCCAGGAGGGTAAAGGTACCTTTGCTGCAGCTAACCATCCAGCAACCGTATTAAAAGCCGGCGATATTTTTATACTACCTAAGGGAACACCTTGTTTCTATCAAGCTGACAATGACCAACCGTGGAAATACTTTTGGATCGGTTTTTCCGGTATCCGTATCGAAGCAATGCTTTCTGGTTCTTTATTAGCTCAGAAATGCTACTTACGCCAAGTACAAAATGGCCAATTTTACGCCGATCTCTCTGAACTTTATAAAGTTTTACACATCCCTAATTCATTGATAAATGATGTTCTATTAGGGTCTTTGATCTATCGAATGTTCTATGACTTATTGCGCTGGTATCCCGCTGACGCCACCAACATAAAAGTAAAGTCAACTGAACAATTTAACTTAGCTGTTTCTTACTTGCAAGAAAATTATAGTACTGGTTGTACCATTATGGACCTCTGTCATTATCTTAATTTATCACGAAGCTATCTCTACACCTTGTTTAAAACGCACGCTAATACCTCGCCACAAAAATTACTAACTAAATTGCGCTTAGAAGATGCTAAACAGCGTCTAAGCACTAGTAATAATTCAGTGCAAAGCATTGCCAATATGGTAGGCTACAAGGATAGCTTCACTTTCTCCAAGGCATTTAAACGCTACAGTGGTGCTAGCCCCAGCTATTATCGTAAAAGCATTGGAATCTAAATCATAATGACCACTATGTTGCCCGTGTGATTTGTCTTTCTGCTAATGCTATCGAATTACATAAGGAATAGTTGACCTGTAAAAATTATGGTACCACCGTAATAACGCGCGACTTTTTTCAATTTTGCTGTGTGTTGATATTAACTGATACAGCCTTTTTTAAACAAACAAAAACCGACAATCAACGCGCTATTGTCGGCTTTTGCAAATAAGAATTATTTTGTTTATGCGTCTGCAAGATACAAAGTTGAGCTTCGAAATCCCGCAGCAATCGCGTTTATTTAATTATCTTTGAGTTCTGTGTGTTTCGTGTGTGTGTTTGAGAAATTTAGTCAATCATACCCACTTAGCAAGCATTTCTAACGAACGATTCTGATCAACATGAACATAAGTCTGCATGAACTCTTCTAACGTATGTCCCATACGCGCTGCCGCCCACGGATAACTCATCCCGGCTGTATTCCCAAGTCTTGTTGCAACTGTATGCCGCAATGAATACATCGACCACTGCATCTCTTTAGGCGCAGTAATATCGGCTTCATTACCAAGTTTGATTAACATTTCATTCAAACTAGCTTGAGTTACTGGATATCTTAACTTAGCAACACGATAGTCATTTAAATTCAATAGAATAAATTTATTATGGTTTTTAATTCCTTTTTCTCGCAAAAATTTATTCTCGCGCGTTTTATAATTAAGTTAGCCACGCAGCCAAAATGGTAAAAAAAAGACACCAAGACGAAAAATTCAGGTATCATTGAAATTCCTACAACAAACAATGAAAGAAGTTTTCGTCTTGATGCAAGAACAGTCTATCACACCACGCCCAAAAGGTCACATCAGGATTTGGGTTAGAATCGTTTGGCTTAGGTTCTGGGTTAGGATCAGCAAAAAATTGCAAATTTGTTTTCATCATCAAAACTCCTTTTTAAGTCCGTAGACTAAATTGTTTGTAAGTGCAATAACTAAATCAATTATTCTTTAACGCCTGTAATTGAGAAAAAGGCAAATCAAAAATTCCTATTTTAAAAAGAATGGCACAATCGAATAACTTGTATGCAAATATTCAATTGCCTATAATTAGATTTAGAAGAATGCAATTTAGATAATGGAGGATTTCATATGAAAAGATTTGGACTTTGGTCAAAATTATCAATTATCATTTCTATATCTCAACTTTTATTAGCCATTTTTAAAGAAATTCAAAACTATAACAAATCTAAAAAACATCCTTCGAAAAATAAGAGAGGATGATGTTTTATGCATTGGTTATGGGTTTTAATTATTGGTGCCATCATTGGTGCTATTGCTGGAGCAATTACTAGCAAAGGAAAATCAATGGGGTGGATTGCTAATATTGTTGCCGGATTAGTTGGTTCCTCTATTGGAGAAGCTATACTCGGATCTTGGGGCCCTCAATTAGCCGGAATGGCAATTATTCCTTCAATTATTGGAGCAGTAATTGTTGTTGCTGTAGTTTCTTTCTTTGTCGGTAAATCAAAGAATTAGTTTTTAAGCTTCATTTAAGGTTCTTATACTAAATTATAGATGCTAACTTAGTTAGCACCCCTCGACTTTGTTGTGAGCGAAGCCAATTAATAATATTCCTGACCCACTTAGTTTTAAACTAAGTGGGCTTTTTTTGTTCCTTAAATACCCTATCAAGTTCACCAGACAGCAGATTCCCATCTTCATCACAGGCTACCAGCTGGCAACGACACCTTGGATGAGTATCCGTGACTGGAATCGGTGCTTGTCCATAGGCAAATGTTTGTCTATCAAGTGGTTCACAAATATCACAAACACGATCATCTTCCTCGGTTAACCACATCACATACTGAACATTCTGTTCATCATACGCTCTATTCTTACCACCGTTGCTATTGCGTATAGCTTCATTAGTTGTTAACGTATGAATTCTGGATAGCATTTGGTTCATAGGCGTTGCTAAATTGTCATCAATTCGATCACCGCTTTGAGGAATACTGCGGGTCACTTTATTGATGTCTGATTTTTTCATGCGGCGACTCAAACCCTTGTTCAGGGTTTCTTTCATTCGTGTCGTCATAACGTCGCCATGCACCCAAATTCGTTGAGAATACTCAGCTTGATTGGCTACTTTATCTGGAACTGTTGATAGTTTATTAGGGCTTGAATTATTATAGCCATCGATATACTGCTGTTTGAGTTCATTAACTGCAAATGATTCACTTTTTGCTGTAGCAATATTCATACCGCGCCAATCATTGCACCCAACATATCACGCCGAGAAATAGATGCTTGGGCAAAGATTGCTTGCAAGCGTTTAGACAATTTATCACTAGGACTAGCGTTAGCTAGCATTTCATCAATTGCTTGGTAAAAGGTAGATTGTAAAATTAATCCGAACGCTGTTCGGACAAAAAAGATCAGCGTTCGGATTAATTTTACAATCTACCATAACTGCTATACTAAAAGTGAAAAGAAGAGGAGTGATCGTTTTGAAATTGTATCAAAGCCTTACCCAAGTCTAAATCAACGAACAATTTGCTGGTCAAGCAACCGGCTACAAGCTTTCCACGACCCTTGATAAGCCGCTGAACTACGATCCAACGATTCTCTATCAGTATTTGGATACCGTCCTGAAACCGGGCAGTCGCCACGACGAAAACAACTTGCGCTACGTGACTGATCCGGGCTATATCGGCGAAAACTTTAATTACCAAAGCGTCCCGTTTACTTTGCACATGACCGAATTCGACGAGAAGATGGCCTTCGCACGCAAACTGGTGGCCGACCTTAATCGTCATTTATCTGTCAACATCAAACCGGAAGATGAAACTATCGAACTGGTCTTTGTTGATTAAAGCAATCCTGTTGCCCTCCTTTCCTAGTCGCGATGCTTCTCTCCTGATCATTTGCGGCTAAGCACCCAGTCAAGCATGCTTAGTTGCAACAAAAATGACCGTCTACTTTTTGGTAGGCGGTCATTTTTGTAGATGCAAAGCACGAATTCGCAGCTATACCGCTTTCTTCGCGACTTCCTTTGGTAACGTCAACGCCAACAGCAAGCCAATCAGGCCCACGCCAGCAAACACAGCGAAGGTAACAGCAAAACCGCCAGCATGACTTCGCAGCGTGGTTTGCATGCCATCCAACAACACTGTGGCGAACATGACACCGGCAGAACCGAATAACTGACGAGCCGTCGTTGTAACCGCAGTGCCGTCTGCCACAAGCTCATTCGGCAAAGCATTCGCGCCAGCCGTCACTGAAGGCATCATCACAAAGGCATTGCCGGCTTCAGTCGCCATCGCCAACATAATTGCCCCAATCAGTGGTAAATGATGGGCAAAGACTGCTAACAGACCAAAGCCGCCAGTAATCAACAACATGCCAATCATGGCCACGACACGCGGCCCAATGCGATCCAGTAGACGCCCGCTAATTGGATTCAAAATACTCAGCAACACCGCAGCTGGCACTAAGGACAAGCCAGAAATCAACGGTGACAAACCAAGTAGCGTTTGAAAGTAAAGCGGCATCAGAATGGTGGTGACAATCAAACCGACGTATGAAATTCCAGTCATAAACACCGCTTTAGTAAACATACCAGTGGCAAAAACTCGCATTTGCAACATTGGTGGTTGGCGGTTCAATTGCCGAGCAACGAAAATACTAGCTGCCAGAATGCCTAAAATCAACAAACCAACCACGCCAACAGTTAAACCTTTTTTCGACAAAGCACCCAAGGCGTAAAGTAGAATTGGAAAACTTGCGGATAAAAGGAAGGACACCCAGTCCAGTTGCGTCGGTTGCAATGGCATGACAGACGCAATGGTCACCGTTGAAACGGCCAGCACAAGCAGCGAAACGACCAAGAAGAACAAGAATAAGGCCTGCCAAGGGAACCATGTCAGCAAAACACCGGAAATAATCGGACCGACTGCCAAGGCTGAGCCCATGACCAATCCCGCCGTGCCCATCACCCGACCACGCTCACTATGCGGCGTAATCGTCAGCAACACGGTCTGGAAACTCGGGAAAATAATCCCGACCGCAATCGCTTCAAGCAACCGGCCAATCATGAGCACGATAAAACTCGGTGCCCAGATACATAAGCCTGTCCCAATGGCAAAAATGAGTTCAATCGCTTGGAAAAGCCGTTGGAAAGGAACATTATGCAATAGCCATGGACTAACCGGAATCATCAAGGTCATCACCAACATAAAGCCGGTTGTCAGCCAAGCAACTGTATCCGCTCCTAAACCAAAAGCTTTCATAAAAGCAGGATAAGCGGTGCTTAAAGAAGACTGCGAAATTGACATCGAAAAGGTACCTGTCAGTAACGTGGCGACAAAAGCCCCGCGATGTTTGATCGTTGGAGAGTGCATATTAAAATCATCTTTTCTATATTAGTATTGTGGGACGTTTACATTTTCATTCCCATTTTTTCATAAGACTGCATACCGCCCATCCAAATCTCAGATGGTTTGACGCCACGTTCTTTAGCCAAGGCCATCATTAACGTATCCATATCCATCAATTTATATTCTTGCTTTGGCTTGGCTGGATCGAATGCTTCAATCTGTGCCATCATGCCGCCATCTTCGTGCTCAATGATATGACAGTGATACATATAAACCCCTGGCAGATCAAAGCGAACCAGCAGCCGAACCGTTTCCCCAGGATTCACGCCAACGGTATCTTTGAAACCATGTTCATTTGGATACGGCGCATGCCCATTCCGCGACAAGACTAAGAATTGGGTTCCATGCACATGGAATGGATGAACCATTCCAGGCGCATCATTGCTATTGGTAACATCCCAGTACTGGGCTTTGCCAATCGCCTGCGTGGCATCAATCCGCTGCATAGCAAATTTTTTACCATCGATCGCGACACTTTCGTCCATTCCCTGCATCACAACATGGCGAACTGGCAAATCCGGATCAACCACTGGTGCCTTCACGTCGAACAACTTATCAGGCAAAGTTGTCTGATCCGGTTTGAACGCATGAATGCGGAACTTTAACAATGGCACATCATCCGTATATAAGGTAACCACATCGCCTTCATGGTATTGGCCAAAATCAACAATCACTTCGGCACGCTCAGCACAAGTTAGCATTAGATGGGTGAATTTGACCGGATCCGGTAACAATGAGCCATCTCCACCAATTTGCGTAAATGGTAAGTCATTAGAAAAATGCAACCGCCATTCACGGCGATTAGCACCATCTAGAAAACGCAACCGGACCTTTTGCGTGGTGACATCAAAATAGGGATTGATTGTACCGTTAATCATTGCGGTTGGCCCAGCAACACCGTCAGGATCATAATCAGCCCGGTAGTCCCACTGATTGTTTTCGTGAAAACGTCGATCTTGCAAAATGACTGGAATATCGTTAACGCCATAGTTCCTTGGCAATGGCAGGCTGGCTTCATGGTCGTCTTTGACAATCACCATGGCAGCCAAACCATGCCAAACCTGCTCGGCCGTGGATGGGCATGGATGCGCGTGCAGCCACAAAGTCGTCGCCGGTTGGTCCAATGTGAAGTCGATATGCTTACTTTCACCCGGATAAAGCGGCGCATGGCATCCGCCATCAACATAAGGGCCACTGACATTAGCCCCATGCCAATGAAAAGTGGTCAACTCAGGCAGGGTGTTTTTCAATGTCACATGCGTATGTTGACCACGGCGATACACAATCGTCTGACCTAACAGACTGGCATTATAGCCCCACGTCTTGGTCTTCGCCCCTGGCAACAGTTGTGTTTCCCCAGCCTCTGTTGTCACCGTGTAATAAACGTCGGTCGCTGTCTCTTTATCCGGTTTCAACAACGGCGGCACATTTAAGGGCTTCTCAGGCGCATCACTGACCTCAAGCGGCACGTACCCACCATCGTGTAGATCAAACGCTGGCTCATCAAAGAAATAGTCCGTATAGTTTTTCATCGTGATTTCCCCCTCTGACAAGAATTTTAACATTTTTTAGGGTTGCCATAAACATAATTTAGAATTAATCTAAAGTAGTAGCGAAAAATGGTATAGGTCTTATCCAATACACTTGAGGAGGATTTTCATGCAACAAATATCGAAAACAATGGGCTGGCTCATGCTGGCGTTAAATGTGGTGCTGCTGATTCTAATTGGTACTATGCACAATATGGCAGCAATGTGGTTAATGGGTCTGATTATGACTTTGGACACTGTGACAGGGTTAGTTGCCGCTTATCGGCCCCAGTCAAGTCAACAACACGCCCACCAGCACTAATTGTTAAAAATTTGCTACAAGGCCCTTCTGGACTCTTTGACTGGCATTCCTTTTATAATAGGAAAAGAATTCATAGTGCACTCAGCTCCCCTTGCAGGTTGAAATCACAACGATTGCGAACCAAATGGCCGCATGCTTTAATGCTTTCCATGGTTCAAATAAGTTATTAATCGAAATTAATGATTTATTTGAGCTGTGGAAGCTAAACGCGGTTCTTGATCTCTCTTAAAATCTGTCTCACGTATTGACTACAATCCAGTTGGTTTAGGAATTGTGATTTGTTTGTCTGGAATTATCAATACTGCCAATACTGATTTAGCATTTTTACCATTGGCCCCATCTCTTGAAGCACATGCAAGTTTGATTTGGTCAAAATCAAACCCACTATCCGCAGCTGCCAGGGCTTTTTTAGATACGCTCAAGAAATTATTGCCAACTGATGAACAATGATTATTGTTCAAAGGGGATCCGGTTCAAAAAACAATAAAAATGTAGTTTAAAAAATATAGCAATCATTTACCGTACTAGTTCGCGAATAATTCGGTTAATGATTAGGATGTTGAAAAAGCCCAAGAGAATCGGTTCACTTTGGCTTTTTATGTAGATTTTATAAACTCGTCAGCTTTGACTAGGTTAATATCGCTGTTTCCACCATGATAACTTGCATAATAGTAACCCCAGCGCATGACGGTTATATGATGAATTATAATTCCGAGGTCACGTAAAATATCAACCACAATTAAGGTAGCTCAAAGAAAATCAAAGATAGTAACCAACAGCTACAAAAATAATTTTTTCTAGAAATGCCATTCTCTTTAAAATGATTTTTCACCGTAGCTACCTCGTTTTTTAGGTTAGCTAAATGCAAAATCAATTTGGTCTGAGAATTTTTGCATCAGAACCTTATTAAGTCAAGCTAGGTTGGTACAGACATTTCATTAGAGAAAAATTTTAGGGAGTGATAATGTAAAAGAACGGTTTAAATTAGTTTAAGGAATATTGTGTCGGAAAGACACTTTATATTGGAGGAAAATACTATGCAAAGCTTGACAGAAGAAATGAAAACTATGATTGGAGAACAATTTCCTTTTTTAGCTACAGTTGATAAAGACGGCTACCCTAAGGTGGGACCTAAAGGATCATTACATGTATTGGATGATCAACATTTAGTATACTATGAGCATACATTTCGACATGCTTACAATAATGTTATTGCTAATGGTAGAGTAGCTGTGGCGGTCGCTAATCGAAAAGAACAAAAGGGCTTTCGCTTCGAAGGTGTTGCGCATCTTCATGAAAACGATGAAGTTACAGAACAATTATTGCCAAAACAAGTTGTCGAGAGATTTAATCATGGGGCTATTGTAATCATCGATATTCAATCTATTTATAAGCTTGATAATACCCTTGAAGCCGGGACTCGTATAATGGAAGATTAACGTTATTTGGTAGATTGTAAAATTAATCCGAACGCTGTTCGGACAAAAAAGATCAGCTTCCTTTAAAATGGTGTTTACCACAAACCCATTTTTTAGGAGCTGATCTTTTGTCTAGTATAACCTATTCTGAACGAATTAAAATTGAAACCTTTTGTGAGCTAGGACTGACCAATATCCAAATGGCTGAGCGGTTAAAACAATCTCCGTCTACGATTTCTTATGAATTATCTCGTTGTCAACCTTATCAAGCTGAATTAGCACAGGCCAACGCTGAATATAAACGGGCGCATTGTGGCCGAAAAACTAAACTGAATGCCAAATTAAAGCAAACCATTCTAAACCATTTACGTCTAAGCTGGTCACCGGAAGTGATTGCGCATGAGCTTAAACTAGCCACTAAATCTATTTATAATTGGCTATATCAGGGGAAAATTGAATTCTCCTTGAGTGAACTACCTGAACATGGGCTACGCCAACGGCGTAACCTTGACCAACGTTCTAAATATAATCAATCATTAGGGCGTTCAATTGAACAACGACCAATTGTGATTAACCAACGTAACCGCATCGGTGATTTTGAAATAGATACAGTGGTTGGCCCTCGTGGACATAGCAAGGCTGCTTTATTAACGCTAATTGATCGCAAATCACGTTTTCTTTGGGCTTACCGATTAAAAGATCGGACAGCGGCGACTGTTAATGAAGCCCTAACTATGTTTCTAACAACTTTTAAGAGACCGGTACACACCTTTACTGTCGATCGTGGAACTGAGTTTAGCAATCTAGTGTCATTTGAACCACAATACGGTATTCAGACCTATTACTGCCATGCTTACACGCCCGCTGAACGCGGCAGTAATGAACGATTCAATCGGAACTTACGTTATTTTTACCCTAAGGGGACTTGTTTTGAGCACATTAGTGCTCAAGATTTAACAACGACGTTACTCGAAATTAACCAACGCCCCCTTAAAGTACTTAACTGGCAAACACCTTACCAAGTGATGCTGACTAATTTGTCAAAAAATTCGGATTAAATTTGCAATCTACCATATTAATAAACAGCTAATATAGATAGTTCCTCCAATTTAAAAATAAATTTTGCTTAAAAACTAGTTAAACCAAGTGATAATTCTTCTATATGAGGGGTTATTTGAGTCTTCATTTTTAAACTATTTAAGCCATCTTGAGTAATTTTAGGATCAATCTTTTGCAATTCTTAGCATACCTATTTTTCAATTAACTTAAACCGTCGCTGCTGCGTGCGTTTACTAATCCCCGTCTTTCGTTCAATCATTTTATAGGTCATGCCCTGTTTTCGTAATTCGTAGGCAAATCTGATCTGTTCATCAGAATACGTTTTCGGTCGCCCTTCCCGAAACAACGGATCGTGTTGCTTGGCATACAATTTACCTTCTTGTGTGCGTGTGACAATCATATCGCGTTCAAACTGTGCAAAGGCACTAAATATTGTAAAAATGAGTTGGCCAGTCGGCGTATTATCAATTAACCCCATATTCAAAATATTAACTTTGACATTTTCTTTAAACAACTCTTGGATAATGGCTAATGCCTCGCGCGTGTTCCGTGCAAACCGATCTAACTTAGTCACAATTAAAGTATCACCTATTTTTAGAACCCGCAATAGTTTTTGGAACTCTGGTCGTTCAGTAGTTGTGCCGGTATACTTTTCTTGGAAAATTTTTTGGGCACCGGCTACTTGTAATAGCTCAATTTGAGTTGCTAATTTTTGATCAGTGGTACTGACCCGCGCATAGCCATATTTCATTCTTTTATCTCCTAACTTATGTCATTAAGTAATGGCACGGTTCTAACCCTTTAATTATACAGCATCAAAAAACAGGCCACAACTGTTAAGTTGTGACCTTTTTTGGCTCTATTTAAACACTTTTAAACATTATATTGGTAGATGTAGATTGTAAAATTAATCTGAACGACGTTCGGATTAATTTTGCAATCTACCCTTTAACTACTTGACCAACAATCTATTAAAAATATTAGCTACAGACTGCCATTTAAGGCTTGTGAGCTTATTAAAAATAAAATTTTAGTTTTCCAAATGATAGTGATAGGTTGGTTATCTAAAGAAGTACATTATAAATAGATGTGAATTTTGTGTTGACATTTTAATTCTTTTGACTATAATTCTTAATTAAATTGATAGAATGAAAGCAATGAGAAGATGAGTAGTCTCAGAACGGTATTGAGAGAGTTCACATTTGATGAGAGTGAATTGCCGGGAATTGATGAATATGGTCTTTGAGCTGGGGGTTATTGAGCCGTTAGCAAAATAACCTGGTGAACGCACCTTATAGCGTAATAGTTCAATGAATCCTCATTGTTTATAAAACAATGGGATTGTCAGTTTTTTTGGACTTGATAAGTCACTTAGCGCAAGTTATGTGAAAATTAAGGTGGTAACACGGCAATATCGTCCTTATACAGATCAATTCTGTATAAGGGCTTTTTTTTATCTAAAAATACTAATAGGAGTGATTAAGATGACAATAGCAATTAGAGAAAGTTTCCCCTACAGATATGATGAAGTAGGTAGTTTATTACGTCCAGAAAAATTAAAACAGGCCCGTGATAATTTTCGCAATAATAAAATTGATGAATATGCCCTTCGAAGAGTTGAAAACAAAGAAATTGATCGTATCGTAGAAAAGCAAGTAGAAATTGGCTTGAAAGCGGTGACTGATGGCGAATTTCGCCGCAGTTGGTGGCATCTTGATTTTCTTGCCGGATTAAATGGAACACAATATTTTATCCCCCAAAAAGGTTATAAATTTCAGGGTGAAGAAACAAGAAGTGGTGGCATCAAGATTATTGACAAGGTAACCTACAATCCTGACCATCCATTCTTTAGAGACTTTAAATACCTCAATAGCATTGTACCAGATGGAATTACAGCTAAACAGACAATTCCCAGTCCCTCAGTTCTATTTCCCATTGAACAAGCTGAAGTTTTTGACGAATACTACAATGGTGACTTTAATGAATTTCTAAATGATACGATCGAAGCTTATAAAAGAACGGTTCAGCATTTTTATGACTTGGGTTGTCGTTATCTTCAGCTTGATGACACGTCATGGGGAATGTGGGCAAGCTTCTCTAAAGGAACTTTATCGCCTGAACTCAGACCCTTTGCTGAAGCAACAGTGAAGGCAATTAATAGCATTGCTGACAGCAAGCCAGATGACTTAACGCTAACAATGCATGTCTGCAAGGGAAATTATGATTCTCATTATGCTGGCGGTGTTGGTGCTTATGATTCAGTTAGCCCATATTTGGCCCAACTGCATATTGATGGTTACTTTTTGGAATATGATGATAATCGTGCTGGAGGGTTTGAACCATTGAAACTAATTTCTGAAAATGGCCGTCAACAACGTGTGGTTATTGGTATTGTTACCAGTAAGCGTCCCGATTTAGAAAACATAGATTTCTTAAGAGGACGGATTGAGGATGCTAGTCAATATATTGCATTGGAAAATCTTTGTATTTCACCGCAATGTGGATTTGCCTCAACAGAGGAAGGTAACCGTCTAACTGAGGATGATCAGTGGAATAAATTAAATTTAGTGATTGATACAGCTAAGAGTGTTTGGAAAGACTAGTTCTTAACAATTAATATTTTCTGAGTTCACAACGAAAATATTATTGGTCAGGGAAGATAAAAAATTATAAGCAGATACTATCATTTTAAAAATAAATAGAACCCGTTAAATGATTTTTTATACTGTTTTATAAATAAAACTTATTAAAATTTGAGAGCATATTATATGGAAGAAAACACAAGCTATGATGAAGGACTCAAAGTTAGTCTTTCCACAAAAGATTTATTAGTTTATGGTATTACATTCATGATCCCGGTTGCACCACTCGCATTTTATGGATCATTCCTAACCCCTGCAAATGGTATGGTTGCTTTAGCTTACTTTGTAGGAATGGTGGCAATGCTCTTTACAGGATTTAGTTATGCTACGATGTCGAGGAGATACCCATTTTCAGGATCAGTTTATACGTACGTTCAACAAGGAACTAATGCCGGTTTAGGATTTATTGGTGGTTGGGGGATTACACTTGATTACTTTTTGATTCCCACCATCACCTATTTAATCAGTAAATCATTCGGTGAATCGTTATTTCCGACAGTTCCTGGGTGGGCATGGATCATTATCTTAGTGATATTTAATACTATCGTCAATATTTTAGGTGCAAACGTTGTTACTAAAATTAGTTGGGTTTTGTTTGCACTCCAAGGAATTGTTTTAGTTGCTTTTATTATTGGCACCATTCGACTACTTCTTTCGGGTGCTATTCAACCACAAACGATTTCATTTTATAATCCTCAACACTTCAACATACAGGGTGTTCTCCAAGCAACGGGTATTGTCATTGTTAGTTATTTAGGCTTTGATGCCATCAGTACGCTCTCTGAAGAAGCGGAAGATCCACATCGCTCAGTAGGGAGAGCTATTATTCTTTCAATTTTATCAATTGGTATTCTGTTTGTTGTTATTACTGTTTTGGCTGGATTTGTAGCTCCAGATTATCAAAATCTCAATCAGAATACTGCCTTTCTCGGTATTCTTCAACGAGTTGGTGGCACATGGTTAGTTAAATTAGCAGACATTACAATTATTCTTTCATTCGGCTTCGCCAGTGGTCAAGAAGGTCAAACCGCAGTTTCACGGATTCTTTACGCTATGGGCAGAGATGGCATTTTACCTCCTGCTTTTGCTAAATTGCATAAGAAGTATCGAACACCAATCTTTGCCATTGTTCTAGTGGGCTTGGCTTCACTAATTCTATCACTAACGCTTTCACAAGATACGGTTTCTAATCTGGTTAGTTTTGGTGCCTTATTCGGATTCATTTTGTTGAATCTTTCGGTCATTTGGAAGTTTTATGTAAAGGGAGACCACGGTTCAGTTTTTAGTAAAGAACGTGTCGAAACAAAATATTATGAAGACGATACTAAAATTTATTTAACCTTACTAAAAAAGCAAGATATTCTGGATTTAGATTTATCTCGAGAACGGGTTAAAAAACGTGTTATTAGCAACATTTCAACGACTGGTAACACCAAGTATGCTGAAAAACTAATTTCTAAATATTACAGAGATTTCGACTACGTTTTTGATATGGTTCGAGCTGAACAAGCTCTTCCATCCAAAAAAGATAACTTTTTAAAATCAATATCCGAACCTAAACCCACTCCCAGATTTCAAATTCATAAATATGATTTAGTCAAACTCATCGATGGTCGCCTTGCGATAGTATTTAGTATCAACGATGCTAATACAGAATACGAAGTGAGAGTTGAAAAAGGCTCCGAAAGCTGGGAACTCATTACCATTAAACAAATTGATATTGCACACGTCTACCAACATTTAGATTCATTTTTATCACCAACTAAAATATCGTTATCAATCAAAGATGTTTTTTTCAAACATGACGTGAATTTTCTAATTGAGGAATTTCCCGATATTAATGTGGAGACCCTTTGTACTGATAGTGAGTGGTTTGATTTAGAAAATAAATTAGAAGGTTTGTTACTCAAATATAGTCAAATATCTAATAAACAATCACATAATATCGGCATTCGAATACAACAAATGCTTGATATTATTCCCGAAAAATATGTCGATGTACGTTTATCCTCCGTAGTTCCTCCCACTCTAGAAGAAATCGATCAACTGGAGGAACTGGATGTAGTTAAATTAAAAGATGGTAAATTTGCTACAATCGTATTTGCTCCACCTCATCCCTATTCCTGGGATATGCACTTTGATTTTGATATTGGAGATTCTTCAACATCATGGGCCACTCCGATTACCGAAATTGCTGAAATTATATTTTTTCATTCTAAAAATCTACCAATCCATCTTAATAAAATGCTTACTAAAGAAGCCATCCAGAATTTACATGTCTTGGTACCTGACTTTGATGTTAATAAAACTCTCAGTAAAGAAGAGTTCACAAAACTTTACGACCTCATTGATCATAAATTAATGACTCAAGGCTTTGATACAAATGATGAACCAACTCCAATCGGATTAATGGCCGAAAACTTATTAACCGAATTTGCAGACATATAATAGTTTTTATTAAAGTATCCTTAACCATCTAATATAAAAAAGACCAACTTCAAAAGTTGGCCCTCCTCTAAAACAGCAAATCAACTTGCTGTTTTTTGTATTTTATTCTTTAGACTTCCTACCATCAATCAACCTACCAATCCAAGCCAACAACACATCAACTGCAATCAGCAATATCATCGTAATTCCTAACAAATAATATCCCTAATAGGCTTTCATCTGTTGTTTAAACGGTGCCTTCTTAACCTCATACAGAACTTCTCCTGTATTTTCTTTAATATCCAGCTTTCAAACTGTACTACCATCTTTAAAGGTAAACCCAGCTGGCGTCTGAATTGTAGCAGTCTGTCCAGTCATAGCTAAGAAATACGTTGTCGCATACAAGGTTAATTTTTTATGCTTACCATCGTAATCAACCTGATTGAAATACAATGTTACATATTTAGTGTGTGGTTTAACCTTAAGATTAATTGTCTGATTATATTTCTTGGTGAAGATATATGATTTAGGGTTATTTTTCAAAGTATCATAACCCACAATCGAGGCGTTTGACGAACTGGCACCGATTAACCCTATTTATATTTAACGCCCTAGTTGCGTATCTGCATTTTTCTTACGACGTTCTAATTCTTCCGTCTTTTGTCCTAATTCGCGCTTAGTTTGTTCAACTTCATTTTTCAAATTTTTAATTTCGCCATTTTTCTTCATAGCAGAACTCATCGACAATACAAACATGAAAAAGGCACCAATTAATAAACAAATCAAAATCAATAAAATTAGTGGCATCTTAATCGTCGTGAATAAAAAGTTGATGTCTGTCGCTGCCGTATTAGCTAATGCCAATAACGCAATTAAAATAACTAACACAATGCTGATAATAATATATACTTGTTTCTTCATCCTCCAAAACCCCTTCATTCCTCAATTTAATTAAACATTTATCCACTTTAAGAATAGCATAGGTTTAATCTGAAATTTAATTGGTTATCATATTGGTAAATATTTTTTAGGACCTATCAATTACCTCACTATTTTGTTACTAATTCTTTGGGCTATTTCACAACAACAAACCATCAAAAAAAGCGTTGAATTATCAGCCTAACTCAGCTTAGATTCAACGCTTTTTATTAGTTTATTTTAGATTGGAGCCAATTAACATAGTCCGATTCACGTTCGATGGCTCTGGATAAAATCAAATAGTGTCCGTAATTACCTTTAATCGCTGATTCGTCTCCAAATAATAATTCTTTTCGAGCTTTTAAATGAACTACCTTTTGTTGATGCAACGCCAAACACTGTTTTAAAATTTGTTGCAAGATTGGGGCTCGTTGATCTGAAATACAATAAAGTTTCAATGATGTTAATTCATCATTCTTTAAAGTAATCGGTTCGGCAAGCCATCTTTTTAGCGTCTCTTGCCCTTTAGCTTCAATCACGTAATTGATGACTTTCCGATCCTTAACTTCCACATCTTCAGCCACCTTAATCTGCTTTTCATCCACCATCCGTTGTAATTCGGGATAGAGCTGACTATGTGATACCGTCCAAAACTCACTTATATCAGTTTTAAACTCACTAATCATATCTTTACCAGACATCGTTCCATTTTTATTTAATAATCCTAAAATAATGTACGGTAAAACTCTTGGTCTTGGCATTATTGGTTTCTCTCCAAATCTAAACTTTATTTGTTAATGCGTTTGTAGTTTTCATCAAAGTACTTACCAGCGCGGATGTCGTCAGTCATACCTTCGTATGGAGCTTCGGCAATAACTTCATCGTTGTCTTGGCCTGCATCACCCATATAAGTAATTGTAGCAAATTCTGGGACAACTAGCTTAGGGTAAGTTTCATACTTTTCACGAGATTCTTCCATCAAATCGATGTGTTCATTTTGGAAAGTAACCGTGATTTCTGGATGTTCTTCAACCCACTTAGGGAAGAAAATTGTTCCATTTAATTTCTTTTCATTAGGAACAAAGTCCAAGGCTACATCAGTACCAGTTGGTTCAGTCCAAGCTACTTTGTAAATACCTTCCGTTAACATAGCGATATGAGCTTCTTGGTCTTTTACCCAACGACCAGCAACCATTCCACCATGAATTCGATAATCAACAGTATGATCATTTTTAGCATACCATTCGTATTCCCAACCATTATCGTATGTGTAAATAAAATGTGTTCCTAAAAAGTCATCTAAAGTTTTAAAAGTTTTTTCCATGATTTTTTACCCCTTTGTTTTTACATTTATGTTGTTATCAACATAAATAACTATATGACGATAACGACATAAAGTCAACAATTTTGTTTATAAAAAAAGAGTAATACGTCTAAAAGCCGCCATTATAGGGCTTTTTACGTATTACTCTTTTCAATTTATCCAATACTATCTTCCATTTGAAACTTAATTAGCCGATCTAATTCCACCGCATATTCCATCGGTAATTGCTTGGTAAAGGGCTCCAGAAAGCCCATCACAATTAACTGGGACGCCGTTGCTTCATCCAAACCGCGACTTTGCATGTAATACAATTGATCTTCTGCGATTTTAGAGACATGGGCTTCGTGTTCAATCGTTCCATCACTAGTTTCAATATCATTTACTGGGAAAGTGTCGCTAGCACTATCGGGGTCCATTAAAATCGTGTCACATTCCACATGCGATTTAGCCTTGGTTGCGGCTTTAGTGTACTTAATCAAACCTCGATAATCTGCTCGACCACCATTGTGGCAAATTGCTTTAGAAACAATGGTACTGTGCGTATGCGGGGCCATATGAATCATTTTGGCGCCAGTATCTTGATGCATATTGGCTCCGGCAGCCGCAATTGAAAGCATGGAACCCGTAGCTCCTTGGCCAACTAAGTAAATGCTGGGATATTTCATCGTCACTTTAGAACCCAAGTTACCATCGATCCATTCCATGGTAGCGTTCGTCCCAGCTTGAGCACGCTTAGTTTCTAAGCTATAGACATTGGTCGACCAGTTTTGGATGGTTGTATAACGACAATAACCATCTTTTTTAACAAAAACTTCTACGACCGCCGCATGCAAACTATCTTCGGAATAGTTGGGCGCCGTGCAACCTTCAACATAATTAACACTCCCACCTTTTTCAACGATGATGAGCGTTCGTTCAAATTGACCAGTTCTTCCAGCATTAATCCGAAAATAACTTTGAATTGGAATATCAGCATGGACATTCTTTGGTACATACAAAAAGGTACCACCCGACCAAACCGCCGTGTTAAGTGCTGCAAACTTATTATCATCAGCAGGAACCAGTGTTCCAAAATATTGGCGAACTAAATCTGGATGTTTCTGAAGCGCCGAATCGGTATCCATAAAAATAATCCCTTGGCTTTCCAAATCTTTTTTGAGATTACTATAAATGGCTTCTGATTCATATTGTGCAGCGGAACCCGCCAAATATTTACGCTCAGCTTCCGGCACACCAATCCGCTCAAAAGTAGCCTTAATATCATTGGGAACGTCTTCCCAGTCCCGAGCGATGTGATCCGTAGCACGTTGGAAATACTTAATTTGATCCAAATCAATTCCATTCAAATCGGGACCAAATTTGGGCATCGGTAAGTCTAAATAGGTTTGATAAGCTGCCAACCTAATTTCAAGCATCCACGCCGGTTCATTTTTAGCCTGAGAAATCTGCTTGATTGTTTCAGCATCAATCCCCACTCCTGTTGAAAAAACGGGGGCGACTGGATCCATCGCTCCACGTTCATCCCTTAATTGGTCTTTTTCAAACTGTGGATTTTCACTTTCCAAAGCTGATTCCTCCTTGATTCAATCCATCTGCCATTGCATGCCATGCTAGCATTCCACAACGAACACGCGTTGGAAATTGGTTGAGGGTCGCAAACGCGATTAAATCACCTAATTGGCTTTCATCATAATCTTTTCCCAGAATCAAGTTCTGAAAATTTTGCATCAATTGTTGCGCTTCTAAAATGCGCTTGCCTGACAAAGCATCCACCATCATGCTGGCAGAAGCTTGACTGATGATACACCCTTGTCCCGTAAAACTAATCTGTTCCAAATGCTGATCCACCACCTTGAGATAAACCTCAATATCATCCCCACAATCAGGATTTTTCAATTTAGCGTGGTAATTATATTGCGGTAAAACTCCGACTCCGATCGGATACTTAGCATGATTTACAATTATTTTTTGATAAAGTTCTTGAATATTACTCATAATAAAATTTGACCCACCTGATTCATTGCTGCTAAAAGCTGTTCGACATCCCTCGTCGTGTTCATATACGAAACACTGGCCCGGACGACGCTACTTACTCCTAGAGCTTGCATTAAAGGTTCCGCACACATATGTCCGGCTCTAACCGCTACATTTTCGGTATCAATAATGGTCGCTACATCATGGGCATGAATAGTTCCATAGTTAAAACTAAGCACCCCTTGGCGCTCGGCCGCAGACCTTGGACCATAAACTTTAATTGCTGGTATCTGCCGTAATCCTTGGTATAACTGATTTAATAATTGCTGTTCATGTTGATGAATGGTTGTAAAACCAATCTTTTGTAGATATTGAATAGCAGCCCCCAACCCTAAAACTCCGGCAATGTTAGGCGTACCGGCTTCTAGCCGTAGGGGGAGCGGTTGAAACGTCGCCGTTTGAGCATCAACTTCATCAGCCATTTCCCCGCCAAATCGCAAAGGCGCAACCTGTTCTAACAAGTTCCGTTTTCCATATAAAACTCCAACTCCGGTAGGCCCATACATTTTATGTCCAGAAAAGGCTAAGAAATCAGCATCTAATTTTTGAACATCTAGGGGTAGATGACCAACTGCTTGAGCAGCATCTAATACAACCACTCCCCCCATATGATGCGTTTGTTCAATAATTTGCTTGGCATCCACAATGCTTCCTAGCACATTAGAAACTAACGTAATGGCGACTAGCTTGGTTTTCTCCGTAAGCAATTCGGAAAATTGCTGCATATCTAAATTCTGTTGGTCATCTAAACCGACAATTTTCAATTTTGCGCCCGTTTTATGAGCCACGCGTTGCCACGGAATGAAGTTCGAATGGTGTTCTAAAACACTGATAATAATTTCATCGTCTGGTTGAAGTTGTTTTTCCGCATAACCAAAAGCAACTAAATTTAGGGCATCGGTCGTACCACTGGTAAAAATAATCTCCGAGGAGTCCTGAGCATTGATAAAATCAGCCGTGGCTTGACGAACTGCTTCATATTGTTCCGTAACTTGGTGAGCTAATCGATACATTCCCCGATGCACATTAACTTTATGGGCATGGTAGTACATATCAATTACTTCCAATACTTCGTCTGGCATCGGCATGGTCGCTGCATTATCTAAATAGGCTATTTTTTGATCATCTATCATTGTTTACCACCATTACTTTTCCACAGTTTCTTTTGGTAAAACAGGTTCCATGAAATTATTGATTAAAATTTGTTTAGCATCCGCCTCCACTAATCCCCGACTTAAAAGATAGTACAACGCTTCTTCATCATACTGTCCTACACTAGCAGCATGACCAGCTTGCACATCATTTTCGTCAATAATTAACAGGGGATTAACACTTCCCTTAGCATGCGGTTCAATGGTCATTAACCGGCTTTCTTGGGCTGCATTAGCTCCATGGGCTCCCTTATTAATCTTACCGATACTAGTAAAATACACCTGGGCCTTTTCATAAAGAACTCCCCGCATTTTGATTCGGCTAAATGTCTTAGGAGCACGATGGTCGATTAATCCTTGGATTCCAATCCAATCATCCCGACGACCAAATTGGCCCACTTTGAATACAGCAGAGCTTCCCTGTTCTTCAAGCACCGTGATACATTTTCCAAGTACTTTACCCTTCACCTCAGGGTAAAATGACCAATCTAACTGAGCGTCTTTTTGACAATGCAAGTTTGCCATCCATAAACTTTGCTGTGGCGACTGTCCGCCCTGCAACCGATCAACTAAATTTAATCGACTATCGGCTTCCACTTTTCCACATGTTAATAAGTTAAGCCGGGTACTAACTGGCGGATAATGGATTTCGCGTTCTAATTGCATCTGACTTCCGGCACCAACGTTCAATAGCATGGTAAAAGCGGAAGGTTGTGCTGCTTCGAAGGTAATTTCGAGGTGCAACTTATTTTTTAAGGTCACCCGTGCTGGTAGAATCAGCTCAAGTCCTTGCCAAGATTGCTGGGCATGTTCCAACATAAATTGATTATCCACATTAGCTTGCAATTCACTTTCTAACAATCGTTTTCCGGCGACACTAAGCTGCTGCGTGGAGCCGAAAACTTGAATCCTACCACCTGCGGCCTGTAGCTCTTGTAAGGCTAATGGATTAGCTTTCCACGACCACTTCGTCGTTGTCATCGATGCATAGCTAAAATTTTGAGGATCATATTTAATCCCCATAATTTTCGGATATTTAGTTGGCGATTCTAATTTTGTTTCAATCGTTATCGCTCCCCTCCACGGCACCACTTAAATCGGCATAACCCGTTTTTTCTAGCTCTTGGGCGAGTTCTGGACCACCCGTTTTCACAATTTTACCGCCCATCATAATGTGGACCACATCAGGAACCACATAATTTAATAAACGCTGATAATGAGTCACCATTAAGCAACTAAATTCATCACTTCGCATTGCATTGATTCCCTTAGCCACAATTTGCAAAGCATCAATATCCAAACCAGAATCAATTTCATCTAAAATGGCAAAGCTCGGTTTCAGCATCATCATTTGTAAAATTTCATTGCGTTTCTTTTCACCACCAGAAAAATCAGCATTTAAGCCCCGATCAGCGTAGTCTTCATCGATTTCTAAAAAATCCATTTGTTGTTTTAGTTCATTTAAAAACGGTAAAATGGCCACTGGCTGATTTCCATTCCGCGCATTTAAGGCCGCGTGAATAAAATCAGCGTTCGAAATTCCGACAACTTCCGTCGGATATTGCATTGCTAAAAACATTCCTGCTCGAGCACGTTCATCCACACTCATAGTTGTAATATCTTGACCATCTAAAAAGATTTGTCCTTCCACAATCTGATAGAGCGGGTTACCCATGATGGTTTCTGATAGGGTTGATTTTCCTGTCCCATTTGGACCCATCAACGCATGTACTTCACCAGCTTTAATTTCTAAATTTACTCCGTTAAGAATAGGTTCCTCTCCGGCAACCACCTTTAAATCTTTAATTAATAGCGTACTCATCCTATATCATCCCCATTTATCGAATTAGCTTATCCCAAATAATTACCCGATTTTCTTTTAACGATTTAGGGACGTCAATGATTCTTTGGTTGGCACTTCCCCGAAACTGTAAGCTCAAATCCTTTTCAGCTTCTAAAAAGCGTCCATCCACCAAAATATCTAAATAACTTAATAATTGTAATTTATCATATGATTCTTGCATCAGTTCATCCCAAGTATAGCCAGTCCATGACCAAATATCTTTTTCGTTACCAAATTCAGCTCGGATTCGTCGCACCAACCGCAAACAAACTTGCGTGTTCAAAAACGGCTCTCCTCCTAGCAACGTTAAACCTTGTACGTAACTATTAGCGAGGTCCTTCATAATTTGATCTTCTAATTCATCTGAATAAGGCGTCCCATAATGAAAATTTTGCGCAGCTTTGTTATAACAACCCGGACAATTAAACAGGCATCCGGAAACATACAAGCTACATCGAATCCCTTCACCATCTACCATGTTAAAAGGTTTATAGTCGGCAATGTATTGGAGACTACGATCAGCTGCCAACCAGGCTTGTGGTTCCGGATTTTTAGGTAAGCGTACTGGTCGTGATTTATTCATTGGCTTCACCTTGACCCATATGTTTAACCCGTGATGCAATTTCTTGATGACGACCATGGACCATCGGACGAATCATTGGATTACCCAAATATCCACAGGTTCTTTTGACTACATCACAAGTCTTAGGATCGCGGTTACCACACTGTGCACATTCGAAGCCCCGGGCAGTGGGTTTAAAATCGCCATCATAACCACATTTGTAGCAATGATCGATTGAAGCATTAGTCCCTAAATAACCGACATGGTCATAAGCCCAAGTCCAGACCGCTTCTAGCGCAGCCGGATTTTGTTTTAAATTGGGATACTCACAGTAATGAATAAATCCACCCGAAGCGTACTTAGGATAGGCTTCCTCAAAACTTAATTTTTCAAATGGTGTAGGATTTTTACGCACATCATAGTGGAAACTGTTGGTGTAATATTCTTTGTCAGTAATGTCTTTTACCTTACCAAACTTTTCAATATCGTCTTCACAAAAACGATCCGTTAGTGATTCAGCTGGTGTGGAATAAACGCTAAAATGATATCCATATTCGTTTTCCCATTGGAGGCAGTAATCATGCAAGTACTTAACAATTTTTACGGTAAAATCATGAGCTTCCGGATTTTGTTCCCAATCGGCGCCAAAGAAAGCCGTGCCGACTTCGTATAACCCAATGTAGCCCAACGATATCGTTGCTCGATTCTTGTTAAATAATTCATCGACCTCGTCTTCGTCTTGGAGACGTTTGCCAAATGCACCATTTTTATAAAGAATGGGTGCATTCTGCGGCTGTGCCTGACGACAACGTTTAATTCGGAATAATAGTGCGCGTCGAGCGGTTTCAACGCGGTCTTCCATGATTTCCCAAAATACTTGGCGATCGCCTTTAGCTTCTAGCGCAATGCGCGGCAAATTAATGGTTACTACGCCTAAATTCATCCGACCATTATTAACTTCATTTCCGTTTGCATCTTTCCATGCTTGTAAGAAACTACGGCAGCCCATTGGAGCTTTAAAGTTCCCCGTCAATTCGACAATCTTGTCGTACATCAAGACATCAGGATACATTCTCTTAGTGGCACATTCAACCGCAAGTTGCTTAATGTCATAGTTAGGATCACCAGCATTGAGATTTAACCCACGTTTAATTGAAAAGACCAGTTTAGGAAAAATCGCGGTACGATGCTGCTTACCCAAACCTTTAATCCGAACCTTGAGGATTGCTTTTTGGATTTCTCGTTCAAACCAGGAAGTTCCCAATCCGAATCCAACCGTAGTAAAAGGTGTTTGCCCATTAGATGAAAACAAAGTATTAACCTCGTATTCTAGAGCTTGCATTGCATCATAAATATCCTTAGCCGTTTTTGTTTTAGCAAATTCGTCCCGGCGACCTTCTTCAACCCATTCTTCAGCTTCTTTTAAATGTTTTTCATAGTTTAATTTAGCGTATGGAGCAAGCAATTCATCTGCTCGATCGGCCGAACAACCACCATATTGACTAGAAGCCACATTAGCAATAATCTGTGACATTTGAGCAGTCGCCGTTTGGATTGACTTAGGAGGTTCCACATCTGCATTTCCAATCTTAAAGCCCTTTTCCAGCATCCCCTTAAAATCAATTAGACAACAGTTGGTCATCGAAGTTAGTGGAGAATAATCTAAATCATGGAAATGGATATCTCCTCTTAAATGAGCCTTAGCTACAATTTCAGGCATCATGGTTAATCCCACTGATTTACCCACCATTCCGGCAGTCAAATCTCTTCTGGTACTAAAAACATTACTATCTTTGTTGGCGTTTTCATGAACCACCATGTCATTTCCGTTAAAAAGCTGATTAAGTTTGTATTGTGGATCAATGGCGGTCTTCCATTTTTTAATATCTTTTTCACGATAAGCTTCGTACCGTTCTAATAGTTTAGCTTGCTTATTTAACCGCAAAATTTCTTGAAAAACTTGTCTAATATCGGCTGTGCTGATGTTATTGTCCCAATCATCAACAATACGATTAAAAATTTGTTCTTTTAAGCTGGTCTGGAGCGCCGCATCAGAGGTTAATGTTTCTACTACTAAAGCAATTTTATAAGGGTAAAAGTTAACGACTTCCCCATCAACTTTTGTCACCTTCATTTTTTTCAAATTTTCAATTTTGTCACTTAGTACTGTTTTAATACTATCCATCTAAAATTCAATCCCCTTTCTACCAAATCCCCATAATAGGTCCAACCATGTATAAACCGAACCCCATCACTACCATGCACAAAACCGTCACTAACCAACGATAAACTCCGTGCATGCGATATTTTTCTGGTAAAACTTTCGCTTCCAGAATTAACAAAAAACCTAAAACAATTGGCAAAAGCAAAGCGTTCATTACTTCCACTGAAACTGCTAAATTAACTAAATTGATGTTAGCTAATACCAAAATGGCCCCAATAATATGTGCCAAGCAGTAAATTATGTAAAACCCTATACTTCCCTTTTGAAGCGGTTCGTTTAAACTATGTTTCCAATTTAAAACCTCAGTAACGCCCCAAGTGCCGGCTAGGGCTACGACTAACGCAGCCACCAATGATCCACCTAATAAGCTCATTCCCGTAAATAATTTAGCCGGATAACTTCCGATAAATGCACTTAAACCACTGGCTAAGTCACTGACCGTTTCTAAGGCCACTTGCTGGTGCTGAAGTCCCATCGTCGCCGCAAAAGCAATCACAAACGTTAACATAATTCCTTGTGTTACCAAGGTTCCCACAAAAGTATCATGTTTTTCTTTGTTAATACTTTCCACGCCCAAATTTTTGTCGACTACGGCTCCTTGTTGATAAAAAATCATCCACGGCATAATTACTGCTCCAACATTAGCAGCCACTAAATAAATATAGGATGAATTATGCCATGGAATGGTACCAATACCACGCACCATATCGCCCAGTTGCGGTTTAACCATTACTACCACGACTAAAAAAGCCAACTCTGCTAAACCAATCATGACACCTACTTTTTCAACCCGTCGATAGCTGCCGCTAAACGCAATGGCAATCAGTAAAACGGTCGCAATGGGAATTGTAATCCATTTGGAAATACCAAACATTTCGCCCACTCCGGCAATCCCTACAAATTCCGTCAATAATGCGCCAATAGCTGAAATAGCTAGGGTTCCAGCCGAAATCCAAGCCCACTTCTTACCAAAATACTCTCGGATTAACTCACCATGTCCCTTTTTAGTCACAATTCCGAGGCGGACCGTCATCTCTTGCGCAAAATATAAGACTGGAATCAATAAGATTTGGGGAAGAATCATTGTATATCCCCATTGAGCTCCCGACTGAGCTGCAGTGATCAAACACCCTGCATCGGTATCAGCTAACATCACAATTAAGCCGGGACCCCAAACATTAAAAAAATGTTTCACTTTGAAATATGAGGTTGATTGATAACCTCGATTTAAGATATGATTGATGTCGAATGTTCTAACTCTGCGCATTCATTATCGGTCCTTCTTTCTGTCGATAATTCAAATAACCATATCTAAAGATTACTCCGAAATTTTTTAAATTCAATTCTTGAAAACACAACATCTATGTGCTTATCCATATGTATAATACAATATATAGTATAGGGCATCCATTAAAACGCCTTGTCTGCGCGTTTTGCTGGATACCCTATTTTTCTTAAAATTAATCAAAAAAGAGTGACATGAAATCTAAAAAAATGTTCTTCAAAGATTTAAAAATCTTGAAAAACATTTTAGTTAGTTGACCTTCACGGCGCTAAAAAATGCACCAAAAATTAGTTTATCCATGCATTTTAAATTACGCGTTTAAGATAATTTTTTTAATTTGTTTAAACGAATTGGCCACATAAGTAGGTTGGTAGGCTTGAACTACCGGTAATGCTTGAGGATTGTACCAAATACTGTTTAATTGTGCGCGTTTGGCACCCAAAACGTCGGCTTGAAGCCGATCGCCCACCATCAGGGCGTTCGTCGTTAAATTTCCATATTTTTTAAACATCGGTTCAAAGAAACGTTTATCCGGCTTAGCAAACCCAATGTCTTCTGAGATGAAATAGTCTTCAAAATAATGCTCTAGTCCTGAACCTTTTAAGCGACGAAGCTGCGTTTCTTTGACGCCATTAGTTCCTACTAGTAAATGGACCCCCGCCGCTTTTAAATCGCTTAGAAGCTCATCTACGCCTTGTAGTTTGTAAAAATTAGTGTCTAAGCTACTACGATATTCTGCCTCCACCGTTGCTCCGTCAACTTTAATTCCTAATAAATTAAAAGCTTTGGAAAAGCGCGTATTCAATAGAGCATCTCTAGCCTGACCTTGTTCAATTGCTTCCCAAACTTGATGGTTAATTTTGGTGTATGTATCAAACCCCTGCTTCAAGTCAGAAACCCCATATTTAGTCATTATTTTGGTTAAACCTTCTCGTTCTCCCCGCTTAAAATCCAGCAAAGTGTCGTCCAAATCAAAAATTGCATATTTAATCATCATTTACTCCATTCTAAAATACGATTTAAGCCCCAAATAGCAAACAAATGTTTGTGTATTAATACATTGTTTAATATAATTGTATAAGTAATATATTGTCTATTATTAATGCTTTATTATATAGAAAATGAAACGGAACAGGAAGATGCCAAAATCTAAAAAATTTAAACCCCTTAGAATTTTTTCTAAGTCAAACATCGTAATTGTAATTTTAGCGGCCCTTGGAATTCAGACTTATCCTAACTTAACCAACAACCAAATGGCTAAATCAGATTCCAGTGATTATACCACAGATGATACGTCTGATAGTGCAACGGTAATTGAAAATCAAATTGCCAATAATATTAATTCGAGAATTCCTTTTCAGATCAATTTTACGGACAATAACATTATTATTAAAGTACCTAAAATCGATATCTTTAGCTTTACCAGAAATTACGTCCCCAATACGTTAGCAGTTCTAAAAAGTATCAAAAATACCAAGTTACCGACCTCTGCTAAAAATGTTAAGTTTTTAGTGGGCGATGATGCACAAATCTTCTCCGTCAGCGCCATCAAAAAAGCTAATTTCAGTGCTAAGAAAATTAAAGAATTTGGTACTAGTGGAACGGCGTCGGAGATTACCGCTAAAACTTACCAAAACTATTATCAACAATATATCGTGCCTAAAATCCTCAAATAAAAAGTACCGTAGAAAATTTAAATTTTTCTGCGGTACTTTTATTTATATACTTATTTTTATCTAAACATAGTCTTAGTTGCTTTTAGCAAGACTTTTGGATCTTTTTCATAGTGATGAACCGGCGTCATTTGTGATTCTGGAATACCCATGAAGTGGTAAACCGCCTTTTGAGCGGCTCTGATTGAATACTGTTCCGTAAAGACCATATCAAATGGCATTTCAGCAAATTGACTAACAAAAGCCAAGTTCTTAGAGTTCTTTGGTACAACGTCTGGACGATCTCCCACTGCCCGTTGGTTGAACAAAGCACTAGCATATGGCATGTAAACTGGAATAACATTCACGATACTATCCATGATTTCTTCTTCATGATTGATGATGTTATCAGCTGCTCGGTCAACTTCTGATAGATGTCCTAGAAGTTCTTGAAGCATTTCTTTACCCGTCATTTCAATCACTGGTTTATCAACATAATCCCCATTTTTACGTGGGAACATGAAGTAACCCCAGAAGACCGTTTCATTTTCCTTTTGGGCATGGAAATGAGGTTGGTGATGCACCACAATGGATAGGAGGTTGTTACTATCTACCCAAGTATTTAGCGCATTCCCCGGTTCTTGTTGGGTAATTCGACTAATTTCATTTACCAAGTAGTGGTTATTAGTAGTAACCGTGAAACTCATCCATTCACTTTGGGCTCGATCATTAAAGAATTTATCAGGATTTCCAAGGTTATAAAAATGTTCTGTAGCTTGTTTCCAAAGGGCTGCACTTGGAGCGTATTCCATATTTTCTTTAATTGGCGTGTTGAAATCACCCATTGATGAACTATCCGTAATTGCTCCATTAATATCAAATACTAAATCATTTTCATCAACTTCGATTTTTCCAGTTTCACCGCTCTCAACATCTTCGTATTCAAGTCCCGTAACGATAATATCATCACGGAGCGGAGTGTCTTTGAAGTTAAATGCCGTAATTTTTCGGTTATTAATAAATTCAACGCCTTGATCCGCAAGGTATTTTCTCATAGGTAAGATAATACTTTCAAACTGATTGTATGGTGTACGAGTTACCCCTTCCAAAGTATTGATTCGACTGAATTCTAGAATCATCCGATTCATATAGCGCCGAAGCTCCATGGCCGAGCTTTCCTTCTTGAAGGCAAAAGTAGTTTCCCACATATACCAGAAGTTAGTTGAAAAAATATGAGGACTTTCAGCGAACCATTCTGCAATGCTAATATCGTTTAATTTATCTTCCTTACTCTCTGGCATCATCATTAATTTAGATAGTAAGTAGCGATCTTTATTATTAAACTGCATCCGATTATAGTCGTCTGCTCCACCATTGTTACGAATTCCATTCTTCTTATCCATCAATCTGGCAACATCATGAGTGGGATGTGCATGATCGAAATTCAATATATCATCCGTAACCGATTGGCCCGGATTGTCCCAAAGATGGGACACTCCGCAAAATGTCCCAGAGATT
Source organism: Pediococcus pentosaceus ATCC 25745 (assembly GCF_000014505.1). Classification (NCBI taxonomy): domain Bacteria; kingdom Bacillati; phylum Bacillota; class Bacilli; order Lactobacillales; family Lactobacillaceae; genus Pediococcus; species Pediococcus pentosaceus. The sequence continues at coordinate 532,728 of NC_008525.1, read as the reverse complement.
TTCGTAAGTTTCTTCGTTTAACATCCGTCCACCCTTGGCTAAATAGCCTCGGTTGTTAGACAGACTTTGATTTCCATATTCTTGCTCATAGTCGGCGACGGCAGCCCCATCATTGGCACCATGTTTTTCTAAACCAAACATCGTAATCTGGTTACCAGACCACCCACCATCGCGAATCAAATAAATACCTGCTGCTAAATTGGCAATTCCAGTACCGATCATATATGCTTTTTCCATAATATGTACCCTCCTGTGCTCAAACCTTGTACAGTATTCTTATATTTAAATTCATGAATATAATAGCACTTTATCCGCCATAATGCGAATATTTTGCACCGTTAATTTTTATTTACTATTACTAAAATAAAAGGTCGGCTTCGCGCTCCTGCTGAGTTGCAGTTTTAGCTCACCGACCTTTTTATGATTTAGCCACTAATATGATTTTCATGAAGGATCGCATTAAATTCTTTCATAATCCGATCGTCTTTTTGCCATTCTTCCCAAGCCGTCATGGACTCATCCGGCATCTCGTAGCGCTCCCCAATATACTTTTCGTAATTAATAACATGTTGGGAATGTGAGATATTTAATTGCAAAATTCGGACAGATTTAATATAACCACGTTCAGCGGCTAATTCAGCCCGACCATTCATCATCATATTTCCAATTTCAATATATTTAGTTCCGTCTAAGCGCGTAATCTCTTGGATTAGCGTAAATGTTTCATTACTCTTCATTGCTCTGCCTCCACTTCTACTAGTATAGTTTGCCGTAGGAGGTTGTGTCTAGTGACACTTTAGACAACAAAAAAGGATCCTGACCTTTTGATAGTCGGATCCAGCATAAGAGAGAAAGAGAATTGATTGTACAGGTAGGAGATGCGCCACTACCTTACACGAACGATGATAACGCTTACAACTATGAGTGTCAATACTGTTTAGCAATTTATCCAAAAAAATAGCGATACAGTTTAGCACCTGTACCGCTTATTTTAGATATTAACTTTTATTCGACCGTGACACTCTTAGCTAAATTACGTGGTTGGTCTACGTTATATCCACGCTGCAAACTAGCATAATAAGCTAACAATTGAGCAGCTATCACACTAACCAATGGCATCAACATTTCGTCCACTACTGGAAGTAAGATATCATCTGTAGAATTAGCCAAATCTTCACTAACCATGGTGATGACGTTAGCACCACGAGAAAGAACTTCTTGAAGATTACTACGCGTATGATCCGCCGTCTTAGATTGCGTAATAATTCCAATTACCGGCGTTCCATCTTCAATCAAAGCAATCGTACCATGCTTTAATTCACCAGAAGCAAAACCTTCAGCTTGGATATAAGAAATTTCTTTTAGTTTCAAAGAAGATTCCAAGGCAACATTATAATCCAAGCCTCGTCCAATATAAAACGCATTGCGCGTTTTTCGTAAAGTTGCTAGAGCTAACTCTTCAATCTTACCCTTCTCATCGACCACGGTTTGAATGGCATTAGCAACCTTACTCAATTGTCCCGTAATATCAAAATTGACAGCTGTAGCATTAGTCTTTTCACGTCCCATTGCTACTGCCAATAAAGCTTCTACTGCGATTTGCGCTGTATATGCTTTAGTTGAAGCAACGGCAATTTCAGGACCCGCTTCCAGCGTAGCTGAGAAGTCCGCTTCACGAGCCAATGTTGAGTTAGCAACGTTAGTAATTGTTAGGCTGGGTTTTTGCCATTCATCGTTTACTCGAACTAAAACTTGACGACTATCAGCAGTCTCTCCACTTTGACTCAAGAAGATAAAGAAGGCTTGATCTTCAATGATAGGATCGTCGTAAGCAAATTCAGAAGCTAATACCACTTCCGTAGGAGTTTTGGTAAACTTCTCAAATAACTTCTTACCCACTAATCCAGCATGATAACTGGTTCCAGCCCCAACGATGTAAAGTTTAGAAGCTTGATTAATTTGATCTAACAAAGCTTGATCAAAGTGAATATTGCCGGCGTGATCTAAATATTTAGCTTCGATACGACGGATTACAGCAGGTTGTTCATCAACTTCTTTAAGCATGTAGTATGGGTAAGTTCCTTTATCCGCGTCAGCTTGATCAATATCAACAGTGAAAGGAGCACGGTCGATCCTTTCGCCGGCTAGATTACTAATTGAAATGCTTTGAGGCGTAATCTTAACTACCTCCCCGTCGTGTAATTCAACAAATTGGTTAGTCACGTTAATCATTGCCAATGCATCACTGCAAACTACATTGAAATCTTCGCCCACTCCGATTAACAAAGGACTCTTGTTCTTAGCTACGAATAAGGTTTCTGGTAATTGACGGTCCATCAAAACAAAGGCATATGATGAATCTTTTAATAAACTAATTGCTTTTTTAAAAGCTTGTTCCGTATCCATCCCTGCTTTAGCAAAACGATCGATAAGTTGAACCACAACCTCCGTATCCGTATCGCTTTGGAAAGTAACTTCAGATAAATAGTCTTTTTTAAGTTCTTTGAAATTTTGAATTACCCCGTTGTGAACTAAGTAAAAACGGTGGTCTTCTGAAAAATGAGGGTGAGCATTTTCAATACTTGGTACTCCATGTGTTGCCCAGCGTGTGTGGCCAATTCCTGTGGTTCCCATGACATCATCCGTAATTTTTTCCTCAAGATTTTTAATCTTACCTTGAGCTTTAACCAGATGATCTTCACCATTAGCATTGCTGACATAAATTCCCGCAGAATCATATCCACGATATTCAAGTTTTTTAAGTCCATTTACTAATAGATTGGTTGTATCAGCTCTTCCAGTAACTCCTACAATTCCACACATACTACTTGCACCTCTAAATTAATATATTTAAATTTTTAAAATTGGTATATAGAACGATTATTAATATATAACGGCTTTATAGAATTGTCAAACGCTAATATTTAAAATCGGTATATATCAAATGCCGAAATAGGTATAGTAGCAATGCTTTTCGCGTATAAAAAAACTATGCCATTTTTTGCAAAATAGCATAGTTTTTTAAATTTATTCAGTTGTAGAAGTTGAATTCAACTAATTAATCCACGCCAACTTCACTTTGAACTACAGCAACAATTCGATCAACATATTGACCAACTGCTTCTTTTGTAGGAGCTTCGGCCATAATACGAAGTAGGTCTTCAGTCCCTGAAGGGCGCACTAGAACTCGACCTTCACCGTTCATTTCATTTTCAACTTTTTCAATGATATCTTTAATTGCTTGATTTTCAAGTGCTAGCTTCTTATCTTGTACTCGAACGTTAACTAATTTTTGAGGGTAAGTTGTCACATCAGCAGCTAACTCAGACAACTTTTTACCAGTTTGTTTAACCACGTACATCAATTGAATGGCGGTTAACATACCATCTCCAGTAGTATTGTGGTCTAAGAAGACAATGTGTCCGGACTGTTCACCACCAAGGTTATATCCGTCTTTAAGCATTTCTTCAACCACATAGCGGTCACCAACTTGGGTCTTAACCGAGTGCATATCATTAGCTTCTAGAGCCTTATATAGTCCTAGATTACTCATCACGGTTGTAACCACAGTATCGTCTTTCAAACGTCCGCGTTCGCTCAAGAATTTACCACAGATATACATAATCTTGTCACCGTCAACGATATTACCTAATTCATCAACGGCAATACAACGGTCTCCATCGCCATCAAAAGCAACTCCCATATCAGCGCCTTTTTCGACCACAAACTTAGCCAATCCTTCAGGATGAGTAGAACCAACTCCAGCGTTGATGTTCAAACCATCTGGATTTGTTGCCATCGTATCAAACTCAGTATTTAAGTCCGCAAATATTTGTGAAACGTAGCTACTGGTTGCTCCATTAGCAGCATCAATTGCGATATGCAAACCTTCCAAGTCATCGGGAATAGTTTGTTCAAGAAAGGCCGTATAGTTTAATCCACCTTCTGGATAATCAGTCACTGAACCTAGTCCAGTAGATGAAGGACGAGGTAAGTTGTCTTTATCAGCATCTAAAAGTACTTCGATTTCAGCTTCAAGTTCATCTGATAGCTTGTAACCATCTGAACCAAAGAACTTGATTCCGTTATCTTGAACCGGATTATGTGAAGCAGTAATCATTACACCAGCGTCAGCTTCTTGTTTACGAACAAGATAAGCCACACCAGGAGTTGTAACAATTCCCATGTCCATAACTTCAATGCCGACTGAAAGTAAGCCTGAGATCAATGCATGTTTTAACAATTGTCCTGAAATTCGGGTATCTCTTGAAACTAAAACCCGTGGTTGTTCATCATCTTTAGCATGCTTAGTTAAAACATAACCACCAGCACGGCCTAATTGAAACGCTAATTCTGGAGTCAATGTTTCATTTGCAATTCCTCGAACTCCGTCAGTACCAAAATACTTTAATTTCATTGTTAATAATCTCCTTTGTTAATTCACCTGTGTATCTGTGTTTCCGCTAGCATCAGATGTGCTTGTACTGTCGGAAGTTGCACTATCTGAGGTCGTTTGAGCTGAAGAATTAGTGGATGCATTTGAATCGGACTGGGCAGATTCATCCGTGGCACTGGAAGCATCTGAACTAGATTCTCCTGAGCTTGATTTAGAGCTGCTTGAACTGCTAGTTGAAGCTGAACTTTTTGCTTTAGAAGCTACTTTCGTAACTGGAATGGTAACATTTACTGATTGAGGCGTTAACACCACGTTTACAATGTTACCGTTTACGTCTAAAGCTTGCAATACTGCTCGAGCAGAAATATCTTCCGTTGTGTTGCTAGGAACATTAACATCTGCGACTACTTGAGAAATGCGTTCAATATCTGTAGCTGAACCTGTGGCCTGAACCTCCGTAGTTGAGGATTTAACATTTCCCATGGTGTAGCCTTCTTTGATCATATTGGTATCGTAACGATATCGAATTTCAAAGTTTTTAGTTCGTCGTCTAGCAATCGAAATCTTAGCTAATTCGGGATCAATCTTATATTTAATATCCTTTCCCAGACCCGTAACTTTATACTTAACTGTATATTTTCCAGCCTTGTAATCTTGCAAGTCCAAGTACACCTTGAAATTACGCGTGTTAGTTAAGGTCGTTACCAGCGCACTGGTTCCAGACAAAGTCACCTTTACGTTCTCTCGATAACCGCTCACTACGTACTTAGAAGTATTAACATCCAAGTCGACCGGCATGGTGATAGTAGTCGTCTTAGTCGACATCAAAGCCGAATTATTTTGATTAGAATCGCCTCCCGAGGTGCGGGTTGCGGTTAAATGATCTGTCTTTACGTATGCAAAAAGTAGGACGGCTAACACTAGCGCAATTAAGCGATATCCTAAGTTTTGTGTAAAAAGTTTTTTCACTTAGTGTCGCCCCCTTTTTCCTTTAAAGAACGACGAAATATTTTCTGTAACAGAAGCAAAGAATGGTGTCGGTCCTTCATCGGCCGTAATTAATTGCGTACGGAAATATTTTAGATACGACTCTTGTGTCATTCCGCGAATTAATTCACCATCTTTCATAATAGAAACTTCACCAGTTTCTTCTGAAACAACAATGGTAAGAGCATCGGTAACTTCACTCATCCCCACAGCCGCTCGATGACGCGTTCCTAATTCTTTTGGAATTAAGTTACTTTGTGACAATGGTAAGTAGGCTGCTGCTACCGCAATTTTATCATTTTTGATAATAACTGCCCCATCATGCAAAGGGGTATTCGGAATAAAAATATTAATTAGTAGTTCTCCCGAAACATCCGCGTCTAATGGAATCCCCGTTTCAATATAGTCATCTAGCCCTGTATCCATTTGAATTGATATTAAAGCCCCAATTCGCCGCTTAGCCATGTATTGAATCGCTTTATCCAAAGCTTTGATCAAGCTTTCTTCTGCTTCATTTTGTGAATGATTCTTAGCAAAAATCGAACCCCGACCGAGATGTTCTAATCCCCGTCGAATCTCCGGCTGGAAGATAATCACCATGGCAATTACGCCCCAGTTGATGACTTGGTTCATGATCCAATACACGGTACTTAATCCAATATACCAACTACCAACCATAATAACTACGATTACAATTATTCCACGGAATAGCTGTACCGCCTTGGTTCCTCGAAGTAACATAATTAGCTCGTAAATTACAAACCAAACCACAATTATATCGATTAAATTGATGAGGTTACTCCATGTTAATAGTTGGGACCAATTTATATCCATAACCGTCCCTCCAAATTTTATTCAACGCCCATTATACCATGGACCTGCCGTTCTTTATGGTCTTTTCGAACAAAGAAGAGTTTAGAAAATCAAATTATTTTTCTAAACTCTTCTAATATATACCAATTAATTATTTCTCTTCACCGATAATTCGAACTTCGGTTTCTAGCGTTACTCCAAATTGTTTCAAGACGGTTGCTTGAACATGATGAATCACATCCATGTAATCTGTTGCGGTGGCTCCTCCAACGTTAATGATGAAGCCCGCATGTTTCATTGAAACCTGTGCGCCCCCCACTGTAAAGCCTTGAAGACCTGCCTCATGAATTAATTTTCCAGTAAAGTAGCCTGTTGGTCGTTTAAAAACACTCCCACATGATGGATATTCAAGAGGTTGTTTCGAAGCTCGCAAACGATTCAGTTCGTCCATCCGAGCTCGAATTTTGTTAGCATCCCCTGAACGTAACTTAAAGGTTGCCGAAAGCACAACATCTTGATAATCTTGCACACTACTATGGCGGTAACCGAAATCGAGTTCATGGTTATTTAAATTTTTAATCTCGCCATCTCTCGTCAAAATTTCTGCGCTAGTAACTACTTCACTAATCTCACCATCATAGGCACCCGCATTCATAAAGACTGCGCCCCCGATTGATCCAGGAATACCAGCTGCAAATTCAAGGCCCGTTAATCCTGCTTGGTAGGCTACTTCCGTGGTCTGAATCAGTGCCGCCCCTGCTTCCGCAACAACTTCATTTCCATTGACCTGGATGTCATCCATTTTAGTTAAAATTAACGTTAACCCTCGAATACCACCATCTCGCACAATTAAATTACTTGCATTACCAATAATGGTCAATGGCGTATCCGTTTCTTTTGCCCAAAGTACTAGTCGTTTGGTTTCTGTTACTGACTCTGGAAATACCAACAAATCAGCTGGACCACCAGTTTGGGTATTGGTGTATTTTGACAAAGGCTCATGCTCTAACACTTGAACCTCTGGAAATGCATCAGCTATTGATTGATCCATCATACTTTCCCCTCTTACTTTTTCTTTTCATCTTAAAATCTCTTAGTCTATTCTATCACTTTACCTTGGCTTATTAAACGCGCGCACAACTCGTGTGAAAGGATTGCTGATGCTGGTGAAACTGGGTTTTCGGCGTGCTTTTCAAGTGCTGTTAAAAAGCTTCGCACTAACGGGTCAAATCCCCTAGTTTTCAAGTTAGTCTGCCAATCAGGAGCCTGTTGATAATGTTTAATCCCCTCTTTTTGAAGCGTTAAGGAACTTAAGTTATCCACAGTGGAAATCCCTCTTTGACTAATCACTTGGGCCATCTCGCTATTAGTTTGAGTTTGCATATCAATCATTGCTGTTCCTAACATATCTCCCTTGCGAAGATTAATTCGCGCTAAAATCAAATTACCGTCCTGTTGGATCAGTTGACCGTCGACAAATTCTACCGTTCCTGAACCCATTAAGAATTGCGTGGTATCGATTACGTGAATCATTAAATCATAAACTGCAAATAACGGATTTTGCTGCTCTAATTCACGAGTTTTAGTTACCGTAACTAAATGCTTCGCTGGTAATTGAGCTAATTGTTGATGAAAAGGCACAAACCGGCGATTAAATCCACAGGTTAATAAAACTCCTTGTTTTTCAGCGAGACGATACAATTCTCGAACTTCATCTATATCTTCTGATACTGGTTTATCCACAAAGACGTTGATTTTATTTTCCAAAAATTTCTTAATAATGGCATAGTGGGTAGCAGTTGGTGTGTGCACAAAGACTGCTTCTACTCCCTCTGTTATTAATTCGTCTGAATTAGTTGATCCATATTGAAATCCAAATTGTTTTTGAATATGAGCCAATTTCTCCGCATTACGACTACTTAAATGCCATTCAAAACGATCTTGTAACTCACTATACACCGGTAAATAGGCTTTTTGAGCAATATTTCCTAATCCGATCACTCCAACTTTAATCATCTTAATTAGCTCCTTTACTCGCTCACTTTTATTCGTTAAACTATAGGTTAAATCAATAAAGGAAAGTGATTCAATTGAACTTTATCGCAATGGACTTTGAAACAGCAGCTCCTACTCGTGCAAGCGCCTGTTCAATTGCACTGACTGTTGTTCAAAATGATGTCATTACAGACGAACTTTACTCATTAATTAACCCTGAAACTGAATTTAATTGGCGCAATGTCCAAGTTCATGGCATTCATCAAGCCGATGTGAGTGATGCACCCACATTTCCAGAACTCTGGCCCGTCGTTAAACAGTTCTTTACACCCGACAAACTGGTTGTGGCCCACAATGCAACTTTTGATAATAGTGTCCTTAAAAAAACTTTAGAACGTTATCAAATTAATCGACTACCATATCAAACACTAGATACTTTACGAACTTCCAAAAGCTTCTATCCAGATTACACCAATCATAAACTTAATACGATTTGTGATAATCTTGGAATTGATTTGCAGCACCATCATAATGCACTGGATGATAGCCGTGCCTGTGCGAATATCTTATTACATCAAGAACATCAATTTGGAGCCGATGCCTTAGCTAGTTTTATTCGTCCGATTAAGTAAGGGATAATTCCATTTTTATAATTTGACGCCCCTGACCATCCATGGTTGGGGGCGTTTTAGTTTGAAAACCTAGGTTTTGGTAAATTTGAATAGCATACTGATTATTATCCAAAACTGCTAGCCAAACTTGCTCTAACCAGCTAAATTGCTTCGCCCAGTATAAAGCTTCATCGACTAACATTGTCCCAATCCCGTTATGCCAGTAGTCTTTTAAGACACCAACGCCTAATTCAGCCCGATGCTTCACTTCATCAGTTTCGATTAAGGTCACAATGCCAATCGGCGTCTCCCCCAACTTAGCAATTAAGAGAAAATTCAATGGGCTTTGCTGGATCAAATTTAGATTTTCACCAATTTGTTCTAGACTTAACTTAGAAATTGCATCATCAAATTCAATGGAAGTTGTTTCAGATTCCAATTTTTGAATTAGTTGAACAATCCCTTGTGCATCCTCAGCTTGCCCCTCAACAAAACTAACTTCATCGGCCATTGATATTTTCCTCAATTGCTTCTTCGATTTTTTGATAATGTTCACCGTTAGGCTCCAAAGTTAGAAAACGTTTGGTATTGTCATGATTGCGATCTAAAATAACCCTTAAAAATTGATCTGGCAAATACGATTTAATATACTGTGACCATTCCACCACGGTCACTCCATCACTTTCAAAGTATTCGTCAATTCCAATATCTCCCGCACCGTCTTCTTCAAGACGATATGCATCGATATGAAATAATGGCATATTACCATCATGGTACTCATGCACAATGGTATAGGTGGGACTCTTCACGTAGCGCCGAATTCCAAGTGCTTGAGCAATGCCTTTTGTCAGTGTCGTTTTTCCGGCTCCTAAATCACCATCTAATAAGACCACGTCGTTAGCTTCCAGTAATTCCCCGATAATTTTGCCAAATTTAATCGTTTCGGCTTCGTCATTTAGTTGATAGGTTTCCATGATTATTTTTCCTCCAAAACTTCCGTTGGCAACTGCCAGTCAATTGGTGTCTCTCCCATCGCTTCAAGCGCTTCGTTGGTTTTTGAAAATGGCTTTGAGCCAAAGAAGCCCCGGTATGCCGATAAGGGACTGGGATGGGCTGATTGAATAATAATATTGCGGGATTGATCAATTAACTTAATCTTGTCGCGGGCCGCTTTTCCCCATAAAATAAACACAACGGGCTGCTCTCTTTCCGATAAGGCCTGAATCGCCGTGTCAGTCAACCGTTCCCAACCATGCCCTTGATGGGAATAAGCTTGTCCGTCACGAACGGTCAACACAGAATTCAAAAGTAGCACTCCTTGGTCTGCCCACTTTTTTAGATAACCGTGTTGGACTGGAGCAATTCCCAAATCACTTTGGAGTTCTTTGTAGATATTTTGTAACGATGGTGGAACTTGCACCCCAGGTTGCACTGAAAAACTTAGTCCGTGCGCTTGATTTTGTCCATGATATGGATCTTGCCCCAAGATTACCACCTTTACTTTTGAAAAAGGAGTCCATTCAAAGGCTTGAAAAATATGGTACATGTCAGGATGAATATTTTGAGTAGCATATTCATGTTTCAAAAACTCATGCAATTTAGCATAATATGCTTGTTCAAATTCACCTTGTAAAACATCTTGCCAATCGTTATGGATTATTTTTTTCATTTCGTAACTCCTTAATACAATTTTATTACTTCTATTCTAACTGATTTAGTAAAAAAAAAGCTATGTCATGTTAGAATTAACATAAATACATGGATTGGATGTGCTTATAAATGATTTCAATTATCGCTTCAGATATGGATGGAACACTTCTTAACGAAGAAATGCAGATTTCAAGTGCCAACGCAGATGCTATTAAAAAGGCCCAAGCTGCTGGGGTTCATTTTGCAGTGGCCACTGGTCGTGAATATCGTGAAGCCAAACCTTTGCTTGAAGCATACGGACTATCGGTCCCACTAATTACTTTAAACGGAGCCGCTGTTTTCGACGTCGATGGTAAAGCTTTAGATATGGTTCCTATTACTAAGCCATCAGCCGTCTTGATCATGCATCAACTAGAAAAAGCCGGTCTTTACTATGAAATTACAACTAACCAAGGCGTCGTTTCTAATAGTCGCACTCGTCGAATTCAAACCGTAGCTCATTTGCTTGAAACGGTTAACCCAGACACACCTTTCAAATTAGCAGTCGCTATGTCATCAGCACGGGTGGAACTAATGAACATTCGCTACGTGGATGATTACCAAGTTTTAATTGACGATCCGAAGATTCAAGTGCTTAAACTTGTGGCTTTTGGTGAAAATGGACAAAAGGGGTTGCAACCCGTTCGTGAAGCTTTACATGCTAAAGTTGATGTTGCCATTTCATCTTCTTTTGAAAATAACATCGAAATCAATAATCCCCGTGCCCAAAAAGGAATTGCGGTTCAACACTTTGCTGATGAATTGAACGTTCCCATGTCACAAGTAATGACCATCGGTGATAATATGAATGATGCTTCTATGTTAAAAATCGCTGGTGTTAGTTACGCCATGGGTAATGCGATTCCGGAAATTAAAAAACTTGCTAATCATCTGACCGTTACTAATAATGAAAATGGGGTTGCTAAAGCCATTCTTGAGCAACTTGATGAAAACCATCAGTAAAACGAGGCTATGCTATGCGTAGATTTTATCTAAAAAGCCAAGGACTCGAAAATAAGGGAGCTACCATTGTCAGCGATGAAAAGCACAACTCCAAATATCTTTTGGTCGGTAAATGGGGCATTAAAAACGACGCTCTCTCGGTTTATGATTTAAACGGAAAATTGGTTTCAGAACTAAAGCAGGTATCGGTTGGTAAACTGCCTAAATTTGAACTCTTTTTGCAAGGTACCAAGGTAGGAACCGTTACCACTCCCATCGGTTTTATCCGTGGATTTCTTTTAGTCCATAACTTGCATTGGTGGATTGCCGGAGATACTGTAACCTGTCATTTTAAAGTTTTCCACGGAATTTCAACTATTCTAGAAATTAACCGGGTTCAAATCAATGGTAGTGCCTATATTGAATTGAATGTTTTTGACCAAGAACACCTCCCTCTCTTTATTTGCTTAGCGGCTATTTTAGATCGCTGGATTCAAAAGCGTCCTCCGCTACGCGAACCTAAATTAGTTCGGACTTGGAAAATCAATTCCGACGCAACCAGTTATGACAATTTTTTAAAGGAGAATTTACATGAAAATAACCAAAGCTTCCACTGCCGACATTCCAGCGGTGATTGAATTACTCAAGATTATCTTAGATGAAATGGAACTACCATTTTACTTAAATAATGATGCAGACGAGGTTACCAAACTCTTTGTTGAAACTTTTAAAAGCCCGACTTATGCAGAACATGCAGACATCATTGTTGCTAAAAATGAACATGATGAAGTAGCCGGCGTGGCTTATGGCTATCCAGGGGCCCATGAAGATATTTTAGATGAGGAGTTTCAAAAACACTTTGATCAAGTAAAGCTACCAGCTCAACCAATTTACGAAGATCCAGAAGCGGATGCTGACGAATGGTACCTAGATTCATTGGTAGTCAATCCCAAGTTCCAGAACATGGGAATTGGAACTCAACTGCTTAATGCTCTACCCGAATATGCTCAAAAACGTGGTCTTAAAAAATTAGGTTTACTAGTTGATGATTTAAATCCTAACGCTGAACGTTTATATCGTCGTTTAGGCTTCAAAAATGATCATGAACAAGTTGTATCTCACCATAATTACCAACATTTAAAAAAATCAATCTAACAAAAAAAGAGATTATCCGCTGGATAATCTCTTTTTATCTATTCTTTAAGGCTCGATCGATTTCCCGTTGTTGATCACGCTTCTTTAATGATTCACGTTTATCGTATTCGTGTTTACCTTTGGCAACTCCGATTAGGACTTTGGCAAAACCATTTTTTAGATACATCTTCAACGGTACGATGGTGATTCCCTTATTTTTGGTTTCTTCTTGTAACTTCAAAATTTCTTTTTTATGCAATAAAAGTTTTCGGTTACGGAAGGGATCATGGTTAAATTGATTTCCTTGTAAATATTCATTAATTTGAACGTTCATGAGGATGGCCTCTCCGTGCCGGATCTGTACATATCCATCTCTCAACGTTACTCGCCGATCTCTGATGGATTTAATTTCCGTCCCCGTTAAAACCATTCCCGCTTCCATCGTACTTAATATGGAATAATCATGACGCGCCTTTTTATTTTGGGCAAGTGCTTTATCATTGGACTTTGGTTTCTTAGCCATAACATAACCTCCTCTTATTTCTTATGAGAAGTATTTTTAGAAAACTTCTTGACCGTTTTATCTTTGTAAAATGGTTTTCCGTTTCGATTTCCTGATTTATTGTTGTTCTTTCCGCTAGGCTTTTGACCGTTACGACGCGGACCACGGTTAAATTGTTGACGCGGTGGAAGTTGAATATCACTCTTAGGTGTTTTTTCTGGATGCAATAATTCAAAATCAACTTCAGATTGATCCTTATCCACTCGCATTAATTTAATCTCAACTTCTTGACCAATTTGGAATGTACGGTGGGTATTCCGTCCGACCAAGGCCATCTGTTTTTCAACATATTCATAGTAGTCATCCTTCATGGTACTAATATGAATTAGTCCTTCAACCGTATTTTCCAATTCAACGAATAAACCAAACTTCATTACTGAACTAACTACCGCATGGAATTCTTCTCCCACATGGTCAGCCATAAATTCAGCCTTCTTCATTCCATCAACATCACGTTCTGTGTCGATTGCTCGACGTTCTAACTTGGAAGTATGATCGGCAATTTCTGGAATGCTTTCAACATATTTCGCTTGTGCTGCTTCACCAGTACCATTTTCGGCATAATGACGAATTAAGCGGTGCACAAATAAGTCCGGATAACGGCGAATTGGTGAAGTGAAATGCGTATAATACTCAGCAGCCAATCCAAAATGACCTAATGATTGAGCATCATACTTAGCTTGGCGCATACTACGAAGCATCATTACTGAAATCATTGCTTCTTCTGGAGTCCCAGCAATCTTCTTAAGCACGCTTTGCAGCATCTTAGGCTTCAGATCCTTGGTGCTTCCTTTAACTACGTGTCCAAATACAGATAGGAATTCAAAGAAGGTTAACATTCTTTCGCTATCGGGAGTTTCATGAATACGATATAAGAATGGCACATGAGCCTTATAGTAGTGCTCAGCAACCGTTTCATTAGCTGCCAACATGAATGATTCAATCATACGTTCTGAAGTCCCACGCGTCCGTAATTTAATGTCAATTGGATGTCCGGTTTCATCAACGATGATTTGGGCTTCTTTATCGCTAAATTCAATTGCTCCACGTTGCTTACGCTTCTTAAGCAAGATTTTGTGAAGTTCGCCCATCATTTCAAACATAGGCACTAATTTTTCATAACGTGCCATAGTTTTTTCGTCTTTAGATTCCAAAATCTTATTAACATCGTTATATGTCATTCGAGCATCTGATTCAATTACACTTGGGTAAATCTTATGGTTAACTACGTCTCCTTCAGGCGTAATTTCCATTTCACAAGTCATCGAAAGCCGTTCAACATTAGGGTTTAATGAACAAATTCCGTTAGAAAGCTTACGTGGCAACATTGGAATTACTCGGTCAGTCAAGTAAACACTTGTACTTCGACGATATGCTTCTTTATCTAAAGGAGAACCTTCTTTAACATAGTGAGAAACATCCGCAATGTTAACTAATAAACGGTAATTTCCATTATCTAGTTTTTTAAGACCTACAGCATCATCAAAATCTTTGGAATCATCCCCATCGATTGTGACCACTACTTCATTAGTTAAATCAACGCGTCCTTTTTTCTCTGCATCTGTTACATAGTCTGGAATCGAAGCAATCTCTGCTTTGACATCATCTGGAAATTCAGTTGGTAACTCATGTTGATAAACCACTTCTAAGATGTCCACTCCTGGATCATCCTTATGACCAACCGTCTTTTCAGCAACCCCGGCAATTAACTTAGGAGAATTAGGCTTAGGATATTGCGTAACTTGGGCCGTGATCACTGAACCGTCAGTTGGTTGAATTCCGCCTTCTAGAACATCGAATTGATATGAAGACATTTTCTTGTCTTTCAAATTGATATGACCTAAAACATTCTTCTGTGGTTCAGGAGCAAATTCAAAAACCCCCACCGCTTGGGTAAAGTGGCGACTTGTAATCTTCTTAACAATTCCTTCTGGTCCGCGATCGTCACCCTTCTTAGATGGACGAGTAATTTTTACATCAACTTCATCCATATTTAAAGCATACGCTGTATGATCTTCACTAATATAAATGTCAGGAATTTCATCCTCTTCTACTGAAACAAATCCGAAACCACGATCATTAGCATGGAACACACCATGAACTAATAATTGATTTTTAGGACGAGCAATTTTAAATTTGCCATCTTCCGTTATTTCAACTTTTTTAGAACGTTCCATTAATGCCAATTCCTTAACTAAGGTGTTAAACACACTGGCCCCTTCTAAATTTAAACCCTTAAAAAGTTCCTCAGCAGTTAACTTTTGGGTTGGTCGTTGTTGCAGATAATTAATAATTAAAGCTTGTAATTTGTTTATTTCCATTTCTTACCTCATATTTTTGTATTTATTAAATAAAAAAGCTAAAGACAAAACTAATTTCGTCTTTAGCCGTTCCTAATGATTCCGAAATCTAAATTTCAGAATTTGCTAAATGCAATTTTTTTGTTCAATACGATCTCTCTAGTATGCAGATACGTAAACCATTGCAATGGTGACAGCAAAAAACAAGAAAAGCAAGACTGCAGTTACTTTTTGCATAAATGCTTCAAATCCACGTGGTTTTTGCTTTGCAAATAGGTCACCAGCACCACCCGTTAATGAAGACATCGCGCTGTCAGTCTTAGCCGGTTGCATCATAACCGCAATGATTATAAACACTGACAGAATCAATAGAATTGTCATCAGAAGTGAATACACAAGATGACCTCCTTCATGTTCTTAATAAGTTCCAGTACTAATTTAACATATTTGAGCCTGAATTCCAATTTAATAACAAAAAAAGAGGCGGACAAAATGTCCGCCTCTTTGATTGACCTAATTTAATTACTTGTTGCTGATTTCTTCACGAGCGTCAGCACTTAGGTTGTAGAATGAGTTAATACCCTTGTATTCTGCAACGCCTTCAAGTTGGTCTTCAATACGCATTAATTGGTTGTACTTAGCAATACGGTCTGTACGACTCATTGAACCAGTCTTAATTTGACCTGCATTTGTAGCAACAACTAAGTCAGCGATTGTTGTGTCTTCTGTTTCACCTGAACGGTGAGAAACGATAGCTGTGTAACCAGCTTCTTTAGCCATTTCGATAGATTCCATTGTTTCTGTAAGAGTACCGATTTGGTTAACCTTGATAAGGATTGCGTTAGCAGCACCCATCTTGATACCTTTAGCAAGGTATTCTGTGTTTGTAACGAAGAAGTCGTCACCAACAAGTTGAACTTTCTTGCCAAGTTCTTTAGTGATGCTTGCCCAGTCGTCCCAGTTGTTTTCATCGATAGGATCTTCGATAGAAATGATTGGGTATTTGTTTACTAAGCCTTCAAGGTACTTAACGAATTCTTCAGTAGTGAATTCTTCACCAGTTGACCAGCGAAGCTTGTACTTCTTGTCTTCGTCGTTCCAAAGTTCTGAAGCAGCAACGTCAACTGCAATAGCAACGTCCTTACCTGGTTTGTAACCAGCCTTTTCAATAGCCTTGATTAGGTATTGAAGAGGTTCTTCATTGTTAGCAAAGTCAGGAGCAAATCCACCTTCATCACCAACTGAAGTAGCTTTGCCATCAGCTGACAAAAGACTCTTCAAAGCATGGAAAGTTTCTGAACCCATACGGATAGCTTCTTTAACAGAAGGAGCACCAACAGGCATGATCATGAATTCTTGGAAGTCCACTTTGTTTTCTGAGTGAGCTCCACCATTGATAACATTCATCATTGGTGTTGGAAGAACATGAGCGTTTGAACCGCCAATGTAGTTGTATAGAGGAACTTGTAGTTCATCTGCAGCTGCACGAGCAACAGCAAGTGATACACCTAAGATAGCGTTAGCACCAAGCTTACCCTTGTTAGGGGTACCGTCTAATTTAATCATTGCCTTATCGATAGCGATTTGGTCTGTAACTTCAAAACCAACGATTTCTTTAGAAATAGGACCATTAACGTTAGCAACAGCCTTTTCTACACCTTTTCCTGAGAAACGGTTCTTGTCGCCATCACGAAGTTCAACAGCTTCGTGTTCACCAGTTGAAGCACCAGAAGGAACGATTCCGCGACCGAAACCACCATCTTCAGTATAAACCTCAACTTCAACAGTTGGGTTACCACGTGAGTCTAGGACTTCGCGTGCGTAAATATCAGTAATAAGTGACATTTTAAATATCTCCTCACATTTTTAAATCTGCTTAACGCAGTTCAACTATTATTATATTATATTTCCTTAATTATATTAACCCTTGTAGTTAACTAATTCTAGGAATGATTCTGGATCAAGTGATGCTCCACCAACAAGTCCACCATCAATATCTTCTTTGCCCATTAATTCAGCAATGTTAGCAGGTTTTACACTACCACCGTATTGAATACGTACTTTGTCAGCAACAGTTTGATCGTAAAGCTTAGCAACTGTTTCACGAATTACGTGACAAACTTCTTGAGCTTGATCACTTGAAGCTGTCTTACCAGTACCGATAGCCCAGATTGGTTCGTAAGCGATCACTGATGCAGCAACTTGTTCTGCAGTTAAATCTTTAAGAGCGTTTGTGATTTGACCAGCAACCCATTCATTAGTTTCGCCAGCTTCACGTTGTTCAAGAGTTTCTCCACAGCAAATGATTGGTGTCATGTTGTTGTTGAAGATTGCCTTAGCCTTCTTGTTAATATCTTCGTCAGTTTCACCGAAGTATTGTCGACGTTCTGAATGACCGATAACAACATAGTTAACGCCCATTTCGTTTAAAGCCTTAGGACTTGTTTCGCCAGTGAAAGCACCTTCGTCTTCGAAGTAGCTGTTTTCAGCAGCAGTCTTTAGTTGTTCATCTTTTGAGAAAGCTACTAAAGTGCTTAAATCGATAGCAGGAGCAGCAATAACTGATTCTACTACAGAAGCATCAGGTAACTTACCTTTGATAGCATCCAAGAATTCTTGAGTTTCTTGGGGGTTTTTGTTCATTTTCCAGTTTCCAGCAATAATTGGAGTACGCAAAATAAAACATCCTTTCCGAATTACAGGTTATGTAGCAGAAAAGAAGAATCAACTGATTCTTCGATTTCTACAACTTTAATTATTTGTTTGAAATAGCAGCGATACCAGGAAGTTCTTTACCTTCAAGGTATTCAAGTGAAGCTCCACCACCAGTTGAGATATGTGTCAATTGGTCGCCAACGCCTAATTGCTTAACAGCAGCAGTTGAGTCACCACCACCAACAATTGTTGTAGCGTCTGATAATGTACCTAAGAACTTACCAACTTCAAGTGTACCGTTAGCATAGTTGCTCATTTCGAATACACCCATTGGTCCGTTCCATACAACAGTCTTAGCATCTTTAAGGACATCCTTAAATTCTGCAACTGACTTAGGTCCAATATCAAGAGCCATGTAACCATCAGGAATATCGCCTTCGACAACTTTGTTAGGAACATCGTTATCAAATTTTTCAGCAACGATACTGTCTGAAGGAAGAACAATCTTGTCGCCACCCTTAGCAAGGATTTCTTTAGCAACATCAATCTTGTCAGCTTCAACAAGTGAGTTACCAATGCTCATGCCTTTAGCAGCGTAGAATGTGTATGTCATACCACCACCAATAATAACTTTGTCAGCTTTATTAAGTAAGTGATCAATTACACCAATCTTGTCAGAAACCTTTGCGCCACCTAAAATAGCAACAAATGGATGCTTAGGTTCGTCAACAGCTTCACCCAAGAACTTGATTTCTTTTTCCATAAGGAAACCAGCAGCAACTTGCTTGCCGTCAGCCTTCATTGCTTCAGCAACACCAACGTTTGAAGCGTGGGCACGGTGAGCTGTACCGAAAGCATCGTTTACGAACATGTCGCCAAGTGATGCCCAGTATTTGCCAAGTTCAGGATCGTTTTTACTTTCCTTCTTGCCATCTAAGTCTTCAAAACGTGTGTTTTCGAACAATAATACATCGCCGTCGTTCATGCCATTAACAGCATCTTCAAGTTGTGCACCGCGTGTTACAGGAACAAATGTAACTGGTTTGCCAAGAAGATCTGAAAGGCGTTGAGCAACTGGACGAAGAGTCAATTCTTTTTTGTCTTCTTCAGTCTTGATACGACCTAAGTGAGAGAAAAGAATTGCCTTTCCACCGTTTTCGATAATGTATTTAATTGTTGGAAGAGCAGCAACGACACGGTTGTCATCACCAATCACACCATTTTTAACTGGCACGTTAAAGTCAACGCGCATCAAAACTTTCTTGTTCTTAACATCTAAATCTGAAACAGTTAATTTAGCCAAGAGAATTTCCTCCTAAATCATTAATAAATTATTTTTTCTAAAAAAAGGGACGGAGGAAGTGACCTCCCTCCGTCCCTAGACCGATTAGACGGTTTGAAATCTACAATTTTTAAGAATTAATCTTAAAGAGTAGCAAATTTCAATAAAGTACGTACCATTTGGCAAGTGAAGCCGTATTCGTTGTCGTACCAAGCAACAGTCTTAACTAATTGCTTGTCGCCAGCTTTAGTAACTTCTGTTTGTGTTGGGTCAAAGATTGAGCCGTATGTTGTGCCAATGATGTCACTTGATACAACTTCGTCTTCGTTCCAACCGAATGATTCGTTACCTTCTGTATGCTTCTTAATAGCAGCATTAACTTCTTCAACTGTAACGTCCTTGTCAAGGATTGAAACAAGTTCTGTCAATGAACCGTCAACAACGCTAACACGTTGTGCATGTCCTTGTAACTTACCGTTCAATTCTGGGATAACAAGACCGATAGCCTTAGCAGCACCAGTTGAGTGAGGAATTGTGTTTGCAGCAGCAGCGCGTGCAGCACGGAAGTTTCCACCACGAACAGGTCCGTCAAGAAGCATTTGTGTACTTGTGTAAGCATGAACTGTTGTCATTGTACCAATTTGTACGCCGAATTCTTCGTTTAAGAAGTAAGCCATTGGTGCAAGACAGTTAGTTGTACATGAACCAGCTGAAACGATACGGTCGTCAGCAGTTAAAACATCATCGTTTACGTTGTAAACAACAGTCTTAAGATCTGAGCCAGCAGGTGCTGAAACCAATACACGTTTTGCACCAGCATCTAAATGAGCTTGTGATTTTTCTTTTGATGTGTAGAAACCTGTACATTCAAGTACGAAGTCAACACCGTCTTCCTTAACCCAAGGAATATCTTGAGCCTTTGGTTCAGCGTATACACGGTATTCTTTGCCGTCAACGATAATTGAGTTATCAGTTGCACTAACTTCACCAGCAAAAGTTCCATGTGTTGAATCATATTTAAGCAAGTGTGCTAATAAAGCAGGACTTGTCAAATCGTTGATAGCAACAACTTCGATGTCATTTGATTTTGCACCCAATTCGTGGATACGACGGAATGCTAAACGACCAATACGGCCAAAACCATTAATACCAATCTTTACAGTCATAAGTAAGATTTCCTCCTTTAGGAATCTAAAAAAATAATTTATTTTAAAAAGTTAAGTCACAATGGCTTTACTTTTTTAAAATCGCGTTTGCTGCACCTTCATCAGTAATTAAAATTGTCTGATGCGGTGCGATTTTCATGTACGACTCAATAGCCTGAGCCTTGTCATGACCACTAGCCACGGCGAATACATGATTGAAATGCTGAACATCATTCAGCTGTAACCCAATTCGATGAACTTGATATAGGATGCGTCCTTCTCGATTATAGAAAGATCCAAACGCTTCCCCCACAGCCTTGGCTTTTCGAAGGTAACTTAGGATTTCTTCGTTAACTCCTCGACGTCTGGCCATATCGCCAGCTTTACCAATACCATGGATAGCAACTCCTGCGTGACTAATTAAATCCAACACAGGTTTTACAGTCGGTTCATTTAAAAGGGGGTGGTAAGTGCTCTCACTCAATTGTTCCGGGATGTATAATGACTTGGCTTCACCTCTAGTACGCTTAGCCATCAAAGCCGCAACTGAATTAGCTTGTTTATCAACTGATTCACCAATTCCACCACGACCCGGTACAAAGGTTAGCTTTCGATTGTTCGAAAGCTCTGGCGACAACTGCATGGCAACCGATGCCATGGTTGAACCGCCCATTACCACTATAGTATTATTACCCTCTGGCAACAATTTTGCAAGTGCATCATTTAAAATTGTTCCGAGTTGTTTTGTGACCGCATCTCCGTCAGCACGATCTCCCCGAACGATAAAACATCTTTCGATGTCCAAACGTTCCGCCAATAGCTTTTCTTGGCTAGTTAAGCCTAAGAATCGGTTAGCTACAGGTTCGAGACCATTCATAACGCGCCGGCCCTCATCAGAAAGCATCATTCCAGCCTGCGAACTCGTCAACAATCCTTGTGTTTTTAACACATCAGTTTGTGATCTTAGCACGCGTTCGCTGAGATGTAGATGTTCCGATAAAACTCTTCTCCCAACCGGAGCAAGCAGATCGATTGATTTTAAGATATCAAATCTCTGTAGAAATTCACCAATCAAACCTGGAACAACAGATTCTAATAAATCCATCTCATTATCATCCATGTTATCTCCTGTTGTGGGACTTGTTTTGTCCAGCAGTGCCACAAAACGACCCAACAAATTAAAAATAAATGGCACACAAACTCAAGAATTAACTTTTGTTGTATACCTCACTTACGAATTAAATTATAACAAGCCCCCATCTTTTTTGCAAATTTAAACTCAACTTATTTGGGGCTTTTTAAATTAATCAAATCGCTTGCGTTTTGAAGAAGATGGAATCCCAATGGCTTCGCGGTATTTGGCGACGGTTCTCCGCGAAATCGCAATCCCACTTTCTTTTAAATTTTTCTCAATTTTCGAATCAGAAATAGGTTTTCTTTTATCCTCTTCATCGATAATTTTTTTAATCTTTTCTTTTGCTGCATCTGCTGAAACATCACTTTCACGATTAACAGCATTACTAAAGAACGATTTCAGTTCAAACGTACCAAATGGGGTTGCAATATATTTACCGTTAACAGCACGAGATATTGTTGATTCATGTAAATGTAATTTATTCGCGACATCTCTTAGAAGCAACGGTTTTAGCTCTTTACTTTGATTCATAAAGAATTCACTTTGCTTTTCAAAGATAATCTTTCCAACTCTGAGAATGGTATCTTCCCGTTGACTTAAACTCTTCGAAATCCAGTCGTATTCTTTCTTCTTCTCCGTGACATAAGCTTTGACCTCTTCATCAACGTTTTGAAGTTGTTCAAAATAATGTTGTGAGAAGCTGACTTTAGGACGTGAAGCCTTAGACTGTAGTAATTGAGGTTCACCATTTTCAATGCTAAAGATTAAATCTGGAATAATATAACTATGCTCTTGTTTTCCAAATCCTGCTCCGGGGTTAGGGGTTAATGTTCTGACATAATCAAAAACCGCTTGGACATCACTCAATTGAATATCATATTTTTTAGCGATTTTATCCCATTGACGATTGACTAAATCTTCAAAAGATTCTTCCAAAATCAAATAAGCTTGTTCTGGAGAAAATGTATCATTTTCAGTTTGAAGCATTAGACACTCTTGGAGCGAGCGAGCCCCCACGCCAGGCGGGTCCAACTGTTGGAGTAAAGTTACCGCATCGATCACGGCAATTTCATCTGCACCGGTCTTTTCAATCACTGCTTCATTGGATATTCCTAAATACCCATTATCGTCAACATAGTCTAAAAGCAACAATACTAGGCGTCTTAATGGCGTATCTCGCATGGTTAAATGAACCTGATCTAATAAGTAGTCGAACAATGATTGTTCCGTATCGCTAGCAATTTGGTTCATAAATGCCTCGTGTCGATCGGAATCACCTGAAATCTTACTGGTTGGCTTTTCAGCAGCCATTTCAACCGTAATAAGTGGATTATCCATTTCTTTTTGTTTGAGAAAATCTTGAAGCTCTTCAACGTTATATTGCAACATCTGAATCGACTGTTGTAGGGTCTGCGTCATTGCTAAACGTTGGATTTGCTTTTGTTGTTGAGTTTGATTTTGACTAAATCCTTGTTTTATTGCCATAGTAATTCTCCGCAATTATCTTGTTTTTTCTTCTGTCCTACTGTAAAATCAAATTGTTAGGCGCCGTTAGTGTAATGGATAGCACGTGAGATTCCGGTTCTCAAGCTGAGGGTTCGACTCCCTCATGGCGCATTACTTAGCGAATTTATGCATAAATTCGCTTACAACTGCATTATATACTACTATTTATTCAATAGCTACAACCATTGTCTCCTGGTACATTAGACGCTATATGCAATCTGGTCGAAAATTTTCTCCGGCTAGGTTGTTTTTTATTTTAAAGAGTAAAAATATTTGACCTTTTTTGACCAATGATATAAACTATAGCCATGTTAGTTATTTAACAGGAAATTTTTTACGATAATAAAGGAGGTTACTAAGTTATGAACTTGGTCCCAACAGTTATTGAACAATCATCACGTGGTGAACGTGCTTATGATATTTACTCACGACTATTAAAAGATCGAATCATCATGCTATCAGGTCCTATTGACGATGATTTAGCAAACTCAATCATCTCTCAACTACTCTTCCTTGATGCACAAGACTCAGAAAAGGATATTTACCTATACATCAACTCTCCTGGTGGAGTTGTTACCGCCGGTTTAGCTATTTACGATACCATGAACTTCATTAAATCTGATGTTCAAACAATCGTAATGGGAATGGCTGCTTCAATGGCCAGTGTGCTTGCTTCATCTGGTACAAAGGGTAAACGTTTTGCTCTACCTCATTCAGAAGTTATGATTCATCAACCTTCTGGTGGAGCTCAAGGTCAACAAACTGAAATTGAGATTGCTGCAGAACAAATCTTGAAGACTCGTAAAGAATTGAATACGATTTTAGCTGAAAATTCTGGACAACCTCTTGAAAAGATTAATATTGATACTGAACGTGATAACTATCTATCAGCTCAAGACGCCGTTGAATACGGTTTGATTGATGGTATCATGGAAAAAAATGCTAACTTAAAATAATTAGTGGCATAAAAAAGACATCGGAAAAATTCCGATGTCTTTTTTTATTTTCCTAGTGCACTTTTCATCATTTTGTAACGAAATTCGAAAATTTCTTCGGCAATTTGTGCTTCGCCTTCAATTTCCTCTTCGAGGGCTGAGAAATTCTTTTCAATGTCAGCATGCGGATAGATGTATTTTTCAGGATCTTCCTCATTTTTACTTGCTAACCAATCCCAATAATTATCTTCAATAAGATAACCACTTGGCAAAACTTTAGTAATAGTCCCCAATCTTCCATCCCAAAGTTGTACAAATTGAAACTCTGAATATTTCATCTTCCATTCATCCTTTCCCCATATAATAAAAAGACTGTAACACAGATTGTATGTTCCAGTCTCCTATTTTAACCTAATTAAATCTTAAAGATGAAGGGCTTTGCTTAATCCGTCTAATTTAAAGAAACCATTACTATTGATGCAGTTAATTATACTACCAACATAAGTGGTTGAAGTTGCGTAACCACCAGCCTTGATAGCTTTAATAGAAGCCACATAGTTAGCTGATTTTGGTGCAAATGCATTAGCGTATTGTGCACGTGATTCAAGTTTCTTAGCGTAATCTGCAATCGAATCCTTGATAGAAGCATATTTTCTAAATGAGGCATTGATGGTAACTGTGCGACCATTGATAACCTCTTTAGTACTCTTAGTATAGGTAGCACCTTTCCAAGTGCTATCAGCCTTAATCCCAAATAAATTGTGCGCTTCTTGAGCAAGTGATGAAGTTCCATACCCGCTTTCCAAAACTGCTTGAGCCATAGCTACGGAAGCATAGAGCTTATTACTATTACATACGTTAACAATATCTGCTGCAATACCATTTACAAAATTAGTTTGTGCAGTTGTCCAATGTTTGTTAGTTAAATGAACATTCACATTATGCATGGAAGCCGCGTTATTCTTGTTTGATGAACCTGAATTGGATTTTGAGCCAGCTAATGTTACATCCGCCTTATTAATCCAACTAATAACTTTGTCTAAAAGCAATTTACTACCGTTAACCTGGATAACTTTGTAAGTCTTGCCCTTAACTGGATTGTAAATAGATTGACCCGTTGCCCAATGCTTAGCATTCTTATTGATGGTTACTTTGGAACCTACACCAATCTTATTGCTGCTGTTATTTTTATTACTATTACTACTGTTACCTTTGTTAGAACTGGATTGATTTGATGATGAAGACCCTGGCACCGTAACGTCACCCTTGTTAATCCAACTGATAACCTTATCTAACAATAAACGGTTTCCATTAACTTGGATAACTTTATAAGTCTTACCCTTAACGGCATTGTAGATTGTTTGCCCAGTTGCCCAATGTTTAGCACTCGACTTGATAGTTACTTTGGAACCTACTTTAATGTTGGCAGTACTATTATTTTTGTCGCTGTTATTTTTGTTGCTATCATTCTTGTTACCATTATTTTTGTTTGAATTTGAATGATTTGAAGAACTAGCAGTAGTAACATCTGAAGTATTAATCCAACTTAAAACTTTTTCAAGCAGTAAGCGACTACCGTTAACTTGGATAACCTTGTAAGTCTTGCCCTTAACGGCACTATAGATTGTTTGTCCAGTTGCCCAATGCTTAGCACTTGTCTTGATGGTTACTTTATCGCCAACATTTATCTTGCTTGAATTATTTTTATTACTATTTGAATCATTTTTATTACTGTTGTTAGCATTATTTTTGTTGCTATCATTAGATGTATTATTACTTGAATCACTACTGCTACCAAATCCATATTGAAGATCATGGGCAAATTGAGTTTGTGAAATACCATGGGTCGAAAGATATCCATAAGGGTCTACATGGTTTCCCCAAACATGATTAGTAATCCATACATGAGATTTAATACCACGATATTCATTACTATCTAGACTGGTTGGAATATTCCATTTCTTAGCAGAATCCCTTAGTAGGTTAACGTAAGTTTGATAATCTTTTTTAAATTGGCTATCAGAATATGTTTGTGCTAACTCAACTTGAACAGGAGCATTTTCATTAGCCCATTCGCCTGCGCCCCAAGCGACGTATCCTTCTTGTCCAACTGCATAAACTTTTCCACCATCACCAACGATATATTGAACATAGCTTTCGCTACTGTCCCATTCACGTTTTTCAAAAATAGCTACATTTTCAGCTGGTGCATAAACTCCAGTGGCGTGTGCAATGATTACGTTATTTTTAGTTTGCTGATCACTACCCTCGTCATCACTTAATTGATGCGTATAATCAATCGTATAGTCCTTTGAAGTTGATTTCTTATCTACCGCTTTATTTTTAGAAGTAGTAGCAGCACTACTTGTTTTAGAGACCGCACTTGAACTTACACTAGTAGCTGAGCTCGTTTTAATAGCAGCTTTGGAGCTAGCTGTCGAAGAAGCGGCGCTCGAATTTGAATGCGCAACTACTGAAACAGCTGCACTTGAGTTTTTAGTAGAACTAGAACTTGTATTTTTAACTACACTTGAGCTATTAGCAACGCTCTTAGCAGTGCTTGAAACGGTTTTTTCACTAGCAGATGAAGCCGCTGAACTAGCAACTGATTTCTTTGCACTAGAGCTTGCAGTTGACGTAGCAGATGAACTTATCGCGCTCTTAGCAGAACTCGAAGTCACCACCGAATTAGTTGCAGATTTACTTACAGCGCTGGAAGTAGCAGTACTTGTAACTGCTGAAGTTGCTGAGCTAGTCACACTAGCACTAGTTGCTGAACTAGCTGGTAAAGAAGTCTTCGTTAATGTAACACTCGCTTCGCTTACGGGTGAAGTAGTCGTACTATCATCAACCGTATCAGTAGCATCATTGTCGGTGCTATCGGCACGAACATTAGTTGCATTAGCATCTAAAGCAATGATCCCTAAACTGGCAGCTGCGATACTTGCAAAGGCCCACTTTTTACCCGCTTTAAACATTTTGTAATGTAATTTAGAATTCATAAACTCGTATTCCCCTTTAGTTTGTTTACCTAGTTGACATTCATCTATCGTAGTCAATATTAGCATAATAATTTGTTCCAATCTTTTACATTACAATTACATTAAGCCCTTACAATATACACTGTGTAAAAAAGAGGACACCTTCAAGTATTTCTGAAGATATCCTCTTGCTTTAATTAAGCTCTTAGCTTCTCAGCGTATTGATTAATTTTTCTCAGGCGATGGTTAATACCCGATTTAGATATTGGACCACCAGGTACTAATTCACCCAGTTCTTTAAGACTAACTTCTCGATGAATCAAACGAGCCTCAGCAACTTCACGCAATTTAGGTGGTAATTCACCTAATCCGACTGTTTCATCAATAAATTGGATGTTGTTAATCTGTTTCATCGATGCATTAGCAACTTTATTTAAATTAGCCGTCTCACAGTTGACCAAACGGTTAACCGAATTCCGCATATCACGCATAATTCGAACATCTTCAAATTTGAGCATCGAATTAGTTGCTCCGATTAATTGTAGAAAATCAGCAATATGTTCTGCTTCCTTCAAATAAACAATATAACCACTACGCCGCTCAGTCGTTCTAGCATTCAAATTATACTTATTAATCCAATCAGCAATCATTTGGTTGTGTGATTCATAAAGGGAATAAATTTCCAAATGATAACGGCTAGTTTCTGGATTATTTACCGATCCACTAGCTAGAAAGGCTCCTCGTAGATAGGACCGTAATTCTGATTCTTCGGTCAACAAACCTTCCGGAACTTTTTCGTTAATCTGAAAATCATCTTTTAAAATCGATAAATCATTCAATAACTCCTTAACGCCCGTTCGTAAACGAACGATATACAAGTTATTCTTCTTCAATTTCATCTTCCGTCGAACACTAAGTTCTGCTTCCAAATGATAAAATTCTTTAAGTAAAGAATAAATTCTTCTAGCAATGGCTGGATTTTCAGTTTGTGTATTTAATGTAAGCTGACGATTATTGATACCAATTGCACCGTTCATTCGGATTAACGCCATCAATTCCGCCTTAGCATTTTTTTCGTGAACTTCCAAACTTGTCAGTTCTTTTTTTACTTCACTTGCGTATGACAAATTCTGAACCTCCTAATCACGCTTCTTGATGGGGTTGCTACAAACATTCATCAATTCGTCTACAACTTTCTGCCCATCATGGAACGCTCCACCATCTCTCAACAATAAGAAATTGTCCGATATTACTCGTGCACCCTGTTCCCGTAATCCCTTAAAATCATGAACTACTTGTTTGGAAACTTCATCATAGCGATTGAAATCCATGTAGGATTCTGGCACGATTTCGGTATTAACGAGTACGGTATCGACAAAGTTTTGTCCTAAGTGCCGATTCAATGTTCGTACATGTTCCGCATCTGTAAAATTAATAGTTTCACCCTTTTGAGTCATAATATTACAAATATAAACAATTTCAGCTTTCGCTTTAAGTACAGCACGTCCAATATCTTCAATCATTAAGTTGGGCAAGATACTGGTAAATAGACTACCGGGCCCTAAAATAATTTCATCGGCTTCTTCAATCGCCTGCAGTGCTTCCGGTACAGCATGGGGTTTCTTATTTTCGCTCCATGGATTGTTACCCACCCACACTTCTTTAATGTCTTTATGAGCCGCTGTGATTTCAGCTTCCCCTGCTAACAGCGTGCCATCCGTAAATTTAGCATGTAACACTAAAGGTTGTGCACTGGCAGGATAAACATGGCCTTCAACTTGAAGCATTTCTGATAATTCTCGAATGGCTGGATCAATCCCACCACGCATTTCGGAAAGCGCCGCAATAATCAAATTACCAATAGCATGTCCGGCAAGAAACTTATCTTGACTTCTAAAGCGATATTGAAAAATATCTTTAAATTCAGGGGCAATGTCAGATAAAGCGACCATTACATTTCGAATATCCCCTGGCGGAACTACGTTAACATAATCTCGGATGATACCCGATGAACCACCGTCATCTGCGACCGTTACAATCGCAGTAATTTCAGCATTGCGTTGGTGTAATTCTTTAAGGATAACTGGTAGTCCCGTGCCGCCACCAATTACGACAATTTTAGGACCTTTTTTTCTGGTCATGATCGATTTACCGTTTCCTTTCGTTTATGCGCATCTCGATGCGATATATTTGTAACATATTTTTTAGATAAATCTTTTGCCAAACGTTCTGCAATAGCAACTGAACGATGTTGACCACCAGTACAGCCGATGGCAATCGTTAAGTTAGATTTACCTTCCTTTTGATACCCTGGCATAATATCCATCAATAATTTTAAGTAATCCGTATAAAATTCTTCGGTAGCCGGTTGATTCATGACATAGTCATAAACTGCTGGATCCGTTCCAATTTTATTTTTTAATTCAGTAACATAGTATGGATTAGGTAAAAAGCGGACATCCATAATGATATCGGCATCAATTGGACTACCATATTTATAGCCAAATGAAACAACTTCAATGTGGAACTTAGGAATCGTCTTATTCGTTGAGAAATGTCCAAAAATATCACTTCGTAACTCACGAGGTGTCATATTAGTTGTATCAATAACAATTTGTGCTTCTGATTTAATCGGTGATAAAAGTTCGCGTTCTTTACGAACGCCATCAGCTACCCGTCCATCCATTGCTAACGGATGAGCGCGACGAGTTTCCTTATAGCGAGCAACCAATTCTTCATCCGTCGCATCTAAGAATACAACATCCGTTTTAATATTATGTTGTTCTTCTTCACCAGTAAGTAACCCTAAGATTTGATCATAAAAACCTCGTGATCTTAAATCTACGACTAACGCTACTTTGCTAATTTTTCCATTTTCTTTAATTAATTCCCAAAACTTTGGTAATAAAGCAGGTGGCATATTATCCACACAGAAAAATCCTAAATCTTCAAAGCTTTGCATTGCGACTGTTTTACCAGCCCCGCTCATTCCTGTTACCACAACAAATTGTAGTCGTTCATTCATTATTAATTCCTCCTATAAAGGTAGCTACTCCAGTATAACACATCCGGGCGTGTCTTTTTTAAGTTATATAAAAAGGAGCACAAATTGCCCCTTTTGTATTATTTCTGACTAAGTTCTTGAGCACGCTCCAGAACTTCTTTCAAATATTTACCAGTATAGCTTTCAGGTACCGCAGCAATGGCTTCCGGTGTACCAACAGCCACCACTTGTCCACCACCAGCGCCCCCTTCAGGACCCAGATCAATCAAGTGATCGGCAGTTTTAATTACATCTAAATTATGTTCGATTACTAAAACAGTATTACCATTATCTACCAAACGTTGTAATACATCTAACAAACGTTTGATGTCGTCTGTATGCAAACCAGTAGTTGGTTCATCTAGGATATAGAAGTTCTTACCATTCGCTTTTTTGTGTAGTTCGGAAGCTAACTTCATACGTTGCGCTTCACCACCAGATAGGGTAGTAGCTGATTGTCCTAAATGTACGTAGCCCAATCCTACATCAATAATGGTTTGAAGTTTACGAGCAATCTTAGGGATGGGAGCAAAGAAATCTGTTGCTTCTTCCACCGTCATATCCAAGATATCAGCAATTGTCTTGCCTTTGTACTTAACTTCAAGTGTTTCTGAGTTATAACGTGTTCCATGACAGACCTCACAAGGAACGTAAACATCTGGCAAGAAATTCATCTCAATTTTTAGAATTCCGTCACCCTTACATGCTTCACAGCGTCCACCCTTGACGTTAAAACTAAAACGACCCTTCGTATATCCTCGGAGTTTAGCTTCATTAGTCTGAGCAAATAAGCCTCTTATATCATCGAAAACGCTCGTATAAGTTGCCGGATTACTTCGTGGGGTCCGGCCAATTGGAGATTGGTCAATATTGATAACTTTTTCAATATTTTTAATACCACTAACCGATTTATATTTACCTGGTTTTTCAGAATTATGGTTTAATTTTTGAGCCAAAACTCGTTTTAAAACCATATTGACTAACGTAGATTTACCTGAGCCAGAAACTCCCGTTACAGCGACAAATTCACCTAATGGGAAGTCAACATCAATATTTTTAAGGTTATTTTCTTGTACCCCTTTTAATTTAATAGATTGACCATTACCCGTACGCCTAGTTTCTGGAACTGGAATAAATTTCTTTCCGGATAGATACTTACCCGTCAGTGATTTACGACTTTTAGCCACTTGCTTAGGAGTACCAGCTGCCATGACTTCACCGCCATTTTCACCAGCTCCTGGTCCAATATCAATAAGATAATCAGCAGCCCACATCGTATCTTCATCATGTTCAACAACTACTAGCGTGTTACCTAAATCCCGCATCTTTTTAAGGGAACTAATTAATCGATTGTTATCCCTTTGATGTAAACCAATTGAAGGTTCATCCAAAATATATAGTACACCAGATAAATTCGAGCCAATTTGAGTCGCCAAACGAATCCGTTGGGCTTCCCCACCTGAAAGTGTTCGAGCCGAGCGACTCAAAGTTAGATACTCCAATCCCACGTTACGTAAGAAATTCAAACGGTCCTTGATTTCTTTTAAGATTGGAGTGGCAACAGCTGTATCCTGCTCCGAAAAGTTTAAATTACCGAAAAATTCCATGGCACTATCGATGGGTAAAGCTGAAATTTCGGCAATATGCTTTCCATCAATTTTTACTGATAAAGCTTTTCGATTCAAACGGTAACCATGACAAGTTTGGCACGTTAATTCGCGCATATATAACCGCATTTGATCTCGCGTGAAATCACTATTAGTTTCATGATAGCGACGATCAATGTTAACCATTACACCTTCAAATACGGAATCCACATCCCGAACTCCACCAAAATCATTTTCATAGTGGAAATGGAATTTCTTACCTTTAGAACCATATAAAACGAGCTGGCGATCTGCTTTAGGTAAATCCTCAAAAGGAGTATCCATATCAATTCCAAAACTTTTAGCAGCTTGTTCTAGTAAGGTTGGATAATATTGCGAACTAATCGGATTCCAAGGTGCAATTGCTCCTTCACGTAACGTCTTAGATGGATCCGGAATGACTAAATCTTCATCCACTTCCAATTTAATTCCTAATCCATCACATTCAGGACATGCTCCAAAAGGGGCATTAAATGAAAATAGTCGGGGTTCAAGTTCTCCCACTGTGAACCCACAAACCGGACAGGAATAATGTTCTGAGAACAAGATTGGTTCGCCACCAATCACATCTGCTGTAGCATAACCCTTACTGAGGCGTAAAGCTGCTTCAAATGAATCAAATAAACGAGACCGAATTCCGTCTTTAACCACCACACGGTCGACCACAATATCAATGGTGTGAACTTTGTTCTTATCCAATTCTGGTACTTCTTCAACATCCATGGTTTCGTCATCTACTCGTACCCGCACAAAGCCTTCACGTTTGATTTTTTCAAAAACCTTTTTATGTTGGCCTTTTTTAGCACGGACGATCGGTGAGATGATTTGCACCTTGGAACGTTCCGGCAAATCCAAAACTCGATTCACCATCTGTTCGACCGTCTGACTGGTAATCGGTGTACCATCATTGGGACAGATTGGTTGACCAACTCGCGCCCATAATAGTCTTAAATAATCATTAATTTCGGTTACGGTCCCGACTGTTGAACGAGGATTTTTAGAAGTTGTCTTTTGATCAATCGAAATAGCCGGACTAAGTCCATCAATTGAATCAACATCTGGCTTATCCATTTGCCCTAAAAATTGACGAGCATACGCTGACAAACTTTCTACGTAGCGTCGTTGACCTTCAGCATAGAGGGTATCAAAAGCCAATGAACTCTTTCCTGATCCAGATAACCCTGTCACCACCACTAGTTTATCGCGTGGAATGGTAACATCAATATTCTTTAAATTATGTGCTCGTGCACCGTGGATAACAATTTTATCATTTGCCAAAAAAGAGGCCTCCTAACCAATCTGTGCTTTTAATTCTAAAACGGTATCTCGCAAGTTAGCTGCTTTTTCGAAGTCTAGCTTCTTAGCAGCCGCTCGCATTTGATCTTCCAAGTTTGCAATCATTTCTTTTTGATCCTTACTATCCATGTCGGCAAAATCAACGTCCAAGAAGTCGTCTTTTTTACCTTTATCCTCAGTATCACTGGTTGATGAAATCAACGAACGAATATCCTTTTTAATTGTATGAGGAGTAATTCCATGTTCACGGTTATATGCTTCTTGAATCGTACGACGTCGTGCAGTTTCATCAATGGTTTCTTGCATGGACTTAGTCATATGATCAGCATACATAATAACGTGTCCATTTTCATTACGTGCCGCACGCCCAGCCACCTGAATCATCGAACGAGTATTTCGAAGGAAACCTTCCTTGTCGGCATCTAAAATCGCTACTAAAGATACTTCCGGAACATCAATTCCTTCACGAAGCAAATTGATTCCTACTAAAACATCATACTTGCCTACCCGTAAATCACGGATAATACGGGTTCTTTCCAGCGTC
Organism: Pediococcus pentosaceus ATCC 25745; assembly: GCF_000014505.1. Taxonomy (NCBI): domain Bacteria; kingdom Bacillati; phylum Bacillota; class Bacilli; order Lactobacillales; family Lactobacillaceae; genus Pediococcus; species Pediococcus pentosaceus. The sequence goes on along the minus strand of NC_008525.1, from coordinate 499,131 downwards.
TTAATATCACTATGCAAGTAAGCAACCTTAATTCCCATATCTTTCAGATAATCGGTTAAATCTTCGGCCATCTTCTTCGTCAAAGTTGTTACAAATACACGCTCGTCTTTTTCAATCCGTTGATTAATTTCACCTAGCAAATCATCCATTTGGCCCATGATTGGGCGTACTTCGATGATTGGATCCAATAACCCAGTTGGTCGAATAATCTGTTGAACAACGTTATTAGTTCGTTCATTTTCATAATCACCTGGGGTAGCTGACATATAAACCACTTGGTTAATATGTTTTTCAAATTCTTCTAATTTAAGGGGTCGGTTATCCAACGCACTTGGCAATCTAAACCCGTAATCTACTAATTGTTGCTTACGAGCTCGATCCCCATTGTACATACCGCGTACTTGTGGCATAGTTACGTGGGATTCATCTACGACCAATAGAAAATCATCGGGGAAGAAATCTAGTAAAGTATAAGGTGCTTCACCTGGTTTACGACCATCCATATGTCTGGAATAATTTTCAATCCCGTTGGTGTATCCCATTTCTTTTAACATCTCGATATCATAGGTCGTTCTTTGTCGTAAACGTTGCGCTTCTAGGAGTTTTCCCTCACCATCTAATTCTTCCAAACGGTCCTTCAATTCCGCTTCAATGTTCTTAATCGCATGTTCCATTCGATCTTCGTTAGTCATAAAATGGGTTGCTGGGAAAATTGTAATATGATCTCGATCACCAATAATTTCTCCCGTTAAGGCATCCATTTCACGCATTCGATCAATTTCATCCCCAAAGAATTCTACTCGAATGGAATGCGCATCATTAGCAGCCGGAAAAATTTCAACTACATCGCCATGCACCCGAAAACGGCCACGCTGGAAATCAATATCATTACGGTCGTACTGAATATCAACTAATTCTCGTAGTAACTTATTTCGATCAATCTCCTGCCCTACTCGAAGTGTTAAGGCTTGATCTTGGTATTCTCGAGGATCACCCAAACCAAAGATACTTGAAACAGAAGCCACCACAATCACATCATTGCGTTCAAGTAGTGAACTAGTAGCGGAATGGCGGAGCTCATCGATTTCATCATTGATTGATGAGTCTTTTTCAATATAAGTGTCACTAGATGGAACGTATGCTTCAGGCTGATAATAATCATAATAACTAACAAAATATTCTACCGCGTTATTCGGGAAAAACTGTTTAAACTCGCCATATAATTGGCCCGCCAAAGTTTTATTGTGTGACAAAATTAAAGTTGGTTTATTCACTTTTTGAATTACGTTAGAAATCGTAAAAGTTTTCCCGGTACCCGTTGCACCCAACAGGATTTGTTCTTTCTCGCCACTTTTAATACCGTCAACTAATTCGTTGATCGCCGTTGGCTGATCCCCCGTTGGTTGGTACTTAGAAACCAATTCAAATTCACGATCATTCTCACGTTTAATCATTCGTTTTCCTCCGTTCACACAAAATGACTGAGATTGAACCGATCAGGATCAGTTCTCAGCCATTTCCTAAAATTATATTTACTCGAAATTAACCATAGCTATTTTATCACACCGAACATACTTTCGCCATTTTTAACTACGCGATAATTGCACGACTAATGCGTTCCAATTTAAGTTGATCAGTAAACTCTTCATTCAAAAGGTCTGGTAAGACATTATCTAAGAAATACTCCACGCTGGCCATCGTTTTGAATTCAACAATCGTCCGTAAACTTTCCTTATAAATTTCCGTATAAACATCTTCCGGATTTCCCTTTTGAATTTCACCAAATGATTCATATAATAAATCAATTTTATCGGCCACAGAAAGTATTTTTCCCTCTAATGTGTCATCCTTACCTTCTGAGAGCCGACGCGTGTAAGCTCCTTGAAATTCTACTGGTATTTCATTTTTAATGAAATTGTCTTTCATGGAATCTTCCACGTTAGCTAACATCGTTCGTAAATCCGGTGTTGCATACTTAACGGGGGTTTTAATATCTCCAATAAAACGTTCGTTATAATCATGATTTAATGATTTTTCATAAAGTGAGCGCCAATTAACTTCATTACCAGCATTTTCTTCAATATCACCTAAAAATTGGGCAATTTCAGCAACTTTAAACGAATGCTCTGCAACCGAGTGTTTTTGATATTTAAAAAATCCTGGTGCCCGATAAATTGTTTCTAAATTACTTAAACTCTTCAAATATTGATGCATTCCCATGGCAATCTCTCCTTAAACTTACTTAAATTGTTACTAATACTATCACAAAACCATTTCCGATTCACTTAATTAGAATAAAAAAGAACTATGCTCCAAAAGCCCAACTGAATCGCGCATAACCATTCAATTTGAGCTCCGTCATAGTTCTTTAAATATTATTTTATAAGTTCATTAATAGCTGTTTCAAAAACATCAATCTTATTCAAAGCATCTTTTTCATCTTCGCCAACTGTACCAATATAGAATTTAATTTTTGGTTCTGTTCCAGAAGGGCGAATTGCAATCCAAGTACCATCATCTAATGTAAATTTCAAAACATCCGCTTTTGGTAATTTGATAGCTTGGGTAGATCCGTCTGCTTCATACTTAGTTTGAGCTAAGAAGTCTTCAGTTTCTAATACCTTGTACTGATCAAATTGACTTGGGCGTTCTTCACGAACCTTTTCCATAATGGCAGCCATTTTTTCTTTACCGTCAACTCCAGGGAAATCTTTTGAAATGGTCTTTTCTTCATGATATCCGTAAGTAGTAAATAAGTTTTGAAGACCGTCATATAAGGTTTGCCCCTTACTACGATAATAAGCAGCAATTTCAGCCAATAGGACAATTCCTTGGATGGCATCTTTATCGCGAACAAATGGCCGAACAAGATAGCCATAACTTTCTTCGAAACCAAACATAAAGGTATGGTCGCCATTTTCTTCGTAATGTTTAATTTGGTCAGCAATGTACTTAAACCCAGTTAGAACGTTAATCATTTCTACATGATGGGCTTCGGCAATTCTGGTTGCTAGTTCACTAGAAACAATTGATTTAACGGCAGCTGCATTACTTGGCAAGTCACCCGCTGCATCATGCGCAGTTAAGATGTATTCTAACATCAGGGCTGCAATTTGATTTCCTGTCAATAATTTGTAGTCACCATTTGGTAAACGAACGGCAGCTCCCAAACGATCGGCATCCGGATCAGTGGCAATCAAAAGGTCAGCATCTTGCTTTTTACCTAATTCAATAGCCAAATCAAAAGTTTGTGGGAATTCTGGGTTAGGGAATGGCGTTGTAATAAATTCTGGGTCAGCAATTGCTTGTTCAGGGACCATAGTGTAATCCTTAAAACCAGCATTTTCTAACGCACGTCCACCAACTACTTTTCCAGTACCATGTAATGGTGAGTAGATCAACTTCATGTCTGCACCAAAGCGTTGGATTAGTTCATGATTAATTGATACCGTCTTAACTTCCTCAAGATACTTGAGGTCAATGTCTTCACCAATAATGGTCATTAAGCCCTTAGCTCTTAATTCACTTTGAGTAAGAGTTTCAACACCAAAGATGTCAGTTACTTGGCGAATATATTCTGTAATCTTATCAGATTCCATTGGTGGCATTTGTCCGCCATCAGGACCATAAATCTTATATCCATTATATTGTTTAGGATTATGACTAGCAGTAATCATGATTCCAGCATAAGTGTTTAACTCACGTACTGTATATGATAATTCTGGAGTGGGACGCATACTATCAAAAACAAAACTTGGAATACCATGCTTACCTAAAACACCAGCTGCTGCTAAAGCAAACTCTTGTGAGTGATAGCGGGAATCAAAACTGATCGCCACTCCCCGTTTCTTATCAGTAAAATCCAAGGTATCCATAAAATTAGCTAAACCTTCTGTTGCTTGACGAACCGTATAGATATTCATCCGGTTGATACCAGGGCCCATTACGCCACGCATTCCTGCTGTACCAAATTCCATTGGAGCATAAAAGGCTTCTTTTAAAGCATCTTTATCTTCAGCTAAAGTTGCTAATTCTTTTTTTAAATTAAAATCTAAATCTGCATAATCTTGCCATTCTTTGACAGAATCTTCCCAACTCATTCAAAAATCCTCCTATGATGTAACTTATAGTTACTTTCATTATACAATACCCATGGAATACCAGAAAGCGTTTTTTTAATTTTAGGTATAGACCAATCACTTTTTGAATTTTGGCAAAAAGAAAAGCCCCGGTTTTCACCGCGGCTTATTTTGACTTTAATCATTTAAAGCTTGAATATATTCATACGCTTGTTGTCCAGCGACGCCACCGTCACCTACGGCCGTTGTGATTTGACGTAAATCTTTCTTACGTACATCACCAACAGCTAGAATTCCAGGAACCTTAGTATGCATATGGTCATCAGTTGGAATCCAACCTTGTTCATCCAAAATACCTAAGTCCGCAAAGGCGGCCGTCATGGGTTTTACCCCTACGTAAATGAATATTCCGGCTGCTTCAATAAATGAATCTTCGCCAGTTTGGTTATTATTAACTTTAACGCCCGTGACCTTACCTTCACCAACTACTTCTGTAACATTACTGTTCCAGACAAATTCCATCTTAGGATTGGCAAAAGCACGATCTTGGATAATTTTTTGAGCCCGTAGTTGGTCACGACGATGAATCACGGTAACCTTAGAAGCTAATTGTGTTAGGTATAAACCTTCTTCAATAGCAGAGTCTCCGCCACCGACCACTACAACATCTGTCCCTTTAAAAAAGGCTCCATCACAGACCGCACAGTACGAAACGCCCCGTCCGCTAAAATCTTCTTCGCCTGGTACACCTAATTTCTTATATTCAGAACCAGTACCAATAATAACTACTTTAGCTTCGAACTCGTCACCCATATCAGTTTTGACGAGTTTAGTAGCTCCGTCATCTCGAATGGATTCGACACTGCCGTAAGCATATTCAGCGCCGAACTGAGTTGAACTTTCGTACATATCTTTTGATAAATCCGGTCCTAAAACAGATTTAAAGCCAGGAAAGTTTTCAATATCAGCAGTATTATTCATTTGACCACCATAGATTCCACGATCTAGCATCACTACCGATAGGTTTGCACGGGAAGCATATAAGGCCGCTGTCATTCCGGCTGGGCCGGCCCCAATAATAACAACATCATATTGTTTTGTCATTCTCTTTCCTCCACACTTTTAATAATGCATTCACTATACACTTACTTTTAATAACTGTCTATCATTTTGTTTTATATAAAAAATCAAACGATCCGGTCAACCCAGAATCGCTTGATTTTAAATACAATAATTATTTTTCTTCAAGTTCTTTGGCTAATTCTTTGATGTAGGTCTTTAATTCATCTTTTGTTTCAGGATGTTTTAAACCATATTCAATATTAGTCTTCAAGAAGCCAAACTTATTACCTACATCGTAACGGTCGCCATTAAATACTTTGGCAAATACGCGTTGTTTTTTATTTAATGTATCAATGGCATCGGTTAATTGAACTTCATTACCTTCACCAAGGCCTTGTTTTTCCAAAATATTGAAAATTTCTGGCGTAAGTACATAACGTCCGATAATTGCTAAGTTACTTGGTGCTTCATCTACGGCTGGTTTTTCAACGAATTTAGAAACGTTGTATAAATCCTTTTCAACTTCTTCAGAAGGATCGATAACCCCATACTTAGATACTTCTTCATGAGGAACTGGCAAAACAGCTAAAGTTGAAGCACCAGTTTCTTCAAAAGAATCTACCAATTGCTTAGTCAACGGAACTTTGTCTTCCATTAAATCATCACCAAGCATAACCACGAATGGTTCGTTGCCAACGAATGATTTAGCAGTTAATACAGCATCCCCTAATCCACGTGGATGACTTTGACGTTTGAAGTACATATTTAAGCCAGTGGTTTCTTCCACCATCTTCAACATTTCCTTCTTGCCCTTAGCTTTCAAGTTTTCTTCTAGTTCAGGAACCGCATCAAAGTGATCTTCGATAGCACGTTTACCTTTACCTGTAATAATTAGGATATCTTCGATTCCAGACTTGCGAGCTTCTTCCACAATGTATTGAATTGTTGGCTTATCAACAATTGGTAACATTTCCTTAGGTGAAGCTTTGGTTACTGGTAAAAATCTAGTTCCTAATCCTGCTGCAGGAATAATTGCTTTACGTACTTTTTTCATGAATACCTAACCTCCAAAAATTTTTACTCTAATTCTGACCTACCGTCACGATGCATCAATTCGTCGATTGCTTCCTTGACACCCTTTTCATTATACAATACATCATAGATAGCTTCAGTAATTGGCATTTCGATATTTTTTTGTTGAGCTAATTCATAGGCGGCTTTAGTTGAAGGAACTCCTTCAATCACCATTCCCATTGTATCAATAACTTCGTCTAGTTTCATACCTTGGCCAAGTTCGTTACCCGCACGCCAGTTTCGTGAATGCACACTAGTTGCCGTAACAATCAAATCACCTACACCAGATAAACCGATGAAAGTGAGTGGGTTTGCCCCAAAGGCTACTCCTAAACGAGAAATTTCAGCTAAACCACGTGTGATTAAAGCTGCCTTAGCGTCATCGCCGTAACCCAAGCCATGTAATGCTCCGGCTCCAATTGCAATTACATTTTTAAGTGCGGCACCCATTTCAACTCCGACAATATCGTCATTAGTATATACGCGGAAGTAATTATTCATAAATAATTTTTGAACTGCTTCAGCACTTGCTAAATCTGAGCTAGCTGCTGTAACAAGCGTTAAATCTTGCTTAGCAACTTCTTCAGCATGACTTGGACCTGAAAGAACTACAATTGCTTGACGTAATTCACTAGGAATTTCTTCCGCTAATACTTCTGACAAACGCTTATGCGTTCCAAGTTCCAAACCTTTACTTGCATGAACAATAATTGGCTTTTGACCAGTTTTCTTTAAAACTTCAACCATTTGTTGGGCAACTAATCGCATTACCTTGGTTGGTACAACAAACAATACCGCATCAACATCCTTCAACGCTACTTCTAAGTCGGTTGTTGCTACTAAACGTTCGTCATACTTAAAACCGGGAACGTAATGTTCATTGGAGTGCTGCTCGTTAAGTTCTTTAGCTTGTTCCTCCATGTTCGTCCATGCAACTACATCATTGCCATTTTGGACAAGCATGTTAGCTAAAATACTGCCCCATGATCCGGCTCCTAACACTGCAACTTTTTTTACCATAGTTAATCCCCTTACAATCTTAAATTTAAAAATAATTTATGTACCTTTCTATTATCGTATACAAAGGTACTTTACTCAAGTTCATTTTGGTGAAAGCTGATTACCTTCCAAATAATCTGGTAGGCGTTCTCGCATCGATTTACGGCGGAACACCAATATACCAATTGCTCCGATAAAAAGTATTACCGAAAGCCATTGTGACACGCGGATGCCTAATAGCATCAAACTATCAGTGCGCATCCCTTCGACAAAAAAGCGACCAAACGCGTACCAAATTACATAGGACAAGAACACTTCCCCTTGTTTGAATAAATGTTTTTTATGTCTCAAACTCATCAATACAATAAAGCCCAAGATGTCCCAAAGCGATTCATATAAAAAAGTTGGTTGACGGTAGGCTCCATCAATCAGCATTTGTTGAATAATAAAATGGGGCAAATGAAGACTTTGGAGAAATGTTAAGCTAGTAATTCTGCCGAAAGCCTCTTGATTCATAAAATTACCCCATCGACCAATACCTTGGGCCATAATCAATACTGGAGCGATGATATCCAACATTAACCAAACTGGAATCCAATTTGCACGACAGAAGAGGTAGACCACGATTCCAGCCCCAATCAAGGCCCCATAAATGGCAATACCACCGTCCCAAACGCGTACAATTTCATCGACATGGTTTTGGTAATATCCCCACTCAAAAATAACGTAATACATTCGAGCGGTAATAATCGCCACTGGTAAGGCCCATAAAATCAAATCGTAGATAGAATCTGGATCGATTCTTCGCCTTTTAGCTTCTTGAACTGCCAAAATCGTCGCTAACACCACTGCTGACGCAATGATAATTCCATACCAATGAACTTGAATTCCACCAAGATTAAAGGCAATTGGATTTAGTGCTCCTAACGTTAAATTCACAAAATCCACTCCTATTTCTGGGAATTATCTTTGATCAACTCATTTAAGTTACGATCAAAAACTTTGGTTGCATCATATCCCATATTTTTAGCTCTAAAGTTCATGGTAGCGGCTTCGATAATATCACCGAGGTTTCGTCCAACACGAACTGGGATGGTAATCTTTGGAATATCTAATTCAAAGAAATGTCGTGTTTGTTCGCCGTTACCTAAACGATCGAAATGTGCATCTTTATCCCAATTTTGTAGATGAACAATCACACTAATTTCCGTGTGATTTTTAACCGCGCTCGCCCCAAATAAATTCATTACATCAATGATTCCAACACCTCGAATCTCCAAAAGATGACGAAGAATGCGGGGAGCTTCCCCGATTAAGGTTTGTTCATCTTGTTGATAAATATCAACCCGATCATCCGCAATCAGACGATGTCCGCGTTTGATTAGGTCCAACGCCGTTTCACTTTTACCAATCCCAGAGTCTCCCGTAATTAAAACCCCTAATCCATAAATTTCCAGTAGTTCACCATGAATTGAATCACGTTCTGCCAACCGATCTTCTAAAAAGTTGGTCATGTTACTTAGCAGACGTGAGGTTGGTAAAGTTGACGTTAAGATGGGAACCTGATTATTTTTGGCGGCCTGGATCAATTCTTCAGGAATTGGTAAACCACGCGAAACCACAAATGCTGGGGTATCAACGTCCGCCATTCGATCATAAATCTTAGTTCGTTCATCTTTAGTCATACTATCCTTAGCGTACGAAATTTCTGTTTCTCCAAACAGTTGAATTCGTTCATGAGGATAAAATTTAAAGTAATTGGTTAACTCTAAACCTGGACGTGAAATATCACTAACTGTAACTTTTTTTTGTTCTAATAGTTCATCGCCATAAAATACATCTAATCTTATTTTTTCTACTAACTCAGATACTGAAACACCATCGGCCATTGAATGGGCCTCCTTCGCTAACGATTTGTAAAGTGGTTCGAAATAATAGTATTACAAATGGATAAGATTACCGAAATCAACATCGTCATTCCAAAGGATGAAAAATAAAAATTAGATGCTCCTACAAATACGGAAGTTAATTCCAACATGAGAGCGTTAATCACAATACTAAACAAGCCTAAAGTTAACAATGTAATTGGTAATGAAATAATTTGTAGGATGGGCCTGATACTGGCATTCAATATTGCCAAAATCAAACTAGCCACCAAAGCAATCCAGATGCTTGAAACATAGAAATTTCCATTACTTTGGAAAAATCCAGTCAAAGCCACAAAAAGAATGCAATTAACTAATACTCGTTGCCAAAAGCGCATTTAAATTCTCCCATCTTTATTCGTTGACGTCGTGTTCTTCAACGTTTTTAATTTCTTTTCTCTTCTTATTATTTTGAGACTGACCGTTCATACCACCCATATAATTACTGAACATGCTGGCAAAACCTTGATTTGATTCAATTGGTTTACTAGGCATTAACCAAGCTAAAATAATATATGGGATTAACAAAAGTCCATGTGATACTAACATTAACATCAACATAATCACCCGAGTTAGGGCTTTACTCCAGCCAAAATATTCGGCAATTCCGCCGCTAACCCCGGTTATCAAACGGTCATTTGATTTAGCAAATTTTGTTTTGGAATTCATATTCAAATACTTCACCTCTAAACATTATTGTTAATAGTAATTTTACAGCTTTTGTCTTTCGTTTAGCAAACTTTATACAAAAAAACGAGTAGTTATTACTAAATTTTTAATTTAGCAATAACTACTCGTTTCGTGGTCTAATCAATTCCACCCACATCCGCGACATCTGCATTAATTTCGGTAATCTTTCCTGACTGATTATATAATATCCACTCTACAACGTTGGTAACATGATCGCCAATTCGTTCAATGTAGTTAGCCACCATTAAATACCCTGCTCCCCCAGTGACTAGTTTGGGGTTAGTTTTCATATTACTCAAAACTTCATTACGAATTTTTTTATAGCTATTATCAATCTGCTCGTTGGCTTTAATTACTTCGTCCGCTAATTTACTATCTCTTTTTACGTAGGCATCCATCGTAACATCTAGCATCGTTCGAACAACGTTCGTCATTTCAGCAATTTCGGCTTCGATTTTAGCATCCCGATGATGTCCTTTAATTCGAATAGTTTCTTTAGCAATTCCGACTGCATGATCGCCAATCCGTTCCAGTTCCGAACTAGCTTTTAAGACGACAATCACCTGCCGAAAATCGGCAGCCACGGGTTGTTGTAAGGCCATCAATTTTAAAGCTTGATCTTCTAAAGCAATTTCTTCTTCATTGACGTTATTATCATAATCAATCACGCTCTGCGCCATTTCTCGATCATGGTCAATAAATGATTTAGTCGCACGGTAAATCTGTTCACTAACGTTAATTCCCATCTCCGTAAACTTGCCTAATAGGCGCCTCAACTCATTATCAAAAATCCCTCTCATGCTAGTTCCTCCTATCCAAATTTACCGTTTAAGTAATCGCTCGTCTCCTGTTTTTCAGGATGTGTAAACATATCGACTGTTTTACTAAATTCCACCAAGTTGCCATCCAAGAAAAAAGCTGTTTGATCAGAAATTCGAGATGCTTGTTGCATATTGTGAGTTACGACCGCGATGGTGAATTGATCCTTAATTGCTAATAAACTATCTTCTACCTTTGCTGAAGATACCGGGTCTAACGCACTGGTTGGTTCATCTAGTAAAATAATTTCGGGTTGAACTGCCAAAACCCTTGCAATACAGATTCTTTGCTGCTGTCCTCCAGAAAATGAAAGAGCATTTTCTTTTAAATGATCTTTAGTTTCATCCCAAACGGCCGCCTGCTTTAAACTTTCTTCCACACGTTGATCTAACAGTGCCTTATCTTTTATCCCACTGAGTCGTAGCCCGTAAGTTACGTTATCATAAACCGAAAAAGGAAAAGGATTAGGCTGTTGAAATACCATTCCGACTCGTTTGCGCAGTTCTACCGTATCTGTTTTAGGCGAATAGATGTCTTCGCCATCAAGTCGGATGGCTCCGGTAACCGTAACTTCGGGGTTTAAATCGCTCATTCGATTTAAAGTTCTGATGAACGTCGATTTTCCGCTCCCAGAGGGTCCGATCAGAGCGGTAATTTCTTTTTCAGGGAAGCCGAGACTAATTCCATGCAGAGCTTCCTTTTGTCCGTAATATAAATGAACATTTTCAGCCGTAATAATATCTTTTGCCATATTTTTCTCCTAACTACCCAAAGTTTCCAGAGACATAGTCCTCAGTTAATTTAACTGCTGGATTAGTAAAAATGTTTTCTGTCGTATCAAATTCAACAATTTTCCCCATGTGCATAAAAGCAGTGTAATCACTTAGTCGAGAAGCTTGTTCCATACTGTGTGTAACGATAATAATAGTGTATTGTTCTTTTAAGTCATTTAAAGTCATTTCTAATTTGTGGGTTGAAATGGGATCTAAGGCACTAGCAGGCTCATCCATCAATAGAATATCTGGACTCATTGCCAGTGAACGTGCAATACATAGTCGCTGTTGTTGCCCCCCTGACAATGCTAACGCACTACGTTTCAAATCATCCTTGACTTCATCCCATAAGGCCGCCTGTTTTAAACTCGATTCTACAATGCCATCAATTTTTGATTTGTCTTTAATACCCATTTCGCGTAATGGAAAACTGATATTGTTGTAAATTGATTTGGCAAAGGGATTTGGACGTTGAAATACCATTCCAATCCGACGCCGCATTTGATAAATATCGACTTCATCCGCATTAACATCCAATCCTCGATACATAATCTCGCCATCTACGCGAGCAATGCCGTCATTCATCCGATTCAAGCTTCTCAAGTAAGTGGATTTCCCCGATCCAGAAGCGCCGATCAAAGCCGTAATGGAATAACGAGGGAATTGCAAAGATGCATCCTGCATGGCATGGTTATCGCCATAATAGACCTGAAGGTTATTCGTTTCTAAAGCAATTTCGCGATCGGCGGGGAAGGTCAAAATTGATTTTTCTTTACGTTTCGTTTCCAACATATGCTTTCCTCCAAATTCTATTTGCTGGCAGTGATTCTACGATAAACATAATTTCCTGCCCAACGGGCCCCAAGATTAAAGACTAATACTGCAATGATTAAAACTGCAGAAGCCCCGGCGGAAACTTGACTGGCATCGGGCATGATTCCTTCGGTATTAATCTTCCAAATATGCACTGCCAAGGTTTCGGCAGGACGGAAAATATTCAAGGGACTGTCGCCACTAAAAGGATTCCAATTTGCGTAGTTTAATACTGGAGCACTCTGTCCAGCGGTAAAAATCAAAGCGGCGGCTTCTCCAAAAACGCGTCCAGCACTTAAAATAATTCCAGTTATGATTCCTGGTAGAGCAGCAGGCACGACCACTTTAGTAACGGTTTTCCAACGAGAAAGTCCTAATGAAAGCCCCGCCTCTCGTTGTAAATTAGAAACACCATTTAAAGAATTTTCAATATTTCGAGTTAACAGCGGTAGGTTGAAGAAGGTTAAAGCAATCGCTCCTGAGATAATGGAGAATCCTAATTTAAATTGCACTACGAAGAGTAAAAATCCAAATAACCCCACTACTACTGATGGTAAGGAACTTAAAACTTCAATGGTAATTCGAATAGCTTCAGTTACTCGATTTTTCTTCGCATATTCCGCTAAGTAAATTCCAGCTCCAAGTGAAATTGGAAAAGAAATCAACAAGGTTAGAAATAGTAGATAAAAGGAGTTAAAGAGCTGATCACCAATCCCGCCTCCAGCATTAAATGCCGATGCTGGTGAGGTTAAAAATGACCAAGTGACGTGTGGTAACCCCGTAATCAAGATAAAACCTAGTAGAGCCACTAAAATTAAAATAACGATTCCAACTAATAGATAAATAACGGCTGTAGCAATCTTATCAACTCTCTTAGCGTTCATTTAAAATGCTCCCTTCTTTCCAATAAACCTTGTTAGGAGGTTAAATACCAAGGACATTAGTAAGAGCACCAATGCTAATGACCATAAGGCATTATTAGGTAAGGTCCCTAAAACTGTATTTCCAATTCCCGTTGTTAACACACTAGTTAACGTTGAGGCTGGTGATACTAAGTCACTTGGTAAAATCGATGCATTACCAATTACCATTTGAACAGCTAAGGCTTCACCAAAGGCTCTAGCCATTCCAAAAATAATAGCAGTTAGTAAGCCTGGAATGGAAGCTCGAATGATAACTTTGTAGATTGTTTGCCACCGTGTGGCTCCCAAAGCCAATGAAGCCTCGCGATAAAACTGTGGAACAGCTTTTAAACTATCAACGTACATGGAAGTTACGGTCGGTAAGACCATGACAAACAGTACGAAGGTTCCCGACAAAATTCCAAAACCAGTTCCACCAAATACTGTTCGAGTAAAGGGCACGACGACCGTCAACCCGATAAATCCGTAAACTACTGATGGAATTCCCACCAACAATTCGATGACCGGTTGTAAAATTTTACGTCCACGTTTTCCTGCAATATCAACCATGAAGATGGCGGTGGCAATCGCAAATGGCGCTGCCAAAAGGGCTGAAAGAACGGTAACACTGAATGATCCTACAATCATCGGTAGTGCGCCCACTAACGCTTGAGGTTTAGCACTCGGATTCCAAACTTGCTTAGTAAAGAAATCAACAATACTCATTTTATTTTCGAAGAAAGTTGCTAAACCTTTAGAAGTAATCATGTATAAAATTGAAAGGACTACCAACATAATCAAAGTTACACAAGCTAAGGAAATTAACTTTCCACGCTGGTCCTGCCTGGAAGCCTTTGATTTACGCGTTAATTCTTTTTTTACTGCATCCATTATTCCTCAGCTCCTTTAATTGGGATTACTTGGTCATCACTTGTTAGTTCTACCTTCATATCATGGATTGAAATATAACCTAAGTCTGAAACTAAATTCTTTTGTACTTTTTCAGATTTCATGTATTTAATAAAGTTATTGGTTGCTGCACTGGCATTAGGTTTCGTATACATGTGCTCATATGACCAAATTTTCCAACGATTATTTTCCACATTTTTAGCGTTAGGTTGAACTCCATCAATCGCTAAATGTTTAATTTGGTTATTAAAATATGAGAATGAAAGATAACTAATCGATCCTGGAGTTGCTTGTACAATTTTTTGTACCGTCCCATTTGAATCTTGTTCTTGAGCATTCAAAGCTGGTTGTCCTTTTAATACCACTCGTTCGAATGATTTCCGGATACCACTCCCTTGGGCTCGATTGATGACCACAATCTTTTGATCAGGCCCCCCCAGTTGTTTCCAGTTTGTAATTTTACCTGTAAATACTTTACGTAGATTAGCCATAGAAATATTTTTAATTGGAACATCTTGGTTGACCACGGGAGCCATTCCAACCACCGCTACCTTATGATCCACCACTTTTTTGGCATCAATTCCATCTTGTTGTTCTGCAAAAACATCTGAATTTCCGATACTTACGGCGCCTTGTTGAACTTGGCTTAGACCGGTCCCAGATCCGCCCCCCTGAACAGTGATATCCACACCGCTATTTTTTACTTGATAATCAGCAGCAGCTTTTTCTACTAATGGTTGTAACGCCGTCGATCCCACAATCGTTACTGAATTTTTTTGAGATGACTTAGACTGACATCCAGTCAAAATCAAGAGTATTGCCATCATCGACGCTAAGATAATCCCCTTATTAACTTTTTTCATGTCCTGGCCTCTTTTCCCTAATCTCTAGCTTCGATTATTAGCATACAAGGGCAACGTAAAGGTTAAATATGAGGTATGTAAAGATTATGTAAAGAATTTTAAAATAGTAAAAAGTGTAAAAAAAATAAAGCCGAATTAAAATTCAACTTTATTCCACAATATTTAATTAATATCACGCTTGAATTTTACGATCACCGTGGTTCCGCTATCTTCATCTGATTCGATTCGAACGCTACCATTCATATCGTCAACCGCTTCTTTAACAATGGCTAAACCTAATCCAGTACCACCTTTAGTAGCGTTATTCACCCGATAAAAACGTTCAAAAACGCGGTCCGTCTGACCTAAAGGAATTCCAATACCAGTATCACTCACTACGAGCTTCCAACGGTCATGATGTGATCCGTAATCAATCTTGATTTTTCCACCTTTTCGATTGTAACTAATCGCATTAGTAATCAAATTCTTGACGATTTGGAATAAATCATTTTCAATCACTTCTTCATTAACATCTGCTGGAATATTGTTTTCCACATGTAGATTCATGCTACTGATGTTACTTTCTACTAACTTAAGTTGTTGATCCACATACTTATGTAAATTAATTTCTTTACGTTCTCGTTCACCACTCTTAACGCGCGACATGGTTAAAATATCGTCCGTTAATTGCACTAACTTATCACTTTCAGCCTTAATAATACGTAAGAAATTATCCAAGGTTTCTGGATCGTCCTTGGCTCCGTTTAGTAACGTATCTGCGAAGCCCGCAATCGATGTAATTGGTGTACGAAGTTCGTGCGAAGCATTGTTAACAAAGTCACGTTCAATTTGTTTAGAGCGCACCGTTTCCGTTGCATCGTAAAGTAGCACAATAATTTCAAATTTATGGTGCACTTTGGGACTGTAAACAACCGTTGTTTCATAAATATATGGCTGGTCCCCATCTAGTTTAATTGTTTTGGTAGTACTCTGACGTGTTCTAAACACGTTATCCACCAATTCACTTAATTCATGATCCCGAATATCCATGGTATATGGGTGAGGAACGTCGAGTCCAGTAATCCCTAAGTGGTTAATAGCGTACGTGTTAGCCACTTGTAGTTCACGGTGCCGATTAATAACTAGCACTCCTACTGGCAAATTATCCATAATGGCGGTTAATTCACTTTGTTGATTTCTCAAAACGTGAATTTGATGACGCTCATGGGTACCAATTTCATTAACAACTTTAGATAATTTATAAAATGGATCTTCTGGATCCAATTGAATCTTGGGAACATGGTTACCTTTAATAACTTCTTCTAAGTTCTTTCTGAATAACTTTTGACGCTCAATAATTTTCTTTTGATTACTCCAAAATACAATTATTTCAATAACCGTAATTAATAAAATCACGGCGATTAACAGTGACATATCTACCTTAGTTACTCGTGGATTTTCTTTTACAATTAATTTATACACCAGAAAAGCCATAAAGGCATTTCCGATTAGACTAGCAAAACCAAATTGCACGGTACGCTTAATCGCCTTTTTTCGAGACGAACTCATATCCAAACCCCCTAATGGTTTTGATCAACTGTGGATGTTTGGGATCATTTTCCAGTTTATCCCTCAAATGACTGATGTGGATATCTACAATACGGGTCTGTCCCCCATATTCATATCCCCAAACTTTCTCCAAAATTTGATCGCGTGATAAAACTTGGTTGGCATTTTTGTATAAATACCTTAATAGTTTAAATTCATTGGGTGTTAATTGAATTTTTTCATTATTCTTCTTAACCACCATTCTTTTGAAATCAATGGCGATATTTTCTGCTTGTAGAGTTGGATCAATTTCAGCCAAATTAATTGCCCGATCAGTCCGTCGCAAGATTACTTTAATCCGTGAAAGAAGCTCCTGAGGACTAAATGGTTTGGTAATATAATCATCTGCCCCTAATTCCAATCCCAATATTTTATCAACTTGACTAGTCTTAGCCGTCAACATAATAATTGGAATTTGTTCATCAAACTTGCGAATTTGTTTGGTAGCTTCAATTCCATCCAATTGAGGGAGCATTAAATCCATAATCACAAAATCAACTAAGCCCTTTTGGACGATTTCCACCGCATCTAAACCGTTATCCACACTCACAACTTGATAATTAGCTTGTTCCAAATTATAAGTAATTAAAGTCACAATTGCTGGCTCATCATCTACAACTAATATCGTCTTTGACATCCGAATCCCCCTATTTTGGATTATCTTCTTTCAATTTCCATTGCAAATAAGCATTGATAAAATCATCGAAATCCCCGTCCATCACACCTTGAACGTTAGCCGTCTCAAAGTTGCTTCGATGATCTTTAACCATAGAATAGGGATGGAAAACGTAAGAACGAATCTGCGATCCCCATCCTATTTCAAGTTGAATGCCTTCTATTTTAGCCTTTTCTTCTGCTTTCTTTTGTTCTTCAAGCTCAAATAGCTTAGCCTTCAACATACTCATAGCGGTAGCCCGGTTTTGTAATTGAGAACGTTCTGCTTGACTCGCAACTACAATTCCAGTTGGCAAATGCGTAATTCGCACCGCTGAAGAAGTCTTGTTAATATGCTGTCCACCAGCACCACTAGAACGATATACATCCACCCGTAAATCATCTTGGTTAATGTTAACTTCAACCGAATCATCCAATTCCGGCATAACGTCGACTGATGCAAAAGAAGTATGCCGTCGTCCAGCAGAATCAAATGGTGATAGTCTTACTAGCCGATGAACTCCCTTTTCAGAGCGTAAATAACCATATGCGTTGTGACCGACAATTCGCATGGTTACACTACTAATTCCTGCCACTTCACCTGCTTGGTAATCTTCAATTTGAACCTTAAACTGATGCTGCTCAGCCCAACGCGTGTACATTCTTAGCAACATGGAACCCCAATCTTGAGATTCTGTTCCTCCCGCTCCGGGGTGAATTTCTATAATTGCGTTATTGGCATCATATTTACCATTAAGCAATAATCCTAAACGGTAATCCTGCAATAATTTAGCCGTGGCGGCTAATTCACTCTCAAACTCACTTTGAACGTCAGGATCATCTTCCATTTCCAATAATTCAGCAGTTACCTCTAAGTTTTCAACATGGTCGGTTAAATTTTTAAAATTATCGTATTTTTGTTTTAACTCATTATTTTCATTGATGACAATTTGAGCCTGTTCTTGATTATCCCAAAAGTTAGGCTCTGCCATTTTGGCCTCATTGACACTGATACTTTCATTCAAAGCATCTAAGTCAAAGAGACCTCCCGAAGTCAGCGACTTCTTTTTTCATATCTTCAATTTGATGTTTTGCTTCAACTAGCTCCATATAAGTTAGCTCCTTTTTTCATTTCACATTAAAAAACTGGGAACGGTCAAATTACCTTCCCAGTTTTATATTATAAATCAACTACCGTTGAAGATTTTGACGAATTTCAGATTTCATAAATAATCGAGTAGTTTCATATTCGATATCTGTAATCATTTCGTTGAACATTCGGTAACCTTCTTGTTGATATTCAACTAATGGATTTAACTGTCCATAGCCTCGAAGTCCAACCGATTGACGTAACTGGTCCATGGCATCAATATGATCGGTCCAGTGTTGGTCAACCACTCGGAGAATCACAACTTTTTCAAATTCTAGAATTTGAGCTGGGTCGTACAAAGCTTTTTCTTTTTCAATGTACATTTGATCAGCTAGTTGTTTCAAGTAGTCCTTAATTTCTTTAGCAGACATCCCTTCCACATCAGCTTGATGAATGTCTTTATCTGAAACCAAGGCAGTCCGTGCAAATTCTACAATGGTTTCTAAATCAAAGTTCTTTTGAGTTTTTTGGGTATGGGCATCAACCACGCGGTCAATCGTTCGATCAACCATCGGCATTAGCACATCTTTTAGACTAGTTTCTTCCATGATCACTTGTTGACGTTCAGCGTAAATCACTTCACGTTGCGCACGCATAACATCATCGTATTGAAGAACGTTCTTACGAGCATCGTAGTTATTACCTTCAACTCGTTTTTGAGCAGATTCAACTTGACGGCTAATTAAACCACTTCGAATAACTGCATCTTCATCCGCAATTTTCATCCTAGAAAGCAAATCTTTGATTCGTTCTGAACCAAAACGAATCATCAAGTCATCTTCTAGTGAAAGATAGAATTGGGACATTCCGACATCACCTTGACGTCCCGAACGACCACGAAGCTGATTATCGATCCGTCGTGATTCATGTCGTTCAGTACCAATTACAGCTAAACCACCTAGTTCAACTACGCCAGGTCCTAATTTAATATCAGTACCACGACCAGCCATATTAGTAGCAATTGTTACCGCACCCTTTTGACCGGCGTTGGTAACAATTTCAGCTTCACGGGCATGATTCTTAGCATTCAAAACAACATGTGGAATACCTTCTCGATCAAGCAAGCGTGAGAGGTATTCTGAAGTTTCAACCGCAACCGTACCAACTAGA
Organism: Pediococcus pentosaceus ATCC 25745; assembly: GCF_000014505.1. NCBI lineage: Bacteria > Bacillati > Bacillota > Bacilli > Lactobacillales > Lactobacillaceae > Pediococcus > Pediococcus pentosaceus. The sequence continues at coordinate 479,722 of NC_008525.1, read as the reverse complement.
ACTGGTTGACCTTTAATATGCAAATCACGGATTTCCTTCACCACTGCCTTAAATTTACTTTCCAAAGTTGGATAAAGTAAATCTGGACGGTCATCACGAGCCACCGGACGGTTGGTTGGAATGGTTGTAACTTCCATATTGTAAATTTCACGGAATTCTTCTGCTTCAGTCCGAGCTGTACCGGTCATCCCTGAAAGTTTACGATACATTCTAAACAAGTTTTGATAAGTGATGTTGGCCATAGTTTTAGCCCCATCTTGAATTTCAACGTGTTCCTTAGCTTCAATCGCTTGGTGCAGTCCATCAGAAAAACGACGGCCTTCCATTACACGACCTGTAAAAGAATCAACGATTAAGACTTCACCATCTGAAACCACGTAGTCCTTGTCTTTAGTCATAATATAATTTGCTCGAAGAGCTTGATCAATATGATGGTTCAACGCACTATTTTCAACATCGTAGAGGTTGTCGGTTTTAAAGAAGTTTTCCGCACGACGAATCCCATTTTCTGTTAATGAGATGGATTTTGATTCCCAATCAATCGTGTAATCACCATCAGCCAAAGTCTTCACGTAACGGTCAGCACGTTCATATAGCGTAACAGTTGGTTCAGTCTGACCAGAAATAATCAGAGGTGTCCTGGCTTCATCAATTAAAATTGAATCAACCTCATCAATCAAGGCGAAGTTTAGAGGACGTTGTACCATATCCTCTTTATACACAACCATGTTATCTCTTAAGTAATCAAAACCGATTTCACTGTTCGTTGAATAAGTGATATCACAATTGTAAGCTTCACGTTTTTGGTCGGGAGTCATTTCTGAAGAATTAACCCCTACTGTTAGGCCAAGCCATTTATAAAGCTCACCCATTTCACTTGAGTCACGTTCAGCCAAATATTCATTAACAGTAACAACGTGAACCCCTTTACCACCTAAGGCATTCAGATACACGGGTAATGTGGCCGTTAAAGTCTTACCTTCACCAGTTTTCATTTCAGCAATGTTACCACCATGAAGTACCATTCCACCAATTAATTGGACGCGGAATGGGAATAAGCCTAATACTCGCTTAGCTGCTTCACGTGCGACTGCAAAAGCTTCAACTAAAATATCATCTAAAGTTTCGCCATTTTGTAGACGCTCTTTAAACTCTGTAGTTTTAGCCTTAAGTTTTTCATCATTTAGTTGTTCCATTTCTTCTTTTAGGGCTTCAATCTTATCTGCTTTTTTACCGAGTCTTTTTAACTCACGCGCATCACTTTCCACCCATTTTTTTAAAATGTTTGCCATGTACTATTTCCTTCCGTACTAACTTAATCGTAAAAACGATAACCTGTTTAAGTTTATCATTTTTATTATTACAATCAAACTAATCTTAAATATATTTAAAAAGCTTAACAAACCGTTGGAAGTTTGTTAAGCAATTTTGTTTTGTATTTATTTAGCGGATCTAATCGTTAGCAGATTCGATCAAACCATAGCGTCCATCGCGACGGCGATAAACAATATCAACTGATCCACTTTCTGCATCTTCATAGATAAAGAAGTTATGTCCTAGCATGTCCATTTGCAAGATTGCTTCTTCACTTCCCATTGGTTTCAAGGATACTTGTTTAGTACGAACGATATCAAATTGACTGGCTTCCTCTTCGTTCTCTACAATATCACCACTAGGGATTTCAACCCCTTTGTATCCTGTTTCACGCGATTTGCGGTTAATTTTTGTTTTGTATTTACGTAGTTGACGTTCCAATTTATCAGTTACTAAGTCAACACTCGCATATAAATCAGGCGAAGTTTCTTCTGCTCGTAATACCAAGTATGGCAATGGAATCGTTACTTCAACCTTAGCCGTTTTGTCTTGGTATACTTTCAAGTTAACGTGAGCCTTTGGATTGGCACCTTGTTCAAAGTATTTTTCAATCTTACCAATTCGTTTCTCAACATAATCCCGAATTGCTTCTGTTACCTCAATATTTTCACCACGTACATTAAAATCAAGCATAAGACTTCTCTCCTTTCAACTGTGGATAAACTGCATCCACTAACAGAAATATATATTCTACTTCATGTATTTCTGTACAACTTCATTATAAATGAAAACGCTACAATAAACAATGAATATACCCAAATAACTACCGACAAAGCGTGACTGAACGGACTTGGGTCGCGCCATTTCTTAGTAAAGTGGTCCGAGCTTGTCGAAGGGTGGCTCCGGTCGTATAAATATCGTCCACCAACAAAATATGTTCACCACTAATATCACATCCGCTTTTCAAAATAAAAGAACTATCTTGCTGTAGTCGCTCTCTTCTTGAACGTTGAAATTGATGTAAACTATCGTTTGAGCGCTGATTAATCAAAACATCTTTCCAATCCAGACCTTCCATCAATCCAGTTACTTGGTTAAATCCACGTGAGGTCATTGTACTCTCATCAACTGGGATCGGAACAATCAACTCGTTTTCTTTAAGGATCTTTTGAATAAAATTAACAAATTGATCTTGAAAAACTTTTCTCAGTAAATAATCTCCCTGAAACTTATAGTGCTGAAAAAAATTACGCATCGCCTCATCATATTGAAACATGGCTCGATTTACGAACTGATCATTCCATTGTTGACAGTCCGCACACTCGAGAATTGCTGAAAGTTTTCCACATCTAATACACGTTTTGTGATCTACTAATGTGGAAAAACTCGTTATACACCCCTCGCAAACTAACTTCGGAGTAATTTTTCTGAAACTTAAAATAAAAGATAAATCTAAATTATTATTTAATCCTCGGTTACAAAGTAAGCAACTTTTCAACATTCACTCGCCTTTCGATTCATAAATTTGGTTTGGGCTTGAGCTCTTTTTATATTTCGATTTAACATTGGACAAATAAATAATACAGTCCCCTTGGGTCGTTGGGGACTTCGACCAACTCGACCAGCAATTTGAACCAATGCTGCCATGGAAAAGACGGCATCATCTGCTCCTAAAACAGCGACATCAATACCTGGAAAAGTCACTCCACGTTCAAGAATAGTGGTCGTAATTAAAGCGTCAATTTCCTGTTTACGCATCATTTGCACTTTAGCCACCCGCTCTGGATCTGCTGCGTGAACTGTTAAAACTTTGACCGTGGGAAAGACCTGTTGCAAAGCCTCCAATACTTTCGGTAGCACCTCAATTTTGGGAACAAAGATTAAAAATTGGCGCTGTGCTTGAATTTGTTCCTTAATAAATCGGCTTAATGGGCTTGGCAATCGACCCTTTCTTAACTTTTTTATCCAATTTTGCCCACTCACTACTTTAATTTCTGGTAGTGGATGTCCATGAAAACGCCGAGTTAGATAACTGGTAGCTAATTTAGCTTGCCGACTTTGCTGTAAAAGTTTTCCGTCCGGGGTAGCTGTAAGATAAATGGTCGATCCTTGTAATTTACGGGCCTGCTTGGTTGCATAATGCAGCTCAGGATTCATCGCATAGGGAAAAGAATCCACTTCATCAATGATTAAAACATCAAAGGCGTGGTAAAATCGTAGTAATTGATGCGTTGTACAGAGCACAAACTGCGTATATTCATAGGGAGCTGGGGATCGACCGTGAAGCAAGGCAATTTTAGCCTGTGGAAAAGCTTCTTGAAATCGAGGAAACAGCTCTAAGACTACGTCAATTCGGGGCGAAGCCACACATATCCTTTTTTGCTTTTGTAAAGCATGATTAATTCCCGGGAAGAGCATTTCAGTTTTCCCTGCCCCAGTAACCGCCCAGAGTAAACGATTTTGTTGCTGATCAATGGAATTAATAATCGCTTTTGAACAGCGAGCTTGCGGAGCAGTTAACTTCCCCGGCCATTCTAAATAACTCTGATTCGCCACAAAATTATTAGGCTCAGGAATGGTCGCTAACTGAACCAGGGTAGAAACTCTACCTAAGTTGATACATTTACGGCAATAGAATTGATGATCTGGTAATGCCCCATCCCTACTAGAGGTAATTGCGCCACATCGTTGGCAGTGAATTTGATTTCCTTTCATTACAATTGCTGGTCGACAATCAAGCGAATCCGTTGGTACTGCATTAATTGGCTGTAAAACTAGCCGTCCATAGTATTTTTGCTTTTCTATTTCTTCCATATTTATTAAATACCCAAAAAGGAGTCTTTTTCTTGAAACCAATCTTATCCGTCAAAGAAAATTTTAAAATTGAACAAGATATCAAAAAATCAAGATTTATTAGTCGGATTATTCCCATTCAAAGTGAAGAGGAAGCCAATCAACTTTTAACGGAAATCCGCACAACCGAAGCTAAAGCTAATCACAACTGTTTTGCCTACATTTTGGGTGACCAGCAAGATATCCAACGGGCCTCTGATGATGGTGAACCTTCCGGAACAGCCGGCGCTCCTATCCTAGAGGTTTTAAAACGCGAGAACTTAACTAATGTATTGATCGTCGTGACGCGTTACTTCGGTGGCATTAAGTTAGGAGCAGGCGGTTTAATTCGCGCCTATGGATCAAGTACTTCCCTAGCTGTTAATAATGCTGCTTTGATTCAACTTGTTGATCAAGAGCTTTTATCGATTAAACTTGATTATCAAAACAATGATCAATTAGTTTATTATCTTGAACAACATCATTTAAACCAGTTAGAAACGGAATACACTACCCAAGTAACTACTACTATTTCAATTTCCAAAGAACAATTAGAACCCTTAAAGCAAGAACTAATCGGTCTTTTTAGTGGGAACGTGGCCTTTAAGGATTTAGGTACCAAACGAGTTCAAATTCCATATCAAAAAAATGAGGATGACAACGACTAATATCGTTATTATCCTCATTTTTTATGGCGTTCACTACGTGTGCGAACCTTATCTTTTAAAGTGTTCTCTTCTTTAAATTCATTACTATCTACTTTAGAAGTATTAGAGCGTACGAGCTTTCGAATCCAATTTAGCATTGGCGTACGGTTTTCGCCCACTAATCCAATTGCTTCCACAAAAATCTCGATTCCAATCAAAATTCCGATGGTTAATAACACTGAGCCCCACAACGTAGAAACGGGATATAGCAGCGCAATAAAGGAAAAGATTAGTGAAATTCCATAAATCACTAACACTGTTTGTCGATGGGTTAAGCCCATTTGCATCAAACGATGATGTAGATGGCGTTTATCAGCGTGTGAAATAGATTCCTTATTTAATAATCTTCTCAAAATTGCATAAACCGTATCAGTCAGTGGCACACCCAAAATCATAACTGGAATTAAAATTGTGATAAAGGTTGCATTTTTCAAACCAGATAGTGAGAAAATTGAAATCATAAATCCAATAAATAAAGCTCCCGTATCACCGAGATAAATCCGTGCTGGAAAGAAATTGTAAGGTAAAAAACCAATTTCAGCTGCTACCAAGGTAAAAATCATGATTACAATGTAGATATTAGTAGATGGTAGAAAGAATAGTCCGGTAAATCCTGTGGTAAACAACGCAATGATTGTTACCCCAGTCGCTAGACCATCTAACCCATCTAATAAATTAATCGCATTTGTAATAGCTGCTATCCATAGCAACGTAATTGGTAACGAAAACCACCCGAAGTTAACAATTCCAATAAATGGGAAAGTTAACGTCGTCATCCGAACGTTAGCAAATAGATACACCGCTAACGCCGCTAACAAGATTCCAATCATTTTTTGTATAGGTCTTAATTCAAAAATATCATCGATAATTCCTGTTACTAAAATAATGCATTCCCCGAAGAAAATTCCGTAAAACTGCGGATTAGGTATTTGATTTCTCAATAAGAAAAATAATGAGAAATTGAAGGCAATGAAGATTGCCAATCCCCCCATGGTTGGCATTGGTACTTTATTGACTCGCCTGGCTGTCGGTTTGTCAATGGCACCAACTTTGAATGAAATCCTCCGGACAAATGGTGTTAAGATCGCCGAAATGATCATTGTCGCAAATAAACTAACAATTATTTCAAATCGCATAATTTGTCCTCTTTTTGTTCGTAATAAGCACATTATACCTAAACTCATGAGCCTTATACAATCTTCTTCACTAAAAATGCAAAGAATTTAAATTATTTTTTCATATTTTGACACAAAAAAACCTAGCCTCAGCTAGGTTTTACTTTTTATTTATTTCAGATGGTAATTATAGGTTGAGACAATAATATTCTCACGCGAGTTCAAAGAAGCACGTAAACGCAAACCAGTTTGGTTATGCAAAATATTTTGCCATGGTTTTCTTGGAACAAACTGTGGAACTAACACAGTAGTTGTGTAGTTTCGTTCAGCCGCACGCCGGGCAATCACATCACAGAAACGTAAGGTTGGGTTCGTAATTGAGCGATAAGATGAATGGATATCAATGAAGCGTACATCTGGATATTCAGCTTTAAATTCCATCGCGGTCTTATGTTCTTTTTCAGGATTAGCATCAAAAGAGACATGCATTGCAATTACGTAGTCCCCGATTGAACGAGCGTAGTTAATTGCTCCAGAAGTAACTTGAGTAACGTTGCTAACTAAGACAATCACAGTTGAACCATCATAGTCATGCAAGTTAACTTTACCTTTTTCAATTACTCGTAATTGATCAGCAACTTCATCGTAATGTTTACGAATCTTGTAGAACATTCTTAACAAGAGTGGCATAACAATAAAGTATGGCCAAACATTGCTAAAGTGTAAGAATAGCAAACAAATTACTAAAACGGCTGATAGTAAAGCTCCCAGCAAGTTAGCAGAAGCATTTATCATCCACTTTTTACCGCCTTCACGCTTCCAATGAACAATCATTCCTGATTGTGACAATGTGAAAGGTACGAAAACCCCGATGGCATACAATGGAATCAATAGTCCTGTTTGTCCACCAAAGATTAAAATCAAAACGATTGCTCCGGCAGCCAAGGAAATAATACCGTTGGAATAGCCTAAACGGTCACCACGATCCATATAAGCATGTGGCATAAACTTATCTTTAGCTAAGTTATATGCCAACATTGGAAAGGCTGAGAAACCAGTATTAGCAGCCACGGCCAAAATCAATGCCGTTGATAATTGAAGGATGTAGTAGAAAATACCATGTCCAAAAATTGTCACACCGATTTGAGATAAAACGGTTTGAGAAGAACTTGGTGTAATTCCACTGTAGTATGCCAAGAACGTAATTCCAGCAAAGAATGAAGCTAAAATCAATGACATAATGGCTAAGGTTCCTGCAGCATTCTTACGACGTGGTTTCTTAAAGTTAGGAACAGCATTACTAATCGCTTCAACCCCAGTCAGAGAAGAAGAACCAGACGATAGTGCTCTAAGGAAAATCACAAAAGTCATCCCGGGCACTGCCGATCCCACTGCGGAAGCCGCATGATAAGCCACTTGACCAGTTGCAATGTTGTATAAACCAACCACAATCATCAAGGAAATAACCACGATAAATAGGTAAACCGGAATCGTTAAGAAACTAGCTGATTCTCGTAGTCCCCGCAAATTCAGCGCCATAATCCCCAGTACAATCAAAACCGCAATGGCAATATGGTACTTTTGCAATGCTGGAATCGCCGACGTAATCGCTTCTGTACCAGAGGTCACACTAACCGCTACGGTCAGCATGTAATCCACTAAAAGTGAGCCACCGGCCACCAGACCGGCCGACGTCCCCCAATTTTTACTAGCTACTACATACGCCCCACCACCAGATGGATAAGCCTTAATAATTTGGCGGTATGACACGGTAATCGCGAATAATAGCACTAATACAATCCCAGCAATTGGAATTGAATACCAAGTTGCAGCGGCAGATAAAACAATCAAAACCGACAAAATTTCTTCGGTACCATATGCAATAGATGATAAAGCATCTGAAGATAGCAAGGCGAGGGCTTTGAACTTCGTTAAAGCTTGTCCACTCTCGTCGAGCGTTTTCAGTGGTTTACCAATTAAAATACGCTTCAAATACGAAAACATCTTTTACTCTCCATTTTCAAAAATATGCAAGTGAAATTCTACTCCAAATCTCGCAAAATGACTAGCACAATTTTTAAGATTATAATTCATATACTGATAATAACAGAATTCATCTGAATAAGGTGTAATTTAAACGTAATATTCCTCAGTCCAGTAAAGAAGTTTTTCAACTTCTAAGTTATTCTAATTCATATTCTCCTAGTTGGAAATAAAAAAGAATCCACAATGCTGATCGCATCATGGATTCTTTTAATTTAAATTAGTCTAGTTTAGCGTTGGAGAGCTGAATTTTCGGCAAACCTTCGCATCTTCCTAATTTAAATCGTTAGTTCTAAGAATTAAATTACATCATACCGCCCATACCTGGAGCTGGTGCTGCAGGAGCTGGGTTGTCTTCTGGTAAGTCAGCAACTACTGCTTCAGTAGTTAACAATAATGCTGATACACTAGCAGCATTTTGAAGTGCTGAACGTGTAACCTTTGTAGGATCAACGATTCCGGCTTCAACCATGTCGACCCATTCGTCGTTAGCGGCGTTGTATCCAACACCTGGCTTTTGGCCCTTAAGTTTTGTAACGATTACTGAACCTTCTTCGCCGGCATTTTCAGCAATTTGACGAACTGGTTCTTCAAGCGCACGACGTACAATGTTAACACCTGTAGCTTCATCGCCTTCAGCTTCGACGTCTTCAAGGTCTGAAATAACGTTAGCAAGTGCTGTACCACCACCAGGAACAAAACCTTCTTCAACGGCAGCTCTAGTAGCGTTTAAAGCATCTTCGATACGGTATTTCTTTTCTTTAAGTTCTGTTTCAGTAGCAGCACCAACACGGATTACTGCAACACCACCAGATAACTTAGCAAGACGTTCTTGAAGTTTTTCCTTGTCGAAGTCAGAAGTTGTTTCACTGATTTGTTGTTTGATAATTCCAACACGTTCAGCGATTTGTTCTTGGCTTCCAGCACCTTCAACGATGGTTGTATCATCTTTAGTAACTGTAACCTTGTTAGATTGACCAAGTTGTTCGATAGTAACGTCCTTCAAGTTCAAACCAAGGTCATCTGTAATTACAGTACCACCAGTTAGGATAGCAATGTCTTCCAATTGTTCCTTACGACGATCACCAAAGCCAGGAGCCTTAACTGCAACTACGTTGAAGGTTCCACGCATCTTATTCAAAACAAGTGTTGGTAGAGCTTCACCTGTAATGTCATCCGCAATAATCAATAATGAACGGCTTTGTTCAACTACTGATTGAAGAACTGGAAGAATATCTTGGATATTACCGATCTTCTTATCAGTGATTAAGATGTATGGATTATCAAGGTTAGCTTCCATCTTGTCGTTGTCAGTTACCATGTATTGTGACATGTATCCACGGTCAAATTGCATACCTTCCACAACATCCAATGTTGTGTCAACTCCACGAGATTCTTCAATGGTGATAACACCATCGTTACCAACTTTTTCCATAGCGTTAGCAATCAACTTGCCAACTTCTGGGTTAGCAGAAGAAATTGAAGCGATTTGAGCAATATCATCTTTAGTTTTTACTTCATGTGACATCTTGTGGAGAGCTTCAACTGCTTTACTTGTTGCTTTTTCAATACCGCGACGGATACCAACAGGGTTAGCACCAGCAGTAACGTTCTTCATTCCTTCATTGACGATTGCTTGAGTAAGAACCGTAGCGGTAGTTGTACCATCACCAGCAATGTCGTTGGTCTTTGAAGCAACTTCTGAAACTAACTTAGCACCCATATTTTCAAAATGATCTTCAAGTTCGATTGCCTTAGCAATTGTCACACCATCATTAGTAATTGTAGGTGAACCGTATGATTGTTCCAAGACCACATTACGGCCTTTAGGTCCAATTGTTGACTTAACGGTGTCAGCTAACTTATCTACACCCTTAAGCATTTTTGTACGTGCATCTTCTGAAAATTTAATTTCTTTAGCCATTATCAACACTCCTAAATTAAAAATTAATTATTCAACTACTGCAACTAAGTCCTTTTCATGGACAACTAAGTATTTTTTATCTTCGTATGAAACTTCAGTACCAGCATATTTGTCATATACTACTGTATCGCCAACTTTGACGTTCATTGGTACTGTTTGACCATTGTCTAAAACTGTACCGTTACCGACAGCGATAATCTTTCCAGTTTGGGACTTTTCTTTAGCATTGCTTGCAAGTACGATGCCTCCGACAGTTTGTTCTTCTTCATCTTTAGCTTCTAAAATAACGCGATCTCCTAAAGGTTTTAACACGTGAATCCCTCCAAATATAATTTACTGATAAGATTTGTTTAGCACTCGTCATCTCTAAGTGCTAACTACAATGATAACTATATCATGATTTTTTTAGATTGCAAGTATTTTTGACCTTTATTAACCAATCAAATTTAGCAATACTTTAAATATGCTATACTAGCAGGAATAAAGGAGGGTTGAGATGAAAATTTCTAAGAGTTCAATTTTAACTTTAATTACGTATTTAATAATTTTCCTTCTACCTAGCATTTTAAACGTGTTTATTAATCTGGGGGCTGGGTTTATCTGGGTTGAAACTGTCGACTACTTGGTTGGCGCACTGCTACTAATCTTTATTAGTAGTAAAACCAACGAAATCAACCATATCGAATCTAATCGTAAATCTTTTCTATATGCTATTGCTTGGGGAATCATTGGAACAGCCTTAGTAATTTTGCTGCAATTTGTGATTAGCTATATTACGATCATTTTTGGAAGTAATCCTACTTCTCAAAACACCGCAACTTTAGTGACTTTGGCTAAAACCAATCCATTTTTCATTTTAGCGATCACCGTGGGAGCTCCAATCATGGAAGAGTTGGTTTTTAGAAAAGTTTTATTTGGTAACCTCAGTGCAATGTTTGGATCTGATTCCACGCTGGGATTCACCGTCATGGCCATCATTTCTAGTCTAGCATTTGCATTTATGCACAACGATAGTCACATCTTTCTATATGCGGCCATTGGTTTGCTATTCTGTTGGTTGTACAAAAAGACCGGACGTATTCAAACTTCGATGATTGCTCATATTTTAATGAATTCGGTCGTTATTTTACCGTTAGTAATTAAATAACAAAAAGAATCATTTTAGTTTCACTAAGTATTAGTGGCTAAAAATGATTCTTTTTAATTTGTTATTTTGGACTGTCGAACTAGTTGTGGAAAATTGTAACAGCTGGCTAAGCCGTTGCGGGGGTATAAGTCTATATTTGATGATTTTGATTTAACGTGTTTAGTTTCATTTTTGTAATTTTACACCTCCTTCCAATACTTTTAAACGTTTACAACACCATTTTTATAGTGTTTAACCTCCTTTAAGGTAATGACCATATATGTTAGAATCAAGGCAGGATTATTGTGATTTACAAATAATTATGGGGGAGTGTTTTATTATGAAAAAAATTGCTTCAATTGCACTTTTAGCATTGGTTCCACTGACGCTTGCTAGCTGCGGATCTGGAAACCAAAAACCAGATTCTCAGTCTTCAAATGCTACTTCTAAAACAGAAAAGGTTAGCAAAAAGGCTAGCTCAAAAGCTAGTTCTAAGAAAGATAAAGAAGCTTCATCATCTTCAAAAGCAAGTTCTAATAGTTCATCTTCAACTAAGGATGATCAAACTTCATCAAGCGTTGCTAGCGCAAGTAGTTCTACTTCCAAAGCTTCCAATAGTGCTATTAGTTCCTCTAGTAAGTCTGAAAATAACCATAATAGCTCAAATAAAACGAGTTCTAACAACCTAAGTCGTGCAGATTTAACTGCCGCTGAACAACAAAATAATCATCAACCGTTAGCTGATGAAACTATCCAAACTTCTGAGGCGGCCATCAATCTAGTTAAAGCCAAATATGGCGATAAGGGTTGGAAAGTAGCTTATAGTTCCGTTGGTAAATCCTCCCCTATTTATTTCCACGTTACTTCCGACCATGATGGTTCATATTATGTCTACGCTAATGGAGTCGTTCAAAATGCCGGTGGTGATTTATCTGACCACGCTAGCGAAATTCAAAATATTAAATAAACAAAAAAATTCAACCAACGTCGTTAAACGCTGATTGAATTTTTTATTTTATGCAATTATCTTTTCGATGGCTGTATTAACAGCTGCTTTTTCGGCTTGTATTAACTTCACTCGACCTTCAATGACTTTAATGTCCATTGTAATTTCACGTGTTAAGCCTGGCGTTTGCAATTTAGGTTCGAAGAAGGCTTTGAATTCCTCCAACCGTGCTGGTGTTCTAAATATATTAGCAATCACCGTGATGAAGGTATTAAATTCCATATCACCACCCACAGTATCTTCCAACCATTTCCAATCATTTCGAATCCAATCCCAAGTTAATTGTTGCCCTTTAGCATTAGCTAATAGACCTCGGAACCAAGCTCGCAAATCTTGGGGTTTAATCGTGCTAGCATCCTCAAATTTTTCAATAATAGCTTTGATTTGCTTTTCATCCGTAGTAGCAGTGAGTGCTCTACTTAAATCAGCTTTATAACTTGGATCAGTCGATTGACGGTACTGTTCCATTAACTGGTTAAATAGTCGTTCGTTATTAAAGTTTTTCACTTCGTTACTCAAAACATGACTACGAATATCGGCTGACAAGTTGGATAACTGATTTTGATTTTGTTCAAAAAGTTCATGTGCTGCTAAAATTGCTTCAGGATTCTTCGCGTATAATTCGGCTCCCAATACATAAGGTCGAGTTAACTGATCATCATTACTTTCCGCGGCCCTTGGTTTCCAACCTAAACGTTGTACCTGTTTTGCACTAAGTTGATTGAAAAGTTTTTGAAGGTTCGCCTCTTCTTCACTATCAGGCTGAACAAATTTCTTCAAATCACCAGCCAAGCGATATAAAACATCGTTAACTACCGCTGATGAACTATCAGCAAATTTTTCCAGTAGCGGTACAATTTCAGCATACGAAATTTGATTTCCTTCAGCTAATAATCTTAAGTCTTGGAGAATTTGCAGCTGATCAATTGCTCCTAGTTGGTCCAATGCTCCCAAGATATCCGCTAATAAATCCTTAGCATAATGGACGATGAAATGAGATTCGTTGCCAACATTGAGTCGGAAAGGTTGCCCATTTTCATTTCGAAGCTGTTGATAATCGCCTAACGATAAAGTAGGTTGATCTAAAATTTGAGGAACGACTTCATAGTTACCTTTTAATGGGATTTGCCATTGCCGTCCTGCATTTTGTCCTTCACCAATGAAAAATTGTTGTTGACTAATAGTTAATTGGCCATCGACCACTTCAACATTCACTACGGGATAACCCGGTTGTTCCAACCATGAGTGCATGATTGCTCCGACGTCAATCCCCGCAGCGTCTCCTAGAGCAGCCCATAAGTCCGCCCCTTTTGCATTTCCATACTGGTGATTATTAAAATACTGCTTCAATCCGGTACGTAAAGCGTCATCGCCAATCAAGGCCCGCACCATTACTAGCATACGTGCTCCTTTAGCATACACGATGGCTCCATCAAATAGCGCGTCTATCTCAGCTGGGTTTTGGACCTGCACATGAACAGACTGTACACCATCAGTAGCATCTCGCTGTAAGGCTGCAGGAACATCGGACGTTTGGAACATTTCCCAAATATGCCAATCAGGTTCAATCGCATCAATTGCTACGTATTCCATCATATTGGCGAAACTTTCATTTAACCATAAATCATCCCACCATTGCATGGTAACTAAATCACCAAACCACTGATGAGCTAACTCGTGCGCGATGACGGTTGCCACTAGTTGTTTAGTTTCTAGAGCCGTGTTCTTAGGATCTAATAAAAGATAGGCTTCACGATATGTTACTAGCCCCCAGTTTTCCATTGCTCCGGCTGAAAAATCAGGTAGAGCTAGTTGCCATGAATGGGGCAACGGATAAGCTGTATGGTAGAATTCTTCATAAAATTCGATTGAACGTTTGGCAATATCAAGTGCAAAATCAAGTTCTTGAGCTTGATGAGCTTTAGTAGCAAAGACTCCGACTTGCACGCCGCTAGTCGTCTTTGTCATTTTACTTTGAAGATCTCCAAAAGCAAAAGCGATTAAATATGTCGACATTTTAACCGTCGTATCAAAATAATGAATTCCATCGACTACCTTAATTTCAGGCATATTACTTAAAATGGTTTCTCCATCATGTTCGTCATACTTTATTGCTAAATCAAAAGTTGCCTTAGCCTCTGGTTCATCAATCCCAGGAAAGGCTTGTCGAGCAAAAGTTGTTTCAAACTGGGTACCAACCAACTGTTTTTGAACTCCATCGACTTCATAGTATGATGGATAAATTCCCATCATGCTGTCCGTTAGTTCAGCTTCGTATTCAACAGTCAAAGTTACATTACCAGCTTGACTTAGTTGCAGACGAATCACTTCATTTGCTGAATCAATTTCAAAAGGCGTTTTCTCATCATTAACATAAACCACCATAACTTCTAAATCCTTTTGGTGAAGTGCAATTTCGGTCTGCTGGGCTATCCCCTGAATGACCGTTTTACCACGAAAATGCTTAGTTTCACGGCTGATATCTAAAAATATATCGTAGTGTTCGGGTTGAAATAAATCATAAAGACGCGTAATTTTAGCCATAGTTTTCTCCTTATTTTATAATACAATTTTAATTATACAACTTCACGATTAATTCGTCTGTTTAATTTGCTTATCTAAATTTACCAATCGATGAAAGAAGCCCAAGATAATTAATCCTAAAATAACAAGTAGAATAAACGCCCATCCACTGCCCGCACTGATATTTTGGGCTCTGGTATAACCTGGATGATGAACTGAACCCATCATTAACGCTAAAACCGTCGTTCCAATCGCACCAGCCACCTGTTGACCGGTGTTATATAGCGCATTAGCGTCATTTTGAAGTTCTTGGTTGATATGTTTTAAACCATAGGCAACCGAATTACCAAACGCCATAGAACGGCCAATGGCAAAAATTAAGTATGCTATGGTAATTCCCAATACTCCCATATGTGGTCCCCAAAGGGCTAAGGATGCTAGCGCTAAGGTAAATAAAATATCACCCATATATAATGGTAATTTTCCGCCAAAGTTATCTAACATCCAACCATAAACTGGTTGTCCAAATCCATTTAATAGACTCCCTGGAAGCAAAATCAAACCACCAATTAAGGATGTCGCTTGGAATACATCTTGAACGTAGTTGGGAAGTAAAAAGTTAATCCCCACGTTAGCGAATTGCAACATTATATATGGTAGAAAACTAAATAGAAAGGCCTTATTTTTGAATACGTCTAGTGAAAATAAAGCTTTAGTAGCATTTTTAGATTTTTTTACAAACAGCGTTGTTAAACCAATACTAAATAATAGTAAAACGATAAATGAAATATAAGCGCCTGACCCCAAATTATTGAGTCCAACGATTAGGGCTACTAGTGCCAACCCTAAAAGAATAAAACGTGTCCAATCAAAAGCATACTGTTTTTGAGTTGGGGTATATTGTTTAATTTTTTTAGACCCTAAAACCATTAGAATCAATGCAATCGGTAATGTTCCCCAGAAAATCATTCGCCAACTTGCAAAAGCGACCACGGCCCCTCCAAAGGTCGGACCCATGGCAGGCGCAATTAAAATAATTAAATTGGCTAACCCAATATAAGTTCCTAGCTTGTGTTGGGGTACAACCTCTAAAATTATATTAACCATTAAAGGAGTACATAACCCCACACATCCGGCTTGAATTAAACGGCCTACCAAGAGCACCCAAAAATTCAGCGCTGCGCCACAGATAACATCTCCCAATCCAAACAAGATGGCTGCTGCCACAAATAACTGTCGATTGGTAAATCTTCTTTTCATGTAAGCTGAAGTTAACATGACTAACGCAGCCATTAACAAATAGCCTGCCGTTACCCACTGCACTGTACTTAATGACACCTTAAATTCTCGCATCAAAGCTGGGAAAGTAACGTTCATTGAAGTTTCCGTTAAAACTCCCATAAAAGACATCAGTGCCACAATCGCCACAACTACCATCGGATTGGATTTTTTTGTTGATGATTCTTGCATTAAAACTCTTCCTCTCAAGGTTACTTTTTAAAAGTACATAACTTCTATAATGGAAATAATTGAAAGATTTGTCAAATTGGTTCATCAAAAAAGACGTAACGTTGTTTTATCAGCGTTACGTCTTTCATTAAATTAATTTGTTCTACTTAAATTTTTAAGATATTTGTGTTCAACTCTTCGACGTGCTTCCACAGCTTCTTCGAAATCTAGAAATGTAGCATTTAAAACTAAATCTCCTTTATGCATCATTCGTGCAACCCATTTTTGTGAGGGATGATCAAACGAAACACCGATTACACCACTAGTATTTCTAGCTCCAATGTTGACTGCTTGAACCGGATTCCCATTCCGATCCTTGAAAGCGTTACTGTTTCCAATTTGTTCTGCCGTTGCTGCATTCTTTCGAATTGTTTGAGCAGCCTTTTCTTTACGTAAGCACCCACAGCTTTTTACGTTCCCTGTTCGTAAACGGTAACTGTCGGCCTCAATCATCTTGCCACAAACACAACGACATAACCAATAAATATTTCCATTAGAACTGACTTTATCCGCTCTACCCAAAACTGTTAGTCGAGCAAATCTTTTCCCTTGTAAGTCATATTTCATTCTGGAACAATTTCCACAACTTTTTGTGCCACCAGATTTAAGATGCTGTAATTCAACATCTTTTTCTTGTCCACATTCACAAACACAGTGCCATTTAGTATTCCCATTTTTTGCTTTCCCTGATGGATACTTAGCCACTAATTTACCAAATTTCTTACCCGTTATATCTATCCGTATTCCCACGATAAACACTCCTTATATTCTTACTCCTTTTCTTTGGCTTTTTTAAATAGTTAAATAAAAAAGCACTTCCCTGCTATTCCAACTACATGTTCTTAATTAGAATGCTAATGAAAATCAGTAAAGCTTCCCAATTCTTTACTGTTCATCCTGCACTCTAACTTTGTATAGCATTATATCCCATAAAACATTAACCCCAGGATATTTTGCTCAAGCAACCGAACATGCACGTATTAGTATACAAACTCACAAATTAGTGTGTCAACCACATTTCTAGATTTATTTGTAGAAATTAAAAAAGTAATTTTTTCCAAAAAAAATGATAAATTAGCGATAACTTATTTATAAAAATAAGTAAGTCTTATTTAAGCATCTTTAATAAGAGTTAGTGAATATACGTTCAAAATTTGAAGAAAGCGTATTAACAAACACAACATTTGCGGTATAATATACTAGCACGCGTAAATCAATGACTTATAATTTAATTTATAAATAAGAATTTCATTATAAAAATTGATGATAATTCAAAGAAAAATATCTAAAATATCTATTCGAAGTAACTAATGCTTCATTTTTATGTAAGCCGATACAAAAAATAGATAAATTTACATTTATTCATTTTTTAAATCAATAATGCTAAGAAATATATCTGTATATTTTTCACGCGTTTCGGCATCTAACTTTAAAAATTTTCTGACAAATTCATCACTTTTCTTATCTAATTTACTGTGCTTAAAAACATCCCCTAGCTCTAGATCAAGAGCGTGTAAGATACTTTCTAGTTTTGATATAGATACGTCTTCACGTTCTCCACGCTCTAATCTGGCAACTAAATCAATCGAAACATCCGCCTTTTCTGCTAATTGTTCGATTGTTAAATTTTTTCTTTTTCTGTTTTTTCTAATAAATTGGAATCTTTTTACCATGCAGTAACCACCTTCCAAAATTAAAACTAACGAAATCGAAGGTAAAACAACATAGCTAAATTTACCTATTTTATAAAAAAATATTGCTAAAAGTAACTAACTAATCTACCATTAGAGGTGTGAATACATCGGATTTGTAGGTACTAATTTAGGAGGTTTCAAATGAGTAATATCCTTATCAGTCTTTTGACATTGATAGCTATTTTATTTTGTTGGAAATCGCTTTATCAAAATCCAGCTAGACAGATAGCTGGACGAAAATTTTATATTACCAAAGAATATCCTACTACTTATGCTAATGCTGTCGATAACTTAGACCATGCTACTATTCAATTTAAAAAGGATGGTAGTATCAAGTATGAAGTAATTAATGATTATTCCAATGATAAATGGACAATCAATGGCCACAAAGTTGAAACGGGTAACATTGCTGATCCCGATCGCACTTATATTGATCTGAATGATGAACGTCAAATTGACGGCCACACCTTCTATGAAATAAAATTTGAAGATGATATAAACATTTTCCAATATTTCCTAGTTTCAGAGAACTAATACTTTACAATTTAATTAAAACTATAAAAAACTTCAGAAAGTTAGTCTTTCTGAAGTTTTTTATTTTGGTAATCTATTTTGTTTAGTTTCTGACACTAAATGTTTAAAACAGGATGCAAACTTATCAAATAATAGAATTGTACCATAACATAATCTAAACTTATAAAAAAATAATAACTGAAACCCGGGGTTATAGGAACTCAGTTTAACTCTTAGCAAAAAGATAACTACTAGTTAAACACCGCAATATAAGCAATCTAACATGATTTTTAAAAATTACTTACTATAATTAAAAACTACTTTCTTCCAACAATAATCAATACTTAGCAAACAATTAAAAGTTATTTTGCTATAGAATCATTAGCTATAAATGTTTATATTCTAGTCTAATAACAAAAAAATCCCTAAATTAGATTTTAGAAAAATCCAATTTAGAGATTAAATCTACGTAAAAACTTTTTGTATTGGCACCAATAAAAATTGTAGGAAAATTGTAGGGAACCATATCAATTTTTATTGTTTTCCGTCCCATTAAACACTCTTAAAAGCCCGTAGTTATGCGATTCTTATTTTAAATTTTATATTACTTTTATTCCCATTCCACAGTTGCCGGTGGCTTAGAAGTAATGTCATAGACGATGCGGTTAACATGGTCCACTTCATTTACGATACGTACCGAAATCTTTTGCAAGACATCCCATGGGATACGAGCAAAGTCGGCAGTCATACCGTCGATTGAGTTAACAGCCCGGATACCTACTGTGTAATCGTAAGTGCGGCCGTCACCCATAACACCAACACTACGGATACCAGGTAAAACAGTAAAGTATTGCCAGATATCACGGTCGAGACCAGCCTTCTTGATTTCTTCGCGAAGAATCAAGTCACTGTCACGCACAATTTGAAGTTTGTCTTCGGTGATTTCACCGATTACACGAATTCCCAAACCAGGACCTGGGAATGGTTGACGCCAAACGAGATCTTCTGGCATTCCCAATTTTTCACCAAGGTCACGAGCTTCGTCTTTAAATAAAGTACGAAGTGGTTCAATCAATTCAAAGTGCATGTCTTCTGGAAGTCCACCCACATTATGATGTGACTTAATCGTTTGAGCAGTATCTGTTCCACTTTCGATTACATCAGTGTAAAGCGTACCTTGAGCTAGGAAGTCAATTCCTTTAAGTTTTTGTGCTTCATCATTAAATACTTGAATAAACTCGTTACCAATAATCTTACGTTTTTGTTCAGGTTCTGAAACACCAGCAAGCTTACTCAAGAAGCGATCTTGAGCATCCACTTTGATAATGTTCAAACCAAACTTACCTTCTAGACTATCCATAACTTGCTTTGCTTCGCCCTTGCGGAGTAAACCGTGATCTACGAAGATACATACTAATTGGTCACCGATTGCTTTATTGAGTAATACCCCAACCACGCTAGAATCCACTCCACCAGAAAGACCAAGCAATACTTTACGGTCTCCCACAGTTTCACGGATTTGTTGTACTTGCATGTCGATAAAGTCGTTCATGGACCAGTTAGCTTTAGCTTCACAAACGTCAAATGCAAAGTGCCGGAGAATTTCGTTACCATATTGAGTATTACGTACTTCAGCATGGAATTGAACCCCGTAGAACTTACGAGCATCATCAGCCATTGAGGCAATCGGACAGTTTGCGCTAGTTGCAACGGTCTTAAATCCTTCAGGGACTTCACGAACCAAATCACCATGGCTCATCCAAACTGTTTGTTTAGCAGGAAGCTCTTTAAACATAACCGCTTGATCATCAGTCACATCAATATCAGCATGACCGTATTCACGGTTATCAGCTGGTTCAACTCGTCCGCCTAAGTTATAAGTCATTAATTGCATTCCGTAACAAATACCTAAAATTGGAATACCTAACTTATAAATTTCTGGGTCAATTCGAAAGGCATCTTTATCATAAACACTGTTAGGTCCACCAGAGAAGATAATTCCTTTAGGATTAATCTTTTTGATTTCTTCAGCAGTAATCTTATGAGAAAGAAGCTCAGAGTAAATACCGAATTCACGGATTCTACGTGTAATCAATTGGTTGTATTGACTACCGAAATCCAAAACAATGATTTTATCAAAATTTGATAAATCTGCGTTCGCCAAGTCCTTCACCTCATTCTTTTATTCTTACTCATCTATCATACAGTAAAAACGGGAAAAACCATAGCCCCTAAGCTTGCCTCACAATCGATGAAAAGGCTATCAATCGCGTCATTATCTTACTACCTAACGTTTTCAAAATTTCATTCTTAACAACTGCATTGCATTAAAAATAACTACTAAGATACTTATTTCGTGAAAAAGCATCCCACTGGCCATATTGACCCAACCATAAGCCACACCGATTAATAACAACGCCACGGTTCCAATGGCAATTCCTACGTTTTGCATCGTGTTTCGCATAGTAGCCTTTGCCACCCGACGGGCATTTTGGATATTACTAAAATCAGAATCAATCAAGACCACGTCGGAAGTTTCAATTGCTACGTCAGTTCCATTTCCCATCGCAATCCCGACATTTGCCTTGGCAATTGAAGGGCTATCATTGATGCCATCTCCGACAAATAGGACGTGCCTACCATCATTTTGTAACTGTTCCAAAAACAGTGCTTTTTCTTCTGGTAGCATTTGTGCTTCAACCTGATTAATCCCAATAGTCTTAGCAATCTTTTCCGCAATAACTGAATTATCACCCGTTAGCATCCACTGCTTGTCGATTCCACTCTGTTTTAATTTTTCAAACGTCTCTTTTACACCTTTACGAACCTGATCGACTAATCCCATCATCAACACCAGCTTTTGGTCAACAGTCATCAAAACTACGGATTGTCCATCACTTTCAATGACCTGTAAATCGCGGGCTTGTTGAGTCGTTAGCTCAATCTGATTTTCTGTTAAAACACGACGACTACCAATCCAAATCGTTTGCCCTTGATATTCACTTTTAATTCCAATCCCTTTAATCGTTGTTATAGGCAAATTAAGATCGGCCGTAGTTTTTTGCCCACGCTTTTCGTAGTATTCCACAATCGAACGAGCTAAGGGATGATTCGTTTGTTTTTCCAAATCGGCTGCTAATGCTAGCCAGTGATCTTCTTGATATTCTTTAATGCTTTTAACGGTGGGCCGTCCTTCGGTAACTGTACCCGTCTTATCAAACAAAATCGTATCCACTTGGGCTAGTTGATCGATTACGTCTCCACCCTTAATCAAGATTCCAGCCTTAGCTCCACGCCCGATTCCAGCTACATTGGAAACTGGTGCTCCAATTACTAGTGCCCCTGGACAAGCTAGAACCAAAATCGTGATGGCTAACCGTAAGTTTTTAGTGAAAAGTAAAATTAATATTGCCACTACCAAAACGAAAGGTGTGTAATACTTGGCAAAACGATCAATAAACTTACTCATCGGTGCTTGATTATCCTGGGCTTCTTCCACTAATTCGATAATTTTTCCGAAAGTTGTATCTTCGCCAACTTTTTGAGCTTGCACTAAAATCTGACCGTTTTCCACAATCGAACCCATATAAGCTTGGTCTCCAGTGGTTTTATCCACTAATTTAGATTCACCGGTGATTAACGCTTCATCAACTTCAGCACTACCGCTAATAATTTCACCATCTACTGGGACTTGGTCGCCAACTCGCACAACTAGAACTGCCCCTTCATCAACCTCATCAATTTCAACTTCTTGATACTGACCATCAACCACCATGGTGGCCGTTGTTGGCTGCATTTCCGTTAAATTTTGAATCGCTTGGTGTGTTTTTTGTAGCGTTCGCTGTTCCAAAAAATTTCCAAAGGCAAACAAAAATGTTACCATTGCTGCTTCTTCAAATTCTAAGATAGCTACTGCCCCAACTACGGCAATACTAACTAATAATTCAATGCTCATCACTCGTGCTCGCAAAGCAGAAATGGCTTTGAATATGATAGGTAGTCCGGCTACCAAAGTTGCTATTCCGTAAGCCCCATTGGCAATCAACCCCTGGTCAGCTAAGTGTTGCATTAACCAACCAATCACGGTTAGCGTTCCAGCTACTACCAGCATGGGATTGCCATGTTGTGTAAACCATCGCTGTATTTTAGCCAAAATTAATCATCATCCTCTTCGTCGTCATCTTCTTCCAGGCCTTCCAAGGGTTCTTTACCTAACCGCGCTTGAATTGCCGCTGAAAATTGATTGAAACTACCATCTAACTCAATCAAAAAGTTTTGTAATGGAAATTTACTTTCATTTTGGGCTAAGATAATAGCTCGACTAATAAACATCTTGCTAGTTTGGATATCATCGACTAACATTGCTAACATTTCTTGATCCGTTAAATATTTATTGCGCGCATTTTCCGTCAACATTTTATATTCTGAAAATTCTTCAGTAATTGATGAAGGCTTTTCTCCTGCATTTACTAACTGATGTCCTAATTGGTTAAAGTAGTTATCCACAGTTTGGCGCATCGAGCTTAAAAATTGTTGATCCGCAAAATAATTGTTTCCTTTTATATACCATTCTAATTGGTTTAATTTGGTCGACATCATTCGTAGATTCGCCAAGATGTGATTAGTCATTGCCCCAGCTGTGGGGAGATGATGGTCAATTTCATTTTGTTTTTGTTCAGCTTGATATAGCTCTTCAATTTCTTCACGCATTAGCCTTCACTCACCTTTGTTTTTAAGTCTTTAACGGTATATCCTAAATTTTCGACCGTTTGTTTCAAGGCTTCACCTTTTATTTCAGGTTCAACTTCGGCCTTGATTTTACTAGCATTGAAAAGGACTTTTACCCCTTTAACACCGTCCATCTTATTCAAGGCTCCTTCAATTTTGGTCATACAACTAGGACAAGTTAACGTGTCCAATTTCATAATAATTTTTGTCATTTCAACTAACCTCCTTGATTTGTTATATTAAGCATATAAGGTTTCAAACTAGTTGAAATTGACGTAGGTCAATTTTTTTAAATTTAATTTTAGCTATTATAAAAGTAACCTAACTCAGGAGGTCATATCTTGCCTAAACAACTTCATCAGCATCACTGTGTTCCACTAGTCCCGATTTTTAAAAACTTAAATATCGAACAAACTGCTGTAGTGGAATCCATCGTGCATCATCAACAACTTCCTGCCAATTCGGTCTTATATCAAGAAGGAAATCGAATTGACGCACTCTCAATCATTGCCAACGGCCAAATTAAGGTCTTTCGTACTGCCGAAAATGGTAAAGAACAACTCTTATATCTCCTCCAAGCTGGTGATATCAACGGTGAAGCCGCGCTCTTTAATCAAACCGAACATAACTCTACGGCTATTACGCTCACTCCCACAACGGTTTGTACTATTAATCGCGCTGATTTTCAAAATTTACTTACGCGCTATCCCCAAATTGGAATGAACGTCATGAACACATTAGGTAGCCGACTTTTAGAATTAGAGCGTCAAACGACTAAATCCAATACGGAATCCGTAGCAAGTCGTCTGGCCGACTACTTAGTCGAGACCGCATCTGCTTTAAATCAAAATCCGGTTCGTTTACCCCTTAAAAACAAAGACTTAGCGACCCTCCTTGGCACTACACCTGAAACCATTAGTCGTTACTTCAAGCAATGGCACGAGCAGCATTTAATTACTAAACTAGAACGCCATCAAATCAAGCTTAATGATGTGGATAATTTACTTTTAGCTACCAGTAACTAAATAACCTATAATAAAAAAGATTGCCTAGTGAGCTATTCCTCACTAGGCAATCTTTTTAAACTCGTACTAAAATGTTATCCATTACATGTCCCGTAGTCTTATGCAGAATAATATCCGCTCTAAACCGTGTCGGTAAGATAAATTCTTCCAGGTTTTTTAAATTAATGTCTCGCCAAATTTTATGTGCCATTTCGAAAGCTTCCGAACGTGGTAATTTAGCGTATTTGTAATAATAATTAGTTGGATCATGGAACGCTGTATCAAGCAATACCCCGAAGCGTTCTAAAAACCATTGCTCAATTAAATTTGCATCCGCATCCACATAAATGGACCAATCAAAAAAATCACTCACATAAATGGTTTCATTAGCCGGTAACTGTAGCACGTTGATCCCCTCAACAATCAGAATATCTGGTTGATCAATCGTATCAAACTCATTTTCCACAATATCGTAAACTTGATGAGAATACTTCGGTACTTTAATTTCTTTTTTACCACTCTTAACGTCGCTTAAAAACTTAATTAAGGATTTCATATCATAGCTTTCGGGAAATCCTTTGCGATTTAAAATATTCCGTCGCTTAAGTTCCGCGGTAGGGTATAAAAATCCATCGGTAGTTATTAACTGGGTTTTTAAGCTCGTAAACCAGCTACTCAAGAGTTCTTGTAGTAAACGTGCTGTTGTACTTTTACCAACCGCCACACTCCCTGAAATACCGATAATAAAAGGCGTTTTTTTAACTGGCAATTGTAAAAAGTCTAATTTATCACGATTCCATTTTTCAAAATCCGCATACTTTTTTTGGAGCAATCGTACTAACGGCACGTAAACATCTTGCACGTCTTCGAGTGAAATTTGATCATTTAAAGCTTTGATATCTGTTAATTGTTGCGTCGTCAGTGGTAATTCGGCTCGTTTGGCTAAATTTTGCCAATCTTCCCGCTTAAACTCAAAATAACCTTGTGCTTCCATTTCCAATTCCTCATCTTCAAAAAATTACGTCTATTCTAGCATAGATAATTCGTTTATTCAGACTCAGAAATTGATTGTTGAATTTTTTCCGCGTCGCTAGCCTCATGTGCCATAAATTCTGCGTCTTGAATTGGTAAATTGAGGTCTAAACCGTCTAATAGTTGCCAAGAAAGTTTAACTTGATCCGCCTTAAAGTCTAGTAAATGACCTCCGAATTCGTGTTGATCGTCAATAAAATGAAGATGCATCCCCGCTACTCCCGCACCATGGAAAAGATCTGGGGTGTAGTAGCCAACTACTGTTCCTCTAACATCTTCAGCATTAAAAACTTGTTGTTTAGATGCTGTTTCACTAAGGGTTGGATAAGGACGTTCTTGTTGCTTTACCACCCGAGTTTGAACTGTACGGAAAGTTCCACTAATTTTAATAGCAACAAATGTATTTTGATATGACAATTCTTTAGCAAGTGTCGCATCCACATCTTTCATCTCAATGTCAGATAACACTGCTCGTCCTTCAAAATCCGCTGAATTAACGTTAGCAAACGGTAATAGTTCATCATCACCAATAACCCTAATTGTACCGTCTGCTAGCGCTTGGTAAGGGGCTCCATCTAAAATAATTAATTCGCCATTAAGGCCTTCAGCAGTTCCGATTCCAAAGTCACCGTGCTTCAGTAAATCGGAAACCGCAAGCGTCCCACCAAAAAGTCCATCTACTAGCATTGCGAGCGTCCCATGTTGAAATAATTTTGCCATTTAAATCCCTCCTATAATTGGTCAGGAAGAAGTGATTGCCCTAGCTTAACGTTATCGGAATAATCAACTGGGATATCCACCACTACTGGTCCTTCTGTTTGAAATGCTTCGTCAAGAATTTTACCCAAGTCCTCTGGTTTTTCCACACGCAATCCTTTAGCGCCATATCCTTCAGCCAATTTAACAAAATCTACGGGGCCAAAGTCAACGCCTGCAGAATGTCCATACTTAATTTCTTCTTGAAACTTAACCATATCGTAGTATCCATCGTTCCAAATAATATGAACAATATCTAACTTTTCACGGACAGCCGTTTCTAATTCTTGCGCAGAGAAAAGGAATCCACCATCTCCTGAAACTGAAACTGACTTACTATTAGGACGTAACAAAGCGGCCGAAATGGCCCATGGCAATGCTACTCCTAAGGTTTGCATCCCGTTACTAAATAGCAAATGACGAGGCTGATAACTTCTGAAGTGACGAGCCATCCAAATGTAGAAACTTCCCACATCAACGGAGACAGTCATTTCATCGTCAACCCGATATTGAAGTGCAGAAATAATAGACAATGGATGAATACGTTTGGAATCTTGCTTCGGCACTGGTGGCAAGTCTTGCTTGTTTTGCAGCTCACGGAGTGTTTCCAAGTATTGTTCACCATCAACACCAACTTGGTAATCTTTAAGATGCGGAGTTAGCAAATCAATCGTTTGCGCGATGTCCCCAACTAATTCCTTTTCAGGTTCAAAGTTATGATCAATTTCAGACGGCGAATCGTCAATGACGATAATCTTGCCATCCCCTTCTGCGTTCCAGTTACGAGGTTCATATTCGATGGCATCGTAACCCACTGTGATTACCAAATCACTATGCTTCAATAACTTATCCCCAGGCTGATTGCGGAATAACCCCACTCGACCGTAAAAATGATCTTCTAAGTCATGAGAAATAATACCAGCACCTTGGAAGGTTTCCACAACAGGTAAGTTAGCAATCCGTACTAATTCGCGGACGGCTTTTGTCACCTCGGGAGACGAGGCCCGCATCCCGAGTAGCAATACGGGAAGTTGAGCGTTTCGAATGGCTTTAGCTAGCTCTTCAATTTCAATCGGGCTCGCCGGTCCGAGAATCGGTTTTTTTAAAGGTTTGATTGGACGCGAACTAACCGGTGCATTAACCACATCTTGTGGAAAACTAACAAAACTAGCTCCCTGCTTAGATGATTCAGCTGCCCGGTAAGCATTTGCTAAAACTTCGGAAATGTTTTCTGGTTCTTGAACTTCCACACTAAACTTAGTGATGGGTTCAAATAAAGCAGCGTTCCGCATACTTTGATGAGTTAAACGCAATAAGTCATTTCGTGGTACTTGGCCCCCAATGGCTAATACTGGATCACCTTCTGCCGTAGCCGTTAGTAATCCCGTGGCAAGGTTTCCCACGCCAGGTCCTGAAGTAGTAAGCACTACTCCCGGTTTACCAGTAATTCGTCCAACACCAGCCGCCATAAATGCCGCATTTTGTTCATGTCTTGTAATAATTAATTTAGGTTTTTTTGCTCGGTTAGAATGTTCCAGTTGTTCAAATAACAAATCAATTTTGGCTCCAGGAATACCAAAAATATATGGTACATCATGGTTGATTAAACTATCGAGAATTGAATCTGACCCGGTATAACTACTTTGAATCATTATTTTTTCTCCTTTGGTTTTTGAAAGTGATTACATAGTTAACTATATCAAAATATAATAAAAAGAGCTTAATAAAAAAGTATCTTATTTTAAGCTCTTTGTGTTGTATTTTAAGTTATTAAGCTTTTTTAATATATAAATTTTCAGGAATCTTAGTAATTAACGGACTAAGATCATTCTCAGCAACGATTAAGAGTCGATGCATTGCCCGTGAACAAATTGTATATAATAACTGTTCATCCCGATTAGTTTGATAAATCTTCGCTGAAGTATTCCACACGATTACTGAATCAAATTCCAATCCCTTGGCTAAGAAAGATGGAACAACGATGGTACCTTCCACCAAACGCTGATTTTCAGTTCGGATTAGCGTTACTTGCTCGCCAGCTGCTTTTAATTCATCCGCGATTTGTTCACATTCAGCATAGCTACGCCCAATAATGGCGCTAGTCTCATGATCTTGGCGATCGCGATGAAGCTGTTCGATCACCGCCTCAACCATTCCTTGATGACTACTATTAATTGAAACCGTTGGTAATTCACCCGCGCGATTAAAGGATTCAATTGCTTCACCTTTGACCAAGATTTCCTTAGTAAAGTCTGTAATTTGTTGTGTTGAACGATAAGACTTAGATAGTTGAACTACTTCCGTCTTTTCTGGATCAAACATTGTTGATAACTCTGCTAATAAAGTATCACTAGTTTCATTGGCGTAAATTGATTGATTTAAATCTCCTAAAAGTGTGAATTTTGCTCGAGGAAAATTGAACCGAATATAAGCTAGTTGGAAAGCATTATAATCTTGGATTTCATCAATAAATGCATAACGCATGGAACGATCACCTTTTTTACCCGTAATTAAATCATACAAGTATAAATAAGCGGTTGTATCTACCATGGTTAACTGATGCTCCTTAAGTCCATTTACCACTTTATCCACATGGTTATCCCATTCTGCTTCTGTTACCCCAACTTTCTTTAAATCGTACCATTTGGGGAACGAACGTAGCATTTGGACATATTGGGCATTAATGCTTAAGAAGCGATTACGCATAATCGCATTTCGAACCGGTTTAAGTTCTTTCATTACGATTTGACGAGCAAGGAATTTAAATTCTTCATCATTATCCTTAAATTCACGGGGCTCGTTTTTAAATAGGTTGTGTAATTCTTCTTGGCTAAGGTTTTGGACCGCTTCTTCCACCCACTTAGTTCTCAATTCACTACCTACTTTTTGGTTCAATTGGCGGATCAAGGCTTCCCGAGTTCCTTCAATTCGGTTACCCAAATTATAGGTAGTATTAAATGAATAATAGATGTCTTTAATTTTTTCCTTAGTAGCAAACGGTTGACCTTGGAACATGATATTGCGGAATCGCATACCTGCCGTCCCAAGATATTTCGCATATTTAGTAGTAGCTTTGAAAAATTGCAAGCTTCCTTTGAATTGTTCGATTTTACGTTCCGCATCCGTGAGCTTCTTATCAAAACGTTGTTGCAAGTTTTCAACGTCGATGTTTGGAATCCGTCGTCTAGTAAATTGATAATAGGTCATCTGAATCATGTTTTGTTCGCCCAGTTCGGGTAAAACTTGATCAACATAATCATTAAACAATTGATTAGGTGAAAACATGATGACTTGTCCAGCATTTAAATTTCCGCGGTAACGGTAAAGCAAGAAAGCGACCCGCTGTAAAATCGCAGCGGTCTTTCCCGATCCAGCTGCACCTTGAACGAATAGTAAATCGGCTGCGGTATTTCGAATAATTTTATTCTGTTCTCTTTGGATGGTTGAAACAATACTTTTCATCTTAACATCGGATTGAGAACCCAACGCGTTTAGTAGCATTTGATCTCCGATAGTTTCGTCCGTATCGTAAACTGAAATCAATTTACCATCTTCAATAGTAAATTGCCGTTTTAACTTCAAGTCTACCGTTTGCGTGCCATCTGGCGTTGCATATTCCACATCGCCCATTTTTCCGTCATAGTAAACACTAGAAATGGGAGCCCGCCAATCATAAATCAAAAAATGATCGGCCGTGTCCGAAAATGAAGCTAAACCAATATAGATGGTTTCATCCTTCTTTTCACCTTTTTCGTGAAAATCAATTCGTGCAAAATAGGGCCGCTTTTTCATTTCTTTAAACGTGGTTAAACGTTTATTAGCGTG
This sequence comes from Pediococcus pentosaceus ATCC 25745, assembly GCF_000014505.1. Taxonomy (NCBI): domain Bacteria; kingdom Bacillati; phylum Bacillota; class Bacilli; order Lactobacillales; family Lactobacillaceae; genus Pediococcus; species Pediococcus pentosaceus. The sequence goes on along the minus strand of NC_008525.1, from coordinate 450,071 downwards.
TTGCCAACTATTTTCGCGTTCAGATAATAATTGCTGTTGTTGACGGATTGAAATTGCAGTATCCATCATACCTGAATAACTGGAAGTGTTAATTCGAACATCGTTGTAAAAATTCTTATCAATCGCACTACGATCTTTTTCGGCATTATCGGCGTCGTTTTCTGCTTTGGCAATTGCAGTATCCACCTTATCTAAAACTTCATCTAAATGTCTATTTTCGTATTCAAAAATTCCCTCTGCCAATGTGAATCACCTCTCAGTTTTGTTAGACATAAATTTTACTCCTTTTTATGCGTTTTCACAAAGATTTAGCTAATTTGGTACACGGGATATATGATAGAATGATTTAGGTTTTACAAAAAATAAGTGAGGAAAGGATTTTTATGAAAAAATTAAAACTATATTTTGTTCGTCATGGACAAACTATTTTCAACAAATATAACCGAATGCAAGGTTGGTCAGACTCCCCGTTAACCGAAAAGGGCTATGCTGATGCACATCGGGCCGGAGCTCGTTTGAAAAACATTGCATTTGATGCGGCTTATGCCTCCGATACTACCCGCGCAATGAATACCGCCAACGCCATTATGGCTGAAAATGCGCATGAACAATTACCAATCGAAACTATGCCAGAATTCCGCGAAGAATTCTACGGCTATTACGAAGGTAGTGATTCTGCCCAAGCTTGGTTCGAAGCTTTAATGCCAGTTTCAGGCAAACGAACTTTCCATGAATTTTTGGAAGAAAACCCGATTGCTGCTTCAAAAGATGCGATGAAAGCAGCCGACCCTTTCCATGATGCGGAAAATGATGCAGAATTCTGGGATCGTCTCAATCGTGGCTTTGCCCAATTGATGGAAACCCATAACGATGGAGACACCATTTTAGTGGTCAGTCATGGAACTACAATTCGTTCAATGGCAGGAAAAGCTGATCCAACACTAGATATTACTTGGGGTCCTCAAAACGGTAGTATTAATCGTTTTACTTTAGACGATGATGGCCTTCATCTCGATGAATACAACAATCATGGAGACGAAGAGCTTTTGTAAACAAATTTTAGGAGAGATAAAAGAATGGATAATTCACCTTTAGATTCAAAAAAAAGGTATATTAGTTGGCCTGTAGTAGCCTTAATGGACTTTGTAACGGTTATTGGGTTCGACGATTTAATTTATAATTTTCACAATCAAGGTTTAGCAATTGTTTCAACTTGGATTTTAATGATTTTACTTTTTGTTTGGCCCTATGAAATGATGGTTGGACAATTAGGTGGAACTTTCAACGAAGATGGGGGTGGTTTAGCATCCTGGATTCGTTCTACCAATGGAGATTTAGCCGGATACATCGTGGCTTTCTTCTACTGGATTGCTGGTTTACCATACGTAGTCGATGTTGCTAATTCGGTAGTTGTATCAATTAGTTGGTTAGTCAAAGGCAATGGTGATTTACAAAAATACATGCCAACCATCATGTTTGCTATTTTTACTGCCGTCGTCTTCTTAGTATTTATTTGGTTCCAACACTTCTTCAAAAACCGTTCACTTGAAATTCTAAGTACCATTGGTGGCGGTGCGATGTTCGTGATGACCATCCTATTTGTAATTATGACCGTAGTGGCTTTAATGCACGGTCGTCATATTGCAACTCAACCATTTAATTTAAAAGCATTTATTCCTAAGATTGATGGTCATTTCTTATCAACATTTGGTTTGTTAATCTTTGCTATCAATGGTGCTGAACTAGCCGCACCATACGTTAAAGAAATGAAAGATGGAAAACGCGATTTTCCTAAAGCCATGATGATGCTCCTCTTGATGACCGTTTTCTTAACCGTCTTTGGATCATTCTCATTAGCAGTGTTCTTTAATGCCCACCATTTACCATATGATTTGAAGATGAATGGCTCTTATTATGCTTTCCAAGCATTGGGTGATGAATTCGGGATTGGAAATACATTCATGTACATCTTCGCTGTCAGTCAAGCAGTTTATATGTTTGCTCAATTGGCCGTAATTTTAGACGCAAGTACCCGAATCTTCCTTTCAGATGTAGCTATGAAGTATCTTCCTAAATCACTAGGTAAGTTAAACAGTGATGGATTACCAATTAATGGTTACTGGTTAACTACTGGAATTGTTTCACTAGTGCTTTTCCTTAGTAACTGGCTTCCAAGTATCAATGATATGTTTAACTGGTTACTTAATATTAATGGGATTGTTTCACCATTCGTTACTAGTTTTGTTTTCTTTGCCTTTATGCGAATTCGGCAAAATAGTAAGGATTTCCCATCACAATATGTTTTCATCAAAAATGATATTGTAGCTTGGTTAGTTGGAGCTTGGTGTTTCGTTATTACCATCGTCTTCTCGTTCTTAGGAATTCGTCCTACTGACGCAACTCCTGGTACTAACTTATACGATAAAGAACTTGCACTTAATATCATTATTCCAATTATTTTTATTGTACTCTCAGCGCTACTACCATTTATGGCTTGGGTAGAACGGAATGAATTAAAGAAAGTTTCTCGTTCTTCTTACCCATTTGCGATTGTCACCTTTGCCATCGGTGCTTACTTCACCATTCAAGGTGGGTACAATGCCCAAATTTGGTCAGGCGTCTTTGCTTGGGGAATCGTAGACGTTATTACAATTGCTGTTTATGCACTGTTCTTTAATATCTTTAAAAAAGCATTTAAGAAAGCATAGGAGTTACATGAAAACCGTCAATTATTATTTCGTCCGCCATGGACAAACTTTATTTAATCGTTATCGTCATCTTCAAGGTTGGTCAGACTCACCACTAACTGAAAAAGGCGTTGCAGATGCTAAGCATGCTGGTGATTTGCTTACTGATGTTAACTTTGCAAATATCTATTGCTCAGATACTACCCGAGCGATTAAGACTGCTCGTTACATCAATGCCCAAAACCAACATCCTAAAAATGAAAAAGAAATTGAGATGATTTCAGCTTTTCGCGAACAATTTTTTGGTTACTTCGAAGGAGCTAACTCAGTCGAAACAGAGTTTAAATTGTATCAACAACACTCCACGGTTGAACCAACCTTAAATGCTATGACGGCTATGCATGGTATCAAGGTCGCTATTGATATCTGGAAGGACGTTGACCCTTTTCATGATGCTGAAAGCTATGATGAAATTGTCACTCGGCTAAAGCAAGGATTGGATTATACCTTTAAAAAAGCTCAAGATGGCGATCATCTGCTGGTGGTCTCCCATGGAACCTTGATTCGCATTTTAACATCCATGTTTAACGATCAAATCGATGTTTCTCACAGTCCTCGTAACGGAAGTGTTACGGAACTTCAGTTAACTGAAAATAGTGGACAAATTAAATACTTTGGTAAAACTACTAAAATATAAAAAAGAGGCTTGACGTAAAAACGTCAAGCTTCTTTTTATACTCACTTTATTTTGTAAGCTTCTGCTCGTTGGCGATATTCTTCAATCTCATCATCGGCTGCTTTAACAAAATGATTAGGTGTAATTTCAACCATGCGTCGTTCTTTATCATCAAATTCGCGGGCTGCATCATATGGAACCTGACGCCGGTTGCGTTCAAACTCTGGATCAGGTTCTGGAACAGCTGAAACTAAACTAGCTGTGTAGGCATGCAAAGGATGATTATAAACTTCCTCTGCTGGACCAATTTCTAGCATCTTACCATAATGCATAACTCCAATTCGATCACTGATATACTTTACCATGGATAAATCATGGGCAATAAATAGGTAAGTCAGTCCCTTTTCTTCTTGCAACTTTTTCATTAGATTAACTACTTGAGCTTGGATGGAAACATCCAAAGCAGAAATCGGCTCATCCGCAATGATGAATTTAGGTTGCACCGCTAACGCACGGGCAATCCCAATCCGCTGACGTTGCCCACCAGAAAATTCATTTGGATAACGGCTGGAATGGTCTTTATTTAGCCCCACCGTTTCCAACAATTCTTCCACTTGTTCAGAACGATCCTGTTTATTTTTAGCCAAATGATGGATATCAATCCCTTCAGCAATAATATCTTTGATCTTCATTCGTGGATTCAAAGAAGCGTACGGATCTTGGAAGATCATCTGCATTTCGCGTCGAAATTCCATAATGTCTGACCGCTTCTTAATTGAAGCAATATCTCTTCCTTCAAAATTCACGTTACCAGAAGTTGGATCTTGAAGTCGAATAATAGCTCGTCCGGTAGTCGTTTTTCCTGAACCAGACTCGCCCACTAACCCAAAAGTTTCACCTTCGTAGATATCAAAGGAAACGTCATCAACGGCATGGACTTCGTCTTTTTTACCGACATTAAAATACTGTTTTAAATGTTTTACTTCTAAAATCTTTTTTGTTGTGTCCACTATGGTTTCCTCCTATTCCCCAACGCGAAGGTCGGCTGAATCGATTTGAAACGTATCTTGATAAATCTTCCAACGCCGTTGAATTTCTGCTGGTGGTTCCACTGCGGGTGCATCTGGATGTAATAACCAAGTTGCTGCATAATGCGATGGGCTAACCTTAAAGAATGGTGGTTCAAGTTCCTCGTCAATCTTCATCGCATAAGGATTACGGGCAGCAAAAGCATCCCCAACTGGTGGATCCAATAAATCTGGCGGAGTACCAGGAATAGGTTCTAATTCTCCCTTAGCTGTATCCAAAGTAGGCATGGAGTTCAAGAGTCCCCAAGTATATGGATGCTGTGGGTTATAAAAGATTTCATCCACTGATCCATATTCCACAATCTTTCCGGCATACATTACTGCTACTCGATCAGCCATGCTGGCTACGACGCCTAGATCATGGGTAATAAAAATAATTGAAGTCGAAATCTTGGCTTGCAATTCTTTCATTAAATCTAAGATCTGAGCTTGAATAGTCACATCCAAAGCCGTAGTTGGTTCGTCAGCAATCAAAATTTCTGGATTACAAATTAATGCAATCGCAATTACGATTCGTTGGCGCATCCCCCCTGAGAATTGATGTGGGTAATCATTAATTCGTTTTTCTGCGTCTTTAATGCCCACTAACTTGAGCATTTCAAGTGCTCTTTTTTGCGCCTTTTCTTTACTAATCTTCTGGTGAATCATTAATGGCTCGGCAACTTGTCGTCCAATCTTCATCGTTGGATCTAATGACGTCATTGGATCTTGGAAGATTTCAGCAATATTTTTACCACGAACGTCTTGCAATTCTCGATCATTCATCTTTAAAATATTTTTGCCGTGTAGCTCAACGGTTCCCCCAATAACTTCCGCATTATTAGCTAACAATCCCATAATCGTTTTAGTAGTTACCGTTTTTCCAGAACCGGATTCTCCCACGATGGCCAAGGTTTCTCCCTGATGTAAATCAAAACTAACGTCTCGGATTGCTTTAACCGTTCCAGCATAGGTATGGAAATCAATCGCTAAATTTTTTACTTCAAGTACTTTTTTATTTGAACTCATTAATCAATTTCCTCCTATCTACGGGCTGTCCGTGGATCAAAAGCGTCACGGAGTCCATCAGCTAAAATATTAAATGCAATCATGATAATGGCCAAAACAATTGCCGGATACCACATTTGGAATGGTAAGAACTGGAAATTACGTTGCCCATCATTAATCAACGTTCCTAGTGATGCAGTAGGAGCTTGAATACCAATTCCGATATAACTCAAGAAGGCTTCGAAGAAAATTGCCGTTGGAATGGTAAACATAGTTTGAATAATGATGACACTGGATAGGTTAGGCAACAAATGCTTAACCGAGATTTTCCATGGCGATTCACCTAGCGACTGGGCAGCTAGAATGTACTCTTGATTTTTCAAACTTAGAGTCTGGGCTCGAGTTAGTCGTGCCATTGTAGTCCATTCGTTAATCGCAATCGCTAATACAATCGGTAAAATCCCACCATTTTTGAAAACCAATAGTAACAGAACCATAATTACAATATTAGGAACGGAAGACATAATTTCGATAATTCGCTGCATGAAAATATCGATTTTTCCACCTTTCCAGGCCGAGAAGATCCCGTACCCTACCCCAATTAGTAAATCAATGATGGTTGCGAAAACCCCAATCAATAGAGAAATCATCGTCCCATGTAAGATTCGCTGTGCTAAGCTACGTCCTAAATAATCTGTTCCAAGGTAGAAATACTTATCTGAAGGAACTTTATTAGCTTTATAAGCATCAATTCGTTCCCCACCTTGCACAATTGTTCCATTAAAGCCGTTAATGTTAACTCCTGGAACCTTAGCCGGTAAGTTAGCATAATCGGGATTAGAATTATTGGGATGTGGAGCAGTGATGGGTGATGTGAATGCAAAAATCGCAACGATAATTAAAATCCACATACTGATAAAGGCTGCTTTATTTTCCTTTAAACGCCGCCAAGCGTCTTGCAAAAACGTTCTCGACGGGGCAGTAATTTTTTCATCATCTAAACGTTCACCCTTACTAACAGGTTGAAAGGCATCTTTAGGTAAGTTCACTTTTTCTTCCATTACATTACTCCCCCTTTCCAGTAATTCTAATTCGTGGATCAATCAATCCATAGATGATATCTGTTAATAATAGAACTAAACATAATAGACCAGAGTACAACATGGTTACACCCATAATAGTTGGATAGTCGTTAGTTAAGATTGACTTAACGAATTGTTCCCCAATTCCTGGAATTGAGAAAATATTTTCCACAACCATTGAACCAGTCATAATAGCGACGGCTAATGGACCCACTACGGTAACTAATGGAATCAAACTATTACGCAAAGCATGATGGAAAACTATTCCCATTTTGCTCATCCCTTTCGCTCTAGCAAGTTCAATATAGTCACTTCCTAAGACATCTACCATTTCGGTTCTCACAAAACGAGAAGTGGTTGCAAAGGGATTAGCTGCCAAAGCAATTGATGGAAGGACTGTACTGGCAAACCCACCCCATCCGGCTACTGGAAGCCATTGTAATTTAAGTCCGATGTAGTATTGGAGCACAATCGCCAAAACAAAACTTGGTACAGAAAGTCCTAGAATCGAAATAATATTAGCAGTTCCATCAACCCAAGTATTTTTGCGAATGGCACTAATTGATCCAGTAATGGTTCCAAAAACCACACCTAGAATCATTCCCTGAATCCCGATGGTTGCAGAAGGTCCAATTCGACTACCAATTAAGTAAGAAACCTCTTGATTACTAAACTGGAATGAAGTTCCGAAATCTCCATGCACTGCGTTAATCATGTAGCTCAAGTATTGTTGCCACACCGGCTTATTAAGCCCATATTGTTCATAAATAATCTGAATTTGCGCTTTTGTTAACTTTGCTTGATTATTCAATGGTGTACCAGGCATTAACTTCATTAAAAAGAACGTAATGCTGGCAATCAAGAACAGGGTCAGTAGCAAGTAAAAAACACGTCTTGCAAGATATCTTGCCATAAATCTCCCTCACAATCTCTGGTCCAATATGCACAAAGGGTAAGAGCAATGTATCACTCTCACCCAATGTAATTTGTTCCCATTTTTAATTATTTGATATATGCCTGCTTGTAATCAAAGTTCAATCCAGCCGAGTTATACACAATACCCTTAAGGTTGGTTTTACGCAACATTGATTGTCCTTGTTGATAAAGTGGAGCAACTGCTTGATCCTTCAATAGGATTTGTTCCGCCTTCAACATATCATCCCAACGTTTTTCAGTATTACCAGCGTCAGTAGTATTCGCAGCCTCAATCAACTTATCGTATTCCTTATTAGCCCATTTACCGTTATTTTGTGAGTTATCAGACGTAAATAGTTGAAGGAATGAGATTGGATCTGAGAAATCAGCGCTCCATGCTGTAATAACTGCATCGAATTTACCATCGACCGAGTTTGCTAAACGGTTCTTAAATGGCACGTTACTTAACGAAACTTTCACATTAGGTATCTTTTCAAATGCTGATTGTAAGAATTCAGTTGACTGCTTAGCAGCGGTAGTATCATCACTAAGAAGTTGGAAGTTCAATGAACGCATACCTTCTTCTTTAAGACCTTCAGCCATCAACTTTTTAGCTTCTTTCAAATTGTATTCCGAAGCTGATTTAACATCGACTTCAGAAGCAAAGTCCTTGCCATTCTTTTCATCCTTAGCCAACTTAGCCGGCGTTACTCCCGTTGCAACCGTTGATCCATCACCTTTAATCTTATCAACAAATTGTTGACGATTAATAGCTAACGAAAGAGCCTTACGGATTTTAGCATTCTTAAAGTACTTGTCCTTCTTTTGGTTATATTCAATGTAGAAAGTTGAAGCATTTAAGTACTTAACGTAGTCTTTATTATTCTTGTATTGTTTAACCTGTTCACTAGATAAGGTCATTTGATCAAGCTTATTACTATTATACATGTTCAGAGCCGTTCCAGTGTCTTTAACCACTTTCCAGTTCAAAGTATCCATCTTGACATTTTTCTTATCCCAGTAAGTCTTGTTCTTAACGAGCTTCCAGCTTAAGTTAGAACCTGTCCAACCTTCCATTCGATATGGACCGTTATAAACTGTTGTTTTAGCCGAAGTACCATACTTATCACCGTACTTTTTAACGGCCTTCTCATTTTGAGGGAAGAAGGTTGGCATTCCCATCAGGAGTTTAAAGTAAGAAATCGGACGATCAAGGGTCACCGTCAACTTATACTTGCCATCAGCCTTAATTCCCAATGATTTATAGTTCGCTTTACCACTAGCAATTTTATCGGCATTTTTAACACCCGAGAAGATATATGCGTATTGGGAAGCTGTTTTCGGATTTACCGTTCTTTGCCAACCATATACGAAGTCTTTTGCAGTTACCTCATCGCCATTACTCCACTTAACCCCTTTTCGTAGAGTAAATGTGTAAGTTTTGTGATCATCTGAAACTTTAGTTTTTGTAGCAATCGCATTTTCAACTTTATTGTTCTTACCAATTCGATATAGTCCTTCTTCTGTACTACCTAATTGGGTAAAACCAACCACATCTGTAACCTTAGATTGATCCATTGTTGCTAATTCAGCAGACTCTTGAATGTTTGCTGTTTTTTTACTATTTGAATTGCTCGAACCACATGCTGCCAAAACAAACGTTGAAGCTAATGCAACTGAGCCGAGCTTTACAACTGTTTTTAGTTTCATCTCACACACTCCCTATATTTTCAACCAATTATCTTTTACTATGAAAATGAGTATATATTAAAATTATATTAAAATCAATATTAAACTCTAATTATTTTAACTATTCTCTAATCCAAAGCACCATGTTATCTCATAAACGTTAATTACATGTAACTAATCAGCTTCCATGATATAATTATCTAAACGTTTTCAAACTTTGGAGGCCATTTATTTTATGAATGAGAAAATACTAATAGCGGGACTCGAACTCCCCAATATGAACCTGGATTATGCCATGGATGAATTAAGGTCGCTAGCCATGGCCAACAATATGGACGTGGTTGATCAAGTGACTCAAAAATTAGAGCGTCCTAATGCCGCCACTTACTTTGGTAAAGGTAAAGTTGAGGATCTGGTTCAAATTGCAACGGCCTTAGAGGTGGATACCATTGTTTTAAACGATGAACTTTCTCCCAGCCAGTTAACTAATCTTGAAAAAGAAACTAATCTACATTTTATTGACCGTACAGGATTAATTCTAGAAATCTTTGCTAATCGAGCTCACTCTCGTGAAGCTAAACTTCAAGTTGAATTAGCTAAACTTCAATACCAACTACCTCGATTACGTACTAGTTCCACCCAACGCTTGGATCAGCAAACTGCTGGTAATACAGGAGGCGGCTTCACCAACCGTGGTTCCGGTGAAACTAAACTGGAGTTAAACCGACGGACAATCCGTAATAAAATTAATCATATTAATAAAGAACTAAAGGAAATGACAACCTCTTCTGACATTCAACGTAAGCAACGCGATAAGAAAGACATTCCAAGTGTTGCATTGGTCGGTTACACCAATACTGGTAAATCAACTACCATGAACGGGTTAGTTCGTATGTATGGTCGCAATGAAGACAAACAAGTTTTTGAAAAAGACATGCTCTTCGCTACTTTGGATACGAGCGTGCGTAAGTTAACGTTCCCCGATCAAAAAGAATTAGTTTTGAGTGATACCGTCGGGTTCGTTAGCCATTTGCCTCATCAATTAGTCAAAGCTTTCCGTTCGACTTTGGCGGAAGCTGCTAAAGCTGATTTACTAGTTCAAATTGTTGATATTTCTGACCCCCACTATCGTGAAATGATGCAAACTACAGAAGATACCTTAAACGAAATCGGTGTAACCGATATTCCTATGATTTACGCCTTTAATAAAGCCGATTTAGCTGGAGTTAGTTATCCCACTCTAGATGGCAATGAATTAACTTATTCAGCTAAACAACTTCAATCACTAGAAATGGTTACCGCTTTAATTAAAAAACAAGTCTTCAAAAATTATGTTGAAGCTAAGTTCTTAATTCCTTTTAACGAGGGACAGGTGGTCGATTTTCTTAACGGCAACGCTGATGTAAAAAAGACCGATTATACCGAAGAAGGAACCGAAATTACCGCAGAATTAAAAGAAAAAGATTATCAACGCCTTGCTCGTTATGTAATCCAATAATTAAAGTAAAAACAGACGCTCAATTATGGACGTCTGTTTTTTTACTCCTCTTGACCTTCGGGTTACCCTAAGGTTTATACTCTATGAATGAGGTGATGGCATGCCAGAAAAATTAGTAACTATCTCAACCTTAGCACGTTTGTTAAAAACAACAAATCATACTATTCGTTATTATGAAGATGAGGGCTTATTTAAGCCCGCTGAAATTGCACCAAATGGCTATCGAAAATACGGTATGTCACAAGCATACCAACTATCCTTTATTCTTTTTTTAAGACAATTGGATTTTTCAGTGGCATCTATAAAGCAAATCTTGCAAACCAACCCATCCGTAACGGATTTACTGTTAGCTAAAAAAATAGCCATTCAGACCGAACGGCATCGGTTGGAGCAGCTAGAGAAAATATTAGATGATCAGTTAAATATCCATCAAAATTCAGCGAGTCCTACCCTAAAAGTTGCAACACCATTTTATCTTCAATCGGTCAAACGCTTACCCATCGATTATGATTTTGGAATAACCGAAATTATGGATGGGAATTGGAATCCTGACTTTATATTGCGCAAATTGTATTACGTAATTACTCCTGACTACTACGATATTTGCATAGTATCAACTAAACCTACGTCTCAAAAAATAGCACCTGGTGAGTATCAACTAACTCCCATTAAAGCTTCCAGTGCAGAATCATTTGACCAGCAAGTTGCACCATACTTAAAAAATCAAAAAAGAATTATTGCTTTAGAAGATCGCCGAGGATTTTTAACAGCCAATAGTAATCTAGTAATTCATCTTCTCATCCAAAAGACATAAAAATTATAGGAGGAAAAGAAAAACAATGCCGATTTCAACCAAAAGACTTTATTTACGTCCTTTTACACCAGATGATGCTCCCAGCATCTATCAATATGCTAAAAATCCTAAAATTGGACCCATTGCTGGCTGGCCCGTCCATACCAGCGTCGCTAATAGCCGACAACTGATTGAACAATATTTGATGCAAGCTACTATTTATGCCGTAACTCTAAGGGACAATCCCGACGAGGCAATTGGTAGCGTCGGGCTAGAAATAGTTAATAAAGGTGGTGGGAAATCTTTCATGGGAGCTAATGATGCCGAAATTAGTTATTGGATTGGAGAGCCATTCTGGGGTCAAGGGCTAATCCCAGAAGCTGCAGCAGCGGTCATCAAGGATGGCTTCACCACGTTAGGATTATCTAACATTTGGTGTGGTTACTATGATGGCAATCACCAATCTAAGCGAGTTCAAATGAAACTAGGTTTCAAACCTGAACTAACCATCGATGAAATGTATAACCCGATCTTAGACGACATCCGCAAAGAACACTTCACAAAACTTAAGCGAACTGAGTGGCTCCGTCAAAATGATCAGTAAACACAATGTTAAAAAATAGGACGAGTAACCTTAGATGAGGTTACTCGTCCTATTTGTATAATTTTATGATGCAATTCTTTTTTCCAAGTAACGCGAAAATAGTGATAACGCATAACAAACAATAAAGTACATTACAGCCAATGCAACGAACATTGGGATGATGTAATTAGTATTTTGTCCATAAATGATTTGCGCATGATACATCAATTCTGGCAGCATAATAATCGTTGCTAATGAAGTATCCTTAATCAAAGAAATAAATTGACTAACTAATGCCGGAATCATTCGTACTTGAGCTTGCGGCAAAATAATGTAACGCATTGCTTGCCAGTACGTTAACCCGTTAGCTCGAGCACCTTCCATTTGCCCTTTAGAAATTGACTCGATTCCTCCACGAATAATTTCAGCTAGCATCGCCGATTCAAAAACGGTTAGAGCTAGGATAGATGAAGGAATAATTTCAATTCTCAAACCTAAGTTAGGTAAACCGAAATAAACAAAGAAGAAAATTAAAATCAACGGTAAATTACGGATCAAATCAATGATGAAACCCACAATCGCTGAAAAATACTTTATTCTCATATACCGAATAAATCCTAATATTCCACCTAGAATATAACTTAGGATAATTGAGATAACCGAAACTTCAACGGTTATCCAAAGCCCCTTTAATAAAAACATTAAATTTACTGCTGAGTAAGCATCCATAAATGATTTCATCATGCAGCACCTCGATTCGTCCGTTTTTCAAGATAACGCATATAGTAACTGAGTGGCATAGTTATAATTAAGTACATAACTCCCACTACTAAATACGAATTAATCGTATCAAAGGAAGTAGAAGCAATATCATTTCCTACATACATCAAGTCAAAGCCGGCTACGAAAGCAAGTACTGATGAATTCTTAACCAAATTAATAAATTGGTTACCTAGAGGTGGAATCACAATCTTAAAGGCTTGAGGTAACACGATGTAACGCATTGCTTGCCAATAAGTCATTCCGTTTGAGCGAGCTGCTTCCATTTGCCCACCACTAACTGATTGAATTCCCGCTCGGACGGTTTCAGCAATAAAGGCTGATGTATAAATGGTTAATCCAATCGTTCCAGCAACAAATCCATTAATCGAAGCGACATATTGAGGAATTACGATGTAGAAAAACATCGTTACTACTAGTAACGGAATGTTTCTTACCACTTCTACATAGATTCTACCGATGGTGTGTAATACTTTACTTGGTAAAACTTCAAAAATCGCAAACATTGATCCGATGATCAAACTAAAGAATAGTGCAATCACACTACAAAGGACGGTTTGTCCCAGTCCACTTAGAAGTTCTGAGCCATGACTAGCAATTATATTAATCATCTTTCAACCTCCTTGTAGTCAAATCCAGCGATATTTCCAAACCATTTTTCGACTAGTTTGTTGTACTCGCCACTTTCTTCCAATTCTTTCAAGGCTTGGTTGAGATGCTTTTTCAACTGACCTTGTCCTTTATTAATTGCAATCCCATAAGGTTCTTTAGTAAAGGCTTTTCCAACAACTTGATAATTAGGATTGTCGACCGCCATCCCAAATAAAATACCATTATCAGTCGTTAACGCTGCTCCTTGACCAGATTTTAAAGCGGTCAAAGCCTGAGCATAATCTTGAAGCTGAATTACCTGCGCCTTAGGAGCAAACTTTTTAATATTCTCGACGGAATTAGATCCAACCACCCCGATTACTTTAGTTCCGGGCTTATTCAAATCTTTAACGCTCTTAATGGAGCTACCTTTTTTAACTAAAAGCGATTGACCAGCATCAAAGTATGAATTTGAAAAATCGACAACTTTTTCACGTTCTTTCGTGATTGTCATCGTAGCAATAATTGCATCTAAATTACCGTTTTTCAGTAAAGGTATCCGAGTTTGACTCGTAACTTGGATAAAGTTGGCTTTGGCCTTTTTTCCGAGCATTTGCTTGGTTAACGCTTTGGCAATATCGATATCAAATCCCTTAATTTGTGAATCTTTAACATCCATCAAACCAAACAGTTTAGTATCGGCTTTAACACCCCAAGTGATGGAATCCGTCTTTTGGGCTTGATCCCAAGCATCTATATTTTTTACTTCACCCTTCGCACCACAACTACTTAACAACACTAAACTTGCCATGAGGGTGAAAATGAGGGCGACACTTTTCAGTATTTTTCGCATATTCTCCCCTCCTAATGTTTAATAATTTTACTTAAGAATTGGCGTGCTCGTTCATTACTTGGTTGTCCATCAAAGAATTCCTTAGCTTGATCGTCTTCTAGAATTTGTCCTTCGTCCATGAAAATAACGCGGTCCCCTACTTCGCGGGCAAAGCCCATCTCATGGGTTACCACAACCATGGTCATCGAAGAATCTTTAGCAATCTTTTTCATTACATTTAAAACATCGTCAATCATTTCTGGATCCAAAGCTGATGTTGGTTCATCAAATAAAATACACTTTGGATGCATAGCCAAACTCCGAGCTATTGCAATTCGTTGCTTTTGACCACCAGAAAGCATCGATGGCATACTTTCTGCCTTATCTGCTAGCCCAACTAAGTCTAACAATTCCATGGCAACTTTTTTATTTTCATCATCCTTCCGTCCTAGAACTACACGAGGAGCTAACATGATATTTTCAAGCACACTTTTATTGTTGTATAAATTAAAATGTTGGAAAACCATGCCTACTTCACGACGAATCTTATTCATATTGGTCTTCTTGCTAGCCAAATCAAACCCGTTAACTACCAGTTGTCCGCTATTAATACTTTCCAATCCGTTAATAGTTCGGATTAAAGTACTTTTACCAGAACCAGATGGTCCAATCAAAACTACTGTCTCACCCTTTTCAATCGTTAAGTTGATATCTGTCAGGGCGTGGAACTTCCCATAGTACTTTTCAACATTATGAAATTCGATCATTGACATAATAAATCCCTCCAGCTGCGCCCATCGGTTATTTAAACGAATCCTTATACAACCTATAAGCTCCCATTTTTTCTATACCTATTTAAAATATAAGCGACAAAAAAAGGACTGTCAAAGCATATCGCTTGAACAGTCCTTAATTATTTTATACTTTAAACCTCATGAAGCGAGGTATTACGGCGTTTATAGGCAATATTCACTTTTATAAAAAAATTTTCATTTTCAGTGATAATCCCTGAGCGTCCTATCATTTTCTTCTCACCGCCACTTAATAATACATCCGCCAAGTAAAGGTGATTTTCTTGTTTAGCAGCTTCGAAACTAGCTGCCCCAACTTTGGTAATTACGCCAACTGGTAACTCTTCCATCTGATTTAATCCAGCATAAATGGTAGGCTGCCCATTAATCATTTTTATGTCAGCAAATGGGAATTGAATGCCTTCGTCCCCAATAGCGTAAACTTCCGTTTGTCCTGGTTGTAATTGTTCCTTAATCTGTTCATCACTTCGTCCACCGTAATCCTCAAAAAGGATTCCAGCATTTTTCATCAACATCGCAATTTGTTCAATATTTCGCTTTTGTTCGCCCGTGGATTCGACCTGTGCAGGTAGTAGCATCCGTTGGTCAAACATCCCTGCTGGTGAACTGCTAGCTTGACGACTTTGGCGTTCCACTTGGGCTAAGCGCCGTCTAAATTCTTCTTTTTCTCGAATTTCTTCCGGAGCACCACCCACATATTTCTCCAAGATAGGAGAAATATCAAAAGGTGCTTTCTTAGTCGTGAAGAAGTAGTAAATATTCATAATTGAAAAATACAAGAACACTAAAAAGATTGCTAATAGCAATAATCCTCTAAGATAGCGTCCATTTTGTAAGAAACGAATACCAATATATAGTAAATACCAATTTCCGACGAATGCCATGACCGTGTAAACTTGATTCTTTAGTTTACTCTTAACATTGATCATTCCCATATAATGGCTCGCTAATGTAAGAAATGAAATCACGTTAATTCCCCCTATTGTGTGCTAGTCGCCGAGCTACCTGATGCAGCTTGGGCATTCTGAGTTGTGGTACCTGCCGAACTTTGTGCTGCACTAGATGCTTGATTTGTATCCGTGTCAGCATCACTAGATGCATTATTAGTAGTATCGTCATTATTATTTTCATTTGTATTTGTGCTAGTTTTACCACTGCTTGCCGTAGCATCTGATGAGCTTTCCGCATCACTTTGTGAGTCTTCGGTGCTATTTGAATCCATTGTCTCATCTTCTTTGGAACTACTTGTTTCATCATCTTTAGAGCTACTATCTTCATCCATGGAACTTTTACTTGATTTATCATCAGATGAATTTTTATCGTCTAAATTACTACTACTTTCATTATTCATTACTTTTGAAGAACGCACGGGCGCTCCTTCAGAAGTGTTGGTCGCCTTATTAACGATTACGTTTGTAGCACTTAAAGCAATGACCATGGTAACAATCGCAATTGGTGTTAAAAAAGGTGGTGTCCTATATGCCATTTCTCTTTCCCTCCGTCTTTAAAAAAAGCATATCAAAAATATTTAGCTTTTATTTCAAATATTGATTAAGTTTGCAATAACTTAAAAAAATCATCTACTTTTCACCCATTAATTGCTTACAATCTGCGCATAACCCATATAACTCAAAATGATGTCCCGTAATCTCAGCCCCTGGCAATTGCTCACTAAAGAAGCTTAGAGGGCACATTTGGAGTTCCCGTACTTTGCCACAGTTATTACAAATAAAATGGTGATGATGAGTGTGCCGTTCATTACAATCTAACTTTACTTCGGTTTTACCATCATTTTCATTTTGATTTTCTTCAACAATCCCAATTTCAGAAAATTCCTTAATGTTTCGATAAATTGTATTGTAGCTCATTTTAGGATACTCTTGGCGCATTAACTGATCTAACTCCGTCAATTCCATGTAGCGGTCCTCATGGATAGCTAGAATATTGAGTAAGCTCTGGCGTTGTTTAGTTAATTTATAGTTATTAGCTTTTAAAATTTTTACCGCAATTTCTTTACTAGTTTTGTTCAAAAATCTGCACCTCTAAATAGTAATCATTACGTTTTACCCTACCATAATTAACCTTCATTTGGTATCTTTTTGGTTGCTTCTTTAACTCTTTGATAAAATTGATCAATTTTTTGTTTGGTGTGCTCCCAATCATCGTTATTAATGACCGTCGCCCGCCCTTGAAGCTCTTCTGGCAACTGCATGTCGCGTCGATATTCGGGACTGTCAATTCTTTTTTGGATTGCCTCTAAGCTATCACCACGTTTTAACAATCGATCCTTCAAAGTTTTTTCTTCGTTTACCCGTAAAAATAAGATTTCCACCTGTGCCCCTAACTCTTTAAGGTAAGTTATTGCTCCAGCTGTGTCTAATACAATACTAGCAATTGAATTTTTTGACCAAGCACGTCGAAGGCCCTCATACGAAGAACCATATCGATAGTAAGAATACTGCACCTGTTCTAAGTAATGGTTATCATCAAATGTCTCGTCTGTTTCAAAGTAATAATCGATTCCTGATTGCTCATTTTTTCTTTTTGGTCTCGTAGTGTGGGTAATTACCTTAATCACTCCATATTTTTGGTAAAGGTAATCGGCAATCGTCGTTTTTCCCGATCCAGTTGGTCCAGCAATCACAATAACTTTATCCATTTTTAACTCCTCAATTCAAAATAGTTGCATTTTTTCCAAAAATATTGTAAATTAAAGTATCCTAACAAATGAAAGCGCTTTTCAAAGCTTTCTAAAATACACTTTAAGGATAGGAGGTTTATCATTATGCAATTCAAAAAATATAGCTCAGCATGGTATAGTATCGCTCTTGATACAGAAAAGCAGGTATTTATCGCTAATGATAAAGCCCAACCAGAGTTTCATGCAACTGGCGTAACCATTGAAGAGGCTGTTCGCAATCTTCAAAGCCTAGAAGATAATTCATTCAGCAAGCTAGCATAATTTAAACTCTATAATAAGCTTTATCAAATGAGGATAAGAGGGCTGTGACACTTAAATGTGTCGCAGCCCTTTTTCTGTACTTATTTACAATTTTTATTTTACCTATACGCTTGGTTTTATGCTCGCAATGAAATGATCAGCCTTATCTAAGGCTTGTTTCAAGTTTAAATACGATAATTTTTCACGCGCCGTAATGTAATCGAACCATCCAGCTGAACTAATTTCCGCTTCTTGTAACCGTAATGTCGTATCTAAAGGAACTTCAGCACTAAATAATGTAACCTTTTTTAGGTTTTTACCAACCTGGTAACTTAATACCTCGAAAAAATTATCGTTAACTTTCGTGATAATACCTGTCTCTTCGCGAATTTCACGTTGAGCTGCTTCAATCACAGACTCTTTATCTTCGACATGACCCTTGGGGAAACCCCAAAAACCACTCGTTGCACTTTCTAAAAGCAAGTAATACGGCTGATTGTTACGTAACTGATACACTACTGCTCCACCATCAAGTTCTAACGCCATCTTAAAACCTCCACATTATCTTCCATATAAATTATACCAGTCCCGTTCTTTTAATTTAATCAAATTTACATTTTTAATAAAAGAAATCCGATTGACGTAGTGAAACTGATTCAGTATTATTAGAAAGATATTAGAAAAGGAAGTGTGTTATGAAAATAATAGATAAAATTTTGAGAAAAGAATCATTAGATAATTACTTAAAGACTGACTCAAAATTCGAAAAAACCATTGGTCCAAAAGACTTACTGGCGCTCGGAATTGGTGCAGTAATTGGAACTGGAATTTTCATCCTTCCTGGTACCGTTGCAGCACTGAAGGCTGGACCATCGATTACAATTTCTTTCGTGATTGCTGCAATTGTATGCGCGCTAGCCGGCATGTGCTATGCCGAATTTGCAGCCTCTATTCCAGTTGCTGGGAGTGCCTATTCGTATGGAACCATCATTTACGGTGAACTTCCCGGTTGGGTGCTAGGTTGGGCCTTAATTTTGGAATATGTCTTAGCAGTAGCGGCCGTTTCCACTGGATGGTCCGCTTATTTTGGTTCTCTCCTGGGTGGTTTTGGGATACACATCCCTACTGCCATTTCTGGATCATTTAATCCAAGTCATGGAACTTACATTAATTTATTCGCAATTATTATCGTCTTGCTAATCGGATTTTTACTTAATCGAGGCTTCCAGTCGTCCATTCGGATCAATAACTTTATGGTCTTTGTTAAAATTGCTATCATTCTAATTTTTATTTTAGTCGGAATCTTTTATGTTAAACCTACTAATTGGAAACCTTATTTTCCATTTGGCGTGCACGGTACTTTAGCCGGTGCCTCAACGGTCTTTTTTGCTTATTTAGGTTTTGATACAGTTTCTGCATCAGCAGCAGAAGTTAAAAATCCTTCGAAAACGATGCCCATTGGCATTATCGGAACTTTAATTATTGCCACCATCTTCTATGTGGCCGTTTCTTTGGTTCTTACGGGGATGGTTCCTTACACTAAGCTCAATGTTGCCAATCCCGTTGCCCTAGCTTTACAGTTAGTCCATCAAAATTGGGTAGCCGGATTACTTTCATTGGGCGCTTTAGCCGGAATGACTACCATGATGATTTCTATGATTTATGGAAGTTCCCGTCTGGTATATGCTACAGGACGCGATGGTTTGTTGCCTAAGGTCTTAGGAAACCTAGTGGGTGAACATCATTCGCCACGCAATGCCATGGTGGTAGTTACCATTTTTATCGCCTTTCTAGGAGGCTTCGTTCCTTTAGATCAATTAACTAACTTAGTCAATATGGGGACTTTACTAGCATTCGCTTTGGTATCCTTGGGAATTATTCCTCTGCGTCATCGCCAAGATATTCCTAATACGGGCTTTAAAGTACCCGGATATCCATTTATCCCCATCATTTCAGCCTTGGCTTGTATCTATTTAATTACCACACTTTCGGTGGAAACCTGGATTGGTTCTGCCATCTGGTTTGGAATTGGATTAATTATCTACTTTAGTTATGGAATTCATCATAGTAAACTGGCCCAATAAAAAAAGAGTTGTGATAAAGGCAAATGTCTTTAATCACAACTCTTTTAATTTATTTCATACTAATTTGGAAGTTTATTAAGCACATATAGCATTAGTGCGAAAGCGACCATTAAAATCCAAACAACGTAATTAACTTCCTTACGGCGACCAGCAACGGTCATTAAGATTGGATAAGTTAAGAATCCAAATGCCATTCCGTAGGAAATATTGTAAGTCAATGGCATTCCAATAATGGTGAGGAAGGCTGGCATAGCAATTTCAAATTTATCCCAATTAATTTCACGAAGCGCAGAAGCCATCAATACCCCAACCACGATTAGAGCTGGTGCAGTTACTTGCGTTGTAACGACTGTTAAAAGTGGTGAGAAAAACATACTAAATACAAACAAGATTCCAACGGTTAGAGAAGTCAGTCCTGTTCGTCCACCAACTGCAATACCGGCAGATGATTCCACATAAGTTGCTGTGGGTGTAGTTCCCATTACTGATCCAGCTAACATTGAAATTGAATCTGCCATTAGAGCCTGTCCAATTCGTGGCATTTTATTGTTTTTCATAATTCCAGCTTGTTGAGCTAACCCAATTAAAGTACCAGCGGTATCAAAAAACGCAACTAGCAATAAGATTAAAACTACGGCCCACATCTCAGGGTCAGCGATTGAAGGCAAATGAGCAATTCCCACTCCAAATGTTGGTTTCATACTAGGAGCAAGGGAAATCAAATGCTCCGGCATTTTAATCAAACCTGTCACCAACCCTAAAATCGCAGTGGAAACTAAACCGATAAAGATTGAACCTGGCACTTTTTTCGCCATTAAAATCGCGATTACAAAAATTCCAAAAATGGTTAACCACGTTGTGGGAACGGACAAGGAACCCATCTCAACTAATGAGGTCTTACTTGCTGTAACTAATCCACCGCCTTGCAGCCCGATAAACGCAATGAAGATCCCAATCCCAGCCGCCATAGCTAATTTGAGATCTTTAGAAATTGAATCAATCACAATTTCACGTACTTTGAGGAAGGATAAAATTGTGAATAAAACAGAAGCAATAAATACTCCGGCCATCGCCTTTTCCCATGGAATTCCCATTCCTAAAACAACTGAGAAAGTGAAAAAGGCATTGTCACCCAATCCAGGCGCAATCGCAATCGGATAATTTGCAAGAAAAGCCATCAACGCACAGCCGATAATTGCTGAAATGGCCGTTGCTGTGAAAACCGCTCCTTTATCCATCCCGGCTTGCCCTAGGATTGTAGGATTAACAAACAAAATGTATGCCATTGAAACAAAAGTCGTTAAACCGGCTAAAATTTCTCTTTTAACCGTAGTATGTTGTTCTGTAAGATGAAACGTTCGGTCTAATAATCCATATGAAGCATTATCATCCAATTTTTGATCCATTATTTCGTTCCCCCATCAAAATCTTTTTTATCAACTTCCATATTATTCCATACTTTAATGTTGTTTTCAACACCTAATGTTCGTTTATAGATGCTTATAAACGTCATAAAAGCTTATTTTTTTATTTCATGAAATTTAAAACGAACTTTTTCTTATTTTTAAAATATTTCAAGGCCTAATTATGTTTTATTGCTTTAGGCGTATAATATGAAACATAAATATTGTGGAGGTTCCATGTTATGAAAAACAATCAATTCGGTCGAATACGACTGGATCGCACTACTGAACTTGAAGAATTAAAAAACATTCATTTTATTGATGCTGATTTATTAGCTGATCCGAAAGCCCAGTTAAAAGATTTTCTAAAACGTTCTTGCCTCGTAAGTAATAGCGAAGCAACTTTCCAACAAAAGTTAAGCAATCTACTCGCAACCCCTGATCAAACTATGGCGGCTTTTTTCGAAAGTGATCAACCACTAACTTTAGAAATTTTTATCTTATTAGAACTCCAATTACTTCAATTTGAGGCCGATACTGATTATCAAATTGAAGATCCACTTAGTGCCATTAGCAAAATTCAACTTCCAGAACTCGATCTCAAAAACTTTGAAACTAGTGCGGATGTGGCACACGCTTGGTATAACTTACTAACTACCCACACCAAAAATGGAGAAGTCTATTTAGACCGCCTAACTCAACAAGGTTATTTCGTTAGTTTTTACCCAACGACCACTAAGCCCCTTTTCTTCAATGGAAAAGCCCAAGCAGTCTTCGATCCTCATCAGTTGATCCGTGAAGTAGTTTATGTGGAAGCCCCTCTCGATACTGATCATGATGGACAGCGCGATTTACTTAAAGCCGAAATTTTACGACCCGCTCAAACTGCTCATGGATACCAAGCTCCAGTCCTATATACAGCGAGTCCTTATAATCAAGGGACAAATGATAGTTATGGAGAAGCAATTACGCACAACGTTGATGTTCCTTTAACTGAAAAAGCGGTTCAAAAAATTTCTAAATCCGACGTCACTGCCGAACCCTTCAGCCAAACACTTCCTGCTGAACGTAAAGTGGCTGGAATGGCTACAAAAGCAAGTGAAACTTTTGCTCGCGAACAGCCCTATACTTTGAATAATTACTTCTTATCTCGGGGCTTCGCCGTGGTTTATGCTGCTGGGATTGGTACTCGAGATTCTGATGGACTTCGTGATACGGGCTCTGTCGAAGAAACCATTTCAACTACAGCAATCATCGAATGGCTAGCCGGCAATCGACGCGCTTTTACTAACAAAACTGATAATCTTGAGATTAAAGCTTCTTGGTCTAATCATAAAATTGCCATGACGGGCCGCTCTTATCTAGGCACCCTCGCCACTGCAGCTGCAACCACTGGGGTGGAAGGCTTAGAGACCATCATTTCAGAAGCAGCCATTTCTAGCTGGTACGATTATTACCGAGACGGTGGTTTGGTCGCTGCTCCAGATACTTTCCAAGGCGAAGATATGGATGTCCTGGCCGCTGAAGTTTTAAGTCGTAAACATGATGCTGGGGATTATTTAGGCATCAAAGCCCACTTTGATCAAATTTTGAAACGTATTGAAAAAGATCAAGACCGTGACTCAGGTAATTATTCTAAATATTGGGACAGTAAGAATTATCTAAATAACGTTAAAAATATTAAAGCTGATATTATAATGGTTCATGGCCTCAATGACTGGAACGTTAAACCACGAAATGTAGGTAAGCTTTGGAACGCTGTTCGGGACTTACCGATCAATAAGAAAATTATTCTGCACCAAGGTCAACACATTTATATCAATGCTTTTCGTTCAATTGATTTCACCGATATGATGAATCTATGGCTTAGTTACAAACTTTTTGACGTTCAAAATGGGGCTAACGAAGTCCTTCCTAATGTAATCATTCAAGATAATGTTGAACCTGAAACTTGGAACACTTATCAAGATTGGCAAGCAGCGGACGATGAGATTCGAGAATTTACACTACAAGCTAAAACGCTGGTGGATCGTGCTTCTGAAACTAAAAACGAGGCAGCTTCATTTCGAGATTCCCTTGATCCAGAATTTTTCGAAATGTATAAAAATGATTTAAAGCATTGGCATACTGATTTGCTAAACACAGAACATGCCACCAATGGTAAAAATCAAATGCGTAATAATCGCTTGATTTTTAAAACAGCACAAACTAAAGAAGATTGGTTAATCGATGGTACGCCTGAAGTTTCCGTTAACGTAGCAGTTAACCAACCATTTGGGATGCTTAGTTTCCAATTAGTTGATTTTGGAGATGCTAAACGTCTCAATCCTTCACCTAGCATTCTCCAACCACGCTCTTTGAGTGGTAGTTTTGATTGGCGGACTGATGATCTACGCGAATTCACGCTTCAAAATGCGGTCACTCCTTGGAAAATGATTTCCAAAGGCCATATCAACTTACAAAATCGTACTAATAATTATTGTGTTGATGAAGTTAAACCCCATCAATTCTATGATGTAAAATTAGAACTTCAACCTACGTTCTACCGCTTATTAGCCGGTCATCAATTAGGACTAGTTATCTATGCTACTGATTTTGAGACTACCATTCGTGGTAACCAAGAACTGCTTTACTCTTTACAGTTAAACCAAAGTCATTTAAAAATAAAGTTAGCACACTAATTTAATTTTTAAATTTATTATTGATTAAACCAATGGTAAATCAATATGGGTTCTGGTCAGTTTCCTTCAAATCTGATATTATAAGCTTAAATTTAAGAAACTAGGTGAGTGTTTTGAAACAAGGAACAACAATTTTAACACTAGATAATGGATACCATTTATGGTCTCACACTGATGGTGACGACGATTCAATCCATCTATTAGCTCTTCACGGTGGCCCTGGTGGAAACCATGAATATTGGGAAAACTTCCACGATGAACTTTTAAAGCAAGGCTTGAACGTCCAAGTACATTACTATGACCAACTGGGCTCATGGTATTCTGATCAACCAGATTACTCCGATCCTGAAATCGCCGAAAAATATCTATCATATGATTACTTCTTAGACGAAGTTGAAGAAGTTCGTCAAAAACTTGGAATTGATCATTTCTACCTTATCGGTCAATCATGGGGTGGCGCATTAACAATGATGTATGCTCTTAAATATGGTCAACATCTTAAGGGTGCTATCATTTCATCCATGGTCGATAACATTGACGAATATTTGGAACATCAAGATGCAATCCGTGATGAAGCTCTTGCTCCTGAAGATGCTCAATTCATGCGTGACTGCGAAAAATCTGGTGACTGGGACAACGAACGTTACCAAAAATTAGTTGACATTTTGAATGCTGGTTACGTTGATCGTAAACAACCAGTTGCAATCCGTCATTTAGTACCAACTATGGCTACTCCGGTTTATAATGCTTTCCAAGGCGATAACGAATTCGTTGTTACTGGAAAACTTAACGAATGGGATGTTCGTGACCAAATTAAAAATATCAATGTTCCAACCTTATTGACATTTGGTGAACATGAAACTATGCCGCTAGATTCAGCACGTCGTATGGCTGAAGTTATTCCTAACGCTAAGTTAGTTACAACGCCTAATGGTGGCCATCATCACATGATTGATAATGCACCAGTTTACTTCAAACATCTTGCAGATTATCTTCGTGAAGTTGAAGCTGGAACTTTCAATAAGTAATCTAAATAAGTCATATTTAAAAAGGACTAACTAATTTTTAGTTAGTCCTTTTTACTAGCTTACCGCCTGTAAAAGCGCTATTATTAATATAGTTTATTGGTAATCAAGGAGGCTTTTTGATGAATAATTTAACAGATACTTATACCCTTAACAACGGAGTTAAAATCCCCGTAGTTGGTTTTGGAACTTGGCAATCTAAAGATGGTGATGAAGCTTATAATGCAGTTAAGGCTGCTTTAGAAGCGGGCTACCGTCATATTGATACAGCTGCAGCTTATGGAAACGAAGAAAGTGTTGGCAAAGCCATTAAAGATAGTGGAATTGATCGTAAAGAACTTTTCATCACGTCTAAACTATGGAATCGTGACCATGGCTACGAATCAGCTAAAAAAGCGTTAGACACTAGTTTAGCTAAATTAGGTACTGATTACCTCGACTTATACCTAATTCACTGGCCAAATCCAGTCCAATTCCGTGATGAATGGCAACAGCGCAACGCTGACTCATGGCGTGCGATGGAAGAAGCCCTCGATGCTGGTAAAGTACGTGCGATTGGTGTATCTAATTTCCGTGCTCATCATCTTGATGAACTTTTGAAAACTGCCAAAGTAACTCCAGCAGTCAACCAAATCTTCCTAAATCCTAGTGATACTGAAGATGAAGTTGTGGCCTACAATAAAGAACATGGTATTCTTTCGGAAGCATATAGTCCACTAGGAACTGGTAAGATTTTTACCATTCCAGAACTTAAAGATATCGCTGCTAAATACAATAAGAGTGTCGCTCAAGTCGTACTTCGTTGGTCACTACAACACGGCTTCTTACCTCTTCCTAAGTCAGTTCACGCTGACCGTATTAAACAAAACACCGAAATCTTTGATTTTGAACTTTCAGATGACGACATCAAGAAAATTGATGGTTTCCATGGTGTAGCTGGTCTAGCTCAGGATCCAGATGCCACAGACTTTTAAGCTATTGAGTATTAAAAAAGCAACCCCACGGGGTTGCTTTTTTGCTTGGTTATTCGCGATCTAGACGTAATTTTTCCACGTTGATTTCTTTATCAATCCATTGGGAATAGAAACTATCCTCATGGGATACAACGATCAAATTGCCTTTAAAGCGTTGTAACGCTTCACTTAAGGCCCGCTTCGTTTCATCATCCAAATGGTTTGTTGGTTCATCCATGATTAAGAAATTTGAATCAATCAACTCCATTAAAGCTAATTTAACCTTAGTTTGTTCTCCACCACTAAGCTGTTTCATCGGCTTCATAGTATCAGCAGCATTGATTCCACACTTAGCTAATTTAGTCCGAATGGTTTTAGGCAACATCTTAGGGTATTGGTTTTGAATGGTTTCTAATGGTGTCAATTTAGGATTATCCCATATTAATTCTTGGGTGAAGTAATTAACTTTGGCAGATGGTGAAAAATGGGCTTCTCCACCTAAAGCTGGAATTACTCCTAAGATACTCTTAATCAAGGTTGACTTACCCGCACCGTTAAACCCAGAGAAAGCTACTTTTTCGCCCGCCGACATTGAAAATGTCACTGGTTCAAGCAATTGCTTCTTGCCGTAACCTACCGCTAATTTATTCACAGCAACTGCATTTTGGGATCCAGTATCGAGATATGGAAAATCAAAATGACCCTTTAAGTTTTCACTAGGTGGATCGATTTTTTCCATCCGATTTAACATCTTCTCCCGTGATTTAGCCATCGTCGAACGTTGACCGGCTTTATTCTTACGAATGAAGTTTTCAGCTTTTTCAATCACTACTTGTTGTTTTTCAAACGCTTTTAATTGGGCTTCCTTACGCGCATCTTTTTGACGCATTGCTGATTGGAAGTCACCACGATACTTAGTAATTTTATTAAATGAAACATCACAAATACAGTTAGTAACCTTCTGCAAGAAATCGTAGTCATGGGAAATTACCATGAAGGCTCCTTCAAAGCCATTCAAGTAATCTGCCAACCAACTAATATGAGCAGTATCTAAATAGTTTGTCGGTTCATCCAAGATCAAAACGTCTGGATTTTGAAGAAGTAACTTAGCCAAAATAATCTTGGAACGTTGTCCACCACTCATTTCGCTTACGATATGATCTTTGCCGATATCGTCGAGACCCAAACCGGTCATTACTCGATTAATTTCCGTATCAATATCATAGAAATTATTGGCATCTAAATTTTCCTGAATTCTTCCAGCTTTTTCTAGCAACTTATCGTCTAAATTTTCAGCGTAATCTGCATAGTACTTCTCCATCAAATCACGTTGACGAAATAACTCTGCATATGCGGTCGTTAAAAATTCATACAACGTATCTTCCTTAGGAATGTCCGCATACTGGTCTAAGTAACCATACGTCACTTTATTTTGCCAAATAATACGACCTTTGTCTGGCAAGGTTTCCCCCGTTAAAATCTTGATTAACGTACTTTTACCAGCACCATTTTGTCCCACAATTCCCATGTGGTCTTCTTTATTTAACTCAAAATTTGCATCTTCGTAGAGCTCTTTGTCCGCAAAACCATGGCTCAAATGCTCAACTGATAATAAACTCATTTTTTCACCTTAACTTTTCTAAAATAACTAATAACCACCGTAGCATGAATTTATACAAATCGTCAATCCAATTTGCCTATGCTATACTTAATCTCGTTATTAGGAGGACTTACATACAATGAATATTCGTGAAATTGATCATATTACGCTAACTGTATCTGATATCGCTCGTAGCGAACGCTTTTATCATGAAGTTTTCGATATGCCGATTCTAATCGATGCTCCATTCGCGGGGGTTCGCGCTGGCAAACAACGAATTTACTTCGTTACTCCAGACCAACAACCCCAATTTGCTCCAGCTCAGGCTACTACTGGTAGCATTGCCCTTTCCGTTGTTGCTAAAAATCCAATGGAAGAAATTGTTAACCATCTCAAAAGTTATTTCATCGAAATTATCGACGATCCTAAAACTCGCCAAGGAACTCATGGCGATGTTCAATCACTCTTAATTAAAGATCCTGATGGTAATCTGATTGAAATCGCTAATTACTAAAATAATGATTAGGATGTAACCATTTTAGCATCAAAAACAAAAGGAAGTCTCGACTAAAAAAGTCAAGGCTTCCTTTTTTGCTTCTACAAATACTTAGCATCTTCAACAGGATCTTGAGATGTTAAAATCTTAGGACCGTCTGGTGTGATTACTAGTGTGTGTTCGTATTGACAAGAGAGACTACCATCCATTGTAGTAACAGTCCAACCATCTGGAGCGGAAGTATCACATTGCCATCCCCCAACATTAACCATGGGTTCAATTGTAATCGTCATACCATTCTTCAAGCGAGGACCATGTCCAGCTTCACCGTATCCTGGGACCATTGGATCTTCATGCATTGTAGGTTGGATACCATGTCCCACGAATTCACGAACATCGCCATAACCCATTTCATCTTCAACATATGATTGAATTGCATGACCAATATCACCAATTCGGTTGCCTTCTACAGCTTGGTCAATCCCAAGATATAAAGCCTTTTTAGTAACTTCCATTAATTTTTTAACTTCATCGCTAACTTCGCCAACAGCAAAAGCCCAGCATGAGTCAGACATGTAGCCATCCACACTAACAACTGTATCAACCTTAACTAAGTCGCCTTCTTTAAGGATTAAACCCTTACGTGGAAAGCCATGACAAACTTCATTATTAACACTTACACAGGTTGCATATTCGTAGCCTTCAAATCCCTTTTCTTCAGGAACAGCACCGTTTTTGTCTAAGTATTTTAATGCAAACTTTTCAATTTCCCAGCTTGAGATACCTGGTTTAATAATGTCACGAAGTCCGATATGCATACCAGCAAGTACTGCACCGGCCTTTCTCATTCCTTCAATTTCTCGTTCTGACTTTAATGTAATCATTCTATCCACCCGTTTCTTAATAACTAACGTCTATACTATCACAATTTTGGCGACCAAATTAGTCCAATCGCTTTACTACCAGTATAAGTACCTACATACGGACCAATCTGTTGTGACTCAACTTGCATTCCAGGGTATTTAGCCTTTAAAGTGCTTTGCCACTGCATACTACGATCTACATCATTGGCATCAATTACAGTTACTACTAAATTGGTATGGTCAACTAATTGTTTGTCAAAAATTTCTTCGATTGCTTCCATCGCATTCTTCATTTGCCGCTCTTTACCAACCATCTCTAAACGCCCTTGGTGATTAATAGTTAGAATGGGGCGCATTCCAAAAAATGAGCCTACTAACGAGGTTCGGTTAGAAATATTTCCCATATTCTGAAGTTCTTTAATGTTATTTACTGCAATATAAGCTTGAGTCTGTCGACGATATTTACGCATTTGATGTAAAACTTCGTGGATATCTACTCCATTATCTAGAAGATGAGATGCTAGAATGGCAACTTTTTCTACACCAGCTAAAATAGAACCCGAATCATAAGGGTAAACCTGGAGATCCTTAATCGCTGGAACCGATGCTGATACACTATTGATAAAACCACTCAAGCCTCCCGATAAACCAATGCACAAGGCTGCTTCATAACCTGCTTGAGCTAAGTTACTAAAGACTTCCTGCATTTCTTTCATTGGAATTTGAGAAGCTGTAGGATGATACTTTTCAAGCTTAAGCATTCGGTAAAATTCATCTGAATCAATGTCCATATTTTCATGATAAACATGTTTACCAAACATAACCGGTTGATTAACGATCGTAAAATGATACTTACGCACGATTTCCGGAGCTATATTGGCTGAACTATCAATCACAATCGCTGTTTTACTTTGGTTCATTTTCTGATATCTTCTTTTCTAAGTATTTGGCTAATTTTGCTTCAGGATAATACCCCGTCACTTTTTCAATGGCTTTTCCATCTTTAAACAAAACCAATGCTGGAATGCTCATAATTTTAAAAGATTCTGCTACTGCTTGATTGTTATCCACATTCATTTTGGCAAACTGGATTTGATCTCCATAAGTTTTTTCCAAACTCTCTAAGGCTGGTTCCATCATTTTACAAGGACCACACCAAGGAGCCCAAAAGTCCACAATGGTTAGTCCAGATTGTGTCACGTCAGTTAAGTTATCTTGATTAATTGTAACGGCCATTTCTGTCTCCTTTTTACTAACTTGTTACCATAAATTATATCATTGTTTTTTTGCCGGTCTTTTGGCGTAGTGAATTCCAATTGTAATTAAAAAGGCTAAGATCACAATTCCCGCAAAAACAATAGATGGAATTTCAATATCAATCATTGGAATGGACAATAAAAGTTTTAACGCAATGATTCCAATTAATACGTATGCCATCGTTTCTAATTCCGGAATTTTTTGCATCATTTTCATGATTACTTCAGCAATGCCCCGCATGGCTAAAATCCCAATCAGACCACCAATTAAAACAATTACCGGATTAGATGAAATTGCTAAGGAAGCCAAGACTGAATCGACGGAGAAAACAATATCCATAAATTCAATTTGGATTACCACCCGCCAGAACACGGAAAGTCGCCCTTCTTTTTTAACTAGTTTTCGCGTCTTACGTCCTCTTTTTTGCTTGTCAAAGAACCTAAATACCAAGTAGGCTAAATATAAAGCTCCAATTACCTTTATTTCCCACAAGTCAATTAAAAAGGTACCGATTCCGATAACGATAAATCTGAAAATATAGGCGCCCCATAAACCATAAAATAGGGATTTTTCACGTTCTTTTTTATCTTCTAAAACTTGTGTTTGAGTTGCTAAAACCACTGCATTGTCGACCGACAAGATACATTCAATCATTACCAATGAAAAAATTACTAACCAGTCGGAACTGGAGGACAACACATTTTCCCAATTATTAATATCGAAAAAGGGTCCATATAGGTTTGTTAATATATTCAATAAATTCTTTCTCCTTTTTTCTTCTAAACACTTTATTTTAATCGATTTAGTATATTTTTTCATCCCATTGGGGTTAAACTAATAATATTAAATACAGTGAGGATTATTACTATGCTAAAAGTTACTAAAAAATCTGACGACTTTTCTTGGATTCAAGTTTCCAATCCTAGCACGCTTGAACTTCAAACTTTAGTCAAAACTTACCATGCTACATCGGAAGCTTTGAGCTATGCTATTGATAAAAATGAACGAGCACGGGCCGAAATTGATGAACCCAATAACATTTTTTTGATCATTTTTCATGCACTCAGTGCTAATTTAAAAGAAGGCGTTCAAACCGAGCCCGCGGCGTTCATGTTTCTACCAAAGGCGCTGGTGGTTTTTACGCATGATTCAACTCACTATGTGAATAAACTTTTAGATCGCAATGTTAAAACACTAATACGCAAAAATAGTGATCCTAATTTTGAATTTAATAACTCGTTTATGGTCAACGCCGTTTTCAATACGATCTATGAACTAACGATTCGCTTTAATGACGCTGTTTCACGAATTAATTTTGACCGTCAAGAAATTCAAAATAAATTTAAAACTCGTTTAAATCACAATGGAATTCAAAGTATGCTACAGTTGGAGACTAGTTTGATTTATTTATTAACATCTTTGAAATCAAATACTTCATTATTAAATAGTATGCTTCGTATGCCAAACTTAAAATTAACTAAGGGACAACGTACGCGCCTAGAAGAAATTGTGATTGAGTCTGAACAAAGTCAAGAAATGGCTCAGCTCTCATCTGATATCATCGAACAAGTCTCCAAATCCTACTCTGACATCTTGGATAATAACTTAAATAACACGATGAAATTTCTAACCATCTTATCTATTATTTTAGCTGTCCCCAACATTGTCTTCGGATTTTATGGACAAAATGTTAGCCTACCAATGGCCAATACGCCTTGGAGCTGGACACTGACCATTCTAATTTCGTTTGCTTTAATTTTGATTGTCTATCTCATCGCCAACTGGAGCAATTTTTTCAAAAAATAACGTTAATAAAAAGAACTGTTAACTACTGTCTCAGGCTTTCACCAGCCTGATTCGTCGTTACAGTTCTTTTTGTTTGCGTTGCCGCAATTGCATTACCCACGCTGTCAATGGCACCGTGCTAATTACTCCAATAAATCCAATTAGAATCATTGAAAGTTCCGCAGCAAAAATTTTGTTATTAATAAACTCACTAAAACTGTATTTTAACTTAACATACCAAATGAATAATCCTAGAAAACTACCAAAGAAGCCAAAAAACAAGGTATTTAAAGCTGTTCCAATGATTTCTTTACCAATTTCATATCCATGTACAAACAATTTACTGTAGTCTAGGTCTGGAGTAGTCTCAATTAATTCTTGTAACCCAGCCGACACAGCAATTGCCGCCTCAGCTACCGCTCCAAGCGAGCTAACCATCATTGTCGCTAACATCACATCACTGAATTTAATACCAATTAAAAGTGACATCCCCTCTAAATCTTCATTATTTTCATTGGCAAATCCATGAACTAACAAATGGGGTTGCAACAATAAAATTAACCCGATTAGGACCATCAAAACTAGGACAGAACTGTAGAAAGCATTTTGGGTAATTTGATCATCATCACTGCCCATAAAAATGGTGGTTGCAAGGATAATCAAGCCACTAATACTTGTTATTACTAGCGCCGGAAATCCCCATGCAATTAATGCAATATTTAGGAATAATATGGCAAAATTGAAGATAATACTTAAAAAGGCCCGGACTCCCGTTGCACCGCCCACAATAATCATTAACAGGGCTAAAATTAGCATCAATATTAAAGTTGCGCTATGCATGTTGCACCGCCCCCTTCTTAAAGAAAATGCCAACCAGCCAGCTAGCAATAGGAACGGTTAATACAATCCCAATTCCACTAATTAAGCTTTGTACAAATCCCAGTTGCATGTTCATTTCAAACGAGTAGCCCCAACCGTTTCCATTTCTAAGATATAGAGCCATCATTGAAAATGTATCTGCCATAAATATCATGAATAAAACGTTAAGGAGAGGACCCATAATTGTTTTCCCGATATTTCGGCCAGAAATCCAGAGCTGTTTCATTGAAATTAGCGGATTTTCTTTTCGTAACTTGGCAAGACTAACAATAATGTCAGTTGATTCATCCATTACCGCTCCCAATGAGCCTAGTACTGTTTCAGCTAGAAATAAAGGTTCGGGATTTTGTGTTACGTACTCCATCGTTTCAAAATGAAGTCCCCCATTATTGGTAAGTCTAAAGACTAATAAACTAATAGCGACTGCGATGAAAGTTCCTAACATCGTCGTTGTAAAGCTTACCCACATTTTTTTGTTCCAACCTAAAACTAATACTAACGTTACCGCACAAAAAACGGCCGCGATTCCGCTAAAAATCCAAAAAACTCCTGAGCCCTCTTGCTGAACATCGATTTCCACTGCAATGAAAAATAAAATGGTGTTTAAAATCAAGCTTAAGAGCGCCCTTAATCCGGTCGACTTCATCATTATTAATAAGCCGATTACCATCACAATTAAGATGGTCAAAGGCACGTCGCGTTTCAAATCTGTAATTGTAGCTGTCTTAATCTGATGGTGGTGTCGGGTTAAATGTAATAAGACCGTTTGGCCTTTACGGTATTTTAAATCCGTCGCCTGCGACTTAGTATATTCATTATTAACCGTGATAATTCGATTACGCTCTTTACCATTTAAAATTTTCACTTTAAGCTGTTGTCGGACACTGTAATCTTGATTTTTAAAATTATCAATTTGGACAGTTTTACTAATTTTTTTAACACTTTCAATACGTCCAACCGGTGTTTGATATAAAAAAGCATCATTTTTAACAAAGAAGACCGCTGCAAGCCCCATTAGCACAATACTTAGTACCAAGATTACTTTTTTATTCCAATACATTAAATCGCCTTTTCCATCCAATAATGTACAATGCCCGCTTCCATTTCTGGACCACTAACGCGCTCGTAATTCATCGCAAAGTAAAATGGTTCCGCACTCTCTTGAGCATGTAATTTAATTTTTTTAATGTTCATTTTAACTGCTTGGGCTTCAATAAATTCAAACAAATCACGCGCTAACCCATGACGTCGATATCCAGTTTTAGTTGCCACTCTTTGTACAACCCAAGTATCATCATCGACGCGTCGTGCTCGCGCCGTCACAATCGGTTTAGCTTCGTCGTAGCCCACAAAGTAAGTAAAGAAATCTTCATTTTCGTCAAATTCAAGAGCCGGATCAATGCCCTGTTCTTCAATAAACACTTTTTTACGAATTTCTAACGCATCCATATAAACTGGTCCAGTAGCACCTCTAACCATTTTAGCTTCCATACTAGTTCGCCTCCGAAACTATCTTTTAATAATATATCTATCATATTAACCCAGATAACTTATTAATGGCTGCTTAATTCAGAAGAATTATTAAAATTTTATTTTATTCATCCCCCTTACCCAATAGTTAACCAAATCATTTAAAAAAATATGGTAAAATTGCATTTATGCATTAATCTTGTTCTATTTGAAAGGTCTTTAAAAAATGAAATCTTTAAAATCAAAAATTGATACTAGATTCGGATTCTTTATCCTTATTACTATTTTATTTTGGGCGAAGACTCTGTTTGCATATCTAGCTGATATTTCACTAGGTGTAGGTAGTATCTTTCAATGGATAATTCTTTTAATTAATCCAGTTGCTACAACCGTCCTCATCTTTGGACTTGCATTATATATTCGACCGAAAAAAATTTTTTATTGGGTAGCGATGTTGTTGGATGTCGCCAATACCGTCATGCTCTATCTCAATGTCATCTACTTTAGAGAATTTTCTGACTTTATGACCGTTAATACTATGTTGGGCTATTCCAAGGTTAATCAAGGCTTAAGTGCTAGCTCAATGTCCTTAACTAATGTTCATGATATTTTCTACTGGTTAGATATCATCGTTATTTTCTTATTACTCGTTCTGAAGAAAATAAAAATGGACCCCCATCCTTTACCTAAAAAGTTTGGGTTTCAAATCACCTCACTGGGCTTTTTATTTTTTGCATTTAATCTAATGCTCGCGGAAATGGATCGCCCGCAGTTAATTACCAGAACTTTTGATCGTTCTTATATTGTTAAATACATGGGGCTCGATGCCTTTACTGCTTATGATGGTGTCCAACTTGAACGTAACCATAAAATGCGTTCTGAAGCTAAGAAAAGCGAATTAACTTCAATTGAAAAATATGTTAAGCATCATTATGCCAAACCGTCGAATGTTACTTTTGCCAAGGCTAAGGGAAAAAATGTTATTATCATTCACCTAGAAAGTTTTCAACAATTCTTAATCGATGATAAAGTGGAAGGCCAAACAGTAACACCATTCCTAAACAGCATTTACCACAGTAAATCAACTTACTCATTTAGTAACTTTTTCCATCAAGTTGGTCAAGGTAAAACTAGTGATGCTGAAAATATGCTTGAAACTGGCACGTTTGGGACAGCTCAAGGTTCACTGTTCGCCCAGTTAGGATCTGATCAAACCTTCCAAGCTGCTCCAGCAATTTTAAAACAACATGGAAACTACACTTCTGCGGTTTTCCACGGTAATACTGCTTCATTTTGGAATCGTAATAGCACTTATAAAAATATGGGTTATGAGAACTTCTTCTCTGCCAGTGATTTTGATGTTTCTGGGGATAAATCTACTACCTATGGTCTAAAAGATAAGCTTCTCTTCAAAGATTCAATTAAGTACCTTCAACACTTACAGCAGCCGTTTTATGCTAAATACATCACTGTAAGTAACCACATCCCATACACTTTAGATGATGAGGATAGTACTTTTAAAACGCCTAGTACTGGCGATAAAACTGTAGACAACTACTTCAAAACTGCTAATTACTTAGATCAATCTGTTGAAGAATTCTTTAATTTCTTAAAGAAATCCGGTTTGTATGATGATTCGA
The DNA here is from genome assembly GCF_000014505.1 of Pediococcus pentosaceus ATCC 25745. Classification (NCBI taxonomy): domain Bacteria; kingdom Bacillati; phylum Bacillota; class Bacilli; order Lactobacillales; family Lactobacillaceae; genus Pediococcus; species Pediococcus pentosaceus. The sequence continues at coordinate 413,981 of NC_008525.1, read as the reverse complement.
TGATTGTTTTATACGGTGATCATTATGGAATTTCCAATTCCTCTAATACAGCACTAGCTAAAACTTTTGAACAAGATCCGGATCATTTTAAAGAATTCGGCTCTAATCCAACTGAAAATTGGAATAATTGGGATAATTCACAGCTCCAACGAGTCCCATTAATGATTCACATTCCAGGTATGAAAGATGGTGGCATTCAATCCCAATATGGTGGTGAAATTGATGTTCTACCAACGATCTTGCATTTATTAGGAATCTCAACCAAAAACTATATCCAATTTGGTACTGACCTGTTGTCTAAGCAACATGACCAAGTGGTTGCTTTTAGAAATAACGATTATGTAACACCAACCTATAGTTCTATCGGTGGTAAACTTTATGACAGTTCCGGCAATGAGATTACCGATCCTAACACCACTTTTAAAAAGAAAGTTGAAAAAGATCGTAAAGCTGCTAAAGAACAATTAGCGATGTCAGATTCGTTAAATGAAAAGAATCTCCTCCGTTTCTATAAGAATCCGGACTTTAAAAAGGTTAATTCAGCTAACTACAATTATTCGGATGGTTTAACGAAAGCCATCAAGCTAGAAGATAAATTAGGCTTAAAATCGACTTCTATGTTCTCCAAGAATCAAGATAAATCACTTGAAGATTTGTACAAAACTAATGCTCCTGAAGCAAACCACAAATCAACTAGTGAAAACCGAATTAAAATTACAAATCCAGATGCCAACGGCAGTTAACAAAAATGCAGTGAACTTAGTTTTTAAGTTCACTGCATTTTTATATATTCAGATTATTTTTCAAACATGGATGTACTATGAACAGGTCCACGTTTGCCTGGATATAAGTCGTTCATAATTTGATTTACCGCAATCGGGCCTTCACCAAAGGCGGTTGCAATTAGTCTTAACTTTCCAGGATACTCTACCCCATCACCAATCGCATAAATATTTTTCATATTTGTATGCATCAGGCTATCGACGGCAAACATACGATGTTCTTGGGTCAAATCGATTTCCCATCCTTTGATAATTTTATTACTAGAGGTAAATCCGTAGTTAACAATTAGTTTATCAAAATGGGTAGCTTTTAAGGCTTCGGTACCAATTTCTTTCAAATCGACATCGATTCCTTCGACAGCCTCGCGAACACCATTAATTAAATACGGTGTCATCACTTTAACCGTCGATTCTTGGAGGTGTTGTACATTCCGTTCCATCCCCCTAAATTGCTGCCGACGATGCACCAAACTGATACTTTTAGCAATTGGTTCCAGCATGAGCGCAATATCAATGGCCGAGTCACCGCCACCTGCCACTAAAATATCCTGATTTTCAAAATGTTCAACATCGGGCATATGATAGTAGATTTTTTTATCTTCTAAATGGTCCAACCCTTCCACAGCTAACTTTCGCGGATTAAATGCTCCATTACCAGTTGCTAAAAGAATTGCTCGGGTATCGTATTCATTCCGATTAGTTTTAACATGGTAAAAATCAGCTTGAGCTTGAATATCAACAACGGTTTCGTTAAGACGAATTTCAGTTCCGACCAAGCGCGTTTGTTTTTCAAGTTCTTTAGCCAAATTAGCTGCTTTTATTCCAGCATAACCACCGACATCGTAAATCATTTTTTCTGGATAAAGTGCAGCAACTTGTCCACCAGCTTGTGGAAGGCTTTCAATAATTTGTGTTTTGGCAGTGCGCATTCCAGCATAAAATCCAGCAAATAAACCGGCTGGACCCCCACCAATAATCGTAATATCATACATTTCCGTCATTGCCTGTGCTCCCTTATTAAATCAATTTCATTTTTATAATCCACCAAATATATTACCAGCTTCTTCAATAAAAAAGAATGCTTGGGATTGTCTTTTAAGCTTTGTTTACGTATGATTAAAGTAAGTTTAATACATAAATTGTTTATTCGGAGGGGTTCTTTTGGCAACTAAAAAAATGATCTTAGATCTAGATACTGGTATTGATGATGCTATGGCCATTGCATATGCTTTGGCAGCACCTGACGTTGATTTGATTGGTATTGTTTCGACATACGGGAATGTGTTAACCCCTGACGCTGGTACTAATAGCTTGAAAATTCTTGAATTACTAGGCCGAACGGATATTCCGGTCTTTCTTGGTGAGGAACACTCACAAACTACCGAAAGCTTTGAAGTTATGCCTATTAGTGCTCAAATTCATGGAAAAAATGGTATTGGTGAAGTTGAACTACCCGCTCCATCTCGGGCAATTGAAACACAGCCCGGGGTTGATTTTATTATCGAAGCTGCTCACAAATACAACTCCGATTTAATTCTAGTGCCAACCGGTCCCCTAACAAATCTTGCACTTGCCTTAAAGAAAGATCCAGAAGTCGCCGATTTAATTGGCAACGTAACTATTATGGGTGGTGCTCTTACTGTCCCTGGAAATGTTAGTCCAGTTGCAGAAGCTAACATCAACCAAGACCCTCACGCTGCTAATGACGTATTTACTAGCCACGTTAACTTAACCATGGTTGGTCTAGATGTCACTTTAAGAACGTTACTAACAAAAAAAGAAACACAACTTTGGCGCGACCTAGATACTACTGCTGGTAGTAAATTTGCTGATATCGTCGATTACTATATCGACGTTTACAAAATTACCAGTCCTCATCTTGGCGGTTGCGCCTTGCATGATCCTTTGGCGGTAGGAATTGCCCTTGATGCTTCATTTTCCAAAACTATGGATTTAAACATGTTCGTTGATACAACTGACGAAATGTGGGGTCGTACCATTGGTGATCCCGGCCGTTTAAACGAAGAAAATCCCAACGTTTCCGTAGCTTTGAATGTCGATGCAGACTTTTATCTCAAGCGCTTTATGGATTATCTCACTAAATTATTTGCTAAAAATTAATATCCTCTATACCAAAGCCACAAAAATCGATTTTTTTGTGGCTTTTTGGTACGCTTGGTTTAGAGAAACCAAAAAAGGAGTCGTTGTGCATGTCCATTGTATTTTTCGTTTTGATTTTAATCATCGCCACCGTTTTTTCAAACGCATTAGATACTAAAATCAAATTTTTACCACGGGCTATTATTCAAATTATGATGGGGTTAGCACTTTCTTTCATCCCCAATTTTAATCATTTCAATCTTAACCCTGAAGTTTTCATGCTAGCAATTATTGCGCCGCTTATGTTTTACGACGGGATGAACACTAACATTGTCAAACTTAAACGTACTCTGAGTAATACCTTTTCTCTAGCCATTGGACTAGCCGTTGTCACGATTATTCTAGTTGGTTACTTAGGATATGCTTTATTACCTCATATTCCGATTGCCCTTGCCTTTGCTTTAGCCGCTATTATTACCCCTACCGATGCGGTTGCAGTGTCATCCGTGACCGAAAATCTAGATCTTCCTAATGAGGCCATGCTGAGTCTCAAAAATGAGTCTTTGTTTAACGATGCAAGTGGAATCGTAATGTTTGATTTAGCTTTAACTGCCTTTCATACGGGACATTTTTCTCCGGTTCTAAGTATTTTTAATTACCTATATGTCTTCTTTGGTGGCTTAATTGTCGGCTGGATTGTCGGTTGGCTTTTTGTTCGCTTACAATTACTCTTAATTGAAACCGATATTGATAACCCCAACATTATTGTCCCCATCAACTTCATTAAGCCTTTTGCTATCTACCTTCTGGCTGAAATGTTTGATACTTCCGGAATTTTGGCTGTGGTAGCAGCTGGATTGATTCAAAGTACTCAAGCTCAATCCCTGCGTCTTACTTCAACCAAAACTCAAATGGTGTCTAAAACCACCTACGAAATTTTTACTAACTTAATGAACGGTTTCGTTTTTATTCTTCTAGGAGTTTCATTTCCAACCGTCATCTACGATATTACCAATGAAGGCCGCCAGGTTTCTTCGCTAGGTTATCTCATTTTGGTTGGTATCATTTTGTACATCGTCATGATTATCATTCGCTACCTATGGGTTACTTTAAAACTAGCCAACATCCGTATCCGGCCAGCCGATAAAGTACTTAATCATTTTTTAATTGCTATTAATGGTATTCATGGGACTATTACCCTATCGATGGCCTTTTCTATTCCAATTGTATTACATGGTAAGATTTTTCCATTTCGCAATGATATTATTTTCATCGCGGCAACCGTCATCATTCTCAGCTTACTCGTGCCAAGTATTATCTTACCGTTGATGTTACCAGCCAAATCTTATTCCTACAGTTTAGAAGATATTAGCACCTACCGCCAAAAAATGATTGAATACGCCATTAAACGCGTCCATGATGCCGATGAAGATCCAGTCGAAACGCAGGCGGTGATTGCTACTTTAAGAAGCCAACAGTCTATCTTACAACGTCCTAAACGAAACGCTACTTACAAAATTTTACAGAAATGTTTTAATTTAGAAGAGAAACTACTTCAAGAGATGGTGGATAATGGTGAAATTAGCGTTAAACAACAAACTTTTTACGAAAGAATGTCATTGTTCCAAAGTTTCCAACTCCATCAATCGTTTATCCAGCACTTCATGTATCGAGCACGTTTTTACTTTATTAAATTAAGCCATCGTTTCAAACGACGCATTAAACGGGTAGATCCTTTGGTGGTTACCAAAAAATTCAATAATGCTCGAGACGAATTAGCTCAAGTAGAAAATGAAATATCGCCTCAGATTTTTGCTTATCTCAAAGAACATCTAAACGCAGACAATCGAGCAGAAATCCACTGGATTGAAGAGTACTATCGTGAACGCCATCGTCGTTTTCAAAATAACACTCGTGCTAACGAAATTCAGGAAGAACTTTTTATTAACGCCTTCCAAAATGAATATAACTTTATTCAAGAACAATTAGGAAAGAAAAATATTTCTCGTGAACTGGCCAGTTTGCTATATGAACAGGTCTCCAATGACGAGTGGGTTTATATGCAAAATGATAGTATTTACGCATAAAAAACTATGATAACAAGTCACCTTGCACTGCTTAGTGTCAGAGACAACCTGCTACCATAGTTTTTTTAATCCATATATTTATCTAAAAATTTTTCAACTGTTTGTTTATATTTTTTATAGTCAGTATTCATTGCTTCAGCATGTTTAGCACCTTTGACCACATACTTTTCCTTTGGTCCTTTGGTTGCATTGTAGAGGGGCTCTAGCATTGAAGTAGGAACGAAGGTATCGTTAGAACCATGAATAAACAACATTGGTTTTTTATTCTTAGCCAATTGCTTTAAGGCGCTGGCTTCAGAATAGTCGTAACCTGCACGAATTTTAGAAATCAAACTAACTGTTGGAACTAGCGGATACTTTGGTAAATGATACATTGATTTAGCTTGATATGTAATTTCATCATCAACGCTAGTATAACCACAATCTTCGACGTAAGCTTTAACTTGCTTAGGTACATCAGCTTCTCCACTAACCATCATAGTCGTAGCGCCTCCCATGCTAACCCCGTACATGACGATTTGCTGATTTTTACCCTTGGTCTTCAAAAGTTTGTTCATCCACTTAATGTAATCGCGTCGGTCGGTCCAACCGTAACCGATTAGTTTACCTTCGCTTTCTCCATGAGCACGGTCATCTGGAGCTAATACATTGTACCCTAGTTCATGAAACATAGCTGCCGGAGCACCTTCAGCTTCTTTACTTTGTAAAAATCCATGTGCCATTACTACCGTCTTATTAGTCTGATGTTCAGCCGGGATATAATAAGCTTTTAACTTCAAATTTCCGGTTGCCGAAGTCATTGTCCATTGCTCTTTTTTTACGTTTTGATACCATTCTTTTTGTTTTCTTAATGGATCATTCTTAAGTGTTTTTTCACTTGAAATAAAACTTTTGGGTCCCCGTACTTCAGCTACGTGGAAGAAATACATTCCTGCTCCAATATCAATAACCAATAATACTCCGATTATTATTAACAACCATTTCCATAATTTCTTCATCGTACTTTCCTCCTAGAACTAACTTATTTAGTATATACGGTTTATCAAATTTGTGGATAACAAATTCTCCTTAACGTTTAAAAAATAGTTTAATTTCATAATAAATTTATCAGCCGTTAGGTTTGATTTTTATTTTTAGTACGCGTCTTTATTAGTTTTATTTCTTACAAAAAGGTTGTATCAACCCATCATAATTTCCGGGCGCCAAATCAATCCTCGTTTGTGACACTTACTTTAATTTGTCGCATTCCCCCATTCTGTATTAAAATGAGTATAGACAGATTGTCACAGGAGGATAGCACATGTTTCCAGAACGCTTACGTGCTTTAAGGCACGGAAAACACATTACTTTAGAAGTTCTTGCCAAGGGCTTGAACGAACTTTTTCCAGATGAAACTCCCAATACATCCAGCCAGATTGGAAATTGGGAACGTGGTATTCGAACTCCCTCATACTTGGAAGTAAAAAAACTTGCAGAATATTTCGATGTTAGTATGGATTACCTTTGTGGTCGTGCTGCCTTGAATGAATATGATTTAAGTAAATTATTCCTATCAGGTCGCCAATTGAGCTTTGATCATAAGGTCCTTAGTAGCGACGATCGCTATGAAATTTTCCAATTAATGGATGGTTATTTCCATGGTAAAAAACGTCGTACGCTAAGCCCTTCCGGTGAACAAGAAGAACTCGCTTTGAATTGGAATAAAACAAAGGACGAATCTTAATGAATCCTAAAAAATTAAAAAAACTAAAACGTCAATTAAAAAAGGAACGCCCCGTTTCAACAACTAACAACTATATTACTCGCCTTGAGCGCTATCGTGAGCTTTTTAAACAAAATAGCACGATTACCTTTTTAATTAATCAGATCCTTGAAAGTAATCGTCTGATTCAACAAAAGCTCTTACCTCAGCAATTACCGGTACTAGAATTACCCGAAGATATTCAAGATCAAATTTTTAATCAAATTAAGGATCAATATCCCCTAGGTGATCCTAGAGGTGACCAATTGTGGGAAAAATTGACAGCTGAGCTCCCTAAATTGGACAAACTTTTGCGCTCCTATCGCGACTACCTTGAAGAAACCTACGGTATGTGGGCGTATATTTCAGCCCCGTTCATTAGCGATTTAGCTCATTATTTGGCTGATAGACCTACTCTAGAAGTTATGGCTGGTAATGGTTACATCAGTCATGGATTACGCTTAAAACAGCAAAACGTTTATGCCACAGATTCATTAGACTGGGTTCAAGAAAATGAAACAGGTAAACATCTCGTCACCGAAGTTGAAAAACTGGATGCTATATCAGCAATTGAAAAATATGGTAATCAAGTTGATTTTGTAATCATGTCCTGGTCTCCAGATGGAGTTCCAATCGATGTTCAAATTCTCGAAAAGCTACGCTCGCTAACTAAGCAGCCTACCTTAATTTGCATTGGCGAACCTAATGGCGCCACCAATAGTGCTGATTTTTGGAAAACCGCTAAATTAATTGAACCTGAAAATACCCAGCAACTTAACCAACATTATCAACCATTTGATTTAATTCACGACCAACTTTACTTAATTAAATAGACAAAAAAAGAGGATGGACAAAATTAATTGTCCATCCTCTTTTACCGGTCATTAACTAAGTTAACGCAGTCGTTAGGTGGCTCACACACCTATTATGACTCACACTTCTACAATACGGTAGATAACGTGTGCCGGCGAAATGGTCACTAGTCGCCGCAGCGAAACAATTCAAAGAATTGTCTGACCTATCTCGACTCATCGCATGTATCTAATGTAACATGAAATCTATTAACATACAACACCGATTAGGCGCTGTAATTGCAATCTAGCAAATAAGCCTTTATCATTAATAAAGAAAAAAGAAAGCGAGGCGGATAAATGTTTGATCTCATACTCGGATTTGTGATTCATCCTTTAACATATATAACACCTTTAACCGAACACCTTCATAACTGGGTCTACCTGATTTTATTTATCTGGATTTTTCTGGAAACAGCTTTTATCGTATTTTCATTTTTACCAGGTCAATCGGTACTTTTCCTAACTGGAACTATTGCTTCCGCAGCTAATTCACGGCTTAACATTTTTATCCTAACGATTACTTTTATCATTGCAGCTACTAGCGGTGCCATCGTTAAATACCGTTATGGAGTGAATATTAAATCTAAAAACAAAATTGCTAAACGCATTAGTGATTCCGAAAAAATGAACCAAACTCAGGAAGTTTTCGATGAAAACGCTAAAAAATCACTAATATTTTCTCGTTTTATTCCCTTTGTCGGTCTTTTTATTCCAATTGTAGCCGGGACCACCCAAATGGATTGGCATCAATTTAATAAATTAAATTTCATCGGTGTCTTATTATGGGTTGGAATTTGTTGTTTTTCGGGTTATTTCTTTGGCCAAACCCCCTTTATCAAGCAGTATTTTACTTTGATATTCTTACTATTAATTATTATTCCTGCTATTTTCCAAATTATTTGGCGCAAATTAAAAAACCGCCCAGAGGAAAAAGCTTAAAAACTCTAGCAAAGTTAGCTACCAAAATCTAACTTTGCTAGAGTTTTTATTTAATCATATAAAAAAAGATTTAGTTTCGATTAGACCTCAAAATTAAATCTTAACTATCGTAGCTACCTTCGCAGTTTTATTTCAACAAACCGGATTACAAAAAGGACCACTAAATAGAGCAGTAACGCCCATAGTAGTGCACTAAAACTAATTAAGGTGGTTCCTAATATTAATCTTCCCAAAATTTTAAATATTAGTAACAACCCCACTAAGATGCCAATTCCCCATAAAATTTCGTCTTTAAAATGACGCTTTTTCAACAACCATGTTTGAACAATCCTAATGTATTTCAACTTTCATACCCTCCGGTACTTTTTCGTAAATCCATTTTGCATCTGGAACCGCCAAACGCACACAACCATGTGATTGAGCTTCTTTCCCTAACTGTTCAGCTTCATCCTCAAGGAATTTTCCGTTTTTATCGGTTGGAACAGTATGGAATAGATAGATTCCATGATCTTTAAAGGATACCCAGTACTTAGCGCCTTCCTTTGAAGTTGGATTATAGAAGAAGTCGCCTCGCTCGGCCTGAATCTTAAAAGTCCCCGTTGGGGTTGGACTTTCATGCGATCCAGTCGACGCGTACATAGTATATAAAACTTTTTTTCCGTTCATCACATACACTCGTTGTTTAGCAATCGATACCTTCAAGAAAGCTTTCGGATACTTATCTAAATCTGGATAAGCTTTGTTTTCAGAAGACTTTTTCCAATTAATTGGGTTCATTTCGCCCTTTTTTGATTTTGTGGTTGCAGCTTGAATTTCATCTCCAGCTAACCCACTATCTTTAGAAGTGCTCTTAGGCAGCGATTTCTTTTTGGCTGATTTTTGTAACTCCACTTTTTCTTGCTGAATTACTTGCTGATGATGAGTGTAGATGGAGAGGATTAATGTAGAGAATGCAATTACGATTGCTGTTCCAACTATTAGCTCAAATCTCTTCATAGGAACCTCCTATTTTATTCCTCATTATCTTTTTGATCCTTATCCGGATGATCTAATCGATCAAATTGTTCCGCCATCCAATCCTTAAAATTAGCTTGTAAATCAGAATTAGCACTAATTAGATCTTCTGCTGTCCCAATTTGGTCAATTCGTAAATGAGACGAATTAATTTTTTCTGCTTCAATTACTGCATAAATATTAACATCATATTCTTTTTCTGCTTCAGTTAGTTTTTCCACAGGACCAGGATAAAGCAATGGTAAATTAATAATATTAGATTGAATTTTAATAACCACACTTTTATTAACATTAATAACTGCTTCAGCAATTGGGCTTTCTTGAATGGCCTGTTTCAAAAAATCTAAAGCAGGTTTAAATCCTGTACCGTCGGCTTTTTTTAAAGTTGTTTTCCCAATTTTAAATTCCTCTGATTTAAAACTGGCATCTTTCAATGTTTGGATAACTTCACTTGCTAATACTTTCATTTTGTCCCTCGTTTTTTTGTTTTCTAACTATGAGTTTAACATCTAAAAGCCCTTTTTTACATAGATATATTGCGTATCGCACTCCAATATCACTATAATTAAGTAAAAATTCAGATACGGAGGTTTTAATTATGAAAATTGGCTTTATTGGAACCGGAGTAATGGGAAGTGGCATTATCCATAATTTATTAAAAAATGGTCACGATGTCGCTGTTTTTACTCGCACTAAATCTAAAGCAGACCCTTTACTTGAAGAAGGAGCCCAGTGGGCATCTTCTCCCGCCGAGCTAACTCAACAAGTGGAAACAGTTATTACCATGGTTGGTTTTCCACAAGATGTGGAAGAAGTTTACTTTGGTGATCACGGGATTTTTTCAACAGTTACTTCCGGACAAATTTTAATTGATATGACAACTAGTTCGCCCATATTAGCCGAAAAAATTGGTAAAAAAGCTGATGAACTAGCTGTTATGGCCTTAGATGCTCCTGTTTCTGGTGGCGACATTGGCGCCCAAAATGCTACTTTAACAATTATGGTCGGTGGTAACCAGACAGCATTCGAAACCATGAAACCAATCTTTGGTCAAATTGGACATGCAACTAACTATTTTGGTACTTATGGCGCCGGTCAAAATGCTAAGATGGCTAATCAAATCATGATTGCCGGGACCATGACTGGCTTAACTGAAATGTTAGTATACGCTAAAGCTGCCCGGCTTGACTTAAAGACAGTTCTCGAAACTTTATCCAATGGCGGTGCATCAAATTGGAGTATGGAAAACTACGTTCCACGAATTTTAAAAAATGACTATACTCCGGGATTTTTCGCTAAGCATTTCCTTAAAGATTTAAAAATTGCACTTGATCAAGCTAAGCAAATGCAAGTTGATTTACCTGCCACGCGTCTGGCCACTCAACTTTATGATAATTTAGTTAACCAACAGGGATTAGGCGACGATGGAACCCAGGCTTTGATTAAACTCTGGTGGAAATAAAAAAGACTCGCAGTAATTACCACGAGCCCTTGCATTCAGTCTCCATGGAGAAGCAGAGTGCTTAATGGCGGCCGTAGTCGCCATTTAATTTGCGCAAGTTCATTTTAACGCATTTGCCGTCTAATTAGAAATATTTTAGTTTATCCGGTAAATTCGATGTAAAAAGGCTTACATTTTTTTGTGAAAATGATATCATTAGTATAAGAAAAGATGATTGGATGGTGGGTAACATGCTACAACAATACAAAAATATCTTAGCACCTGTTGATGGGTCTAAAACAACTGATGTTGTTCTAGATCGCGCAATTGAAGTTGCAAAAAGAAATGACACTCATCTCGATATTTTAAATGTCCTTGAAGTAAACCAATTTAGTGATACTTATGGTGGGGCAGTTAGTGGAGATGTAATCTATAAACTTTCAGAGGACGTCCAACATCGATTAGAAGAACTCAAGAAAAAAGCTGAGGACGCTGGAGTTAAAGATGTTAGTGTTCACATTCGTTTTGGGAATCCAAAACCAGTTATTGCACGCGAATTTCCAGCTGACCATAAAAACGAATTGATTATGATTGGTTCAACAGGACTTAATGCTTTGGAACGTTTAATGGTTGGTTCTGTTGCAACTTACGTTAGCCGTAACGCGATTTGCGATGTATTGATTGTTAAACCAGAAAAGAAATAATTATCATTAATACCATATACTTAAAGGATCGATTGAACATTTTGTTGAGTCGATTCTTTTATTTCGTTAAGGAGTTTCATTATGCAATGGCACTATGCTATTAGACTTTCCAGTTTATACCAACCTCAGAGTTTACGAGAATTACTGCAAAGAACTTGGTTATTATCGCGGAAAATTGTCCACTTTTTACGGATTAACGAACGCGTTTTGGTTAATGGAAAATATGTTCCCGTCAACACCATCGTCCAAGGTGGCGACTTAATTGAGCTTAATTTTGAATCGTCTGATTTTGATACCCCCCTTCCGCCGTTTGATCCAGATTTTACGCAAGCGCCAATTATTCTTTATGAAAATTCGGACTTAATGGTCGTTAATAAACCTACAGGCGTTAAAACTCATGCTAATCAACCTCATGAATTGGGAAGCATGATGAATTTCTTACAAGCTTACTTCAAGGACACCGAAAACGAAGCATATAATGTCCACCGATTAGATCAGTTCACGAGTGGCGCTTTGTTAGTTGCTAAAAATCCAGTGGTCGTGCCTATTCTTAATCGCCAAATTAGTACTAAAGTCATTAATCGCACCTATTTATGCGTTGTTAGCGGCCATTTAGAGCAATCTAAGGGCACCATTAATGTTCCAATTGGTTTTGACCCCGATGATAAACGTAAACGCCAAATTAATGGTTTAAATCCCTTATCTGCTATTACCCACTATCAAGTGCTAGCTCAGTATGAAAATAGCAGTCTTATACAAGTAGATTTAGAAACGGGTCGAACCCACCAAATTCGCGTTCACCTTTCATATCTGGGTCACCCTATTATTGGCGATCCTTTATATAATCTGGATAATACCCAGCAGCCAATGTTATTACATTCTTGGAAAATTCGTTTTCCACTTCCATTTAATCTAGAAACAATAGAAGTCACTGCTCCTATACCCGATTATTTTAATTTTTTAACTAAATAAAAAAGCTGGAAGCTATGCCCTATTGGCAAAGCTTTCAGCTTTTTTGTTTTGATTTAATTAGTTAACATCTTTCCAAGTCCAGTTAGTAACTTCTGGAAGATCATCACCGTTATCACGAATGTATTGGTAATGACGTTCAAGTGTGTTATCCATTTGTTGAGAGAAGTCTGCACCCTTTTCAGCAAATTCTGGAATAGAATTGATTGTATCTTGTGCTAAGTGGAAACGATCTAGTTCGTTAAGAACTCGCATGTCGAATGGAGTTGTAATGTCCCCTTCTTCACGGTAACCATGAACGTGTAAGTTATGGTTATGACGGTCAAAGAAGATTGAACGAATTAAGTCTTCGAAACCATGGAAAGTAAAGATAACTGGTTTGTCCTTAGTAAAGTAACGATCAAATTCTTCATCACTTAGACCATTAGGGTTAACCTTAGGACTTTGAAGTTTCAATAAGTCAACAACGTTGATGAAACGAATCTTCAAGTCTGGGAAGTTATCATGCAAGATGTTGATTGCAGCTAAACTTTCCATATTTGGTTCTGTACCAGCAGCAGCGAAGACAACGTCTGGTTCTTCACCATTAGTTGTGCTTGCCCAGTCAATAATACCCAAACCGTTCTTAGCAAGAACTTCTGCTTCTTCCATTGAGTAGAATTGAGGACGAGGTTGCTTAGAAGCAATAATCAAGTTGATCTTGTTACGATCGTTCATAACTAGTGGGCTAATAGCAAGCAATGAGTTTGCATCAGCTGGCAAGTATTCACGAATGAATTCTGGTTTCTTTTCAGCCAAGTGAGTCAAAAGACCTGGATCTTGGTGAGTGTAACCATTGTGATCTTGTTGGAAACTAGTTGATGTAGATACAAGGTTCAATGATGGATAATCATTACGCCAATCTAATTCATCAGCCTTACGTAACCACTTGAAGTGTTGTGTAATCATTGAATCCACAACGCGTAGGAATGCTTCGTAACTAGTGAAGATACCATGACGACCAGTCAATGTGTATGTTTCTAGCCAACCTTCAGCTGAATGTTCTGAAAGTTGAGCATCAAGAATACGACCTTCAGGAGCAAGTGCTTCATCCCAGTCCTTCTTGATTGGAGCAACAAATTGACGATTTGTAACTTCAAACAAACCATATAGACGGTTTGACATTGTTTCATCAGGACCAAACATTCTGAAGTTAGTTGGGTTCTTAGTTATAACATCGCGTAAGTAGTCTGACCATACCAACATATCTTGTTTGATGTTTTGTCCACGTTTTGTTGTATCAACAGCGTAGTCACGATAATCTGGCAAGTTCAAGTCAGTTGGGTTAACTCCACCGTTTGTGATTGGGTTAGATGCCATACGTTTTTCACCCTTAGGTGCAATTTCTGCAATTTCAGGTAATACGCGACCATTTTCATCAAATAGTTCTTCTGGCTTGTATGACTTCATCCAGTCAATCAAAGCATCAACATGTTCAAGGTTCTTTTGGTCTACTGGGATTGGAATTTGATGAGCACGGAATGTACCTTCAATAACCTTGTTATCCCAAGTCTTTGGACCTGTCCAACCCTTAGGTGAACGGAATACAATTACTGGCCAGTATGGCATAGTTTCATCGTGGTTTTCACGAGCATTCTTTTGAATTTCTTGAATCTTTTCGATAGCCTTGTCCATTACTTCAGCCATCTTAGGATCCATAGCTTCTGAATCATCACCTTCAACAAAGTATGGGTCCCAATGTTGACCATGGAAGAATTCAGTTAATTCTTCATCTGACATACGTGATGTAAGTGAAGGGTTACTTAACTTATAGCCGTTAATATCCAAAATAGGAAGAACAGCACCATCAGTAATAGGGTTGATGAAACGGTTATGTTGCCATGAAGCAGCCAAAGGACCTGTTTCAGCTTCACCATCACCAACTACAACAGCAGCGATTTGGTCTGGGTTATCTAAGATAGCACCAACACCATGTGATAATGAGTAACCAAGTTCCCCACCTTCATGAATTGAACCTGGTGTTACAGGAGCAGCATGTGAAGCAACCCCACCGGGCCATGAGAATTGTTTGAAGAGTTTCTTCATACCTTCTTCATCTTGAGTGATAGCTGGGTATGCTTCAGTGTATGAACCATCAAGGTATGAGTTAGATACCATAACTTGGCCACCATGACCTGGTCCTTCAACATAAAACATGTTTACACCGTATTTGTTGATAACACGGTTTAAATGAGCATAGATGTAGTTTTGTCCAGGAATTGTTCCCCAGTGTCCAATTGGATGAACTTTTACATCTTCTGGTTTAATGTCGCGTTTTAATAGCGGATTGTCTTTTAAATATAATTGTCCTACTGAAAGATAGTTAGCAGCACGCCAAAATTTTTCAAGCTTGTCAAAATATTCTTTTGATGAATAATCTGTCATTGTACTCTTCCTTTCGTGAGCGAAAAATAGGTTGTTTTTAATTTATGAATTTATTATAACCGCTTTCTCAAAAAAGGTCAATCATTTTTTAAATTGATACGGTCCAATTTTAAAAATGATACGAAATCACCTTTTCAACGGCTATTCTAACGTAAAAAAGCATCTAATCAAAATTAGATGCTTTGCTTAATCGACAGACACAAATGTGCTGTAATTCATATATTTGTAGTGAATTCGCATATTTGAAATTTCAAACGGCGTACCATCATCCATAAAGAAAATTCCGGACATAACACCGACGGGTTCATTTTCGGTTAATCCTAAAAGTTTTTGATCTTCAGCATTGGAGGGTTCTACTTGAATCGACATAAACGAACGTGTTACGTGTTGGCCTTGAGCGTCCTCTAAATAATTAAAAATCGATTTTTCCACAATGGCCTTGGATAACTCCGGCACAATTTTAATTGGAATATAGCCCGTTTCAATCATGATTGGTTCATCATCTAACAAACGTAAGCGACGAACTTGATAGACAAAGTCACCTTCATTTAAAAATAAATCTGTCTTCATATTTTCCGTAGCAGGAACTACTGAAAAATCTAGCACTTTAATTCCCTGCTTTTTACCATTGGATTTCAAACTATCTGTGATACCTAGATTAGATCCTTCATAATTAAAAGAGGATTGACTTTTCAAATAGAGCGGATTGATAAAAGTTCCGGAACCTCGTTTTTTAAAAACTATTCCCTCATGTGCCATGGAACTTAATGCTCTTTTGACGGAACTACGACTCACGTCATATTCCGTAGTTAACGAACGTTCATCTGGTAAACGCATCGTTGGAAATTCATTATTAAAGATTCTTTTTTTAAGGTCGTGAATGATTTTTTTGTAGATCAGATCTTCCATTAAACTATCTCCCATTGTTAATTGCTTTCACCATTATAGCAAACTTGAATGCTTTGATTTTATTAACTAACGATTTTTCCTATGCTAAAATACAAGGGTAGGTGGTGAGATCATGGGTAAAAAGAAGAAAGAAAAAGTCTCTAAAACCCTTGTTGAACAGATTTTAGACAAAAACAAAATTGAATACAAGCAATTTATTTTTCCGACATTTCAAGATGGTGATGTTAAGCAATTAAACGTTGATCACATCGGTGTTGATGATCACCTCATTTATAAAACTTTAGCATTAATTGGAAATAAAACTGGCCCCATTGTTGGAGTTTTACCAGTTGATGAACATCTAAGTTACAAAAAACTTGCTAAAATTTCGGGTAATAAAAAAGTTGGTATGATTCCATTAAAGGATTTAATTGCCACCACGGGTTACGAACATGGGGCTAATACTCCTATTGGAATTTATGAAACTAAGCACTTTCCTATTTACATTTCAGATGTTGCCAAAGAACAAGGCACAATCATCGTATCTTCAGGAAAAATTGGTCGATCTGTTCAATTAAAGGCGGAGGATTTAGCTCAACTAGTTCACGGGACTTTCGGTGACATTATTGAATAGTAAAAAAGAGAACCTACGACAAATAAATCGTAGATCCTCTTTTTTTATTTAATCTTAGTCGGTTGATGTTTTTTCGAATCTTTAACCACTTTAACTAATTGATTAGTTTCTAATTGATCAACAATCATGTTGGAAGCTGCTTCTAAAAGTTGATCTGTTAGATTGTTGGCATTACGGTCTGGACGTGATAGTCCCATATGCTTGATTTTATTATTAACTAAATCAATGAAGCGATCGTAAGCTTGTTTGGGATACTCACTAGCAGTCACCCGATCAATTCCTGAACGGATTTCTTGAATGGAAAAAGATTGTTTTAAAAGTGTAATTAACAAGATATCAGCAATTTGCATAACTTGATATTTCTTCTTAGTGGGAGCGACAATTACCTTATTTTTAACATAATTATTAACCATCGCCGGAGTCACTGCTTCAAGTCCCAAAGGACCTGTGTATTCGGTCATTAATGCCACTACTTGATCCATATAAAGATCAAAATTAGGCAAATCATCCCAATGGGGTAATTCAATTAATCGTACTAATTCAAGCCATCTTTGGTATTCTTTATAATCACTCATAACTAGTGCTCCTTTACTTATTTACCATTATTATAACATCTTCATCTAGTTTTAAAAACTAGTTAACCTCGATGCATAGAATTGTTTATCAAAAATTAGCATTTATGGTACTCTATTTACATGCATAAAAACGGAGGAAAATTTAATGTTTGATCCAACTAAAAAAAGAAAAGTATCTGAAGAAGTAAAAGCAATGTTCCCAATCGAAGTCATCAATGGTTTATGGGATACCCTACGTCAAATGAAGAAGGACCAAATTGTCGTTACTCCCGCCATCGCATTCGTTTTTAGTGATGACTCTACGGATGAAGAAATATACGTCATGGGACTTCAAAATTCTGGGGCAGTCGCTAAAGAATATACCGTCAAATATACTGGAGAAAAAGATTTCTTAGGTAAGGGAACCATTGTGGTGGTTCAAGATCACCCTAAAAATATCACAATGAAAATCAGTGACGCTAACAAAGCGCTCAACTAAGTAATTCACGAGGAATTCTTATGACGGACGAAAAAATCGAATGGCGTAAAGAAGAAGCTGGTTTTTCACTTAGAAAAAAGCCTCAAATTTTAACCATCCCTGCTCAAAATTATTTTAGTATCAAAGGTAACGGTGATCCCAATTTACCCGATTTTCAGAAGCGAGTTCAAACACTTTATCCTTTATCCTATACAATTCGCATGAGTCAAAAAAATGATTGGAATATTCCTAACTTTAAGTTATACACCGTTTATCCGCTCCAAGGATATTGGGGAATTCAACCTCAATATTTAGATGCGCCAGTCATGCAAAAAGAACATTTCACATATACAATCAGTATTAAACAACCTGATTTTGTGACTGATGCAATTGCTGCAGAAGCGTTAGTTCGGGCAAAATCTAAAATCGATGCTGATTTATTTGACCAAGTCTTTTTCGACCATCAACCAGAACAATTAGTAGCGCAGATTTTACATGTCGGTGCGTTCGACGATGAACCTGAAAGCTTCGCCAAATTAGAGCAATTTATCGATGAAGCTGGGTACGTACGCAGTGAAAAAGAACATACCGAAATCTATATGAGTGATTTTCGGCGTGTTGAAGAAGCACAGCGTAAAACAATTTTACGAGTAGCCATTCAAAAGAAATAAAAAATAGTAACGCGCCTCACTATAAAGTAAGGGACGTTACTATTTTTTAATTTAAGGCATGTCGTTTCCAGCAGCGTAGTAAATGTCATACCATTCTTGACCAGTAAGTTCGACATCACTACCAGCAGCTGATTCTTTAATATGCTGAGGATTCATGGTTCCCAGTAATACTTGGAATTGCGCAGGATGTCTCAAAATCCACGCGGTTGCAATGGCATTCTTAGTTACACCATAAATATCTGCAATTTGTTTCATCTTCTTATTTAATTCTGGGAATTTAGGATTATCAATAAATACACCATCAAAGAAACCATATTGGTAAGGTGACCAAGCTTGGATTGTCATATCGTGTAATCTTGCGTATTCCAAAATCTGGCCATCATGATCAATACTACGTTCGTCGAACATGTTAGTATGCATGCCAAAATCAATCATTCCTGTATGCATAATTCCAAATTGAAGCTGATTAATTTCAAGTTTTTGCTTAGTGTACTTTTGAACTAATTCAACCTGCATTGGATTAAAATTAGAAACCCCAAAATGACGTACTTTACCAGCAGCTTGAAGTTCATCAAAAGCTTCTGCGATTTGTGCTGGTTCCATTAGTGGATCAGGTCGATGAAGTAAAAAGGCATCTAGATAGTCCACACCTAAACGCTGAAGTTCGCCGTCGACCGCACCAATGATGTGCTCTTTACTAAAGTTATAGCGATTGCCATAAGGGATGTCGCCACTATTACTATTTTCAATTCCACCCTTAGATTGAATGTACAAATCCTCACGATTTACACTCGATAGCTTTAGTCCTTCACGGAATTTTTTGCTGGATTCACCATGTCCATAAATATCAGCTGAATCAATATAATTAATTCCTATATCAAAAGCAGCCTCAATGGCCGTTGCTGCGTCTTTGTCTGATAGCGCATTCATTCGCATGATACCTAAAGCAACGTTAGAAACGCGCATACCACCAATGTTAATCTTTTTCATAGTACAAGAACCTCCATCCACTATATAATAAATTATAGCTCCATGATAACATTAAACTTCACTATACAACATTAAAAAGAAAGCTACTTTTCATACTATTTTTAAAATTCTCGTTGTATAATGTAACAATAACTAGAAAAAAGAAATGGGGAATTATTTTTGGATAGCGGTCAGATAGTCTCTAACCTGATTGTGATGCTAATTACTTTTATATTAGCTTACTTTTTTGTTGCGGCAGAATTTGCTTTAGTGCAAACACGGCTCAGTGCCTTAGAAGAGGCTGAAAAAGAAACAACAAGTGCTCGTAAAAAGAAGAAATATCAACTGGCGATGCGGATGGTTCGTAAACTTAACGAATATTTATCCACCACTCAGGTAGGTACTTCGATCTGTGGTATTATCTTAGGTTGGATTGGTGAATCAACCGTTGAATATTTTGTTGTTGAAGTTTTTGGAGCAACTCACCTAATTAACTCAGCTTCTCTGCATATTGTGGGAGCAGTTGTTGGGGTTCTATTGTTAACTTACTTAGAAGTGGTTATTACAGAAATTGTTCCAAAGAATATTAGTATCGATATTCCACTAAAAGTTTTAATGTGGGTCGTAACACCCCTCCATTATTTCCATACCACCTTTTATCCATTCGTTTGGTTGCTTAATGCTTCGGCCAATGGAATTGTCCGTTTGCTAGGGATGCAACCCGCCGATGAAAGTGACGAAATATTCTCTCAAGCAGAAATTTTAAATCTTTCTCGAAATGCCGTTAGTGGCGGTGAATTGGATAAAAATGATTATGTTTACATGCAACGGGCTTTTGATTTTAATGATAAAGTCGCTAAAGATATCATGATTGACCGTACGCAACTGGTTGTCTTAGATATTAATAGTAAAGTTGATGAAGCTCTACGTCAGTATCTTCAAAGCCGTTTCAGTCGTTTCCCAGTGGTAGCCAATAATGATAAAGATAAAATTCTTGGCTATATTTACAATTACGATATTATTCGTCAAAGCCAAGTTGATGGCGATATCAAAGTTAGCAAATTACTTCGTAATATCATTACCGTTCCTGAAACGCTCGCTTTACAAGATGTTTTAGAACAAATGATTCAAAAACAGGTACCAATTTCAGTCGTTGTGGATGAATATGGTGGAACCAGTGGAATTATCACTGATAAGGATATTTACGAAGAAGTCTTCGGCAACATCAATGATGAAATCGATGACGTTTCTGGTGACTATATTCATAAAGAAGAAAATGGACATTATAAAGTTAGCGGTAAAATGACCGTTTATGATTTTGAACGTTACTTTGGCATTGATGTTCCAGATTTTGAAGAAGAAGACGTCGTTACTCTTGGTGGTTACGTTATTGATCACAAACCAGATATCAAAGTTGGTGAACACGTCCGAATTCAAAATTATGATTTCGAAGTTCTCGATAATGAAAATGCCCATATCGATTGGTTCTTAGTTCACAAACTAAAACCTGAGGAACTCGCTGATGTCCCTCCTGTTGTCGCGATAACCGAGACTTTGTTTGATTAAATAAAAAGGGAAGTAGTCCTTTAAAGGCTACTTCCTTTTTTATTTATTTAAAATATGACTCCAAAAAATTCCCAATCCCGTTTTCCACATTACTATCCGTAACCGCATCGGCTTCGTCTTTTAGGATTTGAGGACTATTCCCCATCGCAACCCCCGTGCCAACGGCTTTAATCATTTCTAGGTCATTCATGTCATTTCCAAAAGCAATTGTGCGTTCAAGCGGGATGCCATATTTATCCATAATTGCCCGTACAGCAGTTGCTTTTGAAATTCGCCTAGGAATTAATTCCAAGTTGTTTGGTGAAGACGACGATACCTTAAGTAACCCAGTTGCCTCCATTTTTTCACGCGCTTCATCTAGCCGTTCCGACTTAGTCTTATCAATGGTAATCCCATTGATAATTTGACTACTAAGTTGGTGTAAATGTTCCAGGTCTCTAACTTTCTCAAAACGTCGGTTACCAGTCTTATCGGCCATAACCCGAACTCGAGCTAAACGACTCAACATCCACGGCTTTTCACGTGTGTAATACGTCATATCTGTTGTGAAAAAGTTAGTCGAAAGACCCAGTTCTGACGTTATATTATAGATTTCCTTAAGTGCATTCCATCCTAAATGCTCCTTATGAAAATGATGTCCTTTTTGATATACAGATCCATTTGAAGCTATAATTTCAACTTGATCGTTGATTTTATTGCGAATTAGTTCAGCTAGCGAAAGCATCCGTCCCGTCGCAATATAGAAAATTACACCGCGTTGTTGTAATTTTTCGATGGTTCTCTTCGTCTCCGGTAAAACGTTCTGATGGTTATCGATTAAGGTTCCATCAATATCCATAAACACAAGATATGGCTCCAAATTCTTCACCCCTTACATTATTAACTATCATTGTACTACTTTTTGTTACCGTTTCCATATCACATCTTACTTTTGCATAACATTATGAGTTTGCAACTTTACCGTGGTATCATTTTAGGTAAGAGGGGCGTAAAATGTTTTTTGAAGTAAATTCTAGACAGGGAGTTTTTAACATGGAAAATCAGATTTACATTATATATATATCAGTTGCTGGGAATACCCAGTCATTTGTAGATGATCTGGCAGATTATGCTGAAAAGATGCATCAAAATGATACTAGTAATCCTTTGATTATTAGCAAAGAAGTTACCGATCAAACTGATTTTGCAGATGAAACTCAACCATATTTTGCCTTCGTCCCTACTTATCTTGACGGTGGAAATGGCATTGATAATGGCGTTAAAGAACTGATGACCAATACGCTCGGCGAATATATTGCTTACCATGATAACCGAAAATTTTGCTTAGGTGTAATTGGTAGTGGAAATCGTAACTTTAACGAACAATACTGTTTAACAGCTCGTCGCTATGCCCAAGATTACGGTTTTGAAATGATTGATGACTACGAATTACGGGGTAATAGCAGCGATTGTAAACGGATCTATGACAACATGGCCAACCGAGTTAAAAATAATATTTAAAGCGAGGAGATTGTATGACAAAACCAAGACTTTTACCTATTTCATCCGGATTGAATTTTCGTGAACTAGGCGGATATACAAATTTAGATGGTAAAACTATCAAGTGGAATAAGTTGATTCGTTCTGGAAAACTAGGAGGTCTAGCTGATGCAGATATACGCCTTTTAGAAGATTACAATGTTAAATTTGACGTCGATTTTCGTTCTCCCGAAGAAAAAAGTAAATTTCCTGATCGTGTCCCTTCAGGTGCTGAATATGTTTTTGCTCCTGTTTTTCGAGTTGATGAAACTCAAAGCACAAAACAAACTGATGAACTTCAGCGTAAAATGAATAGCGATCCTACTAGTGGATTAGTCGAAATGCGCCGTGTTTATCGGGATGTAATTCGCCAAAGACATTCTCAAAAGGCTTATCGCAAGTTTTTTGATGCGCTGCTTGCTAATAGTGCTGATGATTCTGCGCTACTTTTCCATTGCACGGCTGGTAAAGACCGAACAGGCATGGGAGCAATCTTTCTATTAAGTGCTTTAAACGTGGATGAAGACACTATTCGTGCTGACTATCTCTTAACTAATCGCGCCACTAAAGCTTATCAAAATGGTGTCGTGATGGATCTTAAACTCAAAAATAAAAATTCCGCCTTTATTCAAAGTGTTAAAGCTCTTCAATCTGTAAATATTTCTTATTATAATTCCGCCATGGATGAAATTCGTAGACTTTCTGGATCTATGGATAATTATTTAAGAGAGTATCTAAAGCTAACTGAACAAGATATTACCGATTTACGTAAAATTTACTTAGAATAAAGATATTTTAAAACTAACTTAACAAAGTTTGTTACTTTCAATACACTTCGTTAACAAAAAATTCACATTTATGCTTTAATATGATTTACATGGATGAGGAAAGAAATTTCCTCATTCGTTAAACTTTTATTCTGATTACTCCTCCAAAAAGTACAGAATTTAGTTTTCAACAACCTACTCCCCAAAAAGACGCCTTAATCGGCGTCTTTTTACTTACCTTCAAATTTTTTATTTCCCGAATGGAATTAAATCAGACTATAATGGTAATGATATTAATAAAGGGAGGTTTTCTTTCTTATGAAACCGGAACGTATTTTAAATGTACCTGGTGCAGTAAACTTTCGTGAGCTGGGTGGTTATCAAACTAAATTTAATCAGACTATTAAATGGCAAAAATTGCTCCGTTCAGGTGAGCTGAGTCATTTAACTCCTCGCACTCAGGCCCTATTGGCTGATTATGGACTCAAATATGATATCGACCTTCGCTCACCAGCTGAAGCGTCCTGGAGTTCCGATAAAATCCCAGCCCAAACTATCTATCGTTTTTATCCAGTTTATCCTATCCAAGATAACGAAAAATCTGATTTACCCCAAAATAAACATTTAAAATATCAAGCTTATGAACAGTCCTTATATGATCCATACCTAACAATGGCCTTTAGTGAACACTCGCGGATTGCTTTTCACCAGATGTTTGTCGATTTATTAGCTAATACCAACGAAAAAGAATCATTACTTTTCCACTGTGCAGCTGGTAAAGATCGAACAGGCATGGCCGGTATGCTGATTCTTTCAGCCCTTCAGGTCCCCTACCAAACTATTCGTGAAGACTACCTTCTAACTAATTTGGTATACAGCAATCAAGATCCCGATGAGCTTCGCCGCCAAATTACTGGTAAACATGTGGATAAACTTATCCAAAAAATGAATAGTGTATTCTCAGTGACTGCTTCCAGTCTCGATCATACCCATGATTTAATTCTTGATCGTTTTGGTTCATTTGATCATTATTTCAAGGAAGCACTCGAATTTTCAGATCAAGATTTAGCTGACTTACGTCAAATTTACTTAGAATAGCATAATTTCACAGTTTTTGCGTAACCGTTTTCACAATGTTAAAATAGGTTAATTACATTCGAAAGGAATGATATTATGACAACTCCAGCAGAAAAAATGTGGCATGATTTTACTACAAAAAATAAAATTGAAGGTAAAACTTACCAGACACGGTGGTTTGGTCCTCAAGATCAACCAGACGAAATTAACCGTCTTAACGCTTTGATTTTAAGTGGTAAGAAACGTTCTACCTCGAAACCACTTGCCTATTATTCAGCAGAACAAGAGGCCGTTCCTCAGGTTGGTGATTATTTCATCCTTTTAAATGGTGACATGAAACCAATCGCAATCATCCAGACGGTCGTCTCGGAATTAGTACCTTTCCTTCGAATCTCAGGTGAGCACGCCTATAATGAGGGTGAAGGCGACTTATCGATTGAAGATTGGCGGGCACGTTCGTTAGCTAAATTTACTAAACTCATGCAAAAATATGATACTCAATTTACAGAGGATAAGCCGGTGGTTTCCGAAGTTTTTGAAGTGGTTTATTCAGAAAAATAAAAAAGTTATCCACAGCGGTTAATTCCACTGTTGGATAACTTTTATTTTTTGATTTTAATTTTATACTTACCAGCTACTTTTCTAAGACTGCCGGAGGTTTCCACAATCTTTCCTTCACGTAGCTCTTGCCAGGTAGCGTTCAAAACTCCACCAAACATAACTACCATTGCCGAGAAATTTAGCCAGAACATAATCGCAATAAAGGTTCCCAAAGTCTTATAACTGGTTACTGAACGGGCAAAAATTCGTAAGTAGAATGAGAAAAATTGCGAGATAATCATTGTTCCAATGGTTGCGGCAATTGATCCTGGAATAACGTACTTAAATTTGATTTTAGCATTAGGCACCAAGTAGTATAACAACGCTAATCCAACAAATAAGCCCACGATAGTTACAGGCCATTTCAACTGTCCGATCAAATCAAACAGATGCGTTGGTAAATTCAGAATTGGGGTTAAATAACTAATCAACGTTTGTCCAAAACTAAAGAGGAATACCAAAATCCCCATAATAGCAATGATTATTACGGTCAAAACAAACGCGACAATCCGATTAACAATGGGATTTTGATGTTTAGCTACATCATAAGCTCGATTAATTGTCCGTTGAAAAGCAGCCACAGCTTGGCTAGCTGAATAGATTGTCAACAACAAACTGAACGATAGTAACTCGCCATTTCCACTCCCCAGAAAATCTTTAACAATGGGCTCGGTAATGTTGTAAATTGTCACCGGTACCACTGTTTCAATGTATTCTAGCACCGTGTTCACTTTGATATCAAACAATGGTAATAACGATCCCATCAACATTACCATTGGAAAAAATGAAAGTAGTAAATAATACGCTAAAACAATCGAATTATTTACAACTTCCGAATCGTTGAACCGCTTCAGTAAAGCACTTAAAAACGTTTTTGTTTTTCTAAAAACTACTTTAAAATCCATTTGAATTCCCCAATTATTTTACAATATGTTTGCTTAAGTTTAAGTTTCTGCCTGCCAACATCGTGATAATCCAACCTAAAATTGTAATCACAAAGAAAAGTGAAAAAGTAGCTCGGTATCCCACGAGGGTTGATAATTTACCTGGTAATCCGTTACTAGTGTGACTGTTGGTTACATTCTGCAAAACAACTGACAAAATTGCCAATATCATGCCTGAGGACATCAATTTGAACTGAGCCATAAAAATATCGGCCATGTTATTTAAACGTGCCGATTTTTGATTTTGGCTGAGTTCTTGACCCACCTGCATTAACAATCCATGCCCAGCTTCAATTATTATAGTTAAAACAATAAATAAAATTAGGTTTAAGTAGGTTGAGAACAAGGATAGACATCCCCATCCCACCATCATTAAGCTCATCGCCATTCTGACGTTATTGACCGATTCGAATTTGTTAAACCATCGTTTGGTAGCATGATGCATTAAAATCATCACGACGATCGATGGCATCAAGGCTAATCCAATAATAATGACCGAATAATGTAATCCTTGACGCAAATATAAAATCCCGATAATCATTAACACTACTAAGGAAGCATCTCCAATTCCTTGGAGTAATACAGCCCGCAAGTATCGAACATTGAATAATCCTTTAAAATCAATCAACGGATTGGGTACAGATAATTCACGCCACAGATAAGTTGCGATTAGACCAATACCTATCACCAATAAGCCCCAGCTAAACCAGCTACTCGTGATTTGATCTCCCAAAGTAACTATCCAACCAATGAAGACCATAAAGCCACTCGAAAGAACTACGTTTACCCGTTCAATATTATATGTACTGATTTCTAAATCGATTTTAATACTTGACGCATTGTGGTAAATGATCAGACTTAAAACAATTAAGAAAATATTGATTAATTGCCAGTTTCCCAATAAAAAGGATATTCCGGTTAGAAATAAGGCTAAAACTAGCGCTACTCCTAACATAACATCTCCCATTTTGGTTAAACCCACATTTTTTTCTGGTAAAATTGTCGCAATTAAACTCGGAAGCATTGGTAATAGAATTCCACACCCCGTGGTTTGAATAATCCGGCCCAGTAATAAAATAGGCATATTAAAAGCTATCCCTACTAATAAAGAACCAATCATAAAAATAGCTAAGGATAACTTTAACAACTGAACGACTGACTTTTTTTGCAACCAAACTGGGCCCAATGGATACATTAAAGCTAACCAAGCCAAAGGTAAAATATTCGTCAGTTGTACGACAACTTCATTATTTCCAAATGCTTCCACAATTTTAGTGACTGCCAATGCGGTTGAAAACTCTCCAATCAGCATCACAATCATTCCTAGAATCAGAATGAAGGCCTCACGATATTCACCTTGCACCAATTGATCAAACTGGTGGCGAATCTTATTCATGTATACGCCCTCCTCAAATAAGCTTAATTATAATTTTATTAATTAAAAAAGGTAAAGTAAAGGCGCAACGAAAACTTTTTTCAAATTCGATTGTGGCACATTGAAACCAAACTTAAAAAGTGTTTCAATTAGTTAATAACACATAGGAGAAATAGGATGATGAAAAAGACTATTGATGAAGCAATTGACCATTTACGTGATAATCATATACGGATTACTCCTCAACGTCGGTTAGTACTGGAATATTTGATTGAAAAAAGAAATCATCCAACTGTGGAAACTATTTTTAAAGCGGTCAACGCCAAAGAACCTAGCTTAAGTTTAGCCACTGTATATAATTCACTTAAACTTCTGGTAGATCAAGGTCTAGTCATTGAATTAACTAGTAGTGAAGATGGAATTCATTACGACTACTATGGCCATCCTCATTTCCACGTAATTTGCGTTAACTGTGGAAAAATCATTGATGTTGATTATCCTGAATACGCATCTGATTTAGCTAAAATCGACCGCATTGCTGCTAAAAAAACTGGATACGACATTATTGCCAATCATATTGAAGTCGAAGGGTATTGCCCTGAATGTGCACAAAAAAAATAGGAGTCGGAAAAATTCCGATTCCTATTTTTATTTTCTAAACTTGAGCTGCGGTAATAATTGCTACTTTATAGACATCTTCTTCACTAGCTCCACGAGATAAATCGGAAACCGGTGCATTAAGTCCTTGCAAGATTGGGCCAATTGCTTCAAAACCGCCTAGACGTTGAGCAATCTTATAACCAATGTTTCCAGATTGAAGTTCAGGGAAGATAAAGACATTCGCATGTCCTGCAATTTCTGAATCTGGAGCCTTACTTGCTCCAACAGCTGGAACAAAGGCTGCATCAAACTGAAGTTCACCATCATATGGGGTCTTTGGATCACGTTCTTGGGCAACCTTAGTAGCTTCGCGAACTTTATCTACCATTGGTCCAGCCGCTGAGCCTTTAGTTGAAAAGCTTAACATTGCAACCTTAGGGTCGATGTCAAATAGGCGAGCAGTTTCTGCACTTTGAATCGCAATTTCAGCCAATGTTTCTGCATCGGGATCAATATTAATAGCTGCATCCCCAAAGACATAGCGTTCATTTTCGCGTTGCATGATAAATGCTCCACTAATTCGACGCATTCCTGGTTTAGTCTTGATAATTTGAAGAGCGGGGCGAACTGTATCACCAGTAGCATGAACTGCTCCAGATACCATGGCATCCGCCTTGCCTAAGTAAACTAGCATAGTTCCGAAGTAATTTACATCTTTGAGCATTTCGATAACCTGTTCTTCGGTATTTTTACCCTTACGACGTTCAACTAACTTATCAATCATTTCCTTTTGATCGGCTTCCGGATATTGGCTCGGATCAATAATTTGCACATTTTCAAGGTTTAATCCATGCTTTTCAGCAGTAGCTTTAATATCAGCTTCCACTCCGAGTAAGATTGATTGAACTAAGCCATCATCAGCTAGTCGAATAGCGGCAGCTAAAACTCGAACATCTTCACCTTCGGGAAATACAACTGTTCTATTTTGGCCCTTAATTTTTGACTTCAAACCTTCAAATAAATCCATGAGTTAGTCCCCCATTTTTTTAAACTTTTCAACATCGCGAGCAATCGCCAATTCTTCATCAGTTGGAATTACCATGACTTGGACAGCCGAGTCTTCCGCACTAATGAAACGTTCTCCACGTTTTTCATTAAGCGCTTGGTCAAGTTTAACATTGAAAATTCCTAATTTAGAAGTAATTTTTTCACGCATTGGAACACTATTTTCACCAATTCCTGCTGTAAATACAATTCCATCTAAACCACCCATTTCAGTTGCATAGGAACCAATGTATTTCACAATATTATTAACAAAAATATCGATGGCCATTTGTGCACGATGTTCACCTTTTTCAGCGGCATCAATTATATCACGCAAATCAGGTGACATTCCTGATAGTCCTAGCAAACCAGACTTCTTATTCAAAATAGTTAAGATGTCTTCCGGATTAGTAATATTAAGTTTTTGCATTAAGTAAACTACTAAAGAGGCATCAATATCACCAGAACGGGTTGCCATAGTAATCCCTGCTAGAGGTGTAAAGCCCATTGATGTATCAAATGATTTTCCATCCTTGATAGCTGTAATTGAACTACCAGCCCCTAAATGTAAGGTGATTATTTTTAGTTCTTCTAATGGCTTGCCCATCATCTTAGCCGCACGACCTGCTACATATTGATGACTAGTACCATGAGCACCGTATTTACGAGCCCCATATTTTTCATAGTATTCATAAGGAATACTGTAAAGATAATTTTTTTCAGGTAACGTTTCATGGAAAGATGTATCAAAAACTGCCACACTAGTGATATCTGGTAAAACCTTCTTGAAAGCACGGATTCCTGTAGCGTTAGCTGGATTATGCAAAGGCGCATATTCTTTTAAGTCTTCGATTTGCTTTAAGACTTTGTCATCAATTAAAGCAGAATCTTGGAAAATTTCTCCACCCGCAACTACTCGGTGTCCTACACCGGTAATTTCACTGTAATCTTTAATAATATCTAATTTTAATAGCTCTTTTAAGAGTAAATTAACTGCTTCTTCATGATTTTTAATTGGTTGGTCAATTTCAACTTTTTTACCATCAGTGGTCTTAATCGTGAAGTTTGATCCTGGAATACCGATCCGATCGACAGTTCCTGATGAAATAACCTTTTCTTCCGGCATTTCAAATAATTTAAACTTAAGGGTTGAGCTTCCCGCATTGATTGCAATTGTCTTTTCCAACTTAAATAGCTCCTTCTCTCATAATAATAGCTTATTGTAACGTATTATCTGTTTGTAAGCTTGTAAAATTCATCGTTAGAATTTTTAAATATTATTATTTATTGATATTTCAATGTATTTTGGTTTTAAAATGTCGTAAAAACTTTTTTTAAGCGTGACGTTTTAGCTTCAAGTATCCCACCAACATACTATTTCATAATATCTCTTTGCGTAAACGTTTTCAACTATCAACAAATTTTACATTTTGACTGCAATAAAAAAAGCCTAACACAAAGACTTTATGTTAGGCTGAATATTTTAAATTATTTGTTTGAAAGCTTGCTAGCAGCTGCTTCATCAATAATAACAGTAACGTTATCATGGTTTTGAAGAACACTAGCTGGTAAGTCAGTTGTGACAGGACCTTCGATCATACCTTTGATTGCATCAGCTTTGTCTTCGCCGTAAGCTTCGATCAAAATATGCTTACTCTTCATAATTGAAGCAAGTCCCATTGAAATAGCATAACGTGGAACGTCTTCTTCATGTTCGAAGAAACGAGCGTTAGCATCAATTGTTGATTGAGTTAGTGACACTTTGTGAGTTGTACTGTCTGCAGGTGTACCTGGTTCGTTAAAACCAATGTGACCATTACGTCCGATACCAAGGATTTGTAAATCAATTGGGTTATCTTCGATAATTTGGTCATAGTGCTTGGCTTCGGCTTCAAGATCTGCTGCACGACCATTTGGTAAGTATGAGTGCTTGAATGGTTTAGCATTGAAGAGGTTTTCGTGCATAAAGTAATCATAACTTTGGTCACTATCTTCTGGCAAACCAACATATTCATCTAAATTGATTGAGATTGAGTCCGTAAAATCTAGATCACTCTTAATAATTTCTTGATAAGTGGTAATCGGTGTACTACCAGTAGCTAACCCAAATGTTGTTGCTCCATTTTTCTTTGCATCAGCAAATAGTTTGTATCCTTCTTTTCCGCCTTCTACGTTATCTTTAACAATAATAACCTTCATGATCAAATCTCCTTTTTCGTTTTTGGTATAGTCCAATTATAAAATGGTCTAAACCAAAATGCAAGGATTTATCCTAAAAAATTAAAAATAACTTTCTCTTTACTTATTTAGAATTTAAGATATACTGATTTTGTAACAGGGGTGCTGGGCTTTACCTGGCTGAGATTAAAACTAAATGGTTTTTGACCCTCGAACCTGATATGGATAATGCCAGCGCAGGAAGACTCAATTGTAATATTAGAATGATTATTTTCTAACACAAGATGCAGTGAAGCTGGCTTTTTAAGCCGGCTTTTTTTGTACCTAAATTTTAAAAATGGAGGAATTTATTTATGAACACAAGTGTCGCAATTCAAGTCCTTCCTATAATGGAAGACGAAAAGAAGCTAGTCGCCGCCGTCGACCAAGCTATCAAATATATAAAATCTACCGGTGTTAATTATCAAGTAGGTGCTTTTGAAACCACCCTTGAGGGCGACTATGATCAATTGATGGAAATCGTTAAGAATATTACTAAAATAACTGCTGACGCTGGCGCTCCGCAAGTAATGTCTTATGTAAAGATTAATTACAAACCAGAAGGACAGGTTCTTGGCATTCATGAAAAAACTGACAAATACCAGCATTAATTTTCTACCTATCGTAGCTGTTTTATTAATCTTAGCCATTTGGCAAGCAATTAGTTTCTTCCAGATTATCCCTGAATTCCTGTTACCATCCCCACTTTCGGTTTTAGAAGTTTTTAAAAGTGACTATTCCGCCTTATTTTCAAACTCATTAGTTACTCTGATCGAAGCATTTTGGGGACTATGCTTTGGAGTGCTTTTAGGAGTTGGATTAGCCTTAATCATGGATTTATTTCATCCCATTTATAAAGCGCTTTACCCGTTGCTAGTGATTACTCAAACCATCCCCACCGTCGCGATTGCACCTTTATTAATCCTTTGGTTCGGTTATGGCATTTTGCCAAAAGTAGTTTTAGTAGTCGCTACTACTTTCTTTCCGATTGCAGTCGGCATGCTAGATGCTTTTCGTTCAACTGATAAAGATCTCATTACCTTGATGCGTACTTTAGGGGCTAATACACCTAAAATTTATTTTTACATCAAGTTTCCCGATGCAATTGATTCACTTTTTGCTAGCTTAAAAATTTCCGCTTCATATTCATTAGTAGGCGCCGTAGTTTCAGAATGGGTCGGCGGTTTCAATGGTTTAGGGGTTTACATGACCCGTGTCATGAAGGCCTATGCTTACGACAAAATGTTTGCGGTAATCTTTTTAATTTCAATTTTAAGTTTGGCCTTAATTTTACTTGTTAACTGGATTCAGTATCTTATTACCCCATGGAGGAGAACTAATCATGCTCAAGCATAAAAAATTTTTTAGTCTAATCGTCCTTTTACCTATTTTTACGCTATTACTCACTGCCTGTGGAAAATCAAATTCAGCGGCTAAAACTCAAACCATTACGGTTGCCTTAGATTGGACGCCCAATACTAACCATACAGGCCTCTATGTTGCCCAAGAAAAAGGCTACTTCAAAAAACATCATCTAAAAGTAAAGTTTGTTCAGCCTTCTAAAGATAGTGCCGAACAAATCGTAGCTAGTGGCAAAGCTCAAATTGGGATTTCTGGTCAAGATTCCTTAGCTAGTGCAATTGGCAAAAAGAATCCCCTTCCCCTCACTGCCATGGGAGCAATTCTTCAACATAATACTTCAGGAATTATGTCGCGTAAGGCTGATGGAATCACTAGCCCTAAAAAAATGCAAGGCTATCGCTATGCAACCTGGAATACTCCTACAGAACTAGCAACCATCAAACAAGTGGTTAAAGATGATGGTGGTGATTTTTCTAAGGTAAAAACGGTCCCTAACAATATTACTGATGAAGTCGCTGGTCTCAAATCCAAGGCTGCTGATGCAATCTGGATTTTCTACGGCTGGGCAGGTATTAACGCCGAGATTAAAAACTATCCAGTTAATTACTTTAGTTTTAGATCTATTAATCCTGTGTTTGATTACTACACCCCGCTCATTATTGGGAACAATAGTTTCTTGAAGCAAAATCCAAAGGCTGCTAAAGCATTCATGGCTGCAGCCACCGAAGGTTATCAATATGCCACTAAAAATCCTAAAGCTTCTGCTGATTTATTAATGAAGGCCGTTCCAGAACTTAAGAGTAATCAGAAGTTAATTTACAAGAGTCAAAATTACTTATCTAAATACTACTTAACTAAAGACGGCCAATTTGGAAAAATTGACGCTATGCGCTGGAATAACTTTTACAAGTGGCTTAATGATCATAAACTTGTTGAACAAAAACTCGCTAAAAATCAAGGCTTCACTAATCAATACTTACCAAAACAGTAACTTATCGAGGAATAATTACAATGACAGAATTACTTGTACAACATATTAACCAAAGTTTCGGTGACAAGGAAATTCTCCATGATGTTTCTTTATCAGTAAAACCAAACGAAATTGTATCAATTCTCGGGGTCAGTGGGATTGGTAAAACCACCCTATTTAACATCATAGCTGGTATTAATCAACCCAAGTCTGGCAATATCGTCTTTAACGATGAAGATATTACCGGACAAGCTGGGCACCTAGGCTACATGCTGCAAAAAGACTTGCTCCTCCCCTTTCGAACGATTATGAATAATGTAATCTTGCCTGATTTAGTCAAAGGGGTTAAAAAAAGCGCAGCCACTGCCCGTGCCGAACCACTTTTTGAATTTTTTGGCTTAACGGGTTATGAAAATAAATACCCCCATGAACTTTCTGGTGGAATGAAACAACGTGCAGCCTTGCTAAGAACTTTCCTTTCAACTAAGGACCTAACCCTTTTAGACGAACCTTTTAGTGCGCTAGATGAATTAACCAAACGTGGAATTTATCAGTGGTACACCGATATTAGTCGTCAAATGCAGAATTCAACCTTACTAATTACCCATAGCGTTGATGAAGCCATTACTTTATCTGATCGTATTTATATCCTGAGTGGTAAACCAGCTACCATCAGCCATGAAATTAAAATTACGTCTGCCAAACGTAAACAGGCCGATTTTGAGCTAACTGCCGATTTCATTCACTATAAAAAAGAAATTTTGGATATATTAAATCCTTAAATTAGAGTCCATTTCGGTTGTTGATAGCGTTAACATCCGCTATAGTTAAGGTAGCACAACAAGGAGGTGGACTTAATGAGTGAAACCATTTTATTTAATCCCGGAGATTCAATTGGTAACTTCCATGATTATAATGAAGCTGTTCGTAAGGGACATCTATACAAACAAAAGCAACGTCAAGACGATGATCTAGTAATTGTTAATAATCCTAGTAAAAATGAGGAGTACGCTATTTTCTACGTTAAGGATCGTCATCCCGAAAAAACTGAAAACAGCATCGAATACGATGTTAGCAAAAAGATTTAAAATTTCAGAAAACAATTAAAAAGATGGAATCATACCTCGTTTAAAATCGGGCATGATTCCATCTTTTTTTACCAAACTATACTTAAATGTTCACAGTTATGTTCTCCAGTTTCAATTTCATCTAACATAGCAATTGCATAATCCGCATAACTAATTTCGCTTTTACCGTTAGCATCACTCATTAGCATTTCATTTCCTAAAACGTAATGTCCCTTCTTGGGACCATCAGCTTTAAAATCAGCCGCTGGACTAATATAAGTCCAATTCAATCCATTCTGATTCTCTAAAACTTCTAGTCCTCTTCCCATCATGATTGAAGTGGGCTTAAACACTTCTGGAAATGTCGGAGTTTCATAAAGATGGGTAATATGATCATCGACGTATAGGCTTCCTGCCCCACCCACTACAAATAATTTAACTGACGTTCCTGTCAAAATTTTTACTAAGTGCTCAATTGATGTCAAAAATTGTTCTTCTTTTCCTTCGGCCGCTCTAAATGCATCAACTACTACATCGAAATTTTCTAAATCAGTTGTAGTCAAATCAAATAAATCTTTTTGTAAAATTGAAACATCCATTTTAACTCGGTCTGGATGACGGACGATGGCGGTCACTTCGTGCCCACGCTGAACTGCTTCTTTAGTAATCAATGCGCCGGCTTTGCCACTTGCCGCAATAATCCCAATCTTCATGAAACATCACCTCACCTAATTATTTATACCCCCAGAATAAACGAGTTATTAATCGTAAGCAAATAAAAAGCCGTAACCCCAAATAGAGTTACGACTTTATGATTAATTTTTTCTTGGATAAGTTAAACGAATTAAACTACTATTCATTGCTGGAATTAAGAAGACTAGTATAACCAGACCACTAATTACCCCAACAGCAACTTGCGTCAAGGTCAGAACTCCTGCTGGAATTAAGGCAGCAAATGTTCCCCCTAGGATAATTGCAGCTGAAATTACCACCGTTCCAATAATTCCTGCTGATTTAACAATTCGATCTCCAGCATCCTCGTTACCAAATTCACGGTACTTCATCATCAAGAAGATACTGTAATCTACTCCAAGGGCAACCAACATTACAAAGGTGAAGAAAGGTACATTCCATCCTAATAGATTTTCACCAAGGAATGTACTACTAATAAAGCGTGTAATTCCTAGTCCACCTACGTATGCTAGTAGCAATGAAGCAATGATATAGAATGGTTGTAAGATAGAGCGCGTTACTAACATCAATGCAAGCGTAATGCCAACTAACATAATTACTGCACTACGTAAGAAATCTTGATTAGCAATACTTGATGTATCAGAAGTTTCAGAAGTTTGACCACCAATCGAAACGGAAGCTTTCTTCAATGAAGTTCCCTTGATATTGTTGTTAATCATCGTTTGCAGACTTTCAACTTTTTTAATCGACTTAGCAGTTAATGGATCTGAATCTAAGACCACCGTGATCTTAGCGGCCTTTTTATTTGAAGATAAGTAGACATCTTCTGAATCTTTAAATGTATCACTTTCTAACACTGCTTTAGGCACAAATAATGTGTTAGATGCAGATGAATCTTGAAGTTCTTTCAAGTAATCATTGGATTCAGATAGCCCGTCATTTAGTTTACCAACACTGCCACCAGCGGTTGCCATTTTTTGTTGTTGTCCCTTAAGTTCATTTCCAAGAGTTTGAGCATCATTACCGATTGCTTGGGTATAAGTGGCAATTGCTTGAAGGCGAGTTTGCATTGAACTTACTGAAGCCATTTCTTGGCTAGCTGCTCCAGAAAGAATCGTCATTTGTGTTTGTGATAATGGTTGACCAGCCGCTGCCATCTTTTGTTGTAAGGCCGTCATCAATTGTTGACCACTTACAGAGCTACCACTAGTTGATTGGATACTCTTCAACTCTTGCCCAATTAAGGTCGCTTTAGCACCGATATCTTCAAGTTGACTAGCATCAAAATCTCCACCAGTTAAACCTTTTTGAAGTTCTTTTAAGCCCGCTTGGGCCTTGCTTGTTTGGGAAGTCAACGTCTTCAATTGATCATTAACATAAAGCTGATCTAACTTATCGCCACCTGGTTGAGTAACTGATGCAACCGTCTTGATTCCATCAATACCTTTAATTTGGTTAGTTAAGTTATCAATAACTCTTAAATCACTTTCATTATCAAGCTTGTGATTGCTCTTGATATAGATGGTAGTAGGTTCCGCCGTTCCTTTGCTAAAGTGCTTTTGCACCGTTTTAAATCCTTGCTTAGCAGAATAATTAGCTGGTAGTTCAACGACTGTATCATAATTAAGTTTATTGTTATAAGTTAACAGCATTGGAATTGCTAAAATTACGATGATGCCTAAAGCAATCAATGGATTTTTAGCTGAGTGTCCTGAAAGCCAATCCCACAACTTACTGTGGTTTGATTCTTTTGAATTATGACTAGGCCAGAATACCTTATTCCCGAGTAGTGACATAAAGAAGGGGTTAACGGTCAATAATGCTAGTAGTAAAATAGCAACCCCAATTCCAACCCCCGTTGCCGAACGGTAAATGGAGAACTTAGCCAATGCTAAAGTCAAGAATCCTAATAGAACGGTACTTCCTGAATAAAGAATCGTTTTTCCTGCCACCTTAAGTGAATGCTTCGTGGCAGTTTCTTTATCCATCCCCTCAATCAAATCATTCTTGAATTGGTTATAGAGTAAGATATTGTAATCTGTCCCGATTCCAAACATAACAACGACCATGAAAACTTGGGTAAAGTTTGAAATCGTAAATCCTGTATATTTAGCTAAATTCATCACTGCTGATAAAGCAACGATGAAAGATAGTCCAACAGTTCCTAAAGAAATTAAAGGAACAATTGGGGAACGGAAGACTAGAATTAGCACAATCAAAATGAAGACGATGGCAATAACTTCAGTCTTTTTAAGCCCCTCTTCAATAGCTACCGAGAAATCATCATTTAAGATATCACTACCAGTTACGTAAGTTTTCACTCCGCTCGTCTTAACTTCTTTAACCAGCTTTTGATTCATCTTCCGCACTGAATCCCGCTTACCTACATCTAGTTGCACCAACTGGGTTGATTTATCTTTTGAAATTAATTGCTTCTTAGTTGCCTCACTATCGTTAGGAGCAGTAACTCCTTTAATATCATACTTAGATTTATTATCTTTGATTTTATCAATAGTGTCATTGATACGATCTTTTTGCTTATGGGTTAAAGCTTGGTCACCATTATTAAAGACCAAAACGACCTGGCGCGTATTGCTAATTTTGTGGCCCCAATCTTTTTGGATGGTTTTAGCAACTTGGCTTTTAGCCGTATCCGGAATTTTGGTTTGACCTTTTTCAGCTACTAAGCTAGAAATATTAGGTAACATTACGATTCCTAAAATCAAAACGATAATCCAAGTCACAAACTTGGCAATGTTTTGTTTGATATACTTACTCATACTCTTCTCTCCTATCTATAATTAATCAATTCACTCTTCTCTTAATGCTTATTTCCCTAGTAACTCATCAACATATTCCATCGCTTCTCTCTTAGACAATGGATGATTCTCGATGAAAATCCACTTAAGTACCAACAAAATCGTATTACTATAATGCTTTGCTACTAATTCTAGTGGTACTTTCGAAGTTTGATTTTTTAGATGTTGCTTTAAAATCGTAATAGCCTCGTTTTTAAAGTACTCATAAATGCTGCTCACGATCGAACTATTATTAGCATTATGCTTTGCTAATTGAGTTAATAGTTCCCGATGCTGATCCATGGCCTCAAAGATTTGACCCAATACATATTCTTGAAGATCTTCGTCAGCAACGTCATGATACTGCTCAATATTGCTTTCTTCTTTGAATAATAACCAACAATAATTCAATAAATCTTTTTTATCTTCAAAATAGTTATAGAAAGTTGCCCGCGGGAAATTACTAATCTTACAAATTTCATTAATGCTAATATCGTCATACGATTTTTCCGCTAGTAGCTTATACATCGCATCCGAAAATGCTCTTAAAGTTCTTTGCGCTCCTTTGGTTGATTTTTTCGTCAAATCATATTTCATTTATTCCCTCCAAAAATGTTTTTCTCGATAAACTATTCTATCTCCACATATTTATTTTTGCAACAGTTTAAATTTAGACATGTGTAAAAATACGTTTTCATACAAAAAAAGTTACGATAAAATTAATTATCGTAACTCTGCCTTGGTATCATTCATGTAATTCTAAAGGTAACCCATCTGGATCGAAGAAAAACGTCATCTTTTGCTGATTCAATTCATCCCGCCGAATATCTTCAACTTTAATCCCGACGGAACGTAAATAGTCTACATCTTTTTCGATGTTATCCGTAGCAAACGAAATGTGGCGTAGCCCCGCTGCTTCAGGATATGAAACCCGCTGAGGAGCGTCTGGTTTGATAAAAATTTCAAACATCAAATCTCCATATTTTAAATCTAGTTTTACGTCGTTTCGATCTACGCGTTCCGTTTCTGCAACTACTTCCATCCCTAATTTATGAACATAAAATTCTTTAGCTAAAACGTAGTCCGTACAAATAATTGCGATATGATTAACAGCCCTAACTTCCATCTGGTTCCTCCCCAAAACTTGTTTCCTTCATTTTAGCCTGAAGGGCTAGCTAGAACAACTGATTTAATTTACCGAACCAAATCCTGAGCACAATATTTAACTTCTGTTTTAAATTAAGGTAATATCAAGTCGTAGGAGCTCAGTGTTTGTTTTACGCATAGGAGGAATTTTATTATGAAAATTAATATTACAGAGAATGCAAAAGATTATTTATTAAAGAAAGATATCGACGGTAAGCATATCTTCTTAGCACTTGATGATGGTTCTAGTAAATTTTCAAAATTAGGTGGATCATGTGCTATTGGTAATAAATTCCAACTAGTTATCTCATCTGTTCCTGATCAAGCTTACACGGATACAATTGAAAACGATGCGGATCTTAATCTTACTACTGGTAAAGAAGAGGCTAATTATTTAGGTAATGGGCTAAAATTAGATTATAAAATGGGACTGCTTAAACTCAGTGATGATAGTAGCATCTTAGATGGTGCCGTTACTGTTCAAAATTACGA
Organism: Pediococcus pentosaceus ATCC 25745; assembly: GCF_000014505.1. NCBI lineage: Bacteria > Bacillati > Bacillota > Bacilli > Lactobacillales > Lactobacillaceae > Pediococcus > Pediococcus pentosaceus. The sequence continues at coordinate 374,496 of NC_008525.1, read as the reverse complement.
ACCAACAGATGCCCAAACTAAAGACGAACTCGCTAAAGATATGAAAGATATTGGTAATAAAATTTGCTAATAAAAATAAAGAGCCTTAACTTCTTTTTCTGAAGTTAAGGTTCTTTTTTATGCTGCTCTAAACATCATATTGAGTTTCTTTAATTCCATCATTCATTAAATCATATGGATTACTCATTTCCTCTGCGTTCCATTCTGAAACACCCACAACCATTGAAATAGCGAGATTCACTAACTCTGAGCTTTCCTTAATCCGTTTTTCAAACGCATCTTTAGCCCGTTGTCCAGCGATTCTTCCTCCAGTAGCATTAGTGTACAAAAGAATCGCCCACGTCGGATCTTCATTTTCCAAAATATAGGTAATATCATTATCACGCGTCGAACTTTTGATTACCTCTGAAGCAATTTGTAATAAAAGCTGAAGTTGGCGATCACTCATCATTCTCCGTAAATCATTAAAATATCTTATTTTAATAATTAGCGTGGATACGGGAATCTCAAAGCGTCGACTAGTTTCAATAAATACTCCGGCATCTTCCACATATGCAACCATCGTCCGCAAATTAGTTTGTTGATCAAAGGCGCCCCGCTCTACCAAAGCCGCATGTAAATCACTATTCGCCTTTTGCAACGCAATCTGACTCCGTGTTGAAAGATACATGGTCAGTGAAATCAACAACGGCATGATTAGCCAGAAAAGCAACGACCACTGAATTTCGTGATTCAAACCAAAATATTCATACAACATAACTACGGTTTGGAAAGCAATAAACACCATATTTGCTAATAAGCTGGGAATAATTCCCATAAAGTAAGTTACAATTAAAATTCCCATAGTGATGATTAAATAAATTATATTCACAACGATGTTTTGAGAAAGCATCATCAAAACGGCCGTAATGCTAAGCATTAATAAAAGTAGGAGTAGACCAATATCTTCATACAAACGATCTTTGCTATTTTTGTTTTGCATTCTTACGACCTCCATTCATCATGGCTTGCTTTCTAAAAACTAGGTAAACTCCAAAACCAATGACAATCAAAGCTAAAAAGACAATTCCCAAATAAATAATTAATTGACTATTATTACTAATGGTCCGCTTGTGTTCTAAATTTCGATCAATATACTTGTTTTTCTTGAAGCGATAGCTATAGTGGTTGTTATTTTGATCTACCACAATTGCGTCGCCTGTAAATTGATCGATATTCTTTTTAAAATTAAGCTGTGTCGAAGCTAGATAACTGGCTTCCGGAGTAGCCCCCGTTAGGACTAGAATGCCCTTTTTACTATTTTCAGGAGAACGAATTAGTTGCGCTGTTCCAATCGTCTTGCCATAATCTTCCTCAATACTGAGCTTTTCATTAGAAACAAATCCTCGATAGTCATCAGAATATTTGAAATACAAATCTTTATTCAAGGATTTAATCATTGCATTATTAGAAGGGGTCCCAAGTACAATTAAATTATCATTAATCATTGTATCCTGATTAGGCTGTTCAGTATAAAATTTAATTTTTCCAGTATTACTCTTAGCGTAAGCACCCATCAAGTTAAAAATATTTGTTAAACTCTTGAAGTCTATCGCAGTTAATTTTTTAGGTATAACCACTGCTAAGTTGTTATATGTTTGGTTCTTCATAAAGATTGTGGGATAGTTGGTAAAGAGTAAATCGTTACTCTTTTCTGATTTAACCTTCATTTCAGAATTCGTATCTACTTCTGCCCAAGGGGTTTCAGAGTTATCTGAAATTTCTTGATCCTTCATTTCCAAATCAAAAGCTACTCGGACTTCAAAGCTGTTTCCTAAGGAAGTCCCTTTAGGAACCTCCAAAGTAACTTCGTCTCCATTAGCTTTAGCAGCGGTTAATTTTTTACTTCCTAAGGTTGTATCGTTAACGTACACCGTCACTAAGGAACGTTTGAAGTTAAGGTTTTTGCTATATCGAAAATGTAATTTCACTTCGGAACCATCAGCGTTTGTTCGGTCATTAGGCAATGTTACCAAATAATTGGTTTCATGATGACTAGCACCTTTAATCTTATCAATGACATTGGTTAGTTGATACTTACCTCTATCTTGAACTTTAGACATAAAGGTATTTGTTAAATACGAAATCATTTCTGTACTCTTATTCGTCTGTTGCATTAGTTCTGGATTAGCAAAAAACTGGGAAGCCTTTTTTAATAAGCCATCTGTTTTGGCCGTTACAATTAAATAATCACCTTTTTTAGTATAGTGAGTTTTAATTACCGCTCTTTTCTCAACGTCTTTTTCGCTAATTTCCTGCTTCAAAGCTTTAGGAAGATTATCATATTTAGCGACATACAAGATATAATCACCTTTAGTAGCATCCATATTTGTATTTTGGACAACACTGATTTGGTTATTGTTTGTAGTAGTTGCGTGCGAGATACCTGTTAGAGCAGTCATACCAGCCGCTAATTCAGCTTTAATTGGTTGATCAGGGGTGACAATTTTTGAGTGCTGATTAGCTATTGTATCTTCACCAGAAAAATGATCATAAAATGAACGCAATGTGTTTTCTGGATCTTTTACTTCATATTTAAAATTCATATTAGTACCAGACTTAATTGTTAGCCAATTAGCTGGAGTTTGTGCTAAATCATAATTCTTAGCATCTTTTTTATTTAAAATTTGTCCTTTAATTTCAAGTTTATTAGTACCTTGCAGGAGTTCTAGCGGAATCTCAACAGCTTTACTCTGAAAACCACTCTTATGCTCTGGACGAAATGAATAAAATTTAACGCCGTTCATTGATAACGTGATATCAGACGTTGTTTTATCAGCTAACTGTGAAACTTGATAATTAAAATTAAAGGTAGCTTTTTTAACGTTCCAATAATCCATCTTGGTAAAGTACATGCTCGTTGCTGTTGATTTACCAGATAAAGTTGTTGTATCATTTTGAAAATTTTGAGTATAAGTTAGGTCTTCAGCATGTACTTGGCCCACGCCAACTAATGACATTAATAATATCGTTAATGTTAAAATAATTAATTTACTTATACCGCTTAGTTTTATACCATTTTGCTTGTTTATGAAAGACTTGTTCACGAATATACCCCACCATTCCGTATGCTGCGACTGCTAACCACATTTGACTGTATACCAAATACATAAAAATAATATAAAGAATATTGCTAAAACGCATTTCACCCTTTTCGGTTGTAACCGTGACAAAGGTACTGATGATAAACATTATTATTCCAAATAACCACAAAGCATTACTAAAACCTTGTAAATCTGAATGAGCCAACCCAGCGACTGAAAGAACAAAAACTACATCAGATAGAATCAAAGCGGTCATCAATAAAAAGTACGTTGACAAGAAATAGAGTAAGTCAAAGCGAATGGGACGTCCGGCCTTTTTAAAGAGTAATTTGGCATTTTTAACGACCACGTAAATGTTTCCTTTCACCCAGCGCGTTCGCTGATGGAACCACACATCTAAGGTTTGTGGTTCCTGTTCCCAAGTAACCGCACGCGGCTGAAACTTAATTTGATATCCCATCTGGTAGACCCGAAAACTAATTTCCGTATCTTCCGCTAAGGCTTTAACATCCCAACCACCAATTTTTTCTAAAATTTCGCGTCTAATAACATAATTGGTTCCTGGAATCGTACATAGTTTAAACAGCCGTTGACGTCCCGCTTGAGCCATCCATTGAAACGAAAGTGTTTCAATATTAATAAATCTGGTTAAAATAGTTGCTTCTTTATTTCTAGTTCTAAACTTTCCAATAACCGCCGCTAAACGGTCATTTCCTAAAAGTTCTGCTACTAAAAGACGAAGCGCACCTCGTTCTGGAGTGTTATCTGCATCATAAATTGCAATAACACTTCCTTTGGCTTGCTTCAAACCAATATTTAGGGCATTGGACTTGCCTTTTCCTCCCGTAACATTATCTGTATTAATAACTTTCAAACGTTCTTCGCCAAAATCATTTTGGACTTCTTTTAATAACTCTGCCGAATTATCACTTGAATTGTCATTAATTACAATGATCTCATAGTGATCATGGGGGTAGTCAAAACTGAGCAACGATAAAACAGTTTTAACAATTACGATTCCTTCATTATGTGCAGGTACCATCACCGTCACAAAGGGAATCTTTTCAGGAAGTTGCTTATCCGGTTTGGGAGCTTCTTGGAGATACCACGTATATCCAGCTACCGTTAAAATCAAATTAATTATTAATGTTCCCCAAATGGCAATGATAGCTACCATTAGGAAAAAATCCAAAATTGTGATGATTCACTCCTCCTATCTCTTGAACATATTCTTGTAAATTTTTCTTCCAAAGGCGATAAAAATGATTAAGACGGTAAAGATAATGGCGAAGAACACGGTAATAATTTGCCCTTCAACTCTGAAAAAGCCTTTAAATAGCGCCGGCGTAGGAGTTGGCTTATCAGTATTTTCCATATTTGAATTAACTTCAACTTCCGTCTCCTTACCATTCACCAAATACTGTCCATTTTGAAAAGCAAGTGATGAACTTGCAAAATCAATTTTTGAATTAATAGCTTCATCCGGAGCTTGCCATTCAAAGTTCAACGCTTGAATTTGTTCTTTTAAATTTTTCAACTTAACCTTACTATCAGGCATCTTAAAAGTTAGCGCTGTGGGCATTGCAAATCGTACATCTGCTTGGTGTTTAATTTTATTAAAACTTGAGGCTAGTAATGCTAAATAACTTCGGCTATTGGTACCACCTTGATTATCTTGATCGAGATAAACTACTTTTTTATTAGGAAGTAGCATCTGATAATTAGCTTTTTTCAAAGCACTATTCCTCAAGACTCGATCCTGATTCCAAAAACCTTGGGCACTAATTCCAACTGGATAAACTTGATTTTGTGCCAAATTAAGTAGATAGTTATCAAATAATTCACTCAATTCTCCTGCGTTATCCGCAGTAGCTCCCCCAATCACCGGAGCTTGTAAGAAAATCACACCGCCTCGATCTTCAAGTCTACGTAAATACATGGTAAACCTTTTATACGCGTGCATTTCCGTGTTTTTAGCTACTGTGGAAGTACTGATTGCCAATGGTATACCATGCTTTTCACAGAATACGCTTAATTGATCTAACAGCTTTAGATTACTATAAGGCGAAACATCCGTAATCGTTAACAACGGTTTGGTTTCTTCTTGACGATTAAATAAAATAGCTATCATCTTGCTAGCTGTAATTAATCCCAGTCCTTTATTGTTGAAGAAAGGCAAGTAACCTTGTTTTTGATTAATTACCCCATACTTATAGGATTGACCTTCATTATTTTGCGTCTTTAACATGCCGTAACTCTGTGCTTGTTTTGGAACTCCAGTTAAAACATCCATGCGTTCCACAAATGGCAACATTTCTGTACTGCTATCGTCACTTAAAATGAATTGTTGTTGATAAATCGTCTTTAGCTTAACCTGTAACTGTTTTTGTTCGGTTCGATCTAAGCCTTCACCAATATGAAGTTTAACACCGTCATATTGATTACGATCTTTAACGAAAGTTGGATTATCCAGTGACGCTTGTTTCCAGTTAATCATGGTAATTACCCCTTGATAACTATGGTTTAACTCACCTTTTTGATATTCACTTTCTTTAACTGTCTTAACTTTAAGTCCCATCCCTGCTAACATTCGCTGTAAGGTATCAATCTTTTTTTCACCCTGTTCGACAGTATTTTGAGAATCATAAACGAGCAAAACACGATTATCATCGCGTTCACTACCATGTGCTGTTCGGGTGGCTTGAACTACTCCGCCAAGGGCCATGAAGAAAATCGTTAAAAAAAACATAATTATTTTACGCATCCCCATCTTCCTCCTGTTCAGTTAGCCATAATTGATGATTTAGAATGTCTGAAATAAACATTATGAAGGTAAAGTCCAAACTGAGAGGGACCATGAATAAATGTTTGGCTAAATCAGCATCGCCATCACCAATAATTGAAACAATTGGAACAAACACACAAATGGTCATCAATCCCAGCACTAGAAAAAAACGTACAACGCCAAATAATCTTCCAGCTACAAAGTCAATATAAGCACTAACTGCATATACAGCCACAAATGTGATAGCCAAGAGACACAAAAAGGCATATTTTCCTGGAAAGAAAGCTTCCATCAGCGAACTATAAAGTGTAAAAAAGGTGCTCTGTTGACCCGCTTTTTTCCCAGAATCCTTGGTATAATCGCCGACTGCCTTTACTTGAGTAACCATAATATCCTTACTAGCTACATCTAGTAAGCGTAAAAATTGATCAGTATTTCTAGCATAATATTTAATAATCCACGCAAAGTTGTATTTTTCAATTAAATGTTTTCTAACGTAGTGAGAACTTGGGTCAACGGTATCAAAAGTTTTAGCATAATAGTTTTGCTCCCGCATTAAGGCAAATTGCTCACTCAGCCCACTTTTGGCAATATTTTTACTCGGATCTCCCGTTTCCATCAAAACTCCATGAGAAAATGATTGATATTGATTAACGTCGTTGAATTCTTTATTGATTAAACTATACGTCAGAACTCCCGCTCCCAAAGTAGCAACAACACCACCCATAACAGCTAATTTCTTAGCCTTTTTTAAACCGGGCAGGAAAAAGAGCCCCACTGACATGACTCCAAAACTTAGTGCTAAAGGAGCATTTTGTTGTTTACTAGTAATTAAGACCACAACACTAATAAAGTAGGTTAATAACAATTTCCAGCGTTTAGAATAATCTCCACGGGCTAATAAAATGAGAGACCCTACCACATACAAGAATGAAATTAACATTCCCGGTTCAGCGAAAAAGGAATTAAAATACAGAATAAATGAAGCATCCGCAAAGATAAGTACTACTAGAATTGCAATCACATAACTTCGTATACGTCGCCAAGTTCCGGTTAATGCTTTAGTTAATAGGTAGATACCAGGTAAAAAAGCTACATAATAGACGATACCTAACAAGCGAATATCAAAGTAACGATGACTATAAAGTAACTTATTTAGTATTACAGCGGCTTTAACGAAAAGCGCTTGAGATGAAAAAACAGCAACGTTATTTTCATTAAAATACTTTAAAATCCCAAACTTAGTTACCACATAACCAATATACTGATTATCCTTGGTTGGTAGTCGATAAATCCCGTTACTTAACATTGCCCGATAAAAATCTCCATTATCGGCATAGCCATTAATCGGTGGTATAAAGAGAATGACAGCACAAATAATCGCTGCCAAAGCCGTTGCAACGGCAGCAGGTGATATATGTTTTTGAAATACCCTCCAACTGTTTTTAATCGAAACCATTTCATCCCATCCTTTAGTATTGCGATGTTAACAATGCCAATAGGTTATTAAATGAGTAAGCGTCATTATCTTTTGTATCACCTAATGCCCCATAAATTTTTGAATTCTTATTTCGAACCTGATCATCCCAAACCAAGTTCATGGCCTTTTGATAATATTTACGATCACCATTTCTGGCGAAAATCATTGCTGCTATAGCATAATTACCTGTTGATTGGTCATGGTCCTCGATTGCTCCAGCAGTAGTGTAACTGTTATATAACTTCTTATTATCAATTTGCATTTTTAACCAGCTGACTGTTTCAGGTTTCATCTTACCAATTTCAGCCAAATGCAGGACTGTAATCAAAGCTTCTGAAGTATTCAGATTTTTCGTGCCATATTGGTTTGTTTTCCAGTTGTAGCTCGGAGCGTACAAAGGAAAAATATCTCCCAGATATCCTTTTTCAACTAGCTTTAATTGTTCTCGATAATATCCCCGCTCTTTTTTAGATACAGATTCAAAGTACTTTAGGGTAGCCAAATCATAGTAGGCTAAAGAACTTTCGTTACTAGCTTTTTTAGTACGTACATCATAAAAATTAAGTACCCGTGCTTTTTGAATGCTTGTCGTTTGTAGCATAGCAAACCGTTCAGCCGCTTCGTGTCGATATTTTTTACTATTATTATTTTGCGCATAAATTTGTAAAGCACGAATAATTCTTAAATCATCCAGCGTAGCATTCACATCGGACTTTTTCTTAGTCTTACCATCGATGCGATAACTAAATTGCCGACCTTGATCAAAATATTTCTTGGTATTTTTGTAGAACTCCCGAAAAGCCTTATTTTGATGAGTTTGCGCCAAGTATTCTAACCATAAACCTGATGATTCAGATAACATATCATGTCCCGTGGCATTATCGGATTTTTTTTGATTATTATTAAAATTCGTGTAGATACCAGCTTTTTGAACCATTGAATCTTTTAAAAAATTATGTAACAATTCGATGTTTTGTTTGTTTTTATGATACTGCGTTGTAATGGTTAAATAATCGGCGTCTGCTTTAGGAATCTTAGTTTGTGGTTGTTTTTGTCCACAACCAACTAAGATTAAGATGCATCCAATCAACATTCCTAAAGAAATGATTTTTCTTCTCAAAGTTTTCTCCTTTACAAAAGTTTTACTCTTCAAAAATTATTGTACTAATAATAATTATAAAAAAAGCATATTTATATTGATTGTCTAAAAAAGGCAAGACCTTGTCAATTGGAACATTTAACAAAATCTTACCTTTAATTTGGTTATATATATATTTGTACATAATATCTATTATAAATTTTTGAATGCTTGGCGAGCAGCTTGCAATCCAAAAACCACTGTTTCGGCGATTGAGTTACCTCCGATACGGTTGTTTCCATGTAATCCACCAGCAACTTCCCCACCGGCATATAACCCTTTGATGGGTTTAAATTTTTTATCTAAAACTTCGGCTTTAGCAGACGTTTTGAGTCCGCCCATCGTATAGTGAATAGCTGGTGCAATATGAATTGCCATATAAGGACCTTCTTCAAAACCATCAACCAAACCCATAGTTCTTCCGAATGCTTCATCCTTACGCTTAGCAACCACATCACTCCACTGCTGCATCGTTTCTTTTAGATTAGCAACTGGTAATCCCAAAGTCTTCGCTAACTCATCAATATGATCACCATGTTGAACTAGACCGATGTGATCGTAAAAACCAATCGCACTGGCTCTTTTAGCTAACGCTGCATTAAATATCAGATAGGCATCTGGTTGGGTTTGAGCGTTAATTGCATCCGTTACAACTTTACGTGTGTCTAGTTCGTTTACAAAGCGATGACCACTTTGATTAACTAAAATTGCGCCTTCCCCACGTACCATTTCACCAATTAAGAATGCATGGTCTCCATCTTGGTAAACGGTGGGATGAACTTGAATTTGGTCCATATCTACCAATTGAGCACCTAAATTCTCCGCTAATTGTAATCCATCGCCAGTCGCCCCAGGGTGATTAGTTGTCTTGTAGTGAACGAGATCGGGACGATATTTTTTAATTAAAGCATCACTAGCAGCAAAACCACCCGTGGCTAGAATGATTGCTGCACTATTAAGTAAATGGTTTGAGCCTTGGGCGTCGGCAAAATCAACTTTAAATTGATGATTATCCCCACAATCAATTTCCCTAACCGTTGCTCCACAAACTACTGGAACCTTTTCTTCAGCTAACTGATTTAGTAGTTGGTGGATTAAATATCCACCAATTGCAGGGGCGCTACTAGGGCGATGGGCCCGCTTCACACTCATTCCACCGGTCAAAGTGATTTCATCTAAAACAACATCATGTTCTTTTAACCACTCAACGGCAGAATCCGCATGACTTGTAAAATATTTCAACATTTCGACATCATTTTGTTTGCCGCCACCTTTATATGTATCTTCATAAAAGGATTCATAACTATCGATAATCCCTTCATGCCTTTGGATTGCTGTTTCAGCGGCGTTCATCCCTGAAGATGCCCGCATAGAGTTTCCACCAGGCTTCTCCATCTTCTCTAGGACAACCACTTTTTTGCCCAACTCAGTCAGTTCTAGAGCACTGGTTAAACCCGTACTCCCAGCTCCGATAATAATTACATCATATTGGCTACTTAAATCATCAATACTTGTTGGTTTAAATTCTACTCGTTCAGTCACTACTAAACCTCCGCTTATTTCTCGGAGCTAAACTCCGCAATGTTGTTAAAGTGATATTGATCCATTGCTGGAACTAAGCCTTGAATAATGTCGTGGCAAGCATGTGGATTACCATAATTTGCTGATCCAACTTGAACAGCCCCTGCTCCAGCTACCATTAATTCTAACGCATCTTTAGCAGAAAATACCCCTCCAACCCCAATAATTGGTAAATTAGTTACTTCGCGTACTTGATGAATCATGCGAACTGCGATGGGATGAATCGCTTTTCCGGAAAGACCGCCCGTCCCATTGGAAAGACGTGGCTTTCTAGTTTCTAAATCAATTTCCATTCCCATTAAGGTATTTATCATTACTAAGCCATCTGCACCGCCCCGTTCAGCAGCTAAAGCAATGGGAACAATTTCAGTTACTCCCGGGGTTAACTTCATGAAGACGGGTTTATTAGGAACTACCGCTTTGATGCGCCGGGTCATATCTTCAACTACAACTGGATCAGTACCAAATGCCAGACCACCTTTAGCAACATTAGGACATGAAATATTAACTTCAATGAACTTCACATTCGGGGCGGTCGCCATGCGTTTAGCTACTTCAACATAATCATCCGGATTAGAACCAGCAATACTTCCAACAATGGGAAGATCCGGATAATTTTCAGCTAACCAAGGGAGTTCGTAAGCTAAAACATGTTCAATACCAGGATTCTTCAAACCGACCGCATTCAGCCAGCCTCCAGTGGTGGCCGCAGTAGTTGGCCACGGATGGCCTGCACGCGGCTCCATAGTTGTCGACTTAATTACGAATGCTCCCAGTTCATTTAAATCAATATTTTTAGCCATTTGTTGTCCATATGCAGCCGTCCCACTAGCATTCATAACCGGGCTTTTTAACTTGACTCCAGCAATTGTCGTTTCTAAGCGATCCATTTGTTTTCCTCCTAAAGATGTAATGTTGTAAAAGCTTGTGATTCAAGCACTTGTAAAATAGCGTCAACGGTATCTAATGCCGTAAAAAGTGGTACTCCATAGGTTAATGCGGTACTTCTAATTTTGATTCCATCGGCAGCACTAGTAGTACTGTCTGAAATGGTATTAATCACCATTTGAATGCGATGATCGTGAATTCGGTCTACAATGTTATTTTCTTCAGTCATCTTACCAACCGTCTCAACTTTCAGACCATGTGCTGCAAGTGTTTGAGCAGTTCCTTTAGTGGCAACCAATTGATAACCTAGTTCCCAAAAACGTCGGGCAAAATCGATGGCTTCTCCCTTATCTTCATCTTTAACCGTGATTAAGACTTTACCATGGTCTGGCATGTGCATTTTAGCGCCTTCAAACGCTTTATAGAGCGCCTTCGCCATAGTACGGTCACTTCCCATGACTTCTCCTGTAGATTTCATTTCAGGTCCTAATAAACTGTCTACGTTATCTAACTTAGTAAAGGAGAAGACTGGTGCTTTCACATGAATAATTTCACCAGCTGGATGCAACCCGGGCTTCAAACCTTGATTGACCAAACTTTCACCTAAGATGGCACGCGTAGCAAGGCGAGCCATTGGTAAATCAGTAACCTTACTCATAATCGGAACCGTCCGACTTGCACGTGGGTTAACTTCAATGACATAAGCTTCGTCATTATGAACCACGAATTGAATATTCATCAATCCGATACATTCGAGCGATTGAGCTAATTTGATAGAAACTTTCACAATTTCATCTTGGACCTTTTGAGAAAGAGTTTGCGCAGGATAAACCGTCATTGAATCTCCTGAATGTACCCCAGAACGTTCGATATGCTCCATAATTCCTGGAATCACAACGTTCTCACCGTCACTGATTACATCAACTTCACACTCTTTACCAACTAAATACTGATCAACCAAAACCGGATGGTTATGGGAAACCTTAACGGCATTCTTCATGTAATTTTCAAGTTCTTCTTTGGCATGAACGATTTCCATTGCCCGTCCACCCAGAACGTAGCTAGGACGGACTAAAACTGGATAACCGATTGATTCTGCGGCTTCGATTGCTCCAGATGTTGTTGTCGCCGTACGTCCTTGAGGCTGACGAATACCATTAGCCTGAATTAGCTTATTGAATTCATCCCGGTCTTCGGCCCGATTAACGTTTTCCACAGTTGTACCAAAAATTTTAATTCCTCGTTCAGCGAGTGGTTCAGCTAAGTTAATTGCTGTTTGGCCACCGAATTGAACAATTACTCCTTCCGGCTTTTCTAGGTCAATAACGTTCATCACATCTTCCACAGTTAAGGGTTCAAAGTACAATTTATCGGACATTGAAAAATCAGTTGAGACTGTTTCTGGATTGTTATTAACTACGATGGCTTCATAACCCATCTGGCGAATGGCTTGAATCGAATGCACTGTAGCATAATCAAATTCAACCCCTTGTCCAATTCGAATTGGGCCTGAACCTAGTACTACAATTGACTTGCGGTTCGAGACAATACTTTCATTTTCTAGCTCGTAGGTACTGTAGTAATACGGAGTTTGAGATTCAAATTCACCGGCACAAGTATCAATCATTTTATAAACAGGTGATAACCCCATCTGTTCACGATATGCTCGTACTTCTTTTTCGTTAGTTTTCCACATTTTGCCAATAACTTCGTCTGAGAAACCATTCTTTTTAGCTAACTCAAGAACATCAGCATTAAATGGCGTAGCAATTAGTTCCTGTTCGATTTCGTAGATGTGCAATAATTTATCCAAATAGTAAACGTTGATCTTAGTCAGATCAGCTAATTTATCCACAGAATATCCACGTTTAATTGCTTCATACAGATAAAAAATCCGGTCATCACGCGCATGAATAATGCCATCGACTAAGTCTGCTTCATTTAAATCGGCGAGTTCTTCATCGCCAATATAATTAATATCTATATCAAGAGAACGAATTGCTTTTTGGGTTGCTTCCTCAACGTTACGCCCTACCGCCATTACTTCGCCCGTAGCTTTCATTTGAGTACCCAAACGCCGATCTGCCCGAACAAATTTATCGAATGGCCAACGAGGAATCTTGCAAACTACGTAGTCTAAGGCCGGTTCAAATTCAGCTAAAGTAGTTCCGGTAACTGGATTTAAAATTTCATCTAGGGTCAATCCAACCGCAATCTTAGCAGCAACTTTAGCAATCGGATAACCTGTCGCCTTAGAGGCCAAGGCACTCGAACGGCTAACCCGAGGATTAACTTCAATCACGTAATAACGATCTTGGGCTGGATCAAGAGCTAACTGTACATTACAGCCTCCTTCAATCTTCAATGCTCGAATAATACTTAGTGAAGCATCCCGTAGCATCTGTACTTCACGATCTGTTAACGTTTGAACGGGAGCATAAACGATTGAGTCACCAGTATGGATTCCTACTGGATCAAAGTTTTCCATGTTACATACTACGATGGCATTATCAACACTATCTCGCATAACTTCAAACTCAATTTCCTTTAGTCCGGCGATACTTTGTTCAATTAAAACTTGAGTTACTGGTGAAAGAGTTAAACCGTTGGCGGTAATCTTCCGTAGTTCAGCTTCATCTTGTGCAATTCCACCACCAGTTCCACCCATGGTAAAAGCAGGACGTACAATTACTGGATAACCACTTTGATCCGCAAAGCTAACTGCTTCTTCCACCGTCGTTGCGATTCCTGAATCAGGAACTGGTTCATTCAAATCGTTCATCAAAGCTCGGAAACGTTCCCGATCTTCAGCTTGATCGATGGCATCTAATTTCGTACCAAGCAGTTCAATTCCAAGTTCGTCCAGAATTCCAGCTTCAGATAATTCCATTGCCATGTTCAATCCTTGTTGACCACCTAGGGTTGGCAAAATAGCATCTGGTAATTCCTTACGTAAAATTTGCGAAACGAATTGTAAGGTTAATGGTTCAATGTAAACTTTATCGGCAATATCCGTATCGGTCATGATTGTTGCTGGATTGGAATTAATTAAAACCGTTTGATATCCGAGTTCTTTTAAGGAAAGACAAGCTTGAGTTCCAGAATAATCGAACTCAGCCGCTTGACCGATAATGATGGGTCCAGAACCGAGTACTAAAATTTTATTAATATCCTCTCTCTTAGGCATGTTTACTTGTCCTCCTGGGTTTGTTTAGCTTCATCAATCATTTCCATAAAATCATCAAAAAGGTAGTCCGCATCATGAGGACCCGGTGCAGCATCTGGATGGAATTGAACGGAAAAAGCCTTATATTGTTTATGTCTGAGTCCTTCAACGGTTTCGTCATTAATTTCTTCGTGGGTAATTTCAAGGTCAGTGTTTGCAATGGAAGCACGTTCGACCGCATAACCATGGTTTTGGGAAGTTAAATCAATTCGTCCCGTTGCTAAGTTGCGAACTGGATGGTTAAAACCGCGATGTCCAAATTTCATCTTAGTTGTCTTAGCACCATTTGCTAGGGCAAAAAGTTGGTGTCCCATACAAATCCCAAAGACTGGAACCGCAGCCTCCACTGTGCGAATCATTTCTAGAACACTTTCATCCATTGATTCCGGATCACCAGGTCCATTAGTAAACATCACCCCATCCGGATTGCAAGCTAAAACTTCTTTTGCCGTAGCATTATATGGAAGTACCATTACGTTGCAGTCGCGACGAGCAAGTTCACGTAGGATGGAATACTTGAGTCCAAAATCAATTACTACGACTTTACGACCGTTGGCTGGATTAGGGTACGGACTATGAGTTGAGCTAATTTCAATTTGATTTTGTATCAAATCAGTTGCATGAAATTTTTCAAACTTAGCGTCTGAAATTTCATTAACTAAGGCTGCTTTCATCGCTCCATGTTCGCGAATATGTCGAGTAATTGCTCGCGTGTCCACTCCACTAATACCGGGCAAATCTTGATATGCTAAAAACTCTTCAAAGCTCATATTCATTTGCCAATTACTTGCTCGACGTGCCACCTCATGGACTACTACTCCAAAGCAACTTGACTTAACGGATTCTAAATCATCTCGATTAACGCCATAATTTCCGATTAACGGATAGGTAAACATTAAAATTTGCCCATTATATGATTGGTCGGTAATCGATTCTTGATATCCTGACATCCCAGTATTAAAAACTAGCTCTCCAATACTTTCACGATTGGCTCCAATCGCCTTTCCTTCATATGTAGTACCGTCTTCCAAAATTAAATAACGTTTCATTTTAAATTACCCTTCCCGTTGATATACAATTTTTCCAGCAACCATGGTCAGTTGTGTCTGTCCATAAACCTTTTGACCAATAAACGGAGAATTGATTCCCTTTGAAGCAAAATCTGCTTCTTTAATTTCATATTCATCTTCAACATTCATTACCGTTAAATCAGCTACATCTCCCACTTCCAATTGCCCAGCTGCCTTGAGGTTAAAAATTTCAGCTGGTTGAATGCTCATCCATTCCACTAGTTGTTCTACCGTGCAAAGTCCCGGTTTAACCAGCTTAGTGTAGAGTAGTGGGAAAGCTGTTTCTAACCCTGTAATTCCAAAAGAGGCGGTCTTCATCGATCCAGCCTTATCTTTCACCGTGTGCGGAGCATGATCCGTTGCAATCATACCAATTGTGCCATCTAGCAGCCCCCCTAAGAGTGCCTGCCGATCTTCCAAGGTTCGTAGTGGCGGATTCATCTTCATCATGGGGTTATCCATCGAAATCATCGTTTCATCAAGAAATAAATGATGAGGTGCGACTTCTGCGGTAACATGGACGCCGTCTCGCTGAGCACGGCGAATTAATTCCACACTTCGAGCTTTTGAAACATGACAAACGTGATAATGAGCGCCTGTATTACGCGCAATTTCAAGGTCCCGTGCTAATTGAGCTGTCTCTGCCAATTCTGAAATACCTGGTAAACCCAATTTTTCGGCTACCGTTCCTTGATTCATCACCCCGTGTTGCATTAGCGATTCATCTTCTACATGCGCAGCCAGTGGTAGCCCCACTTCTTTAATTTGAAGCATTGCTTGATACATGGTTTCGGCAGTTTGAATGCCGTTACCATCGTTACTAAAAGCTACCGCACCAGCTTCTTTTAAAGCTTTAAAATCAACCAATTCTTCGCTTGTCCGTTTTTTAGTAATGGACCCGTATTGTCCGATATGAAGACTACCAGCAGTTTGATTATGTTTTACCATCGCTGTCATTTTTTCGGGTGTATCAGGGACAGGATCAACGTTAGGCATAGTTAATACTGTCGTAAATCCGCCTTTAACTGCTGCAGCACTGCCACTAACTACATCTTCTTTATCCGTTTGGCCCGGGTCTCTAAAATGAACGTGGATATCCACCAGTCCTGGCATTAAAAGTTGATTTTTTACATCGATGATTTGTTCAGCTTCAACGTTAATTTCGGGTTGAATTTGAGTGATTCGGTCGTTTTCCACAAGGACGTCAGTTTTTTGCACTTGATGACTTTTTATTACTCGGGCATTTTTAAGTAAAACTTTCATTAATGCAATCCTCCCTTAATCAATCCCTTGGCCTCTAATACATCCGTTAAAATTGCCATGCGCATGTACATACCATTAGTCATTTGCTTGAAAATTCTTGATTTTTCTCCATCAACCAAGCTGCTTTCGATTTCTGTACCACGATTAACTGGGGCGGGATGCATAATGATAGCAGTTGGTTGCATTCGATCGGCTCGTTCGAAGGTTAATCCATATTCTTGGAGATATTCGTGTGGTTCAAATTTAATTGCGGTATCTTGAGAAATACGTTCATTTTGAATTCGGAGTAACATCATGACGTCCACTTTCTCTACTAATTCGTCAATTGGTAGGAAGGTTCCATAAGCCTTCAAATCTTCGGCCATCCATGCTTCAGGACCGGCGAAGTAAACTTCTGCACCCAGCTTGTTTAATAGCATTGCATTGGAGCGGGCCACTCGGGAATGTGCGATATCTCCGGCAATCGCAATTTTTAAACCGTCAAAGTGGTTAAATTCTTGATAAATGGTCATCATGTCGAGTAATGATTGTGAGGGATGTTGTCCACTTCCATCGCCTCCGTTGACAATACTAATATTCAAATCGGCTTCTAGCAGTTGTTTATAATAATCGTTTTGCGGATGACGGATGACTGCAATATCCGTCTGAATTGCATCAATTGTCTTAACCGTATCCAATAAACTTTCCCCTTTAGTAACTGAACTAGTTTTAGCTTCAAACTCAAGGAGTCGCATTCCTAGACGACTTTCTGCCATTTCAAAACTAGTATGAGTTCGGGTACTATTTTCAAAAAATAAGTTCATTGCATAGACCGGTCGTGTAAGTTCAATTGTCTTACCATTCTTAAATTCCTCAGCTAACCGAATTTTATGTAATACGTCCTCTTCACTAAAGCTTTCTACAGTGGTTAAGTCATGCATATTCATTATTTTTCCTCCTAAATTATTATAAAAAAAGCTACTCACCAATCGAATCGTCTCGCTTGGGAGTAGCTTAAAAAGCCGATTCAATTGGTTCCTCTCGGGAAACCGATTTAATTGAAACAAAGTGTTATTCTATTTTTTCCAATTCCATGGATCTTGATGCCACTCCTTAGCCGAAGCTACTTCCTCAGCGGATAAGGCATTGCTAGTTTGAAGATAATCCACCATTTGATTGTAGTTGAGCAAACTAAGTAGTTCAGTATCTTGTTCTGCAAAATTCTTAGTTGAATCCGGTAAACCATAACTAAAAATTCTTAGTTGAATCCGGTAAACCATAACTAAAAATTGAAGCAACTCCAATCACTTGAATCTTTTCTTTACAAACTGCTTCAACCGCTTTAAGTACGCTGCCACCCGTCGAAATCAAATCATCGATTAAAACTACTTGGTCGTCAGCTTTGAGTTGACCTTCAATTTGTTTGCCAGCTCCATGATCCTTGGGTTTGGAACGAACGTAGATTAATGGTAAGCCTAATTCTTCAGCCACCCATGCAGCGTGCGGAATTCCCGCTGTTGCGACCCCACCAATTACTGTAGCGTTAGGATAAGCTCTTTTGATTTCTGCACTTAATCCTTTAGCAATATCTGAACGTAGAACTGGCTTGCTAATCGTCATTCGTAAATCAGTATAGATGGGTGATTTCATCCCACTAGCATAAGTAAACGGTGCATTGGGTGAAATCGAAACCGCCTTTAAATCAAGTAGTTGCTGGATAATTTTACTACGAAGTTCGTCATTCATAATCAAGAATCCCCTTTTTAATTTTTCGATATCGCTATTTGGGTACAAAAAAAGCCACCAACAAGTTGGTATGGGCCGGCGCTAACCGCGTCCACTCCACCTGTTGATGGCGACTCTGCTAGCTTGTTAACCTCTCTGGATTAACTTAAAGCGACTCGATTTAATTTTCACTAATCATACTGAGAATAATCGGAAATGTCAAGATATTTTTAAAGTATGTCTATTTGATTCGACCAATTTACTTTACATGGTTTTATGCAATCTCACCACTAAGCACTCGATCGATCATATCCAATACACCACTATCATTATTATCCAGCGGTGTAATTAAATCAGTAGCATCGAGTGCTTCTTGTTCTGCATTCTTCATCGCATAACCCAAGCGGGCATGTTTTAACATAGCTTCATCATTTTGGGTATCCCCAAAGGCCATCGTTTCATCCATCGAAACTTTCCATAATTCTTGAAGTTGTTGGAGACCGTATGCTTTAGTGACATGTGGCATTGTAATATCAATTCCATTGAAACCACTCATCACACTTCCTAAATCTCCTCCAAGGTCTCGTTTCAACATTGCGGCTTGTTCTCGAACATCTTCGAGATTGGTCCAATGCGTATCAATTTTATAAATTGGATCCGTGATATCTTTAAAATGATCAACGGCTGTAAGCTGGCTGTAGAAATAAGCACTCGAAGACCAGTCGGAACCACTCTTTTCCATATTAGTGAACGCCCGATGTTGACTAGAAAGAATAATTTTAGCGTCTTTAAAGGCTGGCGTAGTCAATAAATATTCTATTGCATCCCTCAACAAAGCGGGTTTCAGCGGATTATCATCCAAAATTTTTCCCTGTTCCATCGTCAAAGCCCCATCTTCAGCCACAAAAGTCATGTCGCCCTTTACGTCGGCAAAAACCTCTTGGCAGTGGGCCATTTGATTACCACTCGCAACCACAAATTTAATGTGACGTCGATTAAGTTCATCAAGTTGTGCTTGAAAACGAGCATGATCAAAATCACGTTGGTCATTCAAAAAAGTTCCATCAATATCACTTGCAATTAATTGAATACTCATCGGTTCCTCCTATTAACTAACGTCCGCCCGCAATTCGGTTTAAATTACTTGAAAGATGAATCCAAAGGTTATCCGCGTCAGTAATAAAGTCTTCCTTAAAGTTTTTACCTAATGGTTCGATACTTCCAGTTGGTAAATTGATCACATCATAAACGACTAATTTTCCATCTTCTAACTTACAGGTAAAGTAGTGTCCATCAAGCGCTTCATCTAACAACTGTTGCGCGTTATCGACCACTGCTTGTTCGATAAGTTGATCCTCATTAGCCTCTTTACCCATTTCTTTTAGTTGTTCCATCATAATCCGTAGTTCTGTCATGTCATGTGGAATTTGAATAAATGCCATTTTAATGTCCTCCATTTTATTTACTAAATGTAATTTTACCATTAATTTTGAGTTAGAATAGTAGTTAAACAATTGTGAAGGGATTTTTTAATTATGTTATTACAAAGTATTCAAGGCGTTTTAGTAATCATTGTCATGGTTGCTGTCGGTTACTACCTCGCTTCGCTCCATTGGTTTTCTGAAAGTTCCAAAAAATTAATCGCCAAAATTGTCACCCAAGTGGCCCTCCCGCCATACATGATTGTTTCGATTACTAAAGATTTTACTAAGAGTGAATTAGTTAAACTGCTCCCTAACCTTTGGTATCCTGTACTATCAATGTTTATTTTAATGGGAATTTCATGGTTGGTGGCTCGGATTATTCAAGTTGATCCTAAGAGACATGGACTATTTATGTCAATGTTCTTCAATTCCAATACCGTTTTTGTAGGTTTACCGATTAATCTAGCTATCTTTGGTGATAAAAGTCTTCCCTATGTCCTCGTTTATTATATGGCAAATACCACAATTTTTTGGACACTAGGCGTCTACTTCATTCAACGTGATAGTTCCAATCACGTTCAAATGAATTTTAAAGATGCTTTACGAAAGATTTTTTCCGCTCCGCTATTAGGTTTTATGATTGGAATTGTCCTCATTGTCTTAAACATCAAACTCCCTAATTTTCTAATGTCGAGTTTTAATTATCTTGGCGGATTAACCATCCCACTCTCCATGTTATTCATTGGTATTTCTGTTTATGACGCTGGTTTGAAAAACATGCGTTTCCAAAAAGACAATTTAGGTGTCTTATCCGGAAGATTTATTTTCGCTCCAATCATCATGGCTTTACTTGTATTACCAAGCCACATGCCCATGATGATGAAAGAAGTATTTATTTTACAATCTTGCATGCCTGTGATGACCAATGCCCCAGTAGTTGCCCAACTTTACGATGCTGACGCAGATTTTGCGTCAATCATGGTAACTGAAACCACGCTGCTTTCTCTGGTAATGGTCCCCATCATGATGACGATTTTAAGTCATTAAAAAAACGAATTGATGATTCTGCTCCTTTTCGCAAATCCATCAATTCGTTTTTTATTTTTTTAGAAGAATAATTTACTTACAATAATTACGAAAATCAATAATACAATTGAACCTAAGAAAGCAGCTAAAAATGCACCTTTTCCACGTTTGAAAATAACACGGAAGTTTACGGACATTCCCAAAGCAGCCATGGCCATTCCTAGGAAGAGGTATGCAAATTTAACTAACCAGCCTAGTACAGTTGCGCCTAAAGGTACAAAAGTTCCAATTACACTAGCTAAAATAAAGCCCGCCATGAACCATGGAATCGGTAATTTCCCACGAACAACGTTTTCGCGATCTATATTTGTACGGCTACGGTGCCAAAAGCCAATAATTAACGCAGCAGGTGCTAGCAGTAAAACACGAGATAACTTAGTAATAATCGCCGTATCCAAACTAACCGGACCACCTGCTCCACCGGTAGCAACCGCATGGGCAATTTCATGAAGTGATCCACCAGCTACCACCCCAAATTGAGTTGGAGTTAAGTGAAGCATGGGTTTCAATCCAATTTCAATAAAAGTAAATAACGTTCCCAAGATGGCAACCGCCGCAATGGCCATTACCTCATTTTCTTGTTTCAATTCACGTTGGTCTTCAGGAACTTGAATCTGTGGTGAAACCCCCATTACGGCTGCTGCCCCACAAATACCAGTACCACTGGCAACTAGGATTGCTAGATCAGAATCCACACCAAATTTACGAGCCAAGGTATACACACCTAAAATTGTAAATGTAACCACGAAAATAGCTAATAGAATGGTTTTAACACCCGCATCGGCTAAATCAACCAAGTTTAATTTAAAACCTAATAAAATAATACCTAAACGCAAAAACTTGTTTGAAATAAAACCAGTACCTTTTTTAGAACGCTCAACTACTGCTGGGCTAACTTGAACAAACATCCCTAACACCAGCGAAATTACCAATGCTCCAATTAAACTAAAGTAAGGCAATTGCGCCAATAGCGATCCTGCTGTTGCACAAAGCAATGTAACTAATATAGCTACCCAAAAACTTGAATCTTTTATCATTCGAGTCATCTTTCTTCTCTCCTATCTCTTAACTTCACGCTTAATATCGTATCAAAAATGGTAGATAAAATATAATTATGTTTTATAATTGGTTTATAAATTAAACTTATAAGGACAAAAAAGATGCTAGATAATCGTTACGCCACTTTTGCACTACTCTGTAAAAATAAATCATATACTAAAACTGCCCGAGCATTATTCATCACGCAACCTGCAGTTTCTCAACAAATTAAAAGCTTAGAGGATGAACTACAACTAAAATTAGTTGAATATCACCATCCTCGTTTAGAAATCACCAGTGCAGGTGAGCAACTGGCTCATTTCATTGAAACTACTCAACACCAAGAAGATAAATTATTAACCCAATTACGCCAGCCGATTTCGACAACCAATCTTAAGTTTGGGGTAACGCATTCGGTTAGTATCCTTATCGCTCCGGCTTTAATCCAAAATTGGCGAAAAAAATATCACAATATTCAATGTATCGTTTCAAACACGCGCGATATTTTATCTCAAATCGATGAAGGTACTTTAGACTTTGCTGTTTTAGAAGGAAACTTTGATAAACATGCATATGGTAGCCAAATCGTTACCCACGAAAAATTTGTAGCCGTCACACGTTCAAGTAACCCTCTCGCCAATCAAAAAAACTTAGCACTTGAAAAAGTACTTTCGGAACCTCTTTTACTTCGTGAAGAAGGTTCAGGTACCCGCTCAATTTTTACCGATTGGGCCAGTTCTTTTAACATCTACAAGGAAGATTTTGCGCAAGTGCTAGAGTTGGGAAGTTCCACTGGTATTATTAAACTCCTAGAAACGACCGGGGTCAGTTTCATGTACCAATCTCTAATCCAAGCGGAATTAGAATCTAAAAAACTCGCATTACTCAAAATTCAAGGTTTAGACCTTACGCGTCCGATTTCATTGGTATATGCTAAAGATAGCTTCTTCGAAAACGAATATCGACAACTTTTTTAAACTGGGATAAATTCAGCGTTTTGACAATATAATTCCTAGGTTTATTGTAAAAATTGTGGTACGATTTTAACTATAGATGAAGAGCTTATGGAGGAATTCATTATGAATGATGTGACAGAACTAGCAGCAAAAATCATCAACTGCCAAAAGAAAAATGATCTAACAGATGCTGATGTAGCATTTGGGGCACATTTGTCGGTTGAAAAACTACACCGAATCAAGGAAAATTCCTACAAACCAACTGATGATGACTTAAAACGTATCAATGATTTTATGAAACAACAACAAAGATAATCAAAAAATAAGGGACGATGACATGCTATGAATGCCATCGTCCCTTTTTCATTCAGTTTTTTTCAAATCTAGTGTAAAGTAAAGGAAAGATTAAAAAACAAGGAGCCCAATTATGAATAAATTTGAACTATATCATCCAATCCTTACCGAACATTTTGCCTTAGATTGGCTTACACATTCAAAAGTTCGTGACATTTTTGAGTTGCGTCACGATCCAGAAATCGCTAAAGCTAGTGATCGTGATATTGATGCAACTATTGAGGATACAACTACCTACGTTAACCAAATGATGCGTTTGGTCATGAATAATGAAGCATTAATTTGGGGGATTACGGACCAAAATACCCATGAATTCTTAGGGACATTTTGCATCTGGGACTTTGATCAAGCACAGAAATCAGCTTCCGTACGTTTTGAAATTCTTCGAAATCA
Organism: Pediococcus pentosaceus ATCC 25745; assembly: GCF_000014505.1. Lineage (NCBI taxonomy): Bacteria > Bacillati > Bacillota > Bacilli > Lactobacillales > Lactobacillaceae > Pediococcus > Pediococcus pentosaceus. Next base: position 351,027 of record NC_008525.1, on the reverse strand, counting down.
ACAACATAAGGGGATTATGAGTGAAGTTCTTCGGCGGATGTCCATTTTCAGTTTTGAAGAATTAGGACTCGAAAAGTTATTTGCCACTGCCTTGAAAAACAACACCATTGCTCGTACTTTACTTGAACAAGTTGGTTTCAGTGCTGTTGCTTCTCAAACTGATAATCAAAATATTACCCTTGAACTTAATCGTCACTAATTTGTTGGTTATGGAATAGCCCTAATTGCTCAAAATCAGCCGTTGAATCTTGAACCGCTAAACTAGGTTTAGGATTAGAAACGGCTTTTTTGGGTGCTTCAAATTCGGTTGGTTCCCGTAACATTCTATCCATGGTTTTATTTAGTAATTGATCCACAAAAACATTCCCCTCATTCGTAGCATGTCCCTTAGTCCAACGATACTCTAGGTTAGGCATTCGTTTTAGAATGCTAGCTACCGCTTGCCAAAGTTCTTTATTAGCTACAATTTCACCGTTAGCTTTCTTCCAACCTCGTCGTTGCCATCCACTTAACCAATTTCTTTGAATTGCGTCCAAAACATATTTAGAATCAGCTACCACTAATACCGCTGCTTTTTCACCATAGCGGTCGATTATTTTTTGGAGACCGTTAATTAAAGCCATAATTTCCATTCGATTGTTGGTAGCTCCGAATTCCCCATTGGATCCAGAAATACTTTCACCATCTTTTTGGATTAAGAAAGCCCACGCAGCTACATCTTCTTTACGGACATGCCCTCCACGGACATTACCAGTGTTACGTGAACCGCCGTCAGTGTAAAGAATAATGGAAGGGGTCACAGTCGATGGAGTCTGCGTTGATACTTTTCTAGTGGTCTTTCTAGAAGCTGTTGCCATCCATTCCTCAGCTTCTGCCTTGGTCAAAAAACTTTTATATACCGCTCCTGCAAAACCATCAACCTGTTGTTTGGCTGCATCCCACGTTAAATAAAGTCCTGGTTTTCGTCCTTTTTTTACCGCATAAAATTTTCTTTTTTTTGCCATTAAATCACCTCATAAATTAAAAAAAGAACTATGTCCAAGGGTTGAATTTTTATTTTAATCCAACTGCCTTAAAGCATAGCTCTTATTATAAATGATTATTTTCAAACTTTATACTTATGCATTTAAAATAGCAATAAAACCAATAAATACAAAGAATAGTGCGTACATTAATGGATGAACTTCTTTGCCACGTTTAGCAGCAATCATGGCAATGGGGTAAGTAATAAATCCTAATGCAATCCCATCTGAAATACTATATGTTAATGGCATTCCAATGATAATTAAGAAAGCTGGAATAGCAATTTCTAATTTATCCCAAGCAATTTCACGAGTTTGTTGAGCCATTAATACCCCCACAATCACTAATGCAGGTGCGGTAACTTGTGAAGTAACGACGGTTAACAATGGTGAGAAGAAGAGTCCTAATAGGAACATAATTCCTGTCACAACTACAGTAAAGCCAGAACGTCCACCTACAGCAATCCCAGCTGAAGACTCAACGAAAGCCCCCACTGGAGAAGTACCTAATAATGATCCAGTCAACATTGAAGCTGAATCAGACATCAATGCCTTCCCTACGCGCGGCATCTTATTGTCTTTCATAAATCCTGCTTGAGTAGCCAAACCAACCAATGTGCCGGCTGTATCAAAGAACGTTACCAGCAAGAAAGTCAAGACTACTACCCAAAGTTGGAGAGTATTAATATCCCCAACATGTGAAATAGCTGTCAAGAAAGTTGGTTTCAAGCTTGGTGCAGCTGAAACAATGTGTGCTGGTGCATGAATTAAACCAGTCAATAAACCAAAGACGGTTGTTAAAATCATTCCCACGAAAATAGCCCCTGGCACCTTGCGAACCATCAAGAAAATTGTCACAACCAACCCAAAGACGGTCAACCATGTGGAAGGAACTAAGAATGAACCTAATCCAACCATCGTAGATTTGTTAGCAACCACAATTCCACCTTGGCTCAAACCTAGAAAAGCCACGAACAATCCAATTCCTGAAGAAATAGCATGCTTCAAATCGACTGGAATCGCATTAATAATTAATTCTCGTAGTTTAAAAACGGTGATTAAAACAAAGATTAAGGAAGCTACGAAAACGCCCGCCAAAGCCGTTTGCCAAGGCACATGCATCCCAATAACCACGGAATAAGCGAAGAATGCATTAATTCCTAAAGCAGGTGCTGAAGCAATTGGGTAATTAGCGATAATCCCCATCAGGAAACAACCAATGGCACTAGCCAATGCTGTTGCGGTGAAGACCGCTCCCTTATCCATCCCAGATGCTCCTAAAACGTTCGGATTAACGAACATAATGTAGACCATTGAAATATAAGTAGTAATCCCAGCAATAATTTCTGTTTTATAGTTTGTTTTCAATTTATCAAATTGAAAATACTTAGCGATTTGTTTCAAAATCATTTCTCCCTTTTAGTTCGAATCTAAATCAAAAATAGCACCAATAAAGTCTACACTAATTTAAAATATAAGTAAAGAACGCCATAAATTGATTATTTAAACTTTTATAGTTCGTATTTTACTTTAGAAATAACTAAAAAAGACGACTGCTAATTAGCAATCGTCTTTTTAGTTTGATTTTTTACCAAATTTGAACTCGTTTTTCGGGAGCAAGATACATTCCATCGCCCTCTTTTACATCAAAGGTTTCATAAAATTCTTCAAAATTTTTTACTTGGACGTTCGCCCGTAACTTTGCAGGAGCATGGACATCAATTGCTAATAGCAACTCTTCTCGTTGTTTAGTAGCCTTAGTGCGCCAAATTGTGGCCCAGTTAGTAAAAAATTCTTCTAGATTAGCATCTTTAGTAGCCTTAGCTGCTTCCAACGCTGCTTTAAGTCCACCATCATCTGCAACATTTTCGGTAACAACCAACTTACCGTTTACTTTTCCACCCGCAAATGGAATTCCATCAAATTCTTTTACCATTGCTTCTGAAAGTTGGTGGAAATGTTTCAAATCATCTTCTGTCCACCAATTGTCCATGTTACCAAATTCATCAAATAAAGCTCCGTTAGGATCAAAAGCATGTGAAATTTCGTGCGCCATTACTGCGCCAATTCCACCATAATTTTGACTAGCGGTTTGTTCTAAACTGTAAAATGGTGCTTGTAAAATAGCAGCTGGGAAACAGATTAAGTTGCCTTCTGGTGAATAATAAGCATTTACTGTATCAGCACTCATATGCCATTCACTACGGTCGACTTCCTTACCATACTTAGCAAGTTGATCTTCTAAGAAAATTCGTGAAAATTCTTGAACGTTTTCCACTAAACTTCCACCCTCAGCGGCTGTTTTAGTTTTCAACTTCTTATAAACTGCTTTTAATTCATCTGGGTAACCTACTAAAATCTTCAACGAACGTAACTTCGTAATCGCTTTAGAACGGGTTGCATCCCCTAACCAAGTATTTTCTGCCAGTCGTTTTTCATAAACATCAATCATCGAAACCACCATATCATGAACATCTTTTTTAGCAGTTTCCCCGAAATATTTATGTCCATAGTATTCACCAACGACTTGGCTAAACGTGCGACGTGCTAAGTAAAATGCACTCTTTTCTTGTGGCATTGATTCTTGTTGCCCTGATAATGCTCGCCCAAAAGTGCCACCAATTTGGCGGAATTCTTCACTCAAATAGCCTGACAACGAGCGGACCATGTTAACGTAGGCCCATTTTTTATAATCTTCAAATGTATCGGCGTTAACAATTTGGTGCAAGTTTTCGTAGAATTTAGGTTCAGTGATAATTAATTTTTCTGGAACAGTTCCAATCAATGCTTGGACTAATTTTTTAACATCAATCTCTTGAACCATGTCAGCGAAATGATCAAGCTCCCATGGATTATAAAGCTTAGCTACATCGCTAAGTTCTTCAGAGTTTTTACGGAAAGGAGCAATACTAGCATCGAAACGTTTAGCTCCATCAATTATAGCTTGGGCTTCATCTTCAGACTTACCCAACTTCGTTAGTAATTGCATCATCATTTGGGTAAAGACTTGCATCAACTGTGGTCCAGACGGATTATCTTGGTCATAGTAGGTTTTATCTGGGAGGATTAAACTTACACCACCAGCCCATAAAACATTGCGTTTATCTGCTCCATTACCCTTTAAATCAGGTTCAATACCTAAATCTACTGGTAATTCTACGCCATTAAAAAATAATTCTTTTAAGTTGGCATTTACATCATCCCAACTCTTTAAATCTTCAATTTGTTTTAAGTACGGAAGAAGTGGTTTTACTCCATCTTCGTCCCGTTTTTTGAAATCAGCTGCAATTTCATAAAACTTGATAAATTCTTTTAATTCTGGCGTATTAGGTTCTTTGGCACCTGAACGCATTTCTGCAAAATCCTTCATCAAATTTTCATCCACGCCATCAACTAGGTCCATAAACCCACCCGTTGATGAATGATCTGAGGGGATTTCTGCAGTTGCTAGCCATTCACCATTCACTGCATCATAAAAATCGTCTTTAATTGAACTTGGCATTCTAATTCCTCACTTTCAAAATTTATTAACTCTGTATTATACTCTTATCTACTTCTATGACACCGCGTCATGCATATACTTAGCAATATCTTTGGAATTCATACCAGCACTTACTGCCACTTGTAACTTAATACGTGCTTTTTGACCATTGAGACCTTGGCAGAATACAACGCCCATTCTCTCTAAATCAATTCCGCCGCCCACATAATCGTAGATGGGTTCGGCCAAGCCATTGTAACAACGTGAAACCATTACAACCGTAATATCATTATCAATTAATGCTTGAATGGGCTCGACTACTTCTACTGGTAGATTTCCAGCTCCTAGCCCTTCAATTACAATCCCCTTGGTCCCTGGGCGATTAATAATTTCAAATATTTCTTTAGGGATTCCTGCGTAAGCTTTAATTAAATAGACTCCTTTTTCAAGGTGGTCAATATCACAAACATGCTGATTAACTAAAGCTTGAAAGAATCGGATATCCCGTTTATAAACAATTCCGAGCGGCCCAAAAGTTGGGGTTCTAAACGTATCTACATTAGTAGTATGGGTTTTCGTAACAAAACGGGCAGTATGGATCTCATCATTCATGACCACTAAAACCCCTTTATCACTGGCTTCATCAGAAGCAGCCGTCAGAATTGCACTTTGGAAATTATACACACCATCCGAACCTAGTTCGTTGGAAGAGCGCATGGCCCCCGTTAGCACAACTGGAATTTTATTTTCGATCGTTAAATCTAAAAAGTACGCAGTTTCTTCCAAGGTATCCGTTCCGTGCGTGATTACAATGCCATCACACTCATTGTTATCTAGTGCCTTTTTGACCCTTTTTTTAATAATTAACATATCATCTGGCGTAATGTGTTCTGAAGGTTTATTCAAAATCACTTCATTAACTAGGTCAATATTTTTGTTGATAAATTGGCTATCTAGTAATGGGTTTTGTTCATTAGTTTTAACAGTATCATTGCTGGCAGACATCGAAATCGTTCCACCTGTATGTAATGCTAGTATTTTCTTCATTATCAAATTCCTCTTTATTATTAGTTATTCATATCATATCATTTTCTTGGCTATTTACAGCTCCTCAAAATGCGTTAAAATAATTCTATTAATTCAGAGGACGTTAATATGATAAAACATAGAACCAGATTCCAAATTTTATATGATAGTTGTTTGGCTATGATTGCTTTTATTTCATTCCTAATCGTTGCCGCTTCGTTTTTTTCTAAGAGTATTAGTCTGAAAAATACGACCATTTTAAATCTAATGCATGTATTTTTAATCATTTATGCGGTCGACTTTTTTGCGAGAATGCCTAAAAATAAAAATGCTCATCGTTATCTTTTTGACAATACTTTTGATTTGTTATCGTTAATCCCACTACATCCGGCTTTTGCTATCTTTCGAATTGGTCGAGTTTTCAAATTAATTCGCAGCCATCATTTATTATGGCGTTTTGGATTAGATGGAAAATTTTCTAAGACCGTTCATCGGTTTATCTATACCTCGGGCTTCTTAAACCTTTTTACCGTCAGTATGATTATTTTAGTTTTAAGCTCGCTCCTTTATTCTGTGGTAGAACATATTTCATATCCTTCAGCCCTATGGTGGGCCATTACGACTGCCACCACTGTTGGTTATGGTGATATTTCACCTACCACCAACATTGGTAAATTTATTGCCGCCTTTCTAATGATTGGTGGTGTTGGGTTCATTGGTTTGCTCACTAGTACAATTACAGGATTCTTTACTTCTGAAGCTGCTACGCAGGAAGATGATATGACCAAGCTTTTCAAAAAAATCGATCAACTTGATCATAAAATCGACCATCTCCAGCGTCAGCTCAATCTAGAACGACGTAAAAATACGCGAAAAAAATAAGGATTAACGTTTTGAGACGAAATTATTCGCCCAGCGTTAATCCTTATTTTTTTAGATTAGCTATTATTCTTCGCTACCCATTGCCTTAGCAACAAAAGCAGCAATTGCAGCACCTAATAATGGAGCCACAACGTAAACCCAGTAGTGAGATAAAGCTGAACCACCAACTAAGATTGCAGGACCAAAACTACGAGCAGGGTTCAATGAACCGCCAGTTAAGTTCAATGATGCAATAATCATGAATGCTAGCGTTAATCCAATAATTAAACCAGCAAAGTTAGCATTACCATACTTTTTACTTGTAACTAGCAAGATAACAAGCACAAATAGGAATGTTACCAAAGTTTCAGTTACGAGTGCTGGAAATGCTGAGATTTTTGCAAAATCAGTTTGTCCAAGATTGCTAGTTGAAGCTCCCATAGCACTTAGGAAATACTTAACCATTCCTGAAGCCAGGACAGCACCAATAAATTGTGAAATAACATAATAAATAGCATCTGCTCCACTGATTCGCTTATTAATCCACATACCTAATGTAACAGCTGGGTTAAAGTGTCCTCCTGAAATTGCACCAACAGAGTAAGCCATAATCGTAACAGCCAAACCAAAAGCTAATCCAATTCCTAAAACGTCGGCTTTACCAATTGTAACAGCGGCAGTACCAACAAAAACAAGTACGAACGTACCAATAATTTCTGAAACATATTTCTTCATCAATAATCTCTCCTATCCACAGGCAAAAACCCGTACGAAAATTGTATACCACTTTAACCATTTTCTCAAATAAAATGTATTAATCTTGAGCGTATCTTTTTCAATTAGTTATACATTTATGATAAAATATTGATATAAACGTAATCAGGAGGAGTTCCCATGGCAAAATTTGACGTACATATTATCGACCATCCAACCGCAAAGGAAATGCTTGTAGAATTTAAAAGTCAACGACAAGACAACGTGCCTATTCTTGAAAAACCAGGACATTACATTCTTCCTGATTACAAGTTAACACGTCAACGTAAAGCTTTAAAAATCCGTAAGCATACCTACTTAACTAAGAAATTCCGCTCTTACGTGGCATTAGACTCAGCAAACGGTCACACGCTCTGGATGCGTAATTTTGGTAGTTTATCCGAAGCCATTTTTTGGCTAGAAACTGGTATGAAGATTGGCGATACTGATACAGATGCGCGTTATTCGTTCAAGGAGTGGCAAGAAAAACACTTTGAAGACATTGAAAAACTTAAAGATCAACTACGAGCAAAAACTAAAGCTAGACAAGAAAACAAATAACTTAGATGCAAGAGCTGAGGCAATTTAATCAACCCCAATCTTGCATTTTTTATACCCAAAGGAGATTTCATATGACTACAGAAAATAAAATCTTAAGTTCATTATCATATTTAAGTATCTTTTTTATGCCCATTCTCTTTCCCATCGTCGTATTTGCCTTAACTTCTAACAGTAATCACCCTGAAGCTCATCGCAACTCCATTACTGCTTTTTGGCTTCATTTATTACCAACAATTTTAGTTCCAGTGGCCTTCTTCTTAGGATTATTAGCAACTGGGCAAAGTTTTTCTACTGCTAATTTGAGTGGGTCTTCCCTAGTATTATTTGGAATCGTCGGTCTCATTGGATTATTGATTTTAGGAATGTTTATTTACAATCTATATCGCGGAGTAAAGGTCTGGGTGGACTAGGATTATTGTCCTTCAAAAAAATTATATGTTTTTTTGACTTATTTGTTGCAAGCGCTTACAGAAGGTGTTAATATACTAAGTGAGGAAAGGAAAAGTTCCTTTCTAACAAAAACTTCTCAAGTGCCTCGGTTCTTAGGCTGTCAGAATCTAGTGAAGGGGCAAATCAGAGTAACTATTGCAAATCGTTTCCATCATGGGTGTACGATGTAAGGTTTTGATGTTTAAAAGCATCGATGTTTTAAAGTGATTACACGCGATGGTTTCGTTGGTAGTTGCGACAGCCAGCTTCTTTAAATGTATGAAGTGTAATGTTCGAAAATTTCTACGTCATTTAAACATTGAATCAAGTAGGTGTGTCCGATGACATGAGTAAGTTGTCTAAATGAAGACAAGATTAATTAGTATCAAAAAAAATTAGTTCAATGGAGGTCTATCGTTTCGAAGAATATCTTAATGAAACTCCAAGACCGTCTATTTCACCGTTAGCCTGAAACAGTGTATACCTCATCAGATTTAGAGTTTGATTGAACGATACAACAGCAGACGTTATCAACAGAAGCTCAGGTAGGTTAGAAGCACGACGGCTGAACAATTTAATACGTTTTTGTAAAGTTGAAGGTGTAAAGATCGTAAATTTTTCCAATAAAGAGATTGTCGTTAGATTGGGACATCTTTCCTCATAAAGGGATTCTAGTGTGAGAAGTCTAGAATCCTATTTTTGTGCTCTCAAATAAAAAACAGGAAGCTCAATCGCTTCCTGCAATATTATTGTTCCACTTTTCTTCGTTTACGCCCTCTTCCAAAGGCTAATATTAAAATAGTAATCCCTACTGCTAAATAACCACTCCACCCCAGATGGACGTTATTAAACATTCCTGGAAATCCTGACGTTTCTGCCTCATTTTTATAAATAATATAGAAAGTATACCCATAAGCAATTAGATTAACCCAACTACCAATTTTAACAATCCATTGCGATCTAAACCACGCACCTAAAATAATTAATACGGGGCCTATTAGTAACGCAAGCAATACCTTTTGTTGCCCTAAAGTTTTTAGGATGCTCAATAATGTAGTTGGAGTGCTATATCCCGCTACTACGGCAGAAGCAAACGGTCCAATATAAGTAGAAATGATTAGCAATATCGCACCAGCGATTAAAAGTTTACTACGAAGTGGATGTCCCACCTTTTTAGGTTTGGGTTTCACTTCCGCTTGAGCTGAAGTCGCTGGATCAGTAACCATCGTTTCTGATTCTAAAACATCCTCGGGAACTTCAAAGTCTTCTGCTTCTATGTCGGAGTCACTTCTAGCCTCAGCTTCTTTACGATCTTTTTTGTTTTTAAGACCTTGAATCCAATTAGCAATCCCATTTTTAGCTTTCTTTATTCCCATTCGCAACTTTAATTCCGCCTGATTATCAGTTGGACCAGCCTTTAAAGCATAAAGATAACCACACAAAATAATCAGAACTAATAAACCAATTCCTACAATTCTATTGAGCCATACTAAGACTACTAGAGCAATCACAATCGGTAAAAGTGAAACTAACGGATTATGTTTCACCCAAAAAATAAAATTCTTAATTTGCGACCACCACTCAGAATCGGTATGGGATTGAGTACGTGAGTGACTATTGGTTTCAGCTTCTTCAGTTTGAGGTTCTTCTTCAATTTCTTCCGCTTCTTCACTGCGTTGTTTGTACATTTCTGCCCGCGTTAATGTTGAAGGCCCATTTTTTGCTTCATTTTCAAGCATCACCCCGCAATTAGGACAAAAATTGGCTTTTTTAGGCAATTCTTCGCCACAATTCAAACAATATTTCATTATCCATTCCTCATTTAAGTCTAGTTAAAATTCTTTATTTTCTACTTTAAAACATTTTTCCACCCGCTTCAAAGTAACCATAGATTTTTAGCTATTTAATAGCAATTCTTTATACTTTTTAAACATTTCTATTAAAATTTAATTCTTTTACTACCAAAAAAGACCTCGAAAATAGATTTCGAGATCTTTTAATGATCACTAATAAAAATTAGCGATATCTAAAACTATTCTTTTTCAATACTAAAACGGTTGTTGAATAGCGGACTAACAGGCTTGTTTTCATGAATCAAGCGAATTGCTTCACCAATCAATGGACCAACCGAAATGCTAGTAATTTTGTCAATCTTCTTCTCTTCTGGAAGTTGGATAGAATCCGTTACAATTAATTCCTTAATTGGAGAATTTTGGATTCTTTCAATAGCTGGACCTGAAAGAACAGGATGTGTACAACTTGCGTATACTTCTGTAGCTCCAGCATCCATCAAAGCTTGAGCTCCAAGTGTAATGGTTCCAGCTGTATCAATCATATCATCAATCATGATACAACGTTTGCCCTTAACTTCACCAATGATATTCATAACTTCAGCAACATTGGCGCGTGGGCGACGTTTATCAATAATAGCGATTGGTGCTTTTAAGAACTCAGCTAACTTACGAGCACGAGTAACACCACCATGATCAGGTGATACAACTACAGTATCCTGATCAAGACCACGTTCGATGAAATGGTCTGCTAATAGTGGGGCACCCATCAAATGATCTAGAGGAATATCGAAGAAACCTTGGATTTGTGCTGCGTGAAGATCCAATGCAATAATGCGTGTTGCACCTGCACGTTCAATCATGTTTGCAACTAATTTAGCTGTAATTGGTTCACGTGAACGCGCCTTACGATCTTGGCGAGCATAACCATAATAAGGGATCACAATGTTGATAGTCTTAGCACTAGCACGCTTTAGAGCATCAATCATGATCAACATTTCCATCAAATTATCATTAACTGGAGCAGATGTGGACTGAACAATATATACTTCGTCTCCACGAATACTCTCTTCAATATTAATTCTAATCTCACCGTCTCGGAATCGGTCCACCGACGTTTTCCCGAGTTCTACACCAACTGCCTTAGCAATTTTTTCTGCTAAGGGCTTGTTCGAATTCAAAGCAAAAATTTTAAGCTTTGGATCGGAATAATGTTCAGACATGTTTGCCTCCAAAAGATTATAAAATATTAAGTTTATTCAGTTTTTCCATATAATATCATAATTCATTTTGCCCCCTAAAAGCAAGTTACTTACGGTTGGTTTCCCCGTTTTTGTGTTATAAAATTGCTTATTTTAAAGGAAATACAACCGTCGATGTCAACTCAGACTATATTTATTGATTTAAGTTAACGAATATTATGCTTTTATTGTTCTTAGCAACTGTTTTAACTAAAACACATTCAAATTATAATTTTGTTCCTTCAAATATTCTTACGCACATTAATAAATACCATATATTGACATTCAAATACGACACCCACTATAATTAGTGTCTTGATGTTATTGGAGGGATAGAATTGAAAATTACAGTATTTTGTGGTGTACGTTTTGGGAACCAAAAAAATTATGGTGAAACAGCTCGATTAATCGGCAATGAACTTGCCAAAAGAAAGATTGAACTAGTCTATGGTGGTTCTACATCTGGAACGATGGGAGCTATTAGTCAAGCCGTACTTGAAAATGGAGGAAAAGTGACCGGTATTTATCCTGAGGGGCTATTTGAAGATGAACTTCCTCGAAAAAATACCACGTCCTTTATTCAAACGACTACTATGGCTCAGCGTAAGGAGCTATTAATTAACAGTGGCGATGCCTTTTTAATTCTTCCTGGAGGATTAGGAACTTTAGAGGAACTAAGCCAGCTATTATCAAATATGGCGCTTGGTATCATCCCTCAAAGAAAAATTGGCATTCTAAATATTAATGGTTTTTATGATAACTTGATTCAACTATTAAATAATTTTATTGATGCTAAATTCATGGATGCATTACGTAAGGATGATTTACTGATTAGTGCTGATTACCAAGTCTTGCTGGAAGAATTGACAGCCTCAGAAAGTAAATCGACTAAACAAGAACTTAGTGCATAATCTAAATTTAAATACCAAAAAAAGGATTGCCATGATAGCCACCCTAAAAGTTAGAATTTAGTCTAACTCTTAGCGGTCACTATCACTATAGCAATCCTTTTTTATTATTTATTATTTTCTTCTTCCGCTTTTAATGCCGCATCGTAAACTGGAAGCTTTTTAAAGTAGCCTTCTTTATTAACTTGGCGTCCGCGGGCAATACCCATTTCAAACTTATTAACGTCGTTCGTAATGGTTGAGCCAGCAGCTACATAACTGTGATCAGCGATGGTAACTGGAGCAACAATGTTAGAATTACTTCCAATGAAGGCATAATCTCCAACTGTTGAGTGATGTTTATTCATACCATCGTAATTAACAAATACCACTCCGCAACCAATGTTAATATCCGTACCAAGATCTGCATCTCCAACGTAACTCAAATGCCCCATTTTAGTCCGTGCACCTAACTTAGCGTTCTTAACTTCACAATAGTTACCAACATGTGCAAATTCACCAATCTCAGCTTGAGGGCGTAAATGACTGTGTGGACCAATGTTACTATCATCATGCATGATGGCACTTTCAATTTGTGATGAAGTTACCGTTACACGATTTCCAATTGTTGAATCAACAATCTTCGAATGCGCTCCAATCACTGAACTAGAACCAATCTTAGTATTACCTTGTATTTGAACACCCGGTTCAATGATGGTATCTGGACCGATTTCTACTCCATAATCAATGTAGGTATTTTCGGGGTCAATGATTGTAACACCATTAACCATATGTTCTTCGTTAATTCGGCGTTGCATAACCTTAGTAGCTTTAGAAAGTGCTAAACGATCGTTAACTCCCATTGATTCTGAGAAATCAGCCATTTCATAAGCGGCAACAATTTCGCCAGCATCTTTCATGATACCGATTACGTCTGGAAGATAGTATTCACCTTGAGCATTATCGTTTTTCACTTGATGAAGTGCCGCAAAAAGCTTTTGGTTATCGAAACAATATACACCGGTATTAATTTCCTTAATTTCTGCTTCTTCAGTGGTAGCATCTTTCTGTTCTACAATTTTAGAAACAACGCCAACCTCATTACGGACAATTCGTCCATATGAGAATGGATTTTCAGTACGCGCGGTTAAAATTGTAGCAGCCGCTCCTTTTTGACGGTGATATTCAAAAAGATTTTCAAAAGTTTTAGCTGTAAATAAAGGTGTATCACCACTAACGATCATGGTCATTCCATCTTTATCACCTAAAATTTTTTCAGCTTGTAAAACGGCATGTCCCGTACCCAATTGTTGTTCTTGAATTGCATATTCTGTACGATCACCTAAAAGTTCACGAACCTTTTCTGCCCCATGCCCAACAATGGTAACAATATGATCCATATTCGTTTTTTCAACTTGAGTTAGCATATGATCCACCATGGCTTTTCCACAAACTTGATGCAAAACTTTATATAGTTTTGATTTCATTCGAGTACCTTGACCTGCAGCTAAAATGATTGTATTTTTTTCCATTATTACTAGCGCTCCTCAATATCCTTAAAGTTTCTTTCAAAATAATTTCCGGCCTTAATTTGGACCTGTCCATCTTGAGATGTATCGACATTTAACAAGGAAGTAAAGTCTTCAATCGCACGTTGTCCCTTGTATGTACCTTCCGCGAAGACGGCAATGCCGGTTAATTCAGCTTCAAATTCTTTCAGTAAATCAACCATGGCATGAACCGTGCCGCCACCCTTCATGTAATCATCCACGATTAAAACTTTCATTCCTCGCTGTAAACTACGTTTAGACAATTCCATTTTTTGGATACGTTCTGATGAACGTGAAACGTAGTTAACTGAAATAGTCGAACCTTCGGTAATCACGGATTCATGACGCACAATAATAAATGGAACATTTAAATAGTTCGCAACCGCTTGAGCTAGTGGAATCCCTTTAGTTTCCACAGTCATAACTGCATCAACATCAGAACGCATATATTCGCTAGCTAACATTCGGCCAATGGCCCGTAAGGTACTGGGATGGCCTAACAAATCAGACATGTAAAGATACCCACCAGGTAGTTTACGACTTGGATCCGCTAGTTGTTCAGTTAACTCATCAACAACTTTGTGAGCCTCCTCTGATCCAATTCCCGGAAGATATTTAATACCACCAGCAGCCCCATTAGTAATTTCAATGGTTCCTAGTTGTTGTTTTTCTAAAGTTGATTTCATAATGGATAAATCTTCGCTAATAGAAGATTTAGCGGATGAATATCTTGTAACAAAAAATCCAGAAGTTATGAGCGTTCTTGGATGATTGATTAAATAGTTCGTCATATCAATCAATCGTTCACTTCGCTTCAATTTCATTGGTTTCACTCCACTCTTCTTTTGCGTATTATTCGCAAAAAATTACTTACTTTTTACTTACCAATGAATATAATATCATAGTTCATTAATAATGTTCGGATTTAGACCAAAAATATAATAAAAAGACTGAATCGTTTAGGATTCAGTCTTTTTAATTAATTATCTTTTTTTATAATCATCGAACCAAAATAGATTACACATTCAATTAGCGCAATAAAGAAGCTGACTGGCCAATTAGTTACATAGCCTAAATATAAACCTAACCAGACTCCAATTAAAGCGGCACTAATCGCAAAGAGCATCATTCCACTTACCGTTTTGGCAACAATCTTAGCCGCAGCTGCCGGCAAGGTTAGCAGTACAAAAATTAGCAATGAGCCCACAATTTGGGCTGCTGTACTAACACTGAGCGCTAATACCACTAAAAATAAAATTGAAACAAAATTGGTATGAATTCCCTTGACTGAAGCTCCGATATGATCAAAGGAATCATATTTTAAGGGCCGGTATAAAAATAAAATAAATACTAATGAAATGATTGTTAACAACAGTACCTGATTAACTTCATCTCGCCCAATTCCAATTACACTACCAAACAAAATATTTGTAGCATAGCTAACATTTTTATTGGAAATCGATAAGAATAAAATTCCTAATCCTAAAAATAAACTTGAAACTGCCGAAATTGCAGATTCTCGTTTGGAAGCTTGTACACTCATTTTACCGATTAAAATCGAACTAACGATTGTAAATAATAGCATGCCGGATAAGGCTTGCCATCCCATAAAAATACCAAAAGCAGCTCCAGAAAAACCAATCTCAGATAACATGTGTGATAAAAATGACATGTTACGTCCTACAACATACACACCCATAATTCCACAAATAATGGCAATGAAGGTCCCTGCAATGTAGGCATTTTGCATAAACTCAAAACTAAACATCTAGCAAGTCCTCCTCATTTTTAATATCAGCTACTTCTCCCAATGCGTAGTGATCTTCTTTTAGCATCAAATAACGATTGGAGTAGCGTTGCATTAAATCAAAATCATGCGTAACGGAAATTACGGTTAAATCATGCTGTTGATTAAAGTGTTGGACTAAATTAAATAGTTCATATTTACGAACTGTATCTAAACTAGCTGTTGATTCATCTAAAATCAATAAATCTGGATTATCCACTAAGGCTTGTGCCAAATAGGCTTTCTGTTTTTGTCCACCCGAAGCTCGTCCAATTCTAGTATTTTGAATATCAACTAAATCAGTTTCTTCAAGAATTTCATCGAGTTGCGTTCGTTCCATTTTGGATAGCCACGGCATTTTTCCGTTTTGTAAATTTAAGGCTACGAAATCTCGAATAGATAAGGGATAATCTCGTTCAATATTCCTAAATTGAGGCACATAGCCTACCTTCGTCCCTTTACGAAATTTGATGCTACCACTCGTAGGCTTAACTTGATTCAGTAGTGCGCGAATCAAAGTCGTCTTTCCGACCCCATTTTCGCCGATAATGCTTAGAAAGTCACGACGATCTACATCAAAACTCAAATTATTAAATAATTTTTGCCCTGGAAAATCCATTGCTAATTTTTGAACCTGAACAAGCGTTTCAGTCATTAATTTTTACCCTCTTGTATTTTACTAATTTGGTTTAACTGTGAAAGCATCCACGTTTGATAATTTTTTCCCTTCGGCATCGTCTCTGTGACGTTCACGATTGGAGTATCGTTTTTCTTAGCTAGCTTTAGAAGCTCATCGATTACTTTATTACCAGTTTGTTGATTATTTACAATAAATTCAATCCGTTTTTGTTTTACATCTTTTTGTAATTTTTCCACCATTTTAGGCGATGGATCTGTTTCATTTTCAATTGCTAAAGCGAAAGCTCGGTCGCTAACTTTATATCCGAGCTCATCCAGCGTGTAATCATATACTGGCTCTGTAACTGCTACTTTTTTGCCAGTACTTTCTGCTCTAATTTGATCAATCTTTTGTTGGATTGGTTGAAGTGATTCAACATATTTCTTAGCATTTTCGGTAAATTCTTTTTGATGTTTTGGATCCTTTTTCCCTAATTCCTTAGCTAAATGGTTAGCTAAGGTTTTCATTGTTGATAATTTATACCACAAATGTGGGTTATCACCATCAACTTTACCCGTGAGTTTCCCCATATTTAAAACCTTAAGCTGCTTTTTTTGAGGAGTGATTTTTTGGACCCAAGTATCTGTTCCTACTCCATTTTCAACTACAATATCCGCGTCGGTCATTAATTTAGCCGTCTTAGTTGTCGGCTCAAAATCATGGGGATCGACTGCTGGATTATCAATAATGTTGGTAACCTGCACTCGATTTCCGCCAACCTTTTTAGCCACTTCTCCATAAAAGTTAAGTGTACTAATCACTTCTACTTTGCCACTGGACTTACTTTTAGGTCCAGCACATCCCGCAACAAAAATAGTGCTAAACAATAACATTGACACTAACCAAATTATTTTTTTTCGCATTTCTTTCTCCTAAAGAGTAATAATTACTATTTACAATATTCAATTATAACAAAAAAATTTTAATATGGGACGTCTAATTTTAAGATAACGTTTTCAAAAATGGTATAATGATAGTATTAATCACGTTTTGGGGGAACTAGTAATGAGTAATTTTATTCTCGATCAACAATACCAAGAAGAAATTTATCAACTATATCTATATGCATTTAATGCGCAAGATAGCGCTAACCGTCGCGATTTCTGGAATCGTCGTTTCCAACACGCTATTCCCTATGGAATCTCCGTTGACGGTCAAATTGAAACTAGTATTTTAAGTATTCCTTTTGAAACAAATTTTTTTGGAACCAATTTTAAAATGAACGGTATTAGCGATGTGATGAGCGCTCCCGAAGCATCTGGTAAAGGGGGCGCGAGCCAATTGATGAAAGCTGCTTTACAGGATATGTATGACAACCAGGTAACTTTGTCCTACCTCGCACCATTTGCTTTCAGTTACTATCGACGCTTTGGCTATGAACAAGTTTTTGACCATGTTACCTACACTATGGCTAGCGATAAATTACCACGTATTTCAAAAAATACCGAAAACGTCCAAGTTAAACGCCTTGACTTTAGTTCAAATACTGATTTACTAAAATCAATCTATCAACAGTCTCCACTAGCTCAACGGGGAGGTTTAAACCGAGCCGATTGGTGGTGGGATTATCTACCTAAAAAATTTGCTAATCGCCAACTGGCCGTAGCTTTTGAACATCAACAACCTACTGGTTATGTCATCTACGAACGTACCGCTAGCGAATTTATCATTTACGAAGTTGCTAACACCGATATTGAAAGTCGCCAAGCACTTTGGAAATTCGTCACCAAGCATGGAACTACTGCCGAAAACTTTATCTATCAAAGCCCTGTCGCTGATATCGATTTTGATCTAGTCGACGAACCTTATAGCGTGACAACTACCGTCCAGCCTTATATGATGGCCCGAATTGTTAATTTGCAAGACTTCTTAGAAAAGTATCCTACATCAACTCCAGCTAAGTTCACCCTGGATGTTATTGATGATGTCCTTTCTGAAAATAATGGACATTGGACTTTTGAATTTGACGGAAAAGTACGTTCGGTTCAAAAATCAAACGTACCATTAGATACTCATACCGCGATTACAATCCAACAATTAACTAAAATTCTTTTTGGATATCGCTCAGCAGCATCCTTGGTAGAACATGGAAAAATCGTCGGTTGGACATCAGATAACGTAAAAAACTTAGATGCCATCACCGTACCTCAGAAACCTATTTTGGCAGATTATTTCTAATTATTGCTAAAACTATTACTTCAAAAAAACAAACATCTATATTTAATGATGTTTGTTTTTTACTATCTCAGTGCCATTTAGTGTTACCATAATTTGTAAATAGTTTTAAAGGAAGGATTAACGATGGACTACAACATGCCTTTTTTCGAAGAAATCATGCAAGATCCTCAAAATGCAATTTATACTGCTAAAGGATGGCATCCAATTTATAGTATTAATCCCCAAGCAAAAATTTTAATTGTGGGACAAGCCCCCGGAAAAAAAGTCCAAGATACGGAAATTATGTGGAACGACCAAAGTGGTGATCGTTTACGCGCTTGGATGGGAATTTCACGGGATACTTTTTATAATTCTGGTGATATTGCGGTAATTCCAATGGATTTCTATTATCCTGGTAAAGCTAAAAGTGGCGACGTTCCGCCTCGTAAAGAAGTTGCTGAAAAATGGCATCAAAAAATGCTGGATATTATGCCTAACATCCAGCTTACTCTGTTAATCGGATCCTATGCGCAAAAACATTATTTAAATGTTCCTCGCTCTACCACTACAACTAATCTGGTGCAAAATTATCGTAACTTTCTTCCCGAATACTTTCCTTTGGTGCATCCTTCACCTCGTAACAACATTTGGCTGGCTAAAAATCCTTGGTTCGAGCAGGAAGTTGTGCCTGAATTACAAAAAATCGTTCAAAATATCCTTAAAAAATAAAAAACTTTCGAAACAGTTCCCCTGTTTCAAAAGTTTTTTTATTTTAATGAAATTGCATTCCACCATCTACAATAATTGTTTGTCCAGTTACATAATTTGAATCTGGTCCTGCTAAGAATGATACTGCAGCTGCCACATCTTCTGGTTCTGACAAACGTTTTAAGGTAATGTCTTTAGCAAACTGTTGCATACCCCATTCGTCATCTTTACCAGCATTTTGTCCAACTTCATGTGCGATATCCATCATCATCGGAGTTCGTACAATTCCCGGTGCATAAGCATTAACTGTAATACCAAAATCCGCCAAATCACGTGCTGCTACTTGAGTAATTCCTCGGACAGCAAACTTAGTCCCTGAGTAAAGGGCCAAATTAGGGTTTCCAACAACTCCGGCTTGAGAAGTCGCATTGATGATTTTTCCACCATGTCCTAATTTCTTAAATGCTTCCGTTGCTGCTTGAATTCCCCAAAGTACTCCACCTACATTAACGTGATAAACTTTATCAAATTGTTCTGGTGTAATTGTATCAATTGGTGTGGTAGGTCCTAGGCCGGCATTATTGACCAACACATCAAGTCCACCTAGTTCCTGAATCGTAGTCCTAACGGCTTCAAACACATTATCACGTTCTGCTACATTAACCACGATTGGAAGAGCCCTTCCACCATTGCTATTAATTTTTTCAGCAACTTTGTTAGCAGTTTCAGTATTCATATCTGCCACTGCCACCGCAAATCCATCGTTAGCCAATCGGGTCGCAATTGCTGCCCCAATTCCTTGTCCTGCTCCCGTTACTAATGCAACTTTGGTTTTGTTTGCCATCATCCTTCGCCTCTTTGAACTATTTTATTATTTATTTTGCATCCGCTTGGGCCACCGCCGTCATTGCTAACGCATTAATATAATTTAACGGTTGGTCGTAGTTAGGTTGGAAGAACATATCAACCATGGATAAGTCATCAATCGTCATCTTATTTTGAATAGCTAATGAAATTACATTAGCTGATTGAGCACAGTCATATTCGCTATAGAATGATCCACCTAGAACCACTCGTGTTTCTGGGTCCCAAACTAACCGCATTAGGATTGGGGTCGTTGAAAGCATAAATTCGGGACGGTAGTCTTGTTCTAAGGTTACAGAGTCTACTTCTACACCCCGTGCTTTAGCCGCACCAACAGTTAATCCTGAACTTGCCATCGTCTTACCAAAGAGTGCTACTGCCGAGCTTGCTTGTGTACCAAGATATTTCATCGTTGGTTTTTCAATGTTATGTCCAATCAAAATTCCTTGACGAACTGCATTAGTTGCTAATGGAATGTAATCATCTTTTCCAGTTGGATTGTAATGAACAACGGATGAATCTCCTGCTGCAAAAATATCAAGGTTCGAAGTTTGCATGTACTCATTAGTAATAATTGCTCCGTTCTTCAACATATCCACTTTGCCCTTCAATAATTCTGTATGTGGGCGGAAACCAACGCAAAGTACAGCATAGTCGGCCGTGTAACTGCCTTTATCGGTTTTTACAGTAATCTGATCATCACCACTAAATCCTTGAACCATTTCGTTCATGGCCAATTTAACTCCGTGATCAGTGTAATCTTTAGCTACTCGATCAGAGATTTCAGGATCAAAATTCTTAGCTAAAACACTTGGTAATCCATCAATCAAGGTTACTTCGCGGCCAGTCAAGGCATATTGTTCAGCAAGTTCCGCTCCAATATAACCTGCACCAATTACAATTACTGAGTTAATGTCATCATCAATTCGTTTTAATTCCGCAGCATGAGCCCAATTTTTGCAAAGTTTAACTCGTTTATTATCGATTCCATCAATCGGAGGAATAATAGGTGCTGAACCAGTAGTTACCACCAATTTATCGTAAGTATCTGTTTTAATTTCACCGGTTTTTAAATCTTTTACTTCTAAAGTTTTATTATCGGGGTCGATACTAAGTACATCATGTTCCATATTCATAGTAGCACCCAACTTAGTTAGGGCCTCCGGTGATGAATAGAACATTTTATTAGGATCTGAAACGTGGTTACCTACCCAAAGGGCGATTCCACAAGATAAAAATGACAAATTATTATTACGTTCGTATACCGTTACTTCATAATCGGGGTGCTCAGTTAAAATTTGTTGCGCTGAGAAGGTACCTGCATGTGTACAACCTACAATTGCTATTTTCATAATTAACTAACCTCCTATTTGTCTATATCTAATTATTAAGCGCTTTCATTGCTTTGTCAACTTAACTCTGGTCCTTTAGAACAAAAAAATGAAACAATAATCGTCAAGTACCGATTATCGTTTCATTAATTTAAATTTCATGACTGATTTCAGGATGATAAACTAATTTACTAGTTTTTTCACCAAGTTGCTCTAGCAGGTAGACAACTGGGATTTGCGATGTAAAATTCAACGATCCTACTTTATTTTCGGGAATATCATAAGTTAAACTATAGTCCGCAATCTGCGCCAACGTTGAAGTACTATTAGCAGTAATTGCTACAATTTTTGCCCCATTTTGGCGATAATAATTGGCCTGCGTTAAAACACCTTCAGTTTCGCCAGAGACTGATAGTAAAATAATCAATGTTTTAGAATAGTCGCGTTCCGAGATGGGTTGAGGTTGGAAAGGATCGGTAATGGCCAATGTGAGCATCCCATAATTCGATAAAATTCGTGCTCCATATTGTGCCATACTACCACTTGATCCCATTCCAAAGAACAAACGGGTGTTGGATTGTGCAACCACGCGAGCAACTTCTTCCATTTTTTCGGTATATTCTGTTGTAGCAGTCTGTTTTAGAAATTGACCTATTGGACCTAAGTCTTGGCTCAATTCACTAGCAGGAGTTCGATCATTTCGATGGCGTAAAACATACTTAAAATCAGAAAAACCCTCAAATCCCATTTTCTTCAAAAATCTTAAAATGGTCGTAGAAGATACGTGACTCTGCGTGGATAAATCTCGAATAGTCATGGTTTTACACTCTTCTAGATGACTAGTTACGTATTTATACACAAACAATTCCAATTGATTCAACGTTTGAACTTTTTCATAACTAAACATCAACATCACCTCTTTAAAACTTGATTATTCTTAAACAACTTACTATAAATCTTCACCATTAGATGCAATTACTTGTTTGTACCAATCAAATGAATCCTTCTTCGAACGTTCTAGACTACCATTACCCTGGTCATCTTGATCAACATAGATAAATCCATAACGTTTAGCCATTTCTCCAGTACTTGCTGAAATTAAATCGATGCATCCCCATGGAGTATAACCAATTAAGTTGACCCCATCTAAGGCAACTGCTTTTTCCATCTCTAAAATATGATCGTGGAAATACTTGATGCGATAATCATCATGGACAGCACCATCGGCTTCTTTTTGGTCGTATGCTCCAAAACCATTTTCCACAATAAATTGAGGTTTGTGCCAACGATCTTGCATCCAATTCATCGAATAACGTAGACCAACAGGATCAATCTGCCAGCCCCAATCTGATTTTTGAACATAAGGATTGTCGACTAAATCACGTGCTTCTTTATAGGCATAGTCGGTATTTTCATCCGTAGATTTAGTTGTAAATGACATATAGTAACTAAATCCAATATAATCAACTGCACCCTTTTTCAAAATTTCTCGGTCATAATCACTAATTTCGACATGGATGTTTTGGCGTTCCCAATATTTAGGAAGCCAATTAGGGTATTCACCATTAGCTTGAACGTCTCCAAAGTAGTAACGCGTTTGCATAGCACGTTCAGCCATCATGATGTCTTCTGGCTTAGCAGTTAGTGGATAAATTGGACACATTGCAATCATTGCACCAATTTGATATTCCGAATCAATTTGATGGCCTAGTTCAACTACTTTAGCACTTGCAACCATTTCGTTATGAGCGGCTTGATACATCATTTCTTCCATTCCTGGTGTTCCAGCTTTAACCTTAATGGCTGAATCTTGAAGTAAATGATGAGGATTACTCCAATCAGTTTGATTATTAATCTCGTTGAAGGTCATCCAGTACTTAACTTTTCCCTTATAGCGTTTCATCACTGTTTCGGCAAAACGTACGAAAAAGTCAATCAATTTACGATTAGTCCAACCACCATATTCTTTTACTAAATGATATGGCATTTCGAAGTGTGACAAAGTAATGATGGGTTGAATATTGTATTTTAACAGTTCATCAAACATATCATCATAGAACTTTAAACCAGCTTCGTTAGGTTCGGTTTCATCTCCATTAGGAAAAATTCTAGTCCATGCAATCGAGGTACGGAAGCATTTGAAACCCATTTCGTTAAAAAGTTTAATATCTTCAGGATAACGATGATAAAAATCAATCCCCCAGTGATTTGGGTAAACTTCTCCATCTTTAATACCGTCCGTTACTTTTCGAGCAGTATCTTTGTTTCCAGCGGTCATCACGTCTGCAATGCTAACTCCCTTACCGCCTTCTTGCCATCCGCCTTCAAATTGATGAGCGGCTACTGCACCGCCCCACAAGAAATTTTCCGGCATCTTATAATGCTTTTCAGTCATGATTAAAACCTCACTTTATTTTTCGGCCATTTTTTTATATAAATCAACAATTTCTCCAGCTAAATCTCTAAAAGTAATGGCATTCATGATGTGGTCTTGTGAATGAACCGTTAGCAGTGAAACTTTAGCATGGTTTCCCTTAGCTTCTTCAGTTAACATCCCGGTTTGGACGTTATGAGCTTCAGTCAAAAAACCATCAGATTCTTTTAATTTTTCATCTGCTTTTTCAAAGTCTCCTGCTTTAGCAGCGTTGATAGCTTCAAATGCAGAGCTCTTTGCGTTCCCACCATTAATAATTAGTCCCATGATCACTTCTAGATTTTGTTCTTGTTCGCCCATTGTTATGCTCCTTAAATTTATTTATATAAAAAAGCGCCTCAAAAAACGAAAGCGCTTTTAATTCAAAGCCCAATTAAACCTAAACACCCATTGATGTTAGAGCTTCCTTCAATACCTTTTCACCATTCATCATGCCGTAATCTTGCATGTTAATTACTTCTACCGGAATATCCAATTTTTCTTTGAAATTACCTTCAAGGTAACGAACTTGAGGTCCAAGCATTAAAATATCAGGATTCTTTTCTGCCAATTTATTATCTGCATCTGATGCAGCTGTTGCGAAGATTTCTGCATCTACACCTTCAGCTTCAGCGGCTTTTTGCATTTTCGAAACTAATAAACTTGTTGACATACCTGCAGCACATACTAACATAATTGTTTTTTCAGCCATAATGAGTCACTCCTGTAATTTTATTTAATTTGGCGGTTGACTATGAAACCGCTTACGATACAATTGAATTATAAAACGTAGGTACAAATTTTACAAGTACCAATAATTCAAATTCGTTAAAAAGTTATCAATCAGCGTTACTGATAAGGAAAGAAGGCGTTCATCGTTGTATACGAATATCGCAAATGATCTCATTGACAAAATTAAACATCACCTATTTGAAGAAAAATTACCAACTGAATACGAATTGATGCAAGAATATGATGTTAGTCGTAATACCATCCGTAAAGCAGTCGATATTCTTAGTCAAAAGGGACTCGTTCGCCGTGTTCAAGGTAGTGGCTACTATATCAACGATTTTGGACCACGAGCTGATCAAACCATTAACCTAACCATGGGAGTTTCAGAAGGCTTCAATCATCTCAAACTAACCTCACGCGTTATCACTTTCGATCGGGTGGTAGCTGATGAGGCTCTCGCAGCTGAATTTGGGTGCTTAGTCGGCGACGATTTGTATCGAGTAATTCGTTATCGTTTTCGTAATCGTCAAGCATATACTCTTGAATATGCTTATTACGAACGCGAAGAGGTCCCCTTTTTACCAATCGAAGCTGCGCATGATTCCTTATTAGAATTCATTAGAAATGAGTATGGTGTATCCGTCGATACTAGCGACCAATACGTTGGAATTGAATCTTTCACTTCGGAAGCTGCTTTCATTACTGGGCTTCCACAAGGCGATAAATATATTGTTTTATATCAATCACATTATCGTAAAAATAATGTGTTGTTTAATTTCTCTAAAACTTATTATTTAGACCGCAAAATTCGATTTTATTTCCACGCTTCTAATCAAAGCTAAACCAACGGATTATTTTAAATTAAATTTTTAGTTGACAAATGAAAAGTATTTTAGATATACTCATGGAAGATTAATTCGAAAGTTGGTAATACAAATGAGTCTTTTACATTCAACACATGTAAATAATGGTTGGCAAAGCCGGTAATTAGGTTGTAATTTTGTCTAGGCAAGATACGACCTGAATGACAGATCGTATCTGTGCCGGCTCATTTGTGATGAACAAACGATAACAACAAGCCCGCATGGATTTTATACACATCCATGTGGGCTTTTTTTTAGGCAAACCCCATGGGCTTGCCTTTTTTTATTATAAATTTAGAGGAGTGGAACTTGTTATGAAGAGAATGCTTAGCTTTATCGCCATTATTTTTATTTTTTTAGGATATGCATTTGTTGCTGAACAAAAGCATACCTCGAACCATCAAAATGAGACTAAACGCATTGGTTTATTACAATATATGGATCAGCCAGCGTTAAAACAAATTCAAAAGGGAGTTTATGCTGGTCTAAAAGAGTCCGGTTATACAGTCGGAAAAAATCTCAAAGTTGATTATCAAAATGCTCAAGGTAATCAAAGCAACTTGAAGACGATGAGTGAAAAATTCGAAAATGAAGGAGTTGATTTATCAATCGGGATTACCACTCCCGCCTCAATTTCCTTGGCTAATACAACTTCGACTACCCCCATTTTAATGAGTGGAGTTACCGATCCACGAAGTGCTTCCTTGGTACAAAATTTAAAGCACCCTGAAAAAAACATCACGGGAGTTTCCGATCAAGCACCACTAGAAGAACAATTAGAATTAATCCAAAAATTAATGCCAAATTTAAAAACATTAGGAATTATCTACACATCTAGTGATAATTCTGCAATTACTCAATTTAAAAAATTCAAACAGTTGGTACCTAAGACTGGAATTAAACTTAAAGCTTATTCGATTTCAAACTCGAATGACTTAAACCAAGTTTCGCAAAATATGGTTCAAAATGTTGATGCTGTCTTCGTTCCTACTGATAATACGATTGCTGGTGCTATGTCAACCCTCGTTAAGAATGCTAATGCTGCCAACGTCCCCATCTTTCCAACCGTTGATTCTATGGTTAAAGATGGTGGAATTGCCACCTACAGTGTTAATCAATATCAACTCGGAGTCCTTACTGGTAAAATGGCTGCTCGCGTCTTAAACGGCGAAAAAATTAGTCAGACACCCATTGAATTTATCAAGCATGGTGATTTAACTATTAACCTTAAACAAGCTCAAAAACTAGGTATCAAGATTCCTAAAGATTTAATGCAAGAAGCACAAAAGAAAGGGGAGTTAATTAAATGAACTTAATCACATCTTCTATTGGACAAGGGCTACTCTGGGGCCTTCTAGGGGTAGGACTATTTCTCACCTTTAGAATTTTAGATTTTCCTGATATGACGGTTGAAGGAACTTTTCCACTTGGCGCAGCCGTTAGCGTTACTGCCATCACTAACGGACTCAATCCACTGACCGCGACATTACTTGCTTTTCTAGCTGGTATGCTTGCTGGGCTAATTACTGGCCTCCTTTACACCAAAGGCCGTATTCCAATCCTATTAGCCGGAATTTTAGTCATGACGGCTTGCTACTCCATTAATTTGCGGATTATGGGAACTTCTAACGTTTCACTCCTAGGAAAACAAACCTTATTCAGTGGACAATTCTTTGCGTCACTACCTAAATTTTTTGATAGCGTAGTCCTCGGACTGATCATCATTACCATTGTTGTAGCTATACTGGCCCTCTTTTTACAAACTAATCTTGGGCAAGCTTTTATTGCCACAGGTGATAATGAAAAAATGGCGAAATCCTTAGGGATCAATACCGATCAAATGAAAAATATGGGACTTATGGTTTCAAACGGTATGATTGCAGTATCTGGTGCACTCATCGCTCAAAGTGATGGATACGCAGATGTTAATATGGGGATTGGAATTATCGTAATTGGCTTGGCTTCCATTATTATTGGAGAAGTAGTTTTTGGCGAATTAACCATGAATCAACGTTTAGTAGCCGTAGTATGTGGAAGTATTATTTATCGTTTCGTCCTCCTACTGGTACTCAAGGCTGGATTCAATACTAACGATTTAAACCTTATCTCATCGTTGGTCTTAGCGCTCTGCTTAATGCTACCAACGTTACGGAAAAAATTTCATTTTGACCGAATTTTAAAACATGGGGTAGCCATGCCAACTAAGGAGCGTGATTAAAATGGAACGACCTGTTATTTTAGAACTTAAAAATGTTTCAGTCTATGTTAATCGCCACACGACTGAAGAAATTCAAATTTTGAAAAACATTAATCTAAAAGTCTATAAGAACGACTTCATCACCCTTTTGGGTTCCAACGGTGCTGGAAAGTCTACTTTATTCAATGTCATTGCCGGTAATCAACCCATCGATGAAGGACAGATTTTGGTAAATGGTCACGATGTTTCTAATATGTCTGAAGAAAAAAGAACTAAATTTATTAGTCGCGTTTTTCAAGATCCAAAACTTGGCACTGCCCCTCGCATGACGGTAGCCGAAAATCTTTTACTTGCTACTAAACGAGGCAGCCGCCGAAACCTTAAATTACGCCGTTTAAAGCAGCATCTCGCTGAGTTTAAGCAGATTACTGCAACGATGCCCAACCGTTTAAGCGAACGTCTTAAAACACCTACTGATAACCTATCTGGTGGTCAAAGACAAGCCTTAAGTTTCTTGATGGCTACCATTAAGAAACCAGCTATTTTACTATTAGATGAACATACTGCTGCCCTGGATCCCAAGACTAGTGCCGAGTTAATGGAAGCAACGCAAACTCGAGTTACTGAAGACGAATTAACTGCCCTCATGATTACTCATCAACTTTCTGATGCTGTAACCTATGGCAATCGATTACTAGTAATGAAAGACGGACGAATTACTCAAGACTTAGATGCCGTTACAAAAGCTAATACTAATATTGATGAATTAATGATTTATTAATATTAACTAAGCAAACAAATTCCATAGGAGTTTGTTTGCTTTTTTGTTCATATTGTATATGCTTTATAGGAGTTATTTTCAACCCTATAAAAACGTTTAACTTGCGATTATATCAACGATTGTAAACGGATACATTACGTGTTAATATTAGCTCGTAAGTAAGAAAATACATAAGAAGAAGGCGTTTAAAATGAAAGAAAATTTTGATTTCCTTATGCCTAGTGTCAACTTCTTTGGCTCTGGAGTTATTGCAAAGATTGGTGACCGCGCTAAGATGGTCAATATGTCTAAAGTATTGATCGTTACTGATAAATTTTTGGAAAAAATGGAAAATGGACCCGTTGAACAAACCCTTCGTTCACTTGATCAAGCGGGTGTCGATTACGTTATTTACAACGGAGTAGAGCCTAATCCTAAAGTTAGAAATATCCAAGAAGCAAAACAAGTTTATTTGGATAATGACTGTGATGGAATTATCACTATTGGTGGTGGTTCAGCTCATGATGCTGGAAAAGGTACTGGTATTATTTTGACGAATGGCGACGATATCACCAAACTTGCTGGAATCGAAACGCTCGAAAATGCACTTCCACCATTGATCGCGGTTAATACTACTGCAGGAACTGCTTCAGAATTAACTCGTCACTGCGTTATTACCAACGAAGAAACGCATCTTAAGTTCGTAGTGGTTTCGTGGCGTAATGTTCCCCTCGTATCATTTAATGATCCAAAATTAATGCTCGGGGTTCCACCTGCTCTAACTGCTGCAACTGGGATGGACACATTTGTCCAAGCCATTGAACCTTACGTTTCTACTAACCGCAACGATATTACTGATGGTCAATGTCTCCAAGCTATCAAGTTAGTGGAAGAAAGCCTTCGTGAAGCTGTATCTAACGGTGAAAACCTAGAAGCTAGAACTAAGATGGTAGAAGCTGAAATGTTGGGAGGGATGGCTTTCAATAATGCCGATCTTGGTTACGTACATGCTATGGCCCATCAATTAGGTGGACAATACGACGCTCCTCATGGCGTTTGCTGTGCTATCCTATTACCAATTGTAGAACGCTTCAACTTAGTTGCTTGCCCTGATCGTTTCGCAGACTTAGCTGTCGCCATGGGTGAAAATATCGACGGCCTTTCCATTAGAGCTGCCGCTGATAAAGCTATTGATGCCATGCAACAACTTAACGACGATGTTGGTATTCCAAGAAGTATCAAAGATTTGGGTGCTGATCCTAAAGATTTCGAACTAATGGCTGAAAATGCTTTGAAGGATGGCAATGCCTTCTCCAACCCACGCAAAGCTACTAAGCAACAAATTGTGGAACTTTTCCAACAAGCTTACGACGCAAAATAATTACTCAACAAAAAAAGATGAACTGAGATTTCTGATTCAGAATTCTCGTTCATCTTTTTTATTTATTTGGCAACTTTTTTATTACTTTTAACACTAAAGGAAAGAATTAATCCTACGATAATTAATGCAATCGTAAAGTAGAAACCATAGTGTGTACCATTAGTGAAGGCAGCATTCAAATGACCTTTACCAAAATGATTCTGATAAGCTACTTGTCCGATTCCTAATAAACTTGTTGCTAAAGCAGTTGCAATCGCACCAACGATTTGTTGCATGGTATTCATGATCGTACTACCGTCACCAGATTGGGGACCTTCAAGCGAATTTAAAGCATATGTTTGAGCTGGTGACATTGCCAAAGGACAACCAATCATCAAAATAACATGAGCAATAATTAAATAAGCAATTGAAGTATTTACCGTAGTACATACCAACATAATTGCACCAATTAATGCAATCACTAGTCCAATACGAATTGGTGCTTTGGCACCGATCTTGTCGTATAAACGTCCTGCAACCGCTGAAACAGCGGCATTAATTACACCACCAGGAAGCATGATAATTCCAGTTAGTGCAACTGGTAATAATAAACCTTTTTGAATGTACATTGGTAATAAGTACATTGCTGATAAAATAATACCAAAATCAAGCATAACTAAGATTGCACCAGTTCTAAATGCAGGAATGGCAAAAATCTTTAAATTTAGGACAGGTTCAGCAAGCGAAAGTTGACGTTTGACATAAAATGCCAAAACGATAATTCCAAGTGCTAAGATACCTAGTACGATTGGCGAACCCCAGCCTTTTTCACTAGCAAAACTGACACCAGTTACTATACTAGCGAAGCCGATAATTGATTCAATCAATGAAATTACATCAACTTTAGGTTTAGTAAGTTCACCAACATTTTTTAATCCAAAAATAGCTAGTAACAAAGCAATTGCTAAGAAAGGAACGAACATCCAAAAAATCCAGTTCCATGATAACTTAGCTAAAATAATACCTGTCAATGTCGGTCCAATGGCTGGAGCAAACATAATTACCAAAGCACACATGCCCATTGCAGCACCTAATTTATAAGGTGGAAATACTAACATGGCTACGGTAAACATCATAGGTAAAATTAAACCAGTAGCGATTCCTTGAATCATTCGACCAACCAGTAATAATGCAAAGGTTGATGATAGAGCTGAAATAACAGAACCTACAATAAACGCTAATAAACCAAAAATAATAATCTGTCTAGTTGTAAACCATTTTGATATTAAACTAGAAAAGGGCAATACTACACCAATCACAAGCATGTATCCCGTAACTAACCATTGGATAGTACCCGTCGTCACATGTAAATTGTCCATTAATTGTGGTAAAGCGATGTTTAAAGATGTCTCACTAAACATTCCCACAAAGGCCCCAATCAACATGCTCGCCATTACCAACATTGGATGTTCAACTGGTACTCGCGCTTGCGTCATGCCGTTGCTTTTTTCTTCATTATTCATTAAAAAATACCTCTTTCTTCAAAAACATAGCTTGTTCACTATAGCAAAAAGAAAAAATTTTCGTAAGTATTTTTTTGAGAAAAATAAAAAGAGGCCGTTCTGTAAACGGTCTCTTTCTGATAAGAATGCCTGTTGAAAGTTATCTAACAACTAAGACAGAAATTGGGGCATGTTTAGCCATATACGAAGCTTGAGAACCAAAATATTTGGCCATCCCTGTTTTAGAAGATGAACCAATTACTAACAAGTCCGGATCAACACTAGGAATCACATTTTTTACAATAGTTTCCCCGGCTTCGCCTTCTGCTATGTATGTTTGTACTTTTTTAATACCAAATTCCAAGGCAATTTTTCGATAGTTTTGGAGATGTTTTTCCAATTCAGTTCGCTTTTGCGTAATGAAATTTTTATCTAAAGCTTGGTAAATATTAATGTCATTTTCTTCAATTACCGTAACCAAATCTAACTCAGAATCATCCTGTTTAGCACGATTCATTGCAAAACGGAATGCCAACTGCGCATCAGGGGAGTCGTCTACCCCCACCAAAATCTTACTAAATCTTTTCGGATTAAATTCTCTTGAACTCATGATTTTCCCTCCATGCTAATCCCTATTATCATTTTGAATATGGTAGATTATCAAGCTCGGTTCGAACTAATAAAACATCCATCAATGCAACTCTTGTAACATAGTCCGCTACCGAACCAATCATTGCTCGTTGGAAAGCGTTCAAACCCGTTGCCCCCATCATAATCAAATCTGTTCCCAGCTTTTCAGGCATCTCAGTAGCGATAATGGCCTTAGGATCGCCAGCTTCCACATATACCTCAACATCTTCAAAATCATATTTACGTTTGATTTGGTCCTTCAAATCTTCAACATACTCTTTAGCTCTACGAAGGGATACTTCAACATAATCCATGTTACTGCCCATATGTCCGTACACATCTAAAAACCGTGAAGATTGAATTACAGTTAAAATATCTAAGTGAGCATGGTTACGCTTCGCCACAAAAATCGCTTTTTTCAAAGCTAATTCGCCCTTAGGAGAGCCTTCAACTGGCACTAAAATCTTCTTATATTCAAGCATATCCATTACTCCTCTATACGTTTCTGTTATCATTATAATAAATTTTTTAAGATAGCGCTACCAATAATGCCTTAGAAAAAAGCGAGTCCCCGCTCTTTTCATTTAAAATTATCTTAAGAAGCGGTGAGCCACCATTACCATTTCTTGGTTAGTCTGCACAAGTCCATCTTTTATCCATTGTACAACCATTTGGTTTAGTCCTCCAGCCACAAAATTAACCCACATCACTGGGATATCCGTCCGAAGTTTAAAGATTCCTTGTTCAATTAAATCTGTTAAATAAAAGTTTAGTTTATCATACAAGCGATCATTTAAATCAGCATGAATTAGGGCTTCAATATACGAAGCATTCCGCCGACAGATTGAGAAAAACGCTTCTAAAAAGGTCCCAATATCATGATTAGGACGTACCATCAGATAGTTAAAGAAGTCAGTAAAAATTTGATCTATTTTATAATCAATAATCTGATCTTTAGTTTTAAAGCTTCGGTAATACGACATTCTAGATACCGACGCCGTTTGACAAATATTACTTACCGATATACTGGCTAAGTCATTATCTTTTAACAACTCAAATAGTGCATCGATGATCTTCTGTTTTGTTGCTTCATGATTAGCCATTATTATACCTCACAAAATTCGAACTAAATATACTTCATGACAAAAGCCCTTCAAGCTATTTACGATGTGCTTGGCTCGGCTTGATTTTGACGCAACTCCAAACACCGTTGGTCCAGTCCCACTCATTTGAGCTGCATCTGCCCCGTATTGTTTAATTCGATTTTTAATTTTTAAAACTTCCGGATGTTCTTTTCCGGTTACTTGCTCTAAAACATTGCCCATATAACGACAAATGTCTGTATAATCTTCACGCTCAATTGCATCTAAAATTGATTCAATATTAGAATGTTGGAGCTCTTTGTGTTCGATTTTACTAAGGATATACGGCGTCGACACACTAAGTTTCGGTTTGGCAATCACCACCCACATAGGAGGTAATTTTTTTAAAGGAATTACTTTTTCACCTTTTCCCAAAACATGTGCCGTGCGACTATATACACAAAATGGTACATCGGAATCAATTTCTAAACCAATTTTAGCTAATACTTCTAAGCTAAGCTCAAGATTCCATAGTTTATTTAATCCTCGTAAAACGGCAGCAGCATCAGACGAACCTCCGCCTAATCCAGCTGCAACCGGAATGTGTTTACGTATTTCTATAATTACTTTGGCACGTACGTGATATTTTTCTTGTAAAATCCGGGCAGCTTGATACGCCAAATTACGACTATCGTTAGGTAAAAAACCGGTATTCGTTCGAACTTTAATTCCCATTTTACCAGGAATACTTTCGATTTTTACATAATCCGCTAAATCGACCGAGGTCATAATCATGTTCCATTCTGGTAATCCATCAGGATGATTAAACGGCGTATCCAAAAATAGGTTTAACTTGGCTGGAGCTTTCTCGGTGATTTCCATCTACTTCACCTGTTTCGTTTGCTTTTAACCTAAATTATACTAAAAAATGGTAAAAATAAAAAAGGCTAATAGTCATAAAAGCTTAAATGCCCCAACTATCGCCAATTTAATTAGATATTAGTCTTCATCAAATTCTTCAACGTCATCATCATCAAGCTCAATTGACAGCTCAGCTTGGTCGATTTCATCATCAAAGTTAACTTCGATGTTTCTTGTCAAAATATCCGTGTAACTGTATGACACACGTTCGAAGGAGTTCTCGTCTTGATCCAAATCTACTACGAAAACGGCTGGATATGTCATATGCAGGCGGCCACGACGCTTAGTAATCTTTTTACGTCCGATTTGAGCAACCACCAGTAATTCTTCCCCGATGCGACCATCGAGTTTATCCTTAATTGTAGCTAGTGTGTTTGGCATTAACTTCACCTTCCCATGTGAAACATTCTATCATAGTTTCACAAAGTTTGCAATTTTACCACACGTACAATTTAATATCAACGCTTTACATTTCATTTTTTTATGCTTCAAGCCCATGAAAACGGATTATTTTCGTTTAAGACCTTCAATTTGAATCCGATTGTGCAATTTAATGAAATCCAGCACGGTTAATCGCTCTGGTCGCACTTGTGGATCAATACCTAAATCATCCAAAACATTTTGGATTTTAGCTTTGATTTCCGGTTCTTTACCATAAAGTCCCTGCATATTGTTCCAAATATTTTTACGACGGTGCATAAAGCATCCGTGAACCGTCTTAAAGAAGTCTTTGTCGTCTTCTGGCATTACTTCCCAGCCAGCACGAGGCGTAAGACTCACGATGGCTGAATCGACCTTAGGACGCGGCACAAATACCTTAGAAGAAACATCAAATTCAATTTGCGTATTCATTCGATATTGAACCACTACTGATAAGGAACCATATTCTTTGTCGCCAGGTTGGGCTGTAAGGCGTTCTGCGACCTCTTTTTGCATCATAACGACCATTTTATCGATGGGCAGGGTACTAGCCATAAATGTCTTTAAAATGGGGGTTGTAATGTAATATGGTAAGTTAGCTACCAATTTCAAACGACGTTTTCCGTCTAAATGATTTTCGACTTCTTCGTTTACATTTGCTTTTAAAACGTCTTGATTAACCACCGTGATATTATCGTAAGGGCTAAGGGTTTCATCTAGGACGTTCATTAGATTACGATCAATTTCAAATGCTAAGACATGATGAGCACGTTTGGCAATTTGTTCAGTTAAACTACCAATTCCGGGTCCAACTTCAATCACGTCATCCTCAGGAGATACTTCCGCAGCATCCACAATATTTAAAAGTACGTTAGGGTCAGTCAGAAAGTTTTGTCCTAGACTTTTCTTAGCTGATAATCCATATTTTTCTAAGATAGCTCGAGTTCGAGTTGGATTACCAATATCCATTTGATTATTCATTAATTCCTCCATTAATTTGTTCTACAGCATGATTAAAATCTGATTTTTCAACTTGGAACAGTTGTAACCTTTTAGGTAGTTGTTTGGCATTTACGTATCCAATCCCTAGTAAATCTCCCAAACGAATTCGCCGTTGTTTTGCCGCTGAACCCGCAATTAATCCAGCATCAATCAAATCACTCTGAGTAATTTGCGGTGCAGCATCTTCATCTTCCGTGTAAAGATGCTCAAGTGATTGGCGGATTACCTCCGGAGTGGCATGTTCGACTCCTAAGCTTCCCTTATGATCCGGAACAGCATCTTTTCGTTTCAAAAAAGCATGCTTAACGTTAGGAACTTCGGCTGAAATAGTTTTACGAATCTTTTCGCCAGAGAAATCTGGATCTGTAAACACAATTACTCCGCGACTCTCTTGCAATTGGCGAATTTGTTCGATGGTTTCATCAGATAACGCTGATCCCCTAGTTTCCAAGGTATCAGCGTTGACAGCTAGGTTGATTCTTTTAGTATCATCTTTTCCTTCTACTACAATGACTTCTTTAATTTTCTTCATTTTTAATCCCATATAATTTACAAGTATTATCAAAAGTTATTTCGGCTAATTGATCAGGTGCCATATCGCGATGCCGAGCTAAGGCCTCCAGAACATATAGTGAAAAAGCCGGTTCATTTTGTTTTCCACGGAGTGGTTCTGGCGCTAGATATGGAGCGTCAGTTTCAACCATAATACGATCTAAAGGCACTTGGCGAACTGCCTCATGGACTATTTTAGTTTTTTTGAAACTTGCCACTCCACTAAATGAAATGTTAAGCCCGATATCCAAGAACTTTTCCATCCATTCCACATCGCCATTAAAACTATGCATAACTCCCTTGATTTTATCCACACCAGCATTTTTTAAAATCGCATAAGTATCTTCTGTAGCATCCCGATTGTGAATTGAAATTGGTAAATTTTGCTCGATAGCTATTTGAAGTTGTTCTTCAAAAACTTGACGCTGAACCTTTTGAGGCGAAATATCCCAATGGTAATCCAATCCAATTTCACCCAAGGCTACCACTTTCGGGTTTTGGAGCTGTTCTAATAGTTTTATTCGTTCAGCTTCGTGAAAATCTTTAGCGTCCTCTGGATGCCACCCCACAATGGCATAGGTATGAGGATATTTTTCGGCTAACTGAATAGCTCGTTCATTTAGAACCGTATTGGAACCAACTTGAGCAGTCGCTATGACACCTAGTTTTTGGGCATGCTCAATATACTTTTGTTCGTTGCCCCAAAAAGCATCATCATTTAAATGCGTGTGTGAATCAAAAATATGCATTTTTGCCTCCTTGAATATAAAAAGGGCTGGGACAAAACACCTGTTTCATCACCAGTCCCATTGTGTTAAATCTTTTTAACCTAAAACATCGCCGTTTTGGTGTTGGTCGTCGACCATCACGACTTTTACTTGGTCGTCATGTTCAGTTGATAAAATCATTCCTTGACTCATTTCCCCACGCATCTTACGTGGTTTCAAGTTAGCAACAATCACAACTTTTTTACCTACTAAAACGCTTGGATCAGGATATGATTGAGCAATTCCCGAAAGAATTTGGCGTGGTTCTTCATCACCAGCATCTAACTTAAACTTCAATAACTTGTCAGCACCCTTTACTGGACCTGCTTCAAGAACTTCAGCTACTCGAAGTTCTACCTTATCAAAAGCTTCGATCCGAATTTCTTTTTTCTGGTCTGTTGCCACAGCTTCAGCCTTTTTCTGGTTAGCTTCAGCCATTGCAGCTCGCCCTTTTTTCTTGTCTGATTGAGTCATTTGGTTTTTAAGGAACTCAACTTCTTTTTCAACATCCAAACGAGGGAAAATTGGAGTTCCCTTTTCCACGACCTTTGTATCAGCAGGAATTTCACCAAACTTCAAACCTTGAAGTTCAAGTTGGTTAACATCCAAGCCCAATTGTGCAAAGATTTTAGCTGGTGACTGAGTCATCATCGGTTGGATCAAGATTGCAATTACACGCAAACTTTCAGCCAAATGATTCATGACACTTGCTAATTTTTGTTTAGATTCGTCGTCATCATTTCGTGCAAGAATCCAAGGCGTAGTTTCATCAATATACTTGTTTGTACGCGCAACTAATTTCCAAATTTCAGCTAAAGCATCTGCAAAATGAAGGTTGTTCATTAAGTCTTCATAGTTCTTAATTGTCGTAGCAGCTGTGGTTTCCAAATCTACATCAACGTCATTAACGCCACTTTGGAAAGTTGGAATAACGCCGCCTTCATACTTGTTAATCATCGCTACCGTACGATTCAAAAGATTACCTAAATCATTGGCTAAATCAAAGTTAATTTTTGAAATAAAATCTTCCGGAGTAAAGTTACCATCATTTCCGTAAGGCATAGCTTTCAATAAGTAGTAGCGTAAAGCATCCAAACCATAGTTTTTAACAATCGTTTCAGGGTAAATAACATTACCCTTTGACTTAGACATTTTACTGTCCTTCATCAATAACCAACCGTGACCATAAATTTGGTCGGGTTGTTCGAGGCCTAAGGCGTGCAACATAATTGGCCAGTAAATTGTATGAAAACGGACAATTTCTTTTCCAACCATATGAACATTGGCAGGCCAGAATTTCTTAAAGTTACCATCTTCGTCACTGCTATAACCCAATGCGGTAATATAGTTAGACAACGCATCAATCCACACGTAAATGACATGTTTAGGGTCATTTTTAATTGGAACTCCCCACTTAAAACCAGTTCGTGTAACCGCAAGATCTTCTAGACCAGGTTTGATAAAGTTATTAATCATTTCATTCATTCGGCTTGCCGGTTGAATAAAATTAGGATGAGTTTGGTAGTAATCTAATAACCAATCGGCATATTTGCTCATCTTAAAGAAGTAAGATTCTTCCTTAACTAATTCGACTTCGTTTCCAGAAGGAGCCTTTCCACCAGTTACGTTGCCGTCAGCATCACGGTAAACTTCAGCTAATTGAGATTCAGTAAAGTATTCTTCATCAGAAACTGAATACCAACCTTCGTATTCACCAAGGTAGATATCGCCTTGATCTAATAATTTTTGAAAAATCTTTTGAACAGCTTTTTCATGATAATCATCTGTGGTACGGATGAACTTATCATTAGTAATTTCAAGTAAATCCCAAAGTTTTTTGATATCCTCTGCCATGCCGTCAACATATGCTTTAGGAGTAGTGTTTAAAGCTTCAGCTTTTTGTTCGATTTTTAAACCGTGTTCGTCTGTTCCAGTTAAGAAGAAAACGTCCTTTCCTTCTAAACGTTGAAAGCGAGCTTCAGCATCACAAGCAATTGTTGTATAAGAATTACCGATATGAAGTTTTCCCGATGGGTAATAAATCGGCGTAGTAATATAGTATGTGTTATTTTCTGCCATTATGGTTCCTCTATTCTAGTCAAGTTAATTAATTGTAATTGTATCATATTTTATAGCGTCAAAAACCCGTCTCTTTAACGAAAATAACGATTTATTAATCAAAACAAATCCATCTGAACTGGACCTAGACCCTCAAAGCGAATTCCTAAGATTTTTTGCAACTCTTTCGCATTATCGACAGCATCATGGTTTCCATTATTATTGAAAATAATGGTTACTTCTTCAACTCGTTCAGATACTGCCTTAACCCACTGTGCTAACTCCGTTAATTCATCCGTAGAATAACGATAATTAGTGCGTTCTTTCCGCCATTCTTTGCCACTCGTAAACCATCCCTGAGCATTACGTCCGTGCAAACGAAACATGGCTTTTTTAGCACTAGTCACTTGAAGTACCAAAGGCATCCCTTGGTTGCCGTCAAACGGCTCATCGACAATTACATTTATCATTTTAAGGCGCTCCAAATATGATAAAGTGTCCGATTCGACTGCCTCTATGAACCAACTGGGATTTCTGAACTCAACACTAATCGGAATTCGATCCATCATTTGGCGAATTTCAAATAAGTAGCGGATATTAGTCAAATCACATCGAAACGAAGGTGGAAATTGGAATAATACAGATTCCAACTGTCCATTTTGGATTAAAGGCTGCATTACCTTTTTAAAGTTAGTAAATTCTATTCGTCGTTCTGGTGTTAAATATTCATCCCCATCAACGCCGTCGTGGAGGGTCATAACCCGAGAAGCTTTAAAGATGAATTTAAAATTATCTGGGACTTGATGTTGCCAATTGACGACATTGGACAACGATGGAATAGCATAAAAAGAACTGTCCACTTCCACAATCGGAAAGTGGCCTACATATTCTTCTAGCGTTGATTTAGGTTTACCTTCAACCGATAAAGCTGGATGA
Source organism: Pediococcus pentosaceus ATCC 25745 (assembly GCF_000014505.1). Taxonomy (NCBI): domain Bacteria; kingdom Bacillati; phylum Bacillota; class Bacilli; order Lactobacillales; family Lactobacillaceae; genus Pediococcus; species Pediococcus pentosaceus. The sequence goes on along the minus strand of NC_008525.1, from coordinate 311,706 downwards.
TCGGCCCAAGTACTTAGTCCAATCTGAATCATAAAATCCCCCCATTAATTAAAAAAACTGAAATTCAAATCATCTGATTTGATTCCAGTCTAATTTATTTTTATTTAAAAAACACTAATATTGCTGAAATAATAATCATAGCAATGTTAACACGCATTAAAAACAAATCAATGATGCGGCCTTCCACTCGATTAGATACTAAACGGATTAAGAAAACCATCAAGCCTAAGTAACATAATAAGATCATGGGTGGTACTAGTAACATTCCAAGTAATCCAATTAAAAATATCACCAATCCAATTTTTTCAGCCTGGGATAGACGCCGATATGCAAAAGTATTAACCAATTGGACATGCTTTTGCTTTGCAATGGTCAAACGATAGATATCATAAACCTTAACTAAGGCGGCAGTAACCGTATAGACGAACAAGAAAGTCCCTGCTACCTTTCCAGAAGGTTTTCCACTAAAAAATTCAAATCCAATACCTGATGCTAGCATTATCAAAGTACTAAAAAAGAAGCCCACAAATTCTTTTGTATCAGAAACTTGATTGACTACCGATTCTTCAGCAGGCGTTAATTTACGAACATTTAATAGCATATGGATTAGTGCGTAGGAAACCGCTCCTGCCACAATTAACGAGAAAAATAAAATTGTCCAAAAATTAATGCTACCTGTTAATAATTTAAATAAGAATAACCCAATTGAAACTAATGAGAGAATTCCAGCAATATTAGCTGTTCGATTCCATCCTTTTTCATTCATAGTATTTAAAATCTCCATAGTATAAGTACATAAGTAATTTCAATTCTACCATTTAATAGCTCTCCTATCTAGATTGATTCGTCATAATTCCCTTTAATCCACGAACTGTTATATAATGAGAACAAATGAAAAGGGGTGGGAATTATGAGAAACAAATTGTATAAATCCAGAAACGATAAAGTTCTTTCAGGTGTGATTGGTGGATTCGCTGAAGCGTACGATTTTGATACAACGCTCTTACGAATTATTTACACTGCCGTAACCCTCTTTACCGGTTTTTTCCCAGGGTTAATCCTCTACATTGTAGCCATGATGGTAATGCCTGAAAGGTAATTCTTACTTTTAACTGGATGCATTGAACTGGCATCTGGTTTTTATTTTGATTGGGGTTATTAAGATGAAAATCACAATTGGTAATATTTTAAAACAAACACGTCAATCACAAGGACTAACTCAAAAAGCGGTTGCTGATGGTATTTGCTCTCAAGCTATGCTTTCATCTCTAGAGCATAATAAATACATTCCAAATGCTCAACTGATAATTGCTCTTTGCCAACGTCTTTCGATCAGTTTAGAACAGCTAAACCTTGCTGAAAATTATGCAATCAGTAATGATAAAAAACTGAACCAAAAATTAAATTTTTTATGTAACCAACACCAATATCAACTATTATTTGAACTACTCCACCAAGATTCAACTTTAAATTCATTAACCACTCCTTCACAAATTCAATCATATTACTATTATTTAGCAATTTCAGAATTTCAACTTAAACTTGATGTAACACATGCAGTTCAACATTTAAAATTGGCACTTGCTTCAGAGTCTTCTAAACAAAGCGTCCTTAGGCGTTTATGTTTAGGTACGTTGGGTTTAATTTTAAATTTACATACTTCTTCATCAGGTGATGTATATTTACAGCAGTCTCTCAAAAATCTTCAAGATAATATTTACCATCCAAATCTAAATATTTTATTTTATTTACAAGCTTTTAATGCCTATCATCAACAGAATTTTTTAGAATGCACACATACAATCGAAAATGGGCTCAGTTTTATTACAAATCATGATTCACATTACATGTTAGCAAATTTGTATTATTTACTTGCTAAAGTAGCTTCTAAAACCAACAACCTTAATCTCCAAAATGAAGCCACCCAACGTTCTAAAATTTTTACAGAATTATTTAATGAACGTCCCTATCAGGATTTCAAAATATAAGAACTCTTATTTTTCAAAAATTATCCAACCTTCTATGCTTAAGTTACCAAATAAAGGAGGTTTTTACTTTGAAAAAATTATTTACTAATACTATCTTCATCCAATCTAATCTAGAAAGATTATCCACAATTTTAAAAAGTCCACAAAATCTTTCCAAATGGGTACCTGACATTAACTCTGTATCACCTAAGGACGATTATTTTTTAATCTCACGTTCCTCATCTGCATTAAATAATTTTGAAAAAATTTCGGTTACTAGTCAGGATAACTCTATCATTTACACTAGCACTGGTGGACGTTTAGAATATGAATTACACTTTGATTTAACTAACAAAGACGACAGAACCTTGGTCGAACAAACTTTATTAGTGGACGAGACTTTAACAAAACTACCGTTGACTCTCTTGGCCCCTATTGCTAAACATGCCTTTCATGAAAACCTGTCTAGTTTAGAAAGATTAATCGCAATTTCATAACTAACAAAAAATCCTGTAACTAAAATTACTTTAGTCCAGGATTTTTATTTTATCTAATAGTATAAGGCATCTTCATTTCTTCAAAGAAGTCTTTAACATTCTTTGCATATAATTCACGGAAGTATTCGTCACTTGGCATATCTTTAGGTGTTGGTACCACAAAGGCGTTTTGTTGGTCGCTAATTCCTAAACCAACAAATCCACGTGTATCTTGAGCTTTTTCATGTAAATCTGAATGGAAGATTTGGAATAATTGTTTAACTGATAAACGAAGTTGACGTTCACTAAATACACTTCCCAATGTCGCAAATTCCATCGCATGAATTTCTGGTAAATCCCATTCTTTTAATTGAGTATCAATTAATTCGAAAGCTTTGACTACTTTTCGACGGAAATCAAACGGATTACTGATGGTCCGTTGGTCAAGTTCTTGCATAATTTTTTTAGCAGCTTGGTAGGTTGTTGGAAAAGCATCCATCAACCGCGTTTCAAAGTTCGCTAAACCATTTCCATAGAACGTAATGGCATCCATCATCATTATTAGACGAATAGTACTAAATCCGTCAACTTTACCAGCATCCTCAGCCTCTACGGCATCTTCAATCCCTTTAAAGAAAGCTTCTTCCACCTCATCATCGATTAAATAATGCCGACGTTGTTCTTTGACGACAACTTCGTGGGCGATTACATCGTAAAGCTCAGTAATCAAAAACATCAATTGATTATCCGTATCTTTTTCCCCTGTTGATAATTGGAAATAAAGTTGTGGAAAACCTTTCAAAATCATTAACATGTGAATTAACTCATGGGAAGCAGTGTAATTAGGTGCCGTAATATCATTGACCTTGATTAACATCTTACCTTCTTCAACAAATTGCTGGGCTTGGTCGTGACGCACAAAACCGGCCTGTTCTTCACCAAAACCAATCCGTACTTCTCCTGGAAAACTTGCATTAACTTCTTCAAGAAGCGATTTTACTGTATCATTTACTTCAACTTTGCTCATCATTATCCTTCTTTCTTAGCTGTTTAATAATTTGTTGGGCATTTTTGGCATCAATTCTTTCAGCTTGGACTAATCGGTTAACCGCATCTCCTAGCTCTGCTTGAGTCGCTCCGTGTTCTATTAAAAGTGATTTAGCCTGTAGTCGCATATGTCCTGATTGAATTCCCTCTGACACAATAGCTCTCAAAGCGGCCAGATTCTGAGCTAAACCAATCGCAGCAATTACTTCCGCCAATTGTTTAGCGTTCTTAATTTGCATTAATTTTAAGTTCAGCTGAGCTTGAGTATTAATCCCAATCGAACCACCAACGGTTGCCACTGGTAATGGTAATTCCATTCTGCCAACTAGTTGATCACCAACTACATCCCACGTACTAAGTCCTTGATATTGACCATTTTGAGCAGCATAAGCGTGGGCTCCGCTCTCAATGGCTCGCCAATCGTTACCAGACGCCATTACAACCGCATCAATTCCATTCATAATCCCTTTATTGTGCGTTGCTGCCCGATATGGGTCAATTTGTGCATAATCACTAGCTAAACTAATCTTTTTAGCCACTTCTACTCCCAGTTGGTTGACTGGAATTTGACACGTAACTTCTGTCAGAGCTTGGTCAGCTAAATTAGATAATATTGCCATATCAACATCGATTTGTTGTGTTACTAAATCTTTCTTAACAGCCTCTACCATGGAATTAATCGTATTCGCTCCCATGGCTTCGCGCGTATCAACCATTAAATCAACTGACAGTTTCGTGGCGGTTAACTGCCGAATGCGTAGATTTTTTGCGCCACCTCCACGAGCTTGCATCGAAGGGTGGGCTGCATTAGCGACCTTCAATAAATGTGATTTTTGTTTTTTTACATAATCGATTATGGGGGCTGGTTGCGCACTGCTAATTAATAACTGGCCCAACATTATCCGTCTACTATTCGCCGAAAATCCTCCGGCTCGCTGGACCATTTTAGCTCCATAACTAGCCGCCGCTATTACTGACGGTTCTTCGGTTACCATGGGAACTACATAAGCTTGACCGTTAACTACTAAATTAACTGCGATTCCTTCTGGTAAATTAAAATCAGTCAGATAATTTTCAATTTGTTGTTGATGAATTGAGTCCATAGCTAATTCAGTTAGTTCAGACAAATCAACGTCAGTTTCCTGCGCTAATTGCTCGAGTTGCTGTTGACGCGTTAATTTGTGGTAGCCTTCTATCATTAAAACTATTCCTCTTTTCTAAAATTGATGTACTCCGAAATGATTCCTTCCCGAACGCCACTTTCAGAAAAAATTACTCGATCAGCGTCAATCATTTGTAATAACATCACCAATGGTAACATTCCACCAACGATAATATCTGCACGCGTAGTTTCAAGCCCAGACATTTTTTTACGAGCTTCTAAATTCCGCGTAATTAACGATTTGAAGGTTCGGTTAACCGATTCAGTTTTGAGCCGATAGCCGTGGATATTATTAATTCTAGAAATTTTTTGGTGACGACGATTCATTCGGGCCAGTGTCCGATTAGCTCCGCCTAAGAGAACAATGGGTTTATTGAAAGCATCCATAATCCACCAAACGTCTCGTAGTTGCTTATTCACAAAAATTTCAGCGGCAAATAAATTATCTGCTCTAACTACGTCCGTTAAGCGGAACCGTTCCGATAAAGACACAGCGCCAATCGGAATACTGATCATATTTCGCGCTTTTCCATTATGGACGTCAATTAGCTCACAGCTGGCACCACCAGTATCAAGTATCAAACAATCCTTAACTTCCAAGGAATTGATTACACCTAAATAATCGTAATAGGCCTCATCGTCGCCAGACAAGACGTGTAATTTAATTCCAGTTTCTTGCTTAACGCGATTTAAAAAATCGTTCTGATTTCGCGCCATTCTAACAGCTGCTGTTGTAATCCCTCTAACTTCTGTATTAGGATATTCTTCATAAATTTCTTTAAATCGACGTAGGGCTGCAATGGTACGATTCATTGCTTGGGGACGTAAAAGACGCTCGCGCCCCATTCCTTCTGAAATTCGTGAATCTTCTTTAACTCGCTTAATTTCTCGAAAGGTTCCATCATCAGCAATCGAATTAATTGCCATTCGAGCGGAGTTTGATCCTAAATCTACTATTACCAAATTTTTCATCCTGGTGTCCTCATTTAAATTGAAATATTCCTTTTTTATTTTACCATTACCTAAATTAGAAAAGGAGCTCATCTCGCCTATCAACTAAAATAAAAACAAACGTTTACATTAATCCTTAATAAAAAACCACACTTCTTTTAGAAGCATGGCTTTTACGATTAAAGTCGGTGATCAAAATAGTTAATTCCAATGGCATCTCGAACTTCCTTTAAAGTCTGTTCTGCGACCGCGTTAGCCTTGTCACTACCGTCTTTTAGAATTTGGTATACAGCGTCAATATCTGCTTCATACCTTTCCCGACGCTCGCGAATTGGGCGTAATTCGTTTTGGAGAACTTCATTTAAGTAACGTTTAATTTTAACGTCTCCTAATCCACCAGCTTGATACTGATCTTTAAGTTCTTGGACTTTTTGCTTATCAGGATCAAAGATGTCTAGGTAAGTAAATACGGTATTACCTTCAATATGGCCAGGATCTTCTACCCGAATATGTTGAGGATCAGTATACATTGACATAACTTTCTTTTGGATAGTTTCTTCGTCATCTGCCAAATAAATAGCATTACCCAATGATTTAGACATCTTTGCATTTCCGTCTAATCCAGGAATTCGTCCCATTCCTTTAGGTGGGAAATATCCTTCTGGTTCAACTAGCACTTCTTTTTGGTAGATATTGTTGAAAGAACGTACAATTTCACGCGTCTGTTCTAGCATGGGTTCTTGGTCATCCCCTACTGGTACAGTATCTGCTTTAAAGGCTGTAATATCGGCAGCTTGACTAACCGGATAAGTAAAGAAACCAGCTGGAATACTTTGCCCAAATGCCTTTTGTTTAATTTCAGTTTTAACGGTTGGATTCCGTTCCAAACGAGCTACGCTAACCAAATTCATATAATGTTGAGTCAATTCACTTAGTGCTGGAATCTGTGACTGCACAAAGATCGTCGATTTAGCTGGATCAATGCCCACTGCTAAATAGTCTAAAGCAACTTGGATTAGACTATTACGGATTTTTTCAGGATCACGGGCATTATCAGTTAAAGCCTGCATATCAGCAATCATGATGAAAGTTTCATAATCACCTGTATTTTGAAGTTGAACGCGGTTTTTAAGTGAACCAACATAGTGTCCGATATGAAGTTTTCCTGTGGGACGGTCACCAGTTAAAATAATTTTTTTAGATGTCATAATTTCCTCCAGATATAAAAAATCCTACTATTCAAAAATGAATAATAGGACGAAAAATCGCGGTACCACCTAACTTGTGACTCCATTATAAAGCCACCGCTCTAGTGAAAGATAAGGGATTTCGCCCTGTTAAACATCAATCCATTTCGCCTTCCATGAGACTTCTCAACAACTGTCTCTCTCTGTTAGTGGTTAACTACTACTTTCATTTTAAATTAGAAACGTTAGCCTTGTCAAAATAAGTTTAACTTTATCTCACAAGCTGGTCTTTCGGTTGACTTTCATTCTTCCTCCACCTAGAATTATTCAAGCATTAAAATCAAGGAGGTGGCTGATTTGGACGAACAACAACAAGAACAGCAACGAGTTACGGAAGTCATTGAAAAAATCGACGAACAAAAACAACATACAGAAGATTTATATCATAAAGCCCATCAAGAAACTAGCCAGGTTGAAAGAAATTACTCACAAAATGCAAAGGTTAACTTGATTGAGGCCGATGACCGCATCGAAACCCATGCTGAAATCCAACAGCAAAAAGGGCTGGTAGCTCGAGCTGTCGAGAATGAAGCAATTTTAAAACGCCAAATTGATGAATTAAGCGATCTTCAAAAATCACCCTACTTTGGACGAATTGATATTAAAGATGCTGATGAACCTGATATTGAATCGCTTTACATTGGAATTTCGTCTTTTGCTGATCGGGATGGTAATTTCCTAATTTACGATTGGCGTGCTCCTATTTCAAGCATTTACTACAATGGTACTCTGGGAAAAGTTAAATATGATACCCCAGCGGGCATGATGGAAACTGAACTCATTAAAAAACGTCAATTCACTATCAATCATGGTGAAATTCAACATATGTTCGACACTAACGAAACGGTTGGCGACGAGCTTCTTCAACGAGCTTTAGGCGAACAAAATGACGAATACATGCGTAATATCGTCGCTACTATCCAAAAGGAACAAAACGACATAATCCGCGATGTTTATAGTGATCTTCTAGTCGTTCAGGGCGTGGCTGGTAGTGGTAAAACCTCTGCTATCCTACAACGTATCGCCTTTCTTTTATATCATAGCCGAACTTCATTAAATGCTGATGAAATTGTACTTTTTTCTCCTAATAAGTTGTATAGCCGTTATATTTCGGACGTTTTACCTAGTTTAGGGGAACGAAACATGCGTCAACTAACCTTAGCCGAATTTTTCAGCCGCCGTTTGGAGGGCATGCAGGTCCAAACGTTATTTGACCGTTTTGAAAATCAACACCAACTCACTGAATACGAGCAAAACCTCATTGACTTTAAAGAAAGTCAGGATTTTATTGAATTAATTCAAGCTTATGAAAAACAACTTTCTACTAAAGAAATTAAATTTACCAATATTAATTACCGCGGCGAAATTTTCTTTTCTAAAGAACAAATTCAAGCTATCTTTGAAACCTTTCCTCTTAGTATGAGCAATAAAGAACGTCTTTTAAAAACTAAAAATGCGCTAATCAAACTTCTTCAAAAACGAGTTAATCAGGAAATTAAACAGGATTGGGTTCAAAATCAAATCGACCAAATTAGCGACGAAAAATATCATGGATTAGTGGGGACGCGTCACTTTAAATCATATGATGAGGAAAATCATTTTATCGGTCGCCAAATAGTTGATAAAGAATTCCAAATTATCGATGACGCTATCTTTAATAATTATTTCATCGATTCCTATTCTCAATACGCGGACTTTTTGAGTCAAATCGACTTAGGTGACTTCGATTGGCAAAAAGTTGCTAAAGCTTTCACTGATGCAATTGAACTTCATCAGATTCATTTGGAAGATGCGGCACCCATGATGCTTCTCCGTGATTTGATTACTGGAAGTGGTACTAATCGTAAATTCCAATATGTATTCGTTGATGAAATGCAGGACTACTCAGTTGCACAATTAATGTACCTAAAACATGCTTTTCCTCGCGCTAAATTCACCTTACTAGGTGATAGTGAGCAGACCCTGTTCAAAGATGTTACCGAACCACAAATTCTATTAGCAAAACTAAAGCAGGCTTTTCATGTTAAGCGAGCTAATTTAATTACCTTAAATCGTAGTTATCGCTCGACCGCCCAAATCACTAATTTTGCCGCGGCACTTCTACCTGATGGTCATAAAATTCAAGCTTTTAGTCGTGAAGGAGATTTACCTAAAGTAATCATTGCTGATAATGAACAACAAGCCGTAGTCGATATGACCAATCTTTGCCGGGATGAATTACAGCAGTATGGTACCATCGCTATTTTAACTAAGAACATGGCTGAAAGTGAGCACGTAGCAACCTTGCTTCACGAATTAAAACCGAGCTTATTAAACGATGGCGACCGTTCCTTACCCAAAGGTATTGTCGTTTTACCCATTTATTTAGCTAAAGGATTAGAGTTTGATTCCGTAATTGCCTATAATGTTTCCGAAGCTAATTTTCCTGGTCGTTTGTGGCGAGGAACTTTATATACGATAGCTTCCAGAGCCATGCATCAACTACACTTAATTAGTATTGGTAAAGTATCCAATTTAATTACCCAAATTAAGCCTGATCAATTTAGTTTTCAAAAATCATTTAACATCACTCCTCATAAATCACAAAAACTCGACGAATAACCGTCGAGTTTTTTGTTTACATTACTTCAATTAATCCTACTCCAGCAATCATAATGATTAAGCCCGCAATCTTAGCAACTGAGATGCTCGATTTCATCGATCCTAATAAGCCAAACTGATCAATATTTAAACTACTGATAATTTGTCCCAGTAAAACTAGCACTACTACCGTTCCAGTTCCAATCTGTGGTACCAAATATGCATTTAAAAAGATATAAGCTGCTCCAAAAAAACCGCCAATCCAAACCCACCAAGGTGTTTTCTGTTGAACAACTAGCCGGATATTTTTTAAAGTTCCTTGGAATACAGCTACCAGGAATAACATTATTGTTCCAATAAAAAATGATATTAAAGCAGCGTGAATAGGGGCCTGTAATAACCCACCTAATCGTCCATTTAATGCTGCTTGAATTGCGAGCATTCCGCCCACAAGCACGCCGAAAATTTGCCATAACCATTTCCACTTAACTCGTTGTTCAGGGGGTCTTTTCATAGAATTCCGTGCTAAATATTCTGGTAAGGCGACCACAATTAATACCCCCACAATCAATAGTAGAACTCCGACCATTCGCATTAACGAAAGTGGATGGCGTGTGGTGCCAAACATGCCATAGTTATCAATTATCATACTCATCATAATTTGACCTAAAACGGGCATGATCACCGTTTGAACACTACCTAAAATGGGGAATAAAAGAATATTAGTTGTTAATCCAATCATCCCCAAAACACCACCGAGATACATCCACCATGGAATGGCATGTAATTGCGCATTAGTTAATAAGAGCTGTCCACCGCTTAAAACAATGATTACTATCAAAAAGATGGTTCCCACCATAAAAGAAATCAAAGACGATACGAATGGTGAAATAACATACGTTCTTAATCGTGAATTAACCGCCGTTTGAAAGGGTACTACCGCACCCGCAACCAATCCTAACATCAATAGTCCCATTATGTGCTTCCTTTCAACGCTATCCTAGTTTCGGTTAAAGCGTTTCCATCGTTACTATAACTTTATTTTAAACTAAAAAAATCATGACACAAGCAACAATGTCATGACTTTTTACATTTTCATTTTCTATTCCACATTGATAACAATTTTTCCTCTAGCATGGTTAGTTTGACTGCGTTCGTGAGCCGCTCGTAACCCATCTTCAGTAAGTGGAAATGTACTATCAATAATTACTTTGACCTCGCCCTCAGCCACTAAATCACCTAGTTCAGCCAGTTGTTTGCCATTTGGTTGGAGCCACCAAGAAGTTGCTGAAGGTTGAGCGTCCTGTTGGGCTTGGGTTGGGCGTCCCGCGATGGTGACCAATTTCCCGGTTGGTTTCAAAATTGCTAGTCCCGCTTCTAAATCATCAACTGTATCAAAAACAGCATCATACTGATTAAGGACTTCCCCAATTTGGTGTTCGTGGTAGTCAATGACTTCATCTGCCCCTAAATTAGTTAAAAATTCTGCATTTTTGGCGCTAGCCGTTGTGGCTACATAGGCTCCTAAATGTTTAGCAATTTGAATGGCGAAAATCCCGACTCCGCCAGCTCCTGCTTGAATTAAAACTTTATCACCCTTTTTAATCTTTAACCGATCTACAATCACCTGCCATGCAGTCAGTCCAGCTAATGGAATTGCAGCTGCTGCTTCAAACGAAACATTGCTAGGCTTTAATGCTAATTTATCTTCCTTAACTGCCGCGTATTCTGCATATGTCCCTTTCGTCCCATCTTCATAAATATCGGGTCTAGCAAAGACTTCATCTCCAACTTTAAAATGCTTAACATCTTTACCGACTTGGGTAATTATTCCGGAAAGATCCCATCCTAAAACAACTGGGAATTGCCAATCGTACATTTGCTTCAAAAATCCCATTCGAGCCTTCCAGTCAATCGGATTGATACTAGTTGCTTTAATTTTTACCAAGACCTCATCGTTTGCAATTTGAGGAATATCTAACTCCTCTTCATGAAGTTGGTCAACATCACCATATGCGCTAATCGCAATTGCTTTCATTTTTGTTCCCCCTAGACTTAGATAAATTCAATATATATTTTTTAAGCATATCACTTATAAAAAGTAAGTTCTACATTTAAGTCTCATTTATTGCCAAATCTTATAAAAAATCCTCAACATTGCAAAACAAACAATGCTGAGGATTCTATTTTAATTATTTATTGCTCTTAGCATAGCTCACAATTGGCTTACTACCAGGATGTTTTTCAAGCCACTTAGCTAATTCTTCCCCTAAAGTTTGGGCCATAGGAATAGCAGCATGCATTTGTTCTGGAGTTATATCGTTCACATGCATTCCTGATACAAAAAAAGCATTACCTTGCAACAATGGTTTGATTGCTTTAGCAACTTGGTCAATCAAAACATTTTCTTGATGAACATGTCCCGGGCGGCTTGGTAGTGCAATGGTTTCTTCGTGTCCGGTTTTATCAATTGTCATTACAACACCATAATGTGCAACGTCTCCGCCAATGATTTGAATCAATAAGTCTAAACTTTGGCGTTCAAGCATAGCCGTCATAGTATAATCAGCCTGAGTTACGTTAACTTCGAACGAATTCTTATTCTGACTACTTTTTTTGATTATTTTTTCGGGCATTAGCTAATCCCTCCCATCTCGAACTAACATCATTTTGAATATGCAAATGATCTAGGATTTTCATAACCGTATGGTTAACGATATCATCAATCGTTTTAGGATTATTATAAAACGCAGGAATGGGCGGAATAACTCCTACCCCCATTTTAGAAAGCTTTAACATATTTTCTAAATGAATCTGATTGAATGGTGATTCCCGAGGAACGACAATCAGCTGTCGCTGTTCTTTCAGGGTCACATCAGCAGCTCTAGCAATTAAATTTTCACCTAGCCCTGTTGCAACCGAAGCAATTGTTTTCATGCTGGCTGGAATAATTACCATTCCATCATGGATAAAACTCCCACTGGCAACTGTGGCACCCATATTTTTCTCAGAATATACAAAATCTGCTAAATCTTTAAGTTGAGATTCCGTATAACCTGTATCTTCAATGGCTAAATTTTCTTTTGCCCAGCGACTCATAACAAGATGGGTTTCTACATCTGGCATACGATGCAACACTTCTAATAATCGAATTCCGTAAATAGTTCCGCTTGCTCCTGAAATTCCAACAACAATCTTCTTCATTTATTCCCTCCACTTACCACATTAATCTAAATATTTTTTCCAATCTGCAATTTCTTTAAAAGCCGCACGTTTAAATTTATCTCGCATATCATAAGGTACTGTACCATCAAGCACTAATTTAGAACTCATTCCTCGAACTCGAATTCGGGCTGGATCATAATCCGGTAGTTCTGATGGATCTAACGGATGGTTACGCATTCCTTCCAGTACCATGATATCTCGATCAGCCTGGAAACGAGTATTAATGGTCCACATAACATCGTTCCAATCAAAAATATCGACATCATCGTCCACTAAAATAACCGTCTTTAATTCTTTAAAGGCAGAAAACGCTAGTAAAGCTGCTTGGCGTTGGATACCTTCATCCGCTTCGTTTTCTTTATGAATTTGCATAATCGTCATTAATTTTCCACCACCAGCAGGCGCATTATACACATTCAAAACTTTTCCTGGAATAGCACGACCAACTAAACTTAAAATAGAGGCTTCTGTTGGAATACCTGCCATTGAAACGTGCTCTTCTGAAGGTCCAATAGTTGTTTGAACGATAGGTTTGTCCTTACGATGAGTTACTGCTTTAATTTTTATAACATTAACAGCCGGATTAGCAGTCCCATTATAACCAGGAAATTCAGGCATGGCATACCCTGAATTTGTGTTAATGTCTTCTTGCATTGATTGATTTGGCATAATTTCAGCTTCGATAATCCATTCTGAACGAGCGATTCCTAAAGCATCGACTTCTACACCTGGCACTACTTGAACTGGTTCATTTCTTAGGGCTCCTGCTACTTGAAGTTCGTTATAACCTAATGGAGTTGTAGGTGGCTCAAAGGTAGCTCCAATTGTAATAGCCGGATCCAATCCAATATTAATAGTGATAGGCATAGGTTTATTTTGTTCTTCGTATTCTTTCAAAAAGGCCCCAATATGGCGTCCACCAGGCATAATGTACATACCAATGGTATCCTTGTCTTCTAAAACCATTCGATGGATGGTAACATCGCTTTGTTTTTTATCCATACTATGACCGTAAACAACACCCATTGTAATATATGGACCTGCATCATCTTGTGTATTAGTTGGCGCTGCTAATAACTTGCGAATATCGAAGTCGGGATCGGATGCCAAATGAACAACTTCTTGCGCAGGAGCTTCTGCTCTTGTAACTTCCGTCGGAGCAATTGGATTCGAAACTGCATCATTTAACATCTGCCCTAAAGTTTTATAATCATGGTGTAGAATTTTTCCCACTCGTTTTCTCGAAGCCTGAAGTCCAATCAAAACCCGGCTATCTGGAAATCCTTTGACGTTATTAAACATCATCGTTGGTCCTTCAGCTGTTGGACGTTTTACTGTACCGCCTGCTCCAATATAACGATATACACCAGCTAAATCGGCATCTGGATCAATTTCAACATCGGTTTCGTGATATTGTCCAGGTAATTTTTTCATTTCTTCGAGTACTTTTCTTAAATCATATGGTTGTTCGGTCATCTTACGAACCTCCTTAAATTATTTTACAAGGTCATTATCATTTAAATTTGACGACGAAACAATTCAAACTAAAACCCCATACATTCCATTATGGAATATATGGGGTTTTAGTTTATTCTAATCGAGTTTCTGCTATCGCAAACTTCCAAAAAGAATTTACTGCATTGGTCATATTACTTTTCTTTTTCAAAAAGATTAACTCGCTAGTCTTTTTAGGAATAATTGGGATTGCAACAACTTCTGGATAATCAGTTAAATCAAAAGATTTATTCATCATAATTGATACTCCCATTCCTTGATTTAGCATTTCTAGAATTAGATTAATTCTCCTACCTTCGTAAAGAATATGGGGTTTGATACCTTCTTCTTTTAACATTGAAATGACTGGAGTATACAACTTTGTCGAATCACCTAATAATAATAAAGACTCATTTTGAAGCATTTTAATTTCAACTTGCTGGATTTTTGCTAGTGGATTCTCTTTGGGAACTAGTAGTACAAAATAATCATGTTCACTAACGATAGTTTCATATTTAGAATTAGCTTTGTCGAAAGTTCTAGTAAAAATAATATCCGCTTCGTCTTGTTCCAAACTATCAATTAAAAGTTCTGTTTCTGATTCACTAAACTTCAATTTTATTTCCGGATTTTGTTTTGCAAAATTGGTAATTATATCAAAGGCTTGATACTGAGAAATTGAAGGAACTCCTTTGATTACCAGTGACTGTTCCTTCTGGGTTTGTTGCAAATTAATCGTTTGATGTATCTTTTGTTCTACTCTCAATAATTCCTTCACTTGAGGTAACAAAAGCTTTCCTACATCCGTTAAATTTATTTCTCGATGAGCCCTAGAAAACAATTCGACATTCCACTCTTTTTCAAGAGCCATAATATGTTTTGAAACTGTTGCCTGGGTTGTAAAAATGCGTTCCGCAGTTTTACTGTAGTTTTTCGTTTGAGCTAAATCTACAAATGTAACTAGTTTCTTTGTATCCATCTTTGTTCCTTCTAACTTATTCTAGTTTGGAATATTTTACCATAAAACTTGAATTGTTCCGTGCTTTTCAAAACTGTAAACTACTTTCTTGTGAGTTTAACAAACTATATAAATGAATTAAGCACAGGAGGCTTTTATTATGCCAGTTGGAATTATAATTAATGCTCTTTCAGTTTTATTAGGAGGAATTTTCGGAGCAATTGGCGGTCGAAAAATGTCAAACAACTTTAAAGATGGATTAAACATGGCATTTGGAATCTGTTCAATGACCATGGGAATATATGCAATTGCTCCCATGAAAAACATGGCAGCAGTCATATTTGCTGTTATCATTGGTACCGGAATTGGTCTCTTAATTCATTTAGGAGATTTAATTAATCGCGGAGCTGCAAAAATGCAACAATTGATTTCCCGCTTTGTATCTAGCCCCACTGGTCTAGATCAAAAAACTTTTGATGCCACGCTTGTTACAGTAATTGTTTTGTTCTGTGCCAGTGGTACAGGGATTTATGGCGCCTTAACTGAAGGTATGAATGGAGATGCAACCATTTTAATCTCGAAATCAATCCTTGATTTTTTCACGGCAGCAATTTTTGCAGCTAACCTTGGATACGTTGTTTCCCTAATTGCAATTCCACAATTTATAATTTTTATCATCTTATTTCTTATGGCTCATTCGATTTATCCATTAACTAATCCAGCTATGATTTTTGACTTCAAAGCTGCGGGCGGAGTTTTAATGCTAGCAACTGGTTTTAGAATGGTACAGTTGAAGATGTTCCCAACTGCTGACATGATTCCAGCAATGGTCATCATTATGCCCATTTCGTGGCTATGGATGACCGTTATCTTACCTATGTTATAAAACCATATAAAAAGCAGGTACCGGTTAGGTATCTGCTTTTTATATAGCTCTAATTAATTCATAAAATTTTGGATCCGACGAACTGCTTCACTCAATAATGTTTGGCTCGTCGCATACGAAAGTCGAATATGTCCCGGCATTCCAAACGCTTCACCGGCGACAACGGCTACATGCGCTTCCTTTAGTAAAGCCATCGCCAAGTCCGTAGATGTGGCATATCCTTTAATTTTCATAGCTTCAGTAACATCCGGAAATAAATAGAAAGCCCCTTCCGGCTTATAATCAAAACTAAAACCAGGGATTACTTGCATTAAATCAAAAGTTTGGTTCAACCTTTTTTCAAATGCCAATCGCATTTCTTCCACTGGATATTGGTCTCCACGCAAAGCTTCCAGAGCGGCATACTGCGCTACCGCTGTCGGATTTGATGTCATATGACCTTGTAAAGCCAATATTTTTCGAATAATTTGCGGAGCAGCTACAACATATCCAATTCGCCATCCAGTCATTGCATACGCTTTTGAAACCCCATCGATTAAAATGGTATTATTAACAATTTCATTCCCCATACTCATAACTGAACTGAATTTTGCCCCATTGTAAACTAATTTACCGTAAATCTCATCTGCAACTAATATTACGTTGTTATCGACCGCCCATTGTGCAATCGCCCGTGTTTCTTCTTCTGAATATACCAATCCCGAGGGATTTTGAGGCGTATTTAAAATTAACAATTTTGTGCTGGCTGTTTTAAAACGACTTAATTCTGAAGGAGTAGTTTTCAAGTCACTAGCTTGAGGATGGATGGCAATCACCGAACCCCCGGCTAATTTCACCTGTTCCTCATAACTAACCCAGAATGGGGCAACGATCATGACTTCATCGCCTTCATTCAATAAAGCTTGGAAAGTTTCGAACAGCCCCATTTTAGCCCCTACCGTTACTGCCACTTGTTCCATTTTGGCATCATAACCTGTATCGGTTTTAATGTGCGTAGCAACTGCTTGGCGAAGTTCTGGGAGCCCTCCGACTGGTGTGTAATAACTTGCTTTACCAGATTCCATGCTTTCCATCGCCGCTTTAATAATCGCCTTAGGAGTAGCAAAATCCGGTTCTCCCGTACTCAAATTAACAACGTCGATGCCGGCCGCCTGCATTTTTTTTGCCTCAGTTGAAACTGCTAATGTTGCTGATGGACTAACTTGATTAGCCCGCTTCGAAAATTCCATCAGATTACTCCTTTTCTAGTTCAATCAATAAATCTCCCGTCTCGATTTGCATTTCAGGGGTAGCATAAATCTTCTTAATGGTCGCGTCGAAAGGTGCTCTTAACGCGGTCTCCATTTTCATCGCCTCAGTGACAATTAAGTTATCACCTTGCTGGACCTTTTGGCCCGCTTCTACTTGAACTTCAATGACCGAACCCGCCATAGTAGCTCCAATCTGTTCGGCTTTAGTAGGATCAGCTTTAATCTTCTTTGCTTTCGTTACCTGCGCATTAACATCATAAACAATCACTTCTTCACTTTGTCCATTTATATCAAAGAAAAGTGACCTTTGGCCCGCCTCATCTGCTTCACTAATTTCTCGAAGGACAATAATGACCGATTTTCCGCGTCCCAATTGTAAATCAATGCGTTGACCAATATGCATGCCTTGGAAAAAGATTGGAGTATCTAATAATGGTACTGGACCATATTCATTTTGACGTTGAACGTATTCGGTCATCACATCTGGATACATAATAAACGACATAACTTCTTCATCACTTGCTTGGTGACCTAAAACCTTAGTTGCCTGTTTACGAACTTGATCAAAATCAACTGGATCGGCTAAAGCTCCTGGTCGTACTGTCAATGGGGCTTGCTCTTTTAGAATCATCTTTTGGAGCTGTTTTGGAAAACCACCCGCCGGTTGTCCTAAATCACCACGGAAAAAGTTTACCACTGATTCGGGAAAACTTAATTGTCCCTTATCGTTCATTACCATTTCAGGCGTCAAATCATTTTGGACCATGAATAGTGCCATATCGCCAACTACTTTAGAAGAAGGCGTAACCTTTGGAATATCGCCAAACATTTGATTGACGGTCGCGTACATTTCCTTAATCTCATCCCAACGCTTACCCAAATGAACTGCATTAGCTTGCTGGCGCAGGTTGGTATACTGTCCACCAGGCATTTCAATTCGATAAATTTCAGTTTGTGGTCCATTTAATTGGGTGCCAAATCCTTCGTAATATGGTCGAATTCCAGCCCAATATTCATCTAGTTTTTCCGCTTTTTGAATGTCTAAATCTGGTTGACGCTGGTTATTAGACAACGCATAGTAAAGAGACTGCATTGAAGGCTGAGAAGTCGTTCCCGCTAGCGCAGAAGTGGCAACGTCGACCACATCAACTCCAGCTCGTATTGCTTCAGAATATAAGAAAATGCCGTTGCCTGTAGTATCGTGCGTATGCAAATGAATTGGCACATCCAGATGATTTTTTAACTCTGAAATTAATGCATAAGCAGCTTGTGGTTTTAAAATTCCTGACATATCTTTGATTCCAATAATATGAGCACCTGCTGCTTGGAGTTCTTGAGCCAAATCCACATAATATTTCAAATTATATTTAGTACGATTAGTATCTAAAATATCGCCAGTATATGCCATGGCTGCTTCAGCCACTTTTCCATTATCACGCACCCGTTGGATAGATTCTTCAAGCTGTGGAACCCAATTAAGGGAATCAAAGATTCGGAAAACATCAATTCCATTTTTGGCAGCCAATCGAATAAATTCGTCAATGGCGTTGTCTGGATAATTTTGATACCCTACTGCATTTGACCCACGTAAAAGCATTTGGAGCATCGTATTTGGCATTTTAGCCCGCAATTGTTGGAGTCTTACCCATGGATCCTCACCTAGGAACCGATAAGCAACATCAAAGGTCGCACCGCCCCAAACTTCAGCTGAAAATAGGTTAGGCAGACCTTTCTGGACTTGATCGGCAATTTCTACCATGTCTTTGGTCCGCATTCGCGTAGCAAATAATGATTGGTGGGCATCCCGCATGGTCGTATCGGTTAGCAAGACCTGCTTTTGTTTTAACAGCCAATTGATCATGGCATCAGGTCCCTTACTATCCAAGATCTGTTTCGCATTTTCATGCGGTACTTGTGCTTCAAAATGTGGACGGACTGGCCGAGTTAACACTACTGGATTCTGCTTTTCTAAGCCTGGATAACCATTGATGGTAGTATTAGCAATGTAACTCAAAAGTTGAGTAACTACCGGGGTTTCAGCTTTTAAATCAAAGAGTTCTGGTGTCTCATCCACAAAGTTTGTCGGAGCTAATTCCGATCTAAAAATAGGATGATGAATTAATTTCTTTAAAAATGGGATATTAGTTTTAACCCCAGCAATTACAAATTCATTGAGCACCCGATCCATCTTTACCAAGGCTTCGTCAAAGGTTGGCGCATGGACAATCGCCTTGGTCAGAAGTGAATCATAATGCGGAGTTACAATGGCGCCAGCAAAGGCATTTCCAGCATCCAATCTCACACCTGTTCCACCAGGTGAACGATACGTCTGGATTCTACCGACATCTGGAATAAAGTTATTCATTGGATCTTCAGTGGTAATTCGAGCTTGAATTGCCACTCCCACAGCTTCAATTTGGGCTTGTTGAGGAACACCGATTTCTTCGTGCAATCTTTGGCCTTCTGCAACCTTAATTTGGGTTTGCACAATATCAATTCCCGTGACTTCTTCGGTAACTGTATGTTCAACCTGAATTCGTGGGTTCACTTCCATAAAGTAAAATTGATTACCTTCTACCAAAAACTCAATGGTTGCAGCGTTACTATAATCGACCGACTTCAATAATTTTAAAGCAGCTTTTCTTATTTGATCACGGACGGTGGCAGAAATTCCCACCGCTGGAGCAAATTCAATGATTTTTTGATGGCGTCGCTGAATCGATGAATTTCGTTCATACAAATGAACCATCTCACCGTGTTCATCCGCGACTACTTGAACCTCAATATGGATCGGATCAACTAAGTAACGTTCTAGGTAAATCTCATCGTCACCAAAAGACGAAGAAGCTTCTGACTGAGCCATCTTAAATGCTTCGCGCATTTCTTGTTGATGATGTACAATCCGCATCCCTTTTCCACCGCCACCTGCCGCTGACTTAACAAATATAGGATAGCCAAATTGCTCTGCAAAATTTAGCGCGTCATCGACATCTTTAACTGGTTTTTCCGTTCCCGGAATAGTTGGTACACCGGCCTTAATGGCTGCATTTTTAGCTTGTAATTTATCACCAAACATTTCTAGTAATTCGGGTCGAGGTCCAATGAACTTAATCCCAGCTGCTTCAACTGCTCGCGCAAATACAGCATTTTCCGACAAAAATCCATAGCCGGGGTGAATTGCATCAATATTATTTTCTTTTGCAATACGAATAATGTCATCAATATTTAAATATGCTCCAATTGGATCACTATCTTCACCAACTTGGTAAGCTTCATCTGCTTTAAAACGATGCATAGAAAATTCATCCGCTTTAGCATAAATTGCTACAGCTGTTTTTCCGAGTTCATGCGTTGCCCGAATAATTCGGGTCGCAATTTCGCCTCGGTTGGCAATTAAAATACGGTGCATAGTGGACCTCCCTAATTAAATTGTTCGTGATTTAATCAATATTTAATGTTCATTGTATCAAATTAAACGGGTCTTGTTGTGTAATTTGCTAAATAAAAAAACTAAACTTAGAATTTGATGAAAATTCTAAGTTTAGTTTTTAAGCATGAGTAGCTGCTTTATTTTTCTTAATAGCATCCTTCAAAATAAACGGTGCAATGAGGGTAACCAAAACAATCACTAATACAATTGCTGAATAATAAGTTTCACTCATTAAATGTTCACCATAACCAATTTGTAAAGTAATTAGCGCCATCTCGCCACGGGAAATCATTCCAGCTCCAATTACCCCACTACTAGTTAAATCAAATCCCGACATTCGAGCTCCTAATCCACAACCAAATAATTTGGTAATAGTGGCTAAAATAGTTAATACCACAATTAGTCCCAGTACAGTTTGAAGTCCATCAAAATTCATTGATAAACCAACACTAACGAAGAAAACTGGAATAAAGATAGCATAACCAATTGGTTCAATGCTCTCATTGATTTCATCATCTTCATCGGTTAACGAAACGGCTACTCCCGCAAAAAATGCGCCGATCGCTCCGCTCAAACCGGCTACATCAGCCAGCCACGCTAAACCTAAACAAATAATAATCGACATCACTGGGCGCGAAGCCGTAATAAACAGTTGGTCTGAAAGGCGCATAAGCATCGGAACCACCCATTTTCCGATCACATATACTCCAATGAAGAATAACACTTGATAAAAGATGGCCATCCCCACGTTTGAATTGGATCCCGATTTAGAACTAGTCAACGCAATCATAACACCTAGTAATAAAACTCCAATAATATCATCGGCTACAGCCGCCCCCAAAATGGTGGCCCCCTCTTTAGTATTTAGGGTGTGATATTCCTTTAAGACTTCCACAGAAATACTAACTGAAGTAGCTGAAAAGATGACCCCGATGAATAGTGCTTCCATCGGATGGACTCCAAAAAGAAGGCTCGCGCCACCGACTAATACAATGGGTAAAACTACCCCTAATATCGCAACTACCAGCGCCGGCTTGATGTATTTTTTCAACATTTTCAGATCACTTTCTAGTCCTGCTAGAAACATCAGGATAATTACCCCGATTTCTGAAAACACTGATATCAATTCGTCTGAATGAATAATCCCTAAAATTCCAGGCCCTAAAATAATTCCGACCAATAATTGTCCTACAACTGCAGGAAATCCCATTCGTTGAGCAAAATGACCAGCTAAAAGGGTCAGTACTAAAATTAGTACAAGTACGCCCACGAACTCCATTAAACCACGTTCCTTTCAAAATAAAGCTAAATTATAACAATCACTAATTAAGTATACTACATATAGCCTAAATCACTGGCTTCCGTAGGATAAGCTAAGATTTGATTGTTGATTTGATCTACTAATCCCCCTTGATTAATAATCATCGTTAAATCATTAATTAGATGTTCTGCTTCACTACTCATTGTAATTGCACCAACAATTTTTCCACTGGACTTTTCATGAATAACACTAATTTTAGCGAACGGATCTTGTAAACGCCGATAAGTAAACCACTCTGTCATCTCCGCTGTCTTTATTTCATATTGTTCTGGATGTTGCTGCGCCTCATCCAATTCAACTCCTACCTTAGCCAATTTAGGCATTCCGTATACTACGGTAGGGATTGCTGGATAATCAATCGCTGCTTGGGTTGCATTCGTTAGCTTTTTAGCCAAATAACGGGCTTCAAATCCAGATACTGGAGTCAGTTTAGGAAGCGCCTTGGAAACAACGTCCCCCATCGCATAGATATTATCAACCGATGTTTCCAAATATTCATTAACTACGATTCCACCACGATCAGTTTGTACACCAATCTTTTCTAGATTTAAACTATCATCATTGGGTTTTCTCCCAGCTGTAACAAAAACCTGATCAACGATTTGCTTGAAACCTTGTCCATCACTCAACTCAAACCGTTCATCCTTAGGTTCTACCCGCTTTAAATCAATTCCTAAGTGAACTTCAACTCCTTGAGTTTTAAGTTGATCGACTAAGTCATCGACATATGCTTTAGGAAAAGCTTTTAATGGGCGTTGATTATGATGAATAATGTGTACCTTAGCCCCTGCGCCACTAGCAATCATCGCCAATTCAAATGCTATATATCCTCCACCGACCAAGGCCAGTTCATTTGGTAGATGATCCATCTTTAAGAAATCTGTACTAGTCTGCATCATCTCTTGATTTTCAATATTTGTTAATCGACTAGGGCGTTGTCCCGTTGCAATCACAAATTTTTCACTGGTGATGGTTGTTTGATCGATCTTCAAGGTGTGGTGGTCAATAAATTCAGCATGTCCATCATAAACATCGATTTGAGCGTCCGTTAAACCTGAACGGCTGCTTCTAGAAACTGGATCTGTAAATGTTTTTTCAAATTGCATTAAAGCAGGCCAATCAATTTGAGTCTCATTTTTAATTCCATTACCAAGCAAATATTGATTTTGTTTTTTAGCTTCAATCGCTGCTAATAGAACCTTTTTAGGGTCACATCCTCGATTAGGACACGTTCCGCCCCAAAGATTTTCTTCAACAACTGCCACTTCCAACCCCGCTTCTTTTAAAGGATAAGCTAATCCTAATCCACCAGGTCCTGCTCCAATAATCACAACGTCATACTTTTTCATTTAATTTACCTCCCTTAATGTTTGGTTTCACTTAAATACCTAAATAATGATGCTCGGTCAACCCAATTAACCGTTGATTTATCTTCATCTACTACTTTTAATATTTCTACTTCAGCCATTGCTGCAAAAGCTTTTTCTAAAGTATCTTTAGCATTAATTTCAGATATTGGTTCTGCCTCATGCGGTTCTGGAATTTCAAAGCCCGTTCGAATAATTTTTTCAATAGGTGTCTTATATAGATTTTTACCCACCGTAGCAGAGAAGAAATTCTCCACAAAAGCATTTTCCGGATTCTGTGCAATTTCCTTTGGGGTGGCGACTTGCAATAATTTACCATCGTTCATAACCCCAATTCGATCTCCTAGTTTTAAAGCTTCATCCATATCATGGGTAACAAATATAATCGTATTCTTCAACTTTTGATGTAACTTCAAAACCAAATCTTGTAATTGATTTCGCACTAATGGATCTAACGCACTAAAAGGTTCATCAAACAGGACGACTGGTGGTTCTGAAGCAATCGCCCGTAAAATCCCAATGCGTTGCTGTTCACCACCCGAAAGATCACTGGGGTGGCGATTTCGATACTTTTCAGGATCAAGATCAACATCACCAAGGAGTTGATCTACCCGTCTTTTTATATCCTCTTTTTTAAAGTGTTTCATTTCAGGAATTAACGCAATATTTTGTTCAACGGTCATCGTGGGAAACAATGCAATTTGTTGTAGAACATATCCTACATTCAGACGCAGCTCTCGGAGATTGTAATCTTTAATCTTCTTACCATTGAACAAGATATCGCCTTCTGTTTGAACGAAAAGTTGATTAATCATCTTGAGTGTCGTAGTTTTTCCGCTACCGGAAGTTCCCACTAGGACAAAAATTTCACCTTCTTGAACTTCGAAACTAATATCTTTAATTACGCTATGATTTCCAAAATCCTTTTTCACATGTTGAAATTCGATCATTGTTTTAGCCACTATTTTCCGTCTCCTTTCAACAAACCTTTTTTAACTAAGTATTGATGAGCCACTACATCAGCTGATTTCTTTTGTACATTAACTTCATAATTCATTTCTTGCATTTCCGATTCTGAAATTTTACCGGCTAACCGATTAAGTGCTTTGACAACTTGCGGATGTTTATTGGCAAAGCTCGTTTTCATTAAGGGCGCCCCTTGATATGGAGGGAAAACATGTTGATCATCTTTTAAAGTCGTTAAATTCAATTGCTTTATTTGACTATCGGTAGAATAAGCATCAGCAACATTAATCTGTCCGTTTTTAATGGCGGAATAGCGTAAGGAAGCCTGCATTGAACGAACTGGAAAATCTAATTCGTAAGCCTTTTTAATTCCTACCCAACCATCTTTACGATGAATAAACTCTAAGGTCATGCCACCTTTTAACTGATTTTCAATATTTTTTAAATCTGAGATTGTTTTTAAATCATTTTTCTTGGCAAAATCCTTTTTAACCACAAGGGCATTCGTATTTTGATATTTCATCGGTTGCAGGTAATCCATTTGGAACTGTTGTTTCAATAATCGTTGGGCATCTAAGTAAGTTTGATGCGCACTCGTTTTTTGAGTAGGGGCTTTCTTCACCAATGTTTCTAAAACCGTTCCTGTAAATTCAGGATAAATATCAATTTTATTTGATTTTAAAGCGTTGAATAAAAAGGTGGTTTCACCAAAATTTTGTTTCAATACCACTTTAGTTCGTGGACTTTCTTGCTCAATTAAATCCTTATACATATTAATAAGAATATCCGGTTCTGCTCCTAATTTTCCGGCAATCGTAATGGTTTCAGTTTTAGGCATTACCAATCGCGTGATAGAAATCCCAGCTGCCCCGATCACTAATACTGCTAAGGTGATAAGCATCTTCTTAATTGATAAACGCTGAACGACGCTGATGAGTGCACTTAATATAATCGCTAAAAGGGCTGAACTAATTGCCCCAACTAAAATTAGTTGTGGGTCATTCCGGTTGATCCCGAGCAGAATGAAATTTCCCAAGCCCCCTGCTCCAATTAAAGCTGCTAGCGTTGCCGTTCCAATAATCAATACTAGTCCGGTTCGAATTCCAGAAATAATGACTGGCATCGCTGTTGGTAATTCAACTCGGAAAAGTTTTTGTGAACGACGCATTCCAAAAGCGTCCGCAGCTTCCTCTAAGGAAGGATCAATTTCTGTAATTCCCACATATGTGCTTTGAAAAATTGGTAACAAAGCGTAAATTACCAATGCAATTACGGCGGGTACACTGCCAATCCCCACTAAAGGAATCAATAGCCCCAGCAGTGCTAAAGAAGGGATTGTTTGTAAAACTCCCGTGACTTGTAATAATAATTCTGCAACTTTGCGATGATGGGTAGCCCAAATTGCTAATGGCATCGCAATTAAAATCGCAATTAATAATGATAGAACTGAAATTCCAATATGCTGAAGTAGCGCCTGTCCTAACTCACCTTTTTGTTCAGCAAAAGTTTGTATTAATGCTCTCATCTTCTCAACTTCTTTACGCTTATTTAATATTTAAATTATCTCATAAAAAAAATGGTGTCCCTAACAAAAAGCCTGGTTAGCGGGCACCACTTAATTAAAAGTTGGTTTTTATTTCAGCTGGTTCAGTTTTAACGATGATCTTTCCATTGTGAATCGAATACAATAATTCTTTCCGTTCGTTAAGTTCATTATAAAAATTATCAGTGTTAAAAATTAAACAATTAGCTGGTTTTCCAACTTCAATTCCATAATGATCTGTAACATTTAAAGTTTTGGCACCGTTATTAGTAGTTAAATTATAAGAATTCATAATTTGCGAATATCCCATCAATTGAGTTGCATGAATTCCCATATGAATCGAATCTAACATGTTTCCGTCTCCCATTGGATACCAAGGGTCTTTTATATCATCTTCGCCGAAGGAAACATTAACGTTATTTTCCAAAAGTTCCTTAACGCGGGTTAACCCGCGTCGTTTTGGATACGTATCAAACCGGCCACCCAGGTGCATGTTAATTAATGGGTTGCATACCATATTAATATTGGACATCTCTAAAAGACGCATTAACTTATAAACATACGCATCGTTATATGAGCCCATTGCCGTAGTATGGCTAGCAGTGACTTTATTTTTTAAACCACTTTCATAAGCTAAAGTAGCTAAGACTTCTAGGTGACGTGAATTAGGATCATCAATTTCATCACAATGTACATCGATAAGTTTGTCATATTTTTCAGCAAGCTCAACAATATACTTTAAGGAATCCACGCCGTAGTCACGATTAAATTCAAAATGCGGAATTGCTCCAATAACATCGACGCCCATTTCAACCGCTTGTTTAATCAGGTTTTTACCATTTTTAAACGATAAAATACCTTCCTGCGGAAAGGCTACCAATTGCAATTCCATAAAATCTTTTACTTCATCTTTTACTTCTAATAAAGCCTCTAGAGCTGTAAAACTAGGATCGGTAGTATCAACATGGCTGCGGACGAATTGAATTCCATGGCTAGCTTGATTTTTCAACGTTTGAATAGCGCGTTCTTTAGTCTCTTTTTTAGTTAAGGTTTGTTTGCGTTCTGACCAAATACGAATTCCATCAAATAAAGTTCCAGTTTCATTCCATTCGGGATCTCCCGCTGTTAAGGTCGCATCTAAATGCACATGTGAATCAATAAAGGGTGGTAAAAGTAATTTTCCATTGGCATCAATCACCTCGTCATCAGATGCTTCAAGATTTTTACCAATTGCTTTAAAAATTCCATTTTCGATTCTAACATCTTTTACTTCAGGATCATTTTCGATATGAACGTTTTTAATTAACATTGCTGTTCCTCTTTTCAAACTGCATAATTAGCCAATATAAAATTCCAATAATAATCATTACAATGAACGTTGCCCCAGTATAGGTTTGAACAAAGTCCAATTTCTGTAATAAGCTGTAAAAAATTACGCCTACTAACCATAAAATAAAAGCCGTCCAGTGGATACCATTTTTATACCAGTATCTTCCGTTTGGATTTCCCAATTCCATAGGATCATATTTCTGTTTTGAAATAAGGAAATAATCAACCACCATAATACTAATAATCGGTCCTAGAACCATACCTACATAGTCCAAGAAAGCGGTGAAGGTTTCTAAAAAACTACCATAGAAAACCGGTATAAAAGTTACTAAGGTTGCAATAACCGTGGTAATGAGTAGTGACTGTTTTAAAGTTAGCTTAGTGAACATATTGTTTAATGCTGAACCCGCTGCCTGAATATTGACGGCATTGGCCGTCATGCTAGTCAGCATAATTACAATCATTGCAATGAGCCCTAACCCTAATCTATTAGCAATTGTACTTGGATCAGAATTATTAGGATCGTACACGCCTGAACTAATTGCAATACTTATTGTGGCACTTAATCCAATAAATGCAAATCCGAAAACACCTAAGTTTGCTCCTAGAAAAGGTGCGGTGGTCGCTGTAACAGATTTCTTAGTAAATCTAGTAAAATCCGCGCCAGCAGTCACCCACGCTAAATTAAAGGCGGCTAACGTGTCCATGGCCGTCCCAAACCCCATTTTAAGATGGCTTGGAACTTTCCAAGCAGCGATTTGGTTAAAGGATACATCTTTAAAAACTACTATTGATTCCCAAATCACAAAGATAATAACTAAGATAATCCCAATTCGTTCAATAATTTGAATGGATTTCTGTCCTGAAACAATACTAATTAAATGTAGGATACTCATCACTGCAATTCCCATAATCAATCCCAGATTTCCACCCGGTTGACCATATACAGGCCATCCCAAGAAGCTGTGCAAAATATATGATACAGAAGTCGCAGCAATAAAAGTATTAACCGCTGTCCAACCAACAAATTGTGTCAAATTAACAATCGAAGGAATAATGCTGCCTCTAATTCCAAAAGAAGCACGTGACAACGCCATTGTTGTAACTCCAGTTTTGGTGCCCATATAACCAACTAACATTAAGAATATGTATGAAATACTCGAAGCTAAAATTAAGGCTTTAATTCCGCCCCAGAATCCACAAGCAGCAATAATTCCACCGATGAACCAGGTTCCATTGTTAGCATTAGCACCAACCCAGGTTGCAAACATATCCCAATATGTCATATGTCGATGTTTCTTATCAATACTTTCTACTTGGTACTTTGTATTCATTCGCACAGTTCCTCCTAGTATTTTTTACACATTTTAAAAAATTATACTAGATTCACTGTACACAATCAAAGATGAATTGGTTCAAATTTAACTTTCAAAACAAAAAAGAGGATGACCATGATAATAATCGTGGTCATCCTCTACGTATTAAAAATTTATTTTTAAGCCACTAGTCGGACTTGAACCGACGACCCCTTCCTTACCATGGAAGTGCTCTACCTAGCTGAGCTATAGTGGCATTTATCAACTAAGATAGTATATCATATTTATTTACACTGTAAAACCAAAATATGCCATGTAGCTTAATTTTTTAGACACAAAAAAAGAACCTTCCAACGGAAGATTCTTCGATGTGCATGGCAACGTCCTACCCTCGCAGGGGGCGATCCCCCAACTACTCTCGGCGTTAAGAAGCTTGACTTCTGTGTTCGACATGGGAACAGGTATATCCTTCTCACTATCGTCACCACACTCTGTGCTAACTTACGTTATCACTTGAGAAAACTTTTGTTCTCTCAAAACTGAACAATATCTATTTTTTCCTTCGAGATTCAACCACTTCTACTTGGTTAAGTCCTCGACCGATTAGTACTAGTCCGCTCCATGTATCACTACACTTCCACTTCTAGCCTATCTACCTGATCATCTTTCAGGGGTCTTACTTGCCCGAAGGCAATGGGAAATCTAATCTCGAGGTGAGTTTCACACTTAGATGCTTTCAGCGTTTATCTCATCCACACATAGCTACCCAGCGATGCTCCTGGCGGAACAACTGGTACACCAGCGGTGTGTCCATCCCGGTCCTCTCGTACTAAGGACAGCGCCTCTCAAATTTCCTACGCCCGCGACGGATAGGGACCGAACTGTCTCACGACGTTCTGAACCCAGCTCGCGTACCGCTTTAATGGGCGAACAGCCCAACCCTTGGGACCGACTACAGCCCCAGGATGCGATGAGCCGACATCGAGGTGCCAAACCTCCCCGTCGATGTGAACTCTTGGGGGAGATAAGCCTGTTATCCCCAGGGTAGCTTTTATCCGTTGAGCGATGGCCCTTCCATACGGTACCACCGGATCACTAAGCCCGACTTTCGTCCCTGCTCGACCTGTCTGTCTCGCAGTCAAGCTCCCTTCTGCCTTTACACTCTACGAATGATTTCCAACCATTCTGAGGGAACCTTTGGGCGCCTCCGTTACTCTTTAGGAGGCGACCGCCCCAGTCAAACTGCCCACCAGACACTGTCTCCCGCCACGATTAGTGGCGCGGGTTAGAGGGTTCATACAACGAGGGTAGTATCCCACCATTGCCTCCTCCGAAACTAGCGTTCCGGATTCTACGGCTCCTACCTATCCTGTACAAGCTGTACAAACACTCAATATCAAGTTACAGTAAAGCTCCATGGGGTCTTTCCGTCCTGTCGCGGGTAACCCGCATCTTCACGGGTATTATAATTTCACCGAGTCTCTCGTTGAGACAGTGCCCAGATCGTTACGCCTTTCGTGCGGGTCGGAACTTACCCGACAAGGAATTTCGCTACCTTAGGACCGTTATAGTTACGGCCGCCGTTTACTGGGGCTTCAGTTCAGAGCTTCGCTTACGCTAACTCATTCCCTTAACCTTCCAGCACCGGGCAGGCGTCAGCCCCTATACGTCATCTTACGATTTTGCAGAAACCTGTGTTTTTGATAAACAGTCGCCTGGGCCTTTTCACTGCGGCTGATCTTGCGATCAGCACCCCTTCTCCCGAAGTTACGGGGTCATTTTGCCGAGTTCCTTAACGAGAGTTCTCTCGCTCACCTTAGGATACTCTCCTCGACTACCTGTGTCGGTTTGCGGTACGGGTAGCTAAACTCTAACTAGAAGCTTTTCTCGGCAGTGTGACGTCAGGAACTTCGCTACTTAAATTTCGCTCCCCATCACAGCTTGTCCTTAAGAAGTAAAGCATTTGACTCTACTTCAGACTTACTGCTTGGACACCCTTTTCCAGCTGGGTGCTTTCCTTAGCCTACTGCGTCCCTCCATTGTTCAAACAAGTTTAACTAGTACAGGAATATCAACCTGTTATCCATCGCCTACGCCTCTCGGCCTCGGCTTAGGTCCCGAC
Source organism: Pediococcus pentosaceus ATCC 25745 (assembly GCF_000014505.1). Taxonomy (NCBI): domain Bacteria; kingdom Bacillati; phylum Bacillota; class Bacilli; order Lactobacillales; family Lactobacillaceae; genus Pediococcus; species Pediococcus pentosaceus. The sequence goes on along the minus strand of NC_008525.1, from coordinate 281,069 downwards.
TAACCCTGGGAGGACGAGCCTTCCCCAGGAAACCTTAGTCATACGGTGGATAGGATTCTCACCTATCTTTCGCTACTCATACCGGCATTCTCACTTCTAAGCGCTCCAACAGTCCTCACGGTCTGCCTTCATTGCCCTTAGAACGCTCTCCTATCACGCCACCTAATGGTGGCATCCACAGTCTCGGTAATATGTTTAAGCCCCGGTACATTTTCGGCGCAGAATCACTCGACTAGTGAGCTATTACGCACTCTTTAAATGGTGGCTGCTTCTGAGCCAACATCCTAGTTGTCTATGCAACTCCACATCCTTTTCCACTTAACATATATTTAGGGACCTTAACTGGTGGTCTGGGCTGTTCCCCTTTCGACGATGGATCTTATCACTCACCGTCTGACTCCCGGACATAAATCGATGGCATTCGGAGTTTATCTGAATTCGGTAACCCTTGATGGGCCCCTAGTCCAAACAGTGGCTCTACCTCCACGATCCTAATTCCGAGGCTAGCCCTAAAGCTATTTCGGAGAGAACCAGCTATCTCCAAGTTCGTTTGGAATTTCACCGCTACCCACACCTCATCTCAGCACTTTTCAACGTACACGAGTTCGGTCCTCCAGTGCATTTTACTGCACCTTCAACCTGGACATGGGTAGGTCACTTGGTTTCGGGTCTACATCCGCATACTTATATCGCCCTATTCAGACTCGCTTTCGCTTCGGCTCCGTCTCTTCAACTTAACCTGGCATACGAACGTAACTCGCCGGTTCATTCTACAAAAGGCACGCCATTACCCATTAACGGGCTCTGACTTCTTGTAGGCACATGGTTTCAGGAACTATTTCACTCCCCTTCCGGGGTGCTTTTCACCTTTCCCTCACGGTACTGGTTCACTATCGGTCACTAGGTAGTATTTAGCCTTGGGAGATGGTCCTCCCGGATTCCGACGGAATTTCACGTGCTCCGCCGTACTCAGGATCCTGAACTGAGAGAACTTGATTTAACTTACGGGGCTATCACCCTCTCTGGCGAATCTTCCCAGATTCTTCAGCTATCAAGTTCTTTGGTAACTCAAATGTTCAGTCCTACAACCCCAGGAAGCAAGCTTCCTGGTTTGGGCTCTTCCCGTTTCGCTCGCCGCTACTCAGGGAATCGAATTTTCTTTCTGTTCCTGCGGGTACTGAGATGTTTCAGTTCCCCACGTTTACCTTCACACATCCTATGTATTCAGATGCGGATAATAGTCGATTAAAACTATTGGGTTGCCCCATTCGGAAATCCCCGGATCAAAGCTTACTTACAGCTCCCCGAGGCATATCGGTGTTAGTCCCGTCCTTCATCGGCTCCTAGTACCAAGGCATTCACCATGCGCCCTTCCTAACTTAACCTATCTTTACCTACGGTAAAGTGATTAATTGAGTTTAGCGATTAATCTTTGAACTAATCTTGTTTTATAACTCTTTAAATTACGCGGTTTTCTCTCGGTTTAATTATGATTAACAATTAAAATTAGAAAATTATAGATATTATTCAGTTTTCAAAGAACAAAATTGAGAGTAAACCTCTCAAAACTAAACAAAACTTTGACATAGTGTGGGTTTCCGTTTATTCCTTAGAAAGGAGGTGATCCAGCCGCAGGTTCTCCTACGGCTACCTTGTTACGACTTCACCCTAATCATCTGTCCCACCTTAGACGGCTAGCTCCTAAAAGGTTACCCCACCGGCTTTGGGTGTTACAAACTCTCATGGTGTGACGGGCGGTGTGTACAAGGCCCGGGAACGTATTCACCGCGGCATGCTGATCCGCGATTACTAGCGATTCCGACTTCGTGTAGGCGAGTTGCAGCCTACAGTCCGAACTGAGAATGGTTTTAAGAGATTAGCTTAACCTCGCGGTCTCGCGACTCGTTGTACCATCCATTGTAGCACGTGTGTAGCCCAGGTCATAAGGGGCATGATGATTTGACGTCGTCCCCACCTTCCTCCGGTTTGTCACCGGCAGTCTCACTAGAGTGCCCAACTTAATGCTGGCAACTAGTAATAAGGGTTGCGCTCGTTGCGGGACTTAACCCAACATCTCACGACACGAGCTGACGACAACCATGCACCACCTGTCATTCTGTCCCCGAAGGGAACCTCTAATCTCTTAGACTGTCAGAAGATGTCAAGACCTGGTAAGGGTTCTTCGCGTAGCTTCGAATTAAACCACATGCTCCACCGCTTGTGCGGGCCCCCGTCAATTCTTTTGAGTTTCAACCTTGCGGTCGTACTCCCCAGGCGGATTACTTAATGCGTTAGCTGCAGCACTGAAGGGCGGAAACCCTCCAACACTTAGTAATCATCGTTTACGGCATGGACTACCAGGGTATCTAATCCTGTTCGCTACCCATGCTTTCGAGCCTCAGCGTCAGTTGCAGACCAGACAGCCGCCTTCGCCACTGGTGTTCTTCCATATATCTACGCATTTCACCGCTACACATGGAGTTCCACTGTCCTCTTCTGCACTCAAGTCTCCCAGTTTCCAATGCACTTCTTCGGTTGAGCCGAAGGCTTTCACATTAGACTTAAAAGACCGCCTGCGCTCGCTTTACGCCCAATAAATCCGGATAACGCTTGCCACCTACGTATTACCGCGGCTGCTGGCACGTAGTTAGCCGTGGCTTTCTGGTTAAATACCGTCACTGGGTAAACAGTTACTCTTACCCACGTTCTTCTTTAACAACAGAGCTTTACGAGCCGAAACCCTTCTTCACTCACGCGGCGTTGCTCCATCAGACTTGCGTCCATTGTGGAAGATTCCCTACTGCTGCCTCCCGTAGGAGTCTGGGCCGTGTCTCAGTCCCAATGTGGCCGATTACCCTCTCAGGTCGGCTACGTATCACTGCCTTGGTGAGCCTTTACCTCACCAACTAGCTAATACGCCGCGGGTCCATCCAGAAGTGATAGCAGAGCCATCTTTTAAAAGAAAACCATGCGGTTTTCTCTGTTATACGGTATTAGCATCTGTTTCCAGGTGTTATCCCCTACTTCTGGGCAGGTTACCCACGTGTTACTCACCCGTTCGCCACTCACTTCGTGTTAAAATCTCAATCAGTACAAGTACGTCATAATCAATTAACGGAAGTTCGTTCGACTTGCATGTATTAGGCACGCCGCCAGCGTTCATCCTGAGCCAAGATCAAACTCTCATATTAAATGATGAGTCTTTTTCAAGCTCATTAATTGTTTGTTTTGCGAATTGACTTCGCATAATGTTTTCTTACATAATCTTGCGATTTGTAAGACCCTACACTATTGATTGTCAAAATTTTGTTCAGTTTTCAAAGGTCTACTATCGTTATCATATCAACGTTGTTAGCGTTTTTAACAACTTAATTAGTATATCGTGTGGAGATTCAAATGTCAACAACTAATTTTAATTAATTTGAATTAAAATTTGAAAACTTGATGACGTCATCTCTCGCGACAACAGAAATATACTATACACTCGTTTTTAAGGTTCGTCAACACTTTTGCCATATTTATTTTAAAAAATCGTAAATCACTAGCTAACTAGCTACTATTCCTGTATTCACATCCCTTGGGGGTGTTATTTTCATCGCTCTTAAGCCCATATATATTGAAAATAAAAAAGATTGAGCCAAAATTGACTCAATCTTTTTTATACTATTATTTTACTCGAGCTAAGAAATACTTCTTCTTTCCCCGACGTACAATTACAAACTTACCATCAAAGTTACTTGCAGGGTCGATTTCAGCATTAACGTCTGTTACTTTTTCTCCGTTAATTCGAATAGCTCCATTTTGAATGTCTTCCCGAGCTTGGCGCCGTGATGATTCAATCTTAGTGGTATCAACTAACCAAAGTACAATGTTTTCTTTCTTATTCTCAACATCAACACTTGGCATATTCTTAAAGCCTTGTTCAATTTCACTAGCAGTTAAATCTTTTACTTCACCTGAGAATAAAGCTGCTGAAATATGTTGTGCTTCTTCAACCGCTGCATCCCCGTGCACAAATGAAGTAACTTCTTCTGCCAAACGACGTTGTGCTTCTCGTTTTTCTGGAGCTGTTTTAACTGTTTCAGCCAAACGTTCAATTTCTTCATGACTTAAGAATGTAAAGTACTTCAAGAATTTAACTACATCCCGATCATCTTGATTCAACCAGAATTGGTAGAATTCATAAGGAGTGGTCTTTTCAGCATCTAGCCAAACGTTACCACCCTCGGACTTACCAAACTTGGTTCCGTCAGCTTTCAATAACAATGGAATAGTTAAACCATAAACCTTTGCTTCTTGACCTTCCATTCGGTGAATTAAATCTGTACCAGCTGTAATATTACCCCATTGATCTCCTCCACCGATTTGAAGTTGAACATCTTCATTCTTATATAGATGTAAAAAGTCAATTGATTGTAGAATTTGGTATGTAAATTCTGTAAATGAAATACCAACTTCCAAACGACTTGCTACGATATCCTTAGCTAACATCGTATTAACGTTAAATAACTTACCGTAATCACGTAAGAAGTCTAACAAGGACATTTTAGAAAGCCAATCATAATTGTTAACCATTCGGAAATTATCGGTTCCAAAAAATTTCACCATTTGAGACTTCAAGGCTTCTTCATTATGGTGAACTTGTTCCATAGTTTGTAGAACTCGTTCTGATTTTTTACCTGATGGATCACCAATCGATCCAGTCCCACCACCAATTAAAATAACTGGTTTATGACCTGCTTGTTGGAATCTCTTCAAAACCATGAAAGGAATTAAGTGTCCAATATGCATACTATCACCCGTTGGATCAATACCAGCATAAAGCCCAATCTTCTTTTCGTCTGTTAACTTTTTCAAGCCTTCTTCGTCTGTTTGTTGGTTAACCGCACCACGCCAAGTAAGTTCATCAATAATATTCATTTTCATTCCTCCAATTTTATCGACCATCTTCAATTAGAAATAAAAACGTCCCCAATCTTAAAAAATTAAGATCAGGGACGAATTTTTCCGCGTTACCACCTTGATTGAGTATCAATACTCCGCTCAACATCGATAACGAGATGATCCGTTCATTAAATGAAAGCTCCATAGTGTAATTCGCGTCATTAACAAGTCTGATTCGCATCCCCACCAGATTTCTGTTTGCTTGCTTAATAACCTACTATGCTACTTCAAAGCTTCGTTATTGGTTACAATTTTACGGATATTCAAAACGACTGTCAACCTTATTTAGCTAACTCATAAATTGCATGGGCGTAGATAACAGCAGCGTTGATAATATCATCAATTTCCATGTATTCATTAGCTTGATGCATGACATTTTCACGGCCTGGGAACTGGGCCCCAAAGGCAACACCGCGATCTAAAATTCGACCGTAAGTTCCACCACCAATGACCGTTTCTTCACCCTTTTCACCAGTATGTTCTTCGTAAACTGAAAGAAGTGTTTTAACCAATGGGTCTTCACCGGATACATAATGTGGTACTTGGGCGTGTCCATGAATTTCAACTTTTGCTTCAAAATCCGAAAGGGCCTCAGTTGCCTTTTCGATAATTTCATCCGCATTCGTTGATTGAGGGTAACGAACGTTAATAATAACGTGATTAGTCTTACCGAATTCGTAATTAAATAAGTCCGGTGTGACCGTTAAGTCACCCATCTTAGCATCAATCGAATTAATTCCTAACTTATGACCACGTGAATCTAAATGCATTTGTTCGGCAATCATCTTCAAATAGTTGCTGGCTACTTTAGTATTTAAGAAAGTTGCTAAAAAGGTAGCAGCATTCAATCCTGCTTTCGGTTCTAGCGCATGTGCTGATTTTCCAATCAAGAAAAATTTCAATTCATTTCCATCAACGGTAAATTCTCCCGTCAATCCATTTTCAGCTAAAAATGTATCAAATTCGGTTTTAAGTTCTTCAACGTCAACATTATCAGCAATTGCGATTGCTGTTGCATCCCGTGGAATCATATTTTCTTTAATACCACTAGTAAATGATTTCAAAACTAAATCGCCTTGTCCATCTGATTGAGGAAGTTCAATTTTGAAGGAAGCAATCCCTTTTTCACCATTAATAATTGGGAATTCAGCATCTGGAGAAAAACCAAAATCAGGAGTTTTTTCAACTTCAAGATAACGATTCATACCAACCCATTCGCTCTCTTCATCGGTTCCAAAGATTAAACGGATTTTTTTAGAAACGGGCAACTTCAATTCTTTAATGATTTGTAATGCTAAATAAGCAGCCATTGAAGGGCCCTTATCATCACTAATTCCACGTGCATAAATTCGTCCATTTTTTTCTACTGGTTCAAATGGGTTAGTTTCCCAACCTTCCCCAGCGGGCACTTCGTCCATATGACCGAGAATTCCGAAAATTTCTTCGCCATCTCCGTATTCAATATGACCTGCAACGTTATCGATGTTCTTCGTTACAAATCCATCTTCTTTGGCAAAAGCCAACATCGTTTCCAAAGCTTTACGGGGACCAGGTCCAAGTGGAGCATCTTTGGTTGCATGTTCTGTATCACGTGAGCTATCAATCTTAAGTAATTCCATTAAGCGTTCTAACATAACGTCTTTACGACTTTGTACTTCAGCATTCCAATCAATTGTCATCTGGGATACCACCTTTATTTTTATTCATATACATTTTTTCTATACGGTAGATTATACAGAAAAAAGATAAGGATGTGGAGTTCCACCTTTTAGAAGGTTAAAGATTTTTCACATACTTATCTTCATTTTTGTTACTTTCTTGTTTAATACCAGCTCGGCTTATCACCATCTGTATTGGGCTTATTAACACCGATGGAATGCTTCAACTCGGTATTATTTTGAATAAGTTCCACCACGATGTGAGCGATACTCTTCCGAGAAACTTCAGTTCCTTTGAAGACCTCGCCCTTTTGAGTAACTTCGAAATCAACTTCGTCGTTGTTAGTTAACCAAGCTGGACGAACGATCGTATAGTCCAGATCACTGTCCTCAATCACATCAGCGGCAGCCCGATAATTGGTTATGTAACTCCCCAATGTTGAATTATTCCATTCACCAAACTTACCAGGTACCTCATCGTAAATTCCAAGGGTAGAAATCCAGACTAATCTTTTAATCCCGACCTTATCCATCGCTTTTACCACCGCTTGGGCCTGTTGTTTAATATCGCCACCAGCTAAATTAGCGTAAACCGCATCGACTCCCTGCATAGCTGCGACTAATTGTTCTAAGTTAGTTGCGTCACCTTCGATTACGGTTTCTCGATCAGGTTGAACTGGATTTAAACGACTAGCTTTGCGTAAAAATAGCTTTAAACTATCATCCGTTTTTTCCAAAAATTCCTTTTCTGCCAAACGAGCAATTTTTCCATGAGCACCTAAAATCAAAACTTTTTTTGTCATAACTATCTACCTCCACTATTCATTTTACTTGCTTACAAAAAATTAGCAATTATAAACACTTTTACGTTTAGGTAATAATTTTCAATATTTTTAGCTACACCTTTTTTAATGAAAAGCGACAAAAACTTGCCAAAGGGTTACTACTGTACAAATTGCAATCACAATTAAATCACCAAGAATGGTTTCCATTTCCATTACTGCAAATTTCTCTACATCTTCGCTTACTTTATCAACTCGACGACGAGTTCTGATGGAAATCCAGCAGAAGTAGGCCACGATTAAACAACAAAATGGAACTAAAAACAAAACATTTTTATTCACCATTCCAGCTGAACTTCCTAGAGCTGCTGGCACCTCATTTTGTAGCATTGGTGAAGCGATAAAGGCAATTAGCAATGGTAAAAACGCAATCCACTGAATCCATTTAAACCGTGATAACGCAATTCCTTGTAACCATGTTGGTAAATTATCAATCGTCAATGTGGGTTTTCTTGAATCTGCAATCACTGCTTGGGCTTTTTCTGATTTTTGCGCCGCTGTTAATTTATTTTTTCTTTTACTCATATTTAATTCCCCTATCTCTTCTCAATCTACATTTAGCATAGCAGTTTCTTGGATAAATAAAAAATGCGGGAAATGAGCTTAACTAAACTCATTGGCCACATTTTTATTTTTTTAGTAATCGGCTTATTTGTTGGCCATTTGAGCACGTTTTTCAGCTTCTTGCTGAAGTGCTTGACGGTCAGCAATCTTGAAGAATGGATAGTAGATTGCTCCACCGATTGCTAAGTTAACTAATTGAATAACTGCACCGGAAATCTTACCAGTTGCAAGGTATCCAGAAATCAAAGGTGGAGTTGTCCAAGGAACAGCAACACCAAGTGGTTTACCAACCCAACCGAACTTCATTGCGTAGTAAGTCGTGATAACTGAAATCAATGGAACAATCACGAATGGAATCGCAATAACCGGGTTCAAAACAATTGGGAAACCAAAGATAATTGGTTCGTTAATATTGAATAATCCTGGAACACCAGCTAATTTACCAATAGCTGATAAGTTTTCTGATTTAGCCAAGAACATTAACATCAAAGCAAGTGATAATGTTTCACCGGCACCACCAAAGTGAACAAAGTTATCAAAGAATTGTTGTGTGGCAATGTTTGGAATAGCCTTATGTGCTTTAACAGCATCAGCATTTTCAGTCATCTTTCCTAACCAAATTGGAGCCATGATTCCACCAACGATGTTTGAACCATGGATACCAAATAACCAAAGGAATACAACGAAGAATTCAGCAACTAGAGCACCGAAGATTGATCCACCAACGACGTTCAAAGGTTGAGCAACGATTACTGTAATAACATTTGGAATCGTCTTAAAGTCCGTGAAGCTAACACCTAAACGAAGTAACCACATACCTAAAATAATAACAAAACCTGGAATTAATGATGAAAATGCATGTCCTACAGCAGGTGGAACTGTGTCTGGCATCTTAAATTGCCAATTTTTATGAATCATCCAAACGAATGCATCAGTAATGAATAACCCGATTAGAAGAGCTTCAAAGAGTCCCATTGAACCTAATTGTGTTAGTGGTACCCATGCTGCTCCTGCCTTATCTATATTCAATGGAATCGTTAACATAAATGAAGCTAAGGAAACCATACTTGCAGAAAGAGCATCGATTCCTTCATATGATTTAGCTAATTCATACGAAATACCGATTACAGCTACCATTCCGATCACACTAAATGTAGCATTAGTAGCCCAGCCAACCGTAGTTTGCCAATCTGCACCAAACAAACTTGACATCAAGTTTAGATATGCGGGGATTGGGAACTGACTAATAATCATGAATACTGATCCAATAATGATCAGTGGCATTACTAGCGCAAAACCATCACGCAAAGCAACCAAGTGACGAGATGAAGCAACTTTTCCGGCAATTGGCATTAGCTTTTCAGCAAATGCATTAGTCTTATTGTTGTCACTCATAAATAAAACCTCCCTAAATTTTTATTGATCAGCAATTACAATCTGAATTAGTAAATAATTGATATGACCTTAAAATTACTTTCCCAAAATATTGGAATCGCTTTCACAAATACATAATAACATTTGTACCTACAAATTAAAACCGTTAACACCTAATTTGGAATTTGTTTTTTATTATACATAAAAAAGTTATGGTTAAAAGCTGGTAGCCCTATTATTCAAGACCTTGATATCCGACTCTTGTTCCATAACTTTCTTATTTTTTCTATTTAGATTCAAGCATCTTGAAGTCACTCCAAGGCTGTAAGCTGTCTAAAATCATAGCATCTTCTTTAGCAACATGACCCACAACATTAACTCGACCATTATTTTCTAAATCTTGCAAAGCAATTTGTGTTTCAGCTTTGTACTGGGCATACTCATTATTCATTACTAACACGTCGCCTTTTTTAATTGGAACAGGATTGTTAGCAGGCACATCTTCATCACGATACCAAACGCGGGTCATTGTGCTACGTAAAACGTAATCCGAATGATCGCCACGATATGAGTGTTGGCTTTCAAAAACAATTTTATGTTCTAATTCTGTCATTGAAGGAGCTGGAATCACATGAAAGGCTGGCATACTCATTTTAAATGCTTCGGAAGCGGCTTTTAAATCTTCTTCAGTAACACCAGCATTAGAAATTAAGACATCATCAATCAATCCTAGCATCTTCAAATGCATAATTTGTGTGAAGAGGGTTTGTCCACGATGTTCTTCCAGTGAAACCATTTCTTCTTGGAGTGGCCAAGGACCGATATTACCAGAAGGGGCATTAACAAAAGCGGCGGTATTTAAATTATGCTTCCGATATTGTTCAGAGGTTTGTTTGAAATAGTCTAACCCTAATCCTGTATATCTTTGAGGATAAAAATTATGTGAACCAATCAAATTATCCCGGTTTGGTGAGTAATCCATGATTTGATCAATATAGTGCGTTCCACGACTCATATTAACTTCGATTTTTAAATCATAAGGATTATGCGTCATTCGAGCCTCTTCCATCCCCGTAAATCCTTCATCCAGTCGAATGGCCCATGCCCCAATATCATGGAAAAATTTGAGGTTATCGTAGGATACCCCTAACTGTTCAAACAAACGTGGATTGATATCTACCATCGTGTCCATTCCTAATGAATTTCCATATTCAATCATATCTTTGAATTGGTTCACGACCTTTTCTTGATCACCCTTGATTTGTAGTAGCGATGTAAAAATCCGTTTAAAACCATATTTACTTGCTAATTTAATATATTTTTTGGTTTCCTCCACGCCCACCCGGTCTGGATAGATTGAAATACCTAGTCTTCCCATTAAAATTTCCTCCTATTTCATTGGTATACACCAATAATGTATTCGCTTTCAGTATATCATCTATGACTAAAAATTTCAGCTATATTCTGTTTTTTACTTGTAACCGAGTTTGACGAGTGAACCAGCACCGTGATACTCTTTTTCATAACCTATACTAAGGACAGTGAATAGCACGATGACAAAATTAATTAATTTTTTAGCCGAGTATCAGCGCGAAATCGAAAGTCAGCCCATCGAATTAGACTTAGCTTTATTTAGCCGTTTGGTCGGACTCCCCTTTGAAGCCGTACTAACTCAGCCTTCAGCCCCTTTAGTGGAAGCTTGCATGAAATTAATTGAATTTGTAGATAATGAAAATTACTTGATTTTACCTGCTGATCGCCAAATGTTAGAACAAATTGCTTTTAGCAATCGATATCAAAGTGTTCAAATATGCGATGTGGTCCAAGGACCACACCGCTTTTTAGCGGCTACTTTTGTTCTTTCAAAAACCACTAAAGTCATTGCTTTTAGAGGCCCTAACGGAACCTTATTAAGTTGGAAAGCTGACCTCCATTTTTCATTTTCTTCCATAAATAAGTTAAAAATCCAAGCACACCAATATCTCCTCCAAGCCCTACAGCACGATAATCAAAACATCTATTGCGTTGGCTTTTCTCAAGGAGCTTCCATTGCTGCTCTAGCTTGCATGGATATTTCTGATACCCATCGTCATCGAATTCAAACCATTATCTTTGACAGTCCCGGATTACCTGATGACCATTATCAAAGTCCAATTCCTATTATTGAATTAGTTCCACCGCTGTCGTTATTCGCACTAGTTGGAGAACACCCTTTTCACCAAATTACCATTAGCAGCTCTTCAACAGGGATTTGGCAGCACGATCTTTATTCTTGGGAGGCAGATTCACATGGAGAATTTGCTAAAAACATTGGAATTACCAATCCCACGACTATTCAACACCAATTTATTCAATTATTACCAAGCAATATTACTGACGAAAATATTGACCGTACCTTGAATGTTGCTATCAGTATTTTTAGCCAATTAAATTTCCATTCCACTTCCGAACTTATTAAACATTGGAATCAGTTTAATGCTCTAATTCAAACTGAAATCACGGCCGAAAATATTGTAGTTAAAACTGCTATTCTTCGTCTCCAAAAATTGATTTTTAAAAATGCCGCTTTGAATCTCCAATCAATTCCATTAAATTAAGTTTCTTAAATTATGGTATCCTTGAATCAACCATTTATGAGGAGTGTGAATTTAATGTCAAATGAATTTCCACAAGCTTTAACTATCGCTGGTTCTGATTCAGATGGAAGTGCTGGAATGGAAGCAGATATGAACACATTCCAACGTCGTAACGTTCATGGAATGTGTGTCATGACTGCCTGCGTAGCCGGTAACTCTTACGGTATTCAAGCAAGCCACGCCCTACCCACCGATTTTGTTGATCAAGAATTTCAATCTCTTGCAGCTGATTTTAAAATCCGTGCTAGTAAAACTGGCATGCTTGCTGACAGTCCCATGATTGAAACAGTCGTTAAAAACTATCAAAAATTTGATTTTGGACCACTAGTCTTAGATCCTGTAATTATTACCAAGCATGGTGCCTTGTTACTTGAAGAAGAAGCTTTCGAAACTTTAAAGCAACAACTCATTCCATTGGCAACTGTGATTACTCCTAATTTTTATGAAGCAATCAAACTTACTGGTATTGATATTAAAAATGACGATGATACCATCCAAGCTGCTCATATCCTACAGGAAATGGGTGCTAAAAATGTGATGTTGAAGGGTTCGCACAAACCGGGTGAACAAACCGAAGTTCGTGACTTCGTTCTCTTGGAAGATGGCTCCAGTTTTTGGCTTAGTGAACCATACATTGAAACTGACCGGGTTAACGGTACTGGCGATGTCCTCTCAGCATGTATCACTGCTGAAATCGCTAAGGGAACTGATATTCCAACTGCTATCCGTATTGCTAAAAAATTTGTTACCGCTGCAATTGCCAACCCAATCGCAGTAGGTCATAAGTATGGACCCGTTAATCATTTAGCGAAATTCCAAGCTTAATCCATTTAAATTAAAAACGCGAAACAAATTTAAGGGTCAAGGCCCGCAACTTGTTTCGCGTTTTTTATATTAGTTTTCCGTATCTTTTTCAGTAACAGTCTGCACTGCCACATCATTGGCACCATTATCAGCAGCCGCATCGGAATCCGTAGTGGTAGAATTGGCAGTTGAATTATTAGCCGTCGAATTAGCATTCGAAGTGGTATTTCCAGCATTAGCCGGAGTGTAGTTACTGCCACCTGTATTACCCGCAGTTCCAGTAGTTGCTGCCCCACCAGCTGGGGTGTTGTTAGCAGCATCCGTAGTGGTATCGACTCCCGTAGTATCTGCACTTTGGTCCGTTGATTGAGTATCTACACTACTTTCTTCACTGGAAGATGATTCATCCATACTAACTGCATCAGCATCTGTAGATGTCGATGCACTATTAGCCGCCCACTCTGTATACGCGTCTGAATTATTAATAATAGTAACTTTAATTGTTGAACTAGCTGTATGCCCACTAGCCGTTGATCCAATTTCAAATTGAATCGACTTAACTTTCTTACCTAAATGAACATTGTAAACTACTTTACCTTCAGCATCTGCCTTGGCAACTTCGGTTTTTCGTGTCTTTAAATTGGTAATTTTAACTTCTGCCTTGGCATTAGTTTTAATATTAATTAAAGCATTACCCAAAGCATTGGTTTTCTCTTTTTTTGTATCTACTTTTAATTTAGTTGCTGTTTTTTGGACAGTATCCTCTTTAGTTGTTGTTTCTGGCTTAGCATTCTTTCCACAAGCTGCTAGCAAAAATAAGGTCATTATTGAAACTAAAATTGTACTAATCTTTTTCAAAGCTTCATCCTCCACCACTTCGGTTATTAACTTTAATTATTACAGTGTATTTATCATCGGTCAAACAGAATTTTTCAAAATGCTTGCAATTGTTTTAAAATATCCCTATACTTAAGTTACTAATAAAAAGTAAGTAACTTTAAAGGGGATTTTAAATATGTCAAATTCATTCTTAGATGCAATTAAAAAACGTCGTTCAATTTACGCTCTTGGTAAAAATGTTTCACTCAGTGAAGATGAAATTACTGATTTAATTAAAGAAGCTATCCGTCAAAGTCCTTCAGCTTTTAACAGTCAAACGGTCCGCGCCGTAATCCTATTCGGTAAGGCCCATGATGAACTATGGGATGGCATTCTAGACATTCTTCATGGTGAGGTTCCGAACGAAGAGGCTTTCCAAGCTTCCAAAGCCAAGGTGGAAGGAGCTTTTAAGGCTGGAGTTGGTACAGTATTATTCTATACTGATGAAAAAGTTATCGAGGACCTTAAAACTAACTTCCCATTGTATAAGGATGCTTTCGACATGTTTGGTGAACACGGAATGGGAATTGCCAACATGGATGTTTGGACAACGCTTGCTAATGAAGGCATTGGGGCATCATTACAACATTACAATCCAATTGCTGACAAGTTCATCGCTGATAAATTTGATATTCCGGCTAACTGGACCCTTAAAGCCCAAATGCCATTTGGTTCAATTGAACAACCTGCCGGTGACAAAGAATTCATGAATGACGAAGATCGTTTTCGCGTTATTAAATAATTAAAAAGTACAAAAAATAAGCTGTGGTAAAAGTTAAAAACTTTCCACAGCTTATTTTTATTTTAAGATAGCATGCCACTTTTGATAAACTTCATCGAAACGGTACTCCTGAGCTTTAGCGTAAGCACCTTGGCTTAATTGAGCCCAGAGAACATCGTCACTTAAGATTTTTTGAATTCGGCGCGCCATCTGTGCATAATCCCCGTTAGTAACAATATACCCATTCTTATCTTTTTCAATTAAACTATGCAATCCATACTTAGTATCAAAAGATACCACTGGAACGCCGTGCGCCATCGCTTCAATCAGGTTCATACCGGCAGCTTCACTAACCGAAGTATTGACTATAACTTGTGCACGATTATAAAATGATTGAATTTCATTATCCGTAAGATAATTACCAAAGATAACCTGAGCTTGAACTCCACGTTGTTCGACTAAATTTTTCATTTCATTTAACAGGTTTTGGTCGTTAGTATATCCCCTAAATTCCAACGAAGCGTCAGGGAACTGTTCGAGCACCTTAAAGAAGGCTTTTAAGGCTTCCATTGGTCGTTTATCAGCTTCTAGTCGACCACTAAAAATAATTCGTCCCGCAATTCGGTCCCGTAACCAGACCGGTTTGGAATTGATTAATTCGGGACTAATCGCCACATCAGGGGCGACTTGGACATTTAACTCAGGAAACTGCTCTTTAAGTTCCAACTGTTGTTCTTGTGTAGGAACAATAATTCCATCAAAATCTTGAGCCCGGATTTGGAGGGCAATTGAATATGCAGCAAAAGGAGTTCCACCTTGATCCACGTGTGAACCATGCAAAGCAACCCATTTAGAGGTAGCATTTTCTACATCAGCAATCACATAATCAAGCTCACGGTGATCGGATACCACTACATTATCGGTCGTTTGTTGGGTAACTTCATTTAAGAAAAATAGAAATAACTGATCTTCCGTGTCAAATCGATAATTCTTTCCATGATAATTAACTAATTTCCACATCGTAGGCTGTAATTGCCCTTCAACATTCATGTAGGTATTTTCAAGAACCACTTCGCCTGCCAAATTCAAAAAACGCCGTACGCCTAGGGAGCCATCGGGGTGAAAGTAATCAATTGAAGACTTAAATCCGCGCCAATCAAAGTTTTCTCGACTAACAACGGTTTCAAAGCGATCATAATATTCAATATCACCCACTAAACCGACCGTTCCAGGCATAATATTAATTCGAGCTAATTGGCGACCGGCATGGTCGACCGTTGAGTAGTCAGCTCCATGTTCGACCAATTGATATTCATTTAATGCCAGTTGCTTAAATTCGCGAACTGGTAATTGAACGCACTCTACCGCACTAGTTCCCTGAAAGAAATCATACATATTCAAAACATTGGTTGAATTTAAGTTAACTCGCTCAGCATCCCTAACCCATAAGCGATTATAATCTCTAGTAACATACCGAGCCTGGTCGCCACTGGCGTTAAATAGCAGGGTACGATTGGCTTGCGAGTGTTCCACTCCAGAATTAAAAGTGTAAATACTACGACTAACAAAATATTTCATTACTTACGGACCTCCCCACGATATTCTGGCATCGCCTTCAACTTATCTGGCCAACAATTTTCAGCATCTTGCAACAATTCTTCCCACGCGTGCCAAACATTTTCATCCGAGTAACGCTCAGCTGAATCGTAGGCTCCGGTTGAATATTTCTGGGCTAATTGTGGGTCTTTTAGCACTTTAATCATGGCTTGAGCGAGGGCTTCATAATCTCCATAAGGAACCACCTTACCATTTACACCATCTTCTACAATTTCATTTGGTCCATAATTAACATCGTATGAAAATGAAATCAATCCATGAGCAATGCCTTCCATTACCGCCAAATTAAATCCTTCCATTCGAGAAGTTAGACCAAACATCATTGCGTTATTTTCAACTTTATCAATATCGGTAGTGTAACCCTTCAATTTGACTACGTCTTCTAATTGATTGGCTTCGATAACCTCTTCTACTAATCGTCGAGCCTCGTAATTATTAGAACCATCCGCATAGCCGTAAAGATCTAAGGTAACTTCAGGGACTACCTGGTGAACCAATGCGACGGCTCGGACCAAATCATCTAGATGTTTTTCCCAAGCAATCCGCGCAAATGCAACAATTTTACCAAATTGGCGTTCTTTAACCGCAACTCGTTTACTGTTTAACAGTTGTTCTGGAACAATCCCAACTGGAATAGTGAATAAATGTGTTTTGGGTTGGAAACGAGCCCGTACATCTTGGGTCTGCTTTTTGGTAGCGCTGATAAATGCGTCATAACGATCCATTGATTTCAAGGCAAACTCATAGTGTTGGTTTAAAGTTGAATGCATTGGATTTTGAGCATCAGTTGCATGCGAATTGTGTAAATGAATCACCCGATAGGCGGGTTTTTCCATATTTAAGAGCGCCCAATCGCCTAAATGATCCCGATCTAAAATATAGATATTAGGTTGCGTTTCTGACCAAAAGTCATTATTTAAATCATCAAAAAAATGTTTTGTCAGCTCTTCGATTGTGTCAAATTGATAAACTTTTCCAGCTTGCGTTGTTAATTTCCAGGCTGATTGTTTCATCTCGCCTTGCGCATTTTTTCTGGTAAAAGCCTCAATCGCTACTCGACCTTCTGGTGTTTTCCATTCTTCAGTCCCAATTTGATTATCGGGGGTATACCACTGACTAAGCGAGATAAAACCACGACTATCATAATGATCAACTCGGTAAAGATTGCCAAATCCATCAAAGAGTTCAGTTGATAACACATGATCATCTTTAATATCAACATTGATTCTGGCAACTAATTGACCATCAATGGTTTCCGCTAAATAACGCTGGTGATCAAAATCTGAACTGAATTTCAGATTTTCAACTCCTAAATCTAAATCTGGAGGCGTGACAATCTTATTTTCAACGTGCATCGCCTGTTGGTAGTAATCAAACATGCTAATTACATGTTCATCATCGATTCCTGCTAAGGCGGTAAGTCGATGAGTTTCTGGACTCCAATCTCGCAAAACAATACGAGCCTCTCGGTGCATTTTATTAAAGAGCTTAAGGCGCTTTAACTGCGCGTGTTCAATTCCGGACTTCTTTTCTGGCATTTGTGCATTAATAAAAAATATCATTTTTCATTTCCTCGTGTTTCCACCTGATTTTTCCGTTAATTATTAGTCCATTATAGTATAATTTAGCTTCTTATTTGTGAAATCAAGGTTAAGAATTAAGCTAAAAAAAAACGAATTAAAAGTATCATCTTTTAATTCGTTTTTTAATTTAAATTTATTTCCGACTCATTCTAGTAGCAATTCGTTCACCAGTAAGAGTAACTACTGAACCAATTAAAATAATAATAATTCCAACAATCGTGTTGGTATGAATTGGATCACCTAAAACAATTAGGGATAGGATTGGAGCCAGCGCTGGTTTGATAAAGAAAATCAAAGAAGCAATAGGGACCCCCGCTTCTTCCATTACAAGGAAGTATAAACCGAATCCCAATCCGGTTACAAAAAAACTTATGTAGGCAACTAATAGAATATTAGACCAGGTGATTCCTTGGAAAAATGGAACATCACTGAAACCTTGTAATCCGCTAAGGGCTTGACTGACAGCTGGAATGTGAGTAATTGCCATGAAAATTCCCAACTCAATCGCACCTGCAATAAACGAAAAACACGTCATTGTCATTCCGCCAAAGCCTAGCTTATTCGAACTTAATCGAGTTAAGATGCCATAAATGGCGAAGGTGATTGAACTTAAAAGTCCCAGTGTAATTCCCATTGGGTTAGTTAAATTAAATGGATTAACAATTACAAGTAAGCCCGCTAAAGTTAAAATAACGGCCAACGTATTAGTCCGTGACATTTTCTCTTTCAGTAAAACTAGTCCGATTAACATCCCAAAGGCTGGGTTGGCACTCAACAGAATCGCAATCGTGGCCGGCAAGGACATCTGAATTGCTAATTGATACAAGGTCATACTAACCAACACGCACGAAAATCCAGTTAATGAAAAGGCTGCAATATCTCGTCCTGTTAAGTGACGTTGTTCCCTTCTTAATCGCTGTAATGTAAAAGGTAGTAACAACAAGCCGCCCAAGAGGAAACGCACAAAATTTAATTGGATGGGATTGAAAGTTCCTCCCGCAATTTTAAGCGCAATCTCCATTGAACTGAATAAAAACGTGGACATGATCACGTAAATCAGAGTTCGTAACTTCAATGACAAAACTTCTTTCTCTTTTAGAATTAACTCATCTACCATCTTACCACTTTATTTTTAGCATTCTTTGAAACAAAAAAAGCTGTAGCCAAGACCACCGATATGGTTTACTTTGCTACAACTCATCATTATTTTACCAAGAAGCTTTTCTAACTCCTGGAATCTGGCCTTCATGTGCTAGTCTTCTAAAGTTTAGACGCGACATTCCAAACTTCCGCATGTAGGCGTGTGGTCTTCCGTCTAGGCTGTCACGCCGATGCATCCTAGTTGGAGAAGCATTACGAGGAAGCTGACTTAGAGCTCGGTAATCTTTATTCGCCTTAAGTTCACGACGCAACTCTGCATATCTAGCTACCGTTTCTTCAATTTTTTGTTCTTTAATAATCTTAGATGTTTTTGCCAATTTTCTACCTACCCTTACTTTTTGTTAGTTAATAAATTATAGCTCTTTACTTACTTAAAGTAAAACAAAAACATTCATCATAAAGCTAACTGTAATCGGTTTCATTGTGATAAAATCAATTATAAGAAGACATAGGAGGGATTGTATTTTGAAGATTAATAAAGAAGAGTTCCAAAACGTAAATTGGTACACGCTTTCTAATGACAACCATGTTTCTGTTACTATCAGTACCCTAGGGGCTACGGTAGTCGCTGTAAATACCCCTGATAAAAAAGGGAATGTCGAAAATATTGTCTTAGGCTTTGATAATCCCCAAACTTATCCAAAGCACAACGATTATTTTGGTGCTTCGGTTGCGCGGGTTGCCGGCCGGATTAAAGATGGTAAGTGGCGCGATTACCAATTAAATCAAAATGAAGGTCAAAATACTTTACACGGAGGTAATAAGCCTTCACTTAGCTACGTTAATTGGAAGAAAATCAGTAAATTTATCCGCCCAGAAGAAGTCGGTTTAGTTCTTAAACGTTTTAGTATTGACGGTGAAAATGGCTTTCCTGGTGATTTAACCATCGATGCTATTTTCCGTTTAAATAACCGAAATGAATTTTCGATAACTTATATCGGTCACGCTTCTAAACAAACCCTCTTCAACCCCACTAATCATATGTACTTTAATCTTAGCGGGGATGCTAAGCGTTCAATTAAGCAACATCAAATTGAATTAAAAAGCGATGTAATCGCAGAAGTTGATGCAGAGTTAATTCCCACTGGTAATTTATTAAACGTGGATGGCACACCGTATGACTTGCACCATCCAACTTCAATGCAATCCATCCTTGATCAAGTATCAGACGGATTAGACACTGCTTTCAAAGTTGAACCTAGCATCGAAGCGCCTCAACTTACGCTGGAAGATCCTGAATCTGGTCGTAAGATACGGGTTCAAACTTCTGCCAATGCCTTTACCCTCTTTACTACTAATGAGCCACAAGAGCCATTCAAAATTAATGGCAATCAAGATATGGCAGCCAACATCGGATTAGCAATCGAACCTCAAATGCTTCCCGATGCCATCCACCATTCCGGCTTCGGTAATATCATTATTTCTCCATCTAAACCGATGATGTATCGGAACGTTTACTATTTAAACTAACAATTTTTTGAAAAAGGTTCTGTAATCAGCTTATAGTTTGATTGCAGGACCTTTTTATGATAATTTAGGTGAGTTATTAATGCACCTCAACACAATTATGACTAAATCAATAACATTGGGGGCTCTGCTATGTTTATAATTGGTATTTCGATAATTATTTTTTTGATTTCCGGAACTTATTTATATTTAGATCGGCGAGATTTTATTGCGGGGATTGTTTTTGCTGGTAGTTGCATTAACTTAGCTTTATTATCCACTTTGTGGATTGCTAATTATCTGGCAGGAGGTTCAAGAACTGGAATTATTAGCCTTGCGGTCTTCCTACTTTTAGGAATTGTTTTGACGCCGTTAGTAATCGGCTTCAGTTTGATTGTTAACACCTACATTATGCAAACTCGTGAAGGCAAAAGTTTAACTGCCAAATTATCGCTTATTTTAGGCCTTAATTTTTTATTCATGTTGGTTGCTGGTTTAGCTATTTTGTTTTTGAATCAATTTTTAGGACGCTTCGTTGGAATTTTGCTTACCCTTTTAGGGATTGATGTAACTTTAACTTTCATTTTTGTTTGTTATCTCTTTTATTCATTTCTTTATCAAGTGGTTCCGATCAAAGGCAACGTGGATTATATTATTGTTTTAGGAGCGGGGGTACGATCTGAAACCGTAACTCCACTCTTAAAAGGACGCTTGGATAAAGCCCTCGAATATTATCGAAGACAAAATGGCGCTGTGAAAATTGTGGTAAGTGGCGGACAAGGACCTGATGAACCCGTCTCAGAAGCTTTTGCCATGGCTAAGTACTTGAGAAACCAATCCGTACCCGAAGACAAAATTATTTTAGAAGACCAATCTACTACTACTTTCGAAAATATGCAGTTTTCCAAGCAGAAAATTGAAGCCGATTGGCAGGGAACCCAACCGCCTCAAATTATTTTTGCTACTAATAATTACCACGTCTTACGTGGCGTAATCTATGCGCGTAAAGCTGGCTTAAATGCTAACGGTGTAGGATCACCAACTTCATTCTACTTTTTACCTAGTGCTTTAATCCGTGAATACATTGCACTATTAGTTATCTATAAAAAATTAACTGCTTTAATTTTACTAGGTTGGATAGCCTTGGGAATTTTATTAATCTCTAAAAACTAGGAGGTTTACTTATGCGAAAAGGAATGATTATCAGTGGCGTGGTCGTCGTAATTCTTTTAATTACTTTTGGAAGCGCCTATTTCTGGTATAACTCTAACTATGGTACTCAGGATTACTACACTCAAATCGTCGATAAAGGCACTAAATTTGTGGAAAAAGATGATTCCAATCGTAGTTATGTGAATTATGCTTACCACCAACCTGCTTATAACCAAGCTAGTCAAAAGATAACGGTTAAATTTAACGGAAACCTAGAACGTCCATTAAAGCTCCACGCATATTTGAAAATTGGCTACAATGCGAAACGAAATCAAGTTATTTCTTGGAGTAAAGTTGATAAAAAAGACGTTCCCAAGGCAGCCTTGAAACAAATTAATCCTTAATTTCTTCAAAGCACTTTAACGTTAGCTTTTTTCAAAAATGTGCCTTAAAATATGGGTAGAGGTGATGGATAATGACACGAAAAATTGGAATCATTGGTATGGGTCACGTTGGTCAAGCAGTCGCTCAACAAATTATCACAAACGGCTACGCTGACGACCTAGTTTTAATAGATAAAAATGAAGCAAAGGTTGGTGCTGATGCACTTGATTTTGAAGATGCAATGCCCAATTTAACCAGTCACACAAACATTATCGTAAATGATTATCGTGCCCTCAAAGATGCAGACGTAATTATTTCTGCTTTGGGTAAGATTGCTTTAACTGATAACCCTGATAATGACCGTTTTGCTGAACTTCCGCACAACCGTGAACAAGTTCAGGCGGTCGCTGAAGCCATTAAAGCATCTGGATTTAATGGTATTTTAATTCCAATTACTAATCCAGTAGATGTAATTACCGCACTTTACCAAGAAGCCACCGGCTTACCTAAAGCGCATGTTATTGGAACTGGTACTCTACTTGATTCAGCCCGCATGAAGCGCGCCGTCGGCAAAGGTTTAGGCGTTGACCCTCGCTCGGTATCTGGATATAACCTCGGTGAACATGGTAATTCACAATTTACCGCTTGGTCCACGGTTACTGTTCTTGACCAACCAATCAAAAAGTTAGCTCAAGCTCGGAATTTAGACTTAGATCAAATCAACGAAGACGCTCGGATGGGCGGTCGCTATGTAATGGTTGGTAAACACTATACTAACTATGGGGTTGCTGCCGCTGCCGTTCGTTTGGCTAATGTAGTTTTAAATGATGCTCATGAAGTTCTTCCCGTTTCCAATTATCGTGAAGAATATGGTACCTATCTTTCATATCCGGCCGTGGTCGGACGTGACGGTATTTTAGAACAGCTCCAACTCGAACTTACCGATGAAGAACGCTACAAGTTACGTCGTTCAGCCGACTTCATCGCCGAAAAAATCAAAGAATCTAAGTAAAAAATAAAAAACTTCAATCTTTGCTTAATCGCGATTGAAGTTTTTTATTTTCGTCTTACTTTTTGTACTTATTTTCACATGAAGCAAAGATGCTTAATCGAATGTCAAATCCGAGGCAACTTACGTTCATTTCGTCAGCTTTTTATTGAATTTTTAAGAATGCATCGGCAATATTAAAGCTTGGATCGCATTTCACTTCCACTTGATCTCCTAAATCGTGGATTTGAAATTTAATCCATTGGTCACCCACTAAGGCCTCGCCATTGCGAGCTTGTAGCACTGACAATACTAAATCATCACCGCCTTTTAAAATACCGCGTACCGTATTGTCGCCACGCATCACGTTAGTAACTCCTAACACTAGATCAGGTGTTTCTACTTCACTATGTCCAAGTCTAACTTTATAAATCGGCACTACTACACTCATAATAAGCATCCTCCCATCAACCTAAAAATTACTTGCATTAATTACCTCGAATTATATCGGCTTGAGTAAGCTTTAGCAAACATTCTGCTCAACTTATAATATATATTGCTTATTACTTTACTTTTTTGTTTACACGCTTATATAATGTGACCACAAACTAAGAAAAGGGGTGCAATAATTTGAAAAATATTAATGTTTTATTAGCTGCCGACGAAAATTATGCCGACCAACTACAGATCACCATAAAAACAACACTTGAAAACCTAAACAAAAAAACACGTGTTAATTTTATTGTGCTATCTAACAACCTTAGTAATTCTACTAAGCTAGCTTTAAAAAAACTTGCACATGGATTGCACACGGTTGAGTACCTTGATTTGGATCCATCGGTCTTTGCTTTTTGTCCTACCAACAGCCATATTAACAAAACTGCATATTACCGAATTTTGGCTCCCCAATTACTAGCAAAACGTAATATCGATCGAATTCTTTACTTAGATGTTGATCTATTGGTTCGCCACGATTTAACCGAGTTGTACGATGCGGAATTGAACCATAACATTGTGGGTGCGGTGATCGATACCGGCCAAGCTTTTGCTCTTAATCGTCTAGGAGTCGACCCAGTAGTTGCTGCAAATAATATCTATTTCAACTCTGGAATTTTAGTGATTGATATTAAAAAGTGGAATGAAAACCACATTACCGAAAAAACTTTAAATTACATTAAACATCAATCACATCTCATTATTTTCCATGATCAGGACGCCTTAAATGCCGTTCTCGCGGGCCATGTTCAAATGCTACATCCTAAATGGAACTTACAAAATTCGATTGTCTTCAGAAAACACCGTCCAATTAACGAAGCCTACGATCAATTGATCAACGAAGCCATCAAAAGTCCGGCAATCGTCCATTTTACAACACATGAAAAACCTTGGAAAACGCTTAGTGAACATCCTTATTTGGATGAATACCACGAAGAACTTAACGAATTAGAAATCAATCGTGGCGTGGTTAATGTTATTTCTGCCGCTAATTCAGCTTTTGTGGAAGCTTTGGCAACTTCTTATATTTCAATTTTGGAGAATGACTCAGAAAATCAATACAATTTCTACCTTCTCCCCGATCATCTAGATCAACGTGATATGTTAATTTTAGGAAGTGTAATTTCACGTTACGATAACGCTTCAATTAAAATCGTTAAAGTTGATGAAAAGCTACTAGAAAATGCGGTTGAAAGTGATCGCATCCTAAAATCTGCCTATTATCGAATCTTAGCACCAGAATTATTGCCAAATATTAATCGTGCCATTTACCTTGATTGCGATATTATCGCTAACACCAATCTACATGATTTATGGCAAACCTCACTGGAAGGCAACGTTCTAGCCGCTGTAGAAGATGCTGGTTTCCATGATCGATTAGAACACATGGGTATCACGCATGATAATAGTAAATATTTCAACTCTGGCATGATGTTAATTGACCTAGTTAGCTGGCGTTCCCAAGCAGTTACTCAACGCGTCTTAGACTATATTAACCATAATCCAGAAAAACTACGTTTCCATGATCAAGATGCGCTAAACGCGATTTTATACGACAAGTGGTTACACTTACATCCAAAATGGAATGCCCAATCTAACATTGTGTTAGACGCGCTTGTTCCACCACGGACTGAACTTTTGAAACTTTACGCTGAAACACGTGAAAATCCAAAATTAATTCATTTCTGTGGTCACGTCAAACCTTGGCATGCAGAAAGTAAACACCCTTATACTAATGTCTACTTGAAGTACAACAAGAAACTACGTGAACCAGTACGAACTTAATTTTTCATAAATAAAAGGATTGATATGGAATCATCTCCATACCAATCCTTTTATGTCGTTCAATTACCATTTCAACCTTTTACTTACTTCTTATCTTTCTTTTCTTTCATTAGCCGCTGATTAGCTCGTTCCCCATCTTTAATTTTTTGCCGATACTTTCGTCTCCCTAAATATGCCTTAATCACAAATGGAATCTGGACAATTACATAAATTATAAAAATGATGAGTACAATTCGATACATTTCATCCCTCCGTCAAAATGATTTGGCTGTACTATACTACAAAATCCAGTAAAAATCCTTTAGTTAACCTTCTTTGTATAGAATTCCCACTTTTTTTAACTGTTCCTTAGCTTTTTCGATATTTTCCATCTTATCCGCTGCTAAAGTATGACTGTGGATACCATCGGTTAATTCAGATAGCAAGTGCCCTTTAGCTTCCCGTACATGTTGCATAAATTGTTTGACATCATTGCTATTTTGCACACGGATTTGTCCCACTAGCTGTCCGTAAAGTGGGTGGTCAATCATAACGTCTTTGATCGTCACCTGTTCTTTAACAATTAGTTCCATTTCTCGCTCTGCTTGATCGGGGAAATGACGACAAACGATCATTTCTTCAAATCGATGATTTTTGGCATATTCATAGCCTCTCGAAGTTGAAATAATCGGCTCCCCTTGCGCACGCAACAAAGCTATATCTCCAACAATAGTTTGTCGGCTAACCTCAAATTGTTTAGCCAATGTGCCTGCTTTGATTGGTGTTTTAGTTTCTAATAGTTGATTTTTGATAGCTACTTTTCGATTAATTTTCATAAGTCATTGCTCCTTGAGTATATTTTATCAGAAAATCCCCGTTACAAGTGTCAAGACATTAATTTTAAATAAATCATTGATAAATATTGTTTTATGTTGTAATCTTGTATTCAACTCAGAGTGTGTCTTGACACTAAAAAGGAGAATGATGATTTTGAATGGAATTTCAAACTATAAAAAATTACTAGCAGCTTCGGGGGTAGCCTGGCTTTTTGATGCCATGGACGTTGGTATATTATCTTTTGTAATTGCTGCTTTAACGTCAGAGTGGCATTTAACTGAATCACAGGTTGGCATGATTGGTAGTATCAGTTCACTTGGGATGGCTGTAGGCGCTATTTTATTTGGAGCGCTGGCCGACCGTTACAATCGAAAAACAATTTTAATTATTAGTTTACTAATTTTCTCAATTTTTAACGGTATTTCAGCTTTCACCACTACCTATGCGGCTTTTGTTATGATTCGTTTTATTGTCGGTTGTGGATTGGGTGGTGAACTACCTGTTGCTTCGACTTTAATCTCGGAGAGCGCCCCTGCTCATGTTCGAGGGCGGGCAGTAGTGCTCCTCGAAAGTTTTTGGGCTGGCGGTTGGTTAATTTCGGCTTTAATCTCTTATTTTATCATTCCCAGTTGGGGCTGGCGGATTGCCGTGTTTATCACTTCCTTAGCGGCGCTCTATGCCTTGGTTCTCCGTTTTAGTATTCGCGAAGCAGATTCAAATCATTCTTTTACACCCAAAGCTCGCCTAGCTTTACGTTTAAAAAATATTTGGAGTCGTCCCTATGCTAAAGCCACGTTGATGCTTTGGATTGTTTGGTTTATGGTTGTATTCTCATATTATGGAATGTTTCTTTGGTTGCCTAGTGTCATGGTGATGAAGGGGTATAGTATTGTTCACAGTTTTGGTTATGTGTTAATCATGACTGTGGCACAACTTCCGGGTTACTTTATGGCAGCTTGGTTAATTGAGCGATGGGGACGCAAATGGACTTTGATGGTTTTCTTATTCGGTACTGCCGTCAGTGCTATCGCCTTTGGTTTTGCTCAAGGGCTGATGATGTTATTGTTAGCTGGTATTTTACTATCCTTCTTTAATCTTGGTGCTTGGGGCGCACTCTATGCCTATTCTCCGGAGCAATATCCTGAAGAAATTCGTGGAACAGGTTCCGGGCTAGCAGCCGGAATTGGGCGCATCGGTGGGATCGTAGGCCCTCTTTTGGTGGGATTTTTAACTGAAAAAGGCGTTGCTTTATCAACTACTTTTATAATTTTCTTCATCTCCATTATGATAGCTGTAATTGCAATCGGCTTCCTAGGTAAAGAAACTATGGAAAAATAATTTTTATGAGAAAATTTTTACGCTATCCCTAGCTTTAATGCTCTTCTAGTATCACTTCTATAGCGCCTTAATTGGAGAGGTATTTGCCACAACTCCATCAAAAGCGCTAAAATAGTGTCTATAAAATTAGAAGAGAGAAGGTATTCCATTGGAAAAAGCAGCTTTAATACTAGAAGGCGGCGCTCTCAGATCATTTTTTACTAGTGCCGTTTTGGATTATTTTCTCGAAAAGCAAATGGATTTCGAGTACATCCATGGAGTTTCAGCTGGAACCATGGCCGCTATGAATTACATTTCAAAGCAAAAAAGACGTTCCGCTGATGTTAATCTCCATTTTCTTCATGATAAACGTTATATCGGCTTTAACAACCTCATTCGTAATGGTGGAATCTTTAACTTAGATTTTTTGTTTTCACCTGAATGTTATGATTACAGCCCCTTTGACTATAAAGCTTATAATGAAAGTAAACAGATTTTTGAAATTACCGCTACCAACGTCTTAACTGGTAAAGCCGATATTTTCCGTAAAACGGATACCGATGGTCAAGAAGAAGCCGTCAAAGCTTCAGCCAGTATGCCGTTAGTATCTGATATCCGGGTCGTTAATCACCAGCCATACTTAGATGGCGGAATCGCTGACTCGATTCCTTTCAGACGAGCTCAGGAATTAGGCTACGAAAAGATCGTCGTGGTCTTAACTCGCGACATTAGCTACCGTAAACCGGAAAATAGTCGCGCTATGAATCGTTTAGTTAAGTTTAGATACCGTGATTTTCCACGTTTTGTCCAAGCTTTTGCAGATCGTCCACAACAATATAATCGTTCATTAGCAGAAATCGAACGCTTAGAACGTGAAGGAAAAATCTTTGTAATACGTCCCCAAGAACCCGTCTCAGTATCTCGGGTTGAACGTGATGATAAAAAGCTCATGGCCCTTTACGAAAAAGGAACTGAAGTTATTCAAAATCAATTTGCAGATTTACAGAAATATTTAGCACAATAAGTAAAACCCTCCGAAAAATTAATTTTCAGAGGGTTTTACTTTATTTTTCAACGATTACTTGTTCCATCACAACATCTACGTTAGGGCGATCTTCGCCATTACGTTTTACCTTACTAATTGCTTTAACAACATCCATCCCTTCGAACACTTGTCCGAAGACCGTATGCCGACCATCTAGCCAGGGAGTTCCTCCTTGACGATATGCTTCCACAATTTCTTCAGGAAATTCTGCCGCTTTAAGTTGTTTAATCATTCGCTTAGGAACATTACTGTTAGTAACGATAAAGAATTGACTACCATTAGTATTTGGACCGGCGTTAGCCATAGATAGGGCCCCGTTTAAGTTATAGAGCTTATTTGAAAATTCATCTTCAAACGTTCTGCCATAGATGCTTTCGCCACCCATACCAGTTCCCGTAGGATCACCACCTTGAATCATAAAATCTGGGATCACCCGATGAAAAATAACGCCGTTGTAGTAGCCCTTCTCTGCTAATTCAATAAAGTTTTTAACTGTTTTAGGTACCAATTCATCAAAAAGTTGAATTTTGATGTCACCTTGGTTAGTTTTAATAGTTACTTTTGTACCAGTTGCATTTTCTAAGTCTAATTGTGGATAAGCCATTTATTAATTCTCCTGCTTCTTTTTTTGGGTCATAAACCATTCTAATCTATTTGAAATATAAAAACACGTCTAAAGTAACGGATTATAATAAGGGCTTTTTACCACATACCAATCACTTTCATCCAAAGTGAGCCAATTCCAACCCAAATTACGATGTAAACCACACCCAGAATGGCATTCATCCGCCACCAATCTTTTTGCGTTACAAAGCCCGAACCAAATAGAATGGGAGCAGGTCCATTTCCATAGTGAGTGGTTGAACCAATCAAATCACCAAAAAATCCTAGCATTAACGCAGCTAGTAGTGGTGGTACTCCTGAAGAAACGGCCACGGCTAGAAAAGCCCCATACATGGCACTGACATGGGCAGTAGCACTAGCGAAAAGATAATGACTATAGAAATATGCCAGAATTAAAATTACTAATACTAACATCCAATTCATTCCATGGAGTGAAGTACCAATCGTTTTACTTAGCCAAGGAATAAATCCGAGTTCGTTTAATTGCCCAGCCATCATTACAAGTACCGAAAACCAAACTAACGTATTCCAAGCCCCGGTTTCTTTAGTAACATCGCCCCAAGAAAGGACACCGGTAACCAGCAATAAAGATAAGGCAATAAAAGCCGTCAAAGTTGCATCGATTCCCAAAAATGATCCTAAAATCCATAATACTAACGCAACGATAAAGGTTAAAACCATGAATTTTTCTGCTGTACTAACTTTACCCATCGCATCAAGTTGCTTCTTAGACCATTCTTTAGCGTTAGGAGTTTCCTTAATTTCTGGTGGATAGATTTTGTAAATAATCAATGGAACCACAATTAAAGAAATAATTCCTGGAACGACACCAGCGATGAACCAATTCATCCATGTAATATGAATTCCAAGGGGCTTAGCTAAAGATTGAGTCAACGGATTCCCCGCCATTGCAGTTAAAAACATTGCTGCGGTAATGATGTTTCCGTGAAATTCTGAGAACAGCAAGAACGAACCAATCTTGCCTTGCGTATGATCCTTAGGCGATGATCCGAATGCACTAGCTAGCGATTCAATAATTGGGAACATAATCCCACCAGCTCGCGCCGTGTTACTGGGCGTAGCTGGAGCTAACACTAAATCTACACCAATCAAAGAATACGCCAATCCCAAAGTTTTCTTACCAAACATGCTAACAAAATGGAAGGCAATTCGTCGTCCCAAACCAGTTTTAATGAAACCACGGGAAATAAAAAATGCCATCACAATTAACCAAATACTATCGTTACCAAAACCGGTAATAGCTTTATCCATGGGGACTTCACCCGTTAAAACGGTGATACTGAAGCCAACAATCGCTACCCCACCGATTGGTAAAGGTTGGGTAATACAGCCAATAATAGTAGCAACAAAAATTGCAAATATATGCCAAGCTGCTAGTGAAACTCCCACCGGCTTGACTGGTGATAATAGCCATAGAATCACACCTACAACTAGTGGCGCAATAAACTTTTTATATTTTACAGGCTCTAAAGTCATCTTTTTACTCCTCTATTTATCATAATTAGTCATCTCAATGGGAACCACCCACTGA
The DNA here is from genome assembly GCF_000014505.1 of Pediococcus pentosaceus ATCC 25745. NCBI lineage: Bacteria > Bacillati > Bacillota > Bacilli > Lactobacillales > Lactobacillaceae > Pediococcus > Pediococcus pentosaceus. Next base: position 250,682 of record NC_008525.1, on the reverse strand, counting down.
TCAAATTGCTCAGCGGTAACTTTACCAGATTTTAGGGCAGCTTCTTTCAGCGTGGTCCCATCTTTTTCAGCCTGCTGAGCGATTTTAGCACTATCGTGGTAGCCAATATGAGGAGATAAGGCGGTAACTGTCATCAAGGAATGGTTAACTAATTCTTCCATCCGTTCCGCATTAACTTCTAATCCAGCGATCATCAAGTCGGTAAAACTACGAATCGTACCTTCTAATAGAGTGGTTGATTCCAAGAAAGAGCTGATGATAACTGGTTTATAAACATTCATTTCAAAATTGCCCTGGCTTGCAGCTAAATCAATCGCAACGTCATTAGCCATAACCCGCACTGCCGCCATGGTAAGGGCCTCTGCTTGAGTTGGATTGACTTTACCTGGCATGATTGATGATCCGGGCTCGTTTGCTGGTAGTTTCAACTCGCCATATCCTGCCCGCGGACCACTACCCAAGAACCGAATATCATTAGCAATTTTCATCAAATCACTCGCCAAAGTTTTAATCGCTCCGTGAACCACATTCAAACCGGAGTGATGTGCTAGTCCATAAAATTTGTTAGAATCCGCCGTAAATTCAAAGTGGTAGACTTCGCTCATCTGAGCTGCAATTATGGACGAAAAATGCGGAGCTGCATTTAAACCCGTTCCGACCGCTGTACCCCCCATTGCCAATTCACTTAGCGTTGAATTAAGTTCTTTTAAGTATTCCAAATCATGTTCAAGGGCGCTCTTCCATCCACTAATTTCTTGCCCAAAAGTTAGTGGAGTCGCATCCTGGAGGTGAGTTCGTCCAATTTTAACCACGTTCCAATATTGCTTTTGTTTTTGGTCTAATTGTTCAATTAAATGTTGAACTGCCTCTTCCAAGCGTACTACCGCTACTGCAGCTGTAATATTCATGGCCGTTGGGAAAATATCGTTTGAACTTTGTCCATGGTTAACATCATCATTAGGCAAAATTTCTATTTCCGCATTAATTTTAGCAGCCATATGGGCCACCACTTCGTTTACATTCATGTTAGTTTGCGTTCCCGAACCAGTTTGATAAACTACCAGCGGAAAATCTTTCCGTAATTCAGCATCATCCAGTGCTAGCAGACGATCAATAGCTACTACAATTAAATCCGCTTTTTCAGCAGCCATTGATTGTTCCTTTTTATTAGCGATGGCTGCCGCTTTTTTAATCTGTAGAAGAGCTTTGATAATTTCCAGGGGCATCTTGGCACCAGTCGCAAAATTATGACGACTTCTTTCAGTTTGGGCTCCCCAAAGTGCGTCTACTGGGATTTGGACGGGCCCAAGGGTATCTTCTTCTGTACGATATTTTTCCATATTATGACCTCCGAAATTAATTGTCTAAGTCGCATTCCTACTAATTTGCTTCGTTTTTATTATAAAGGACTCCCGATAAAGCACCAGTGAAATTTAAAATAAAAATACGACCCACCTAGGATTATCCATCTTAGGTGAATCGTATTTAATAACTAATAATTCTTACAGGTTTAAACGAGCTTAAAATCTTACTAATTAATGGCTGAGATAAAGCGCGCAAATGCGGCTTCACCAGCGTCATCCCATTTAAAGACTCCTGCATCAGCTAAAACTCGCGCAAAAACATTTCCAACCGCAGCATTTACCACGGCAGTAACATTTTCTGCGGTAATTGAATTCGTTGCCTTCAATTGATCCGCCCAAGCTTGATGCATTTCTGCCATTTGGTTAGTTTGACCCAATAGGTACTTTTCTACTTCTACCAATTCTGTCTTTAACCGAGCTGGTAAAATCGCTCTTCCCATTACTTCAATCAAACCAATGTTTTCTTTTTTGATGTGTTGAACATCTTGATGGGGATGGAAAATACCATCTGGAAATTCGGCTGAGGTTTGATTATCTCGGAGTACTACATCCAAAACATAGTTTTCTCCATCCTTGTACGCAATCGGCGTCGTCGTATGATGACGTGTTCCGTCCGTGAACGCTCTTACATCAACACTTTCATCAGAATAGTTCATCCACGCATCATGAATTTTAACAGCAGCATCCGTCAATGCCACCACATCACTACCAACTAACCGAATTGTTGACATTGGCCATTTCACAATTCCAGCTTCCACACCTGCTACTCCTAAATCAATCGTTCTAGCAATGGGAGCCTTCATCATTGGAAATACATGACGTCCGCCTTGGTAATGTTCGTGTGATAACATCGAACCTCCTACAATGGGTAAGTCGGCGTTACTCCCTACAAAGTAGTGCGGTAACTGTTTAACAATTTCAAGTAAATTGGTAAACGTCTGACGATTAATCACCATAGGGCGGTGAATTTGGTCTAAGAAAATAGAATGTTCATTGAAATATGCGTATGGTGAATATTGGAAGCCCCAAGTTTCACCACCCAAGGTCATCCGAATAATTCGATGGTTGCTACGTGATGGGTAACCCAAACGTCCTAAATAACCTTCATTTTGCATGCATAATTGGCATAATGGATAACCATCCTGAGGTTGATTACGAGCAGCTGCAATTGCTTTAGGATCTTTTTCTGGTTTAGAAAGATTAATGGTAATTTCAAGTTCACCAAAATCAGTTTCCGCTGGAAAAGATACATTCTTAGCAATGGCCCGTGTTTTAATATAGTCATTAGTTTTACTTAAATTAAAGAAATAATCCGTCGCTGCTTTAGGGCTAACTTGATACTTATCCCAAAAACGTTGATTTAAAATAGAAGGTAATGGCGTAACTAAATCCATTAATTGATCTGCCAAAATGCTTCGGTCTGATTGAGCATCTTCAATTTTACCGTTTTGAACCGCAGTTTTAACTAAGGCATCTACTAAGCTAGTCACTTGCTCATCGGTAGCTTCAACCGGTTGATCTTCACCCACTAAACCTAAAATCCGATTATGCACATAAATTCGGTCTAAATTGGTGTATGGTGATGGCGAATCGATTACAACTTGGACAAATTGTTCTAAGCTACTCATTAGGCTTGTCCTCCTCGGTCATCGTATCCAGCTGGATGGTTGACTTTCCAATTCCAAGCAGTTTTGATAATTTCCTTAACATCATCATATTGAGGTTGCCAACCTAAAATTTCACGTGCTTTATCACTCGCTGCGATTAAAGTACTAGGGTCGCCAGCTCGTCTTGGTGCCATAACAGCTGGAATTTCCTTTCCTGTCACTTCCCGAGCAGCTTCTAACATTTGACGATTGGAGAAGCCTGTTGAAGATCCGAGATTGAATGCGTTACTATCATGACCTTGTTTGAGATATTCTAGAGCTAAAATATGAGCATCAGCCAAATCAACGACGTGGACGTAATCGCGTACATTAGTACCATCAGCAGTAGGATAGTCATCCCCAAAAATTTGCAACTGATCCCGTTCACCAGCAGCCACTTGTAAGATAATAGGTACTAAGTGTGTTTCTGGTTGATGATCTTCCCCAATACTGCCATCTGGTTTGGCACCAGCAACGTTAAAGTAGCGCAAAGCCACAAACTTAATGCCATCAGCCACATCTGACCAATGCATGATTTTTTCCATTGCTAACTTACTTTCACCATATGGATTAGTTGGAACTTGTGGATCAGATTCTTGAATTGGCACCCGTTCTGGTTCGCCATAAGTAGCCGCTGTAGATGAAAATACAATCCGTTTCACATCATGTTTAGCCATTACTTCAAGAAGTTTAACCATCCCAGCAGTATTATTATCAAAATACTTCAAAGGATTTTTCATTGATTCAGGGACCACGGAAAACGCAGCAAAATGAATTACCCCTTCTACGTTTTCTTTGGTGAAGACTGAATCCATAAATTCAGCATCTCGTACATCACCTTCGTAAAAACGAGCTTGCTGGTTTACGGCTGCGCGGTGTCCAGTAACCAAGTTATCAACAACCGCTACATCGTAACCTTTCGTAATTAATCGATCAACTGCATGGGAGCCGATATAACCGGCACCACCTAAAACTAAGACCGCCATTCTAATTCCTCCTCAATCTCTCAATGCGTATTACTATTTAAAAATTTTCACTAATATTAAAGTTCTTTAGGTCCATCAGCAATTTCAGCAATATAGAAATCAGCATCATAACCAATTGTATCGCGATAAACTTTACCAACATTTTCCTTGAAAGCTTCAACTTGGTCTTTTTCAACAATTGCGATTCCACAACCACCAAAACCAGCACCAGTCATTCGAGCACCTAATACACCAGGTTGTTTCCAAGCTGTTTCAGCTAAAGTGTCTAATTCCTTACCCGTTACTTCATAATCAAAGTGTAATGAAACGTGTGAAGCAGTAACTAATTCACCAAAAGTTGTTAAGTCGTCATCTGCCAAAGCCTTAGTTGCCTTGATGGTTCTTTGATTTTCAAAAACAGCGTGACGTGCGCGTTTAATTAAAGTTTCATCATTAATTAAGTAAGCTGCTTCATCAAATTCATCATTAGTTAAATCACCTAAAGTCTTGATGTCTAACTTAGTTTGTAAACGACGCAATGCTTCTTCACATTCAGAACGACGTTCATTATATTTAGAATCTGCGAGTTCACGACGTTTATTAGTATTCATAATTACAATGACGTGATTGCCTAATTTAACCGGAGCATAAGAATAATCAAGTGTGTTAGTATCCAGCAAGATTGCTTGATCTTTCTTACCCATTCCGACCGCGAATTGGTCCATGATACCAGAGTTAACACCGACATAGTTGTTTTCACACTTCTGGCCAATCTTAACTAGATCTAATTGACTAACGCCTAAATCAAAGGCCGCGTTTAAAACTGCTCCGGTTAATAATTCAATTGAAGCTGAAGAAGATAAGCCCGCACCATCTGGCATATTTCCGTGAACGTAGAGATCGAAGCCATGGTCAAACTTAACTCCTGTTTTGACTAATTCATTCATCATTCCTTTAGGATAATTAGTCCAATCTGCAGCCTTATCGTAATCCAAAGCATTGACATCAAAACTAACAACTCCAGCATCTGGAATATTAGCTGAGTACATTCTTACCGTATTATCGGTACGAGGAGCATAAACTCCGTAAGTTCCGATTGTAATTGCACATGGGAATACGTGACCACCATTGTAATCTGTGTGTTCACCAATTAAATTGATTCGTCCAGGTGAAAAGAAAACCCTTTCAGGATTGGTGTCGAAAATTTCGGAAAATTCTTTTTTTAAGTCGTTTGCGTTCATGATGTGTCTCCTCCATAATTTTACTAAAATTTTATTAACTTGAATATATAGCTTTTACCATCACTTGTCAATACCTCTTTAATCCATTTACAACAAAAATGGTAGCGCTTCATTAAAAAACACTAGTGTTATAGATTTAGGGTTGCTTACAGCTTACTAAATCCTCCAAAAACATTAATTTTGGTTAAATTTTAACTAAAACAACGTATACAAATTTAGGGTTATGTTCTATTATTTCATTGTAAGCGTTTTATATTTTGGTTACGAAAGGAGTTTTATTATGCAAGCAAATCTTCAGTGGCTTGATGATCCTGAAGTTTTTCGAGTCAATCAACTACCTGCCCATAGCGACCACCATTACTATCGTGATTTAGACGAAATCCGTACAGGTAGCAGCTTTATTAAAAGTCTCAACGGTCCTTGGCGTTTTCACTTTGCGTCCACCCCGTCTGAACGTCCGCTCCATTTTTATTCACCTGATTTTGATAGTGCTGATTTTGATACGATCCAAGTACCAGGGCATATCGAATTAGCAGGCTACAGTCAAATTCAATATATCAACACTCTCTACCCTTGGGAAGGAAAAATTTATCGTCGTCCCCCTTACACACTTAATCAAGACCAATTAGAAGTTGGATTATTTAGCGATGCTGCTGATAACAGTGTCGGCTCTTATTTAAAACACTTTGACCTTGATGATTCATTTAAAAATCAGCGAGTTATCATTCAATTTCAAGGAGTTGAAGAAGCATTATACGTTTGGTTGAATGGCCATTTTATTGGTTATGCTGAAGATAGCTTCACTCCTTCAGAATTTGATTTAACCCCTTATCTTCAAGACCAAGATAATCTTTTAGCTGTACAGGTTTATAAAAGAAGTACGGCAGCCTTTATTGAAGATCAAGATATGTACCGCTTTTCTGGTATTTTTCGTGATGTTAATCTCCTCGCTCTTCCGGCCGCCCATGTTGTGGATTTAGACATCAAACCGGAGGTAAAAGATGATTTTGAGCGCGGTACCTTGGCAGTTACTGCTGACGTTTCTGGTACTGATGCTATCTTAGAACTAACCGTTACGGATCAAAATAAACAGGTAGTGGCCAGTCAGACCCAAAGCGGAACGGGTAAGGTCCTGTTTGATTCCATGCCGTTTGATAATTTGAAACTATGGTCACCAACAAACCCCACCTTGTATCAGTTGTTGATTAAAGTCTACAACAATCAGCATCAGCTCTTGGAAGTCGTTCCTTATCAATTTGGTTTTCGGCGAGTGGAATTACGTGAGGATAAAGTCATTTACGTTAATAACCAACGTTTGATTCTCAACGGGGTTAATCGCCACGAGTGGAATGCACATAGTGGGCGTGTCATCACCATGCAAGATATGCAGAACGATATTCAGACAATGCTTGATAATAATATCAACGCTGTTCGAACTTGCCATTATCCTGATCAACTACCGTGGTACGAACTATGCGATCAAGCCGGTCTTTACGTTATGGCTGAAAATAACCTAGAATCTCATGGTTCATGGCAAAAAATGGGGGCTGTTGAACCTTCCTATAACGTTCCTGGGGATAATCCTCATTGGTTAGCAGCAGTCGTTGATCGGGCTCGTTCCAACTATGAATGGTTCAAAAACCACCCATCCATCATTTTCTGGTCATTAGGCAACGAATCCTTTGCTGGTGAAGATATTGCGGCTATGCAAACTTTCTATAAAGAACATGACGCATCTCGACTGGTTCATTATGAAGGTGTCGTTCGTACTCCAGAATTACGCGATCGTATTTCTGATGTAGAAAGCCGTATGTACGAAACTCCAGCTAACATCGCTAGCTATCTAGAAAATAATCCCGATAAACCTTTCTTAAACTGTGAATATATGCATGATATGGGAAACTCTTTAGGGGGCATGCAATCGTATAATGATTTAATTGATAAATACCCAATGTATCAAGGTGGCTTCATTTGGGACTTCATTGATCAAGCTCTGTTAGTTCATGATCCAATCACCCAGCAAGACGTCCTACGATACGGTGGTGATTTCGATGAACGCCATTCCGACTATGAGTTTTCTGGTGATGGATTACTATTTGCTGATCGAACCCCTAAACCAGCAATGCAGGAGGTGAAATACTATTATGGATTACACAAATAATCAATTACACGTCATATATGGCGATGCCAGTTTAGGATTAGAAGGTCCTAACTTTCACTACCTTTTTAGTTACGAACGAGGCGGGCTTGAATCTTTAGTGGTTAACCAAAAAGAGTGGCTCTACCGCACACCAACTCCGCTATTTTGGCGAGCAACTACTGATAATGATCATGGAAATGGTTTTGATGTTAAAGCTGCACAATGGTACGCAGCCGATCGATTCACAACTTGCCAAAAGATTGACTTAACAGTGGATGGGCAACTCGTTCAACCGCTTCCTATTGCTCCCCTTAATAATCGCTATACCAACCATGAAATGGCAAATCAAGTGGCGTTAACCTACCATTTCGTTACTCCGACGGTGCCAAGCACTTCGGTAAGCATTACCTATACGGTTGCTAGTGATGGTAATATTAAGATCATGACCCATTTTGCAGGACGTGAAGGTTTACCTGAGCTACCAGCATTTGGACTACGTTTCATTATGCCCACGACCGCTACCGGTTTTGACTACCAAGGACTTTCTGGGGAAACTTATCCCGATCGTCTAGCAGGGGCAACTCAAGGTCAATTCCACGTTGACGGATTACCAGTGACTCCCTATCTTGTTCCTCAAGAATGTGGCATGCACATGCAAACCAGTCAACTAACGGTAACTCGTTCGACTACTCAAAATAACGCCGATCAAAGCAAGCAACCTTTTAGCCTTACTTTCAGCCAGGCAGATCAGCCGTTTGCTTTCAGTTGTTTACCATATACTGCTGCAGAGCTTGAACAAGCCACTCATCTTGAAGAACTACCATTACCAAGACGAACCGTGCTTTCGATCTACGGGGCGGTTCGCGGTGTCGGTGGAATCGATAGTTGGGGAGCAGATGTTGAAGCAAAATACCACATCCCTGCTAACCAAGATTTAGATTTCAGTTTTAATATTCATTTCTAAGATAAAGCCGATGCTGGAAAGATTTAAATTCTCCAACATCGGCTTTTAATATGCAAAAAAAGAACAATCAATGAATAAATCATTGATTGTCCTTTTAAAATCCAACTTTAATTAGATAATCCGGTATTGGATAACTTCAATACATCTTCGCTATCCTTAACGTCTTCACCCAGCTCTTTGAGATAATCAAATTCAGGCATATCCTTGTTGGTAATGACTACCATTACAGTATCATCAAGGCCTGCTTTTTTAATTGCAGGCTGCCAGAATTCAATTAATTCTTGTCCTTGTTTAACGTGATCGCCTTTTTCAACATATTGAACAAATCCCGTACCACGCATTTCAACGGTACCAATTCCGATATGAATCAAGGTTAAGACGCCTGTGTCAGAACGAAGTCCAATCGCATGGCGAGTTGGGAAAGTTGCTACAACTTCACCATCAAATGGAGCTAAAACTTGACCATCGGTAGGTTTAATTGCAAATCCTTTACCCATACTTCCACTCGCAAATGTCTCATCTGCAACGGTGTCTAAACTGATTAATTTTCCTGAAACCGGATTACGGTAAAGAGTTGTAATTCCGTCTTCTTTTTCAATTTCTGCAGGTGTTTCATCTGTTTCCAAATGTGTTGACCAAGTTTTTTCCAGCTCGTCAACGATTTCAGCATGCATTTTTTCGTCCAATTTAACCTTCTTGAAGAAGATGAAGGCTCCAATTAAAATCATAGCTGCTGGAACACCAAACATCATCAACTTGAAAATAGCTTGTCCGTGGGAAGTTACGTCCCCAGCAGTTGCTCCAGCGGTCATGCCAGCCCAAACGGCAGTTAAACCAACTACACCGTTTGAAATAGCTCCACCTAATTTATCAAGTAAAGGACGAACAGATAGAGTTAATGATTCGTCACGGTGACCAAATTTCAATTGTCCATATTCAACAGAATCACTTAAAACCATCAAAACAACTAAGAAGATAAGTGGTTGTGGAATGTAGAATAGTACGGCAGAAGTTAAGATCATTGGTAATGATTGTCCGGCAAGTGCAAACATAATCAAAGCAATGATCATGACTGAAATAGCTAAGAAGAATACTTTACGACGGCTAAACTTCTTTGCCAATGGTGGGAAGGCCAATACGGCGAACACCCCAATGATGGCGTTTAATGAACCAAGTAACGTAAATTTCGAAGCATCACCTAAAATGTAAGTGAAGTAGTAAAGTTCAAGTGAGTTAGTAATTGCCATACCGGCCGTATAAATTCCGTAAGTTAAAGATAACCACATTAATTGGTCGTTACGAGCCAATACTTTGAAAACTTGTTTGAAAGTTGTTTTTTCAGTATTTTTACGTAATTCAGAATCATTTTCTTTAGTTCCCATTGCTACAGCTAAAGCTGAAATCAAAGCAACCGCAGCGATGATAATCCCGAAGGCCATCCAACCACGATTATCACCTTGTCCGCTGTTCGCCTTGGTTGAAAACATCAAAACGATTGGCATAACGACTACACCAACGATATTTTGTCCAATATTAGAACCAACCCGAGCATAGGTAGCTGTTTTTTCACGTTCTGCTGAATCAAATGAAATCGCAGGAATCATTGACCAGAACCCAACATCTTTAAATGAATAGAAAATATCCATTGTAATATATAAAATAGCAAAAACAATTAAGTATAAAATTGGGTTAGATGTATTTAAACCACCTAAACTGGTAAATAAAAGTGCTAAAACAACTGAACCAATCGTTCCACCAGTAACAATCCAAGGCTTGAAATGACCCCAGCGTGAATTGGTATTATCAATCGCGTTACCAATTAGTGGATCAATTGCAAGTTCTACGAAACGTAACGCTGCAATGATCATCGTAATGTACGCGATCATTTTAGTTCCTTGAGCCCCACTACTCTTATCAAATAAATGGGAAGTCACGAACATAATAAAATAGGTCGATAATGTTGCATAAAACGCATCATGACCAAATGCACCAAATGAGTAAGCTAGTCGCGAAGTGATTTTACGACTTTTGCTTTGTTTAACTTCTGCATCCATAATCTATACCACATCTCCTTTAATTATCTATGCACTAAATGTAATCGTTTTCAGAGAGGATGTCAATGTTTTTTAGTAAAATTTGCTTAATTATTTTAGTAAATTAGTATTTAAACGACCTAGTCCGCTTCTCAGACCAATTTATCGTTGCCCATAGCCAACTATTCCAATCTTTTTTCGATTTTAATTTTGGTGTTTTAGGCCACTCGATGTAGTTTTACTACCTACTTTTTAAATTATTTAACCATTAAAAAAGCGCTCGGTTTTTACACCTTACGCTTAATTTAGATTTAGTTTAAACGTTCATATTGATAACGAATAGTATTTGTAACTGGCTTACCTGGACGTAAAACAATATCACCAAAATCAGAATGATTGATTGCATCAGGTAATGTTTGTGCCTCAGTAGCTAAAGCATTGTACTCATGAGCTGCTTCTTGGTCGGGATCAAATGGGTTCGCCGTGAATACAACTAGTCCGTTGCGATCTGAATAAAGCTTTACTCGACGTTTACCATCAGTATCACCTACCATTGCAATAGGAGTAGTTTCACTCGGATTAACTTCGTAAGCATCATCAAATTCAATCCCACCATTTTCAGCGTTTAACTGTTTCAAGGCGTCCTCAATAGGTTGTTCTTGATTAAAATCATAGGCGGTTGCTTTAACCGAAAGCTTCTTGCCAGTGGGAACTTTTTCTTCATCGAATTCAAGGTGAGCTGTACTGCTAATTTGCAACCATTGTTTAGCCAAACTTGTTCGATCATCCGTTGTATTCCAATAAACATGATTCGTTGGGTTAAAGAGCGTCGCAGCGTCCGTATCACCCATAAATGAAATCGAAACTTGATTTTGATTGTCTAGGGTAAATTTAATTTCTACATCAAGGTTTCCAGGGTAATTATCATCACTCGCCTTAATATGTTTCGATAAAATCACGCTAACTTGATCATCATCTTCACTAAATTTACCATCGAAATTTAAGGTATTAAAACCGTGGTCACCACCGTGCAATGAATGAGTTTGTTCGTTCATCTCAACTTGGTATTCTTGATCATCAATCTTAAATTTAGCTCCGCCGATTCGTCCAGCAACTCGCCCAATTGATTGACAAAGGCAATAGCCTACGCGTTGATAATCAGCCATGCTGTCAAGTCCCCAAATTAATGAGCGTTCCACCCCATCCTCATTAACTACGAATTCTTGCCATGTTCCTCCATAGCTCAAAACTGAAATTCTAGTTTGTTGGTCATTAACCAATGTATAACGTATGACATCCTGACCATCTATTTGATCAAATACTTCTTTTTTAGTTTCCAATATTATGACACCTCCGTATTAATTAAACCGTTTTCATTTTTAGTATACCAAATTTGGATGGGATTGAGTAAATATTTTAGTTAAAATAAAAAGACTCATAGTGGTTGGATAATTTAATCCGACCACTATGAGTCATTCACTTCTATTCTATTTCGTACTAGCTCGTTCTACCAACCTTGTACCCAGTTCCACACGTTGCGTGGTGGTGCGACCGGCCAAACGACTCATTACTAAATTGACTGCTGTGGCACCCATCAACTCCGTATCAACGTTGACTGCACTTAATTCAGGATAAACAAAAGTAGCTAATGAAGTATTGTTAAAACTGAATAACTTAACTCTGTCTGGTACTTTAATGCCATTCGTCTGAAGTGCTTTCAATGCCCCAGCTGCCATGGGATCATTGGCCACAAAAAACGCTTTAGGTAACTGATCTCCAAGCACATCAATTGCCTTTTGCATCATTTTAGAACCAGATTCGCTAGTATAATCACCCTCGAATACAAATTCCGGTTTAAAGGCGTTACGCTTTGTCATCGCGGCCTTAAATCCTAACATTCGACGATCTGTAACAGTTAATTGGTGATCTGTCGTCATTTCTAACCCATGGATAATCCCAATATCTTCAATCCCCTGTTGCCAGAAATAATCGACTACTTTTTCGGTGGCTAATTGAAAATCAGTTATCACACTGTCAAAGCCAGCTTCGAATTGATCATCGTCCACAAAAACTAAATTATCAGTAACGGCTGCAATTTCTTCAACTTGCGGTTTACTAAATTTTCCTACTGCTATTACTGCATCAACATTTGGACCTAATTCTTGTAAATTATTCTGAAAAATTCGTGTCACTTCGAATTGATTGTCTTGTCCACGTTGTTCAATTCCCATTCGAATCGACATATAATACAAGTCATCTTGTTCTTCAGTTTCTGAGTACCATTGAACAATTGCCAAGCGTTTTCTAGTTGTTAAATTATTATGTCGTTTACTTTTGGAATAGTGTAGGGCTTCGGCGGTTTTTAGGATTTTTTGTCTAGTTTCATCGCCAACTGAAAGAGACGCATCTTTATTCAGCACGCGTGATACGGTCGCTAACGATACGCCAACTTTATCCGCAATATCTTTTAATGTGGCTGCCATGAGCTGCCTCCTTTGAATTACTTAATTGTGCATAAATTCATTTTTCTATTAATGTACCTCGACTGGCACACAATCGTGATAGCACTCATGTAAAACTTTATCATTAAATATTGGAATTGGCGACAACAAAAGTCCCTTCTTTTAATAAAAAGTGAAGTATATTTTTACAAAATTTTGCTAAAAACTTATCCTCTTACGTCAGCAAGTTCATATTCATTATAATTTCACGCATATTACTCAGAATTTTATCCGCTCCAGTTTGGTCAATATTTGTTTTAATAGCCCATACTAACAAACCTGCTTTTTTAGCTGCTTCAATCCCAATAGGGCTATCCTCAATCACTACACATTTCTCTTTATCTACCCCACTCTCGTCAACAGCTTTTAAATAAATATCTGGAGCTGGTTTATTATTGGCAACCTCTTCTCCACTAAGAACTATGTCAAAATATTTTTTCAAATGACATTCAATCAGCATTCGTTCAATTTCGATTCTTTCTCCAGCCGATGCCAAAATCATTTTGATTTTATTACTTTGTAAAAAAGAAATCACCTTATATACATCCTTATCCACATAGTCTAAATAATCAATCACGTGACTTTTTGGTATTTTAAATATGTTTTTTAATGTTCGTGCGTTTTTTTTCATCTGCTACCAAGTGTTGCCAAACTTCTTTATTCGATGCACCTATGTAATCTTATCAGTAGAGTCAGGCTTTACTCCTATTTTTTTAAAAAATTCCATTCTACGTTCAAAATAAAATTCTTCGGATTTAATCAATACACCATCCATATCAAATATTACCGCTTTATACATAAAATATCTGCCTCCTAATAAAAAAGATAGAGCACAATGCTCTATCATCAAAATTTTACTTTTTAGTAGTTTTCTAGTTTCCACATGTAACGACGCTGTGTTAGTGGATGCTGACGAGCTTCAGCCAGTTTTTCAGCGTATACCCGCATTACACCTGTAATTAACATAGGATTGAAGTAGTCAATAACATTGCTAGAAGCAATTGATGCAAGTCCATGATCTTTAGCATCAATAACCGTTAGCTTAGTATCAAAACGTTGTAAGAATGCCATTGCACGTGCATCTAAATGACGTGTATTACCATCGCTCATGAACAAAAGATATGGCGTGTCTTTGAGTGCTAATTCAAATGGGCCATGGAAGAACTCACCTGAATGAATAGTTGGTGAACTAATCCATTGCATTTCCATGAACAAGAAGGACGCTGTTGAATATGCAACATCAGCACTTGCACCACTACCTAGAACATAAATCGTATTTTCATCTTTGTACTTAGTAACAAATTCTTCTGCGGCTGGAGCTACCATATTAGCTTCTTGATTAATTAAATTAAATAATCCCTCAAATGCTTTTTGCGCATCTGCATAGTAATCATATCCTTCAAATTGATTTACAATTTCGATTGCTAGTTGTAGTGCAAGTGTCATTTTTTCGGTTTTATGTGCGTAATCTTCTTCAAAACCATGAACTAAGCTATATTCCGCCTCATTAATAATGGCTGAATTGGGTACATGGGATAATGTTACAACATGAGCACCTAGTTCACGAGCATGTTTTGTCGCTTCAACTGATTCAGGTGTACTTCCACCTAGTGAAGCTGTAATAACAATTGTATTTTCATTTACATCTTTAGGAGTGTCGTAGTTAAATTCGTTAGCTTGCATAATTGATGATAAAAGATGCTTACTTTCATGTGAAATAAAATAATAACCAGGGTATAAGTCAGCCATCGATGCACCACATCCTGTAAAAATCACTCGATTGATATTGCCGTTCTTTTTCTTAATATCTCCAATAATTGACTTTGGTGTAATGTTCATAATAAAATTCCTCCAGATAAATATTTTTTTAATTTTTAATACCAATATTTTAAGCAAAAATACCTAGCACACTAAATAACAATCCGCTCAATATACAAATTGTTAAAATCCAACCAGTCTTCACTTTTCTATGAAGAAGGTAATACATAAAGAAAGTCACAAGAAGTGGTATCATTTGAGGGAAAATAGTATCCAATGTTTTTTGTAAATTGAAAGTTTTTCCCATATGGATAGGTGTAGTAATACCAATCATGCTAGCTATCATTGAACCAATTACCATTAACCCTACAATTGTTACTAAATACATTGCCCGATCCATAATTCCTTGACTTGTCAGTTTCTTTAAGAAGCTATTTCCGGTCGTATATCCTAATTTTCCACCGTAATATGTGACTAAAGCCGCTGGAATAAATGAAATTAAAATTGCTAATAATGGTCCTAGAATACTACCTTGTCGAGCAAAATTGACTCCTAATCCAAAAGCAAGTACCTTTATTGTTCCTTGAAAAAATGAATCTCCAACTCCAGACAATGGACCCATCAGAGATGCTTTAACAGCATTAATAGAATCTGGATTAAACGTCGTTGGGTTCTTTGCATATTCTTCTTCCATTGAAGAGCTTAATCCCAACACAAATGCACTAGTCTGAGGAGTACAATTGTAAAATGCCAGATGACGTTTATACGCCTCTTTTTTCTTTCGTAACTCTTCTTCATTATTTACATCGTACAAACGATCAAGAGTCGGGGCTATTCCATACAAAAATCCTAGATTCATTTGTCCTTCGTAGTTCCACGATGCTTGAATTGCATACGATCTCCAGAAAAATGACCAATATTTTTTTCGCTGTTCTTGCTTTGTTAATTCTAAATTTTCAGCCATTATCAACTCACCTCCTAAAGTTCTTCTAAATCATCATCCAACTCATCATCACTTGATGCTTCTACTACATTATTTTTGGGTAAAATTTCATTCAATACGAGTACTAACAGCCCTGCAAAAATTGCCACACCTGTAACTGATAATCCTCCATAAGCTGTGATAAAGAATCCAATCAGTAGATAAACCACAGTTTTCTTAGAAACCATCGTTTGCATTAACAATGCAAATCCATATGCAGGAAGAATCTTACTTGCTAGGTTTAGTCCATCAGTAAGCCATGAGGGAATAGACTGAACAATATCTTTTACAACATCTGCACCAAAATAAATTGCTATAAATACTGGAACAAAGTACATTAATGAATATAAAATTGGTCCCCATAAAATATGAAATCTTCTCGCTTTAGCAAAATTACCATTTTCAATATCACTCTCAGCTCTATGAACAAATGTCGACATAAACATCCTTAAAAGAATTCCCACCATTTGTCCTAAAATAGCAACTGGTAGAGCAATTGTTAAAGCTGTTTGTGCATTTGTATGTGATAAAATTGCAAAAGCAGTGGCCATAACTGATCCTAAAACCAAATCTGGTGGTGCGGCTGCGCCAATATTTACGATACCCATAAATATTAATTCTAAAGATGCTCCAACAATTAATCCTTTAGTTAAGTCTCCTAGGGCTATTCCTACAAGTGCTCCCATTACTAATGGCTGCTCAAAATTTGTACGACCTAACATTCGAGAATCCATAACACCAAAAACACTTATTATCCCTAGTAATATCGCTTTTGTTAGCATTCATCTAACCTCCTTATTAAAACTAAATCAATGCGTCTAGACTTTCTCTTTTAGAGGTAGGAACTTGTTGCATAAATAATGTAATGCCTTGTTCTTTTAATCTTTGACTACTTCTTACTTCTTCATCATTCAGAAACACCGCATTACTGTATCTTTTAGTATCTGGACGGTTTTTTACTCCTCCATAATTGACTTCCGTTATTCCATTTAAATCAGGAATAATTTCACCAGCTTGTAAAACGTCACCGAAAATTACCATAGTATTGCTTTTTAGTTTATTAATTTTTTCCATTCTCTCTTTTGCTTGAGTTACGCTAAAGACGCTTAATTTAATATCTGCCGGTTTAGATAATTTAAGAGACATTTTTTTAAAGTCATCTCCTGCAGCGTCATTATCAATCACAATGATACGTTCAATCCCTTGCGATTTTGTCCAAGCGAATATTACTTGTCCATGTAATAAGCGGTGATCAATTCGAACTACTTTAATCATTTTTATTCCTCCTTAATTGTCTGAATTACCTCGTTGACATTAATCAAACCCTTTCTTCCCTCTATAACCAAATTATTAATAGCTTCAAAATCAACGCGACCACAATAAGTTGCTAAAGATAAAACAAACGGTAAATTCATACCTGTAACAAGAAATACATCTGGATTTTTAAGTACCAATTCAGTCATTGCATTATTAACTGATCCACCCATCACATCAGTTACAATTATCAATTCCTCATCATTTCTATTTTGAATTTCTTTATTTATATCTGAAACAAAATCAATATTTTCCTCATCATACGCAGAATAAGCTTTAATGTTTGCTTGATCACCTACAATCATATTTAATGTATTTTTCATACCTTTGGCCAATTCTCCATGACTTGCCAAAATTATTTTCAATGTCGTTCACTCCCTTACTTTTCCTTACACCTATATAAAGCAAAAAGCGTGCCAAAAAAACAGGCACGCTTCTTTAAAACTATTAAAACTGTGTACTATCAAGCATTAGCACGGATAATATCAAAAATATATCCATACTCAGACTCTGGTATTTCGACACTATAAATCTTTTCAATCACACTAAAAGCTTCTTTTATCCATTTAAAAGTTTGTTTTGCATTAGTGTCGCCAATCACAGATAAATCATAAGTTGTAATTGGTTCATTTCTAATCAATCTTTCAATCAAACAACTAATGTGCACGTATAACGACATTCTTGTTACATTTCCAATTATTTGCTCACTTAAATCACTATATGATTTGATGGCTCGATCAATATTATCCATCACCAAATGAGCATCCAAAATAGTTATCGAATTAATTACCCTCTCTAATGAAAAATTATGAATTAATTGGTCATTAAAACTTAGTATTTGTTCATCTGTCATACATGCTTGTAATGCATCATTAAATTTATCTATTTCATTTCCAGAAATAACACTTTCTAAAGAAATATATGGAGCTTTAGGTAACCCTGGATCAATTGTTCCCACTACAGCTAAAATATTGTATAACTTGTTAAAAATAGCAATCTGCTCTTCGTCTTTCAAACGTTCTATTTCAAAAGCTTGAATATCACAATCTACTTCCTCCGGCATACTATCTAATAAAAGATTTTTCACATTATTAGCTGTTCCAATCCCCGTAAAACAACAAGTTATAATTAAATTCTTTTTTATTTCTTTAGGATAAATCACTTGGGTACTTGGAATAATTTTACTTCGAATATCGTCCATAATTTTATTGATATCTTTGCATTGCCGAATATCATCAGCTACCAACAATGCAGATTGTGTCGAAACATTATTCACAATCCCTATTGGAAAATCAACTTCATTATTAATAAACTCTTGAATCCCCTCAAGTGACCCCATATCTACCATTAAAATTAAACCATTATTAATCGACCGATTCTTTATGTAGCTATTTATCTTATTGCCTATTTCTTGAACATCAATATCTAACGGCATATCAATTGCATCTAACACATGCTCACCTAGCATATTATTAATCACGCTGGCAATACTACTAGCTGTCGAATATCCATGTGACAGAATAATACATCTAATATTTTGAGCATTGACTGCTTTCCTTACACTACGAAGGTACAAATGTACGAACAATTCATCTACAGTATCCATATAAAAATTCATTGCTTTATTTGTAATTAATTTCATATCGTTAATAATATTTTCTAATTCTAAATCCTCTTTTCGAAATGAGTCTATAATTTGAACAAGTATTTGTTCTTCGGAATTTTTAAGATGCCAATTAGAACGTTCACGATTATAAAAATAATATGACAAAACTAGCGCCGCATTTCCCATAAATTTAATATCCTGATTGCTTTCAATATTGACAATACGATCTGAAAAAATCTTTTTTAAAAATTCAATCGATACATCATTTCCATCAGAATCTTTTTTAAAAATTAAGTAGTCACATAATTGATTAATCTCATCAATTGCATTATTAACAAACGTCATACGATTATGTTTTTGACCATACTGCTTAATAATTTTTAAAATTGCTCTCTTGATCTCATCCGTATATGCTTGTGACTGCGAAATTAAATCATCAATCGCCATTTGAGGTAGTACACTTACAAATTGGTCACTGAAAGAAAGCAATTTTGAATTTTTAATATTTTGATCAATTACTGTCTTAGGAACGTCAGAAAGCAAGATATCAATTACGTTTTCTTTTTCAGATCTTTGTAAACTGTTAGCAACTGAAATTAAAACCGTATTTTTAAGTTGTCCAACATTTCCTAAATAACTTCCTGAGCTTAATATATTTAAAACAGAGGTATTAACCTGAATATTTCTCTCTATTCTTTGTGCTTGGGTTAAATAAAAGGACTTTACCAAATTTTCACGTTCCTGTCGCGGACGATCGTTCAATTCAGGAATTTCAACTTGAATCGGTATTCGACGAATAAAAGTATCTAAGAAGTGACTTTGGACATCTTCAGTTGTTGCAAAAACTAAGCGTACTTTTACAGAATGGGCCTTCTTTGTCTCTCCTAAAGGTGTAATCTTTCCATTATCCAGATAATTAAATAATTTTTCTTGTCCCTTAGCATCTAAGCGATGGATTTCATCCAAAAACAGCATCCCACCATCTGCCTCATCAAATAATCCTTTACTATCTTCACTAGCTCCAGTAAATGCTCCCTTACGATAGCCAAATAAATTGCTGGCAAGTAGTTCCGGATTATCGGCATACTCAGCACAATTCAGGTGAACGAAATTAGAACCTTCTGCGAGAAAGCCTTTATCAACACAATATTGATAAAAAACTTTAGCTAAAAAAGATTTACCAGTACCAGTAGAACCCGTAATTAATACTGGCAATCCAGTTCCAGGATAACCTGCCGCTGCCTTTAACCTTTCGATTGGCGTATAAAGTGACCCTTGAGAGCCGATAACTACGTCAAAAGGACTTATCTTTTTAGGATTTTCTAATTGTGCAGTTAGGTCTTTTAAACTTGCATACTCATGGTCGGTTAATTTTATTTCATAGCGTTCTTCTAGTTGTTTTCTATCCCAGAATAAAACTGGACGTGAATTAATTTTAATTGCTTGTCCCTCTTTGCAAAGCTCATTTAAATAAGCACTAATCGTATTTCGGCGCACACTAAAATGTTGACATAAACTTTCTGCAGATACTCCATTATTTTGCCAATCTTTATTGGCCGTTTCATCTTGCAGTAACTCCATAACACGTTCTTTAATCATCGACACTAACTCCTTCATCGCTTTTGAAAACGCTAACATAAACACTGTCAGTTTAATATAGTTTTTGTGTCGGAGCAATGCTTGAATTATTTTAAATGATTAAAATAAAAACCAGAAGTTAAGTAAAAAACTTCTGGTAACAAAATACGATATTAAAAATAAACTCTAGTTCTATCTTTTTATAAAATTAAAATCTCTACCACCGTAATCTTCAATATACTGATACAATACCAATTCCATCAGAGAAATTGTAGAGACCCGTGAACTTATTTCTGTATTATTAACCTTAATACTATCTGAGAAAATGTATAAATTAATGTCACTTAAATTTTGAATAGTATTATTATCAGGTTCGGTTATTGAAATTAGAAACGGTTTTTCTTCAAGGTTCCCCTAGTTCTTAATCATTTCAACAAATTCTAAATTTTTCCCATTATACGTTAGAATAAAAACCAAATCATTCGGTTTAACCTGTTTACTAGCAATCTGTCTAAAATCATAATCTCTTGGGTACTTAACATTGAATCCAGCCATCGTATAAATATAGTAGACATACTCCGCAGCATACTTACTAACTCCCTTTGAAAATAAATAAATCGTAGGATGATCTGAAAGCTTTTTAGTTATTTCATGTAGTTTCTTTATTGGGATAACCCGCACAGACTCTATAATATTTTTTAAATACTCTTCACGATAATCAGTTTGTGAAACTTCAAAAGGTGTGGGTTCGGTCTTTTTAGTATTCTCATTTAATACTGTATATTTAATAACCGTTGTAAATTCACTGAATCCGGCAAAACCTATCTTCTTCACGAATCTTAGAAAGGTCGCTGTCGATACATACGTTTCTCCTGCCACTTCACGGATACTTTGATTTTTAATTTTATTCATATTTGATACAACATAATCAAATAAAACCTGTTCATTTTTAGTTAACATTTTAAGATGGGGCTCTACAATATCGAAGAAATTCATAAACTACCTCCATCAACGTCCTGGCATAGTAAGTACAATCGTATGCAATCCCCCGCCACCAGTTAAAATTTCATTGGCTGCAAAACCAATTACTTTGCGGTCTGGATAATAGCTTGCCAACTGTTTTTGAGCAATCTTGTCGTTGAAATCTCCGAATTCCGGAACAATAATTACTTTATTTAAAGTAATGTAATTAACATAAGTTGCCGTCAAGCGTTGTCCTTCAACTCGAGGTAACATTCCGTTTATTGGATCAACACCATATGCTTGATCCTTAGAAAGTTCAACTTTATTTTGAGGTAAATCTAACTTATGGATAATTAACTTTCTACCCTTAGCATCAGTTACACTTGATAAAATTTCTAAAGCATTCTTACTAATTTGATATTGCGGATCTGACTGATCTTCTGTCCAAGATAAAACTATTTCACCCGGTTTGACAAAATTTAAAATATTGTCAATATCCCCTCCTGCTTCATCCATAAAAAATCCTTCGGGTAGCCAAATCACCTTTTCAATCCCTAAAAACTCTTTGAATTTTTCTTCTGCAATTTGCTTGTTAATTCCTTTATTTCTTCCCTCCGAAAGTACTACCTCTTCAGTAGTAATCAGTGTACCCTCTCCGTCTGTTAAAATAGAGCATCCTTCCAAGGTAAAATCATCTTGGTAAAAATCTTGGTGATACAAATCAGCAAGTTTAGAGGCAACTTCATTATCTTTATCCCAAGGGAAATACAACCCATCTAATAGACCACCCCAAGCATTAAAATTAAACTTCATACATCTAATTTCACCCTGCTTATTTTTTAAGTACAGCGGACCCGTATCTCTAATAAATGCATCATTTGAACTCATTTCAAGGACACGAATGTTGCTTGGTAAACTAGCCCTGGCGTTCTTATACTGACTCTCATTGACTAACATGGTCATCGGTTGGTATTTAGCTAAGAGGGTTATTAATTTAACAAATTCCTTTTGTACAGTTTTCCCACCATTACGCCAATTATCCGGTCTTTGTGGCCATATCATGAACCCCTCGTTCTGGAATTCAAATTCTGCGGGTAATCGAAAACCATCTTTTCTAGGAGTTGACATTAGTTTCATTCTCCTAAATCCCCCTTAATTTTGGATAATTATTTTACAATAATTGTACCTGATCCATCCTCTAAAAATTTACCAACATTCTGTAACGAGGTAATTATAGCGCTCCCATTTTTAGTGTTCTGGACAAAGTCAATTGCTGCTTCAACT
The DNA here is from genome assembly GCF_000014505.1 of Pediococcus pentosaceus ATCC 25745. Classification (NCBI taxonomy): domain Bacteria; kingdom Bacillati; phylum Bacillota; class Bacilli; order Lactobacillales; family Lactobacillaceae; genus Pediococcus; species Pediococcus pentosaceus. The sequence goes on along the minus strand of NC_008525.1, from coordinate 228,343 downwards.
TTTGGTAACATACTTCCTTTGGCAAATTGTCCAACTTTAATGTATGTTTTCAATTCTGCGATATTAATTTTCTCTAACTTCTTTTGATTGGGTTTATTAAAGTTTATATACACGTTATCAACAGCAGTTAAAATAACCAACATATCTGCATTAACCTTTTCAGCTAATTTTTCTGACGCAAAATCTTTATCAATAACCGCTTCTTTTCCCACTAAACTATTAGTTGTTTTTATAACAGGAACGCCGCCACCACCAACTGATATTGGAATTATTTTATTTTTAACCATGATTTCTACAACATCTGATTCTACCACATCAATTGGTTTCGGAGAGGGCACTACTCTTCTAAAGCCTCTTCCAGCATCCTCTACAAACTCATATTCAGGATGCTCTAATTTTTGCTGTTGCATACCTTTTTCATCATAAAACGGTCCAATTGGTTTAGTAGGATTTTTAAAAGCTTCATCTGCTTCATCAACCACTACCTGAGTAACGACAGTTGCAACAGGCTTATCGATTCCAGCTTTTTTTAATTCTGTTCCCATCGCATTTTGTAACCAATATCCTATACTACCTTGAGTCATAGAAACATCTGTATCTAACGGCATTGCAGGATTGTCTTTAGTACTTCCTGCTGTTTGTTGTAAAAGTAAATTCCCTACTTGAGGACCATTTCCGTGCGAAATAATTAATTCATTACCTTTTTTTACAAATTCAACCAAATATTTTGATGTATCACGTAAAGCTGCCTGTTGAGCTTCAGCAGAAGCGTCTTTTGATAAGATAGCATTACCACCTAAAGCTACAACCACTCTTTTTTTATCCATAATCTATACCTCCAGTTCAATTTTTGAGAACAAAAAAACTGGAAGGTCTGCTTCCAGCCTTTATTATTGTATTGTTAGTTATTTCTTTGGAACTTGTTGCGTAATGCAGTGAATATTTCCTCCACCTAATAAAATTTCACGAGCTGGGACTCCAATAACTTCACGATCTGGATAGAGCTCTTTAAGTGTTGCTTTCGCTTTTTCATCCATTGGATCGTTGAATAGTGGAAATACAATTCCGCCATTAGCAGTGTAGTAATTAATATAACTAGCTGCTAGTCTCTCACCTTCAGTTCGTGGCAAGGTACCATCTACTGCGTCCACACCTTCACTTTCTGCCTTAGTAATCAGTACTGGTTTAGGCACGTACATTTTAACGACTTTTAATTTACGGCCTTTTGCATCTGTTGCATTCTCTAAAATTTCCAGATTTTCTTTTGAAATTTTATATTGAGGATCATTTTCATCGTCTGTCCAAGCTAATGCTACAACGCCCGGTTTTACAAAGTTAGCAATATTATCTACATGTCCATTAGTTTCATCTAAGTAAATTCCTTTCTTAAGCCAGATAATCTTTTCGAGGTTTAGGTGTTCTTTTAAAACTTCCTCTATTTGTTCTCTAGATAATTGAGGATTACGTCCTTCTGATAATAAGCATTCTTCCGTAGTAATCAATGTACCTTCGCCATCAACATGAATCGAGCCTCCTTCGAGCACAAAATCATCTAGACGATAACGATCTGTCCCTTCTAATTCAGCCATTTTTTGTGCTACACGATCATCCTTGTCCCAAGGGAAATATAGTCCATCGACTAATCCACCCCATGCATTAAATGTCCAATCGACTGCTCTAAGATCTCCTTGGTCATTTTTGACAAAGGTAGCTCCACAGTCTCGAATCCATGAATCATCATTAGAAATTTCAATAACTTCTACATCATCAGATAACATGTTTCGCGCATTAGCATATTGATCATCATTGACTCCAACCGTAACATGTTCAAATTTTGAAATTGCTTCAGCAACTTTAGCAAACGTTTGTTGTGCAGGCTTACCACCATTACGCCAGTTATCTGGTCTCTGTGGCCAAAGCATATACGCTCCTGAATGTTCTTCAAATTCACCCGGCATCCTATATCCATCTTTTTTAGGGGTACTGTCTAATGTTTTCATTTTATATTCTCCTTTTGTTTTAAACTCTTCTCACGATGTTCAGCAACTCGTACAAAAATTTCGCCAACTGCTAATGTAATAACTACACCAATCAGAATTGGTATTTTAGTTCCCATTTCTGATTTACCTGTATTAAGTGGAACAATTGTAAAAATTATTGTAATAAATAGCAATATCTCTGGAACCCACGTCATTAACTGTATCATTACTTTTCCACCAGGCACTTTAAAAGGTCGTTCTTGATTAGGGTCAGTTTTTCTTAATTTAAGAAAAGCTGGGAACATCATTGTATATGACAATAATAGAGCAACTACGTTCAAAGAGAAAAATGCCCAGAAAATATCTTGATTAGGAATAAATGGAGCAGATACTACTAAAATAGTAGCAACAATACCATTTATATATCCTGTACCAATCGGCATGTTATTTTTATCTTCTTTTCCAAAGATATTTGGTAAAACATGGTCTTTAGCAGCGTAGTCTGCTACATAATTAACTCCTAACGCCCAAGAAACCATTTCTGAAACCAAGATGTACAAGAATAAAATTCCGATAATCACTACAAACCAATTCATATTACCAATCATTAATATGAAACTATCTAACAACCCACTTGAAGCTGAAAGCTTATCAGTTGGCACTGCAGCACTCATACCAAATGCAGAAAGCAGGTAGAAGAATGCAATTAAAATGCCGCCGTAAATAATGGCCTTTGGTATTTGCTTTTTAGGGTCATCCATATCATCAGCCATCGTCGCAACCACTTCAAATCCTAAGAAGTTAAAAATAATAATCGACAAATTACTTAAGCTACTAATATTCATTTGTGGTAAAAAGTTGTGTGGTGAAAGATCATTAGCAACACCTCTAGTCATTGCTACATAGATACCCAAAATGGCTAAAGATAAAATTGTAAAAATTTTAGCGAATGCTGCCAGATTCATAATCCATTTACTTTCAGAAGCAGGCTTATTTCCAACAATCACTACAAACCAAACAAATACTAATTGGATAATGATTGATGTTAATGTATTAAATTTTAATTTTAAAATTGTACCAGCTACTTGAGCAAATAACACCGCTAAGCTTGCCATCCAAATTGGATAATTAATCCAATATAACCAAGCTAGTCTTCCACCCCATCTAGGACCAAAAGCTTTTTTTACCCAATCATACAAGCCACCGTCTCCAGCATATGTTGTTCCTAGCTCTGAGGAAATTAATCCATATGGTAGGAAAAACATGACAAGTAGGAAGATCCACCAAAAGAATTGCGAAGTTCCAATCGCTGCGGCCGGAGCTGCTGACTCAACGACTAAAATAACAACTACAGACATTAAAACTGCATCAAATAATCTAAACTTCTTTTTCCCGTTTTCCATAATCTTTATCTCCAATCTGCATCGTTTAAAACGATGTAACGGGTCTAGTTATTACGTGAATCTACTGCATTTTTTAACATCAATTCAAATTCTGCATCATATTTTTCTGCGACCGCTTTTGAAGCATAATTTAGTGATGGGTTAAGTAAATATACGAAGATTGCCCGCATTGCAGTCTTTCTATTTTCTGCTTCATCCCAAACAATCGAGTAATCTGAGTCTAGTACTTCATCCGTTACTTCTTCGCCACGTGTAGCTGGAAGACAGTGCATAAATTTAACATGATCTGAAGCTTTAGCCATTAATTCAGCATTAACTTGATATTTAGGATAGAAAATGTTCATGCGTTCTTCTTTTGGCATTTCGTCATCGTAGAGACCATACCATACATCTGTATAGACAAAATCAGCATCTTTCATTGCTTCATCAGCATCTTCAGTAATTGTTACGCTACCACCATATTTCTTCGCATTTTCTTTCCCAATTTCAACTACATCATCTTTCATTTGGAACCCTTTTGGTCCGAATTGAACAAAGTCCATTCCCATTTTAGTTGTCATAAACATCGTTGAAACACACACTTGGGTTGCATCACCGACAAAAACAATTTTACAATCGCTTAGTTTTTTACCTGCTGGTAAATGTTCAACCATTGTTGTAATATCACCTAATTCTTGAGTTGGATGATTATAATCACTCATAAAGTTAACTACCGGAACCTTAGCATATTTACCAACTTCAGCTACTGTCTTATGACGATCAACACGTGCTCCGATGATATCTAAAATCCGTCCGAGAACTTGTGACGTATCTTCAATTGTTTCATGCCCACCTAATTGAATTTGTCCTGGTGCTAAGTATTGGGCATGTCCACCTAATTCTGTCATTGCAGCTTCAGCAGAAGTTCTAGTTCTAGTTGAGCTTTGTTCAAAAATCATGCCAAGTGTCTTATTTTTTAGAAGTGGTGGATAGTAACCATTCTTAATTGATTCTTTTATCTTAAGACCAAGATTAATCATGTATGTGATTTCCTCTTGTGTATATGTATTAGTGTCAATAAAATCTCTTTTTGTATTCATAACTGGTACTCCCTTTCGTTTTGCTTTATTTTGTTTACATGCTTATCATAAATTGATTGCAAATATAAATAAAGCGTTTCCAAAGGCCTTGCAACGGGGTTCTAACCTATGTAACACGTGTCATTTCATGAAACATGTTTCATTTCACATAAAAAAGCCTTCTCCACTAATTTGGAGAAAGCCTCTATAAATAATCTCTAGAGATTATTTCGTCTATATTCCATTAATTTATGACTGATTTCTGCGGTTTGTCCATACACTTGTTTATACAATTGATACATCTTTTCATACTTTTCGACATTACCACTACCAGGCACATATTCTTGATCATATGACACAAACTTTTGGGCACAATCGCTCAATGAATCGAACCAACCGACTCCTACAGCGGCAATCATTGCCGCTCCCAAGCCGGGGCCTTGTTCGTTTTTCAACGTAACTACTTTCTTATTGAAAACATCGGCTTGAATTTGGAGCCATAGTGGACTCTTAGCGCCTCCTCCGATTGATACTACCGTATCAAAATTACTACCTTTTTCGGCAAAGATTCGCATAATATCTTTGAACGAGAAGACAATTCCCTCTAATACAGCCCGAGTAAAGTCTGCCTTATTATGGGTTCCATCAATTCCAATGAAACTACCGCGCGCGTCACCATCAGGGTATGGAGTCCGTTCGCCAACAATATATGGCGTAAATAACAAACCATTAGCACCAACGGTGGAATCGCCTGCGGCGTTTACAAATTCTGTGAAATCTTGATCGGCACTAAAAGTCTTCTTAAACCAACTCAAACTGTAGCCCGCCGCTAAGGTCACTCCCATCGTATAAAATTTATTTGGAATAGCGTGGTTAAAGAAATGTAATGCTCCCTTATAATCGACATCGGCATTATCTTCATACTTCAATACTACTCCGGAAGTTCCAATTGAAGATAGGACTTGATTAGAACTTAAGATTCCGGCTCCAATCGCTCCTGCCGCATTATCAGCGGCTCCGCCGTAGATCTTAGTCGTCGTCTTCAATCCGGAGAACTTCGCATACGTATCTCCAATCGTACCAGCGAATCCAATGGATTCAATTAATGGCGGGAAGATTGTTTGAGACAAGTCGAAGGCGTCCGCAATCTTCGTACTCCAAGTTTTGTTTTCTTCATCTAACATTACGGTTCCTGCCGCGTCCGAATATTCCATCGCGATTTTCCCGGTCATCCGATATCTTAGATAATCCTTGGGCAATAAGAATACTGATACATTATTAAAGAGTTCTGGTTCATTTTCTTTTACCCATAAAAGTTTAGGCAAAGTAAATCCTTCTAGTGGAACATTACGAGTGATATCAATAAAATCTTGTCCCATTGTATCTAGAATTTCTTTGCATTGTTCCGTTGTTCGGGTATCATTCCACAAAATAGCTGGGCGTAAAACTTGATTATGATCATCTAATAGAACCAGTCCATGCATTTGTCCAGAATAGCTAATCCCAGTAATTTCATCCGGTTTGATACCATCCACTTTAATCAACCGGTCGATAGCCGCAGTTGTTCCGGTTACCCAATCCTCCGGATTTTGTTCACTATAACCTGGTTCGGGCTGATTCAAACTGTAAGCTTCACTTTGTTGGGCAACAATTTTCCCTTCACGATCGACAGCCGATACCTTAACCGCACTTGTTCCCAAATCCACTCCTAATACAACTTCCATGTCATTCACCTCTTCAAAATAAAAAGGTGGCAATTCGCCACCTTTTCGCTTATTTGCCTAATACGGTAAAAATATAATTATTTAATGTTGATTTCAATTGTTCTAAGTGACCAGATTTTGTTGCGGCAATCAATTCTGATTGAGGCTTATCGATCACATAATCTTCAAGTTCTTTGAAGGTTACCTTATCATTTTCAAAGTCAGCACCGATACCAGATTTGAATGAGCTGTAGCGATCTTCAATTACTGAATCAAATACACGATCTTCAAGTAATTTAGCAGCTACTCTCAATCCAGCAGCATAAGTGTCCATACCTGCAGTATGAGCTAAGAAGAGGTCTTCCATAGTGAATGATTGACGTCTTGGTTTAGCATCAAAGTTTAAACCACCTGTAGCTAGGCCACCATTCTTAAGCATCTCATACATAACAAGGGTTGCTTCATAAATATCATTAGGGAATTCATCAATATCCCAACCAATCAACTTGTCACCCATGTTGGCATCAAGTGAACCAAGTAAGCCAGCGTCACGAGCGACGCGAACTTCATGTTCGTAAGTGTGGCCTGCAAGATAAGCATGGTTACCTTCAAGATTTAACTTAAAGTCTTTTTCTAGACCGTAGGTCTTAAGGAAGGCAATTGTTGTTGCCGCATCAGTATCATACTGATGTGATGTTGGTTCCTTTGGTTTTGGTTCAAGCAAGAATTGTCCTGTGTAACCAATTTCGTTAGCATAATCCTTAGCCATGTGGAAAAATTTAGCAATGTGTTCTTGTTCAAGTTTCATATCAGTATTGAGTAATGATTCGTAACCTTCACGACCACCCCAGAAAACATAGTTCATGGAATTTACCCGTTTAGCAATTTCCAAAGAATGTTTGATTTGAGCAGCTGAGTAAGCAACGATATCAGCAAAAGGTGCTGTAGCACCACCCGCAACGAAACGAGGGTTAGTAAAGAGGCTTGATGTGTTCCAAAGCACTTTCTTACCAGTTTCTTGCATCTTTTCAACAATTTTGTCGACTACTTTGTCTAAATTAGCATTAGTTTCACGTAAAGTATTGCCTTCTGGAGCTAAATCACGATCATGGAATGCGAAATATTCAACGTTCATTTTGTCCAAAAATTCGAACATGTAATCTACTTTAGCTAAAGCTTGTTCCATCGGATCTTCGAATTTGTCCCATGGACGTTGAGCTGTACCATCTCCGAATGGGTCAACCAAGCGTTGATCCATGGTGTGCCAGTAAGCAACGGAGAATTTCAACCATTCGCTCATCTTCTTGCCTTGGATAAGTTCGTCTGGGTTGTAGTAGTGAAAACCATCTCCAGCCTTTAGACCTTTTTGGTTACCAATATATTCCATCTTGTTAAAATCGTAATATTCACTCATTATAAAAACCTCTTCTATTTTTTGTATTGTAATTTAAGTTTCGAAACACCTAAAATAGTTCGAATCATTTGGGCACAGCCGCCATAAAGACTTGCATTTTTAACGTTCTCACTTAAAACAATCGGTGTATTTCTAACCGAAACATGTGCAAAACCATTACTTATTCGTTCTAAAATTTCTGGAAATTCTTTGAAAATGTATGCATTAACAACTAACACGTCCGGATCAAATGACACAATTACGTTATTAATTATCTTTGCAACATTATTCTCAAACTCTTTTAAAATTTCTAACGTTTCTTGATCTTTATCATCAAACATTTGTCGAACTAGTTGCCAATTTATATATTCCAATTTTTTAGCATTTTTAATCCGCGCTAAAATTACTTGGGGAGAACAAACGTCTTCAATTTTGTTGCTTTTCTCAAGTGACTGATTTTCACTTTCAAAAGCAACCGTTTGACCAATCTCGCCTGCTTCACCTTTTCGTCCTCGATACAATTCGCCATCAATAATTATTCCTGCACCAATACCTTTATGCATACTAATGCTGACTGCATTCTGAATTTCATTTACGCTATAATCGCGCTCAAAAGTGGCTGTCAAATTAGCCTCATTTTCTAAAATTACTGGTATATCAAATTTTTTTGACAACGTATCAGCCAAATCAATTTGTTTCATATTCCAAAAAGGAGAATAAATAACTTGATTTTTATGAACGATTCCATGGATCGATACTAAAAGTCCTAGCAATCGTTCTTTATGCATTTCCTGAAATTCGACCAATATTTCATATATTTTTTCAATAGCTATATTTATATCGTCATTTCCAAAAATTGTATGTCTACTATCTAATTTTTGACCATTAATTGACATAGAAAGTACTGATAATTCTTGATATCCAAGATCGATGCAAACCACATATCCATATTTCGAATTAATCTGTACCAGCTCAGGTTTTCTACCGCCTTGCTGTGTGCTATCTCCAGATCCCGCTTCAACAACCAATCTACTTGAAATAAATTTATTGATTATTTGTGACACAGTCACTTTGTTTAGGCTAACATCCCTAGCTACCTGGCTTTTTGAAATCGGACCTTCGGTAAAAATTCTCTGTAAAACTGATTTTTCGTTTGCTGATCGCATCGTTTCTTTATGAATTACCATGTTGCTCTCCCTAATTACTTATATTATTCTTCTTCATTTTCTTTTTGATGTTTTGCTGCAAGATCTGCTTGCATCTTGTCTTCAACACCATCTACCTTGTAGAATAACAAAGCAATTGCTGATAGTCCAAAACCAATAATTGGAACCCAAATGTAATTTTGTTCAATAGCTCTTAAGGCTGTTGCTGTTTGTGTAGCATTAGCTACATAACCACCTGCACTCAAAATCATACCAGTTACTGCACCACCAATACCCATTCCAAGTTTAGCAGAGAAGCTAGAGAATGAAGTAACGATACCTTCAGCACGAACCCCATTCTTCCATTCACCATAATCCACTGAATCAGCTAACATAACAGCGATTAATCCTGAAACAAAACCTGTTCCTAGATATCCAACCAAGGTTGCAACAATAATGATTGCTACATTTAATTGACTTGCACCTATACTCAAAATTAATTGACCAACAATTGCTAAGAACATTCCCATTAACATGGTATTTCTCTTACCAATTTTTTTAGCTACCGCTGGTGTAATAACAACTGCCAACAATGCCACAATTTGTAAACCTAATACCAATGAAGCTAATCCGGCGTTATGCATGTTGTATTTGAAGAAATAAACAGTAACTTGACTCTTGGTTTGCATTCCAAGCCAGTAAATGAAATTGATAAAAATGATAATTGCCCAAGGCCAATTTTTCTTAAGCGCTTTCAAAGATTGTTTAACTGGAATGGATTTTCTTGAACTCTTAGTTTGAATACGTTCTCTTGTATTAGCAAAAGTTATTAACAATAAAATTGCAGAGATAATAGCCAAAATTAATACACTAATAAAGAAACCTTTTTGTTGATTGCCACCACCAAAAAAGTTAACCATTGGTAATGCTGCAACTGTAACAATGGTTGCGCCTGCTGTACCAAAGAATTGACGAATTGTACTTAGAGTTACACGTTCATCAGTATCATTTGTTAAACTAGGCAAAATTGAAGTAATTGGAATATTTACAGCTGAATACAAAACATCTACTCCAATATATGTGATGTATGCCCAAACAACCTTTCCACCCATGCTTAGATTAGGTGTTGTGAAACACAATACACAGAAAATTGCGAATGGGATAGCAAACCATAGGAAGAATGGACGACTCTTACCCCATCTTGTATGGGTATGATCAATTAATAATCCCCAAACTGGACCATCAATAGCATCCACAATACGAGCCACCAAGAATAACGTTCCTACTGCAGCTGCTGTAATCCCGAAAACATCTGTATAGAAGAACATTAAGTATGTTCCAATCATTTGGAATGACAAGTTACATGCAAAATCACTCACAGCATAACTAATGCGTTCTTTCCATGAAACTAAATTATGTGTATGTACTGGTTCTTTTTGTGGTATTTCCATAATATTAGCACCCTTTTCCTAATTTTTTATTATGATACAAAAGGTTTGTTAGTTCTATTTACAAACAACATTATACATACTTAGATATTTTTGTAAAGCGTTTTCAAAAAATAATAAAAGCGTTGACATTGAAAGTGTATTCGCTTACAATTTGTTTTTGAAAAGGTTTGTTAGTTTTGCTTATTAATTGATTTATCTATTAATTCAAGGAGGCTCATTAGTAATATGAAATTTACAAATGGTTATTGGTTAGATAAAGAAGGTTTCGAAGTAAATAATCCGAAACAAGTATATAGTTACGATATTCATGACGATAATGTACAAGTATTTGCTCCTTATAAGAAGATTAACGAACGTGGTGATACTTTAAATCTTGGTATGACTACTATTGACGTTACATCACCTATTAAAAATGTAATCGGTGTTAAATTAACTCACTTTGATCAACTTCAAAAAGGACCTAGTTTTGGTCTAAACGATCAACACGTTAGTTTAGAAACATCTACAGAAGACAACAAACTTAAGATCCAATCTGGTGACTTATCTGCTGTATTTCCTGTAGATGGTAGTGATTTTAAAATCGAATTTAAAGCTAATGGTAAAGTTATCACTAAATCTGAACCCAATGCTGAAGGTGAAATCACCGAAACTGCTACTAAGAAACATTACATGCGTGAACAACTATCAATCGGTATTGACGAATTAGTTTATGGACTTGGTGAACGTTTCACTTCATTCGTAAAGAATGGTCAAAGCGTTGATATTACTCAAAAAGATGGTGGAACTGGTAGCGAACAAGCTTACAAGAATATTCCATTCTACATCACTAACAAAGGCTACGGTGTATTTGTTAACCAACCTGAAACTGTTTCATTTGAAGTAGCTTCAGAAAATACTTCACGCGTTCAATTTAGTATCGAAGGTGAATCACTTGAATACTTTGTGATTTACGGCCCTACTCCAAAGAAAATTCTTGAAAACTACACATCATTAACTGGTAAACCAGCTCTTCCACCAGCATGGTCATTTGGTTTATGGCTTTCAACTTCCTTCACTACTGATTACAGTGAAGAAACTGTTATGAAATTTATTGATGGAATGAAAGAACGTAACATTCCACTTGATGTATTCCACTTTGACTGTTTCTGGATGAAGGGCTTTGAATGGACAAGTTTTGAATGGGACAAAGATTCTTTCCCAGATCCAAAGGGTCTAATTTCAAGAATTCACGATAAAGGTCTCAAAGTTTGTGTTTGGTTAAACTCATACATCAGTCAAAAATCGCGTTTATTCAAAATTGGTAAAGAAAAAGGTTACTTCATCAAACATAGCGATGGTAACGTTTGGCAATGGGATTTATGGCAAGCTGGTCAAGGCATCGTTGATTTTACTAACCCAGAAGCGACTGAGTGGTATAAAGATTACCTCCGCGAATTGATGGATATGGGTGTGGATGCATTCAAGACTGACTTTGGTGAACGAATTCCAGTTGAAGATGCTGTTTACTTTGATGGCTCCGATCCAAAACGCATGCACAACTACTACACTTACCTATACAACAAAGCGGTCTTCGATGTATTGTTGGAAAAGAAAGGCGAAGGCGAAGCTGCTGTATTTGCTCGTTCAGCTACAGTAGGTTCACAAAAATTCCCTGTTCACTGGGGTGGCGATAACTTATCACGTTATACTTCAATGGCTGATTCACTTCGCGGTGGATTATCATTCCTCCTTTCAGGATTTGGTTTCTGGAGTCACGATATTGGTGGTTTTGAAGATAACGCTTCAGCTGATATTTACAAGCGCTGGACTCAATTTGGTCTTCTTTCTTCTCACAGTCGTTACCACGGTAATATCGAATATCGTGTTCCGTGGAACTACGATGAAGAAGCTGTTGACGTAACACGTAAATTTGTTAAAAACAAGTTAACTCTAATGCCATATCTCTATGATGAAGCTGTCCGTACTCATGAAACTGGTGTGCCATTGATGCGTCCAATGTTCCTTGAATTTGGCGAAGATCAAAACAGTTATCATTTGGATACTCAATACATGCTCGGCTCTAACTTGTTAGTTGCTCCTATTTTCAACGAAGAAGGTACTATTAAGTACTATATTTCAGGTGGTAAATGGACTAACATCTTAACTAATAAAGTGTACGATATTAATAATAATGGTGAATGGATTACTGAAAAATACGACTATTTGAACCTACCATTGTTAGCTCGTGAAAATAGTATCTTACTAACTAACCCTGATGCTGAACACGCTGATTACGATTATGCAGCTGCTCCTGAACTTCACTTATATCAAATGACCGAAGGAACTCATTCACAACGTGTTGTTGATAATAAGGGAAATGTACTTGGAGAAATTACCGTTGATGTTAACGGAGGTAATTTAACCGTTGATACTACAGTTCTTTCAGCTCAACCAAAACTTTTTGTTCATGTAGGAACAGAAGTTAAAGAATTCGATTTGAAAGACAGTAAAGAAACTGTTAGCTTATAATATTTAAAAACAAAAAACGTCCTTGATGTATTTCTCTACATCAAGGACGTTTTTTGTAATTAGATTTCGCTATAGTAGCTTAGGTAATAAGGCCAATATTATCAATTATAAAAATTATATGCCGCACCAACTAAATTAGCATCATTATGTAACTCTGCAGCCTTTACTTGAGGAGTAATTGGAATATCGCGAAGATTTATCATAAGGTTTTGAAGAGTTTGATTCAATCCTTTAATAAAATTAGTATTAGCAGAAACTCCACCACCAATAATGATTGCCTCTGGATCTATTCCGAACTGAATATTATAAATGACATGCGCAAGATTATCGTACATCTTTTGTACCTCTTTCATGGCATTTTTGTCACCCTTATAAGCAAGTTCTAAAACTTCTCGCCCGGATAAATTATTATCATATTTGTCATTATAATTTTGACCGAGATGCACAGCCGTTCCAACTTTACTAAGCTGTTGATTTTCTAACGCTAACATCATACCAAATTCACCACCGTAAAGATGGCTTCCGTGAACGATTTGACGATTTATTACAACCGCACCACCTACGCCAGTACCAATAACTACAAATAGTACGTTATTCATGTCTTTAGCTGTACCAATTGATACTTCAGCTAAAGCCGCACAGTTAGCATCATTTTCCATTGTTATTTTAGTTTCTAATCGTGCCTCTAGTTCTTTTTGGATTGGAAAGTTATGAATATATGGAATGGCGCTAATGCCACCAATCACCCCCGTGCGCTGGTCTACTGCACCTGGGATACTCATTCCAATTCCATCGACATCTTTAAAGCTATCTTTAATTTGTTGAAGAACTTGATAAAAATCTTCAATATTATCAGGTGTTGCAATACTTCCTTTGTCACTTAATTGCTTGGTATTTTCATCCCACAGGCCATATTTTATTGATGTTCCACCTACATCGATTGATACTAATTTCTGCATGATTTGTCCTCCAAATTATTCTTCTCTGCTAATTAACACCAATATAACCACATATTAGCACTCTTTCAAGCGTAAATTAAAAATAAGTTATTTATACAAAGTTAGTTTTGCAAACGCTTTCTTTTTGTGAAATAATTAGTTTATGAATCATACATACCAATCCACAAAGGAGATCTTAGTTCATGAAAATTAAAGCAGCAGTTGTCGATCAACAAAATAGTGATTTTAAGATTAAAGATGATATTGAATTAGCTGAAATGGGGCCAGACGATATTCAAGTTCATATGGTTGCCAGTGGAATTTGTCATTCTGACGAAGCTCTACGGGTGGGCGATGCTATTATTGATTATCCGATTGTTCTTGGCCATGAAGGTTCCGGAATCGTTGAAAAAGTTGGACCAGAAGTTACACAATTTAAACCTGGCGACCATGTCATTCTAAGTTTCTATGCTTGTGGAAATTGCGATAATTGTCTACGTGGAATCCCAACTCAATGCCGTAACTACGCCGCTAACAACCTTTCTGGTGTACGTCCAGATGGCTCAAGCCACTTCACTGAAAATGGCAAGCACGTTGCAGATATGTTTGACCAAAGTTCATTCACTTCTACGACCGTTGTTCGTGAACGAAATGCCGTTAAAATTGATGACGATATCGATCTTCGTAAAGTTGGACCACTTGGATGTGGCTATGTAACTGGTTCAGGTACCGTTCTCAACACTCTTCAACCACGTCCCGGTGACACCATCGCCGTATTTGGTACAGGAGCCGTTGGTTTAGCAGCTATGATGGCTGGTAAGATTTCTGGTTGTACAAAAGTGATTGGAATTGATATTGTTGATTCTCGTTTAGCCTTAGCCAAAGAATTAGGTGCTACTGACATTATCAACAGTAAAAATGTTGATGTAGTCGAAGAAGTGAAAAAATTAACTGGCGGCCTCGGAGTTAATTGGGCTGTTGACACAACTGGTATCACTAAAGTCATGGAAGATTCCATCAAAGTTCTAACCCAAGGTGGTACCACTGCAACTATCGCTGTAACACCAAATCACATTGACCTTGATACTTGGAATGATCTTTGTGTAGATGACAAGAAGATTGTCGGTGTCAACATGGGCGATTCGATTCCACAAATTGACATCCCTCGTTTAATCGAATTCTACAAAGCTGGCATGTTTGATTTTGATAAGACTGAAAAATTCTTTAATTTTGACGAAATTAATGAAGCAAATGCTGCTTCTCGTTCAGGTGAAGTTATTAAACCGGTTTTAATTATTGATCCTGATTATGTGCCTGGTAAATAAAAGAATTTTAACTAATCACCAAAAGTGAAGATACAAAAAATCCATTCAGTGAGGATCCTCACTGAATGGATTTATTTTAATTTCCTAAAAATGTTTAAAAATCATCTTCTATAACACTTTTAAATTCGTACTTTTCAATACTTTTTTTACCTGCTGTAATAACCGTTTTAACAAGCTCTTCTTTTTCCAATTGCGAACGATAAACAAACAGTTGCAATAGCATTGGTATATTAACCCCAGACACAATATCTAAATTTGGATATTTCTTTTTTAACATGACTAACGTGTTAAATGGTGTTCCACCAACTAAATCCGTCATACAAATTACTTTGCCATCAAAAAATTTTATTTTTTCAGATAATTCACTTTTTAGATCTTCTAGGTTTTCCCCCATTGAGAATTGAACAGTCTTACAATTATCTTGCTTTCCGCAAATCATTTCTGCTGATTCGACCAATTCTAGTGCCGAATTCCCATGTGTACATACAATTACTGGTACCATTTTGTCATCTTTCCCTTTTTAATAGTCTAGCGCACGATAATATCGACGAATATCCATAGGATGTCGATTAATATGTTCAATATTTACATCAATTCTATTATTAATAGCGTGAAAAACGAATGGCGATAATGTTCCACGGAATTTTTCTGAAATACCTGGGAGATCATAGTCTTTAGTATCAATAATTGTATATTTACCACAAATTTGTGGTAAAAAGTTAGCGACTCTTTCACTTAATTTTCTCTGACTATCTTCACCAACATATACAGTAACTGGAGTGTCACGATCGATCACTTCGAACATTCCATGGAAAAATTCCGCCGCTTCAACAGCTCTTGTACGAATCCAATGTTGTTCTTCCCAATAGCACATAGCATACGAGTACGTTGCCCCCCATTGATTTCCGGCTCCTACAAAATAATGTATTTTATCATCATGATGTTCTTCTGCAAATTTCATAGCAAAAGTATCTGCATTTGCTTCAATATTTGCAATATCTTCTGCAAAATGTTCATTCATTTCTTGATAAAATTCTTCATAATCTGGGAATTCACCCTCCAAATACATAAGTCGATCTGCCACCATGAAGAACTTTAATTGTTCGTTCTCTGGGTATGAAATACAGTAGGATACCATTGAAGCCAGATCAGCATCACTATTATCAATAAATCCTAAAACTGTAATACCTGTATCTCTCATTTTACTTACCGCTTCAACAACTTCTTTTGTATTCCCAGTAACCGATGACGTCACTACTAAGGTTTTATCAGTAATTCGCTTGTTCCCAGTAGTTAAATATTCAGCAGCATTTTGGTAAAAAGTTTCCAACGCTGTTTTTTCTTTCATATGCACTACGGCTTGCATAGAAGATGCATATGTCCCGCCAATTCCCAACCAACAAATATTAGTAAATCCACGTTCATAAAAATCATCCACAAATTTATTGATTTCTTCACGTAATTTTAAAGCTCCATTCATCTTTTTGATTAATTCTTCTTTGTTAACTTTTTTCATTATTTTGCCCTTCTTTTTTTAAATTTTAGATGCGGTAATTTTATCGAAATCTGGATACGCCGATGCTTCTAAATCTATTTTTTTTATTTTAGATAGCCGATATGCTAATAAATGAATCGGTATCGTCATAAATAACGCAGCCAATAGCTCGTCTGTTTCTAGAGATAAATGAAGATCTTTGTCATCAGTTGTTCTATCATTTGCATATATCGTAAATATATTATCTACATGTTGATTCAAGAATTTCTTTAGTAAATTTGCACGTCCTTGTAGCTTACCATCAGGTTCAATGAATACGATAAAATCCTTTTTGTGTAATCCTAAATAAGGGCCGTGCATGTATTCTTCAAGTTCCTTACCCCAAGCACTAACTCTCACGGCTTCAGTAATTTTAGTTTCTCCCTCGCGAGCCACACCGTATGTAGCTCCATATCCAATAAAAATTATTCGTTCCGCTTTTGAAAATTGATCAATTTTTTCTTCTACCCAACAAGTTGATTGCTCAACAACTTTAGGTACTTTGCTTATAATCTTATTAATTAATGAATAATAATTCTCTTCTGTTGTTTCAGAAATACCATTATTCATGCGCGACACAGTAAGCGCTATCAAAATCAAATCTAAGATTGCCACACTATATCCAGCGCTAACATAGGGCATCTCTTCGATTGGCATCCCCATCATCAATAAATTATCACTTTTTTTTGCCAAGGGGCTATTATCTTCACTAGTTAAAGCAAATACAGTATGTCCAGCTTTTTGAAGTCTCTCGACTAGTTCCACAACTGAATAACTATGTCCTCCTTGTGAAATTGCAATACACAATGTATTTTCGCTAACATTCATTAAATAATTTTCAGAAATTGATGGTTCTTCAATTCGTACTGGCAACCCCAATATTTTGCTTACAAATGGTAATGCTCCAAATGCCGCATTTGAACTCGAACCAGTTGCATAAATTACAACGTTATCAATGCTCGAAACGTCTATATCGGTAAATTTATTTTCAAACAACTCTTTCCGCTGATCCATCACTTTTTGATAAAATTTAGATTCTAAATGTACATAATCTTCAATGCTTTTCATAAAAATTTCCTCTCTTTCTATCTAGCCTAATAGTCCAGACCATGCTCCAAAAATTCCTAATGCTGCAATTAATAATAAAATATATTGGGCTTTCCAACCCTTTTTATCTAGTAAGAAAATAAATAGTGTGAATAGTAAGGGCAATATTCCCGGAACAATTCCATCAAAAATCTTTTGAATAGTTTGTGCATCTGCCCCAGATCCAATTTTCATTGGCATTTTAATTGTTACCATTGTTGCGACCATAGCACCGACAACCCCTAAGCCTAACACAGAAGCACCGTAAGTTAACTTATCCATCAATCCAGTTTTTTGAACCTTATCAATAAATGAAGCTCCAATATTGTATCCAATAAACAAACCATAATATCGAGCAATCACTGCCGGAACATTAAATATCAGTAAGAATAGCAAAGGGCCAAGTATATTACCCTGAAATGCTAAAGATGTTCCAATTCCCGTAGCAATAACTCGCAACGTTCCCCAAAAAAATGAATCTCCAATACCACTTAAAGGTCCCATTAATGCAATTTTGATATTATTAATGGAATCTTCATCAAAATCCTGCGTTAATGCATTTTGTTCTTCCATTGCGATCGAAATCCCCAAAGGGAACGTACTTAACCAAGGCGTAATATTGAAAAATTCTAAATGTCGTTTGAATGCTGATTTTAGCTTTTCATCGTTTCCTTTATATATTTTTTGTAGAGTTGGAATCATTGAATAGCTATACCCTAAATTTGATTGTCTTTCATAGTTCCATGCCCACTCCATAGTAAATGAACGCCAAAATGTTGACATTAAATCTTTTCTAGTAAGTAATTTAGAACTCTTCATCTTCATAATTTATACCTCCGTTATTCCCTGTACCGTCTGGCAAAGATCCTCCATCTGCAGCAACTTGTGTTGTCTTTGTACTAAATTTATCTTTGTATGATGAATAACCTGTTAATACTAACGCTAAACAAGCTCCAAAAATAGCCACCCCTGTTACTGGAATATTTGCATAAACCGCCAAGGCAAAACCTAAAATAAAGAATGTCACATTGTTTTTATTGATCATCATCTTCAATAAAAGAGCAAAACCATAAGCTGGCAATAGTCCCGTAGCAATTCCAAGACCATTAATAATAAATTTAGGTATAATTGCAAGGAAAGATTTAATTACTGGGCTTCCTAAAAGATATGAAATTCCTACCACCAAACCGATTGGTAAGTTCACTGAAAAAAAGCCACCTAAAACATTCATTCTACTCAAACCTCGTCCATCACCTTCGGCAGCATACGCATCTGCTTTATGTACAAAATAAGGTAGGATAAAAATAAAACAAAGGTTCTTAATAACTAATACTAGTGAAGCAATTGGAATACCTAGTGTTAAAGCAACCGCTGTACTCTTACCTGCTGCAATTGCAAACGCCGTCCCTAGGACACTTCCTGAAATAATCTCTGGTGGTATCGAAGCTCCGATCGAAAAAGATCCCACGAAAGCCAACTCTAAAGTTGCCCCCATTATAATTCCTTCATGAATATTTCCTGTAATCAATCCAGCTAATGTACACATTACCAATGGTCTAGAAAGCATAGACGATCCTAAAAAATACTCCCCGTTACCTAACATTGCTATTAAAGCTAATAATATGGCAGTAACATATTGATTCATAATACAACCTCCTTATTTATTTTTTATGAAATTCTTGTTTGTCTTCATTCGGTACCTGTTGTATATATACATCAACATTTTGCTGTTGCAATTCTGCTATTTGTTCTGCTTCTTCAACAGTTAAATTAATAGTTTTGGAATAATTAGTAGTACCTTCACGAGCCTTTGTTCCGCCTAAATTCAAAGCTTCAATCTTTCCTCCAGTACCCTCAATTAGTTTTTTTGCATCTGCAACTGACTCAACAACCACTAGCATTTTATATTTATCAGTCACCCCTGAGTTAATTGCTTGTACACTATCATCAATTGACTTCATTACTAATTTTGCATTTTCAGGTTTAGCTAATCGAATTGCTGATTTTCGAAAATCATCATTGGCAACAGAATCATTGGCAACTAAAATCGTGTTGGCGTCTAAACCATTAAACCAAGAAACTGCCACCTGTCCATGTAATAATCGATGATCTACTCTAAGAAGTTTTATCATTTCTATATCCTCCAATTTAATCGAAATCAATTTTATATTTAGTAGTTAGCGCATTTTGCAATTTATATTCCACTGCGATATTTTTTTCTTCGTTATCGCTAAATGTGTTGGTGATTTTAAATACTGGGCTTCCAGATTCTATACTTAAATATTTACTATCTTCTTCATTCACTTCAACTAATTGAAAGTCTTGATAAACATCCTGAACATCCGATGTCCCTGTATTAATCGCTTCAATAATTGAAGTTACTTTCAAGATTTCAGGATCAAATGCAGGAAATAAGTCTAACGGCATAATTATTTTTTCATATGTTTTTTCTTCATCTGAAAAAGCTAATAAAGTGATATAGTACACAAGTACGTCAGGGCTAATATTAAAAATCTGTGCATAATAGGCTCCAGCTTTACGTAAATAGGCATCTTTAATTTTTATCTTTTCTTCTGATTTTAAATACGTTGGTTTAATTATTCCCGTCATATTTAAAATGTTTTGCTTAGTCACCTTTGGAGATACAAATAATCCTATCCCTCTTTTTCGTATTACTTTACCTTCTAAAACTAGCTGATCGACGGCGTTCCTGATAGTTGTCCTACTTACTCCATAAATCAGTTGAAGTTCTCCTTCATTTGGTAATGCGCTGCCCTTCTTATAGAGTCCCATTTTTATTTTGTTATCAAGATCTTTGTATATATCTTTAAATAATGTCATCGTCATCATCCTCTTGATAATCAAAAATATTTTTTGCTTTAAAATGATATTTAATTTTATTAGCTGGTAAAAATTGAGCTGTATGTTCTACTGCTTTATCATCATCAGAATAGTTATAACTATCTACTTGATATAATGGCGTATTTATTTTCACATTTAACTTAGTTGCTAAGCTCTCATTCGCCAAGACACATGTTATATTTTCATACCCATATATTGGTAGCTTTCCATATCTATTTTCCAAAATTTGATATAATGAGCATTCATTAAAATTGACGCTAGCTATATCTTCAAATTTTCGATTATCTAGATAAGAAATTTCAAAAGATACAACATCTTTATCATCAAGTCTAATTCTCTTTATTTCCGCTAACTCGGTTGCATTCCCAAAAAAATCAACTAATGAATCTGGAGTTTTGATTATTTCACTAGAAATATGCTTAATATGCATTTCTGCTTGTTTTAATTCCTTACTCATTGGTTCCATACTTAGAAGATTAATATCCCGTTTCTTATTAATCTCTATACCTTGTCGTTCTTTTATACGTATATCCCCATCATACTGAAGTCTTTTCAATGCATACTTAATTGCATTTCTACTAACCCCTAAATCAGCAGATAATTCTCTTTGAGATTTAATTGCTGTCCCATCCTCTTCTACCAAAATTTTTGAACGAATAAATTCCTCTGCATAAGTAGATGGTGAAAGCTCCTTAAATTTCATATTACCGCCCCTCGGTCCTTTTTTTTATAATCATATACTTTATATTATTATCAACCCCTAAAAAACAACAAAACATTTTTAGAAAAGATATATATATTATTTATTTGAGCCCACAACAAGTGTAAGCGGATTCAAAAAAATAGTCAATGGTTTTTTTAAAAAAACCTAGCAAAATAAATTCTGCTAGGTTTTTCATTATTTCTAACTGATATTCACAAACTAAAACAGCCTTAAATTCTTACATAAAAAATCCCCATAATTATTAGTACAATATCTAATAATTATGGGGATTTCACATCACTTAAGAGCTTTTTATTTTAAGGTTAAACTTAATTATCAAATTCCATCTTCAATATTTTCTTCTTCAATATTTGTACTAAAATCTGCTAAATCCGCTGTTTTTTTAGTTATTTCAACTAAATCTTTAGCATAAGCTTGTACATTATCATAATCATTGAACATAGTCTCTAACAATGCGGCCAAATTACATCCTGAAACAACTTCAACATCTGGTTTATCAATAGATATTTTTATAGCTTCTTTAAAAGGTGTTCCGCCGGCTAAATCAGTAAAATAGAGCGTTGGTATATCTTGCTGTAAGCTGTCAGCAAGTTTCTCCCCCAAATCTAATTCACTCATCGATTCAGTGAAATCAACTAATGTAATTTCGTCATGTTCTCCAGATAGTAATTTAAGTGAACTCCCAATTCCAGAAGCGAAATTACCATGTCCCGTAATAATTGTATTTATTTTTGTCATTTTTAATACCTCTACATAATCTTAAAGTATGAACATATAATACAAAGTACAAAAACTATTACAATTAAAACAATTGGCGATACTTTTTTCTTCAACAAATAGTATAAGAAGAAAGTAAATCCTAGAGGTAAAATATTAGGAAAAATCTTATCCAAGAAATCCTTTTGAAGTGATACAGAGCCTATTTTTACACTAAGTGATAATGCCACATATTGGCTAATTAAAGCTCCGATAACAGTTAGTCCCATAATTGTAGCTACACGAGCTATAATTTTCGAATTATCTTGAATTACATCAATTGCTTTAACACCTAAGTTATATCCTAGATGTGCAAATGGGATTCGACACAAGAAGATTGCAAGATAGACTAAGAAAAAGATAATTGGTCCTAGAATGTTACCTTTTGAAGCAAAGGAGGCAGCAATTCCACCAACAATCGGCATCAAAGTAAACCAATAAATAGCATCTCCAATACCAGCCATTGGACCAAACAATCCATTTTTCAATCCTCGGATAGTTTGACGATCAACTCTTTTTTCTTCTAAACTAGTCAAAAGTCCCATTAAAATCGATACTAATGGAGGAGCAGTATTGATGAATTCCATATTATCAGACATGGCTTCAGACAATGCCTTTTTATCATTACCAAAAATTTTTTTCCAAATAGGAACTTGGGCAAAAGCCCATCCTCCAGCTTGCATTCGTTCATAAGAAAAAGCAGATTGTAATAATGAAGAGCGAATTCCTAGCATAGTAATATCTTTTTTGCTTAACTTGCTTGTTTTCTTAGTATTTTCTACGTTAGATGCCATCTTCTTCGCCTCCATTTATACCAGCTTCCTTAAGAGCTTCAATTTGTTCTTGTAATTGTTTATTCTTTTTATCTCTAAAGAACTCAATAATAGCAAATACAATACCAATTACAGCTGCTGGCAATACGTTTGAGAAGTTAATGAAACTTGCTACCACAAACCCAAGTAATAAATACGGTACATATTCGACCCGTAAAAGAACTTTTAGTAACATTGCAAAACCAACCGCAGGTAATGCACTTCCTGCTAGTTCAAAACCATGTATTAACCAAACAGGCATTGCTTTAACTAGAGCTTGCATAGGTCCTTGAGCAGCATAGGCTGATAAGAAAATTACTACAAAGAATAAAACTCCTACAATTGCCATAATTAAATATGGTACAGAAGCAAATTTCTTGGTATTTCCTTCGGCTGCTGCTTTATCCATAACTGGCATGAATACTGAAAATAATGAATAGCACATCAATAAAATATATTGCATTAACATTGCGAATGGTAATGATAAACCAATAGCCGTAGATGGTCCTACACTTGCAGTATGCGCAATAACTACAGTCATTATCCCGCACACTGCTGGGTTAGGTGGTTGTGTCCCACCAGCTGGAGTCAATCCCGCAAAAGTTAGTTCAGTAAGTCCACCAGCCATGATACCCAATGTAGGATCGCCCAAGATAAAACCTGCTACAGTACAACTTATGATAGGTCTAAATATGTATAAAACTTCTAGCCATGAATCAAGACCTGCTATCACAGCAAATATTGATAACATTAGCCCTTGTATTAAAGTTATCGACATGTCAAATCCCCCTTAGTATTTTTATAAACTAAATATTAAAAGTTAACTTCGGTTTTATGATCATCTGGAACATCCTGTATATAAACATTAACTCCCATGTTTACAGCACCCATTAAGGCGTCTTTATCACTTTGATCAACATATACCTTTTTAGTAATCTCTTCTTTTCCAGGTGCAAAATGCATATTTCCAACATTCAATTCTTTAATGGGCACATTCCCCTTAATTAAGGTTAGGGCATCTTCAGGCGTTTTTACCACGATAAAAATTTTTTGACGATCCGCAGCTTTTTGAATAACATCAATTGTCTTTTGTAAGGTGAAAAATCTAATCTGTGCTCCTGAAGATTCTGCTGTACTTTTCATTAGTTTTTGTTGCAAAATATCTTGAGCCGCTTGATCATTTGCTACTAAAATTAAATTTGCTCCTAAAGTTTTAGTCCAAGTTACTCCGACCTGACCATGGACTAAACGGTTATCAACTCGTGTAAGTAAAATATGTGGTTCTGACATAACATTTTCCTCCTTATGCCGTACAAAGAATACTTTAGAAGATGCTGCTGTTGTAGCATTACTTAAGTAAACAGTACGATTTTCTTCATTAGTATACGTAGTTTTTGCTTTGATATAAGATTCTCTTGGTGAAGTATTTGGTATTCCATACAATCTAGAAGGTATATCTTCCACTTCAGTGCTTATCTCATGATGTAAACGCTTTAAATTTAAATCAAATTTTCTGGCAAGTAATGGCATTAATTCCGTATTTTGTAACTCTGCAGAAGTTAATAACGGAAAATCAGCAAAGGACATAAACGTCTCACGTTGAATAATAGGTCTACGGTCTGATATGTAGACTTGATTCACCCGATATAGATACTCACTATTATTCATTTGCATGATTCTTCTCACCTTCGTCTCTTCACCATCGGCTAAGATCGAAAATTCATGTAATTCGATATAAACTGAGTGTCCTAATCGACGCAGATCTTCGCTATTGTTATCAATGTAACTAATACCTGCATCTTCAAAATGTGCTTTAACAAAACTACCTTGGCCTTGGCGTCTTGTTATGTAGTGTTTCTCTTCTAATTCTGCTAACGCTTTACGAACGGTAATTCTACTGACGTCATATTGTTCGCATAGTAGTTTTTCTGACGGAAGTTTGGAATTAACTACTAATTCACCACTTTCTATTTTTCTAATTAATTCCGCACTTATTTGTTTATATTGCCAGAGCGGCTGTCTTTTCATCCCTTATCACCAACTTGTTATATTGATATAACAACCACAAACATAGTATAAGGCCATTATAAAAAATAAGCAAGCGCTTTCATATAATTTAATTTCTAATATGCTATTAATGTAACATAAAAAACACATTGTCATTGCTTCTACAATTGCTCTAACACCAATCGTTTAAAAGCGTTGATAATATGTTTTTGTACTGTGAAAATATTTTAGATTTTTTACTACAAATCAGGATCCATCTTAAACGTCAACTTCGACAATTCCGCTCCCTGTTTCGTTAGTTCTGCTAGAAGTTTTTTAGTTTCATCATTATAATGCTGGGCGATTAAATGATTTTGTTCAGTTAAATAGTCCGTAAGCTGGGTTCCCTCAAGTCTTTCAGCTTGCTGGTCAACCTCACTAATCTTCGTTCTTGCCCACTGTGATAATTCCTTTTGATAATCTAGGTCCGCTTGGATAAATTCCGCATAATGCGATTCAACGACCATTGCTAATGTTTCATATAACCAGTAGGCGCTGTCTAACGACATTTGTTCAGGTAATTCTCGATATGAAACGTCTGTATCATTTGCATTCGTGAAGAACGGAACGTGTGGACAGAAACTGGGCACGCCAAATCCAATCCATTGCACTCCGGCAGCACCATTTTTACGACTATCGCGCATTTGGAGAATGTGTGAATTAGCAGTTCTCGATAGCGAAATGGCCCGATAAGTCTTGCGATCGTGCTCACTTCCGCTTCCGAGAGGATCGTATTTAGTTTCGTTATAGTGGGATTTCAAAATATATTGAATATCCTCAACTGCAATTTTCCGGCTAGCCTTCCGAATAAATGGTAGTTCTGGAGATTCAGGGTCCTGGTCAATTTCTGGATTCAAGTACCTTTGGGCAAACCAAACCCGTGGAGTATTGTAATGATGATCTTTTTCAGTATCCGTTCCAAAAATGTGACGGAAGTTCCACCGATCTCGGTCAGGATTCAAATGATGTTCTTCCACAAATGTTTGAATATTTTCTGACCACATGTAGTTATCGGGATCGTTAAAATCAATATCCTCAATAGCAATTTGGTTAGCTGCCACGGCATAGCAATCGTCTGGAATTCGTACAGCGACCCATTGATGACCGGTCACAATTTCCATATACCAAACTTCATCCGCATCATTAAATTGGACACCATTTCCTTCAGCAGAACCATACTTTTTAACCAGTTCACCCAAATAGCGTACGCCATCGCGCGCCGAATTAATAAAAGGCAATACCAAAGTAGTCATTGAATCTTCTGCCAATCCATTTTTAACAAATGGATCATAAGCCAGTACCCGTTCGTTTGCATAAACACTTTCTGTGGCACTTTCACCAACGTTCTTTTCGTTAAAGCCGTCCTCTTCATTAGGACCATCACTTTCATCCCCATTCGGCGTAGAAGTATAACGATAACCGCTTGCTGGTAAAGGCACCGTCAACCCATTGTAGGGCGATGTATAAGTTTCTTTACGCCCGCTAACTGCTGGTTGTACCAAAAAACGCTTTGGATGAATAGCAATTAGGCGGTCTTCATTTCTAGAAATATACGTCGCTCCATCTAGGGAAGCTGCTTTTCCTACCATGATTGAGGTACATGCTGACAATTCGATTCGATCTTCCATAATATTCTCCTTCGTAAATTTAAGAAATCCGTTTAATAATTTGTTCGTTTTCTTCCAGATGATTTAAATATAACCACAAACGACTGTATAAATACTCGTTAGCTTCGGTAAATTTATGACCTAAATTTTGCCCAATCTCATAGACACTCCGCTTACCATTTACTTGTTGAAATACGAAGCTCCCATATTCGTCCAAATCTAAATAAGTATTTTCGGGAATTTTAAAATTAAGCTTGCGGAAAAATCTTTGAATCCAATGATCTTGTGGCTTAATAATTGTAATAATTCCTTGTTTTAGTTCGTAGTCCACTCGTGGATTCTTTTCAAATACAATCTCCCGTAATTCATCATCTGTTAACTGATACTCATCCCTCGTTTTCATCACTTGGTTTCCGATCTTCTACCTTTTTAATCATGTAAAGTGGTACAACAATGGCAACCGCTAATACAATTAAGATTATGATTCCCATCGCATTTCCGGCGGCAAAACCTTTAGGTGATACATCTTTAAGCAAACCAGTCACGTGTAGAATAATACCAATCAAACCAATGATTGAGCCCCCAGCGATTAAACCTGAAGAAAGACTGACACCACTTTGGATTCTTTTAGCTTTTAATGCTTCTCCCTTAGTTGTCTTATCTACAATCAATTTAAGCAACGCTCCCACTAAAATGATCGAAGTAGTCGAAATTGGTAAGTAGAAACCTAAAGCCACCGTCATAATTGGTAAATCTAGCATCCATAAAACAATCGCCATTACTATTCCGACAATGACCATAATCCATGGTAAATTTCCCGACATAATTCCCGTTGTTAGCGTTGCAATCAAATTGGCTTGGGGTAATCCAAATGGTGGGTTAGAACCGGTCACCTGTAATTGTGGAGCTAGGATCACGGTTGTTCCTACGACCGTAAATACCCCCACAATTCCGGCAATCATGTAGTATTTCATCATCTCACGATTGGAACCACCAATCATATAGTTAACTTTTTGGGTCTGCATATAACCCCCACCAACCGAGATTGCGGTAACAATGAAAACCCCAAATAGCAATAAGATTTCACTGTAGTTCTGATTTGTCCATCCCATTGATACAAAGGCCAAAGTCATAATTACCAATGAAGCAATAGTCATCCCTGACACCGGCGCGTTCGAGCACCCGATGGTTCCTGCTAAACGGGCCGAAACAATTACAAATAATAAAGCTAATAATAGTGAAAGAATTCCACCAATAAGAGCAACTAAAAATGAACCTGAAATAATAAAACCAGCGACA
Source organism: Pediococcus pentosaceus ATCC 25745 (assembly GCF_000014505.1). Classification (NCBI taxonomy): domain Bacteria; kingdom Bacillati; phylum Bacillota; class Bacilli; order Lactobacillales; family Lactobacillaceae; genus Pediococcus; species Pediococcus pentosaceus. The sequence continues at coordinate 200,714 of NC_008525.1, read as the reverse complement.
AAAATTAAAATTACCGACAACATCAATGCAATCACACCTAGGGCATTCTTTTCTTCCGTAGCGCTATTGCGAGCGTTGATTACTTTTTTAATTGAAGTCCAGATTACGGGAATCAACTTGATTGCTCCAATGATTCCTCCGCAAAGCATCATTCCAGCCCCAATATACTTGACGTACGATCCAGCGACATCATCCACACCCATTTGTGAAATATGCAAAGCTGCATTATTCCAAACGTGAGCACTTCCGCCAGCCATTTGGGTAAAGTAGCTTACCAACGGAACTACCGCAAAGTTTGAAAGAATCGATCCCGCAAACATCGTTAAAGCTACATCAATTCCAACTACAAAACCGATTCCTGCTAACATCGGATTGACTTCAGTAGACATTTTCCAACGATAAAATGAATTTCCGGTGTAAGTAATCATATTGTTTAGCCACCCGAAAACTTGGGTCGTAACCATGGTAATCAAACCACCAATTCCGAAACCAATTCCTAAGAATTTAAGTGAATCGCCACCACTTTCTGAGGCCACTAACGCTTCCGTAATTGCCATTGATTCGGGATAAGCTAGACGTCCATGTTCTTCTACAATCAGATAATTTTGTACTAACGAAGCACTCCCAATGGCAAATAACACGGCTAAAATTCCCACCATCATTCCGGTCCAAAAATTAACGTGCCCGCCAATTAAAATAATGGCTGGTAAAACGTAAATCATTCCACTGGCAATGGCTTCACCACCGCTCGACATGCCTTGCAGTATATTTTTGCCTAAAATTCCTTTTTTTCTGGCAAAAATACTAACCAATCCTGATCCAATAATTGAACCTGGAATTCCTGCGGCGACCGTTAATCCAGCTTTCATCCCTGAATAAGCCGTTGATGCACCAAAAATAATAGCTAAAATAATCCCCATGATTAAGATGGCTGGACTACCACCTCGTTGCTTTTTAGTGACATACGGTACATGTTTACCGCTTTTTTGCTCCTTATTTTTTGCCAATTTGATTCCCTCTTTCACTCACAAAATATTAATTACCCAATGGCACCTTTATGCGTATCAACAGGAGTAAAGAAGTGATCAATAATCTGTGAAACTCGCTGTAGATCCACATTTCCACCGGAAACTAAAGCTACAACCTTCTTATCTTTAGTCCATTTTGGATCAATCTTACCTGCTTCTAAAGCGGCCGTTGGCAATGCTCCTGCTCCTTCAGCAACCACCTTGGTTCTCTGCATTAAATCTTTCATCGCTTTTGAAATTTCTTCTTCACTAACCAAGACAATCTCATCCACTAGTTTGGAAACAATCCCAAATGTAATATTACCTGGGGTTGCTACATCAGTTCCGTCTGCTAGCGTAAAATCTTGGTGATGTTTAACAATTTTGCCTGCATCAACAGACGCCTTCATGCCATGCACATTTTCCGATTGAACTCCGACGATATGAATTGAAGGATTGATTGATTTTAAAGCCGTGGCGATTCCTGAAATTAGACCACCGCCCCCGACTGGAACTACAACGGTTTCTACATCCACTAAATCTTCTAGAATTTCCAAACCGATAGTTCCTTGTCCAGCACAAATTAAAGCATCATTAAACGGATCTACAATGGTTTTTCCTTCTTTTTCAGCTCTTTCTCGCATCCATTCGTGAGCGTCATCAAAAGTTGCGCCATGAATATCTACTTCCGCTCCATATCCTCGGGTTGCATCGCGCTTCATTTGGGGCGCCTCATCCGGCATCACTACCGTAGTTTTAATTCCCAGCAACTTACCGGTCAAAGCTACTCCTTGTGCATGATTTCCAGCTGAAGCTGTAATTACGCCTCGTTGTTTTTCTTCTTCATTCAAGTGGTTAATTTTGTTATTCGCCCCTCTAAATTTAAAAGAACCGGTTAATTGCATATTCTCTAATTTTAAATAGACATCCCCATGGACAACGTTGTTGCTCAAAAACATGGACTTAACTAATGGTGTCCGACGCGCATATTTTTTAATAACCTCGCGGGCTTCTTCAATCTGGTTTAGATTTAATAAATTATCGGTTGCTGCTACAACTTGGTTTCTGGGTTCTTTCTCTACTAACATCAACGCCACCCCCTTTTTATAGTTTCAGTTCAGTATATGGAAGATTCAAGGAGTCTGCCAAACCTTGATTAGTAATTTTTCCTTCATACAGGTTAATCCCAGATGCTAATGCTGGATCATTTTTACCAGCAGCTTCAATCCCCTGATCGGCTATTTCCAATAGATAATCTAAATTACCGGCAGCCAAAGCCATCGTGGATGTCCGTGGAACTGCTCCTGGTTGATTAGGTACAGCATAGTGAATTACACCATCTTTAATAAAAATTGGATCGTCAATCGTCGTTGGATGGTCAATGGTTTCTACCGTTCCGCCTTGATCAATTGCAATATCAACGATGACTGAGCCCTTCTTCATCTTTTTGACCATCGATTCTTTAACCAACTTGGGTGGCCGAGAACCTGGAATTAAAATGGTCGATATAAATAAATCAGCATCTTTGATTTCTTGGGCTAAATTTGCTTCATTTGACTTAACGACTCGAACTTTTTTACCTTTATATAATTTTTGGAGCTGTTGAATTCTCTGGTCGTTCAATTCAATAATTACCACTGAGCAACCTAATCCCAGTGCTGTATCTGCTGCACCGGTAGCAGCGTTACCGCCACCAAAAATTACAACATTACCCGCTGAAATCATGCCTGGAATTCCTGACAATAAAATACCAGCGCCTTGATGTTGCGCTTCTAAATAATATGCTCCCATGATTACTGAGCGGCGCCCTGCAATTTGGCTCATTGGTGCTAACAGTTCTAGTTTTCCATCTTTGACAATCGTTTCACCACCAATTGCCGTTACTCCTGCTTGCATCATAGCTTCCACGGTAGCTTTTGCAGAGGCTAAATGCTGGAAGCCCCAAACAATCTTACCCTTTTCAAAATATTGATATTCTTCTTCGTCAGGCTCCTTAACTTTAATACACAACTTAGCCTTCCAAGCTTCCGCATGAGAAACAATTTTTCCTCCTGCATTTTCAAATTCTTCATTGGAAAATCCGGCACCAATTCCTGCATCGCGCTCCACAAGAACTTCATTTCCAGCTTCTACCATCTTTTGCACATTTTCAGGTGTGGCTGCTACCCGTCCTTCGCCTTCTTTTTGCTCCTTAATTACAGCAATTTTCATAAAGACACTTCCTTAGAATTTAATTATTTACATGTGTAGTATTGCACAAAGTTAACCAAAATAAAAGGTATCTCCCTTAAAAAAACATTTGTTTCTTTAATTATGTATACTCAAAAAATTTTTTAACCACCAAAAATGCCACGAAAGATTTCTCTTTCGTGGCATTGAATAAATTATTTTTAAGATTTAAATCTTACTGTAAAGCATTATTTGATGTTAACGTATGTCAAACCAAACATGTTGCTAAGGTCTTGTAATTGTTCAGCATCAATTGCAAATGAAAGAACTGTATGGTGTCCACCACCAAGTGTTAGCCAGCCTTCAGCACCTTGCTTCCAACCTTGTTTTGGAGTCCAAAGTTGTTTTGCGACTGGTAGATATGGTGTTTCTTTTTCAGTCTTGTTACCAGTAACATCATATGACATAAGTTTGAATTCGTCGCCATAGTCAGCCATTGTAACGTCAACAGCGTCACCTTCCATACCTGTAAATACAAAACGAGCAGGGTCTTCTTTACCGCCAATGTCCAATGGGTGTACTTCAACACGTGGTGTGTCACTGGCGATTGATGGGTCAACTTCAAGCATATGTGATCCAAGGATTGCTTCATGACCTTCACGAAGATCAAGTGTGTAATCTTCCATAAATACAGTTTGCTTGTTGTGAGCCATAATCTTCAATAAGCGGTCCAAAGCAGCTGTCTTCCAGTCACCTTCGCCAGCAAATCCATAACCTTCAGCCATCAACATTTGTGCTGCTAAACCTGGTAATTGTTCCAAACCAGCTAAGTCTTCAAAGTTAGTTGTGAATGCTGTATATCCACGGTCATCCATGAACTTCTTCAAACCGAAATATTCACGAATTTGATACTTAGTATTGTGTTCGAATTTTTCGGAAGAGTTTTGACCTTCTACAAAGTTGTAGTCATTCTTCATTTCTTCGTACTTCTTGTCAATGTCTTCGTCAGAAACGGCATTAACTTCTTCAACTAGGTCTGCAACACCCCAGTAATCAACTGTCCAGCCAAACTTGATTTGAGCTTCGATCTTGTCACCGTCTGTAACAGCAACGTTACGCATCTTGTCGGCGAAAGTTACGACCTTGATACCGTATGATTCGTTGTATGCAACAGCAACATCCATCCACTTAGCAATTTGTTTTTGAATGCCTTCATCACCCCAGTAACCTGAGATAATCTTGTTGTTCTTACGTAGACGAGCGTTGATGAATGCATATTCACGGTCACCATGAGCTGATTGGTTCAAGTTCATGTAATCAAAGTCAATTGTGTCATATGGAATGTGGTTCAAGAATTGAGTTGCTAAGTGTAGCAATGGTTTTTGGAGTAATTCTGTACCACGAATCCAGTTTTTAGCTGGCGAGAAAGTGTGCATCCATGTAATCACACCTGCAACTTTATCATTGTAGTTAACTTCTTTCATTACCTCTGTAATGTTTTCAGCTGTTGTGGCAACTAGCTTGAATTTAACTGGGTAAGGCAATTTCTTTGATTCGTTTAACTTATCAACGATTTCTTTTGCATCTTTTTCTACAGAGCGTAGTGTTTCTTCACCATATAGGAATTGACTACCTGTAACAAACCAAAATTCATAATCTTGTACTTTTTTCATGATAAAAATCTCCTTATTTTTTAGTTTTTTTATTTTCTTGCTGCATGTTCTTTAGACTTAGCATTTTCTTGACCGTAGTAGGCATTCTTACCATGCTTACGGTAATAATGTTTATCTAACAAATATTGAGGAACTTCAATATTTCTTCTAGTCATTTGAAGAGCGTGGTAATCAATTTCTGAAGCAACTTCCAAAACCTTTGCATTGTAAACCGCTTTGTCAGGCGTCTTACCCCAAGCAAATGGTCCATGTTGGCTAACCAAAACAGCTGGAACTGCTTCTGGATCAATCTTACGTTCCTTGAATGTCTTAACAATTACCTTACCAGTATTTTCTTCATAACCGCCTTCAATCTCTTCTTTAGTGAGTGCCGGAGTTACCGGCACGTCGCCGTAGAATGTATCAGCATGGGTTGTACTTAAAGCTGGTACATCAATTTCTGCAGCGGCAAAGGAAACAGCCCATGGAGAATGGGTATGTACAATCCCACCGATTTCTGGGAATTCGTTATACAAAACCGTATGCGTTGGTGTGTCACTAGAAGGATTCATTTCACCTTCCACAACTTCACCCTTCAAATTTACTACTACCATATCTTCTGGTTTCAACTTGTCATAGTCGACTCCAGATGGTTTGATAACGAATAGACCTTTTTCGCGGTCAATTCCTGAAACGTTACCCCAAGTAAAGGTAACTAAATCTAATTTAGGAAGTTGCATGTTTGCTTCGTAAACTTCCTGTTTTAACTTCTCTAACATTAACCTTATCCCTCCTAAATTACTTCTCCAGCTTGAGCTTCAACTGGTAAGCCTGCTACATATTCCTTAGTGAATTCGTCATATGCTTCAACGCCCTCTGGTTCGGGGCTCAAGGTCATACTTTCAGGATTACTAAAGACGTTGGTGTCTAGATAATCACTTAAGCTTTGGCCATTACTGTCGCTAGCAAACATTGCTAGGACTGCCATTCCCCATGGTCCACCTTCGCCAGCGTTAGCCATTACAGTAATCGGAATATTAAGCGCATCCGATAAAACTTGTTGAGCAACTACTGGAGTACGGAATAATCCACCTTGAGCAATCATGACATCCGTCTTGATATCTTCTTCATTGCTAAGGATATCCATACCAATTTTTAGTGGTGCAAACGCAGAATAAAGTTGAGTTTGCATAAAGTTTGGTAGGTTGAAATTACTATCCGACTTACGAACAAATAATGGTCGTCCTGCTTTGATATTTGTAATATTTTCACCAGATTGATAACTATAATTAATCAAATGTCCCAAATCACGATCAGCTTTAGTTGCTTCTAAGAAGAGTGCTTCATAGAGCTTATCTGGTGCTAGGTTAATTCCTAATCTTGCTGCAAAATCACTAAAGATTTGGGCCCAAGCATTGATATCTGATGAACAGTTATTAACATGAACCATAGCAACTGGGGCTCCATCGGGAGTCATTACAACGTCGATATCACGATGAACGGATTTCAAAGGCTTTTCTAGAACCACCATTGAAAAGGCTGATGTCCCGACCGAGATGTTACCAGTTCGTTTGCGAACACTATTAGTACCCACCATTCCGGTTCCTGCGTCACCTTCTGGGGGAGCCATTACACTACCCGCTTGAAGCTTACCAGTTACATCAAGTAAATTAGCACCCTCGGCAGTTAATTCACCGGCTTTTTCACCAGCGCTCTTCACATCTGGGAGGACTTGGTTGATATCCCAATCAAACTGCTTAACATTTTCTAGTTCAGCAAACGTTTTCAGCATTGATTTTGAATAATAACCTGTCTTTTCATCGATAGGGAAGACTCCCGAGGCATCACCCACACCCAATACTTTTTCACCAGATAATTTCCAGTGCACATAACCAGCAAGGGTCGTTACGAAATCAATATCCTTAACATGTTCTTCGCCATTTAGAATTGCTTGGTAGAGATGTGCAATCGTCCAGCGTTGTGGAATATTGAAACTAAATGCTTCTGTCAATTTTGCAGCAGATTCTTCCGTGATGTTGTTCCGCCAAGTGCGGAATGGCACTAACAAATCATTATTTTTCGAAAATGCTAGATAACCATGCATCATTGCACTAATTCCGATTGATTTAATGGAAGTTAATGATTGATGATATTTACTGTGCACTTCAGCAGCCATCTGCGAATAACTAGCTTGAATTCCTTGCCAAACTGTATCCAATGAATACGTCCAGATTTGATCCTTAAACTGGTTTTCCCAGACAAAACTTCCTGAAGCAATTGTCTTGTAGTCACTGGTGATTAAAACGGCCTTGATTCGGGTTGAACCAAGTTCAATACCAAGTGATACATTGCCATTTTCAATTTCTTTTGATATTTCAACTAAATTCATTTTAAAATCTCCAAACTAATTTATTTTCCAAGTCCTTGTTCTTCAATTTCTTCTAGTGTGTGACCCTTTGTTTCAGGTACACGTGTTCTGATAAATAGAACACCTAACAAACAAATAATTCCAAAGATTGCGAACACGGCTTCTTGAGGCATGTTAGCTGTCATGATTGGGAATAAAAGACCAACTAAGAATGAACCAATCCAGTTGAATGATGATGCAACTCCGGAAGCTTTACCACGAATTGCTAGTGGGAAGATTTCTCCGACGATCACCCATGTTAATGGCGCCCAAGTAAATGAATAGAAGGCTACGTAGATACATAGGAATACAACGATCATCATTGGGTTCATATCTTTGATGAACATGTTAAGAACAGCGGGAAGGATAAATGAAAGTCCCATAACCGTTCCACCCATGGTTAACAATGTCCGACGTTTAAATTTATCAGCAATCCATAGGAATACTAGTGAACCAAGAACCAAAATGACACCTTGGATAATAGGCCACATCAATGCTGAACTTGCAGCATTTCCGGTTGCTTTTTCAACAATTAATGGAATGTAATAGAAGATGGCATTTGCACCTTGGAATTGTTGGAAAGCGGCTACCCCAACACCAGCGATTACTAAGTAACGGTATTTACCGCTTAATAAATCTAAGAATGTTGAGCTAGTATTAGCTGATTCTTCTTCAGCTGCTGTTTCTCTGATTGTTTTTAATTCTGCATCAACTTCATTTTCAGGACGGATGTAAGATAACGTTCTTCTTGCTCCGTCAATATCATTACTTTTAACTAGGAAACGTGGTGATTCTGGTAATTTCAAAACTCCGAAATAAAGGATAACTGCTGGTACAGCGGCTAAACCAAGCATTAAACGCCAAGCCATTTGTTCTGGTAAATCTTTAAGTAAAAAGTCAACAATATATGATAGCAACATTCCTGAAACAATCATGGTTTGGTTAATACCTGATAGACGACCTCTTAAACGAGCTGGAGCCATTTCTGACATATAAGCCGGTACAAGGGCCGATGCAGCACCTACTGCAAGTCCTAAGAAAATACGTACAGCGATTAAATAAATTTGTCCATCGTGTGGAGAAAGCGCTGACAAAAGTGAGCCGATCGCAAAAACTAACGATGAAATCAAAATCATCTTCCGACGACCAAGTTTGTCAGACAAATTTCCGGCTAAAGCGCCACCAAAAATGGCCCCAAACATTACGGCAGATGTAATCCAACCAATTACCCCCGCATTATTTTGCAAGTTCCAATCAGTTTGTAAGAAGGGAAGTGCTCCTGTCATTACACCAATATCATAACCAAATAAAATTCCACCAAATGAACCAAAGAAATAAATAAATCCACTTGGAATCTTCTTTTCCTTACTCATTGTTTTCCTCCTTGAAATCACACATTCATATTTTGAAAGCGTATTCATAAGTTCGATATTAATCATAGAATATTTATACGGACAAGTCAATGTATTTTTTAAAATTTGTTAGGATGAATTTTTAGAATAAAAAAATAAGAGTTTAAGTTTTAAAAACTTAAACCCTTATATCTTTTTAATTGATTCCCTAATGATTAATTCTGGATCATAAACTTTGTTCTTTTCATAGGGGCGACCTTCGATGATATCAAAAGAAAATCTCTCTAATATTTTTTAATAATTCGAAACTGAATATAATTCACCATTAATTAACCTGATACAAATTCTTAGCTAAATCTTCGATTATTTAAGGTGCACTAGATTCGTCAATCAAATATTTTTTGTATACATTACTTTAACCCTCAAAATTAAATACAACGTTGTATTTTATAATACAACGTTGTATAATAATTTCAGAAAACGTTTTCAAAAATATAACTAAGGAGTTATTAAACCTATGTTGATGAATAATTTAAAAGCACAACCTGTTATTATCAGTACTGATCCTGGTATCGATGATGCAGTTGCAATATCTTTGGCACTTTTTAGTAACGATATAGATGTCAAACTTATATGTCCTATTGCGGGTAATGTAAGTTTAGAAAAAACAACTCATAATACACAAAAGCTTCTAACTTTTTTTAACAAAGAAATACCTATTGTTCCAGGAAGCCCGTCACCTCTCCTTCGACAAAAACAAAATGCTAGTAACGTTCATGGTGAATCTGGCATGGATGGCTTTGATTTTCCTATCCCTAAAATCACACCTGATGTATCAAGGACCGCGGTACAAGCAATGCATGAAACTGTATCAAACAGTACTGTTCCTGTAACTTTAATGGGACTTGGACCTTTAACTGATATTGCACTTTATCTTCATCTCTATCCACAGGATAGTAAGAATATCCACGAAATTGTATTAATGGGAGGAGCTTTAGGTAGAGGTAACTTGGGAGTCTTATCTGAGTTTAACTTTGGAGTTGACCCTGAAGCAGCAAAAATAGTATTTAACAGTAATATTTCAATACGTATTGTACCCATGGAAATAGGGAGACAAGCTAAAATAATGCCCGCCACTTCAGAAAAAATAAAAAATCTTGGAAAAACCGGTAAAATGTTTTATTCACTTTTTTCTCATTATCGTGGAGGTAGTTTTGATAAGGGATTAAATATGTATGACGTCCTCGCTTTAGGGTTGATTTTAAAACCAGAAATATTTGAGATGAAATCAACCTATGTTGCTATAGAAACCCAAGGAGCATTTACAGCAGGTGCTTCATTAATTGATCTTAAGGGATACCTTGGGGAAAATTCCAATGCAGAGGTGGCAATTAACGTTGATACTAAACAATTTGAAGACTGGTTCACTAAAATGATATCAAAAACAATATAGGAGGCGATCTCATGCACGCAGTATTAATCTCTATCATTGGTATTATAGCTATAAGCATCTTGATTTATATGTTATTAAAGAAAAATGATATTAAAATGATACTTTTATCACTAGGTTTAATTTTGATGTACATCGCTATATTGTTGGGTAATGAGCTAAAGGTAACGCAACCTACTGGTACAAATTTATTAAATCCATTTCAGGCAATTGTTGATCAATTTTCATCAACTTTAGTAGGACCAGGATTTGTTATTTTAATTTTAGGTGGTTATAGCGCTTATATGAACCACATAGGTGCTAATCAAGTTACCGTACATGCACTTACCAAACCGATCACTAAAATTAAATCTATTTATTTACTAGCTCCCATTGTTTTTCTTATTGGAAACCTATTATCACTTGTAATTCCAAGTGCTTCAAATCTAGCAATTATTCTCCTTGCAACTCTATATCCCGTATTGCGTTCTGCAGGCATGTCGCGACTAACATCAGCAGCTATCATCGGAACTTCAGCTACAATAGTTCCAACTCCCTTAGGTGCAGATAACGTAGCTATTGCATCCCAATTTCACATGTCTGTAACAGATTATGTTTTTCAAAAACACGCTTTAATTTCTATTCCAACCTTGCTAGCTATTACTATAGTTCATTATTTATGGCAAAAATATCAAGACAAAAAGCATCCTGAAGAGTTGTCATATTCTTCAGAGCTTTCTCAAAATAAAGAACAGGATTCAACAGCGTCACCTAAGGTAAGTTATAAAGGATTCAAAGCTTTTATTTATGGATTACTACCGCTCTTACCTATTGTAATATTACTAATCATCTTTTTCACCAATATATTTCTTCACACTAAGCTGAATATTAGTGTTCAATTAGTTAGCTTACTTAGTTTTGTTATTGCTGTACTTGTAGAAATTTTTAATAAAAAGCATCCCCAAATTGTTTTAAAAGAAACTAGTAATTTTTTTGAAGGTATGGGTAGCGTAATGAGTATCGTAGCATTACTAGTTTCCGCCCAAGTATTCGTACAAGGACTAACTTCGATAGGGATAATTGATTTAATTCAAAAAACTATGCAAACTATGAATAGCTCAGGTATTGTTTTACCAGTAGTTATGGTTGTATTCACGGCAATTATTGTCTTATTAAGTGGAAGTGGAACTGCGTTACTTTATGCAATGATTCCTCTGTTATTACCATTATCTAAAGCTGCAGGTATTTCCCCTATCGCCCTATCAGTACCTATGCAATTAGCAGGGAACTTATTGCGAGCAATCTCTCCTGTAGCGGCAGTTATTTTAATAGTTGCTGGAACCACAAAGTTATCTCCAGTAAAAATTGTTAAACGCACTTCCGTTCCAATGGTTTTTGGAGTAATCATGATGCTTGTTATGTCCCTACTAATCTTTTAGGAGTACATCCATGCTTAAATCTATTGAACTTCAACCAGCTTATAAAGAGGACTTACCTCTATTACTCAATCTTTTACAAGATGCAAAAGAACAAATGGCTTCAAGCCATATTACTCAATGGAATAGCTATTACCCCAATATTGGAGTATTAATCAAAGATATTGAAGACCATTCTCTTTATTCAACCGGAGCAAGGAATATTGCAGCGATTAGCATCGATCGAAGAGGTAAGGATTGGTACTTACATCGATTAATGGTCCATTCCTCAGTAAAGGGGCAAGGAATAGCAAAAAAAAATACTCTCAAATATCATTCAAAATGGCTATTCTAACAACGTAGACAATATTTGGATAACAACTAATCATAGTAATTTACCGATGATCCATATTCTAACTAGTTTGGGATTTTCTTTTTCTCATAAAATTAAAATTCATGGAAGAGAAGAGTATGGAGATTTCATTATTTACAACTATAATCTTACACAGAAAATGTTAAGATTATAGTTGGATTAAACAGCTAATTAATCCGGATACCAGTCATTTGATGATAATTGGTATTCGGATTAATTTTTAATTCACATTTAAATCTAAAAGATAGGGAGAGTTAACCGTAAAATGCATCAACCAGCAAAATACGTTAAAGTATACAACAAAATACTAAAAATGATTGAGCAAGGCCAATTAATTTCCGGTGAAAAAATTCCATCTGAAGAGATTCTTACTAAAGAATTTGATGTTAGCCGTGTTACCCTTAGAACAGCTTTGTCTCTGTTAAAAGAAGATGGTTTTATCACTAGTATTCACGGAAAAGGCCATTATATTAGTAAAAATAATTCTTATAGTAATCAACACCTAGAAAATTTTATTTCGCCTATTTTAACTACCTTAACAGTTCCTATAGAAAGCCGTGAGACATACTATCATAAAAATACTTCTAGTGCTTTTACTGATCAATTATTTGGTGTACAAAATCGCCCTTATCTTACTCTTAATGTTTGGTACAAAAATGGCATAAATAACATTGCTAATAACTTAGCAATCGTAATGCCAGAAACTATAGATAAATTTTCTGTTAACCTTAATAATCCCAAAAGTATTGTGCAGTTTCTAGAAAATAATGTTTACAAGGTGGCTTCTAGTTCCACTTTGACATTATCCGTCTCAGAAAGACATCCTTCTACGTTTCGCCGTAATTTTATTAATGACTCTCCCCTTATGTTAATTACAGAAGACATATTCGATATACACGGTGATCGATTAATTCAAAACAAGTATTACATACCAAGTACTTTATTTCGCACAGAAATGGTGCGTCACCCAAATACTCTCTCATAAATCACTAAAAACGCTTAAAAAATACTCCCAATACTAGTTAACTGATGAAAAAAACATTTAAGTATTGGGATTTTTTTCGTACTAGGATTATAACTGACCTATAAAACCATGTTAAACGTATTAATCCATTAAAAATGGATAGTTTAATCGCTATTAATAAGGGGTCACAAATTAAGTCTTATATATTAGTTTTAAAATGATGTAAATTTAATTATTAGAATTTCCGCTCTTTTTTAATCACCATGAGTTTAGGTCGTTTGGTGTTTTTAGACAAGTTATGCCTCTTCTTTTCATCCCTCATTATCATAGTATCCAAATAGTTCAAGAAAACAAGAATAGGACTAATTCATAAAAACGGCTTATCCGATATATGAATGATGAGTTCTAAAAACTTTATTTACCAAACTAATACAACACCAGTGAATTTAGTCTGCCATTCCATTTTATTTTTCAACAAATTATATCTTTTTAATTGATTCCCTAATGATTAATTCTGGATCATAAACTTTATTCTTTTCATAGGGGCGACCTTCGATGATATCAAAAATCGTCTTGGCAGCGTCTCTACCCATTGTTTCCTTCGGATGTTCAACTGTACTTAGTTTGGGAGAAATATATTTAGCCAACTTATAATTATCAAATCCAAAAATTGAAATATCTTCTGGAATCTTTAATCCCATCGAGCGGACTAAATCTATCACTCGAATAGCAATTTGATCATGATAGCAGATAATTGCTGTTGGCCGATCTGGACGTGCTAAAATGCTTTCGATTCGAGTAAACACATTGTGCATGTTATCAGATGATTGGTACATCACCATTTCACTTAACATCACTAAATCTCGATGTTCCTGGTATGCACTAATGTAACCCTTCATTCGATGGACACCCTGTGTATCATCAATTTTAAAAATTCCCAGTATCTTTTCGTGACCCATCCCAATTAACTTGTTGGTGACTTGGCGTTCCGCCTCATAATCGTTAACTTCCAAGTACGGGAAATCTAACTCAGGGTAGTGTGCATTAATGAATACCGTGGGTAATCCCGTCTCTTTAAGTTTATCGTATAAGTCTCGATTAGGATTTCCAAGAGCACTTTGTGTCGGTTCAATAATCAAGCCTGATAAGCCAATTTCCATCATTTTTTTAATTCCTTTACGTTCTTTCTGCGGATCGTTCTGGGTGTTACTAATCAAAATCGAATAGCCTTCAGCAGAAACGTAGCGGTCAATCCCGGTAATAATGTTTGGAAAAATATAATCCGCTATATGCGTTGAAATTACCCCAATCATTTTTCCTTCGATGGGTTTATTTATATATTTTTGCCAATCATCTACAAACATTCCACCGCCTTGAATACGGTAAACGTAATGATCCGTTTCAAGATCACCAATCGCTCGTCTGATTGTATATCTGCTAACGCCATACTGTTCCATTAAGCTGGCTTCGGTTGGCAACCTATCATTAATAGAATAATGTCCAGATAATATTTTTTCTTTAATATCTCGTTTTACAACGTCGTATTTATTTTCCATATCTATACCTACTCTGTTAAAATACTTTTCATATATAAATAGTAACATTTCATAATTGCTTTATCGCAGATTAAGTTAGCTTTTAGTACAATGATTAAAAAATCCGTAAAAGCAAACTTTCTATAACACCCTCCATTACTAGACGTATATACATTTTGAATGCTGATAACGTCTTTACTTATAAAAAATAATTTAATTATATAAAAAAGTTTAGTTTCATTGATTTCTGAAACTAAACCTTTTAAGTGTGTTGCTATTTGTTAGAGTATTATTTTATGAAATATGACGGTTTTGTAGTTCTTTTTTTATCTGTGGTTCCATTTTTTCATATTTAAAATAGAACAGCATAATGATCCCAGAAATTATATAAACGATAATGGGTAACCAAATAAAACAGAATTTTATAGAAGCCAATGATTCAGCAGTTTGTTTTTGGTTTGCTACAAAACCTGCAGCGGCCATGATTTTAGAAGGAATAAAACTTCCAAATCCAGAACCTAGTTGAATACAAAAAGCACTACCAACAGCGGTCAAAAATCCAGATGCTCTTATGCCTGTTTTCCATTCTCCAAAATCCACCGTATCTGCTAGCATTGCAAACGGCATTGCACATGCAAGCGCTGCCCCAAAAATTCCTATTACCCAAGCCACAATTACTAAAGCAAAATTACTACCAGCAAAAGCCATCATAGCTTGTCCAAAGGCTCCAATTGCTAATCCAATTAACATCGTCATTGTTTTGTTTGTTACTTTTACAACGAATGGAATTGAAATGGTTGCTATTATTCCCAATACTTGTAACCCGTTAAAAACTGATGTTAACTGCTCATTTCCAAGATTGTATTTAGCGTAATAAACTGAAATACCATTACGATCAGCTTGAGCTATCCAATAGATAACAAAAGAAATAACCAAAATAAACCAAGGTTTATTACCAACGGTAGCTTTCAAACTATCTTTAAATGGAATTGATTTTACTTCGACATCTTTTCTTTCTCTCAAATTTCTAAATGCTAAAAATAACAATATTACCGCTAACGTACCAAAAATGCCAAGTGTCAACATGAAACCATGTTTGTCATTTCCTTGCCCTAAAAAAGCAACTAGTGGTAAGCAAAATGTTGAGGTGATAAATGCTCCAATATTTCCTCCTGCCATTCGAAAAGTATTAGCACTTATTCGTTCATCGGTATCCGCAGTCAAACTAGGTAAAATAGATGTAATTGGTGTTTGAATTCCTGTATAGATAACACCAGCAGCCAAAATATAAGTAATACCTGCATACCATAATTTTGCATCTCCCGAAAGGTTAGGTGCCGTAAAAGCTAAAAATGTGGCAATTGCAAATGGTATTGCCAACCAAAGAAAATATGGTCTACTCTGTCCCCACCGTGTGTGCGTATGATCTACTATAGAGCCCCATACGGGAGCACTAATTGCATCTACAACTCTAGCAATCAGTAAAATTAAACCCGCACCAGCTACTGATATTTTGAAAACGTCCGTATAAAAGTAAAGTATATAGCTGGAAATCGTTACGTACAATAAATTTCCTGCCATATCCGTAAATGAATAGCTGACCTTTTCCAAAAATGGTAATTTATCACTTTTATTTTTCATTTTTGTGTCCTCCTATTCATGCAACCAAACAGACATTTGTCCTTCTTCTCGGTTCGCCCATGCATAATAAGGAATTAATGTTAATTGACTACTATGATATTTATTCTTCTTATCAAATGAGTACAATTCACCATCATCGAATTCTTCTTTCTTTAACACTTTTACATCATTAGTAATGAGCTTACCTACTCCGCCTAATAAATCTTTTTCGTATCTAAAAGAAAATTGTGGTTCTTCTTCCAATTTGTAATCCCAAAGATCATCCTTATTATCAGCACTTTCTGCACAATACACGATTGGTCCCCGTTGTACTGCTACTTGGTCAATATCCTGTCTAACTTTTTCATTAGCCCTGATTATGTGAGTATCCATGTCTAACACTAGGGTAACCTTCACGCTACTATCCTTAATGTCTAAATAACATACACCCTCAGTAACATTGGGCTTGATCGCTTTATTATCAACATAAATTTTGAAATTGTTTTTACTCCAATTAGGAATTCTCAATGCAAATTTAAAATCTTTTTTATTAGGGTTTTCAATATTAAAAACAACTTCACCTTCCCAAGGCAAATTACTTTCCTGTTCAATTATGATGTCATCACTAAATTTAGCTATATTAGCAATGTATTGATGGGCTAAGATTGTATCTCCTTTGATCTCATATAAATATTGATCAAGTGAAGCAATTAAACGTGTAATATTTGCTGGACAACATGCTGTACCAAACCATGGTTGACGGCGAGTTAGAATATGTTTTTTATCATGCCCATCTTTACTTTCAATTGGGTTCATAAAAAGAGGATTAACATAAAAATAATTAGTACCGTCAATCGACATTCCACTTAAAGCACCGTTAAAAATTTCTTTTTCAATTACATCGGCATATTCGCTATTAAAGTTATCTGCAATCATTTGCTTTGCAAAGAAAGTCATTGCTACACTAGCACAGGTTTCTCCATATACTGTATCGTTTGGAAGGTCGTAATCTGTTGTAAAAGCTTCGCCACGTTGTGTTTGTCCCACATTTCCTGTAATGTACATTTGTTTTTTTACAATATCTTTCCACAATCTCTTAGAGGCATCTAATAATTCTTTGTCTCTAGTTACTCTGGCAAGATGTGCTAATCCTACACAGAAATATACACATCTTACTGCATGACCGTGCGCAGTATCTTGTTCTGTAACTGGTTTATCCGCAAAATAATAACCTTCACCATATTCTTTTAATTCTGGCCAAAAGTCATTATCAATCCCATCCTCAATGTTTTGCTTATCATAGAATTCAGGATCTTTTCCTCTTTCGCAAACAAAGTACTTAGTTAACTCTAAATACTTCTTTTCATTTGTTGTTTCATAAAGACGCATTAATGCTAATTCAATTTCAGGATGTCCACCCGCACCATGGATTTTCCCAGATTCTGGGCCAAAGTTTTCATCTAAACAATCAGCCATTTTTTTTGCGATTTCTAAGGCTTTTCCATTGTTAGTAGCTTCATAATATGCAACACCAGCCTCAATGTAGTGTCCCATAGAATAAAGTTCATGCGATTGTTGTAGTCGCTTAAATTTTCGTTTTGGCATATTAATCTGGAAAATAGTAGATAAATAACCATCTTCTTCTTGAGCTTGCCCAATTAATTCAACAATGTCATCTGTTTTTTTCTGTAAATCTTGATTCGGATAATATTTCAAAGTATACGCAGCCGCTTCAAGCCACTTATAAACATCCGTATCTTGAAAGTTCATCCCACTGTGTTTTCCTTGTGTAATTCCTGCAGCAATTTTCAAATTTTCAATAGCATGACTTTTAATCTTGCCATCATAGAATCTCATATCCGCAAATGCATCTTTGTTTAATTTAACGTCTATATTGTCGTTCAAGGTATTGTATTGATATGGAATAACAGTTTTAGCAACTAATTTTCGATATCTGTTCCAAAAATTTGATGTAATTTTTACTTTCTCACAAAGTAAATTTTGTCCATTGGCCATAATTAATTTCCTCCAAATATATAAATACAAAAAACCATATTTACTAGTAAAAGCGCTTTCTTATAGATTATAATAGAATGTTACAATAGAAATGTCGGTAGTTAATAAAAACAAAAAGTGGACTATTTTTACTTGAAAGGTGTATTAGTAATATGGATTTTTATACTATTCAATTTGATGATCTTGCCAACTTTGAATCAGCTGGAATTTTCGTCAATAATAAAAAATGGAAACACAGTCATAGAATTTTAAGTAGTTTCGAAATAATCGTTATGATTGAGGGTGTCCTCCCTATTCAAGTTAGTAACACTCAATATCGAGTTAAACCTAATAAACTGTTAATAATCCCACCGAGTGCAGAACATTTTGGCTTTGAATTTACAACCAGCGATATTAAGTTCATTTGGATACACTTTAATTGCTCAAAATTTAAAATTAACGATGAAAAATCATTATTCCTTTCAAATATAGAGAACAGTTCTATAATTTTACCTAACTATTCAAACAAGTTAGATGTCCAAAGAATTATATTAATGTCAAATCACTTATTAGATATTACACAAGAAAACGTAAATTCTATCTATTTAAATTTATTTTTAAATAGCACTCTCCATGAGATAAATTACCAAACACAGAAAATTCTCAAGGAAAGACAATTATCTAATCTATACTTGCAGCCAGTTAGAGAGTTTATAAGAATTAACTGCTTTGAAGATATAGATTTAGGTAGCATAGCTACACACTTTAACTACAATAAAAGTTACTTATCTAGAAAATACAAAAAAGTTATGGGCATTGGCATTAAACAACAAATTAATAAATTTCGTATATCACGTGCAGAATACCTACTCAGTAATACTAGTCTGACCGTTCAAGAAATAAGTAGTCAAATTGGATTTAATGATGAAAAATATTTTATGAGACTTTTCAGAAAAAATACTAATAGTACACCATCAGAATATCGAAAATTGTATAGCCAACGTCATTTCAATAAAGAGTAATCTATAAAAGAATTAGTATTTACTCCATTAACCCATTTTTTTGTTAATCATTTAATTATCTTACTTTCCCAGTTGCAATCGCTTGCAACTCGCCCCTATCCTCTGCTATGCTCGTGCCAACAATGGTAATTGTTTATTCACCTAAATTTAGGATGGAGGTAATTAAATGACTGAAAGTTATCAATTTGATGTTTTGTACTTAGGCGCGGGGCATGGTGCCTTCGACGGGGCGGTTCCACTAGCTAATAGTGGTAAAAAAGTCGCCATCGTCGAAGCGGACAAAATCGGGGGAACTTGTCCAAACCGTGGATGCAACGCGAAAATTACGCTGGACAACCCGGTTCAACTTTTACGCCACCAAGAACGCCTTGATGGCATTGTAAATGGTGACTTAAAACTGGATTGGACTGCCAATGTAGAACATGAACACGAAGTCATCGACGGCTTGCCGGACATGATTACTGGTCTACTCGACTCTGTTGACATCGAAATTATTCACGGTCGTGGAAAATTTGTTGATGCTCACACCATCGAAGTGGATCAACAGCGCTACACCGCTGACAAAATCGTGATTGCAACGGGGCTACGTCCCCACCATCTAGATGTTATGGGATCAGAACTTACGCATGACAGTACTGATTTTATGAACCTCAAGCATCTTCCTGAAAATATCGTAATTATTGGCGCGGGCTATATTGGCATGGAATTTGCCACGATTGCCAATGCTGCCGGCGCGAACGTCACTGTACTTTTACGCCATAATCGGGCGTTGCGCAAGTTTAATCAAGATTACGTAAAACAAGTCATTGCCGACCTCGAAAAACGAGGGGTGAAGTTCATTTACAACGCTCAGGTGGATCGTTTTGAGGAAGACGGTTCTCATTTTACCGTGTCTTATAACGATCACGAAACCCTCACCACCGACTGGATTTTGGATGCTACCGGACGAATTCCTAATATCGAAAACATCGGATTAGACGAAGTAGGCGTTAGTTACAATGCTAACGGGATCGAAGTTAACGATCATCTCCAAACTAACATTGATAACATCTATGCTTCTGGTGATGTGCTTGATAAAGAACAGCCTAAGCTCACCCCGACTGCGATCTTTGAATCTAGTTATTTAACCCAACTTTTCACAGGAAAGACTACTGACGCAATCAATTATCCGGCCATCCCAACCATTGTCTTTACCTCGCCACAAATCGCACAGGTTGGTATGAGCGTCGAAGAAGCTCAGCAAAATCCTGATTACACCATTAAAACTAATCATCTTCCTGACGGATGGTTCCGCCAAGTTGATAAGGAAACAATTGGTAATAACACCTTGATTTACGATCAAGACCATCATCTTGTAGGAGCAGCTGAAGTTAGTGAACATGCTGCCGATGCAATTAACGTTTTATTACCAGCAATTGAGTTCCAATATACAGCTGAACAACTAGGACGCATCGTACCCCTCTTCCCTACTTTGGGAGCGGACGTCTGGTCACAGATTTAAAAAAAACGCTGAGCCTTTCTGAAAGAGGTTCAGTGTTTTTATTTTCTACAATTAAAAAAAGTGAAAAATATTTTTACGTCTACTGCCGAAGATGATTAACCCACCAAATGAAAATTATTATCATTTTATATCATTGCAATATTTTTTAACTCGTTGTATATTTACTGCGATGATTGAATTAAACGTTAACTATTACAAAACTAACTTTGATTAAATCACTATTTCAAATCACATATTTAATATTGCTATATTTCACCTAAATTTGATAAAAGAGAAGTGTCAGTATTATGAAAAATAATTTTTTTGAGGCGGTTAAAGGTAAGTTAATTATTTCATGTCAGGCTTTGCCTAATGAGCCATTGCATAGTTCTTTTATTATGGCTCGTATGGCAAGGGCAGCTAAAATGGCCGGGGCGGCTGGTATTCGCGCGAACTCTGTTGTGGATATTCAAGCAATTCAAGATGAAGCTGGATTACCGATGATCGGAATCGCAAAAACAGATTATCCTGATTCCGATGTTTTTATTACCCCCACTTTAAAGGAAATGCGGGCTGTGGCAGCTACTGGTGTCGAAGTTGTCGCTTGCCAAGTAACTGGTCAACGCCGACCCCATGATGAAAAACTTGCGGAAATCGTTCAACAATTCCGGACAGAATTTCCTAATACATTATTGATGGCTGACACTGATACCATTGAAAATGCACTTGAGGCAGACCGCTTGGGATTTGATATGATTGGGACCACGATGCGTGGTTACACGCCGGCCACCCAAGGTATGAATATTGCTGATCATGATTTTGAATATTTGAAGGAATTGCGTTCCCAAGTTACGCGACCAATTATCGCTGAAGGAAAAATTGATACTCCCGAAAAACTAAAATGCTGTTTAGAATTAGGCTGCCACGCGGTCGTTGTTGGTGGCGCGATTACTCGTCCCTTGGAAATTGCCACTCGTTTTATTGAGGCCATTAAATAGGACCCCTGTATTAAAGACTGGAATACTTGAAAAAAGTTCCAGTCTTTTTTATTTTCAGCGTATAATTAATACTAATCAAACCTAATCTAGGAGGATTTTTTATGAACATCATTGACGTTGTGGAGCAAAAATACCCATCTTTATCGCGTCAAGAACGCAAAATCGCTCTAAAAGTCGTCCAGCATCCCGCCGATGTCAAAAAGATGAATATCAATACTTTATCGAAAAAGGCCGAAGTTAGTACCGCCACCGTAACGCGCTTTGTTAAAAAGATGGGATATCCCGACTTCAGTCAATTTAAGTTAGGTTTGGCTGAAGCAACTTCAAATATTACCGAAAATGTTGATAATGCACCTCTTCCAGATCAGGTCACAGATTTTTACAATCAAATGATTACTGGAACTTGGAAACGTATCAATCAAAAAACTTTAAATCAAGTGGCGATGCTTATTAAAAATGCTCCCCGCGTCTTTATTTTTGGTTTAGGTAGCTCGGGTTACAATGCGCAAGAATTATCTCAACGGCTAATGCGGATGGGGATTAATGCTTTCGCTCCTTCTGATAGTCACACCATGTATATCAGTAGTAGTATTATGCAAAAAGATGACCTCCTAATCGTTCTATCTGTTTCTGGCAAATCGAACGAAGTCAATGAAGCCGTTGCTGTTGCTAAACAACACCAGCTAAAGGTCGTCTCCATCACTGCTTTTGATGATAGTCCCTTAGCCGAAATGAGTGATTACCAATTGTCCGTTCAATACAGCGAATTTGTCGATAATACTCAATTTATCAACTCCCAACTGGGTGTGGTTTATATCATCGATATCCTTTCAACCATGCTATTGCAAAATGAAACTTATAAAGCTCGCTATCAACAAACTGTTGCGGCGATTTTAAATCGGAAAATGAAATAAATTAAAAAAGATTTCAGCAGGGTAAATAACTCACCTTCGCTGAAATCTTTTCATTTATATTTATTTTTAATCTTCTCGCCGGACCTCAACCACCGCCGCATTTTCAGCTATCCGCATTAATACTGAGTCAATATTATTTTCAGCTGATAAGACCCCTTCCAACTCGACTGTAATCCGATTGTCATTGATATTACTAATCGAAAAAGTATTTTTTCTAAAACCCCCCTCATTGAACATTTTTTGAATGGTCTTCAGTGAAGTCGAGTCATTTTTCATGATGATTTGGCAATGAAAATGCTTGCGCTTCAGCAAGTATTTCAACATGATGTTATCGCGAAAGAGATACTGTGAAGCCACAATCAAAACGGCAGCCGTGAAACCGATAAAATACAAACCTGAACCAATCGCCATTCCTACCGCCGCCGTCGCCCAGACTCCCGCAGCAGTGGTCAATCCGTTCACTCCTTCACCACGCACCAAGATTGTTCCAGCGCCAATGAAACTAATTCCACTAATAATTTGCGCCGCAATTCGTGAGGGATCCAGTCCGATGCCGCGACTTTGCAACAAATCATAAAACCCATATTTTGAAATTAGCATGGTTAACGCCGCTCCCAGCGCCACGATAATATGCGTTCGAATCCCGGCGTTTTTTAATCTGGCCGAACGTTCATAACCGATAAACGCCCCGCAAATTGCTGCGATTACTAGCCGACCGAGTCCTTCTAGGTCATTCATATCCATTTACAACACCTTCATTCACTTTTCTATATCGTCTCACGCCCATTCTAACACCGCTTTCCAAGCCAAATGAACTTTTAGCCTGTCACCCACTTCAACTATTCTTATAGTCAGCACTATCGATACCGTGCGTGTAAAGTGGTATAGATTTCATTTTTGCTATCTTAGTAGTGATTTTTAGATAATAAATCCATATCATTTTCAATCGGTCTAAAAAATATTTTTTATTTAAAACAAACGTTATAGAGTCGACAAAGAAGACGCTTTTATTAAATGTCACCTGCAAAATCATACTTGTTAACGATACTTCTCTCTGGTACTATTTTACGTATTAATTTTTTTACAAATAATCATTCTCAGAAGGACATTATATTCGGATGGAACTAAAACTGAACTACTACGATGAATTCCAGCAGCTCAGCTCAAAGCAAATTTTTACTGATCGTAACCCTCAAAATTGGAACTTACCACTGATTAAAAACGCTAAGATTTGTGGTGATACAACGGTATATCTTCATGGTATTAGCGCGTGGAACATTCCTGGAGAGACGCTCATTATTGATACAGAACGCCCGCCCCATACTACAGATCAGTCTACTAGAAAATTAATCCGATATTTTTTACGCTCCCAACCTTGTCGGGATATTTTTATTCGCATGATGACCGATCATCTCAATATCACGCAAGCACGCCCCATTGTTTTTGGCACTTTTCGTGTGGTCCCTTTGAACGGAACAACCCGTGGTTCTGCCGATTGGGTGTTTGCACATCGACTAAGAGATCTCTATGCAGATCCCGAAGATAGTCGCTTTTCCTTTCTTAATTTTGATGACGGTAAGAAAAGCCTTCAGGTTCACGTTCCATTCACTGAATCTATGATTTGCAGTAAATTAACTAAAGCACAACATATTTCAGAATTAACTTATGATCTAATGCAGGGATTTGCTGATATCTTCGGTATGACCGTTCTTAAACCTAAAAATGAGGTGTCTTGCCAGATTGATCGCCGAATTCAAACTAAGGAACATCCCGAACTATTACCAATTGATGAAACCCTGATTGACCTAGCTGCTCACCTATTTACCATCGCCAGCGAGATTCTATTAGATGGCCCAGTTATTTCTACTAAAGCTGCTAAAAAACTATTAATGGACCCTGCGTACGATTTATGGCGTTTATAGAATAAATTTCATCCAAATCTAACCCAAAACCAGTATAATAAACTATAATTATACATATATTATGAGTTATTAAGTAACTAGTCTCTGGGGGATTTTTGTTTATGAAGAATACAGTACTAAAATGGATCGAACAACTTAAGGAGCGATTCCATCCGCAACAAGAGGACCATCAGCCTTTTGTCGATGACGAGCTCTATTTGGGAAGTCGAAGTCGCAAACGTCGTGCTCGCAGAAGAAGTATTAAACGTTTAAGCACCTGGGTCGCTGGTTTAATTGTCGCTTTCTTATTAATCTTTGGCATTTATCGAGGGATTTCACATTTTAGTTCATCCCACCGAGCAGCCCGTTTAAATGAAGAAATTGGTCAGTTATATACTGATAATCGTCACGCTGATCTAAAAGATTCGGTAACCCAAACTAAGCTAGATAAGCTCAAGTCTGATGTTGACAGTTTAAAACATTATAAGAACATCGATTCCTTGCGTGCCAAACAAGTAGCTGCACAAAATGCTTATGATGTTCGCGCTGATTACAGTCATCTTTTCAATAAACAAACTCGCGTTGCTTTAAACGTGACAACTAAAAAGGTTGACCATCAGTTGAAAAACTTAAAGCAAAAAAAGGTACCCGCTCAATTTAGAACTAACTATACTAAACAGTTAAAAGACGTCCGCAAGATTGTCGTTATGGCGGATAAACTTAGCAAACGTTATAAAGTTATTATGAAAGCTCGTAAAAACAATCTTTCCGTTGACGTGACTACAGTAGAAAAATTGATTAAGGACATGAGTAAAAACCAAAAATCACAGAAAACAGTTGATCAACAAACTAAGTTAATTAGTTTGAAGACGGTCATTAATAAGGAAGATAAACAAGCTGCTAAGGCCGCCAAAGCGGCTGCGGAAGCCGCTGCACGGGCAGAAGCTATTGCAGCTGCCGAAAGAGCGGCCGCTGAATCTTCCCGGGCTGAATCTGAATCAGCTTCGAAGGCCGCTTCCAAGGCTGAATCTGAATCTTCTAGTGCAGCTAAAGCATCTTCTGAAGCCGAAGCTAAATCCGAGTCAGAAGCCGAAGCTGCCGCTGAAGCCCAAGCTAATGCTAACGCCCAGACAAGTACCGATGCATCTGACAGCACTAACGATGCAGGTACCACTAATAATACTCAGGCATATTACAACTTTAGTATCAGTGGCACCGATTCTCAAACTAACACTTCAAATACCAGTTACTAATTTAAAAGAGCTATAACCAAAGGTCGCTCGTCGAATTATCGACTCCCACGTCCGCTTGATTACAGCTCTTTTTTATTTGCTATTTATCGTGATTTTCAGCCCATTTTTCGGCCTGACTGATTCCAATTGGAATCGCCCGATCTTCATCATAGCCTTCATCTAAAAGTGCGTTAGCAATTTCAATCGCTTTATTCCGCACGGTTTCTGACAAGTTTTTCATCGACTCTGGATAATCTTTTTTCGTCCATGGCATATGACTTTCCCCTTATAAGTTGATGTGTTCTCCACCAGTAACACCATATATTTGGGCAGTAGTATAACTTGCTAAGTTAGAAGCCAATAAGACATACGTTGGAGCTAGTTCAGCCGGTTGACCTGCCCGACCCATTAATGATTTTTGTCCAAATTCTGGGATAGCTTCCTCCGGCTGTCCGTGATCTAACTGAATTGGTGTCCAAATTGGGCCTGGTGCGACACCATTTACCCGAATTCCGTCTTCGATTAACTGCTGAGCTAAGTTGATGGTAAAATTAGCGATTGCTGCCTTCGTTGCCGCATAGTCCAACAATTGGCTACTTGGATTAAAGGCTTGGACCGAAGTCGTAGTAACGATGGCGCCTCCCGCTGGAATGTGTGGTTTAGCCGCCTTCACTAGGGCCAACATTGCCACCACGTTCACTTCGAAACTGTCTCTAATTTGTTGCACGGGGAGGTCATCAATCTTTTTATGGGCAATTTGTTGGCCGGCATTCAACACCATCGTGTCTAAACCGCCCAACTCTTCAACCACGCGATCAACCACTTCTTGAGGGGCCTTTTCGTCTCGGAAATCGTATGGCAATAAAACTGCCTTCCGGCCCGCTTTTTCGATGTATTCCGCGACTTCCTTCGCATCTGAATCTTCTCCAGGGAAATACTGGATGGCAACGTCTGCTCCTTCGCGAGCGAAGGCAATTGCAGTCGCTCGACCGATTCCTGAATCACCACCGGTTACTAACGCTTTACGATCTAGCAATAGTCCGTGACCTTCGTAAGTTTCTTCACCACAGTCTGGTTTAGGTCGCATCTCACTCTGTAGTGCTGGTGTATCCTGTTGTTGTTTTGGAAATTCTTCTGTATGATACAACTTTCGTGGATCCTTTAAATCTGGTTTACTCATTAATTCACTCCCTTTCTTTTGTAATTCAAATTCTAATCGAATAGAATTGCTTTATAAAGTAATATGCTTCAACGATGTAACCGTTTTACGAAAGGAGGATTAGCTCTATATGTCAACCAATTCGAATCAATTCGAAATTACCAAATTCAAAGACTTTAATGATCTTCAAAATCTAATTGAAAAGAATCGATTTCCGTCCAACATTGCAGCTGGGATCAAGACTCCGGAGGTTTTCCCACATACTTCCACGATTAAGGATGACAGCGGTAAAATCACCTACTTTGTAGGTCTCTGTAATTTAGTGATGACCAATCAAAAATCTGACTACGAAATTGTCCTAGACCCTTTAATTATTGTTTCGAGTCCTAATCAACTGAATTTTTTTGTTCGGGAAAACTCTAATACGGAAGCTGAGCTCCATCGTCTAACGCAGGCTATCCAACCTAGTTCGACTGAAGCAATTATTGCCCATTTTCTATTGCATATTTATGATAACTATCGAACTAAATTGTCTCATATCAAGCTTCAACTAGAGTATCTCGAACAGCAATCAACCCAAACTACCCAGAATCAAGAATTAATTCAGCTTAAAAATGTTAAGAAGGATACCGTTCTTTTGGAACATACCTTAGAGACGCAACATCAGGCTTTAGAACACCTTTTCAAACTGGATGAATTTTCCAATAACCTCCAAGATGAAACGGTGATTTATAATATAAAAACCGCCGAACGTCAGATCACTAAACTAGTTGAAGTTTATCGTGATTTGATTGACGCAATCAGCGGTCTTTTTTCCGATATTATGAGTAACCATTTGAATCATTTAATGAAATATCTTGATTCAGCAGCGCTTATTATTTCCGTACCTTCCCTTATCGCGGGCCTCTGGGGCATGAACACCGGCGGCTTGCCCGGTCGACACACGAGCGTTGGCTTTTGGTCCATGGTTGCCGTTAGTGGTCTATTGGCCTTCATTACTTGGATTATCTTACGATTCAAAAAATTTAATGACTAATTTCATCCGTTTCCAAGAGGTATTTTAAATCATCGACTTGACGCTTCAATTCGGTCCCAATCGTGGTATCGGCAATGTTGCGTCGCGGTAAATCACGATCAATAATTCGTTTCAAACTAGTCGATTGCGTTTGCGATTCATACAAGTCATCAATACCTTGGAATGGCATGTGCGTTACAATCTGGAACCCGTACGAGTTATTAATTAATGTATATCCCGCAATCCCAGTCGATTTTTGATAAGCTTTGGATAGTCCACCATCGATTACGATAATTTGACCTCCACCTTTGATCGGCGATTCTCCTTCGCTGACTTTGACTGGAGTATGCCCATTAATAATGTAACTATTACGTTCATCTAATCCAAATTTTCGTAAAATATAATGCGCAGTGGAAAGGCGATCTCTTAATTTAAAATAGGGGTTGTCGCCTTCCTTGTGGGTCGCCGAATCAGCAATAAAATAACGTTCAAAAGTGGTCATCGCCGTTCTACCAAAGAGGGGCGATTTTTTTCCAATCCAGCAATACCACATTAAATCGGTATCATCATCTTCATCACTCGTTTTCTTGGCTGCTCCAGCTCGAATGTGACGCTCGAAAAAGGTTAATAAATCTTTTCCAGCATATTTTTGACCATGATATTCAAATTGATCAAAATCACCATCTTCCGTTAGAGGAATACAGCCATGGTACAACAAATTATTATTGTAAATTAAATACATGCTTCCTTTTTCTAAAATGAAGTTCACATGCACCTTGATTTTAGGTGAATGTCTAAAGGAGTAACTCAAACTGTCAATGACTTCTTGTTCTTCCTTAGTGAGTTCATAAGGATGATCCGCATCAACCATTTGGAAACACCCATTTTCTAGCGGATATTCCTGATCTCCCAACTGAATTTTTCCTTGCTGAACTTCATCTAAAAAGAGCCGATCATCCATTTGAAATTCAGGTTGTCGTTTAATAACTTGTCCTTCTAACTTAAATTGGATAATGGTTAGCGCCTGATGAACTTGGGATAATAAATCCAAGTTGTTTTGGTCAAAGTCACCCGCCTTTGGATAAAAGGCGGGGTTAGCTTGATAATGTTGCGTGGCGAAAGTAAATAATGCTCGCAAATTAATACCATATTCCCGTTCCAAATCATATATATAACCGTAACGCGTGGCAATTCTAAATAACGTGGCAATGCAAGCTTGTGATCCCGCATAGCCTCCGAGCCAGAGCACATCGTGATTTCCCCATTGAAAATCTAACGAGTGGGCGTGCTCTAAAAGCTCTAACACTTGGTTGGATTTGCGGCCTCGATCAAAGACGTCCCCCACAATGTGAATATGATCAATCACCATTTTTTGAATCGTTCCAGCCAAGCTCTGAATCAAATCTTGGGCTCGGTCTAGCTCGATTATTTTACTAATAATCTGTTCATAATACTTTTGCTTGTTTTTTGGACTACCTTCTACATATAAAAGTTCTTCAATAATATACGCATACTTGGGTGGTAAACTTTTCCGTACTTTTGAACGAGAATATTTACTAGCACAGAATTGAGTGAGCCCAATCATGCGCGTAATCATCCCAAAATACCACTGCGTTAGTTCTTCTGCATCTTGTTCCAGTTGCCTTTTTTCTAAAGCATACTTCGGATAAGCTACAGTAAAATTCAATTCGTTTTTCTCTGTCTCATTCATTTCTGGAAAACAATCGTTGATCTTTTCTCGGATAATCCCCGCACCCGTTTTTAAAATGTGATTTAAGCCATCGTATTCACCGTGAATATCGCTGATAAAATATTCTGTACCTTTTGGTAAATTTAAAATAGCTTCTAAGTTGACGATTTCCGTTACAATTTCATCTTCGCTATTAAATTCCTTTTTCAATTCTTCAAAATATTTTTCTTTATACATTGGTATATATATCCTTTTTTGTTTTTTATTTGGAATTAATAACTTAGATGATAACATAAATAAAACCGCTTACAAACCAAACTTAACCGAACTTGTATTTTTGGTCTAGGGTTCAATATTTAAAAATAAAAATGCTTCATAACGAATTCGCTACGAAGCATTCTTTTTATTTACATCATTTTTGATAATTTTTCTTCAACTGAAGTTGCTGTAACCGCTAAAACTTCATTTAAATCTTCAATGTTCTTTTTACCTTGGGTTTGAAGCCATTGACGGCCAACTGCTTCACTCTCTCCCGCAAATGGTTCGATGGCGTTACGCCAAGTTGCTCGGCCGCAAAGGACTCCATTGAATTTTGAACCTGCTTCGTGGGCAAATTTCAATTCTTCTTGGAATAGTTCAGCTGAAACCCCAGCACTGAGGAAGATAAATGGTAGATTGGTTGCATCACTTTGTTCCTTGTAGAACTTAGCTGCTTCTTCCTTACTATAAACTACGTCATCATCGTTTTCAGCGAAACCTTCAACGTAAGCTTGGTTAACTGGAACTTCCAGCTTCAGTACATCCACTCCATATTCAGGTTTTGAAAATTCTTTCGTCATTTCAATTACCTTGTGGGGTTTTACCGCAGCATATTCCTTGCCCTTCACATCGTCGTTTTCAGCGTCGTATGAAACCAATTCAAGGAAGAATGGCATGTCTTCGGCCTTACATTCATCCCCTAAACGTTCGATAAATGCGTGCTTACGTTCGTTTACGGCATCGCCTTCATCAACATCATAATATAGAAGGAATTTAACCGCATCCGCACCCAATTCTTTTAATTTTCGAACTGACCATTGATCCAAAATGTCTGGAAAACGTCCAGGTTCGGTTGCATCGTAACCTGTCTTTTCATAAGCAACCAATAAACCTGCATTTTCATCACGAACTCGGGCTGCTGGTATTCCATATTCTGGGTCTAATAGGATCCCACTAGCGTATGGGGTTAATTCTGAAGAAATCGCCACTTTAAAATCTTCGATTTCTTTTTGAGTAGCTTCATGTCCACTGGCTGCGCCAATCATTTTTTTCAACGATCCTCGTTGGTCGATTGCAAGGGCGCTAATCACACCATTTTTATCTGACAATGCTTTAATTCCACGTAATTTACCATTTTCCATTTGAAATACTCCCCTTCTCATCTGTACTGGTTGGTATCATTCAACAAAACCTATTTTAACTGGTTGGTACCACTTTGTCAAACGCTTTCATTTTAAACTGAAGTAGCCTTAATTTTTATTTTTTGAATAGTGCCGCTATTTCTTCGACCGATTTAGCATTTTTTAGTTCTTGAACAAAACTTTCATGCATTAGTAACTTAGAAACCGATGAAAGATATCGTAAATGATTACCTTGGTCACGTTCAGGAATTAAAAACGAAATTACCGTATCAACGGGTTGGTTATCAAAAGTTTTCCATTCAATCGGTTGTTTTAATTTCAGCACTAACATTGCAGACGTATTAATTGTATTATCTTGAGCATGTGGAATAGCGATGCCTTTTTCCATCCCGGTAGATCCTGCTGACTCACGTGCTAAATATTTATTGTATACCGCATTTGCATCTGAACTATATCCGTTACTTACAGATAAGTTTGATAGATACCGTAATAGTTCATCTCTAGATTCAACATCAACATTAACTTTAATATTATCTACAGTGAGGATACTATCTAAACTTTCGTCATTCACTTTACGCTCATTTGATACTTCTCTTTTATCTTCTAATGTTTTTTCTCCAACGTGAGCTTTATGACCATCAGCTAATGAAAGTAATAGCCCCGAAACAATTGCTCCAATTACAATAAACAAAACCCATAAAAATGGTTTATTAACCAAAGGTAGAACGATAAAACCACCATGTGGTGCTGGAACGCTAATTCTAGTTGTATAAGTTAAAATTGCTGCGATGGAAGATCCAACCATAAAAATTGGAATATTAATTAACGGATTTTTAGCCGCAAAAGGTATTGCTCCTTCTGTAATATGCGTTGATCCTAATAAGAAGTTAACATAACCAGCACTTCGCTCATTTTCAGAGTATGCTTTACGGTTAAAAAGTACTGAAAAGCCTGTAGCTAATGGCGGAGCTATGCAGGCTGCAGATACTCCAGCCATGAAAAAGTAATTTCCTTGTGCAAGCAAAGCTGTACCAGTTAGGTATGCAGCTTTATTGATTGGACCACCCATATCAGAAGCACACATAATTCCAATAATTAATCCCAAAACTAATGGACTAGAATTTTCCATTCCTTTTAAAAACGCCATCATGCCGGTATTAATATCTTTCATCGGTACCGACATATACCACATAATCGCACCGGAAATAAAAACTCCAATAACCGGAAATAGAAAAATTTGTTTTAAACCATCTAAAGATTTAGGCAATTTTTTAAATAAATGCTGTAATAAAACCACTGTGTATCCTGCAAGAAATCCTCCGACAATTCCTCCTAAGAATCCAGTACCATTGGTATAAGCAATCATTCCCGTTGCAAAACCAACTACTAAACCAGATCTTTTTCCAATTGCTTCAGCAATATAGGCACATAAAACGGGTACCATCAAATTCATTGCAAATCCGCCAATCGTATTTAGCAGTTGAGCAAATGAATTAAATTGAGCGCTATTCGGGTCGGCAGAATTGATACCCCAGAAAAAGGAAATAGCTGTTAATACCCCTCCAGCAACAACCAAAGGAAGCATATGCGAAACACCGTTCATTAAGTCTACATAGATACTGTGCCAGAAAGTTCCATTAGTTGTACTGATTTGATCTTCTTTATTATATTGGCCATTACTGTGGTATATCGGCACATCATCGTCCAATATCTTACTAACTAATTCATCCGGTTCTTTCATTCCTTTAGTTACTGAAACATTAATTAATCTTTTTCCATCAAATCTTTCAATATCAACGTCTTTATCAGCTGCTATAATGACTCCTTTAGCGTTGCTAATTTCTTCAGGCGTAAATTGATTTTCTGTACCGCTTTGTCCATGTGTTTCTACTTTAATTGAAACTCCTCGTTTCTTGGCGGCCTCTTCTAACGCTTCTTGGGCCATATAGGTGTGGGCAATTCCAGTTGGACAGCCAGTAGCTGCAATAATTGTATATTTTGTCATTTACTATCCCTCCTAACAGTTTCAATCTTAATTTGCTCGTTTAACTCCTCAACGTCTGAAAAATCAGTTAATCCTGCTTTAAATGCAGTTGAGCTTCCAGCAGCGATACTAAATTTCAAATTTTCTGCTAAGCTCTTTTGTTGGCACATTCCTGCTACGAAAGTTCCTAGCATAGTGTCACCAGAACATGCTGTATTCACTACTACTCCCTTAGGCGCATCTCCACGTAAAACTGTATCTTTATTAACGAATAAGGCCCCTTCGCTTCCCATTGATAACAGGATATTTTTTGCTCCACAATCTATTAATTTTTCACAATATTTGATTAAGTCTTGCTGACTCAATATTTTCGAGCCAAACCATTTTTCTAATTCTTCGACATTTGGCTTAAGTAATTCCGGACCAAATGCTAACGTATCTAAAACTTCTTTATAATTCGTATCAATAATTAATTTGAATCTTTTAACTTTAGATAACTTTGCAATCTCAACTAAAATATTAGGATTGATACCTTCAGAAAAGCTACCCGAAATTATTAATATATCTTTACTTGTCAGCTTCTCAATCATCCTCATCAGTTCGGCAACTTGTTGCTTCGTAACATGGGGGCCACTATTTACTTCTTTATATTCCGTGTCCTCCTCTATGACTCTTGTAAAAACGTTAATTCTAGTAGGCTGGTCGGTATGAATAAATTTATTGGGGATTCCCCTCTTTGTTAAAGTATCCTCAATGAAAGAATTCGTGAAACCGCCGCCCACACCAAGCGCTGTATTATCAATTCCTAACATTTTTAAAATAAATGAAACATTCACTCCTTTTCCATTAGCCTGAATATCATAGTTATTCGTCCGATTAACCACTCTTGGTTTCAACTGTTGTGTTTCAATAAATAAATCAATTGCTGGATTTAATGTGCACGTATAAATCATTTCAAGCACCTCTTTCTTATACTCCTAATTCTAGCCTCATCCATAATGTAAATGTTTTCAAAAACTTTGTTATTTATGTTATTGTTGAAAAAGAATTTACAATCGGAGGGATTGGTTTGGCAAATGATAATTTGAGTTCGACAGAACAATTTGTATGGAAATTCATTCAAGACAACCTAGAATTGGTTCCTTTTTTATCTATTGTTGAGTTGAGTGAACGAGCTAACGTTTCTACGGCCACTATTATCCGTGCGCTAAGAAAAAAAGGTTTTACAGGTTTCAGTGATTTTAAGCATGGAGTAGCAAAGAATAATAGTTCAAAGGATTTTACCAATTTAGAGCGTGCCGATAGTGATATTAAAAGTGCCATCCTAAAAAACGAACATGAAGTTACTAACACGATCAAAATGATTAATATTCCAGATATTGAACAGTCTGTGCAAAGAATCAAGCATGCCAAAACCATTTACATTTTTGCCCGTGGTTTTTCTGAATTAATTGCAAAAGAATTATTAGTAAAACTGCAACTCTTGAATAAAAATTGCCAACTAAGTGATGATCCAAATATTATCCGCACTTTATCAGCAGATATTAGACCTGGCAATTTGGTTATTATTATTTCTCTAAACGGTGAAACCCCTGAATTAATCGAAGCTGCAAAGAAAACATCAAAAAATAAAATTCCCATTATATTAATAACTACTAATGCTGATAGTACAATCGGTAAATACTCTACAATTGAATTATGTGGTTTCAAATCCGAAACAACTTATTTTCCAGCCTTTGAAGTTCACTCTAGGCTCCCCCTACAAGTTATATCTCGTGTATTATTGGATTCTTATGTAATTCGTACCCAAAAATAAAAACCTCCGAACTTCAAAACGAAATTCGGAGGTTTTCTTTAAATTTTCTTGGTTTTAACAATGATTACTCCCATGATGGTTGCTAAGGTAATGGCCACCACAAAGGCTACATTTTGTAGATTTCCGGTTGGGTTCAGACCAAAGGCCCAGCCATAAGTCACTGGTCCCAGAGCGGCAATGAAATAACCACCCGCTTGGGCCATCCCTGAAAGCTGAGCCGTACGATAAGGATTACTGGTCTTAATCGCAAACATGGTTACTACGAACATGAAGAAAAGGCCAATCGCATAACCTAATAGCAAACTTTCAATCATCCAAAATATCGTGGACGAAGTGTTTTGGAAAAATAACATTCCTGAGGCAATTAAGCCGGTCACTCCAGCAGATCCTACTAAGAACAACTTGCCCAACCGTCCCCACTTAACTAATAATTGGGGCAAAAGCACGGTAATCGGCAAGCCAATCAACGAAAAAGCCGCCATGATAATTCCAATTACGCCTGATCCGACTTGGTGATACGCCATCAAGGATGGCATCCATGCAGTGAATGTGTAATTTAGAATCGATTGGCTCCCAAACATGATTAGAAAAGCCCATGCTTTTTTATTCACCCAGATTTGATCGTTGGACATAGCTTCTTTTTTAACTTCAACTTGCGGCTCATGGATTTCTTCTGATAGATGAGGCATCAAAAACAACCAGATGATTAATGCCAACAGAGGGGTAATCGCTAATACTATCAGCATGCTCCACCACCCGGCCCACACCATGATGGGCGCCGTGATAACGTTGAAAAGTGCCACTCCAAACATCATCGAAAAGGTATAAACCGAGGTATAAAGTCCAATATTGCTAGGGAAATATGCTGTAACAAATGATGGCATATAAACGTTTAAATAAGCAATTCCCATTCCAATCAAACTGGTTCCGATGATCATCGTCGGCATTGTAACGATGAGTCGTAATAATGAACCCACTAATAGGATGGCTAAGGTACCTAGGAGTGACTTTTTAAAACCCCACTTTTTTAAAATGGTCGAGGCGACACTCGAAAATAACATAAACATTATGAGTGGCAAAGTCGTTAAGATTCCCAAACTACTCTTCGAGACCTCCAGTTTGTTAGCCAAATCTCCTAGCATCAGAGGTAGCGTGGTAATTGGTGTTCGTAACATCAATCCGATTAAAATAACGAGGACGAGCATTCCGCTCGCGCCTAAAGTTCCTTTTTTCCAGTTCAAAACATTCTCCTTATAATTCATTAGTCGATGACTATTATATCAGAGTGTAAAAAAGCCAAAGAGTCCTAAATTAATCTGCTTGGGTTTCAGTTTTACTGAAAATTAGGTTAACTGAAAATCTTTATATTATATAGTAGTTATTTCACTAAAAGCGATAGCGAGGTAGTTGTCGAATAAACTCTTGGTAATGTAATTCTTCTCCAGTTGATTCAATTTGAACCTGTTCCAAATTATTTTGTCGCAATTGATCCTCATCAATCCAGATTTGGTGGGTAAAAGTCGCATTCCCAATTAAATCAATCGTATATGCACCATGAATTTGATTTACCCGAGTTTTGACCATCCCACCTGGATTAAAGATATCATTTACTTCATCCAATCTAGTTTGACCATCATTTAACAAGCTCCAAACTAAACTTGTCGCTGACATCCCTGTCCCACAGGCATTAGTAAAACCAACCCCCCGTTCATAAGTTTGGACGAACAATTGATTCTGACCAATGACTCGTCCAAAGCTCACGTTAACTCCCTTTGGGAACCAAGGATTGGAAGCATTTAACCTATGACCCAATTCCGCTAACTTTTTAGTTGAAAGCCGGTTATTATTATCAATTGCTATTAAATGTGGATTAGGTACCGCCACGGCTGAAAAAAGAAGCTGATCATCAAAATCTCGAACTGGCGCATTAAACAATTTATCCTGATTTTCAATTTGCATTGGTAGGTTTTTAGTATTAAAACTAACCGGTGAAATTTCCACCTGATATGTGGGTAACCCATTTCCAATCGTCGCTACCCGTCCTACATGCAAATCGGCTTGATCTGTTTGGACCAAAAAATCATTTTCTTCATATTTTTCGGCTAAATAACGAGCCACCGTTCGCAGCCCATTTCCACACATGCTAGCGAAGCTACCGTCGTTATTAATAACCTGCATTCGTCCCCGAACGCCAGCATGGTCACTTGAACTAACTACAAGAAGTCCGTCAGCCCCACCTAACAACCCTGTTTGATTATTAGTAACTTGAATTGCTAATTGAATTAACTGGTCTAGATTCATTGGTATTTCGAGTTGTTCTTGATCAAGTAATATAAATGAATTTTCTGATCCGTGTACTCGTAATAATTTAATCATCAGTCTGCCCTACCTTTGTTTTTAAAAAATTCTCTGTAAATTTCACGAACAGCTTGATTTACTTGGTTTTGATGAACTCCGAGCATCGTTGAGATTCTAGAAGCCCCTTGGTTAATCATCTGAATTCCAATTTGTTTTCGTGCTAGAGCATTCACAATTCGATCTACAACGCCGACCTTGTCACGCATTCCCTCTCCAACCACCATTAAGATTGCATAATCATCAATCCATTCTAACTGGTCAGTGTGCAATTCTTCCCGAATATCGGATAACAAACTGGGTAAAATTTCATCCGTTATTTGATTCTGGTTGAAAATAATTGTTAAATCATCAATTCCAGAAGGCATATGTTCGTAACTAATATCGTAACGATATAAAATTTTTAATAATTTCAAGGTAAAACCGACTTCACGATTCAACAGATATTTGTGTATATACAAAGCCGCAAACCGACTTGAGCTCGCCACTCCTGTTATTTCTAAATCAGAAGCATAATTTTGTTCGGGTTCAATTACGGTTCCTGGTAAATTGGGATGATCCGTGTTTTTAATCACAATTGGAACTTGAGCTTCAATTGCTGGGATGATGGCTTCATCGTGAAAAACGGAAAATCCAGCATATGCAAGTTCCCGCATCTCACGGTAAGTCATTTCTCGAATTGGATGTGGCTGGGCAATGATTTTAGGGTCAGCCGAATAAATGGAATCCACATCCGTAAAATTTTCATAAAGCTGAGCTTGGAAACCACGTGCGAGAATGGCCCCTGTGATGTCTGACCCTCCCCGCGAGAAAGTGCATACCTCACCATTTTGGTTATATGCATAAAAACCAGGAACTACAAGATACTCCGCCTCATCCAGCAAATTTGAACAAACTGCCTCAATTTGAGCATATGAATGCTGGTCTAAGATCGCGTTATTATAGTCACCATGTGCCTTTATGCCCAATTGTTTCGGATCAACAAATCGCGCAGTAACATTGAATTTTTTTAAAACTAATGCCATTAAAATTGCGTTTAACCGCTCCCCTGCCGCCTTAAAATGAGCAAGACGGCATGCTTTATTTGCGTGGTGCAAATTTGCTAAATCAATTAGATGTACATTGATTTGTTCAAAATCCGAATCAGAAACATGGTATGCATCTGCAATTTCTTGATATCGGTCTAGCACTGCTTGACGTGCTACTTTGACGTTCTCCCCAGATGCGTTGGCATATTTGATTAATAGATCCGTCACCTTAACATCATCTTTGAAACGCTTCCCCGGTGCTGAAACGACCACAATTCGACGTTCGGGATCTGCTCTTAAGATTTCAATTACTTTTTGATATTGCGCTGCGTTAGCTAGAGAGCTACCACCAAACTTAACAACTTTTACCATACTAGTCTCCTTTTGCGAGGTTCTAGCTTTCCAACTAACCAAAATAAAAACGCCCATTCGTAAAAAAACGAAAATGGGCGCTAGTAATTAACTAACATCGCTAAATCATTAGTCTGATTTGAAAAGCACCCCGCTATCAGTCATGATAGCGACAGTCCTTGAGATGTTATCTCAAGACCCAACAAACATTGAGAAAGGTCAATGTTCATTTCGGCGGATCATCCTTTCGCTGGGGCATATCGAATCCTTCATTCTATCCTCAGGTACTTTTAATCTCCGCAACCTCTTTTTTAATTTAAGCCTATTATACTCATTCTGTACTAGAATGCAAAAAAATAAATTTTTCATAAATCACTTCTACTTAGAGCAACAATTTATGACATATACCCCCTTACTTTATGCTTGACGAAATTCATTTAGTATTATAAATTTGTGAAAATTAAATTAGAAAAGGGGGTAAACGAATGTCTTTATACACCGTAAATAACGTTAATCAGGTTACCATAGGCGGCCTAAGCGCTACTCAACTTGCCCGTCAATATGGGACCCCACTCCAAGTTTTTGACGTCACCATGATTCGTAATCAAATTCAAGCCTTTCAAAAAGAATTTGAAGACCGTGGTATACGCGGCATCGTCAGCTATGCTTCCAAGGCTTTTAGTTGCAAAGCCATTTACCAAGTTGTTAAGCAAGAACATGCCCATTCCGATGTCGTTTCTGGAGGTGAGATTGCTACAGCTTTGGCCGCTGGTTTCCCCTCTACTAGTCTTAGCTTCCATGGCAATAACAAATCACTCGCCGAGTTGAATTTTGCCGTCCAAAAAGGAGTGGGAACTATCATTTTAGATAATTTTCATGAATTAGAATTGCTCGATCAAGTTTTGAACGAAAATAATACTCAAATTGATGTGTTGCTCCGTGTTACACCAGGTGTTTCTGCTCATACTCACAGCTATATTCAAACCGGTCAAACTGACAGTAAATTTGGATTTGATATTGATTCAGGACAAGCATTAAAAGCCATGCGCTTGTCCCAAAACAACCCTCGAATCCATCTACGAGGAATCCATGCCCACATTGGTTCACAAATTTTTGAAGTAACAGGTTTTAAATTAGAGGTTAAAAAGTTAGTCAATTTATTAACAAATTGGTCTCAAAAATACCAATTTACAGCCGATATTTTAAATATCGGTGGTGGATTTGGAATTAAGTATACCCATGCGGATGATCCTCTTGCCCCCGAGCTTCTTCTCGGTGAAATTTTAGATGAACTTCAAGTCCAGTACTCTAAGCTTGGACAACCCATTCCCACCATTTGGATAGAGCCAGGTCGTTCCATTGTTGGCCCAGCCGGTTTTTCACTTTACACAATCGGTTCACGAAAAGATGTCCCTGGTTTATCCCCTTACGTTGCTGTTGACGGCGGAATGGGTGATAATATTCGGCCCGCACTTTACCAGGCTGACTATGAGGCGGTCCTTGCAGAAAATCCAAACCAGCCTCCGATTGAAACCGTTCGTTTAGCTGGTAAATTCTGTGAATCTGGTGACATCTTAATCAACCACCTTCCATTACCTACTACTAAGACCGGTGATGTACTCGTTATGTTGGCAACAGGTGCTTACGGGTATTCAATGGCTAGTAACTATAACCGTAATCCTCGTCCAGCAGTTGTCTTTGCTGAAAATAGCCAAGCTCAATTAGTTATTCAAAGAGAAACATACGCAGATATGATACAAAATGATTTAGATTATTGAAAATTGAAAGGGGAATTACTATGAGTAATCTTGACACCCAGTCCATTATTAACACCATTTCAAACTCCAAAAAGCAGACCCCCGTTCGAGTGTTTATTGCCGGAGAAAAACTATATCAATTACAAATACCGAATGAAATTGAAGCTTTTATTTCACCAACTTCTGGAACTCTTTTTGGTGAATGGAAATACGTTAAAGCACTATTAGAATCATCTTCTCAAATCACACACTATCGAGTCGAAAACGATAGTCGAAATTCTGCAGTTCCTCTTCTGGACAAAAAGGAAGTCAATGCCCGAATTGAGCCAGGCGCTATCATCCGTGATCAAGTTTTAATTGGCAATAATGCAGTTATCATGATGGGCGCTATTATTAATATCGGCGCTGAGATTGGGGCCGAAACAATGATCGATATGGGCGTCGTCCTTGGTGGGCGGGCTCTAGTTGGTCGACATTGTCATATTGGTGCAGGTGCCGTCTTAGCTGGCGTAATTGAACCAGCTTCCGCTCAACCCGTTCAAATTGATGATCATGTTTTGATTGGAGCCAATGCCGTTGTGGTTGAAGGCGTTCATGTTGGAACCGGTGCTGTTGTTGCTGCCGGAGCAGTAGTTACCAAAGACGTTCCTGCACATACAGTAGTTGCTGGGGTACCAGCTCAAATTATTAAACGGGTTGATAATACAACTTCCCAGAAAACAGCGCTTGAAGACGGACTACGTAACCTATAAGGAAGTGTTTAAAATGACCATTGAACCATTAAATTTAGTTCGAATAAGGCGGCAGTTTCACGAATCACCGGAATTAGCCCTAAAAGAATTCCAGACCCACGCCCTACTTTTAAGCGTTATCCGCTCGCTACCGCAAAACTTGCTTGAAATTAAAACCATTCCCGAACTACCAACCGCTTTACTAGTTCGAGTTGCTGGTTCGCATCCTCATCGAACAATTGGATATCGAGCAGATATCGATGCACTTCCTGTCAACGAAAAAACTGGCCTTGACTTCGCTTCCAAAACTCCAGGTATTATGCACGCTTGTGGTCATGATATTCACATGACGGTTGCCTTGGGCATCTTAGAATATTTTGCTAACCATCAACCGCAAGATAATCTAATCTTCTTTTTCCAGCCAGCAGAAGAGAGCCATAGTGGATCGGTTCGAGCTTTTAATGCAAATATTTTTACCAATCAGTTTAGACCAAACGAATTTTACGGGCTCCATAGTACGCCAACGTTGCCAGCTGGTGTAATTGGTTGCCGCATGGGAACCCTGTTTGCTGGAACTACAGAAGTTAATCTTAAATTAACCGGCAAAGGAGGACATGCAGCCTATCCACAAGACGCAAATGATATGGTTGTTGCTCAAGCTTATTTAATTACTCAGCTTCAAACCATTGTTGCTCGTAATGTCAACCCCATCGAAGGTGGGGTTTTAACCCTTGGAAAAGTGTCTGCTGGAAATGTTCGAAATGTTATTGCTGATCAAGCCGTCATTGAGGGCACTATTCGCGGATTAACTCAGAAAATGATTCTTCTAATTCAACAACGCGTTCAACAAATTTGTGAAGGAACTGCCCAAGCCTTTAATTGCCAAGTCGAGGTCAAAATGAATCAAGGTGGGTATTTACCAGTGGAAAATGATCCAACCTTAACTCATGAATTAATTCAATTCATGCAAAGCGATTCGGCCATTAAGTTTAAAAAAACTCCACCAGCAATGACCGGCGAAGATTTCGGATTCTTGCTGAGCAAGTTTCCAGGCACCATGTTTTGGTTGGGCGTCGGCGCTACCAGTTCACTTCACTCTGCCACCTTTAATCCCGATGAACGTGCCATTCAATTGGGAATCGATGCAGTGATTAAATTTCTTCAAAATCGAATGTCCAAGGGGGCTTAAATATGCTTGAAAATGTTGATTTGATTTCCGCTATTATTACACCATTTGACGATCAGTTAAAAATTAACTTTACTGCGTTAGAACGTTTAACTAATCATCTCATTGAAACCGGCAATACTGGTTTTATTATCGGGGGAACTACAGGTGAGACACCTACCTTAACTCACGCTGAAAAATTAGGTCTGTATACTCGCTTTGCTGAAATAGTCGCTGGACGAGTACCCATCATTGCTGGAACCGGATCAAATAATACCCAAGCTACCATTGACTTCACTAAAGAAGTTCGCCAAATTGACGGGATCATTGCCGCTCTAGTCGTTACCCCCTACTACAATAAGCCTAATCAACGCGGGATGGTAGCGCACTTTAAAACCGTCGCGCGCCAAGCTGACTTTCCGATTATGATGTATAACATTCCCGGACGAACCGGTGTTCAAATGGAAAATGCAACCATTGTTGAGCTTTCTCAAGAACCAAATATCATTGGAATTAAACAGTGTACAAATTTAAATGACATTGGTTTTTTAGTTGAAAACACCCCCAATGATTTTGCTGTATATACCGGAAATGATCCAGAAACTCTGGGTGCAGTCGCTTTAGGCGCAAATGGGGTTGCTTCGGTTGCAAGCCACATATATGGCTATCAGATACGAGCACTTTTAGATGCTGTGAAACACGGGGATCTATTAAAAGCCGGAAAATTACAGCGAGAATTAACACCCAAAATGGAAGCCCTCTTCTTATATCCGTCACCGGCACCAGTTAAAGCCGTTCTAAACGCTCAAAATTGGTCCGTTGGTAGTCCACGACTTCCTATCTTGCCATTAAATCAAAAAGAAAAGCTCAATTTAGCCCATCAGCTGGGGGTTAATCATCTTGCCGACGTGCAGTTGCATTACTAGGAAAGGAGCCATTATATGATAAATCAGGTTAAAACTGTTGTGATTGCTGGTTGTACAGGATCTATGGGTCAACAAACCGTTCAGTTAATCCAAAACTTACCGGGTTTCGAGTTAGTTGGTGGTTACGCACCACATGCCATCCCCCAAACATCTGATTATTTGGTCACTAATCAGCTAGCTGAACTTCCGCAAGCTGACATTTGGATTGATTTCACCGTCCCCTCCGTTGTTTTTCAAAATATTAAGTATGCAATTACCCATGGCTATCATCCGGTCGTTGGAACTAGTGGTCTTTCAACGTCCGAAATGCATGAGCTCCAAACTTTGGCAGCTACTAAAGAGTTGGGAGGATTAATTGCTCCTAATTTTGGATTATCAGCTGTCCTTTTAATTCAATTTGCTAAGCAGGCTGCTAAATATTTCCCAGAAGCTGAAGTGGTTGAAATGCATCATCAAGATAAACAAGATGCTCCATCTGGAACCGCTATTGCCACCGCCAAAGCCATCAGCGCATCTCGTACTCATGCTAACGACTATGATGAAATTGAAACTATCCCTGGTGCTCGAGGAGGTAAAGTTGATGGTGTTCCAATCCATTCAATTCGTTTACCGGGCTACGTTGCCCACGAACAAGTTCTCTTCGGTGGACCGGGTGAGGCTTTAACCATTCGTCAAGATTCATTTGACCGCCAATCTTTCATGTCTGGAGTTCGACTGGCTTGTCAAAAAGTGACCGATTTAAATACCTTAGTGGTTGGTCTAGAAAATATCTTAGATTAGGGGGCTTTATAAATGCCTGAACTCGATTCAGCTTTACAAAACCAAACTCGGCCGGCACTCTCAGCAATTAGTCGCTCTGCCATCCGGCAATTTGATCAACAAGTGTCTGATATCCCGGGAATTTTAAAGTTAACGTTGGGTGAGCCCGACTTAAACACGCCAGAACACGTTAAACAAGTTTTAATTAACGCAATCACTAATAATGCCTCCCACTACGCTCCGTCGGCCGGCTTACTGCGTTTGCGCCAAGCTGTTAGTAAATATCTACTGAACTCAACTAATATTCGGTACAACCCAGCGAGTGAAATCTTGATCACAATCGGAGCTACCGAAGCAATTTTTGCTACCATGCAAACCATTTTAAGTGTTGGCGACGAAGTGATTATTCCAACTCCAACCTTTCCTTTATACATGGCAATTGCAAAAGCAATTGATGCCACGGTGATTGAAATCGATACCTCAGATACTGATTTTGTACTCACAGCCGATGCTTTGAAACAAGCTTTACAAGCGCACCCGAACGCCAAAATGCTAGTCCTAAATTACCCAACTAATCCGACCGGCGCAACTTACTCTAAAAGCAAGCTAACAGAACTCGCCCAGGTGATTCAAAATTCGAAGCTATTCGTC
This sequence comes from Pediococcus pentosaceus ATCC 25745, assembly GCF_000014505.1. Classification (NCBI taxonomy): domain Bacteria; kingdom Bacillati; phylum Bacillota; class Bacilli; order Lactobacillales; family Lactobacillaceae; genus Pediococcus; species Pediococcus pentosaceus. Next base: position 156,462 of record NC_008525.1, on the reverse strand, counting down.
CTAGCAGACGAAATTTACGGTGAACTCAGTTACGATAATAAGCACTATTCCATAGCCGAACTACTACCTTCTCGAACTATTCTTATTAATGGAATTTCTAAATCGTACGCTATGACTGGCTATCGGATTGGTTTCTTAGCTGCTCCGGCGACGCTCACCAGTAATATTTTAAAATTACATGGATTCATGGTTACCACCGCTCCCACTAGTATTATGGAGGGGGCGATCGAGGCTCTATTACATGGTCAAGACGATGTAGCCAAGATGTGCGAACAGTATCGGTTACGCCGTGACTACCTTGTAAAGGAACTTAATCAATTAAATTTTCAAGTTCGCTCGCCCGCTGGGACTTTTTATCTTTTTGCTAAAATTCCCATCAATTTGATCCAAAATTCGAACCAGTTGGCCTTGCAAATCGCCCATCAAGCTAAATTAGCCGTGATTCCTGGCAAAGTTTTCGGAGCTGGTGGTGAAGGTTATTTACGTTTCTCGTATGCAGCATCCATGTCCAACTTACACGAAGCCGTTCGACGGCTTACAAAATTTGTTCAGGAGGAAAAATAATATGTCAGCAATCACCGTTGCCATCCTAGGAGCCACTGGCGCCGTTGGAACCAGAATGATTGAGCAACTTGAACAGTCTAATATTGAAGTTCGTGATTTAAGACTACTCGCGTCGCCCCGTTCCGTCGGCAAAGTTCAAACTTTTCGCGGTCAAGAATATGAAGTATCCGCCGCAACTCCTGATTCATTTATCGGGGTGGACTTAGTTTTATCCTCAGCTGGTGGCTCAGTTTCTAAAAAATTAATTCCCCACGCTGTAAAAAACGGCGCGGTCTGTATCGACAACACTAGTGCCTTTCGTATGGATCCAGAAGTTCCCCTGGTTATTCCCGAGGTCAATTCTGATGATCTTGATTGGCATCACGGGATAATTGCTAATCCTAACTGTAGTACCATCCAAATGTTGGTAGCACTCGCCCCGCTTGATCGAAAATACGGTCTAAATCGGATTATTGTTTCAACCTATCAGGCTGCTTCTGGAGCTGGTCAATCGGCTTGGAGTGAACTATTAGAGGAAGCTCGCCAACATCTTGATGGGCAAGCTGAAATAGCTAAAATTTTGCCAGTTAGTGGCGCATCTCATCATTATCCTTTAGCATTTAATTTACTTCCTCAAATCGATGTTTTTGAAGATAACGGTTATACCCATGAAGAGTGGAAAATGATTCATGAATCCAAAAAAATTTTACGCCACGACTTGAATAATTCAGATTTAAAAGTGACGGCGACCTGTGTTCGGGTTCCTGTCCCCGTCGGGCATGGCGAATCCGTATACTTTGAATTAGAACAAAATCCATCGGTGCCAGAAATTCAGACCGTTTTGGACCAAGCTGATGGCATCGTTTTGCAAGATGATCCCCGCACTCAGCTTTATCCTCAACCCATCACCGCTGAAGGACACCAATCCACTTTCGTCGGACGAATCCGAGCTGACGCTGAAAATCCAGGAGGTTATAATCTCTGGGTTGTTTCTGATAATCTACTTAAAGGAGCGGCTTGGAATGCCGTCCAAATCGCCGAAACTTTAGTTCAAAGAGAATTACTGTAAATACCCTTACGTAACAAAAAAGTAGCATCCGACTTAATTTATAAGACGTTGCTACTTTTTGTCGTGCCACTGATTAAACCAACTTTGCTTAAAAGTGAAAGTCCTTATTTAACCCACACAAAATTTCCTCGTCCTTCTACAGTCCATCCCAATTAAAAATAATTGACTTTTTGCATTAAAGCACCACAATGTTAAATGTATTAATTTTTAAGAGATGAATTGGGGGGACGGATATGCAAAATAATGTATCCAAAGGATTAACGGTTAACAAAACCTTAATCCTAATTGCGCTGGGGATGTTCACGTTTATGTCAACATTAGATGGGTCAATCGTTAACATTGCGATGCCCATTATGTCTAAGGAGTTATCTGTTACAGCAAGTCAGATTGAATGGGTCGTATCCATCTACCTGATTATAATTAGTTCTTTACTCATGTTTTTTGGTCGCCTAGGAGATGTGGTCGGTAAGACCCGCATTTTTAAAATTGGCACGGCAATTTTTATTATTGGTTCATTAATCGCTGGAATCAATCTTGGGTTACCATTTTTGCTATTTGCTCGCGGTGTTCAGGCGGTTGGAGCAGCGATGACTATGTCAAATAGCTTTGGAATCACCACTAGTTCCTTTCCAATCAATCAGCGTGGGCGAGCGATGGGCTTCATCGGAACTTTCGTTGCTCTAGGATCAGTTGCTGGACCCGCCGTTGGAGGTTTAATTCTCAACTACTTACCTTGGAATTATATTTTCTGGATTAATGTTCCAATTGGAATAATTGCTATTTTATTGGGACTTAAAAGTTTGCCAAAAGATGTTCCTGTTTCGGCCAACGCGCCCCTCGACTGGTTAGGCACACTAGAATTTGTTGTTTTTATTGTAACTTTCTTCTTTGCTATTTTACGAGGGCAAGCAATTGGGTATACCCATCCAATCATCCTTGGAGCACTGTTGATTGCCGTGGTTTCAATTATCCTATTTATTCGTACCGAGAAACAACTTAAGCATCCTTTACTCGATTTTTCAATTTTTAAGTATTCGGATTTCACCTTCGGTTTGATTGCAGCATTACTCGTTTTCATCAATGGTTTCTTTTATAATGTTTTGATGCCTTACTATCTAGTTAATGCTCGTGGTTTATCCTCTGGACTTTCAGGAATCCTACTTTCAATCATTCCACTCACTATGGTAATTTTCGGACCGATTGGTGGCGTCTTAGCTGACAAATTTAATTCAACTAAAATTACCATTATCGGTGTTACGCTAGTATTGTTAGCCCAGTTTTTGATTATGGGCTTTCAGTTGGACACTCCGTTCTGGTACTTTATTTTTACTTCAATTGTTACCGGAATTGGGATTGGTATGTTTCAATCGCCGAATAACGCATCTGTAATGTCCGCCGTTCCAAGTAATCGACTAGGAATCGCTGGCAGTGTTAATGCGTTAGCTCGAAACCTAGGTATGATTTTAGGCGTTAGTATCTCTACATCATCGCTTTTCTTAGTAATGGGCGCCAAACTCGGTCGTAGTATTACTACTTATCCAACCGGCAACGATCAACTGTTTATCTTCGGAATGCATGTTGCTTTCATGATTTCCGCAGCTTTACTTGTCATTGCCGATTTGATTGTGATTCAACGCTGGTTCGTTTCCAAAAAGAAACATAAAAATTAATTGCCCTATGTAAAATATTTTATATGCTATATCAAAAAAGACGTCTCACAGTGGACGCCTTTTTTTGTATTAGATGTTACTCTTTTCCGAAGTTCTTTCTGACATCATTTCCGGCGATGATAAATGAACCACCCAATCAGGGCCAATAGGCTCGCTCCGACCATTAAAAAGTTTTTAATGATGGCCTGTTTTTCTTCGGCTAAGAAAACTGGGCGATCCTTTTGGATATATCCCGTTTTAATTGACTGCGTGTTACTTAACTTCTCCGTGCTGTTTTGCCATCCCTGTCCCGTTCCAACGCCCTTACTTTCTGGAACATATGTATTAATCCTTTGGGAGGTCAGGTTGGCCGCCGTTAAATCCCCTTGACTGTGATAATGCCGATGTTGATCTACGGAGGAAATTCGCGTTTGGTAGTCGATTACGTAGGTCTGCTTAATCTTTCCTAATCCAACCGTAAAACCCTTCGTCCCATTCGTCATGATTTTCACTTTAGGACAGGTTGCCGTTACCTCAAAATCTTTACCTTGGTCATCAAAGGCTACTCCCATGACTTCGATGGAACCCGTTAAAAGTTTTTGATGGTCTCCGATTAGTTCGGTACAATCGACCTGATTGAGATTTTGCTTAGCATAATTCACGCGCACTCGCCAATGTATCAACGTGGGGTCCTTCACATCGTACCAAGACCACTGGTATAAAGTCTCATTCGGATTCGGACCGCCATTCGGTTTTATCTTAATTTGAGCCGCCCGCCCAGCTCCCCAATTTAAAAGTTGCACTTGGTTTTGATCGACCTTAGAATAATTCCATTGCGTTCGGACACTAAGAGCACCTTTCACTCCACCTACATAATGCTCCACATATTCCGTTAATTTGACTTTAACTTTATTAGTTGGCTTCAAAACTTGCACTTTACCAATAATGTTACCTCGCCCATCAGTCACATCAAACTTAACATTACTAACTAACTTCAAACTGTCTGGCACTTTGAGAGTCATCGTATCTCCAGCTGTGACTCTTTTAGAAACTGGAATATTAAAATTCCAATGAATCTTCATGTTATCGTAAAGTCCAAAAGTAGTTTGCGCTTGATCTTTGCTATTTCTCAACTCAACATTAGTAATAAACTGTTCGCCCCAATCGGTTGCTGCTCGAACACTGAGTGGTTTACGATTGATGCCCCAAAACCATAGCACAGCCATCACCAATATCAGAAGCCCTTTTTTATTCATGAAAACCTCTCCCAATCTCGCTTCCATTCTATTTATGATTTATAAATGTTAAAAGGAATCTTTTATTGCCAATTTGGATCTTGGTGTTTTTCAGACCAAATGCATCTAATAATCGTCCCCACAGCAAGAATTGCGAAAAAAATCGAGAGCGTTGCTAATAGGTGATACATGAACCCCCAACTTAAGCTTACAAAAGCTACACCACTTCTTTGAATATTTGAATACATAACTTTTTCGTCCCCCTATTGAATTAAATCATTAATCTAGATGATTCCACGTACCCGCTGACCCGCTTAACAGCTGAACCAGCGCCCCAAGGTACGCAATTTGTAAAAATAAACTATAAATTAATTCTGGAAAAATCATTAATGCAAATATCTTTGCCTGCCGGTCTTGGTTCCAAATCGTAATCACCCGCTCGACTGCAAAAATCACTCCAATTAAAAACCAAAAGAAACTAAAAATAATCAAGTCTTGCACCATTAAGTAACCGGTGAAAACAATCAGTCCCATAAATGCTAGGACTGAAATAAGTAACATTAATTGTTGAAAAACGTATGGAAATAAAACGCGATCCCATTTTCGGCGAACCATTTGTTGGAGTGCTCCTAAATACCAGCGTCGCCGTTGTAAAAATAGTAGTCGCCAGTTGGGCATAATTTCCGTCGTGCAGTAACAAGAGATTGGGGAAATGATTCTGGCCCCCGCCTCTTTTAAATCAATCGTCAACGCAAAGTCCTCGGTAATCGAGTCTTCGTCGTAAAAACTACCTTTGCGAGCTTTAACTTTCTGAAACATCTCGGCACTTACCATCGAAGCGGTCCCGGTTAAAACAAAAACTTTTTTGCTCCGCTTAATCTGATTGGTGTAGCGGTACCACTCCAATTGCTGACAAAATTCAATCATCGAACTTCGATCCGCATCCCCGAAAAACACTGAACCGACCGCATCATAACCACCAGCATCAATCGCTATCTGGGCCCGTTCAATCCAATCATCCGCAATCACCGTGTCAGCATCACAAATGAAAATATATTGGTCGGGTAATTGCCAATCAACGTAATTTTCTAAGGCTTGATTTAATGCTCCTGCTTTACGATGCTGATTATCAACCGTTTCAAAAGCCACCGCTCCTGCCTGAATTGCTTTTTGATAAGTATCATCTGTACAGTGATCACACGCCACAATCACTTTTCGAACTTGTTGCTTTAACGCTTTAATCGTTGCTTCAATATTTGCACCTTCATTATGGGCAGGTACGATTGCCGTGACATCCATGTTTAACTTACCTTCTCCTTAATTAATACGTGTTTCCACCTAAATATGGAGTTTGATTGACCAATGAATAAATACTATTGGTCAGCTTCATCGTCGTTGTTTTACCTCTGCGATTTCCCAACAAAACGACGGCATTGCCGGCCTTTTTGTTGAAAATGATTGAAGGTTCATATCCCTGCAAGATGCCATGCCCGCGGTAATAAAGCTTATTGTGATAGACTCCACCGGCGTAAACACTATGTGGGACAGTTTTAAACAACTCCTTGACGGTCTTCATTGGTAAAATTTCGCCATTGACCAAGGCTGAAAAGTAACGGTAAAGGTCGCCGGCGGTCATAAAAAAACTCCCGGTACCAATCTCATTACGATAGACGTAGCGAGGATTGGCGAACGGTTGCCCATTTTTATGGTAGCTTACGGCTACTTGGGGATTCGAAAAATCCGGCATCACCATCACATTTACCTGATTTTTTAGATTGACTAACGTATTAAAACTAGCACTGTAACTTTGATGCGTTAGTTGCGTAATAATTCCCGCCAACAGATGAAAATTAATCGCATCATAATCCCATCCCTTACGCGGATCGACCACCACATGCTTAGCGTAATAGTTGGCCAATGCTTTTTCACTCAGTGTTTTTTCTGGATCACTCGCTGCTTCTAACCCCGAGGTCATGGTCAACATATTACGAATCGTGATATTTTTAGCGTTAGGAATGGACGGATAAAATTCAGCCAGTTTTGTAGCATAATCCAATTTTCCCTCTTGAATTAACTTCGCTACCATCACGGAAGTCATACTTTTTTCAATCGAGGCGATGTTATACAAAGTATCCACACCATTTTTTCGTGAAGCATTTTGTTGCCCATAGCCTTTATGCAACAAAACTTTATGATTCCGAATCACCAAGGCGGTGCCACTAAAATCATTGCTTTCTAAGGCGTAATTGATATTTTTAACTACCGTCTCTCTGGAACGGACGTTGTACCTCGTTGCCCAACGATCATTGAAGTACGTATCATGTACCATTTTTAAAACAAATATTACCTGCAAGGTTACTATCACCCAAAACCAAATCTTTTTCTTTGCGCCCATTTCTGCCTTCCATCAATAACTCATTCATCTACCATCGTGATAAAAAGAAGCTGTGATTCATCGGGCTGCGCACGAACATTCCTCAAAAATCGTACGTTTGACCTTTCTTCACAGCTTCCCGTCGTTCCTTATCCTACAAAAAGGATATTAGAATGATCCCCCCGTGTGCTAATCAAGGACTAGCACGTTTTTATAATATAATCCGTGTCTCTTATCGTAAAGGGGTTCTATGTTTCACGTTTTTCATCTAATTTTAAAATCATGAGAATGCACCTTAAAATTCAAAAAGACTTTTTAACAGTAAGTCCCGAGCGGACGCCGTTAAAAAGTCTTTGGTTAGCTATTAATTATTTTTTTATCATTTTGTTTAATTTTTACGATTAAATCACCTAGTTGTTCCCAATCCTCAGCTAAAGGTGGTGACTCCCAGATCATTTGCTCACAATCGACATCATAAAAACGTTGATCCGATAGAAATATATCCGTATCATCTTCCAGACGTTTAGAAATTTCGATATTAAGGGGCGCAAATTGTTGTAGCTGAGACGTGATGTACTTGGTAAAAACTTTTCCATTAGAAAAATCGACCGTAATCTTCACGACACTACTTACCAACTGAACCGGTAGATGTTCCAGCAAAATTAACATGTAAGTATAATATAGCTGGGTTAACGTATCTTTATCAAGCCTTAATTTACGTTGCTCGCCTACATACGCCAAAATTTGTTTCACCATCTCGTCAATTTCAGGATAAGTTTCACTGAAAAAGGGCACCTTAGTTGGATCTACAAACGTCTCACTGAAATAAAATGGCGAAAATACTTTGAGGTTGGTTTCCAGTAGTTCCTGTCGAATCTCTGCTAGTTGGCCGTCTACTTCTAACCCTTCAAAAATTTGGTGCAAAAAATCGAGCTGTTTTTCTACCAAAGTTTGAATTACTTTTAACGGCGGCTGATTCCCACACTTTTCAATTTCAAATGGCGCTAGTTCGTTGACCATAAAATAAATGTTCAGATACCAAGCTTCTTGGATTAAATCAGGCTCTTCCAACCCCCATAAATCTCTCAGTGGCTCTAAAAAATCCAACTTTTCCTTAGCGCAATCCTTATCGACAATCTTTTTAACCACGTTTCCCTGACGAATACGCTTAGTTTGGACAAACAAAAAATTCGTCAAGCGTTGCCGTTCTGTGTAGCTTAAATGCATTGATTTTAGCTCACTCAACTCGGTGATTAAAGTGTCCACCGGCTCTCCCAGCTCAATCGGCATCGCATCAATTCCATTGAAAAAATGATGAATCACGCTAAAAATAGTCTGTCGCACACTTTCTTCATTGCGATGGGTCTTGTTGAAGAATTCTTCCGACAGAATTTGCCTAATATAAATAATATTGCGATAATAGGTTGCTCGACTGATTCCGAATTGCTTTAGGAATTGAGCTTGGGTGCCGTAAATTCCCAATTGAGAATTTATAAAAATATTCAAACGAATTGACCTGGTCGCCATGTTTTCCAGAATGGTTTTCATTGAAGTTGTTGTTAGACCATAGATTAACAGGACTCCCTTGCCATCGTATTCCAAATCAATGTTTTCAATACGAAGTGCAGTAATCGTTGATTTTAATAAATCAAACGCGCCCAGCACCTGATGTCTACTAACTCCCAGCTCATCTTGAACATAGCCTATCGAAAGCCTCTTCTCAGAATCATGGATATACAGTTCGGCTAGTTGGAGGACCAACTGCTGCTCATCGTCCAATAATCGGTTAAACTTCTCGATCATATTATTAACTCCTTAAGGTGATTTGTTAACAATATTTTTAAAGGCATCAAAATATAGACTCTAAAAATATGTCTGGGGGTAAATCATCTTGGGAACAAAGCACTACACCAAATTATACAACAAGAGTAGAAAATGGCTAATTACCGTTGTGTTAAGTATCGTTATCGTTACCAATACATTTTTAGTTTCGACCACCGCTTGGGCGGCTAAAACACCTACTCCAAAACCAACCTCCCCATCTAATGCTGAATCCTATCAGGCGGACGCTAATTCAACGACCGTGGCTACGAGTTCTAGCACTACAACCACGGCATCTTCATCCGCTACTCAAAGTTCCAGTGCGACGGCTACTAATCCGCCATCTGCAGCACCCTATCACCATCATCACCACCATCACGCTACGGTTACCGTACGGTATGTGGATCAGACGGGGAAACTCTTAGCTACCGGGACTGCCGATTATCCATTCGGCCCTTTTGTAGGCCGGCCCTACACTACCCATCCTCAAAATATTAATAATTATCACTTTGTTCGCATGGGAGCTGGTAGCCTTCCTGCCACTGGTATTTTAAGCCATCATGGAGACAATGGTATAGTTACCTACGTATACGCTCCAGCATACCACTTGACCACCAAAACTATCAACGAATACGTTGAGTATGTGGATGAAGATGGTAAGGCTCTTGCCAATCCATATCGCGCTCAGCCCGTTACCTTTGCGACGGTAGCAGATGCGCTTCATCACACAACTGTTACTTATTTTTCAAGAACTAAAACAACTTTAACGCTCGATCAACAAGGCCGACCCGTGGACCAGCAGAATTGGACTAGGAGCAATCAAGCTACTTTAGCTGCCATCCCTAATCCAACCATCAAGGGTTATCACGTAGCTTCTAATAATGCGCCCCGTTCTAGCCATCAACAGGTTGATCAACAAACGATCGATGCTAATAGTTCCGATCTGCACTATACAGTTAGATACGAACGGGCTCATAAAAAAGCTACGGTAAAATTCATTGATGATCGCACTCATCAAGAGCTGCTTTCAAAAGAAGTTTCGGTCTACTATAATCAGGCCAATACGTATGATCCAACCCGTAAGATCAAGGAATATGAAAGTCAAGGATATACGTTAACTACTAATGATTTCCCCAAAAATGGCCTCGATTTTGATCAGATCAATGGTGATTCGGTGACCTACTATGTTCATCTGCGATCTAAAAAACCAGCTCAACCTAAGTCGGATGCCGTGCAACCTCTTGCACCCCAAAAACCTAGTAGTTCGCCCAAGACACCTGAAAAGGCCGATCCGATTCCTCAACCAGCACCTGTGGTTAAGCCGATTCAATCGCACCCAGTAACAGTAACCAAGTTACCGAGCGCCACGCCCACGGCAGTACCGCTGACCATGGAAGAAAAACGGGTCGTAATTCAAAAAAGGCTCCAACAGCACCGCTTGCCAACTGCGGTTCCGGCCGCACGCCCTCAAAAAACCGTGAAACCTGCAGCAAAGTCTCAGGCTCACATCGATTTTGAATACGTCGATCAACCTCGTGTTGCGCAAAAGCGCTGGATTAAGATTCCAAATTACCGGCACCGCTATTGGAAATTTCCAACATTTACGACAACTTTTGCCCTTTGGAATTCAGAACTTCAACCGCTATATCGTAAAACTGGCGATGACCTTCATCATACCCATCTAGGTTTAATTTTAAGAACCATGTCGGGTCGCATGCTGCTCGGTCAAAAATATTCTAAATAAGCACTTAAAAACTGTAAGAAAATCAATTCAGCTAGGTTCTGCTGCAATCATTTTCTTACAGTTTTTTGACCGCCTAGTCGCTTAATCCAACCACTTATCCCTTACCCATTTACCCGCTCTCTTTTTTATGATGTACTTAGTAGGAAAGGATGATCGACATTGAAAATGCGAGTTGAAATTGATCCAAATATTAAAGAGGGCGAAGTCATTATTCGAGCGCCCGAGTTTACTAAAAACATTACAGAAATTCAGGAATTAATAAAAAGACAAAATGCTACGCAAAAAGTTATGACCTTTTATTCCGGTTCCACTGAATTTTACCTAGAAGTTGGCGATATTTTATTCTTTGAGACCGAGGATCGACAAGTCCGTGCCCACACTGAAAATCAGCTTTATACAACGCATCAGCGACTATACGAGCTAGAGGAAAACCTTCCTATTGAGTTCATTCGTATCTCTAAATCTTGTATTGTCAATGTTAATAAAATCTTAGCGTTAACTAAATCATTGTCGAACTGCTTAGTCCAATTTCAAAACTCGCATAAACAAGTTTATGCATCTCGTCGGTACTATAAATCATTACAAGAACATTTAAAAAAGTTGAGGTAATTAATTATGAAAAAATCACAATGGTTTTGGGGCACATTATTCGTTTTAGCTGCGGCTGTTTTAGTAGCAACGCAGATGGGTTGGACGGCGTTCACCTTAAATCCGTTCTCCGTCGTCGCTTCTGTATTTTTAATTGCTGCACTGGTCGTCAGCCTCGTCCACTTGTCCATCGCTGGAACCATCTTTTCAATTGCATTTTTATTAATGCTATATGGTAAACCCCTTGGTATCAGTAGTCTCGTGCCATGGACCATTCTGTTAGCGGCCGTTCTTCTAACAATTGGTCTATCACTAATTTTTCATCCTTATCGCCGAAATTGGCAAAAGCATGCACTATGGAAAAATTTTCAGCATGGTTTTAATCATCACCCAGACTACGATTATACTGAAAGTACGCAGTCCGCTGATGATGACGTAATCAATATTGAAACTAGCATGAGTAGTGGTATTCATTATATTCAATCTCAAGATTTGAAAAGCATCAATGTAAATAACTACATGGGAACTACTAAGGTGTATTTTGATCAAGCCCATCTTGAGGATTCTGCCACTGCCAACATCAATTGCCAACTGGGAAACATCACACTATATCTCCCCCACGATTGGAATATCGTGACTGATATTAACTCTGTAATGTCTGGCATTGATGAACGGGGAATTCGCAATTCTGGTACAGGTCCAACCCTTTATATTAAAGGCAAACTTTACTTAAGTGGTGTTACTTTGCACTACGTCTAATTTAAATTAATGCCCACTTTGATTCCAAAATAGTCCGCTTGCTAATTGACAAAACGAACGTTTGTTCGTATAATTTACTTATCAAAAAGAGGTCGATTATATGGAAAAATTAAGCGGAATTATTACTAGTGAAATTAAAAGTATCAGTTACTCTCCCATTTTATTTCGGTTTACCCTGACGAATATGCAAGATCAGCACTACAACATGCTGATTCATACCCATGCTCTAAACTTTTTTCAACAAGCCAAGATGGGATCAGCTATTGAAGTATGGGCGGTCAAAAATAATCGCAATCAATACGTCATCCGACGTTTTAACGTCTTTGATTCGCATGTCTTAGTATAAATAGCTATCATAAAAACGCCATCCCTTCAGCAGGATGGCGTTTTTATTTACCTTCAGATTGGTTAATCCATCAAAAAATCCCCAGTGCTAGATTTTCACCTAACACTGGAGACTTCCAAAGGGGAAATAATATAAGGTTAAGTACATTAGGTCCCTAGGATGTGCCTGTGATATGGCCCTGCCAATGGTTCGCCGCCATTGAGAATCATCTTGCTTCTCGCCACTCAGGGTAAAGTTTTTTTACGGTTTTGGGAGTTGTCGTATAATGTTTGAACCATCCCCTGGTGGTTGTGATTCAGATGATTAGATATCGTCGATGTCACGGGCTTCATCGCCAATATCTTCTATAGCAAAGTTCACTACCAGCTACTCCAGCTCTGGGAGAGACGGTCTTCCTGCGACCGTAAAAAAGAGTGGAGTTGCCATCGTCAACCTTGCTACCCTTCGGTGAAATCGTCTTAATTCATTTACTCTGCGGATTGCTACTTAAAGCATCCGCGTTTGTTTTGTCCACTTGACCCCCCAGATTAAAATCGTAGCCGAGAATTTCACCGACGATCTTTTGACAATTTTCATTCGATTAAATGTTATAGTTTAAAGAACTTGCTTAGCCACTTTGCTAGTCCCTTAATCGTAATAGCTAATCGACCATTCAATTATCTACATTAGATCTTTCTCGCTTAATCCGTTTGGCCAGTTTGGACAATTTTGATATCCTGAGATTAGAAAAACAGCCATAAAATTAGAAAAATCTAACATTGGAACTTCAAGATTATTTTCAATAATCTTGAAGGGATTACTTTCTTTTAATAAGTGTATTATATTGGTTATCCTGATGTCTTTGCAAACAATACGCCTCCTTAAAAACCCTTATTTGTAGTATTCTAGCTGTTTTTGTACTTTTTATAGACAATCTTAAACTTTACAAACATATTGCTTGAATTAAGTTTAAAAATCCGACAAAATGCATTTTTGTAAGGAAGAAATTATCTTTAGGAAGGAGGAATTATGAGAATTGTTAAATTGGATCCTTCTTTATTAACATCTCAAGATCGATCATTTATTTTAAAATTTTCATTACTTGAACATGATCTTCTCCACTTCTTTGAAAATAAAGATTATGAACATGCCCACGAACATATTGACCAGTTTTTTAGAGACTGCGCACTTCAAGATTTATCTTCCGAGGTGGTGCTACAGTCTCTAATTGGTTTGGTAGGCGGCCTGACCAATATCAGTTTTTTTACCCATCTCAATATCGCACATTTCTTAGAACTCCGGCTCGCCTTCATCAAATTTTTAAGCTCCCAAAACCTAAAAATTGAAGATTTTCGTGATATTTTGTTTGATATTGTTCAGACATTTTTTTCATATAACGACGAACCCACCCGCAACGTCGATTTTTCTAAAGTGTCTAAACAGGTCGCCCTGACCGCTTACTATATCAATATGCATCGTTATGAACGCTTACGAATCGATCAGATTTTCGCAACCTTAAACCTGGACAAAAAATACACTCTGACTCGCTTTCGCGCAGAGTTAGGCTTTTCCGTGACCCAGTATATCCGTCACGTTAAAATGACCGAAGCAAAGAATCTGTTAATAAACACCTCAATGTCGATTGGTAAAATAGCTCAGATTCTTAAATTTTACGACACCGCAAATTTTTCAAGAGAATTTTTTAAAGAATATGCGGTATCACCCCGTAAATATCGTCAACTAAATCGTTTGGTATAGCGTTCATCTTCTCCCTTCCTAATTACTTCCTTATTATCCAAAAAAATCTCCACCGTCAGATTTTTATCTAACAGTGGAGATTTTTCGTTTTTACGATTTAAAGATTAATTCCCCAAAACTAATCTTCACCATCGCGTTTACGTTTCTTACCAAGTCCGAAGAGACCAAGGCTTCCAGCAAGCAATCCTAGAATTCCTACTTCACTCATTGAAGAGTTGTCTTCTTCGCCAGTTTGTGGCAAGCGTTTTGCAGGAGCTTGTTGTTGCATTGCTTTTCTAGCCACGTGAGCTGGTGTAACAGTCTTCGTTGGAGCAACCTTAGGAGCAGGTGCTGCTGGTTTTTCTGGGGCTGGAGTTGGAGCAGGTTCTGGTTTTGGTTCTGGTTTTGGTTCTGGTTTTGGAGCAACTTGCTTATGATGGTAAACAACCACTAGGTCAACATTTTCAGTTGGGTTATCAAGTGCAGCAATCACATCTTGGTCTGCAACATAGCCATCAATATCAGGACTATCTACAGCTTCAAATGATCCGTCTGCTGTCCATTCACCATACGTTACGACCGTTGTGCCATCTGCATTGAAGTGAACATGGGCATCACGAGTGTAGTGAACCGTCTTCGTGTAAGTATCGGCCAATTCATTACCATTTTCATCAACGTAATGGATTGTTTCTGTTACATCCTTGTTCAAATCACCTTCGTCCACACCGTCTGGGTAAACCGGACTATATGGATTTGATGGGTCGAGCGGTGTATCTGGAGAAATTGGGTTATCAGGTGTAACTGTATGATCAGCGACGTAATAGTAAACTGTTTCGTTAAAGTCAGCACCTGGTTCTGTAACTGTGCGTCCGTCAATAACTGGGCGGTCAGCAACATATCCGTCAATTTCTGGTGATGTAACTGCGTCAAATGAGCCGTCTGCTGTCCAGTCACCATACGTTACAGTAGCATTACCGTCTTGGTCGTATGAAACATGGGCTGTGCGTGAGTAATGAACCGTGTGAGTATAAGTGGCAGCCATTTCTTCGTCAGTTTCAGCGTTAATGTAATGTACTGTTTCTGTTACATCTTGGTTCAAGTCATCATCATCTACACCATCTGGGTAAACTGGACTATCTGGATCCGCTGGATTGATTGGTGTATCTGGGTCCTTTGGATCGTCCGGTGTTACGTCTTGGTCTGTTGGGTAGTAGATTACGGTGTCACTAAAGTCAGCTTGACTTTGTGGATCAGTAACTGTCTCACCTGCGACGGTCTTATCAAGAGTGAAGTACCCGTCGTACACTGGACTATCTACCGCACTGAAGCTATCGCCATTATCAGCTTTCCAATCACTATATGTGACCGTTGCGTTTCCGTCTTGGTCATAGTGAACAGTTGCTGTACGTGTATAGTGAATATCCTTCGTGTATGTGCCGAGTTCATTTCCATTTTCGTCAACGTAATGGATTACTTGGCTAACATCAGCATTCAAGTCGTCTTCATCTACACCATCTGGATATACTGGACTTAATGGATCATCCGGATTGATTGGTGTATCTGGGTCCTTTGGATCATCTGGTGTTACGTTTTGATCCGTCTTGTAGTAGATTACATTTTCTACAAAGTCAGCTTGATTTTGTGGATCAGTAACCGTCTTACCGTCAACACCCTTGTCAAGGGTAAAGTAACCATCGATATCAGGGTTGGCTACCTTATCGAATGAACCATCAGCTTTCCATTCCCCGTATGTGACCGTTGCGTTTCCGTTTTGATCATAGTGAACAGTTGCTGTACGGGTGTAATGAACATCCTTCGTGTATGTGCCGGCTAATTCTTTACCATTTTCATCTACGTAATGGATGGTTTCCTTAACATCAGCGTTCAAATCGTCTTCATCTACACCATCTGGATATACTGGACTTAATGGATCATCCGGATTGATTGGTGTATCTGGATCTTTTGGATCATCTGGTGTTACGTCTTGACCAGTCTTGTAGTAAATTACGGTGTCGCTAAAGTCGGCCTGACTTTGTGGATCATCGACTGTCTTGCCTGCGACGGTCTTATCAAGGGTGAAATAACCGTCATAATCTGGACTATTGACTACACCGAAGCTATCGCCATTATCAGCTTTCCAATCACTATATGTGACCGTCGCGTTTCCGTCTTGGTCGTATGTGATACGAGCTGTACGGGTATAGTGAATATCCTTCGTGTATGTGCCAAGCTCATTACCTTGATCATCGACATAATGAATTACTTGGCTAACATCAGCATTCAAGTCGTCTTCATCTACACCGTCTGGGTAAACCGGACTTAATGGATCATCCGGATTGATTGGTGTATCTGGGTCCTTTGGATCATCCGGTGTTACATCTTGACTTGTTGGGTAGTAGATTACAGTATCGCTAAAGTCAGCTTGACTTTGTGGATCTGTAACAGTCTTGCCTGCGACGGTCTTATCAAGAGTGAAGTAGCCATCGTAGTCTGGACTATCTACTGCACCGAAGCTATCGCCATTATCAGCTTTCCAATCACCGTATGTGACCGTTGCGTTTCCATTTTGATCATAATGAACTGTAGCTGTACGGGTATAGTGAATATCCTTCGTGTATGTGCCGAGTTCATTTCCATTTTCGTCAACGTAATGGATTACTTGACTAACATCAGCATTCAAATCGTCTTCATCTACACCATCTGGGTAAATCGGACTTAATGGATCGTCCGGATTGATTGGTGTATCTGGATCCTTTGGATCATCCGGTGTTACATCTTGATCAGTCTTGTAGTAGATTACGGTGTCACTAAAGTCAGCTTGACTTTGTGGATCATCGACTGTCTTGCCTGCGACGGTCTTATCAAGTGTGAAGTATCCGTCGTAGTCTGGACTATCTACTGCAGCGAAGCTATCGCCATTGTCAGCTTTCCAGTCACCGTATGTGATACCAGTAACATTACCATTTTGGTCGTAATGAACTGTAGCTGTACGAGTATAGTGAATATCCTTCGTGTATGTGCCGAGTTCATTACCGTTTTCGTCTACATAGTGGATTACTTGACTAACATCAGCATTCAAATCGTCTTCATCTACACCGTCTGGGTAAACGGGACTATCTGGATCACTTGGATTGATTGGTGTATCAGGGTCCTTTGGATCATCTGGTGTTACGTCTTGGTCTGTCTTGTAGTAGTAAACCGTTGTATCAAAGTCTTTTTGACTATCAACATCATCAACGGTGTAAGCACCGGCTTTACTACGACTTGGGAAGTATCCGTCAACTACTGGTGAATCAACATCCGTAAATGAACCGTCTGCCTTCCATGGGTCGTAAATAACTTCCTTGACTGTTCCGTCAGTATTGTAAATTACGTGACCAACACGTGAGTAATGAACGTCAATCGTCTTGTCAGGAGCAACTTGTTCGCCAGTTTCTGGGTCTACATAGTGAATTGTTTCAGTTACGGTCTTGTTCAAGTCTTCATCTGTTACACCCGCTGGGTATACTGGACTGTTTGGATTACTTGGATCGACCTTGTCACCATTATCCTTTGGATCATCTGGTTGAACTGGTTGGTCGTCAGCGTAGTAAGTGATAGTAACATCATCCACTGTGCCTTGTTCAGGATCTACACCCTTAACTTCGCCCGTATGTTGAACATCAGCAAAGTAACCATCGAAAGTAGGTGAATCAAATCCCTTGAAGTAATCGTCGCCGTCAGCTTCCCAGTCACCATAATGCGTAATTTCGCCAGTTACGGTATCAATTGTTACTGTACGATCAAAGTTTACTTCGTTCGTTGTGTCAGCTTGCATCTGACCGCCAGTTTCTCCGTTATGGTAGTGAACAGTTTGCGTTACAGTTGCATGCGTATCATCGTAGTATGGATCATCTGGATCACTTGGATCAACCTCCTTGTGTCCATGTTTCAAATGAATTACAACGTTATCACTATCATCGGCGGTGAACGTAATTGTAACCGTCTTGCCATCTGATGAAACTACGCCACCGTCGGTGCCGACATATTCATAGCCATCTGGGATTGTCACGGTATATGTTGTGGAATCGTCCGTCTTACCAGTAACTGTTACGATGTCACCGACTTGAGCACCGCCCTTATCGTCATCAACGTAAGTAACCGTGGCATCTTCATCACTTGCTGTATAAGTAACGGTTACTTCGACATCATTAACTTTTCCATCTTTTCCGTTTGTAACGTTTGGTTTTTCGCCAGTTACTTCCGGTTTATCAACTGCATAACCTGGCTTATCTGGTGATGTTACTGAACCAAATTCAGTATCATCGACTGCTTTCCAGTCACCGTATGCTGTGATTTCCCCAGTTACTTCATCGATTGTTACACTACGTTCGTAATCCAATGTTTGTGAATCATTATCATCGAAGACTGTATTACCATCTTGGTCAACATAATGAATATGTTCTGTTGATGTTGTGTGCGTATCATCGTAGTATGGATCATCTGGATCGCTTGGATCAACCTCCTTGTGTCCATGTTTCAAATGAATTACAACGTTATCGCTATCATCAGCTGCGAAAGTAATTGTAACCGTCTTGCCGTCTGATGAAACTACGCCACCGTCGGTGCCGACATATTCATAGCCATCTGGAATTGTCACGGTGTATGTTGTAGAATCGTCCGTCTTACCTGTGACTTTTACGATGTCACCGACTTGGGCGCCGCCCTTATCGTCATCAACATAAGTAATCGTGGCGTCTTCGTCATCAGCCGTATAAGTAACGGTTACTTCAACATCATTAACCTTTCCGTCTTTTCCATTAGTAATTTCTGGTTTTTCGCCAGTTACTTCAGGAGTATCAGGTGTGTATCCCGGCTTATCTGGTGATGTAACGGTGCCAAATTCAGTATCATCGACCGCTTCCCAATCACCGTATGCTGTAATTTCCCCAGTTACTTCATCGATTGTTACACTACGTTCGTAATCCAATGTTTGTGAATCATTGTCGTCGAAAACTGTATTACCATCTTGGTCAACATAATGAACATGTTGAGTCGATGTTGCATGCGTTGCATCGTAATATGGATCATCTGGGTCGCTTGGATCAACGTCCTTGTGTCCATGTTTCAAATGAATTACAACGTTATCGCTATCATCAGCTGCGAAAGTAATTGTAACCGTCTTGCCATCTGATGAAACTACGCCACCGTCGGTACCGACATATTCATAGCCATCTGGAATTGTCACGGTGTATGTTGTGGAATCGTCCGTCTTACCAGTAACTGTTACGATGTCACCGACTTGAGCGCCGCCCTTATCGTCATCAACGTAAGTAATTGTGGCATCTTCATCCATAGCTGTATAAGTTACGGTTACTTCGACATCACTAACTTTTCCATCTTTTCCGTTTGTAATTGTTGGTTTTTCGCCAGATACTACCGGTTTATCAATCGCATATCCTGGTTTGTCTGATGATGTTACTGAACCGAATTCGTCACCATCAACTGCTTTCCAGTCGCCATATGCTGTGATTTCACCAGTTACTTCATCGATTGTTACACTACGTTCGTAATCCAATGTTTGTGAATCATTGTCGTCGAAAACTGTATTACCATCTTGGTCAACATAATGGATAACTTGGTTCGCTGTCGTATGCGTGTCATTGTAGTATGGATCGTCTGGGTCGCTTGGATCAACATCCTTATGTCCATGTTTCAAATGAATCACAACGTTATCACTATCATCAGCTGTGAACGTAATAGTAACCGTCTTGCCGTCTGATGAAACTACGCCACCGTCGGTGCCGACATATTCATAGCCACCTGGAATTGTCACGGTGTATGTTGTAGAATCGTCCGTCTTACCAGTAACTGTTACGACGTCACCAACTTGAGCGCCGCCCTTATCGTCATCAACGTAAGTAACCGTGGCATCTTCATTACTTGCTGTATAAGTTACAGTTACTTCGACATCATTAACTTTTCCGTCTTTTCCATTAGTAATTTCTGGTTTTTCACCAGATACCACTTTAGTATCAACTGCATATCCCGGCTTATCTGGAGATGTTACTGAACCGAATTCGTCGCCATCCACTGGCGTCCAGTCGCCATAACTAATAACTTCGCCAGTTACTTCATCGATTGTTACACCACGTTCGTAATTCAACGTTTGTGACGTATCATCGTCAAAGACCTTATCGCCATCTTGATTTACATAATGGACCGTTTGAGTCGCTGTTGTATGTGTTGCATCTTTGTATTCACCTGGATCATCTGGATTGATATCCTTGTGCTTGTGTTTCAAGTGGATTGTTGCATTATCACTATCATCGGCTGTGAAACGTAGCTTTAATGTCTTGCCATCGCAAGAAATAAAAGTTGCACCCTCTGCACCAACATATTCATATCCATCAGGAATTTTTACTGTATAGACTCCTAAGCCATCCGTTTTACCTTTTGTGTCTTCAGTCTTAACAGTCTTACCATTCTCGTCATCATCGACATAGGTAATTGTTGCCACTGCAGGATTTGCCGTATAAGTAACAGTTACTTCAACATCTTTGACAGTTCCATCAGGGCCGTCTGTCATGTCTGGTTTTTGAGCAGCCACTTCCGATGTATCCGGTGTATAACCATCCTTGTCTGGCGATGTAACTGCTGCAAATTCATCGTCGGTCACTGGTGTCCATTCACCATATTCAACAACTTCGTTAGTCACATCATCAATTGTCACCGTACGAGTGAAGTCTAGTTTGCCACCGCCATCTTCGAAGACTTGGTCGCCATCTTCATTTACATAATGAATTGTTTCAGTCGATGTTGCATGCGTTGCATCGTAATTTGGATCACTTGGATCATCCGGTGTAACTGGAGTTAGATGATGCTTCAAATGAATCACAACGTTATCACTATCATCATCCGTAAGAGTGATTGTCACCGTCTTACCGTCTGATGAAACCACGCCATTACCATCAGCTCCGACGTATTCGTAACCATCTGGAATTGTGACTGTTGTCGTCTTTGATGTATCTATATCGCCATTAACGGTCACAACATCACCAACTTTTGCGCCGTCTTCGTCATCATCAACAACCGTAACCGTTGCAGTAGCTTGTTCAATGAAATAGACAGTCATATGTCCATACTCTTCGCTGAATGCCTCTTCAAAGTCACGGCTCATTGAGAATTGGCCTTCACCATCAGCATCATTACTCTTAGCTGCATCGTACCGGTATTTCGTCCCCACTGCCTCATCACCAAAAACACCTGTACCTGCAGCTAAATTCTTGATAAGCTGCGTTAAATCGATCCCAACATTCGCTAGAATATCCTTAGCTGAGCTATCAATACTTCCCATATCAATACCATCGACGGTAATCGTACCATCTCCATCAAATTCGATATAACCCAGAACGTTATCATCTTGATCCTTAACCTCGACGATAACTCGACCTTGATAAGTTTGATTTTCAGACGTAGGCATTCCTCTAGATCCATCATTTATACTATTTGCTACATGTTTAGTTGTAGAAATTTGATCATAAAAGCTAGCTCCATCTAATGCAGTAGAACGGACGATATCTCTAACTTGTTGGTCCGTCAGGTTGAAGTATTTATAATTTTGATTGTCCGAATAACTTTGAGAATTGGCAGTTCCATTCGCAGTATCGTAGACAATTAACTGTGCCCAATTTGTATCATAATTACCGGAAGGTATTCCATCACTACCTGATTTTGTAAACCCTAATCGTACATTTTGATCTTCCCATACGTTAAGTCGTACAAATGCATCTGCTTCTAATAGCGCAGAACCGGCACGATGACCACCATCTCCAGTATAGCTGATTACATGGCTTGCAAAAAAACCTAATTTTCGTTGACCATTGGTGTAGCTTTTATCCCAAGTGTTCGCTGGGTTGCCATCACTACTAGTGCCACCAATCCAATCTGAACCCAGACAGATCATCCATTTACCCTTTAAAAATTCGTCCATTGTAGTAGCTAACAGACCAATCAATGGATCAGATACACGCGATTCTGATGCGATTAATTCCAAATTACCATTTTTCCTATTGTAACTTTTGGATCCATCTTCGAAGATGTATTGCGTAACTATTGCTACGCCTGATGGACTTTTATCTTCAACGGTTAAGTTGTGTTCTTTGACATAGTCTAAAATCTTTTCCGTTTCACCTTTAGTTAGAAAGTGGTGGCGACCATAATAAGTATTATCCAAGTAAATGGACATCACTGAGCCATTTACTGTAATATAATCCCCTTCGTGAGCACCTTTTTTAGTGTTAGTTCCCTTTTCAAAGAATTGATCACTTAAATCAGTTCCGGCACTAGCTTTATGGGTTGCTTGAGCTTGTTTAGGGAGTCCCTTCACCTTGAGGTGATTACGCGTTGCGTAATCAACGATAGCTTGATACTGTTCGTCAGTTAATTTTTTATTAGCTGCTACGCTAAAGACCAACTGATTGCCGGTTTGTTTAACTGTTGCGACATCATCAAGATGGAATTTAGTTTTCAATTCTTGTGAACTGGATGCGCTTGATTTAGCACTAGTTGTAGCTTTTTTTACTGCACTTGAATTAGTAGTTGCGGCAGCACTCTTAGTAGCTGCGGAAGTTGCTTTTGAACTACTCTTCGTCGTAGCCGTACTGGAAGCTTTACTTGCTGAACTACTATTAGCTTTAGATGTGGCACTTGAGCTAGCCACACTACTGTTTTGATCAGCAGCTTTAGATGTAGCCTTACTTGTAGCTTCGCTACTGCTTGCTGAAGAGGCCTTTGAACTACTTGAGCTGGCTGTCGAAGTTGCTTCAGAAGTTGTTGCTGAAGATGTTTCAGAGCTAGCACTACTTGAAGTAGCTGAACTAGTAGCGCTGGAAGTAGCTACGCTAGTAGCCGATGAACTAACTGCGCTACTAGTAGCTACGCTAGTTTTTAAAGCTGCGGCACTAGGTGCTGCGCTAGAAACCGCACTACTAGTAGTACTGTCATCCGTCTTAGTAGCCGCTGTTGATGTAGCAACGTCAGCATGCACACTTTGTGGCATTAATTGTGATGACAATCCTCCCGTAGCAAAAGATAAGGTTGCTAGACCTGCCACCAACCAAAGTTTTCCTGATTTATACAGATGGAAACGTTTCTTTTCTTCCATACTGTCGTGTAATACTTTCTGATTCGCCTTGATTATTCTCTTGGACATAGAATAAGCCTCCTCGATTTTTTAACATTTTCACACAACCTGTTTATTTATCGCCTGTTATAATTAACAACTTATCAATAACAGTAGACATGGTTCCGTACACACCCTAAATAATACATCATAAACTGTATTTTGTCGTGTGTTTTTCGAATTTTTTTCGGTCCGAGAAAATAAACGCCGTATACTTATTTTTTCGATAGAAACGTTAAGGAGTTACTTATTGTTATCAAAATCTATTTAAGGGGGTACAATTCTTTTTGAGTATCACTTTTTGGGTAAAAGTAACAGAAAACACGTTATCAGTCCTATAAACTAATAACGTGTTTTGCTATTCTATGGCCCTACCACCATCATTTGTTACTTTAAGTAACCATGATTTTTTGTGGTTACATATCGGTTACCGTCATGATTACCTCCTCACTTTGGTTACCAGCTGGATCAATTTGGACAAAATGGATATTCTCGCCAGCTGTGAGCTCAACACCGTCTGCTAGGTGTATCTCCCAAGTACCATCGGCTTCTACTACTACACTGCCGAGTACAGTACCATCATCAAGGTAAGCTTTTATTGTATCACCCGGTGTTCCTGTTCCCGAAAACATAACTTGAATTGAAATTATAGCATTGACTTGCGGTGCACCCACTTCTTTTGGTACTACTGTAGTTGGCACTTGCTCACTTTGGTTACCGTCTTCGTCAGTTTGCACGGCGTAGATGTTGTCACCATTTTTGAGATCGATATAACTTGAGACATCGACCGTCCAGTCACCGTTGGCATCGACCATTGCGCTACCGATTTCCGTACCATCATCGAAGTAAACCGTGACCGTGTCACCTGGTACACCCTTACCAGTGATGGTAGGGTCACCGGCAGTTGGAGCATCAATTTTTGGATTTTCGACTGTTTTTGGTAGCACCGTTGTACTTGCTTTATCACTTTGGTTGCCGTCTTTGTCAGTTTGCACAGCATAGATATTGTCGCCACCATTGAGTTTAGTATGGTCCGAGACTTCTACTGTCCATGTACCATCTTCGTTGACTACGGCACTACCGATTACAGAGCCGTCATCGTAGTGGACCGTCACCGTGTCGCCTGCCACACCTTTACCAGTGATCGTTTCAGCACCAGCGATTGGCGCATTGATTTCTGGTTTCGCTACTTCTTTTGGTAGCACTGTTGTACTTGCTTTATCACTGTGGTTGCCGTCTTTGTCGGTTTGTACCGCGTAGATGTTGTCGCCACCATTGAGTTTAGTGTGGTCCGAGACTTCTACTGTCCATGTACCATCTTCGTTGACTACGGCACTGCCAATTATAGAGCCATCATCATAGTAGACCGTTACTGTATCGCCTGCTACACCTTTACCTGTGATTGTTTCAGCACCAGCGATCGGCGCATTGATTTCTGGTTTTGCTACTTCTTTTGGTAGCACTGTTGTACTTGCTTTATCACTTTGGTTACCGTCTTTGTCAGTTTGAACGGCGTAAATATCATCGCCCGCATTCAAGTTGGAATGGCTTGGTACATTCACAGTCCAAGTTCCATCAGCCCCAACTACGGCACTGCCAATTACCGATCCGTCATCAAAGTGAACGGTCACTGTATCACCCGCCGTTCCCTTACCACTAATAGTTCGGTCCCCTGCAGTTGGAGCCGTAATTTCTGGTTTTGCCACTTCCGCCTTTGGTAGTACCGTTGTATTAACTTTGTCACTTTGGTTACCATCTTGATCACTTTGCACGGCGTAAATCTTGTCGTTTGCTGCTAGGCTCGTATGACCAGAGACGTTCACGGTCCATTTACCCTCACTATCGACCACCGCACTGCCGATTACGGTGCCATCATCAAAGTAGACCGTTACTGTGTCGCCGGCTACTCCTGTACCAGTGATAGTCTGATCGCCTTCGGTTGGGGCTTTGATTGTAGGATTTTCTACTTCTTTGGCTTTGACCGTGGCATTGGCCTTATCACTTTGATTGCCATCTTGATCGGTTTGTACAGCGTAGATATTATCGCCACCATTGAGTGTAGAGTGGCTTGGTACATTGATGGTCCATGTGCCGTCGCTACCAACAACTACACTACCGATTTCAGAGCCATCATCGAAGTAGACGGTTACGGTATCACCGGCCGTTCCTTTACCAGTGATGCTCTTATCACCGGCGGTTGGAGTATCAATATCTGGTTTTGCTACTTCCACCTTAGGTAGCACTGTTGTGTTGGTTTTATCACTTTGATTACCATCTTGGTCGCTTTGCACAGCGTAGATATCATCTCCAGCATTGAGACTCGTATGACTTGAGACCTTCACTGTCCATGTGCCATCAGTATCGACCACTGCACTGCCGATTTCGGAGCCGTCATCGAAGTAAACGGTCACAGTATCACCGGCCGTTCCTTTACCAGTGATGACTTTGTCGCCCTCAGTCGGTGTATTGATTTCTGGTTTGGCTACTTCTGCTTTCGGTAAGACCGTTGTATTGGCGTGGTTACTTTCATTACCGTCTTGGTCGGTTTGAACAGCATAGATGTCGTCTCCGGCATTCAAGTTCACATGGCTTGATACATTCAATGTCCAAGTTCCATCACTGTTGACAACCGTACTACCGATGACTGAACCATCACTGAAGTGCACGGTGATTATATCACCCACGGTTCCTTTACCGGAGATTGTCCGATCGCCTTCGGTTGGCGCGGTAATTTCAGGTGTAGCCACTTCTGCTTTTGGTAAGACGATTGTATTAGCCTTATCACTCTCATGACCGTCTCGATCCGTTTGGACAGCATAGATATTGTCACCCGCATTCAAGTTTACATGGCTTGATACATTCAACGTCCAAGTTCCATCACTATTGACGATGGTGCTACCAATAACTGAACCGTCACTAAAGTGCGCGGTGATTGTATCACCCGCAGCTCCTTTACCAGAGATTGTCCGATCGCCTTCAGTTGGCGCGGTAATTTCAGGTGTAGCCACTTCTGCTTTTGGTATAACCGTTGCATGCGTTTGACTACTTTGATTACCGTCCTGATCCGTTTGTACGGCATAAATTCCGTCACCCTCAATTAATTTAGCATGATTTGGTACACTAATCGTCCAAGTTCCATTATTATTAACAACTGTGCTACCAATCAAAGATCCATCATCAAAGTAAGCTGTAACCGTATCACCAGCTATCCCTGTTCCAGAAATGACCTGATCTCCAGCGGTTGGCTGGTTAATTTGTGGAGCTTCAACAGCACCGGTAACTACGCGATAGGTTGGTTTGCTTTGATTTCCCTTAGTATCAATTTGAATAGCGCTTAATTCTTCGCCATCAATCAAATTCAGATCAGCTGGTAAACTAACGGACCAAGTGCCATCCGCTCTTACCGTGGCTGTTCCAATCAGATTACCCGTGTCATTGTTGTAAAGCTTGATAGTATCATCATAGACACCAGTTCCAGTAACTTTGCGATCTCCTGCTTTAGCAGGGTTGATAATTGGGGATGCAACTTGATCTTGTACTCTTTTTGATACTTCATCACTCCGGCGTCCTTGCTGATCAATTTGAGTGGCGTAAATGACTTCCCCGTTGTATAAAGTATATCCAGGTTCCAAATCAACTACATACTTCCCATTTTCATCAACGATACCTCGCCCAATTGGATTGTGATTATCATTGTAAATAATGATTGTGTCGCCGGCAATCCCTGTACCACTCACTGTATTATCACCAGTAAATGGTTGGTCAATAGTTGGTGGAGCAACTACTACAGGTGATGGTTGGACAACAACGTCTGTCCCTTTACTTTCAACCCCGTCAACGGTTTGAGACACATCAATAATAGTTCCAGCTGTTTGAGGTGTGATTTTGAATTGGAAACTACCGTCACTGTTGGCCGTTCCAGAGGCAATGACTGTGCCACTAACCGTAACTTCAATATGAGCTCCTGGCTCGGCTGTTCCACTAATCATTCCATCGGTATCATAAATTGGTTGATCAACATATGGAGCTGGCAATTCATCTTTCTTTGGCATTAATTGATTAGTATCTAGCGATGCTCTGGCTGTATAGTCAGATACATCATTCCAGTCAATAATCGAAGTTGGTTCAGTTAAAATTGCTTCAAACGGATAGTTGTTAGAAGCATCATCAATCGTTTCATGATAAGTATTGACCGCTCCTCCTAAATCCAAATCAAAGGTAATTTGATAATTTTTCCATCCTAACGCTGATTCACTAGGATTTCTAACCATCAAATTTTCCCCGTCAAAACTATAGTCTTTGGCTACATAGTCATAGTTATCCTGGTAAATTGATGTGCTGAAATGGAAATGCCCCTGGATGAATTCATAAAAACTATTATCAGCCTTCATTTTATTAAACAAATCGCGCAATTGTTTTGGTATTTGAATTGATATTTGTGAATTTTCGAAAGCTTGAAGACTAAGCGAATCTCCGTTGTAAGTAAAAATTAAGTGTCCTGAATAAGTCCCATCATCGTTAATTTTAAGACCATTGATAGCTGAACCGTCAATTTCTAAGGTACCATTAGCCAAGACATCGATTCCGGCCTTTACGTTGCCGCTCTTATTTGCTTGCTTTTGGATATTACTTTGCTTATCGGTATCGGTTTTCTTTTTAGTTGTATCAATATCTTGATCTTGTTGATTATTTTGATTATCAATGGCTGCTTTAGCCGCATTGTCATTAAGATCCTTATTTTGGTTATCGTTTTGAGCTGGATTAATTCCGTCTGCATCTACGGTAGCAGAACTCGAAGCAGCGCTTGATGGATTGGTACTTGCGTTCGAGCTAGCATTCGAACTCGTAGCTGAACTAGTTGCCGACGATGTGGCGTTGGATGAAGTTGTTGCTGATGAAGTGGCATCTGATTTAGCCGATGTATTTTTTGCCGGTGTGCTAGCGGAACTAGCCGCACTAGATTTTGTCTTTTCCCCAGATGTACTAGCCGAACTATTGGCTTTAGTTGCCGAAGAGCTAGCCGAGGAAGATTGTGTTTTAGCTGCACTAGAAGGAGCTTGTGAATCCTGTTTTTGAGTATCGTTGCTTACACTAGGAGCGGTGCTAGCTGTTTTAGCTTTTGATTCCGTCACTGCGGAAGTCGCGGAACTTGGAGTTGAGCTAGTTGCGCTTGAACTAGCGGAAGTTGCTGCTTTGGTAGCAGCACTTTCAGGCGCCGAAGAAACTGTGGTCGCCTCTTGTTTCGTACTATTTTTTTGAATCGCAGTAGTTTGAACTGTGTCGTTAACTGTATCAGCTTTAGCGTTACTTGTAGAGACCATTCCCGTCCCCAACAATGAAAGCATTACAGCCGATGCGAAAATCCAATGTTTATTGGCTTTATACATCTTAAAGTTTTTATTTTCTATATCAACAATATTTTCCCTATTTCTATACCTTCTTACCATTATAAAAACTCCCATCAAAAAAATTTTTTTAAGCTAGTCCGCAGATAATTCCAGCAATTGATATGTACGATTAAGTGTTTCTTAGCTTATGCTGAAATAATAATACCCGCTGTTTATATTTGCAAGCGTTTACACTTAGATAATAGTAAGTTTTTCACATATTCCCATTTGAGGAATCTGACAGGTGTTAAAATCCCATGGTTAAGGCGTTTATAGCGTTTTTGTTTATTATGAAAAAGATGAAAAAGCGAAAAAATTATCCGTAAAAATCATTTTTTAAGCAAAAGAAAATAGCCCAGAAATTTTATCATCAAAACTTCTAGACTATTACTTTACTTGTAAGGAAGATTCTTATTTACTAGTGTTTAACTTGAACTGCGCTTTAATTTTGGAATTGTTAGCCTACCTAAAATCTATGAAAATCATCCATTAGATTCCGACCCATAACTACTGCCCCCAGTAGCCTTAATTCTTACCATTCTTCACTTCTTCCCAAGTGAATCATTATCATCCCAGATCTGTCGCTTCCCCGACAGATGTACTTGCTCAAGTATTTTTTTCTTACCACTTTTTACGGAGCTTGATTCAAAACCCTTTGTTGCGATATTGCGTGCCGCCTTCAACGAAGTCGGACTTCCCCTGTTACTGCTTACCCATAAAATGCGTCATTTCACAACTCAATTACATCCCCTAATTGCACATTGCGAAAATCGTTTTTTGCGCACAATTCCGTCATTAACCGATTAATTCCTACAATAATCGTACAGTAGCCTTACACTAGTGGTTATTTAGTCTTACAAGCCCCTCCCCTTGTTCTCAAAGAACGTTTATCCACCACCACTTCAAGGAGATTTTCCCAAGAAGCTCAGATCAGTGGCGGTGCTTAATGCCTCACGACATCTTGGCCCTACCTCCATGAGAGACTTGTAATATTAAATTTTAAGAATCATCCTTTCATTTTTCGGAAACCGTGTCAGTGCAATAACAACTGCTGTTATTGGTCCACCTAAAACTGTTCCTTTATTTTTAAAGTTTAAATTTATTGGTTATAGTTGAGACCGCTTTCACTCGTTCTCTATATTCTATCATACTTGCCTACAAATGCCTAATACTTTCAATACTTTTTTTTGAAAGAAATTTACCTGAGCAACCCACAAAAAAGGAGCCAGTATGCTTTTTTATTAATAATGGTACGAAGCCATTCTGGTTACCCCATCTATCTTTTGCGATCGTTGTAGTTCGGTATCATCCATTTCGAAGCTATCGGAGTTGCCCGCTGTCCCAAACAGCGTAATAACTTTCGATGCTAAAACCCACTGTTTTCCAACCTTGAACATTTTTAAATTACTAGATTTCTGATTTACAGCGTGTAAATCACCCACAATATTTTCCTTACCCATTAAAAATATTCCCCCGTTTATATTAAATTTATATGCAACCAAACCTAAACGAAGTAAGCCCGCTTCCCCGGACGTACTTAGTGTTGCTATAAAACACGTTCTTACTTCTGGTATTATAGTATTATTTTTCACAATATTTTGCAAGCGTTTGCCGTAGGAATTTATCGGTCATTTATTTTACCTAACCAAAAAACCACGGGTAAAATTTACCCCCGTGATTTTTACTAACCTGTCCTATTTTTTCAGTGCTTTGGTATAGTCCATATCCTCACCTTTACCGATAACATATAAGGCCTTTTTTCCGACCGCTTTTCGCCACTTATAAATGCTCTGACGACTCACTTTTTCTTTACGCGCAATTTCTGCTCCCGAAAGTTGTTCCACATAACAAGCTTTCAAGAACCGTTTTTCAGCTGGCGTGCAAAGTTTGTAAACCTCTTGGAAAAGTTGATCAGACATTATGCGTTCTACCCACGATGGTTTATGCCCCCATCGGGCTTCTTGTTTCTCATCGTCTTCTAGTTCTACAGCTTGCACGTCTTTTTCCTTTTGTCGGTAACGAATGATGTCCAGCACTCGCCAGTAAACCGCCTGATAGGCGTAGCCGTGGAACTGTCGATCGTTTTCCTGCAAGTCCTGTGGGAAGCGTACGTATGCTTTAGCGTATGCCAAACGAGCCTCCTGCAAAAAATCGTCAAATTCGACTGAGCGAGTGTTAATGTGTAATTTTTTTAATGCGCCGTACACGATTTTTTCGTGGCCGTCTTCTAATAAGTGTTCTAATCCTAGTTTAATTGTTCTTTCATTATTTTCCATTTCTTGAATCTCCTAAAGTGTAGATCCAAGGGCCCTTGGTCAATTATTAATACTACAGAAGTCAAAAACGGTTTTTAAGGTGTAGTTTTTGGTCCAAAACGTGTAGTTCATCCCGAAAAAGGTGTAATTCGTCTTTTTTATTATATTTTAGTTAGAACATGGCATTTTGATGATAGAAAGTAAAAAAACCACGAAATGAGTTATTGCGGTTCTCATTTCATGTTTTTTTACTTAAATTTTATGTGGTCCATCGACCACTTTGGCTTCGTAGAAATCAGCGGCATAACCAAATTGAGCTTGGTACTTAGCACCCACTTTTTCGATTAAATCGGCTACTTGATCCTGTTCAACCAAAGCAATCGCACAGCCACCAAATCCGCCACCAATCATCCGCGCGCCGAGTACCCCGTCATGTTCCCAAGCTTCACTGACTAACAGGTCTAGTTCTGGAACACTCACTTCATAGTCATATTGAAGTGAGATATGGGAAGCATTGATTAAACGACCAAATAGTTTCAAATCGCCGTTATCTAATGCTTTTTTGGCATCCATCGTACGTTGATTTTCAAAGACCGCATGCCGAGCCCGTTTGATTAAAGTTTCGTCTCGAATCAAATAGGTGTATTGGTCAAAGGCAGGGTTGGAGAGGTCTCCTAGCGTGCTGATGTTGAGTTTTCGCTTCAGACAATCTAAGGCTTGTTCACATTCCGCGCGTCGCGTATTGTACTCCGAATTAGCTAACGTATGCGGCTTATTGGTATTCATGATTAATACGATATGCTTTCCTAAGTCCAACGGTGAGTACTCGTATTCCATGGTATTGGCATCTAGGAAGATTGCTTCGTTGCGTTTCCCCATTTTGACCGCAAATTGGTCCATGATGCCTGAATTTACCCCAATATAATTGTTCTCCACCCTTTGTCCCGCCTTCGCCATGACTACGGGGTCGACTTTAAAATTAAATTCGCTACTAAGAATGGTACCCATCAACATTTCAATCGAAGCCGATGACGATAATCCAGCGCCATCTGGCAAATCGCCTTCTAGGTAGAGTTCAAACCCATGATCGTAGTCCGCATGGGCTAAATCCCGAATTTCGCGCATCATTCCTCGAAGATAATTGCTCCACTGGTATTGCGGTTCAAAATCGAGGTGGTTTACATCAAACTCCAACACTCCTACCTCTGGAAAATTACCAGAATACATTCTTACCAGTCCATCCGTTCGGCGTCGATATCCGCCGTACGTCCCTAAACTGATGGCGCATGGAAAGACATGACCTCCATTGTAATCGGTGTGTTCTCCGATTAAATTAATGCGACCGGGTGAAAAATAGACTTCGTACACATCTGTATGAAAAACTTCTTTAAACTTATTTGAAATTGTAGTTTTATCGATGTTCATTTCAGCCTCCATAATTAGTTTCCGAATGAAAGATTTTGAACGACGGGTGGATTAACGGGTGCTCCAGTCGATTGGCGTTTGTTCTCCAAGAATTTGTTCAATTTGGGCTAACTCTTCATCTGAGAAATCAAGATGATCGAGGGCCCGTACATTATCAATCACTTGTTGAGGTCGGCTAGCTCCGATAAGGGCGCAGGCCAAGGCTGGTTCACGAAGATTCCAAGCTAACGCCATTTGAGCTAAGCTTTGTCCTCTTTGTTGAGCGACTTGGTTTAATTTTTCAACGGTCGCTAAGGTTTCTTTAACTTGAACTGGGCTCAAAAATGGAATTGTAGCTTTCTTGGCCCGTGAATCATCAGCAATTCCGCCGAGATACTTATCCGTTAGCAATCCCTGTGACAAGGAACTGAAACCAACAGCGGCTTTTTGTTCCTTTTCTAGCACTGGGAAAAGGTCGGTTTCCGCTTGTCGATTGAACATATTGTAACGTGGTTGGTGAATCACAAATGGTGTATGCAATTCTTTAAAGATGGCTGCCATTGCTGCGGTTTGTTCACCGTTGTAGTTAGAGAGTCCGACATATAAGGTCTTGCCTGCTCGCACTAATTGATCCAAAGCCAAAGCAGTTTCTTCAATGTTAGTTTCTGGATCGGGACGATGGCTGTAGAAGATATCAAAGTAGTCCAAGCCCGTCCGTTTTAAACTCTGATCGGCACTAGCGATAATACTCTTTCGTGATCCCCAGTTACCATAAGGTCCGGGCCACATCACGTAACCTGCTTTGCTAGCAATAATCATCTCGTCACGATAAGCGTGCATGTCAGACTTCATAATCCGACCGAAGTTTTCTTCCGCACTACCGGGTTCGGGACCATAGTTATTAGCCAAATCAAAATACGTAATTCCCAAGTCGAAAGCTTGGTGGATGATTTCTTTTTGGTTTTCTAACGGATCCACACTTCCAAAGTTGTTCCAAAGTCCTAATCCAATTGCGGATAGTTTTAATCCACTATTTCCAATTCGGTTATAAAGCATTTGGTCATAACGTTGTTTATTTGCTTGATACATAAGCACATCTCCTCGAGTTTAGTCATTTAAAGATACCGCTTTCATAGGGTTTTATCAAGGTATTTGCGACCATTACCCTAATTTCGGCTGAATCTTTAGAAATGTGTAACTTATGTTTTTAGTGGCAGTTTTAGTAAAAAAAGCGTAAGCTATTTTATTGAAAAAGGATGAAGGAAGGAATGGATACTATGGTTTCAAATTCGCAAACATATCTAAAAATTTTAGCTGATTTAATTAAAATCAAATCTGTTAACGATCACGAATTAGAAGTTGCAGAATATTTGCAGGATTTATTCCAAGAAAATGGCATTGAGGCAAAAATTCTCCCACTTGAGGGTCAGCGGGCTAATCTAGTTGCCGAAATTGGGGAAGGCGCTCCTGTCTTAGCTGTTTCCGGACACATGGATGTCGTTGATCCTGGAAATTTGGCTGCATGGGATAATGATCCATTTACCATGACTGAAAAAGATGGCAAACTCTTTGGTCGCGGAATTACAGATATGAAGGCTGGTTTAGCAGCTTTAGTAATTGCCATGATTGAATTGAAAAAACAAGGCTTACCCAAAAAAGGTACAATTCGTTTGCTAGCAACTGCCGGAGAAGAGGTTGGTGAAGAAGGTTCCGCCGCCTTTTATCGCGATCATTATATGGAAGACGCAGCGGGCTTGCTAATTGCGGAGCCTTCTACCGTCTACGGTACTGCTTCTGAACAAAAAGGTTCTTTCGATATTAAATTTACTTCTAAAGGTACTTCCGTTCATAGCTCTACTCCTGAAAAAGGTTACAACGCTCTAGTACCGTTGATGCAACTATTGAATGAAGCTAATACCTACTTCGAAACGATTCCAGCCGGAGAGATGGGACCAGTACGTTTCAACATTGACGTTTTGAATGGTGGTAGTCAGATTAATTCCTTACCTGATTTAGCTACCGCTTTGGTCAACGTTCGTACGATTCCAGAATACGATAATAACCAAGTGGCTAAGCAGATTGAAACATTCGTTAAATCTTACAATGCAAATGGAGCTCAAATTAATACAGACTTAATTATGAATGAATTTCCAATTGCTACGAGTCCTTCCAACCAGTTAGTTAAAATTATTCAGTCACTAGGTAAAGAATATGCAGGACGTGATATTGTCGTGGCTGCAAGCCCCGGAATTACCGATGCTTCTAATCTAGCTAAGGATAAGCCGCATGATTTTCCTTTTGCTGTATATGGGCCAGGAGATGGTTCCCAACATCAAGTTAACGAAAGTTTACCTAAACAGATGTATTTAGACTTCATTGAAATCTATCAAAAATTATTTATTGAATTCCTCGAAAAATAATATTACCTACTAAAAAGAATCGTTAGCGATGATGGCTGACGATTCTTTTAATATGTTCTCATTAGGTTATTCGCAATCTAAATGGAACTTAATTTATGCCGGGCTAATTTTAGACACAAAAAAAGAACCTTCCAACGGAAGATTCTTCGATGTGCATGGCAACGTCCTACCCTCGCAGGGGGCGATCCCCCAACTACTCTCGGCGTTAAGAAGCTTGACTTCTGTGTTCGACATGGGAACAGGTATATCCTTCTCACTATCGTCACCACACTCTGTGCTAACTTACGTTATCACTTGAGAAAACTTTTGTTCTCTCAAAACTGAACAATATCTATTTTTTCCTTCGAGATTCAACCACTTCTACTTGGTTAAGTCCTCGACCGATTAGTACTAGTCCGCTCCATGTATCACTACACTTCCACTTCTAGCCTATCTACCTGATCATCTTTCAGGGGTCTTACTTGCCCGAAGGCAATGGGAAATCTAATCTCGAGGTGAGTTTCACACTTAGATGCTTTCAGCGTTTATCTCATCCACACATAGCTACCCAGCGATGCTCCTGGCGGAACAACTGGTACACCAGCGGTGTGTCCATCCCGGTCCTCTCGTACTAAGGACAGCGCCTCTCAAATTTCCTACGCCCGCGACGGATAGGGACCGAACTGTCTCACGACGTTCTGAACCCAGCTCGCGTACCGCTTTAATGGGCGAACAGCCCAACCCTTGGGACCGACTACAGCCCCAGGATGCGATGAGCCGACATCGAGGTGCCAAACCTCCCCGTCGATGTGAACTCTTGGGGGAGATAAGCCTGTTATCCCCAGGGTAGCTTTTATCCGTTGAGCGATGGCCCTTCCATACGGTACCACCGGATCACTAAGCCCGACTTTCGTCCCTGCTCGACCTGTCTGTCTCGCAGTCAAGCTCCCTTCTGCCTTTACACTCTACGAATGATTTCCAACCATTCTGAGGGAACCTTTGGGCGCCTCCGTTACTCTTTAGGAGGCGACCGCCCCAGTCAAACTGCCCACCAGACACTGTCTCCCGCCACGATTAGTGGCGCGGGTTAGAGGGTTCATACAACGAGGGTAGTATCCCACCATTGCCTCCTCCGAAACTAGCGTTCCGGATTCTACGGCTCCTACCTATCCTGTACAAGCTGTACAAACACTCAATATCAAGTTACAGTAAAGCTCCATGGGGTCTTTCCGTCCTGTCGCGGGTAACCCGCATCTTCACGGGTATTATAATTTCACCGAGTCTCTCGTTGAGACAGTGCCCAGATCGTTACGCCTTTCGTGCGGGTCGGAACTTACCCGACAAGGAATTTCGCTACCTTAGGACCGTTATAGTTACGGCCGCCGTTTACTGGGGCTTCAGTTCAGAGCTTCGCTTACGCTAACTCATTCCCTTAACCTTCCAGCACCGGGCAGGCGTCAGCCCCTATACGTCATCTTACGATTTTGCAGAAACCTGTGTTTTTGATAAACAGTCGCCTGGGCCTTTTCACTGCGGCTGATCTTGCGATCAGCACCCCTTCTCCCGAAGTTACGGGGTCATTTTGCCGAGTTCCTTAACGAGAGTTCTCTCGCTCACCTTAGGATACTCTCCTCGACTACCTGTGTCGGTTTGCGGTACGGGTAGCTAAACTCTAACTAGAAGCTTTTCTCGGCAGTGTGACGTCAGGAACTTCGCTACTTAAATTTCGCTCCCCATCACAGCTTGTCCTTAAGAAGTAAAGCATTTGACTCTACTTCAGACTTACTGCTTGGACACCCTTTTCCAGCTGGGTGCTTTCCTTAGCCTACTGCGTCCCTCCATTGTTCAAACAAGTTTAACTAGTACAGGAATATCAACCTGTTATCCATCGCCTACGCCTCTCGGCCTCGGCTTAGGTCCCGACTAACCCTGGGAGGACGAGCCTTCCCCAGGAAACCTTAGTCATACGGTGGATAGGATTCTCACCTATCTTTCGCTACTCATACCGGCATTCTCACTTCTAAGCGCTCCAACAGTCCTCACGGTCTGCCTTCATTGCCCTTAGAACGCTCTCCTATCACGCCACCTAATGGTGGCATCCACAGTCTCGGTAATATGTTTAAGCCCCGGTACATTTTCGGCGCAGAATCACTCGACTAGTGAGCTATTACGCACTCTTTAAATGGTGGCTGCTTCTGAGCCAACATCCTAGTTGTCTATGCAACTCCACATCCTTTTCCACTTAACATATATTTAGGGACCTTAACTGGTGGTCTGGGCTGTTCCCCTTTCGACGATGGATCTTATCACTCACCGTCTGACTCCCGGACATAAATCGATGGCATTCGGAGTTTATCTGAATTCGGTAACCCTTGATGGGCCCCTAGTCCAAACAGTGGCTCTACCTCCACGATCCTAATTCCGAGGCTAGCCCTAAAGCTATTTCGGAGAGAACCAGCTATCTCCAAGTTCGTTTGGAATTTCACCGCTACCCACACCTCATCTCAGCACTTTTCAACGTACACGAGTTCGGTCCTCCAGTGCATTTTACTGCACCTTCAACCTGGACATGGGTAGGTCACTTGGTTTCGGGTCTACATCCGCATACTTATATCGCCCTATTCAGACTCGCTTTCGCTTCGGCTCCGTCTCTTCAACTTAACCTGGCATACGAACGTAACTCGCCGGTTCATTCTACAAAAGGCACGCCATTACCCATTAACGGGCTCTGACTTCTTGTAGGCACATGGTTTCAGGAACTATTTCACTCCCCTTCCGGGGTGCTTTTCACCTTTCCCTCACGGTACTGGTTCACTATCGGTCACTAGGTAGTATTTAGCCTTGGGAGATGGTCCTCCCGGATTCCGACGGAATTTCACGTGCTCCGCCGTACTCAGGATCCTGAACTGAGAGAACTTGATTTAACTTACGGGGCTATCACCCTCTCTGGCGAATCTTCCCAGATTCTTCAGCTATCAAGTTCTTTGGTAACTCAAATGTTCAGTCCTACAACCCCAGGAAGCAAGCTTCCTGGTTTGGGCTCTTCCCGTTTCGCTCGCCGCTACTCAGGGAATCGAATTTTCTTTCTGTTCCTGCGGGTACTGAGATGTTTCAGTTCCCCACGTT
Organism: Pediococcus pentosaceus ATCC 25745; assembly: GCF_000014505.1. Classification (NCBI taxonomy): domain Bacteria; kingdom Bacillati; phylum Bacillota; class Bacilli; order Lactobacillales; family Lactobacillaceae; genus Pediococcus; species Pediococcus pentosaceus. The sequence goes on along the minus strand of NC_008525.1, from coordinate 118,884 downwards.
TACCTTCACACATCCTATGTATTCAGATGCGGATAATAGTCGATTAAAACTATTGGGTTGCCCCATTCGGAAATCCCCGGATCAAAGCTTACTTACAGCTCCCCGAGGCATATCGGTGTTAGTCCCGTCCTTCATCGGCTCCTAGTACCAAGGCATTCACCATGCGCCCTTCCTAACTTAACCTATCTTTACCTACGGTAAAGTGATTAATTGAGTTTAGCGATTAATCTTTGAACTAATCTTGTTTTATAACTCTTTAAATTACGCGGTTTTCTCTCGGTTTAATTATGATTAACAATTAAAATTAGAAAATTATAGATATTATTCAGTTTTCAAAGAACAAAATTGAGAGTAAACCTCTCAAAACTAAACAAAACTTTGACATAGTGTGGGTTTCCGTTTATTCCTTAGAAAGGAGGTGATCCAGCCGCAGGTTCTCCTACGGCTACCTTGTTACGACTTCACCCTAATCATCTGTCCCACCTTAGACGGCTAGCTCCTAAAAGGTTACCCCACCGGCTTTGGGTGTTACAAACTCTCATGGTGTGACGGGCGGTGTGTACAAGGCCCGGGAACGTATTCACCGCGGCATGCTGATCCGCGATTACTAGCGATTCCGACTTCGTGTAGGCGAGTTGCAGCCTACAGTCCGAACTGAGAATGGTTTTAAGAGATTAGCTTAACCTCGCGGTCTCGCGACTCGTTGTACCATCCATTGTAGCACGTGTGTAGCCCAGGTCATAAGGGGCATGATGATTTGACGTCGTCCCCACCTTCCTCCGGTTTGTCACCGGCAGTCTCACTAGAGTGCCCAACTTAATGCTGGCAACTAGTAATAAGGGTTGCGCTCGTTGCGGGACTTAACCCAACATCTCACGACACGAGCTGACGACAACCATGCACCACCTGTCATTCTGTCCCCGAAGGGAACCTCTAATCTCTTAGACTGTCAGAAGATGTCAAGACCTGGTAAGGTTCTTCGCGTAGCTTCGAATTAAACCACATGCTCCACCGCTTGTGCGGGCCCCCGTCAATTCTTTTGAGTTTCAACCTTGCGGTCGTACTCCCCAGGCGGATTACTTAATGCGTTAGCTGCAGCACTGAAGGGCGGAAACCCTCCAACACTTAGTAATCATCGTTTACGGCATGGACTACCAGGGTATCTAATCCTGTTCGCTACCCATGCTTTCGAGCCTCAGCGTCAGTTGCAGACCAGACAGCCGCCTTCGCCACTGGTGTTCTTCCATATATCTACGCATTTCACCGCTACACATGGAGTTCCACTGTCCTCTTCTGCACTCAAGTCTCCCAGTTTCCAATGCACTTCTTCGGTTGAGCCGAAGGCTTTCACATTAGACTTAAAAGACCGCCTGCGCTCGCTTTACGCCCAATAAATCCGGATAACGCTTGCCACCTACGTATTACCGCGGCTGCTGGCACGTAGTTAGCCGTGGCTTTCTGGTTAAATACCGTCACTGGGTAAACAGTTACTCTTACCCACGTTCTTCTTTAACAACAGAGCTTTACGAGCCGAAACCCTTCTTCACTCACGCGGCGTTGCTCCATCAGACTTGCGTCCATTGTGGAAGATTCCCTACTGCTGCCTCCCGTAGGAGTCTGGGCCGTGTCTCAGTCCCAATGTGGCCGATTACCCTCTCAGGTCGGCTACGTATCACTGCCTTGGTGAGCCTTTACCTCACCAACTAGCTAATACGCCGCGGGTCCATCCAGAAGTGATAGCAGAGCCATCTTTTAAAAGAAAACCATGCGGTTTTCTCTGTTATACGGTATTAGCATCTGTTTCCAGGTGTTATCCCCTACTTCTGGGCAGGTTACCCACGTGTTACTCACCCGTTCGCCACTCACTTCGTGTTAAAATCTCAATCAGTACAAGTACGTCATAATCAATTAACGGAAGTTCGTTCGACTTGCATGTATTAGGCACGCCGCCAGCGTTCATCCTGAGCCAAGATCAAACTCTCATATTAAATGATGAGTCTTTTTCAAGCTCATTAATTGTTTGTTTTGCGAATTGACTTCGCATAATGTTTTCTTACATAATCTTGCGATTTGTAAGACCCTACACTATTGATTGTCAAAATTTTGTTCAGTTTTCAAAGGTCTACTATCGTTATCATATCAACGTTGTTAGCGTTTTTAACAACTTAATTAGTATATCGTGTGGAGATTCAAATGTCAACAACTAATTTTAATTAATTTGAATTAAAATTTGAAAACTTGATGACGTCATCTCTCGCGACAACAGAAATATACTATACACTCGTTTTTAAGGTTCGTCAACACTTTTGCCATATTTATTTTGATTTTTTTCAAAAAAGATTTCCAGCCTTCGTTTTGCACAACAAAAAAAGAGCTCCAACCCCCATACGACGGCGTTTCGTCACCATGTTGGTCTTCACTCTTTTAGTTTTTCTACTATAAATAATTAAAGGTCTTCTGGAATATCATCAATAGGAACCACCGTCATAGCTCCTTGCCGATAAACATTAATGTGATGAATGTCGTGGGCTTTGAGCATATCTAAGGCATCCCGGAAGTGATCTTCATAGTGCGTTGCGTCATGGGCGTCTGACCCAATCGTATAACGCTTGCCCCCTAATTGCTTGTAGATTTCAATTGCGTAATCATACAAACCAATGTTGTGGTATTTGTACATGCTCTTGGTGTTCAATTCAAAGGCCAAGTTATTTTGAATGGCAACTTTAAAGATGTTAGTGAGCAAGACTCCGGCCGTAGTCGAGAATTGACCAGACGTCAAACTCAATCTCCGTACCCCGTAATCGAAGTGAGCTAACACATCGGCGTCATGGAATTCGTTGATTCCCTTCCACATCAACTGGTAATACTGATCCGTCACTTGAAGCGGATCTAAGTGCGAGACCATGTTACTCCCAAAGTCTTTCGTACCATCTTGATGGAAACTTAGTAACTTAATATCGAACGTATGGTGGGCTAAATAGTCTTTAATCTTATCTGCTTGTCCGGCTGACATCCCGATTTCAATTCCTTTATGAACTCGTTTGCCCGTCGCTTTTTTCAAACGTTCAATTTCGGCCACGTATTTAGTGTAGTCTGGAATACTATCATGGTTTTGGACTTCTGGATTGTTAAATTCCAAATGTTCCGTGGAAACAAAGTCCTGTCCGGCCAACTTCATGTAGTCTTCCATCTTTTCATTTGAATCAAACGAAAAGCTTGTATGCACATGCTGGTCATAAATAATCATAATTTTGCCCTCCTCGTTCTAAAATGTATCCGTTCTCTACTACTATTTTAGCATAGCAACGCATTTTAACGCTTGTCTCAACGCTTGGAGAGGATAGGGAAAATAATTTTAATCGAGATCTTCACCGTTTGTACGAATTACTTTTTGATACCAGCCAAAGGAATCTTTCTTAGAACGTTGGAGCGTTCCGTTGCCATCATCATCCTTATCAACATAGATAAAGCCGTAGCGTTTAGACATTTGACCAGTGCCAGCTGAAACGAGGTCGATAAAGCCCCATGGAGTATAACCCATCAAGTTTACGCCATCTAATTCAACTGCTTTTTCCATTTCTTGGATGTGAGCTCGGAGGTAATCCACACGGTATGGATCATGAATTGCCCCGTCACTTTCGACCGTATCGTAAGCCCCTAATCCATTTTCAACAATAAACATTGGTAAGTGGTAGCGGTCGTTTAACCAATTGAGGGAATAACGGAGACCCACTGGATCAATTGGCCAATCCCAATCACTAGTTGCAAGGTATGGATTTTCAACCGTTACGTCTTCTGGAGCTAAGTTTTCATCAATTGACCGACCTTCAGGAAGAGCCACAGTGTTGGAATTGTAGTAACTAAAGCCTACATAATCCACTGTTCCGGCTTTAAGGATTTCACGGTCCGCTTCTGTAATGTCTGGACGGTAACCCTTTTGTTGCAAGTAAGTTTCAACATTTTCTGGATAAACCCCGTTGACATGCACATCGGAGAACCAGTAGCGACGTTGCATTAAACGTTCAGCCAACATGATGTTATTTGGGGCTGCATTGAGCGGATAAAATGGCGTGAAATTAATCATGCAACCGATTTGGAAGTCTGGATTAATTTCATGACCCAACTTAACTGCTTTAGCACTAGCTACTAATTCATAGTGAGCAGCTTGATACATCGCTGCTTCACGATTTTCATCCCCCTTGAAAACTAATCCTGAGTTGGTAGCCATCAAGAAGTCATTATTGTACATACTCTGATTATTGATTTCGTTGAACGTCATCCAATACTTAACCTTATCTTTATAGCGTTTGAAACAAGTTTCAGCGAAACGAACATAAAGATCAATTACGTGACGGTCAGAAAAACCATTGTATTTCTTAACTAAATGATAAGGCATTTCAAAATGTGCCAAGGTAATTACCGGTTCAATCCCATATTTCAAGCATTCATCAAAGAGGTCGTCATAAAATTTCAAACCAGCTTCATTAGGTTCAGCATCATCACCATTAGGAAAGATGCGGGTCCAAGCAATCGAAGTACGGAAAGCTTTTAAGCCTAATTCGGCAAACATTTTAACGTCTTCACGATAATGATGGTAAAAATCGATTCCTTCGTGGTTAGGGTAATTTTCACCCGGCACTACCCCATCGGTAATCTTCCGCGGTACCTTGTTAGCTCCCGCCGTCATCACGTCGGCCATGCTAACCCCTTTACCATCTGCTTGCCATGCTCCTTCTAATTGATGAGCAGCCACAGCGCCGCCCCATAAAAAGTTTTCTGGTAATTTTGTCATTTTCATCCATCCTCTCTTTTAATGAGCTTTTTCTGTAGAAAGCCTTTTCATAGATAAGTTTGAACTATTTTCCATTTTTTGTATAGCTTTCACGGCAAACAAAAAACATATTCCGCAGATAAAACGGAATATGTTTTATTTATTTTGAAGTGATTTACGTTCGGGACTAATCCAAGTCCCAGAACCAAAACCAAAAATCGTTTTAAGAGCCGGTACAAACGTCATGACAACCGTCACGGGATTGACCATCCAGAAAAAGAGCATATAAAGCGGCGCAAAAATAAGGTATTTTAACTTAGCAGCATGATGATCCAAAATTAAAGCCGCTAATAATTGTAAGAACCCGGCCAGTAGCTCAAAGGTCACAAAGATAAACGACATCACGATTCCGTGAAAGACCCGTTCGTAATTCCCCGTCAGTAAGAAAACCAACATGGTAATGATAAAAACAGCGGTGGTAATCATAAAGAAAAATGACCAGATAATGGAAAGGGTTGAGTCAATAAACATCGACATTTGATAACGATGCTTAATCGGATGTAAGAGGAACTTCTTAATATTGGTCAACCACACTTCAGTTCCCCCTTGCGCCCAACGCTTACGTTGGTGATAAAGATCTTTAAGAGATTCGGGGACATTCATGTGAAAGACAATATTAGGAGTAAACCGCGGAATTGCCCCAATCATCTGGTGATCCCAGGCAATACTAATATCTTCGGTCGCCCGATTTTGCCGGAAGCCTCCCACGTCAATCAGAAAACTCTTGCGATACAACGTGTTGGCGCCACTGTAGGCATACATCGAGTCGTTAATTGAAGTTTGACTGCGTTTAATGACCCCAACAATACTCGAAAATTCAACCGTCTGGGCCTTGCCTAAAATCTTCGTGCGGTTTTGAACATCCATATTAGCTGTTACCGCCGAAGTATTCATATCCCGGTCATGCATGAAAAAGTTCATGTACTTCATCAAAGCATCCGGTTCGGGAATCGTATCAGCATCATTACTAAGGATGTATTTCCCTTTTGCAAAATACATTCCAATGTTAAAAGCATGCGCCTTCCCTTTATTTTTCAAGATTTTAATCGTCCGCAGGCGTGGATATTGTTTTCTCAAGCGTGCTAAGATTGCTCCCGTTTGATCCGTCGAGCCATCGTCAGCGACTAAAACTTCAAAATTAGTGTAATTAATTTCGTTAAAAAGATAGGTGATCGTTTCTTCAATCATGACTTCTTCATTATGGGCTGGAATCATGATGGTAATTAATGGTTGGTCCGCAGGTAGAATATTTTCCCAGCCTTCATCCCGTTTATGGGTTTTCAAAAAGCGATACGACAATGAACCTGTAAACCAGAAGAACGCCCCGATTACAGGATATAAACAAAGTATCAAAAGAATAATGTTAATGGTCGTATCAATCAGGGATCCTTTGAAAATACTATCAATAAAGATTGATGACATTTTTGCTCCTTATCCAAGATCGTCTAAATTAGATGCTCGATAAATTTCTTTAATTTCGTCTGTATCCAGATTTTGTTCTGGTTTTACTTCGTAGTACCTGGTATTTTCACGAAATTCCTTACTGCCAAACCGGGCGTCCATAAATGCTTCTAATGTATCTTCCCGTCGACGCTGATTAATTGGATTGTAGGTAGGCCACTGTTCAGCCAGCCGATCCCGCCGCCGATTTTGAATAATCGTCATACTCGTCGCAAACAAGCTCGCCATGACAAATGCAAAGGCCAATAAGATTCCGATAAATTTAATTTCAAAAATCCCTTCACTATAAGACCAGATATGCGGAATCTTGGGATTATAAATCGCCCAAAAGGAAGTGACGGTGATGATGATAGGAACAAACACACACATCCAACCGAAAATGGCGACTAACGTTTGCCATATTTTCAACCACCAGTGTCCTTTTTCAAAATACAAATCTGTATATAGCTGCTGACGTTCTCTTTCGTTTTTCATCCTAAACCTGCTTTCGGTAAACATCCTCCGGCTTGCCAAAAAGATAGCCTTGGCGCGCATCAATCCGGAGCTGCTCCGCTAACGCCTCGTCGGCTTCATTTTCAATTCCCACTAAAACCAATTTAATTTCATTTTCTTGGGCCAACTTATTCCAAAATTGGAGATTAAGATCGAGCCATTCGTTGGGATCTTTCTTTCTAAAACTACTCATGGAAGCCTTTAAAATATCAATTTCGCTTAGTAACCACTCAATATGTTTCAAATCATTTAAAGATGAACCTACATTATTAATCGTGAATTGAACTCCATAGCTACGCCCAATCTGGATTCTTCTTTTAAAAAGACGGCGATTGGTTAGCCGATTCATTTCATGGATTGAAAGTTCAATAGCTAAATTAAGTGGCTCAATTTTCGCAATTGCCCACCGCACAAAGTATTCAAAAGCCGGACTCATAATTTGGTTGTAAGTTAATTTAATAGAAAGGGTTACATGCTCATCGGCTAGAGATTGGAAAGTCGTCTCCAGTAAGCTAATCACGCGTTGCAGTGGTAGGGATTCAAAATCACGTGGCAAAACCCACTGTCCCGCTTCATTTTGCGTGCGCAATAGGCACTCGTAGCCAATGGTATTTCCCTTACGATCAACTTGTTTTTGGATAAAATAACGAAGTGGGATTTCATCATTCCGTAAATAATCGCTCCCCTTATTCCGGGTCCACCAGTAATATCCACCGATAATTCCAATAGTGATAGCCGCCGTCAGCACTGTAATCCACCATAAATATATTTCAAGTTTTTCTAGTGTCATATCGTTAACCTTTCCGTTTATTTTAAAACTAAAAAAAACGATTGGCATTACCTTTTGGCGTGATTTTAATATTTTTTAAACTGATACCGTTTATTATTAATGATGATAAGCAATTTCATATTAAAAAACAACTTAATTTAGCAATTTTGTACAATGGTGGAATGTGCTGTGTAATGCTGTTTCATCCGTTTTCAATCATTATTAACTTTTAAAGTTCTAAGTGATTGTGTAATCATTAACATAGTTTCACAGTAACTAAAAAGTAGAAAATAAAAAAGCTGTATAGTAATCGAAAATCGATTTCTATACAGCTTGCTAGAATTAACTTTAATGGTTAGGCAATACCCTGAATGAATTCTTCAACTTCTTGGGGAGTACGGCGTTCACCTTTACCAAAACGGCCGAGTTCCTTACCGTCTTCAAGGGCGATAAAACTTGGAATACCCATCACACCAAAATGTTGAGCAACTTCTAGATTGTCATCACGGTCAACCGTAATCCAATCATATTGATCGTACTTCTTCATGATGTCCGGCATTGCGGGCTTGATGAAGGCACAATCAGGGCACCAGCCAGCTGTAAAGAATAACATTTTCTTACCTGAATTCATTGCTTCAAAAATTTCTTCGTTAGTTAAATTTGCTTGAGTGCTCATTTTGAATTGCTCCTTTTATTAAAAACTAGCTTACTTTTTGTAAGCTGCTATCTATATCAAATATTCTATCAGCTTCCAGTCGTTTTGACAACCAATTAATTTGCCCAATTTAACTCCTCAGGCGCGAGTTGGTATACCTTGTCCGCTCGATAGGAATTAATCAATTTAAAATCTTGTGCTATGTATTTTTCATCCCATAAAAATTGGTTAATTTCACGTGAAACATTTTGGCTTCGATTTAACTCACAGTGATAGCCGTCGGGTCCAATTACCATCAACTCGGAAACTTTGGCTGCCACCCCATCGAGGAGGTAGCCCACTGCGCGGGCCGAATCAACTGCCACATAGACATCATTATTTAAAATTCCATCCACGCTCCCAATTACGTTTAAAACTTCAGCTCCTTTAGGAAACAAGTGGCGATTACGAACTAGCTTTTTAAAATGATGGGTTCTTTTATTAGGTTCCCAACTTTTGGTCATTACATCTTTAACAGTATCCTGTGAAAGAAATCCATGTAATCCATTGAAAGGACCCGCAATGGTCACTAATTTTTTCAAAGCTGGTAAACGTGAGTCTTTGCCAAACTTAATCGCTAAATTAACCAGGACATTACTTCCTAGCGAATGACCGACCCCATTGTACTGTTCGACTCCAAAACTTTGTCTTAATTTAATTAATAACTGGTGCATCCAACTAACTTGCCGGCGTTCAGGAGCCCGATTGTTTTCAAACAACACCTGAACCATCGGATTAGCGACCTGCTGATCGAGTTCGCCATCAAAATCCATTGCCCCATCATTTTTGATTTTGACCACCAGCATCTTTTGCGCCCAGCCATTTTTCTGTGCTCCATGGATCAAATGGTCCGTAGAATCCGCATTTCCATTAAATCCATGCACAAAAATTGTTACTGCATTCATCTCTCATTAACGCTCCCCCACTTAAAACTTGCATCATCCATTCTACTACAAAAATATTAAAAGGGCTGCGCCCAAAAGAAAGATTACTCTTGAGACGCAGCCGCTTTATGATTAAACCAAAATGGTTGTTTGGTCATCCATATTTTCAAGTCAAAAGCTTGTAATGGTAAATCTTCCCCATTAACTTGACCATGTTCATTTTCAAAAGCTTGCACGTGAATTTCTCGTCCAGTTTTAAAGAAAACATCCGGCATATCGAGATGTTTTCCACCACGTAAGAGCTTAATAAATAACTTAACAAACTTGAAAAAACTCAATTTTTCAGTAATTACCACGTCTAGTTTTCCGTCGTGCAAGTTAGCGCGAGGTGCAATACCGACCCCACCACCAAAATATTTGATATTCGTTAGTGAAACGACGAAGGCATTCGCAAATTCATGACGCTCACCATCAATATCAATCGTAAGTGGAAATCCCTTTTGACGCATTAACGTTTTGAGGAGGGCCGAAACGTACGCCATCGATTCTAAGTGCCACTTGCTCAGCCTAACTTTCTGACCTTGATTGGCTTCATAGACCACTCGGGCATCAAAGCCAATCCCAATGTTGTTGGTAAAATACTGGGTCAGTTGGTTCGCTTGATTCTGATAAGCTCCAATATCTAAGGTGATTGGGGTGGTGGTCTGGATTAATTGCTGTAAGGCCGTGGATGGATCAGAGGCGATGCCGACTGCCCGTGCAAAATCATTCCCCGAACCCGCTGGAACATAGCCAATGGGAACGGTGTTTTTAGAGCGTCGCACTCCATTCAGCACTTCTAGGAGGGTACCATCCCCACCAATAGCAACAATTACCCAGCCTTGCGGATGTAGATCGGCAAATTCTTGGGCTAACTGGGTCGCATGTTGGGGGTATTTTGTTACCACACGTTCGAAGTTAACAGCGTTTTGCACGAGGAGTTGATGGAGTCGCTCCCACGTCTGGGCTGAATGGTGCGCTCCCGCCCATTTATTTACAATAAAATAATATTTAATCTGTTCATTCATGCTAGTCTACATACTTCTCCAAAAAATTTGCTACCTCGATTTGATAGCGATGCGGATTAGTTGGGAGAGCTTGCACGTGATCGGCTTGGTCAACCAAATAAACTTGGCTAGGAACACGAGCTGCTTCCACTAAATCATCCAGCATTTCGATTGGAACATAACGATCGGCTTCGCCATGGATAAACATGATCGGAACTCGAACTTTTTTAACTTGCTCTTGAATATTAGCTTCTTTAAATGAATAACCAGCTTCTTTTTTGGTTAATGCACTAGCAATCGCCTCAAATTCTTGCGATGGTAAATGATAGTAGCGTTTCAAACGATGCCGGAATTGTTTGTCTAAACGGTTAAAACTACTATCTTCAATCACAGCAGTTAAGTTAGTCGCCATATCTGGTTCCCCTGCCGCAGAAATCACGGTTGCGGCACCCATGCTAATCCCCATTAAAACAATTTTTTCATCCGTATGGGTTAATAAAACAGCGCGTTGAACCCAACGTACATAGTCGCGGCGATCCAGCCACCCAAAACCAATTAGATTGCCTTCGCTTTCACCATGACTGCGTGCATCGGGCATCAAGACGTTGTAGCCCATATTATAGAAGATTTTGGCATACGGAATCATTTGCATCCGGGCGTGATGGTATCCGTGGGCTAAAATAACCGTCTTTTTAGACTGTTTGGCTTCTGGTTGTCGTAAAAATGATGCTCGCAATTGAAGGCCATCTTCACTAAGCATACTGATTTCTTCTGGATTTAAATTATTAAACCATTCAATATTGAGGGCATTATTATCTTGAGATCGTGAACGTTCAATGGCTTTATTCTTAGCTTTTTCCGTATTTTTGATCCCAACTAAAAAACTAATATATCCGCCAATTCCCATTCCAGCAGTAATTCCGAAAGCTGCGGCACCTAAGCCAGCTAACATATATTTAGTACTTTTATTCATTAATAACGCTCCTTATCTTTAGCCAACTTGCTAAAAAACATTATCCGTTAATGGTAACTTTCTCTCATTATAATATCAATTTTTGAGTTAAAAGTGGTATGATAAACGTGAAAACGGGTCCGTAGCTCAGTTGGGAGAGCACCTGCTTCGCATGTAGGGGGTCGACGGTTCAAGTCCGTTCGGATCCATTGATAGGTTACAGAAGTGTTTAAAGAGTACCAAAGTGAATACCCCATGGCTTTCAGATGTATGTATCTAAAAGTCATGGGGTATTTTATACTCTATAAAAAATCCATTACTATGACAACAACATAGGCAGTTTACGACCATATCCAACCCTTACACCCGTTATAATTACTGTTCTTCCACTACCTATAGTTTCCCCTATTAATCCAAATCGTTATCCAACTTTCTGATAACTTTCGCTGGCACTCCTGCTACCAAACAGTTATCAGGCACATCTTTAGTAACGACTGCGCTTGCAGCAACCACGACATTATTGCCAATCGTTACTCCCGGTAAAATTGTACAATTTCCACCAATCCAAACGTCATTTCCGATGGTAACCGGCGTTCCTTGCGCCATCTTTTGTCGACGTTGCTTGGGAGACATCGGATGATTGACCGTAGCAATCAGCGTATTGGGTCCAATCATGACATAATCACCAATTTTCACGGGCGCAATATCAAGAATCGTGACGTTATAGTTGGTTAGAAAATCCTCTCCAACATGGATATTTTTACCATTATCACAATTAAAATTAGGCTGCACATATACGTTTGCCCCAGTTGAACCAAATAAATCCTTAATTGCGGCTTGTTGTTTTTGGTCATCCGTTGGATCAATATTATTGAATCGCGCGCACTTGATTAATGCTGCTTGCTTAAGCTTGGCAACTTCTTCATCTAAAAAGCAATATTCTAAACCTTGTTTTAACTTTTCAATCTCTTTCATTTGTTTACCTCATTATTAACCTAGCTGAATGTGAGCATCTGCCAAAGCTTGCTCAACAACTCGAAGCACCTCTTCACTATGTTGAAGACGTAGAGCGGCCTCTTTTAAATCCTTTTCTGCAATAATTCGTTGAAATGCCTTGAATTCTTCATACATGCGATGCGAATTTTGTTTAAAATCAAAGTTTTCAATTCCTGCTTTACTTTCAATATCGAAATTATCAAGAACATTGGTTGCTCCATTCACAATTACTGAACCTTTCGTACCTTGAATCGTCGAACGAATCGTAGCCGTAGAGTCTTTAGCTCCGATACAAACCACTTTGGTATCGGGATAATTTAAGATTAATATTCCTGAAGTATCGATATCCTTTTCAATATTAGCTAGATATTTGACGCTTGATGGGGCGCCCAACAGCCCCACAACAAAATGAATGTTATAAATATTGATGTCCATCAAAGCCCCACCACCGAACTTAGGGTTAAAAGCTGGTAGGACTTCACCTGCTTTAAAAGCATCATAGCGAGATGAATATTGCGAATAGTTACATTCAATCACCTTAATTTCGCCTAGGGTTGGAACGGCTTCTTTAATTTTTTGATAATTCATCATGTATTGATTGGTGATAGCTTCCAGCAAAATTAATTGCTTCGTTTGGGCTAGTTCTGCTAATTCTTCTAACTCCGCTAAATTCAAAGTGAACGGTTTTTCGCAGATAACATTCTTACCGGCTTCGAGGGCTTTTTTAGCAAAAGCAAAATGTAAATGATTGGGAACAGCAACATAGATGGTATCAATTTCTTCATTTGCAAGACATTCATCGATGTCCGTATATACACGATCAATCCCATATTGCTTTTGTAATTTTTCCATGTCATCTATACCATGAGGGGTTCCTGTGATAGCTTTTAATTCAATCTCTGGTAACAACGGCGTCATTGTAAGAAAGTCCTTTACAATCATTCCTGCTCCAACAATTCCTAATTTCATCGCATGCTCTCCTATTTATCCTTTTAAAACTCGCTTTTTTGCATTTTCTTGATGCCTGTTTCTAGCATTTTTATTTGCAATAAAGTTTCTTCATCTTTAACAGTTTTTTCTTTACCGTTGATAATTGCTTCGTACAATCCCTCGTATACTCTGCTGTAATCTCCCACTTCCGAGACAACCTTTTCTTCATGGTATTTTCCGGAACCGTCTAAGTAGGTCAATACTCCATAATGTTGTGGCAGGTCGATTCCAAAATCGGGATGGTCTGGCATATAAAACATTTTTAAATGTTCCTCTTGGCGATCTTTGGTCTGTTTAACAAACATTCCTTTTTTGCCATACACTACGAAACTTGGTCGTTCCTTTATTCTGAAATAACTCGATTTAACTGAAACCTTCATCCCACCATAGAAGAGATCCAAGTCGAAATAATCATTCATCCGATTTTCACCTAGTAGTTGTCTAACCTCATAGTGAACGTTATCCGGTTCTCCGAAGTATGAAATTATTTGATCGAGCGTGTGGCAAGCATGACCATATAAATAGCTGGTATCTAGTGAAAATTCGTTTACCCCTTCCGGAACCTCGGGGCGATAGTAATCGTAGTGCATTTCCACCTCTAAAATATCTCCCAAAACGCCACTTTCAATCACTTTTTGAGTAGTTAGGAAATCTGAATCATATCTTCTATTCTGATAGCATTGAACCAACAACCCTTTTGATTTTGCTAAATCAAATAGTTCTTTTGCTTCTTGGTATGTTTCTGTAAAAGGCTTTTCAATTAACGCATTTTTACCATGTTCCAGCACTGCTTTACCGATTTGAAAATGCGAGCTACTGGGCGTTGATACTACAACCAGCTGAATTTCTGGGTCATTATAAATGTCATTAATATCGGTGGTATAATGTACGCCTTCGATTCGTTTCCACGCAGTTGTTTTCGTGCGATAATAAATGGTTTTCACTTTAATTTTGTCTTTAAGTTTGAGTGAAAATGGCAAATGATAACGATTGGCACTTTTTCCATTTCCAATATAAGCAATTGTCAGCATCTTAGTTCCTCCATTTGTATTCAAATATTGCTTTGCTATCTACAATATAAAACGGGGAACTTTTAAACGATATACTTTAGGGTAATTCTGGATAATACTTTCAGAAAAATAGAACTTGTACTGCTTATTCCTAAAAAAAATTACCAAAATCATGCTGAAAATATTTTTTAAGCTATACTGATTATGAATAAGCCAAAAGGAAGTGAGCTATCATATGCTATTAATCGACAAGCTGAGTAACCACGAAAACTTTACCAACACCGAGCAACGAATAGCCGATTATATTCTTAAAAACATCACCGACATTCCGCCGATGAATATTGATAAACTTTCTAAAGTCACTTATACCTCGCATTCAGCTGTGGTCCGATTGACTAAAAAATTAGGTTTTGAAGGTTTTAAAGATTTTAAAGTAGCAATTTCAGAGGCTGTGTACAGTCAAACCACCAACATGAATTCTGTTGATGCTAACTTTCCGTTTGATTCTAACGATTCTGTCTCTACCATTTCAAAGAAAGTCGCTGAACTCTCTGTTGAAAGTATTCAAAGAACATTTGCACAGTTAGACGAACGACTGATTGAAGAAGCAGCCAATACGATTGCCAAATCGGAACGCATTTTCCTATTTGCGCAGGGCGATTCTCAGATTCGAGCCCGTAGCTTCCAAAATAAATTGGTTAAATTAAATCGTTTCGCCATTCTGGGTGAAGAATACAGTGACGAAGACTGGACGGCTGCCAACTTAACCAAAAAAGATTGTGCTATTTTCATCAGTTATGGTGGTCGTATTTCACAATATGAACGCATGCTGACTCATTTTTCCGAGAATAAAATTCCTTCTGTAGTTCTGACCGGCAATCAAAAATCGCCCCTCATTCGTTTGGCGCAAACTGCGATCGTCACTACTCAAAATGAATATGACTTTTTAAAAATTAGTACATTTTCTTCTCAGATCACTTTTGAATACTTATTGGATACAATTTTTTCTGTTATTTATGCTAAGGAGTACCAACAAAATATTATTAATTTAAAAAATAAGTTTAACTTGATTCAACGTGGTACTCTTTCTGAAGGTTTAGCTAAGGAACATGACTCAAAGTAGTGCGTAAAATGATTCAAAAGACTGTTCTAAAGAGAGAACAAGTACTCATTTCTATACAAATAATTACGTCCAAAGTCCAAAAAATACGCCTGGTAGTTTCCAGACGTATTTTTTTGAGAACATATTTTAGATAATGTAATCACAAAATTGAACTAATAACTTTAGGGAATCAGTTCATTCATCAACTGGTTTGTTAAAGTCGTTAATTGATCCCACTCTGGATCCGTTTAGGTAGTACTAATGTTACAATTGTGTTGCAATTATGTTTCAATAAGATTATTATATGTTTGTTCAAGGACAACTAATAAATAATATATAGAAATGGAATTAATTTTCCTGGGGGGTATTATCATGAAAAAAGGATTTGTTATTGCTACAGTAGCCATGAGTTTAGGAATTATTGCACCATTATCACAGGTAGTCACCTCAACACCAGTCTCCGCAAAAACAACTAGCCATTCATATGTAACTACAACAAGTAATTCTATTTCAGTAACTAATATCAGAAAAGGATCCACAGTCGTACTCAAAAATAATATGGGACAAACTATTGCAACTAAAACAGCTGCTAATGCTGGGACAGTCACATTTAATTTAGGAACACAGCAAGTAAACCGATTAACTAAGACTGACACTTTAGCAATTAAACTAAGTTCTGGATATAAATTTAATATCAATTTTAATTTCATTAATTATAGAACCCCAACCAGTAATAAATTTGTAGCTGGGATTCCAACTGAACTACAAGGCCATTGGCAAGCCAAATTAGGGTACTTCACCGGTCACTGGAATATGACCAGTAACCGCTCAACATTAACCGTTAATGACCCTCAAATTTTAAATAATGTTCAGTACAAGAATTTAGGCAATCATACTTATGTACTAAAGGGCACTGAAAATTATTACAGCAACGGAAGTACTATCCAGTACACAGTTAAAAAGGTAAGTAACAACCACTTAACATTAACCACTGCTAATGGAGTATCACAGTGGTATAAATAATACTATATGGATAAAAAAGTCTGACTTATGGAATCATCCCACTAAGTTAGACTTTTTTATTATATTCTTACTGAAACAAGTTGTTCTATGTTTTGCTATTCTTCAGACTACTAATGTGTGTCCTGATTTTGATCATCACGTGGCTTATTTTTTGCCAAAATATATTGCTCGATTAAATTAATGATTTGTTGATTTTGTGGTAAGTCAGAATGTTGAGCATCATTTCCTGTAACTGTAATTTCAGTATAATGTTGGGCTTGGCCCTGATAAATATATTTACCCGCTTCTGCGCTCCGTGCTGGTACAATCCCATCATTATCAAAATTCTGAGTACCAATAATCGAATAGACTGACAACGTTTTAGGAATTTTTTTACGTTGTTTAATAAAGTCTGACAGCATCTGAGTTTTATGCGAAAGTGACGTTTCTGAGAAATTATAAGGTGATCCAATGGTCATTAACTTCTTGATTGAAATATCGTCACGATTGAAATAATTTTCGAGATACATTGTATATACCAAACCACCATTCGAATGACCAATGGCCTTAAAATTATTAAACTGATATTTTTTAGCTAACGCATTAAATGCAATAGAAAACCATTTAGCTTGTTTTTTAATATTGCTATAACCATCTTTGTTGTTCTCAAAACCAACAACAATAAACGGCTCATTATCACGTGGACGAATCGATCCCGAGTAACTAATCCGATCATTAGTATGGACCGTTACTTTTAACAGACTATGGCGTTTCCCACGTCTATCGTTTAACTTATCAATCAACCCATCAAATCGATTTTGCGTAGCACTACTCCCCGGAATGAAAATAACCGGTGACATATTTGAGTCATGTCGTTTAGAAATGGCGGTCACATTTTTATGCATCCACTGAATTGATGGCCAAGCCAATATTCCAATTCCTACCAAACTCGCAATTAAAAATATAATACTCCATTTTTTAACGTTCCGTGGCATCTAGACCATCTCCCTGAATATTAAGTCGGTTGGATAATTTCACAAATGGTCGATACAGCCAAACGCCGATTCCTACGTTAAGTGCCATAACCAATAAGGTTACCCAATTCCCATTGGTTCCAATAAGGGCCTGCAAAAGACTGGGAGTTCCCAACGGCACTTGATAAACTACAGCAGGCATTAAATGTAAAGCAATGGCGCTTGCAGCGATTCCTACGTTAACTAGTGGAACTAATAGAAATGGAATAATATATAGACCATTTCCTAAAACTGGAACACCCACTAATATCGCACTATTAAAGTTAAATAATACTGGCAGCAACGACCATCGGCCAATCAGCTGTTGATCACGTTGATTACTGAACAAGAAAATTGCAATCACTAATGAGAGCGTACTTCCCGTTCCCCCAATCGCGCCAAAAGATTCATATAACGTCCCTAATGAAAAAGGATACGGTACTCCCCAAATCGTGTGATGTATAAGGGCATAGTTTAAATTCGCAGTCATTGCGACGCCATTACGTCCAAAATGTGCCAGTATTGGCATACTGGTCAACCCGAAAAAAGTCATTATGCCAGCCAATAGTACGATTGCTACAGAAAATAGCAACGAAGTTTGGTTAGCCTTTAGTGATTGTAATCTTAGAATAACTTGATCTGGTAAAACCGAAATCGCCAACCAATTTAATAAAATACTAAAGCAAATCGCCACAACCAGCACAATTATAATTGCTCGTAATGAATCTAACGCACGATTCCATGTTACTCCTGAAGAAGATTTATCCTGCTGCTGGCTATTTGCCAAATGCTTAAAACTTAGTCCAACCAGATAGCCTACCAAAAAACCTAAAAACAAACCTCCCATCCCAAGCATATCTTGGCCAAAAGCTAACTCACCATTATTTGTATAACGAACCGTAAGGATTAAATAAGCAATTAATCCCGTTATACTCGCTAATTTTTCATCACGCTGATACCGTTTGGCTGTATAATGTGCCATACTAAATGCAGCTAAAGCAGCTACTATTCCTAATGTTAAACTCGTTAAATGATCAAAAATAATTTCTATGAATCGATACCGACTTAGCCACGACGAAAACCCAAAAATTGTTGGCAATAAACTATTTCGATTTAACATAGTGATTTGAATTAGTTGGCTGATACTACCGATAAGAACAAATGGGAATAATAAATTTAAACTTTTTTGCACTAATTGGTATAACTCATTTTGTTGAAGCCGTATTATTTTTCGAATAATTTGTTCTCTTCTTACCCACATTAGATTTTCCTTCTTTAAACTAATCTCTCCTACTATTATCTTTATTCTAGTTGAATCATTATCGAATTGCACACCGCGTTGCTATTATTTATATCTAACCTGATAAAGTTGGTTTTAAAAAACACGTCTGAAACTATCAAACGTGTTTTTTAATAGAATATATTTAAATGCTTGGATTATTGCTTTAACAACCCGGGTATTAAAGTGCTCTCTATAGGTTCGAAAATAGTATACTTTCCTACTTCTTATAACTTATCTTATTTTTCATTAGAATAACGTGCCCTCAACGCCCATAAAATTGAAACTGTATCAATCACTTCTTGGAACATCGCTCCAATAAATGCCGGAATAATTCCAAAAGCGGCGATCAACATTAACGCTGTACAGATAAAGATCCCGATTAAAACGGCTTGCCGAGCAACTCGAATGGTATCTTTTGCGATTACAACTGCTTTAGCTACCTTAGCTAAGTCATCTTTTAAGATAACCAAATCCGCCGATTCACTGGCAGCAGACGATCCATGAGCTCCCATGGCAATTCCTACATCGGCAGTTACCAAGCTAGGGGCATCATTAACACCGTCCCCGACCATCACCACCGGCTTTTCTTCCGGAGTGAGAGCTTTTAATGCAGCAATTTTATCTTCTGGTAGCAATTCAGCTTGGACATCATCGATTCCAACTTCTTGACCGATTTTTTGAGCTGTTTTGACTTGGTCACCACTTAACATCATTAATTTCTTAACGCCTAAGTGATGCAACTGAACCATGGTCTGGCTAGCTTCTGGTCTGAGGTAGTCGGTAAAAGTGATACAACCTAAGTATTGATCGTCCCGACTGACATAGATAGCGGTATGGGTTTGACTCTGGATTAAAGGATCTCCCGTTACAAATTTACGCTTACCAACCTTGACTAATTTTCCTTGAATCAAGGCCTGTACTCCATTCGCCGTAATTTCCTGGGCGTCACTAACACTTAACATTTCCAGACCTTTATCTATCGCGTAAGTTACTAAGGAGCGCGCCAATACATGCGAGGAGATAGTTTCCACACTAGCAGCGATTTGGAGCAATTCTGTTTGGGAAACTTCTTGATGTGGCAAAATCTCCGCCACCATCAAATGCCCATTAGTTAATGTTCCAGTCTTATCAAAGGCGACCGTTTTAGCCGTAGATAATTTTTCTAGAACATCCCCCGTCTTAACCACGATCCCATTGCGAGAAGCCCGACTCATCCCCGAAACCATCGCCACTGGAGCCGCTAAGATTAAAGGACAAGGCGAAGCCACCACCAAAACTTGCGCGATTCGGCTAGGGCTCTTAGAAATTACTGCGGCCACCACCGCAATTGCGATTGCCACGATGGTAAAAGGTACCGCATAACGGTCTGCCATCCGCACAAAACGGGCCGGGGTTGCTTCGGCTTTCTTAACCAACTTAATTAATTGTTGATACTTACTATTGGCGGCCACCTGACTAGCTTGCATGGTTACCACAGCATCACCATTGACTGAACCAGACATAAGTTCATCGTTAAAGTCCTTATTTACTGGCTGTGATTCTCCTGTTAAAGAAGATTCATCAAAGTTTGAACTCCCTTCAACGATAAACCCATCAACCGGAACTAATTCCCCAGGTTTAATCACCAACTTATCATCTACTTGTACTTGGTTAACAGCAATATCTTCTAGTTTTTCACCATGGAGCCGATGAGCCACTTGCGGTGAATTATCTAAAAGGGCTTTGAGTTCAGTATTGGCTTTCTTGGAAGCATAGTCTTCTAAGGCATCCCCACCAGTTAACATAACTAAAATCACCATGGCTGCCCAGTACTCACTAAATAAAAGGCTCGAAACCACCGCTAAAATAGCTAATAAATCGACCCCATATTTACCCGACCTCAAAGTCCCAATCATCTCAATAAACATGGTCATCGCCATCACGGCTCCCACCAAGGAAACCAGAATTTGGGCTAACCAAGCTTGACCCAAGACGAATTGTAAGATTACCGCCAAAAGTGCAATCGCAATAATTACCATCAAGCTTTGTTTATGACTCAATTTTCTCATATTGATTTATCATTCCCCTCAATGTAATTCAATCATGATATCTATATTGCTTTATCTCAATTATACTGCTTATTCATGCCTTATTTCTGGTCAGAACTGTTCTATTTTTATTAGTAGAATTTATTTCAAGTTTTACTATACAAATCAGGTTCGCAAAAGAGTATAAATATCATGTAACGCAAAAAATGAAACGGGTATATAATATTTAAAAAGAAATAAGAGGAATGAAATGACTTCTACAAAGGTGATTATTAGAGAAGCGCAATCTGAAGATGCTCAAGGTGTACTAAATTATTTAAAATTTATTACTAATGAAACCAGTAATCTATTGTTAACACCAGAAGAAATGGCTCAAAAGAAGCTTACTG
Source organism: Pediococcus pentosaceus ATCC 25745 (assembly GCF_000014505.1). Classification (NCBI taxonomy): domain Bacteria; kingdom Bacillati; phylum Bacillota; class Bacilli; order Lactobacillales; family Lactobacillaceae; genus Pediococcus; species Pediococcus pentosaceus. The sequence goes on along the minus strand of NC_008525.1, from coordinate 97,944 downwards.
ATGAGATAAATCTTTTAGAAGAATCATCCAAGTCCTCCGCAAATCTTTTTTTGTTAGCTACTAAAGATGAAAAAATAATAGGTACAGCTAACATGAAATCATTTTTAAGAAAGCGAATTAGTCATAGAGGGACCTTTGGCATATCAGTCTTAAAAGAATTTAGTGGTCAAGGCATCGGCAGCATGTTACTAGCAGAAATAATAAATTATGCAAAGTCTATTAACTTAGAAATTTTAGAGTTAGAAGTTAGAACAGATAATATACCTGCAATTCATTTATATAAAAAATTTGGATTTAAAGAATATGGACTATATGAAAAATTTTTTAAAATTGACCATAAATATTATGATGGGACACTTATGTTATTAGTTTTAAACTAGAAATAATCATCCAAAAAGAGCACCACCGCGTTTTAGCAGTGATGCTCTTTTTATTTTATCTTAATTATTACGAAATTAATTTTAATTCTACCTATTTTGAAGTATCCAGATAATCATCCCACGCAACTACTTTATTATCCTTAACAGTAGCAATCGACAAGAAATTCATATCAGGTATACCTGGTTTAAACCGCACAACGTATTGCATGATAATAGTCGTTTGACCAGGTGTTGAGAGATCCTTATATAAATTAATAAACTCAGCGGAAGATCCTGAATTAGTATTCTCTTCAAGCCACTCTTTATATTTTAATTTGCCCATTTCCTTTGGCAAATTAGGAAAATAGTAATTAAATTTAAATACTGCGTTTTCATCCACTGCATCCCAAAAAGTTTCGGCATCAACGTGGTCTTTTAAACCCTCCATCATTAAATCAAAAAAACGTACCGATTTTTCACTGTGTTCCGACAAATTTTTTTCCATGTAAACTACTCCCTTATTAACTTTTGAAACAAAAACTACTTTTTAAAAACATTTTTTACGATGTAGAAAAATATTTTTAATGTTGCTGTGTCAAAGGTCTTTTTTTCTTTCGCATGTTAAGAACACTTTAATTATAGAACGCACGTTCGTACATATAAAAGAGGACTAATGAAGTACTTATACCGTTAGATTTAAGCCAAAAATAAGAATTATAGAAAAATTTAAATCACCATTAAATCAGAAACTCCCATAAAAAGCCTATGTATTAGTTATTTTAGTAATTTCTGACACTGTGATCCTCTCAAAGTTCTAAGTTTGTAGTTGTTTAATAAATGTAGCCACAATTAGCAAAAAAATTTGACAATTAAATGTTAATATCCTAATCTAAATAGTAATCATTACTATTTAGATTAGGAGGTGATCTAATAATGTAAATTTTTATCATTTATTTAGCGATATGAGGAATTACGCATAAGTTGTATAAGTCTTTTAGTATTTATTTTGAATTTTCATAAATATGCTTTTGATGCAAATTCCAGAAATACATAAAGCAGTTGACCATAGACCACTTTATTAAGGAGAAAAACATGAAGAAAGAAAATCAATCAAGTGCTTATAGGTACTTAAAAAGCCCTAACGTCAAAACTAAAAGAAGAGCTCTAAAAATTATTAAAGAAATTAAAAAAAATAGGACTAATAAAAGATAGTATTTTTTATTATTTATACTTTTATAGATTTATTTGGCATACATTATTAAATTTAAATTTAGGAGTAGATATGAAAAAATTAATAAAATTTGTAACGCTAGTATTCGCTTTTACCAGTACCTTAATACTAATGGCTGGCTGTTCTCAAAATAATTCGTCTACTAAAGATGGGAAAATAAAAATTACCACAACCACCGATTTTTATGGTGAAGTAGCGAAAGCTGTGGTCGGTAACAAAGGAAAAGTGACATCTGCCATCAATGATCCCAATGTTGACCCTCACGATTATGAGCCAACTTCTAAAATAGCGAAAAAGGTAACCAATTCTGATGTATTAATCGCAAATGGAGTTGGTTACGACGGTTGGATGGATAAGTTAGCCCAAAATGCACATAAAGCTACTTATATTAAAGTTGGGGAAGATCTTTTAAATAAACGAGAAGGTGACAACCCACATTTATGGTACAATCCACAAACTATGCCTCATCTTGCTAACGATTTAGCAAAACAGTTTGGTAAATTACAACCTCAAAATAAAAAATATTTTAAAGTTAACGCAAAAAAATATATTAAGTCTTTAAATGCAGTTAATCAGCAAATCAAGGGTATCAAAAAAATTACTAATAATACTAAGAATAAAAAAGCTTACGTGAGTGAACCAGTTTTCGATTATGCCTTAAAAGCTGTTGGATTTACAGTAGCGGATACTGATTTTGAAAAGGATACAGAAAACGGTGTCGACCCATCTCCAGCTACTATTAAAAAGTTACAAAAAAATATTAAAGAGCATGATATTTCGCTATTCGTTTTCAATAAACAGGTAGATTCAAAGGTAGTTAATAATTTGGTCAAGTTAGCAAAGAAAAATGATATTCCTATACTCCCTGTCACAGAAACCTTGCCCAAGGGAGAAACTTATAAATCATGGATGCTTAGCCAATATAAACAACTTCATAAAATAATTAGCAAAATAAATCAGGAATAATAGCAAAATTATATATAGTACCTGTTAATTCCGTGGAAACAAGGTACAAAGTATAAAAAGGAATCCATCACTGAGTGAGTAATGGATTCCTTTTTATACTGCATTAATCAATTTTGTATAATTATGAATTCTATTAACTGGTTTTCGTTTAATCCGTGACGTTTTGGTCAGTTAATATATCCTATCCTATTTTGTAACTTCTATAAATTCAATAAGCATAACAATCTTAAAATATAACCATAGGGTACAAGGTTGGTTCAACAATTTTTTCATCCAAACTAACTATCCTTGTCTGTTAATTAATCTTGTGTAATAACCGTTAAGATTTAATAGTTGTTGGTGAGAGCCTTGCTCAACAACCGTCCCTTTATCAAGTACAATGACTTTATCAGTTTGAGCTGCAATGTTAAGACGATGAGCAATAAAAATTATCGTTTTACCCTTCATATCCATCAAATTAGATATAATCTTGTGTTCAGTAATTGTGTCTAAGCTACTAGTCGATTCGTCAAAAATTAGACACTTTGCTGGAGACAATAATGCACGAGCTATTGATAACCGTTGTTTTTGTCCACCGGATAAATCAGAACCACTTTCGCTTAATTTAGTGTAGTAGCCTTGAGATAATTTTTCAATGTCCGCTTTAATTTCAGCAAAAGAACAAGCTTGATCAATCGTTTCTTGGGTTAAATTAGGCCGACTACCCAATAATAAGTTGTCTAAAACGGTACCAGAAAAAATAAAGGGTTCCTGAGGGATATAATTGATGTACTGCCGTAGAACCTTGCGACTAATATCATTTATATTATGCTGATTAATTTGAATGTTACCACATTGTTCTTGGATCTCGTAAAAACCAATTAATAATTTAGCAAGAGTTGTTTTACCAGATCCACTCATACCTACGATCGTAACTTTTTGATTACGATGAATTGTTAAAGAAATATTTTTAAGCGTATTAGAACTATATCCGTATTTAAAATTAACATTATTGACCGTAATATCACCATTCAATTGATAGGATTCATTAATCATCCTTGGTTTTGAAAATTCAGACTGAACAAGATAAATCTCATTTAATCGGTTATTTGCTACTCGTGCTGATTGTAATTTAGATTGTAAATTAATTATATTTTCTAACGGTGTTAGAAAGTACAAAAGTAACGCATTGTAGGTTAACAGTTGCCCTAAAGAAAGTTGATGTTGCATTACAAAAATTGTACCTATCCAGAGGATAACAACGGTCAAAATCAATTTAGTAGCCATTTTAATAGCTTGTTGTCCTTGATCAGCCTTTTGATAAGCTAAATTTTTTCGTAATAAATCACAAAAAAGAACGTCAATCCTCTTTTTTGTGGCTGATTCACCTGTCAAAGCCTTGATGGTTTCTATACCACTTAAACTTTCAATAATAGCTGAGTTAACGATAGCACTACTTTCCATTGTGGCTTGATTTAACCGATGGAAAGTTTTTTTAAATATCCAAACGATTATTATATATATTGGAATTACAATCAATGAAATTAAAAATAAAATAATATTTTTATAAGCTAAAAAGGCACCTACTGCAATTAAAATCCACATATCCAAAAATAACGTCATCATAATGTTTCCAAGCGCATCAATAATTTTACTAGCATCAGAAAATCGCGATGTTATTTCACCTACATGCCGAGTAGCAAAAAAGGCCATGGGTAAATTAAAAAGATGGTGAACATATTTCAGAATGATATCAACCATAAGTCGTTGTCCCAATATAATTGTGAGTAAGCTTTGGATATAACTAATAGCTGCTTGAAAAAGATACGCTGCAATTAGACCGATAGCAACTAACGTTAAAGTATTGGTTAACATTTGAGGTAGGTAAGTATCAATAATTAATTGAAAAAAATATGTACCAGCAATACTAATTAATGTCGTTAAAAACGCCGCACTGATAATTAAACTAATCAATTTTTTTTGTTTGATTAACAAGGGTACTAAATTAATTAGTGTATGTCGTGGCTCTTTTGTAGGTTTATATTTAATATTTGGAGTTATCATAATTGCAATTTTGGTCCATTCTTTGATAAATCGAGCTTTTGATATTGTAGTAGTATTAACGGTTGGATCAGGGTCACCAATAATTAAACTTGTCTTAGTGACTTGATAAACAACATAATAGTGTGGTAAATAGTTATCTTTTAAAACATGGACGATAACAGGAAACGTTATTTGGAAATCAGAAAAAAAATCTATATCTGTACGCACAGCTTCGGCGTTTAAGTTTAGGTGTTTCGCAGCTTCCACAATGCCTAGAGCCGTGGTGCCATCATTAGTAGTTTTAGCAAGATTACGTAAATGTGCCAATGTGTAATTAGAGCCATAATACTTAAGAACCATATTTAGCGCAGCCACTCCGCAGTCATTTTCATCAACTTGAGCTGTATAAAATTTTTGCCATTTTTGAGACCGCATAACTAAACCACCCACTTATCTAAAAAAATAAAATACAAAAAGATGACTTTAAAATATTGCTCTTTATCATGGTTAAAATACATGTGGTAGCTTTAGTACTACCAACCGAATATAAATAAATCCCATTCTAAATAAGTTAAAATCACGGCGTAAAAATGTACAATTCAGAAAGTATTTATGTTCAAATATAATTATAAATTCTCATTTGAACAACTTAAGAAAAAATTTTTCTCTTATTTGCTAGCTAGTATACGTCGTTTTAGTTCTCGTGTCTTGGTTATTGAACACTTGCAGCTTAACGATAAATCAAAATAAATCATCTTTGTTGAAGCATTGTATTCCGATATATTTTTTATATTAATTAAAGCTGATCTGGAACAACGAAAAAGCTCGGTGTATTTCTTTTCGTAGTCTTGGAGCCTTCCGTAAAATTCATATTTACCACTTTTGGTAAATAGATTTAGTCGATGTGGGATTTCAGCAGTTTCAAGTATTAAAACATCATCTAAATCAAAATTGAACACTCTTACTCCAATACTGAAATTGAAGATTTTTCTTTTTAAATTTTTACGCTCATCTGAACGAAGCCTTGCTAAATTGAGAGTTTCATAGATTTCATCTCGTATTTTTTCAAGGGAGTTATCTTTGCTGATGAATCCTAAAGCTTCAACGCGTCGCTTTAAAGTTAATGAAGCCATTTCATTGTGACTAGTAATAAATATAATTTCAGATTGCACATCTAATTTTCGGATTTGTTCGGCTAGATCAATACCATTCATACTAGTTCCTAAGTCAATATCCAAAAGGTAAATACCATTTTGAATATTATGACTTTTAAGATAATCTAAGCACTTTTCAGGATTGGGAGTACTAAATGATTTATCAAAATCTTCTTCATGGAAAAGAACAAAATTTTTAATAGTAGTACTAATCGCATGAAGTTGAGTTGGGTCATCTTCACAAACAATAATTGAATACATAACTACCTCCTTTCAATATTAATTAATAATGATCTGGGTAGTAAATTGGTAGTTATTAGACGAAAAATGAATAAATAAATTAGGATACTTTTGCTTCAAATCTTCTACAATGGACAGTCCAAGTCCGGAATGATTGGATTTACTAGAAAATCCGATTTTTGTTAACTGGTTGATATTGGAGGCAGAATGCGCAACCGTATTCGTTAAAGTAATTTCAGTTGTATTATCAACATTTTTATAAATTAGAATATCAATATTTTTTTCTGAACTTTCACCGGCTTCTTCAATAGCATTGTCTAATAAAATACTTAGTAGCCGAACGATATCAATAATATTTAAATTAATTTGGTTAATTGGAGTTTTACATTCGAAATGATAGTGAATTTGGGACTGTTCCATCGTAAAAAATTTATTAAGTAAAAGGCTTTTTACATGAGTATCCTTAATATTTTGAATATCTTGATAATCATCTGTATGTTGTTGGAGTTCAGAATCGGAATAAAGTTTCAATTTTGATAAATATAAAATCAAACCTTTATTGTCCCCTTCTTTAGCGAGTTCGGTGATACTTAACAATATATTTTTATAATCATGTTTGAATTTTCTAAGTTTTAATTGATTTTGTTCAAGTTGCTTAGTATAGGTTTGTAAATTATCAAGCTGCTGTTTTTCTAGTTTGGATTCATATCTCTGACGACTTCGAAGATTTAAATAAATAAAAAGGCCCAACATTATTAAAAATTCGATGATAACAAAAATTAAAACTCCGTTAATAAACGTATCAAACATTCCATAGTGGTGCGCAAGAACGGTAAAAAAGTAAAGGATCGTTTGAAATATAATTTGTACAACTACCAAAAAAAATTGGGTACTACGATCCCACAATTTAGAATTGTCGATTTTTTTTATATATATACCAAGTGTGGATAACATAAGAATTTCAAAAACACTTGTTACAATCATGATTTTCCAGTCATAAAGTTTAGTATGGAAAAGTGTATTTGAAATACTGGACGCTACTAGCCCAGAAATATTAACTACTAGATAAGATAGCAGCAAGTTATTTAATGTAAGCCAATCATAGTGTGCTATTTTAAAAACTGCATAATAAATCGGGATAAAAACATATATAACATTGAACGGTAAGAATGCATATAGTACAAAAAAAAGAGGAATTGAACTTAGTCCCACTATAATTTTTGGGGTGAAAGTAGATAAATGATGTGCATAATTTTGTAGAAATAAAAAAATGATATAAAAACTAAAAAAATCAATAACCCCTTCGAAAACGTAAACCTTAGTATCTACTGAAATCAAATCCAAACTCCCCTTTGAAGTAGAAAATTAACCACAATGTCTAAACAAACTAAAAATACAAGTAGTAATATTTCCCAGCTTTTCTACTGTGAAAGCCATTTAAAAATTCCCACTAATAACTTTTTGGTCGCTTCTAACTTTAATTTCTTTTTTATGCCTCCTTAAAATTAAGGTCATTATATTTTGGTTTTTAGTGTAAATCATGATTTCTTCTTGAATAGTCGTTTTTATGTCCTAAAGTAACGTTTTGTTAAAAATAATTTTTAAGACATATCACTTTGAACCTAATTTTATAACTTTTTACAGAAACAAAAGTTATTTTTCTTTTAAGAAGTAAAAACACTACTTTAGGAGTGATTGAACTTTTATCTAACATCTTCGTATAAAATACAGGTTGTTTAAAATAAATAAGCTAAATTTTTAAGGAGGATTCTGAGATGACTGAAATTAAAGTACTAAACGATAAGGAACTAAAAAATGTCGTAGGAGGAAAGTATTACGGTAACGGAGTGCATTGTGGTAAAAAGACTTGCTATGTGGACTGGGGACAAGCTACAGCTAGCATTGGAAAAATTATAGTGAACGGATGGACACAACACGGGCCTTGGGCACATAGATAACGGGAGACGTTATTATGAAGAAAGCAGACTTAATTAATGCAATTGATGAAACCTATAAAGATGAAGAAGTTAAAAAAAATCCCGATATAAGAGAATTTTTGTTAAAATTTGCACAACAATTGAGCGAAGGACGGGATGTGGGTCTTATATCGGTAAAATTAAGTAATGCAATTACGGACTATTCCCTAAAAAATGATTTTATTATTCCAAAAGCATTGAGTGATTTGTATGCGATAGCGGCGAAAAATGCTGAGAAATATCGAGGAATAATGTCGACAAATATTTGGTTATAAACAATTTAGAATATCACGTTGGCAGAAATTTCAGTGTCTTTTTTACTTATCGATTACCAATCAATGTGTGAAAAAATTAAACTGATTAGTCAAGTTCTGTAACCAACAATTGTCCAATTATTTTTTAAGTTTTGAAGAGTTTAGAATTATGAAGAAAATTTATCCGACTTCATTTTACTGATAAATACAGTTGGAATTTTCTTGAAGTTATCTTAATTTAAATATTCTATTTTATGTCAAAACATCTAAAAGTGAGTCTTCAAGATGATCAATAAATTCACCTTGAGGGCTCACTTTTTAAGTTGCTTTAGCTGGCCTAGAAAATTATGGTTAAGTTAGTTATGTGCATCCATACAACATTTATAGATCTCATAAATAGTTAAATTTCATTATATTTAATTAACCTAACCTGGTGTTGGTATAACCAAGCACGGACTTGTGGATCAGTCAGCATTTCTACTTCTTTAGTACGAGGTGTGGTTAAACTTGAGTGTTTTAATAAGTAATCATCTAAATATCCTGGGTGACATATCATCATTGGATATTCTTCATCACAACTAGATAATACAGCTCGTTTCAACGTTTGATAAGGATTATAATCCTTATTCATGCTTTCCATAAAAACATGTAAACTGTGTCCCTTGAATAATAAACTCGGTCTACCTGAATTTAAAGTAACTTGCAATAAATTTAATTGATGGCATTTCGCAACAACTAAAAGTCCTTTAAAGAAATTATCACTAACCACTGCATGTCCTTCAAAATAATCAGGTTTTCGACCAACCAATTCTATAAATTTTTGATATTGTGCTTCAATTTCTAAAATAACCTCATCTAAATTAACAAAATCATTGGGAGCTTTTCGATAATCTGCAGAGCTAAGAAAAGCACCATCATCATCAACAATACTCGGAATAAATTTAGGATTTAGTAGAGGTCGTCCTGAACTTATAACTACATGTAGCCCTAGACAAACTTTTGTATCTCTGATCATAGACAATCCGTCCAAGGTTGTAGGCATGTTAACCATCACGCCTACATTATTAATTATCCCTTTATGAACAGATCGTTCAATACCTATATTAACTGCGTCTGAATAGCCTAAATCGTCTGCACGAATAATTAGTTTTGTTTCCACCATTATGCCTCCACTAATTTAATTTGTTCATTTGATTGTTTATTAGTTTTAGATTCGATACCAATACTGTATGTTGCAATTGCAGCTACTACAAACGCAATTGTTCCACTAATTACTCCATTTACCAAGTTATTGGTTTGCCCTCCAACATATGTTGTTAGAGACAAAAAATTTGCAACAGGAACCATAACATGAGCTGTAATCGCAGTCATACCAGCATATAATCCACCACAAAAGCCGCCAACCATCATTCCTATAAAGGGACGTTTATAACGTATTGCTAAACCGTATAATCCAGGTTCAGTTACGCCCCCTACAAAGCTAGCAATTAAATAACTCCAAGCAAGTGCTTTTTGATCTTTATCTTTAATTCGTAAAGCCGTGCCTAGACACATTCCAGCAACCGACATGCTGGCAGCAACTGCACCAAGGGTTACAAAGTTCTCGTGTCCCGATTGAGCAAAAATCATCATCATGGTTGTAAGCATCAGCAAATGCATTCCCGTCATAACTAAAATTTCCCAAAAGGCACCAATTACACCAACAGCAATAATCGTCGGCAAACCTCCTAATTTCCCGAATGCCAAGATTCCAGCACAAATGTAATTGCCAACAACATTTCCCGCTGGCCCTAAAATACAGAGCATAATTGGTAACATAACAGCGATCGTTAAGGTGGGAACCATAATCGTACTAATTGATTCAGCAGTATGCTGCTTAAAAAATTGTTCGATATAAGACATTACCCAAACAGCTAAAATAATGGGAATTACTGTACTAGAATAATTAATTAACGGCATAGTAACACCAAAAATATCAAAAGGCTTACCAGCTTTTACAATTTGGATTAGGTTCGGATCAATTACGATTGCCCCTAAAAACATCGCAATAATTCGAGAAGTATTGAATTGCTTAGACGCCGTATAACCTATGACGATTGGTAAAAAATAAAAACCAGCGTCACCAACAAAAGTAAAAAGCTGATACAACGTCGTTTTAGTTCCGATAAGGTTGAGCATGTTAGGGCCCAAAATAGCGCCTAACATTTTAAATACCGATGCAGCCACCATCATCGGTATTAATGGCGTCAAACATCCCGCTAATTTATTCAAAATGTTGTTTGCAATCGATTTGAAAGTTAATTTCTCTTTCAAGTTTTCAGCTAAACCATCTTCACTCGAAGACGATTGAGTTAAATCACCCGTTTTTAGTAAAAAATCATACACTTTATTAACAGTTTGTCCGATGATAATCTGGTATTGTCCCCCGGTTCGATTAACACCGACTACCCCTGGAATACTTTGAATATCATTATCATTGGGAATACTTTCATCTTTTAAATTAAACCGTAAACGTGTCATACAATGGGTAACTGACGAAATATTAGCACTCCCCCCGACTGCTGATAACAAATCTTTTGCTACTTGTTCATAATATTGATTTTTATTTTTCATATCCTAGTGCCTCCACTGAATGATAATTAACCTTTATTAACAATGCGTTTAACATAAATCATCAAATAATATAATTCATCATCATTACTGACAGTTCCAAGTTGATCATCAATGTAGTTTGCAATTTGCTTAGCTGCCAGATAAATTCTTGGTTCATCTAGCTTCATCACATTAAACAATTTCAAATTATCATTCTTAGAAATTTGTTGGTGTTCATTCAAGCGTTTAATGTAGTATCGTAAATGCATAATAAATCTGTTGTAACTAAATTCATTTTTGCTAATAGTTATTTCAAATTCTCGTTCGATAATTTTTGTAGCTATCTTTATAATTTCATCATCTGCTGTTACCTTTGGGTTAGTTACTAATTCCGTTGTTTCAGAATTTACGAAATGCATGGCTATTGCTGTGACCTCCGAGATTGGTAATTCAACATCTAAACGCGAGTTAATTAGCTTCACAGCATAGTAACCCACAGCTGTTTCTTGAGGATACAATTGCTCTACATCATATGAAAAAGGGAGTGCCATTCCTTGGTACTTAGTTAATCTCGTAATAGCAAAATTAATATGATCTGCTAAACTAAAAATCATGTTTGGATTAAGATTTCTCAAAATAAGTTTTTGAGCCTTATCGGTAATTGCGGCACTTACATCAAAAATTTCGGTCGGAATTTCTTTTAGTAATTGATAATACTGATAATTTAATTTATAAAATGTCATACTCACTTTGTTCATATCAGTCAGCTCATATGGTACTTTTGGAAAACCCAGCCCTTTTCCAAAAGCAACTAGCTGTGCTCCATTCCGATCCAAACAGACCACCACATTATTATTTATTTTTTTCACCACCAGCATCTCATTTACACCTCCTTACCTGCTTAAATATTACTTACGCTTGTTTGAGAACCAATGTACCCAAAGCAAGTTGTTGATTAAGTTTGCTGCCAAGCGGTATTTCACCTGTATAGCCTTCCGTAAAGACAACCATCGTCGTCAAATCAAAATCTTCTGCATCTAACGTTGCTCTGTTAATTGTTGCTATTTGGGTTCCCACTTTAACCTCTTGCCCCACTTCAACGAATGTTTTAAATCCTTTTCCCTTTAAACGAACTGTATCTATACCAACATGGACCAATACAGATATTCCTCGTACCTCATCCGTAATTCCAATAGCATGTTTACTTTCAGGTAATGAAACAACTTTCCCGCTAATAGGCGCAACAACCTTATTCGCATTATTGGTTGGTTTGATAGCAAATCCATCACCCATCATTTTTTGTGCAAATACTTCATCTGAAACAGCTGTAATTGGTATGCAAACACCTTCGATAGGGGTAGCTACAACAAAAATATTACTTTTCTTTTTTGTAATGCCGAACATTCTTACCACTTCCTTAATACAAAAAAACTCCTTGCGACACCCATTCCACCCGTATATTTCAACAAGCAAAAGGTAATGCCTCAAAGAGTATGAGTTACAATCCTTAGTTTCAATTTTAAAAAGAAAACGTTTTCGGGACTATATTAACACTTATTCTATTTTTTGCAAACTATTTCAAATGATTGGCCTCCAGCACAGAGGAGCAGTTGTTAAGAATCACCCCTGAAAAGACGAATAGTTATCCACTGAAGGAATCGTTAAATCTATTACCGGAATTGAAAATCCTTAACTTAAAATTGACTAGAGATATTAACGAAACCAAATATCATTTCCACTTGGATAATGTAGTTAATTGTGGGCGTTATTTCAGAAACGAGAGCTACCAACTAGAAGCTCTTTCCACCGTTCTATTGAACTTCGTATAATCACCTTTTGAGCTAACAATGTTAAGCAAGCTATAGAAATGCTTTTATTTATCTGAAATTACCAGCAATGCTTTGATAGCTTGACGATTACTCATTGCCTCGTATGCATCTTCTATATGATCTAGATCAAAACTCTTTGTAAAGACTTGACCAGGGTTGATTTCACCATCTAAAACAGCTTGCAAAAGAACTTCTTTATCAGGTTTTGTAACTGAAGCAATCCCGCCACGAAGACCCACATTTTTCCAGAATAATTGGTTAGATTTAGGTTCTGATTGAGGAACCCCTACTCTTCCAATTACGGCGCCTGGCCGAGCAATTTGACCTGCTTGTTCGATTGCACTAGTAGCACCCACACATTCTAAAATTGCGTCAGCTCCGGCATTTTCCTTCGTTAACTTCAAAACATCTTGGATAGCTTCATCGCCGCGTGTATCTACGATATCAGTGGCACCAAAGGCCTTACCTAATTCAGCACGGTCTTCATGGTGACTTAAAAGGATAATCTTGCTTGCTCCAAGCAACTTAGCCCCGATCACCCCACATAACCCAACGGCTCCATCTCCGATGACAGCAACTGTTGAACCCGGCTTAACTTCGGCATTTTGGGCAGCATGATAGCCAGTTGCCATAACATCAGAAAGAGTTTGGAATGAAGCTAATTGGGCATCGGTATAATCTTCTGGTTTACCCGGAATTTTAACCAATCCTGAATTAGCTGGTTCATACTTCATGTATTCAGCCTGGTAGCCACCGTTATCGCCGGATTTACGATTCAAACAATCTCCTTCAAAACCATTCAAACAAGCTACACAATGACCACATCCATGCGTAAACGGCACGACCACGAAGTCGCCAACTTGAATGTTATCAACGTCTGCACTAGTTTCTTCCACAACTCCAATGGCTTCATGTCCGATAAAAGTATCTGTCTGACGTTCAGAAATTCCACGATACCACCATAAATCTGAACCACAAACACTAGCCCGTACAATCCGGATGATTGCCTGGTTATCACCATCAATTTGGGGTTTAGGTACTTCTTTAACTTCAACTTTACCTGGTTCAATAAATACTGCTGCTTTCATCTGTTAAATTCCTCCTAAAATTATTTACGTAATGCTTTTAAGCTTTCACCAAAAATACTTACAATGGCTTCTGGATCACGGTGATCAAAGAACTGACTTTCGTTTTTATCTAAACTACTCATCTTTTGCATATCATCATCACTCAATTCAAAATCAAAAACATCTAAGTTTTCAGCCATGCGCGTCTTATGAACTGACTTGGGGATTACCACAATTCCGCGTTGGAGGAGCCAACGTAGGATAACTTGTCCGTTCGCTTTTCCATATTTCTGACCAATTTCAGCAATCGTCTCATTTGAGAAAATATTATGCTTACCTTCCGCAAAGGGAGCCCATGCTTCAACTTGAACATCTTGACTTTGAGCAAAACCAACCGCTTCGCCTTCTTGGTACCAAGGTGAAACTTCGATTTGATTAAGTGCTGGCTTAACATCTGACATTAATTCCAGATTCATCAATTGATCTGGAGCAAAATTAGATACACCGATTGACTTAATTTTACCCGCCTTTTGAGCTTCAATCAAAGCTCGCCATGCACCTGCTGTGTCACCATAAGGTTGGTGAAGCAAGTATAAATCAATATAGTCCAATCCTAATTTATTTAGTGAATCTTCAATTCCTTGTTGCGCTTTTTCATAGGTGAAGTGATCCACCCAAAGCTTAGAAGTCACAAAAATCTCACTGCGATTAATACCGCTCTTCTTGATCGCGGCACCCACCGCCTCTTCGTTGTCATAAGCAGCAGCCGTATCAATTAGACGATAACCTGTATCAAGTGCATCACTCACGGCTTGTTCGGCTTGGCTCAAATCGGAAACTTGGAAAACACCAAATCCAAGTTGAGGCATTTGGTTGCCATCATTTAACTTTACATATTCCATAACTTTGTACCCCTTTAAATTTATATATCCTATTTATTTACACTATCTTTAAGTACTTTCTAGTATAGGGGGTTAATTACCATATAAAAATTACCAATCAAGTATGTTACTATGCATTTATGGAATAGTGAAAGGAAGTAATCGAATTGGCAATGAACCTTGATTTACTAAAAGAGCTAGTAGCATTTCAAAGATACGGTACACTAAGCTCGACTGCTGAGCATTTAATGATTACTCAACCCACCGTTACTCGGGGAATGCGCAGATTAGAAGATGAATTAGGTGTATCACTTTTTGATCGCCGAGTTAGTAACCACATCAAATTAAATGAAACTGGTGTTTACGCGGCTACAGAAGCAGCCAAATTATTGAAAGCAGAGCGGGATTTTACTGAACGAGTATTAAACTACCATCACTTAAATCATGAAATTGTAATTGGTTCAGTTGCTCCTGGTCCAGTTATCCTACTAGAAAACTCCGAAATTTCATCCCCTGCTAAAGTTAAAATTAATTTTCAAAATGTTTTTCCTGAAAAAGTTGCTGATAATCTTAAAAATCTTAAAGAGAAGCTAATTTTTACCAACCAAGAAATTATGACCGATGAAATCGAATCAGTTTATTTGGGTGTGGAATACCTTGGAGTAGAAATTGGTAAATCTAATCCACTATCTAAAAAAACATCCGTAAACTTCGACGATTTAGCCGGAATGAGTTTCCTCGTGGTCCAAGATACTGGCCCTTGGCAAGCAATCGTAGAAAATAATATCCCTGATGCTGCTTTCTTATACCAAGCTGATCTCGATGCCATGAGTGAAATTAGTCGGAATTCTAAATTCCCCTATTTTTTCTCCAACTTATCACTAGTTAGTTCGGCCACCATTGAGCGCTCTGACGATGGTGGACGCGTAGCCGTCCCCATCGACGATCCTCGTAATCGTCTTGAATTCTACGGTTCATATTTAAAAAGTAACCGTAAACTCGTCCAACCACTTTTAAAAGAGATTAATAAAATTTGGCCGCAAAATTAATGGCGGCCAAATTTTCGCGATGATTAAACATCAATATTCATTATTTTTAGGACCGTTCGCGGTCTTTTTTATTTACCCCAATGTGATTCTTAACCTTGTCCATCCTTGAAAGCTGGATAAAGCGTCATTCCACCATCGATAAATAGTGTAATACCAGTTACATAACTGGATTCGTCAGATGCTAACCATGCTGCACCCGCAGCTACTTCTTCAGGTTTACCAATCCGGTCCATGGGTACCATGCTGACTGTTTGATCATATTGTTCCTTATCAGCAAATTTTTCGGCATTGATGGGAGTATTAATCGCTCCGGGTCCAATGGCATTTACGCGGATATTATCCTTGGCGTATTCCATCGCAATCGTTTGAGTGAACAATTTTACGCTTCCCTTAGCTGCTGCATAGCTAGCAAAGGTAGGCCAAGGAATTTGTTCATGCACGGAAGACATATTAATAATGTTTCCCTTTTTATGGTTCTTCTTAAAGTAAGCTAAAGCAGTACGTGAACCTAAAAATACACCGGTTTGGTCAATTGCCGTTACTTTATTCCAATCTTCTAACGGTACTTCATGAGTTGGTGATTTAATTTCCATCCCAGCATTATTAACCCAGACATCTAGGTCACCAAATTTTTCAAGCGCCGTTTCAAGTAATTGATTAACTCCGGCTTCTGTAGCGATATTAGCTTGAACCGTCACTGCCTCGCCACCAGCATTAATTACTTCATCAGCGGCCTTTTGAGCTCCGTCTGGATCACTATTGTAGTTAATGACCACTTTCATTTTTTCTTGACCAAAACGTTTGGCGATGGCTGAGCCAATACCTTTGGAACCACCCGTAATTACGGCTACTTTTTCTTGTAAGTCTTTATACATAACAAATCTCTCCTTAAGTACTATTTTGGAAATAGTCTCTTTTCCTTATAACTAAGACTAAAACATTTTTTACCCAAAAAAGCACTTGATACGCCTTATCCAACTAAAAAAGCGACCTATTCAGATAAATCTAAAATAAGTCACTTTTTTAATTTACTTTCACTATTTTAAATAGCTTACTATAAAAATACCAATACTTAACCTAAATCTTCATTATCGTATCGTCTCCAGATCTGTACAAAAATAAAACTTGATAGACCAAGTATTGTTAACCATGCTCCAATCACTAAACCAGTCGGTACATATTTCATAGTTAACTGATTTTTTCCTGAATTTAAGGGAACTAGTGTAAATAAATTATCTACTGTTTTAACTGCTACTTGCTTGCCATTAATTTTTGCTTTCCAACCAGGATCTGCTGGAATCGTTAATAATAAAGCTTGTTTATCGTTATTTGTAGTGATATTCCCTTTGATTGTCCGTTTCCCATATTTTAAATTTGTGGCTTGATATTTCCGAGCTAGTTCTATTTGCCGTTGGAAAATTTTTTCATTTAATGTAATCAAAGTTGGGCGTGCAAATTGAGCTGTCCCTGTTCCGCTTAGCCGAACACTAATATTGAGATTCGTTCTTTGTTTGAAAGATCCTAGATTAATATACTGCCCAACTAAATTTGGATTATAGTTCTCAATTAATTGTTTTCCCTTGTAAACTGATATTTGACTTATACTTCCTTGCATTTTAAATAAACTCAAATAGGCTTGTTGATTTTTTGGGACAGTCACTGATAATTTAAGAGATTGATTACCATTTTCTAAATTTTTAAATTCAAGTCCAGCTTCAGCAGTTTGTCCTGTAGAACCGGTCAATTGAACCGGAAAGCTCTTGAATAACCGCTTTGTAACGGATGTATGAGCTACTAAGGACAATAATTGGTTTTGATTACCTAAATTATCTGTTTTACTCAATTTTTTATTTTCCGCAAGCTTTTGCTCTACTACAATTCCATTTTTTAAAGCATTTTGATTGTTACTTACATAAAATTTTCCTGAACGAGTTGCCATCTGAAAACCATATTTATCAACAGGTTGCAACGCTAAGTTCGTCTGAATACCTAGAATACTGTCCATTACCAAAGTATTATTTCCATATGTCATGTTTAGGTTACTTCCAGTTGAACGAAAACCTAATTGATTTAAGCTTTGCTCAAATGGTCGATTAGTTACAGAGGAAAAGAAATTAGCCGACCCATAATTAAACCTCAAACCGTCGTCACGTGAGATAGAATCTAGGTTTTCTACTCGGCGCAGTCTATCATTCCTTATTTTTGGAAGCCCTTCTTTGATTGCTTTTGCTGGCTCATTAAATAGTGAAGCACTTGGATAATGCCATTCTGTAGCTACCCCTTTAAACATTAAACCCGCATTGATCGTTAGCTCTAAAATGCTAACTAAAACTAAACTTCCTATGGCTACTTTTTTATTTAATCCGCTAAAGATTAGTAGTACTTCTACTATTAAAAATAATAAGGTAGCTACTAAATTCCAAATGCTAATAAAGTGATAATGATTAAAACTCCCCACAGTCGCCACCAGCATCACACTGCCTAAAATAATACCAATTTTCGCTTCAAGGCGAGATACCATAACTTCCAATTCATACGCTGCTAATTGCATCATTACAAATGACCATAAAAAACTATAACGGTATAGAAACATCGCTGGAAAATGCCATCCCTGCCAAGTAAGATTGAAAAATTGTAGATAGAATCCACTAACCAAACTTAGTAATAGTACTGCGTATCCAACCCTAACACGTCGTGCAATCTGCCGATTAAAAAAGTAAGATACTGCGTAAATTAAGACTATTAGACCCACATAAATATAAGGGGTAGTCCCAAATTTAGTACCATCATAAGCCCCTATCATAGATTTAACTGGCAAATCCCATAATCCGGAGCGATCTGTGAAGACACCATTCATTGATGATAATGGCATTTTATTGCGGCTCAAAGTTAAGATTACAGGTAAAATTATTACTCCACTGCTAATTGTCGACCAGAGCATAATTCCAATAAACTGTCCGATATTAATCCACCATTGTTGTACTTTTAATGTTATTAACTTCATTAAATAATATATTCCGATAAATAATCCCACCATAAAGGCAATATAAAAATTAGTAACTAACATTAAGAACCAACTAATGAACAATAATCCCCACCTTTGCTGTTCTATCCATTGATCAACTCCCCATACTATTAGTGGTAGTATATAGAGAACATCAAGCCACATTATTTGTTCTGCATTTACTAATCCAAAAGACATGGTAGCGTAACTAATTGCGAGTAATAATTGTTGATATCGTTTGATTTTAAATTGATGTTTTAGATAAGAAAAACTGCTTAGACCAGCTAATCCTATTTTAAATATTGTGATTGCATAAAAAGCATTTGGAATCTGATTTTTGCTAAATAGTCCTACTAAAGGCGTTACTATCCCTCCTAGATAGTAACTATATAATGCTAAATAATTCAATCCAAAACCGGCTTGCCAATTAAACCACAAGCTATTTTTTCCATGTAAAACCTCTCGAAAACTGGCTAAAAAATTAGCGCCTTGTGTAAAAGCATCGCTTGCCAGAATACTATGTGCGCTACCCCAATATATTCCGTTTGAAGCATAAGCTATGATGACAATAGTTATAGGTAAAATAAAGCTCATTAAGTACCAACTACCATTTTTCAACTTTTTTACCATATTTTATAATCCTTTTCCTCTTTTATTACTAAAAAACCGAGCTATCTGCTCGGTTTTAAACTTAGTGTCATTTCAATTAATTTAGTACCTAAAACTTACCGTTTTTTCTTAAATACAAACCAGCCAACTACTCCTAATATAACAACACCTACAAACGTTAAAATCCATCCACCCTTTTCGCCCGTTTGTGGTAGCAGGCTAGCTAAAGGTGATTTTAATCCACTAGATTTTTTACTTGTAGAATTACCTTTTTTCGACGTACTTGTTCCCGAAGAACCAGAAGTTATTTTTCCTGGCAACTTAGGAACAGAATTCTTTGTACTATTAGACGTACTTGTGGTATCCGTTGTACTTGTGGTACCTGTCGTATTACTTGTATCCGTTGTACTTGCGCTATCTGTCGTATCACTTGTATCCGTTATACTTGTGGTATCTGTCGTATCACTTGTATCCGTTGTACTTGTGGTATCTGCCGTATCACTTGTATTTGTTGTACTTGTGGTATCTGTCGTATCACTCGTATCTGTTGTACTTGTGGTATCTGTCGTATCACTTGTATCTGTTGTACTTGTGGTATCTGTCGTATCACTTGTATCCGTCGTACTTGTGGTATCTGTCGTATCACTTGTATTTGTTGTACTTGTGGTATCTGTCATATCACTCGTATCTGTTGTACTTGTGGTATCTGTCGTATCACTTGTATCTGTTGTACTTGTGGTATCTGTCGTATCACTTGTATCCGTCGTACTTGTGGTATCTGTCGTATCACTTGTATCTGTTGTACTTGTGGTATCTGTCGTATCACTTGTATCCGTCGTACTTGTGGTATCTGTCGTATCACTCGTATCCGTTGTACTTGTGGTATCTGTCGTATCACTTGTATCCGTTGTACTTGTGGTATCTGTCGTATCACTTGTATCCGTTGTACTTGTGGTATCTGTCGTATCACTTGTATCCGTTGTACTTGTGGTATCTGTCGTATCACTTGTATCCGTTGTACTTGTGGTATCTGTCGTATCACTCGTATCCGTTGTACTTATGGTATCTGGAATATCTTCAACATTGACTTCAACTATCCCATTTTTAGCATGTTGATAATCTAGATGTACTGTATAGTCTTTCTCTGATAATTCGTATCCTTCTGGAGCTTTAGTTTCTTTAACAGAGTAATCCCCTGTGGGTAATGTTTTACTAATAATGGCCCCATCAGAACTAGTTTTTACATGGTCAACTACTTTTCCATCTTGATCTAGGATATCAAATTCAGCCCCCGCTAATGCCGTTTCAGTTTCGGCATCTGTCTTGCTGATCTTAATTTTTCCATTAAACACTAAAATAGTTGTAGTATTACTATTAATGTCCTTACTCCCGACCCGATGTAACACGGCTTTATTATTAATCTTCTCTCCTGGTTGGAATTGTGATTCATCCACTTTTACACGAAAATGAACGACTGCACTCTCTCCCGTATCTAAGTCTTGATTTAAAGTCCATTGCACATTTTGCCCTGCGACACTGGGTTTTACATCAACTGCTGTAGAACTATTATCAGTTGAAACATAATCCAATCCCATTGGTAAAACATCTTCAATTATTGACCCACTAGGAATTAAAAAGTTATGATTATTTGTTAATTTGATTGTGTAATCTAAATATTTTGATCCCATCAAATATTCAGTTTGTTTTACTTCTTTTGTAAACTTGAAGGACCCATTGCTATTATCATCAATTGCTTGATTCAGCGAAGCGGTGGCTTGTTTAGAATCACCTTCTGAATCCATATAATTCAATTCTGCAGAATTTGCTTTCACCCCATAGGTTGTTGGTGTCTGACCATCATCCGGTGCAACCGCATATTCCACGACGTATGCAGAACCATCATTCATGGCATTTCCAAAATCTACTGATAAGGTTCTTCCATTTACTTTAATCCCACCAGCAAATTGATCTGTGACGTTAGTAAAACCACTGCCATTCAGTTTTAAGATTCGAATATTATTGGTAGTTTTAAGATCTGTTTGCACTGATATACCTGGATATACAAAATGAGTATCTGCTGGCAAAACGTCTTTAACTGTTGCATTACTCATTTTCTTGTTACCGTAATTTACAGGTAGGTCATAAACATTTACCGCCGAATTACTAGGATTCATTAATGCTACACCTTTGTAATTTGGAATATCATCAGTCTTAGCCATCATTGTCCATTTACCAAAATCTGGCTTAGCCGGACTAAGTGTCCCCTTAGTATTTGACTGAGTGCTATCTGAGGCGTTTTTACTAGTATCTTGAGCATCTTCATATTTAATAGTGGATTCTACTTCTCCTGGTTCATCTCCTGGATACCATCCGGGTGAAGTCCAAGAAATAGTCGCTTGTTCACCACCAGCAACCGATTCACTATTTTTAACATATACTAATTGATAATTATCCCCAACTTTGGTGATTGTCGGACCATCAAAACCTTGTAATCCAGCTCCCACTAAATTAATGCCCTCAACACCACTTTGTACAGTACTTCCTGGAATATTAACGATTACCTTACTGCCAATACTCATTTCATCTTCAGAACCTTGAATGGAAATCACTGTAGTCACTTTTTGTTGAGAACTAATTGGATCTGTCATACTAATTCCAACTTCAATCCCGCTATCTTTTAAAGACTTAGCAGAAACCATAGAAGGTGAAATTGCCTGTCCAATCATCAACAAAAAGGTACTTAACAGATACAGCCATCGAAATGCTTTGCCCATCATCTACCCACTCCTTTTCATTTTTATATATAAAGTTTTTAGGGTACACCCTAAAAACTAAGAACTAAATGTTTAAAAATTCAAGAATATTTTTTATAAATCATAGCTGTTTGGGTTTGTTGTTTTTTAATCAGTGGCTAATACTAACTTTATAAACTAAATAAAAGCCTGATAATATCAGGCTTTTATTAGAGAAATTTATTGATTTGGAAAATGTTTTTTTACTAGTGATTTTGAGTTATAATTAATCAAGCATATAAACCATTTCGTGACCGAAGCTAGAGAAACAGATGGTTTAGCTTGTTTTTTAGGGTGTACCCTAAAAATTCATTTCACTCATTTTA
This sequence comes from Pediococcus pentosaceus ATCC 25745, assembly GCF_000014505.1. NCBI lineage: Bacteria > Bacillati > Bacillota > Bacilli > Lactobacillales > Lactobacillaceae > Pediococcus > Pediococcus pentosaceus. The sequence goes on along the minus strand of NC_008525.1, from coordinate 75,593 downwards.
GATAAAAAATTGCTATAAACTTCCTTGCTTAGCACAAGCTTATTCCACTTCATATCGCCCAGCAAACCTCTCCACCAAAACCTGCTTTAACATTTCATCTTCACTACGATGGTCATTTGGATTAAGCTGCCGTTGATTATTTTCCGTTAAAACTACGATTAAAAATTCGATTAGTAAGGCTCTTTTCCCCGAAAACCAATCAAAAGCAAGCATCCCAGCTGCGGATTTAAATAATAAAAAATCATTTCTCGAACTGTTAATTGTGGTATCGCCCGTTCTTGACACTACTAACTGTTCTAATTGAGGATGTTGAATCACATACTCATAAACCTTATTGAAAAAATCCATACGCTCACTAGTATCTAGTAACTTTACGTTAAAGCCTGCATGACTTAGGTTGCGGAAAGCACTTTGCTGAAAAAATTCTCGGGGTAAAATGAACATCTGTCGACCACCCAGAATTCGAGATTCCACCTTCGCTTGATTATTATGGGGTACGTCAACCAACATTTCTTTTTTATCACCGTGAAAATTAATAATTTGCATTCCATTAATGGCGCCTATTGGTAACTGCGCGCGCTTTTGCTCTTGCCCTGCTTGGTTCATAAAGATGATTTCTTGTCGTGCTTCATCAAAATCCCACAAACGATATTCTGCAGGTCGAAAGCCCACTTTGGTTGGAATTTCAATTTCTCCATTTTTAAGAAATTCAAGGGTTAGAAAACCCGAATTTTTTTCAGTTCCTAAGTATAAGAGGACGGTATTATTCTGGTCTGACAAAAATTGATAAATCCAGATTTTATTACAAATTAGTGCTTTTAATTTTGTTTTATCCAACTTTAATATCTCCTATTTATGTTTAAACCAGGCTCCGCTGACCATTTGTTCTCCATGAAAAATGGTAGATACTTGATTTCCATGCACTAACCGGTCTTTAAAATAGTAATAAGCTACGTAATTTGAAATAGCCATTTTATACGTTCCTAAAAAGGCTTCGTCATTTCCTTGGGCTAAACTTAATTCTGCTTCCGTAATGAGTTTGACCATAATTCCTAGATACTCGATTAGTGTCTCCCGCGTTCCTACCATTATACCTAGGTTCAAAATTGGTAAATGACCATTTTCCCAAATAAAATCTTTGATAAATTGGGGACCGTCATAGCCAATCAAAATACTGGTATCGTAAATAAAAATCGTTTCGTCTCCCATGTACAAGATGCCATCTTCTACCGCATCAAACGGATAGTTCAACATCTTTACGTCTCCAGCATCCGTCAAAGCAGCTTTCTCAATTTCTGGATGAGCCTGCAAAAAATCAAAAGCCATCAAAATTCGATAAAAATACAAAGTTAATTTAGGATAATGTTCGAACAAATCAGTCTGTACGATATGTAAATTATCACTGTCTTGCTGATTAGTGGCGTTGGTCAGGACATAGTGCGCAACTCCATAATGAGCTAAAGAGGCGGTTTGTTCTGCTACCTTTTCGGCAATATTTACATCGGTATTATCTCGATGGTATAACACATCTTCCATATTTACGATAAATTCACTGATAACGACGTTCTTTTCAACCTGCAATAATCGTTCCTCCCCAATATTCTAGTAAAAAAGCCAAATCATGATGATTTGGCCTTCAATTTATCTCAATCTACATATCGTACTTTTGAAACATTCAACCCTTGATCTACCATCTGATCGTAATCTTCATGTTTAACTACAGCTTGTTGAACATATTGGATCTGGTCATCCATGATTAATTTCAGGTTTCCTTTAACCGTGCTACCATCAAAAGCTGATTCTTCTAAATATAGAGTGTTCTTAGATTTAGTCTTTTCTAAGACATCTAATTCCATCCCTAAATATGAAATATTAATTTGATCTTCAGGGCCCACAATTTTTTGGAGTTGTGCTTTTTGAAATTGAATCATGTTATCGTAAGATTCCAAGACCGCATTGGTTGTTGGGTCAACCACCGTAATTAAATTCATTTCTCCTTCGTAGAAGTAGAACCGCAAACAAACTTGGCCATCATTATTAGTGAAATCAATTTCTTGAACGCGATCTTCATAATAGTAGATATTACTAAAAATCGAGCCGTCAAACGTATATTCTTCAACCATGTCTTTGGTTCCATCATCGTTAAAGTACGTCACATCTTGAACCAAACGTCGACTTTGCGGAAATGTTCGCATCTCCCCAATCCTAACTCCATTTTTGATGATTGAAATGATTCCATCCGCATTCATGAAAATTTCTGCGCCATCTATCATCGGTACTTTGTCGAAAAATAAGGAATTTTTTTCATCGTATGTTCGCTTAGTCACGTAATCGACAATATTCATCATGTTTTCATATTCTTCCTTTTTATAACGTGTAAAGAAAGGATCGGGAAGAAGCGTGATTACTTTACTATTATTATTGATTGCCCGCTGCTTTTGCTGCTTCCAATTATCTGTCTCAACTCTTAAAACACTCACCAACTCATAGTTCATCAATCAATTTCCTCCATTTATCGGCAATTACGCTATCCCGAAACTTGTCTACGGATTGAAGAATAGCGTCTTCCATCGTGGCGATATCGGTATTCATTAGTTTTTCAATTCCTACTTCTAATTGACTGACATTATAGTCAGTATCTTCACGCTTGAAGTCCATTAAGAAACCATTCACACCATCTTCAATCATTTCCATTGCGCCAAAGCGTGCCTTAAAGGTCACAACTGGTAATCCAGCATTCAAAGCTTCAATGTAGGTTAGGCCAAAGCCTTCGGAAAATGAGGCGGATACAAATGCATCATATTTTGGATAAACTTGATCGGCATGATGCGTAAGTCCCTTTAGTTCAATGTATGATCCAGCCTTACTTTCATCAATAATCTTTTTAAGTTTTTTCTCTTCTCCACCAGCACCATAAATATCCAAGCTAACTTTTTTACCGGCTTGATGAAGATTAATGACTGCTTTAATAATCAAATCGATATGCTTTTCTTCAGCCAAACGGGAAATTGTAACTAATTTAAAATCTGCGTGTGCTTTAGGTACTAATTTTTGGCGAACATCTTGGACTCCCCCCACCGGAATTGTAACGATTTTTTTAGCCAAATTTGGGAAATCGACTAACAAATCTTGCCGTTGTAATTCGGTTGCCACAACTAATCCTTCTAATTGATCAAGGTGAGTTAGAACGTATTCATAATAGTTATTCCACAATGGGTTAGCCGGATCATTGCGATCTCCTAAGTGGTCCGCATGGACAATCGAAATTAATTTACGTCTGTTTTGATCTCTAACATCATCATCCATCAAGGCCACTTCATTAGCTTCGCCACGATCTAATATAAATACATTTTTCTCAGGAAAAAGCTTTTCTAATCGATGGAAAAAATATCTTCGGAATTGAATTAAATTAGGGAAAAATAACTGTTCCGGTTGATTATATAAATGAATATTTTTGATCTCAACCTCACCCTCGTTATGTGGATCCGTTAATTGTTCAAACATAATTTTTCGTTCATTAGTAGCATTGTTATATATTTCCACCCGATCGACACTCACCAGTAATGGAGGGTTCTTTTTCGGATTTGTATATTTAACGTAATGGCGTACAACTCGCATCCCTGACGAAGTAATCTTATTATCTGAACGAATCGTTTGCGTACTATCAATGACCGACTGGTGTTCTGTTGCACTTCTTTTTTCTAAACCATTTAGAGCGTATTCATCCCCATACACAAAATACTCCCAAATGTTTATGACCTGATTATCACTTAAATTCCATTTATCCATGGCTTCGTGTAGATTATCCACTAATTCCATAAATATAAAACGATAATCTAATCCAGCCTGATCGAAACGCTTAGCTCGATAAAATTGCGCATGTTCTACTCCAGAATTTCCAATTCCCATTGCTTCATTAACAAAAAAATTCATATTTTCCTCCGAATGTTACCTAGATTATTAGAAAGATTGCCCTCGATAATAATGCAAGATTTTTGCTAACTCGATACTTGCAGTTTTCTCCACTAACATTACTTTTTCATCATTTTTTGCCAGACTTACTGGGTCAGGAGCAAAAGCATCGAAAGCTAAATTACGTCCCTCAACCATATCTTTTAAATCATGAATGGCTAGCTGGAGTTCACTTTGAAGCTCTGTTTCCGTTAAAAGACTCCTACTATCAAATTCGATGTACAGTCTTAACGCTTGATTTTGACCAATGTACGATCCCATATTCAGAGTTCGATTTCGAATGTAAACCGGCACTTCCTCGAAGAAATCTTCTTCCTTATCCCAGATACTAACCATTCGAAAAGTACCACTACTAAAAGTTTCAATTTCAAATTTGGTATCTCGTGGAGTAATGACGATATTTTTAAACGTTAGGCCTTGATTATTTAAGTTAATTAAGTTTAAATCATAAGCTTGGGTTCCCAAGGGGACTTCAAAATAATCATCCAAACTTAGGGTGGTGATACCATCAATAGTTTCCCCCAACGTGTCCAAAAAATTGATTTGAACCTGGACTGAGTTACTAGGAATTACTTCTGCATTAACCACAATATGATATTGTTCACCTTCCTTTAGCAAAGGTAATTGGTTAAATTGAGCATTATTGGAATCGAAGTCTTGCTTTGATTTCCAACTTGAAATTGCTTCACCTGGGCTCATTTGACTATTACTAAAATTAACTAAACCTTTTTCATAACTAATTGTAGAACCGTAATTGTAGGTTCCATTGGTCGCCATGGGCCACATTACAACATAAGAACTATTCATCGTCCGTAGTCTCTCCTAGTTTAAAATTCCGTCCATACTTGGATGTTAAAATATTTCGAATCTGCATTAAGAACCACTCAACAATCCCGTTAGTATCATCATTATGTCGTCCAGTTAATCCCTTATGAATTATCCGCGACTTAGGTGAATTTTGGTGCAGGTATCGGTATAGATCATCGAACGCATTTCTATCGTAATCGTCTTCTTTCATATACGTGATTACAAAGTTAGTTTTGGAGTGGTCATGGCTTCTAAATGAATCCCAGAAAATATTATTGGCTTGTTCAATATTTTCATTACTAATCCCCCCGGTAAGTTTCAATAAAACATCTAAAGACGTTGGAAAAGCATCGGGACGATTAATTCGTTCATTTGCTGCTATATCGCCTAACTTAGTCAACGGTTTACCCACGACTACCCACTCCGGATTAAGGTACGACGAATAATATAAACTAGCGTACGTTCCCATTGATAATCCGGATAAAACTAATTGATTAGCAGTGAACCCGAGCTTTTTTAAAGTGGTTTGAATAATCCGTACAATTTCCTGTTCAAACTTTTTACTGCCAACGTAAAAAGATCCCCCTAAGATCCGTTGCTCCCCAAAGATCAATGCTGGTGCTTCAAGCGCTCTCATCATGTTAGCTCCCTCTACTCCTAGAGCTAAACGAAATCCACTGAAATAAACAACCAAGGGAGGCTTAAAATCTCCTGGATCAAAGTAATAATATAATTGCTCATTCATTGCTTGGTCATCGACCATTTCTTTTTCGCCGACTAATAGTGTTCCCCGTCCATCACGGGCTTTTCTTAATGAAATCTGTCCGACATCTAATTCAACCTTGTTACCTTTAATAAATAGTTCCACTAAAATATATGCCCCTTGTTCGCTAACCTTAAGTGGCAACACTTCATTTAGCTGGTCATTTTCAAAACTTTGTGAATAATATATTTCATTGGTATAAGGGTTAATCATCGACACATCTAGGCGCACATCAGTAGTTGGGTTTTGGCGTTTAAATTCTATTCGAATTTCCCAAAGCGTGTTTCCCGCCACTCCCAACGGTCCACCCCAATTAGCAACTTTTTGATATGCTTGGATATTTTGATCGATAAATCTAATATAATTATGACCAAGCTGTTCAATTCTACCCTTAAAATAAGGCTCAAATTGAATGTTATCGAATGTAAACTTGAATCCCCACTGACCACTATAGAAAGTTTGGTTAAGGTCCTTAACCAGGGCTTTTATATCACCAACTTCAATAAATTGTGCATTTTTTAATTCCAATATATTTTGACTGGCTAAGGGAAGTGTTAATGTGTTATCAATTAATGTTTTATTTCCAGGCAACTTTTTTAATAACTCGGTTTCCTTTAAATAAGCATCCTGGGTGATTAAAAATAAAGCATTCAAATATAAGGGATTTAATTTTCCTTTTATAAAAAGAAGTCCTTTTTTTGCGTTGGGTTCCCAAAGTTTTTCAAATGGGATATCAATATAGTCAAAATTCTCCTTCAGTTGCTCAGACAACCCTGGTATTGGCAAACCTAAATGAATGAGTTTATTTTTCATACTTAGTTCTTCTTTCCCACCAGTCGGCTTGGCGCTTAAGTGTTAGTTGTTCCATATACTTAGTTGTCGCAACTAAGGATTTATTCCAATTACCCAGCTCTTGTAGATAAAAATCTAACCCTTGGCTGAGACTCTGTTTTTCATTGATAATCCATCCATTCTTTCTATTAATAATGAACGGACTATCAACGTTAACAATCTGTGGAATACCGGCGCTAATCGCATTAAATTGCATTCTAGTATTATATGGACTACCGACATCGACCAACACCCGTGATCGAGCTAAATTGCGATAAATTTCATTGTCTCGTGAATTAACGCGGATGATCGTTTCAGTAATGTCTTCCATTACCTTTTTCCAGTTAATCTTTTTAAATCGAGCGGAATCCGCTAATTTTTGCGGATTGGTCTCCGGGTCATGCTTCAAATTCATGCCTAAACGAAATTTTAACTGCATTAATAGCTTTCCAATTGCATCTGTGTCCTCTCTACCAAACACAATCTTCCAAATTAAGTCTTGGTCTTGCTCCAGATCTAAAAAGGTATATTTATTTTTAAGAGCTTGGCACAGATAATTAAAAACGAGATTAGCTTGACGATCATTAAGCGCTGCTACTTGTAAACCAACATTTTCGTGTTCTAAGGAATAATCAATAAGCTTTTCCGCAAACTGCGAGCACGTCGTATCATTAGTTGATTCATCTATATGCCAGTAAATAAACATTTTACTTTCTTCATTACTGTTTCCAAGTCGATTCTCAGTTCCGTACGGATAACCTAGTTTTAAAACCTTTTGAGCCGGCTCAGCTACGCTAGATTTAATTTGTTGGAATATCACATAGTTAGGAACCACAAATTTAAAAGCTCCCTGAATTTGAGGTTGCAATGTTTCCACGGTGGTAGTATCCATAGGGCCCAGATGGTCCAATAAATAAGTTACTGGTAACCGGTTTTGAATCTCGACCATCAGCGGCCTAATCTTTAAGTTAGTACTAGCAATTAACCGGTCCTGAGTGGGATCAAAGTGCTCTTCAAAAAATGAATTTACAAATTCCATTAATAGTTCGTTTAAAGTTTTATACTGCCTTTTCTCGAAATTAGAATAATTACCTAGAATTTGAACAGCCACCTTGGCCTTAGGTTCATAACGAACAATTAGTTGATTGCACTCATTGAACCATTCTTGTCGGACTACTTCTTCATTTTCATAATAATTAGTGCATACTTTGAATCCACGATCGTCATAAACATCGGTATGGCGATTTTGAGGATTCATAAACTGAACCTCACTAAGATATCCTTCAGAACTTCTAATAATTCGGGCATATAATTTAGATCCCTCATAGGCATCCATTGAAGTCATAGCATTGATTAAACGAACCCCTTGAGGTAAGTCTAAAGCTTCTGGTCCTAGTGGCATTCCATCAACTCTTTCTATCCCCAAAATCGCATCCCAAATGTTCCAGTATTCATAATTAGTTAATCCATTGACATGTAAAAGATATCTTAGGTTGGGTAAAAAATTTAACACCGCGAGCTTCACGCTTTTTTTACCACCAACGAATACATTAGTCAGATTTTTTAGTAAATCCCGATTTAATTCGCTGACTTCATTCTCCCAGGCCGGCATAATATAAAACATTAGTTAGTTCCCCCGTGGCTTTCTATAAAAGATCATAGTGCATCCTTAGATACATCGTCTTAAATTGATCCATCGTTGTATCAATGATGGTAATTAAAATGAGGATGTTAGCAAAGACGAAAGCAAAGTTAGTAATTTCTGGTAGGTAAAGCCCTACTATTAGTGGTGTTCCGACGATAATTAAAAAGAAGATGTTAGCAACCGTACTCAAATGAAACAATCTTTGGTTTAGATAATGTCTGGTTGCAGTTCCCGGAACGACATTAAATATGTAGTCACCAGATTTCTTTAAATTCTTAGTTAATCTTTCTGTTTGAAAGTTCATAAAACTAAACACGTAGCCTAAAAAGACAATAATGCTACAGTAAATCAAGATTCCAACGGGATTATCAAATGCCACATAATTTTGAACAAATCGATTAAATTCGCCTTCTGGAACAAAAGAACCAATATAGCTTGGAATCATAAATACCGTGGTAGTAAACATGAAGGGCATGCTACCTGCCGCTAGTACTCGAATTGGTAAATACGATTCAGAAAAATCATTTTGAACAAAAGGTCGCTGAAGCGGAATTCGTAATTCAGCTTTATTGATAAATATCGTAAAAATTACTACTACTGCTACTGAAATTATTAGGACCAGCCATAATTTAGGTGTGAAAAATACTGCTCCTGAGCCTAAACCTTGTCCATAAAGTAGCACTCGCGGAATACTATCAATCATTCCTGGCAAAATTAAAACTCCTGATCCACCGATTCCATATTTAGTGATCATATCTGACATCCAAGCTACAATCATTGCTCCTGCAACTAAAACAAAAAATGCCACAATTAAGTTGTAATCAATTCCCCACACTTTAATTCCTGAAAAATTAATATGTTCACGAATCGTATAGATAAACTGCAGAGTTTGGAGCAGGGCAATGACAAATGAAATCCAACGTTGAATCATTCCTCGTTTATAATCGTTAATCTTATTTAGCTCATCAATATCTAAGAGCTGAATAGCTTGGAATAATATCATCCCTGTCATGTATGGGCCTAATCCAACTGAAAATAAGGAAGGGTAATTCGCCTGCCCCCCAGTTAAGGCTGATAAATTCCTTAAAAGTGGTGAAGCCTCTAGTACTTGACGACTCATGGATGAATCTAAAGATGGAATTACAATTTGACGACCTAATTCCATTAAAACTACCATCATCAAAGTAAATAAAACCTTCGAAAACAATTCACTATGGATAAATTTATTCTTCATGGAAATTCCACCCTAACTGATCCATTTTTACCAGGTATTAATTCTGACAACAGCATATATTTAACTGTATTTTTCCAGAATAACTTCTTCATTTGTTCAAATGAATGCATGGCCTCTTTTTCATATTCAAAAACCGGATTATGTTGACCAGACGAGCGGCTCGTTACAACCGTTTTTAGTTGTTGTAAGTTATCTACTTGCTCAATCCAGGCTACATCCAAGGCTTTTAGAACGGCCAATCGTTCTAAATAGTTTTGTTTAAATTTGTTATTAACAATCATTTGTTGCTGGCTCCATCGATTACGTGCTATCTCTTCAAGATATTGTTTTATATCAGCGGTACTTTCTAAAATCTCAGGATTGAAATCGTTATCCATGTAGTTGTAATCAACATTATTGATAATAAAATCTAATAATTTTCCAGCATCTTTTTTATTCTCTCTAGCAATCGCGTTAAAATAATCATTTTTAATTTGTTGAACCATTGTGGTCAAATCGGTTGATTTCATAATATAATCGCGAAAATCATAAATTAATTCTCTTTGAATTCGTAAAATATCATCCATCTTTACCGCATTTTTTCGACTTTCTTCAGCTGCTGAATCAGCCGCTTGTTGAGCCTTTTCGACAATTTTTCTAGCGCGGCGTCCCTTTAGTGGAGCGCCATATTTGCGTTTACCTTGCTCCACGGCTTGTTCAAGCTTTAAACGATATTTTTCTACCCAATCTGGTGCGTTTTCAATAACAACCTTATCGTCCAATGAAACTAGAAAAATACTTTCCCCAGGATCACCTTGCCGGCCGGCGCGTCCCCGTAGTTGATCATCAACTCGCCGACTATCCATGCGTTCCGTACCAATTACCAGTAAACCGCCCTTTTCTTTGACGCCTTTACCCAATTTAATATCGGTTCCGCGCCCAGCCATTGATGTAGCAACCGTAATCGCGCCCGATTTACCAGCGCTAGCCACTATCATCGCCTCTTTAGATTCACTTTGAGCATTTAATACATTGTGTACAATGCCATGTTCCAGTAGTACTCGCGAATAGAGTCTGGATAAAGACAGCGAACCCGTCTTTAACAAGACCGGTCTCTTGATCTGATACGCTGCCTTAACCATCCGAACGGTTGCTTCAATTTTTTCATCCATGGTCGCAAAGACAACATCTGCATGATCAATCCTAATGTTAGGTTTATGAGTTGGAATTTTTAAAACTGGCAAATTGTAAACCTCTAAAAATTCACGAGCAGAAGACTTAGCCGTACCAGTCATGCCCGATAACTTCCGAAACATCTTGAAAAAATTTTGTAACGTAATCGAAGCCATAGATCGCGTTTGGTCACTAAGTTCAACTTCCTCTTTTGCTTCAATAGCCTGATGAATTCCGGCTTCTAACTTCATCCCCGTTAAGGCTCTCCCATTTTCGCTATCTAGCAACAGGACTTCCCTATTAGTTACGATATAGTCTTGATTTCGTTTCATAACGTAGTTAGCTTTTAGTGCTAGAACTAAATGGCGGTAAAAGTCCGACCACTTATCCGAAATTAAACCTTGGATTCCTAGATACTCTTCCAACTGTTCGATACCGGTTTGGGTAAACCAGACATCCTTCAAGTCTTCACTAAATTCAAAATCTACATTTGGTTTTAAACTTTTAACAATCCGATCCGTTGATACGAACAGATTGGATTGGACCCGAGGGGCTCCTGAAATGACCAACGGGGTTTGCGCTAAATCCAGTAAAACGGAATCTACTTCGTCGACTAAAGCGAAATTCAAATCATTTAATTTCTTTTTATTAATATTATCGACTAAATTATCGGTTAAATAATCAAATCCCAGTTCACTATTAGTGGTATAAACGATATCATTTTGATAAATAGCCTTTTTATCCAATTCTTCATCGTCTAAACTCACCCCTGAGGCACAGGTTAATCCCATCCATTTATAAACTTTACCAATCTCTTCTGCGTCTCGGTTAGCTAGATAACTATTAACCGTAACTAAAAAATTTCCTGGGCCAGTTAAACCGTTTAAATATAAGGGCATGGTAGCGGTCAAAGTCTTACCTTCTCCCGTATTCATTTGTGCCACATTCCCATAATGGAGCACCACGGCTCCCAAAACCTGGTTTTCAAAGGGCTTCAACCCTAAAACTCGAAAATCTGCTTCACGGATGGTGGCGTAGGCTTCAATTAGTATAGAATCTAAACTAGCACCTTTTACCAGCTTATTTCTCAGCGTTTCCGTTTTTATACGTAACTGATCATCCGTTAAAGTCTGGTATTTTTTACCTAGTGCTAAAATTTTTTTTGTGATTTTCGAATACTTTCTTAAGCGAAAGTTATCCAAATTAAATTCCATTTTCCTACCCCTGTTTTTATCGTTTCTGTATATTATATTGTTTTTCATTTTACTGTTTTACAATATTCTGTTTACTTTTTATAAAAAAATTGATTTAATCTAGGTGTAGTCTTCAAACAAGGAAGGAGATAACATTATCGATAAAAATAATTTTCCTAAAAAAGATAGTCTACTTAATCAAGATGTTAAAAAAAAGCTTAACTATGAAAAAAGTTTGCAACAACCACCAACTACTAAAAAAACAAAACGTGCTACAACAGAAAAGATTGCTGCTAGTATCATGTTTATAATTATTTTAAGCAATCTAATATATGCAGCTGTTACATTTATTAGCCGTTAAATTATTGGGTGTTAAGATTTAATGCGCTTCAAGTATATTGTACTATTAATTTTACATTTTTTCATCGTAAAAATTAGCTTATTACACATATTTGACGGGTTATTAATTACTTATTAATCATAAAATATTTTTGTGAATTAAATATATTTTAAATTAAAACTGTTTAAATCTGAAAAAACGACCCTCAGAAATTACTTCTGACAGCCGTTTTTATTTTTGATTAATTCAAATTAACTTATTTCTTCTCATCTACTAATACAGTTCCTGCTGCTGGATTTTCCGCAACCGCACCTACAATTGGATGGGGAATATACATTTCTTCTAAGTATTTAACATCATCATTTGTTAATTTAACCGATAAAGCAGCTACTGCATCATCTAAATGTTTGGCCTTCGTTGAACCAATAATAGGAGCTGTTACCCCTTTGGCCCATTGCCAAGCTAACGCAATTTGCGACATGGTAACGTCATAGCGATCGGCTAATTCACCAACTCGTTTAACAATCTTGATATCCTCAGCCTCTGTTCGATCATATTTTCCCATGGCCACCCGATCAGTCTTGCTGCGCAAAGTATCCGTTTGCCAGGTTCGACGACTCAAATGCCCAGCCGCTAGTGGACTGTAAGGCATTAGAGAAACATCCATTTGCTGACAAATAGGAATTAATTCGCGTTCATCTTCACGATATAGTAAATTATAGTGATTTTCCATAGTTTGGAACTGAGCCCAACCATGATCCTTAGCCACTTGTTGCATGTTGTAGAATTGATATCCATACATTGCTGAAGCCCCAATTGCACGAACTTTACCAGCCACTACTAAATCATTTAAGGCTGACATAGTTTCTTCAATCGGCGTTTGGTAATCAAAGCGATGAATAATATATAAATCAAGGTAATCTGTACCTAAACGACGGAGCGTGCCATCAATTTCACGGTTAATTGCATCTTTTGAAAGCCGTCCTTCATTGAAATAAACCTTCGAAGCAATCACAACTTGGTCACGTGCAATATTATTTTCTTTTAATGCGCGCCCTAAAAATTCTTCACTGGTTCCTTTGGAATAAACATTGGCCGTATCAAAGAAGTTAATTCCAAGATTTAAAGCATGTCGAATCACCTTTTCACTTTCCGGGTAATCTAGTGTCCAATCATGCATCGTCCCTGGTTGTCCAAAACTCATTGCCCCAATACAAATTTTTGAAACTTCGATATCAGTTTTTCCTAATTTAGCATATTGCATTGATTCGTTTGTCATAAAATCCACCCACTCCAATCTAGAATATTTTACAACCACCATTTTCATCAATCACACGTTTAGTGTAGACTGATAGCTATTAATATCACTTTTATAACCATAGTTTACTCCTTAAAGTAAGCTTTAAGTCAAGCGAGGATTTTACAATGAAAATCGAAGAAGTTGCCACACAATTTTCTATCTCAAGTCCCACCCTCCGTTACTATGAACACGAAGGATTATTAGGTCCTGTTAAACGTGTCCACGGCATCCGTGACTATTCCGATCGTGACCTTGAGCGTCTAGATTTTATTCTATGCACAAAAAAATGTGGAATGTCTTTAAAACAAATACAGCATTTCATTAATATTTACGAACAAGGCGATGAAACCATACCTGAGCGATTAGCTATTCTCCAAGAACAGCTGGCTAAAACTCAAACCACCTTGATCGAACTAACCCAATCTATGGATCATTTGAAAGATAAAATAGATGATCTTCATCAATTAGCGACTACCCATTCTGGAAAATAGATTCTTAAATTCATTAGCCGCTTAACACAAAAACACTCAACATCAGTTTTTAACTAATGTTGAGTGTTTTATTTTAGATTAAATGTTATTTAATCTTCGTTATCTTTTTTTCGTTTCTTGCCCAAACCTACTAACGCTAGCAATGTTGTACCTAACCAGGTCCATCCGCTGTTATCAGTCTCGCCAGTTTGAGGGAGACGAGATTGTTGACGACTGTTTTGACTAGCATCGTTCAAATCAACCGTAGATTGATGTTTAACTTGAGCAGTTGTTCTTACAACTTCAGTATCCGTAGCTTCAAAGTTTTGTTCTTGATTGTAGCTACCAGTACCTCCGTTTCCTTGCCCATTTCCTTGTTGATCTACCTCACTATTACCATTAGTTGTACCCTTTCCGTTGTCATCATTCTGTGAAGATGCTCCATTGTGCGATGAACTTACACTAGTTGAAGCGCTCTGAGAAGTACTTATTGAAGCACTCGTGGATTTACTTTGTGATGTAGAAATGCTTTGACTAGCCGATCCACTATTTTTGCTATCACTAGTACTATCGGAAATGCTAGTTGAAATACTCTGTGAATCCGATGTGCTTTGACTACCTGACTCACTATTGCTTTCCGATCCACTACCATGGTGGTTATCGTGAGAAGTTGATCCATTACCATCACTAATTGAATTTGAAGTCGAATCAGATATAGAAGTCGAGGTTGAGCGACTGTCCGATGTACTTACTGAAGTTGAATCGGAGACAGAGGTCGATGCCGAACGACTTTCTGATGTACTTATCGAATCACTCTTCGAACTTGAATCTGAGTTCGATGTCGATACTGAATCAGATGTTGAGTGACTTGCCGATGTACTATTTGAAGTCGAATCAGATACTGATGTCGAAGTTGAACGGCTGTCTGACGCACTCTTTGAATCACTCTTCGAACTTGAATCTGAGTTCGATGTTGATACTGAATCAGATGTTGAGTGACTCGTTGACGCACTATCTGAAGTTGAATCAGATACTGAAGTCGAAGCTGAACGGCTATCCGATGTACTTACTGAATCACTCTTTGAACTTGAATCTGAATTCGATGTTGATACTGAATCAGATGTTGAATGACTTGTCGATGTACTATCCGAAGTTGAATCAGATATAGATGTCGAAGTTGAACGGCTATCCGACATACTCTTCGAATCTGAGTCTGAGTTCGATGTCGATACTGAATCAGATGTTGAGTGACTTGCCGATGTACTATTTGAAGTCGAATCAGATACTGATGTCGAAGTTGAACGGCTGTCTGACGCACTCTTTGAATCACTCTTCGAACTTGAATCTGAGTTCGATGTTGATACTGAATCAGATGTTGAATGACTCGTCGATGTACTATCCGAAGTTGAATCTGAGACAGAAGTCGAAGCTGAACGGCTATCCGATGTACTTACTGAATCACTCTTTGAACTTGAATCTGAATTCGATGTTGATACTGAATCAGATGTTGAATGACTTGTCGATGTACTATCCGAAGTTGAATCAGATATAGATGTCGAAGTTGAACGGCTATCCGACATACTCTTCGAATCTGAGTCTGAGTTCGATGTTGATACTGAATCAGATGTTGAATGACTCGTTGATGTACTATCTGAAGTTGAATCTGAGACAGAAGTCGAGGCTGATCGACTGTCCGATGTACTCTTCGAGTTACTATCTGAAATCGAATCTGAGACAGAGGTCGAAGTTGAGCGGCTGTCTGACGCACTCTTCGAACTTGAATCTGAGTTCGATGTTGATACCGAATCAGATGTCGAGTGACTCGTTGACGTACTATCTGAAGTTGAATCCGATACGGACGTCGAGGCCGAACGACTTTCTGACGTACTCTTTGAATCACTCTTCGAACTTGAATCTGAATTTGAAGTTGATACTGAATCAGATGTTGAGTGACTCGTCGATATACTATCCGAAGTTGAATCTGAGACAGAAGTCGAGGCCGAACGACTTTCTGACGTACTCTTTGAATCACTCTTTGAACTTGAATCTGATTTTGACGTCGAGATTGACTCACTAATTGAATTACTTGTTATAGAATCACTCTTCGAAATACTATCTGATTTTGATGCACTATCCGATTTCGAATCAGAAATGGATGTCGAAGTTGAGCGACTATCTGATGTACTCTTTGAGCTACTATCTGATTTTGATGTCGATACTGAATCAGATGTCGAGTGACTTGTTGATGCACTATCTGAAGTTGAATCTGAGACAGAAGTCGAGGTTGAACGACTTTCTGACATACTCTTCGAATCTGAATCTGAATTCGATGTTGATACTGAATCAGATGTCGAGTGACTCGTTGACGCACTATCTGAAGTTGAATCTGAGACAGAAGTCGAGGTCGAGCGACTATCTGATATGCTCTTGGAATCACTCTTCGAACTTGAATCCGAATTTGATGTTGAAATTGACTCACTAATCGAATTACTTGTTATGGAATCGCTCTTCGAAGTACTATCTGATTTTGATTCGCTATCCGATTTCGAATCAGAAACTGAAGTCGAAGCTGAGCGGCTGTCTGATGTACTCTTCGAATCTGAATCTGAGTTTGATGTCGATACTGAATCCGATGTCGAATGACTCGTCGATGCACTATCTGAAGTTGAATCTGAGACAGAAGTCGAAGTTGAGCGACTGTCCGATGTACTCTTCGAGTTACTATCTGAAATCGAATTGGAGACAGAGGTCGAAGTTGAGCGGCTGTCTGACGCACTCTTCGAATCTGAATCTGAATTCGATGTTGATACTGAATCAGATGTTGAATGACTTGTTGACACACTATCTGAAGTTGAATCAGATACAGATGTTGAAGTCGAACGACTGTCCGATGTACTCTTCGAGTTACTATCTGAAATCGAATTGGAGACAGAGGTCGAAGTTGAGCGGCTGTCTGACGCACTCTTCGAATCTGAATCTGAATTCGATGTTGATACTGAATCAGATGTTGAATGACTTGTTGACACACTATCTGAAGTTGAATCAGATACAGATGTTGAAGTCGAACGACTGTCCGATGTACTCTTCGAGTTACTATCTGAAATCGAATTGGAGACAGAGGTCGAAGTTGAACGACTGTCTGATGTGCTCTTGGAATCACTCTTCGAACTTGAATCCGAGTTTGACGTTGAGATCGACTCACTAATCGAGTTACTTGTTATAGAATCACTCTTTGAAGTACTGTCCGATTTTGATGCACTATCCGATTTCGAATCAGAAACTGAAGTCGAAGCTGAGCGGCTGTCTGATGTACTCTTCGAATCTGAATCTGAGTTTGATGTCGATACTGAATCCGATGTCGAATGACTCGTTGACGCACTATCTGAAGTTGAATCAGATATGGAGGTCGAAGTTGAGCGACTATCCGATGTACTTACTGAATCACTCTTTGAACTTGAATCCGAATTTGACGTTGATACTGAATCAGATGTTGAATGACTTGTTGATGCACTATCTGATTTCGAATCAGATACAGACGTCGAAGTTGAGCGACTGTCCGATGTACTCTTCGAGTTACTATCTGAAATCGAATCAGAATTTGACGTTGAGATTGATTCACTAATCGAATCACTCGTTATAGAATCACTCTTTGAAACACTGTCCGATTTTGATGCACTATCTGATTTTGAATCAGATATAGATGTCGAAGTTGAACGACTATCTGATGTACTCTTCGAGTTACTGTCTGAAATCGAATCAGAATTTGACGTTGAGATTGATTCGCTAATTGAGTTACTTGTTATGGAATCGCTCTTCGAAATACTATCTGATTTTGATTCGCTATCCGATTTCGAATCAGAAACTGATGTCGAAGTTGAACGACTATCTGACATACTCTTCGAAATTGAATCAGATACAGAAGTCGAGGTTGAGCGACTGTCCGACGTACTTACTGAGTCACTCTTTGAACTTGAATCTGAGTTCGATGTTGATACTGAATCAGATTTTGAGTGACTCGTTGACGCACTATCTGAAGTTGAATCCGATACGGACGTCGATGCCGAACGACTGTCTGACATACTCTTTGAACTTGAATCTGATTTTGACGTCGAGATTGATTCACTAATCGAATTACTTGTTATGGAATCGCTCTTCGAAACACTGTCTGATTTTGATGCACTATCTGATTTCGAGTCAGAAATGGATGTCGAAGTCGAGCGACTTTCTGATGTACTCTTTGAGTTACTATCTGAATTTGATGTCGATACTGAATCCGATGTCGAATGACTTGTCGATGTACTATCCGAAGTTGAATCCGATACAGAAGTCGAGGTCGAACGGCTTTCTGATGTACTCTTTGAGTTACTGTCTGAAATTGAATCCGATACAGATGTCGAAGTCGAGCGACTTTCTGATGTACTCTTGGAATCACTCTTCGAGCTTGAATCAGAATTTGACGTTGAGATTGACTCACTAATTGAGTTACTTGTTATAGAATCACTCTTCGAAATACTATCTGATTTTGATGCACTATCTGATTTCGAATCAGAACTAGATGTCGAAGTCGAGCGACTTTCTGATGTACTCTTTGAGTTACTATCCGAAATTGAATCCGATATAGATGTTGAGGTCGAGCGACTTTCCGACTTACTCTTCGAATCTGAGTTTGAATTTGATGTCGATACTGAATCAGATGTTGAATGACTTGTCGATGTGCTATCGGATATAGACGTTGAAATCGAGTCACTAATGGAATCACTGGTTATAGAATCGCTCTTCGATGTCGAAATTGACTGACTCACCGAATCACTCGTTGATTTCGAATTTGATACAGACGTTGAACCACTAGTTGACGTACTCTTCGATGTTGAAATCGATTGACTCACCGAATCACTGGTCGATTTCGAGCCTGACACAGACGTCGAAATTGAGTTACTGATCGAGTCACTAGTTATAGAATCGCTCTTCGATTTCGATACACTATCCGAAACTGATCCTGATGCAGATGTTGAATCGCTCTTCGATGTAGAAATCGATTGGCTCACTGAATCACTCGTTGATTTCGAATTTGATACGGATGTTGAGCCACTGGTTGACGTACTCTTTGATGCCGAAATCGATTGACTCAACGAATCACTTGTTGATTTCGAATTTGATACGGATGTTGAACCACTGGTTGACGTACTCTTTGATGTTGAAATCGATTGACTCACCGAATCACTCATTGATTTCGAATTTGACACTGACGTTGAGCCACTAGTTGACGTACTCTTCGATGTCGAAATTGACTGACTCGCTGAATCACTCGTTGATTTCGAGCCTGACACGGACGTTGAAATTGAGTTACTAATCGAGTCACTGGTTATAGAATCGCTCTTCGATTTCGACACACTGTCCGAAACTGATCCTGATGCAGATGCTGAATTGCTCTTCGATGTTGAAATCGATTGGCTCACTGAATCACTCGTTGATTTCGAATTTGATACGGATGTCGAACCACTGGTTGACGTACTCTTTGATGTTGATACTGATCGACTTGCTGAGTCACTCGTTGACTTCGAATTCGATACCGATACGGACGTTGAGCCGCTAGTTGACGTGCTCTTTGAAGCTGAAATCGATTGACTCACTGACTTCGAACCTGATACTGATGTGGAAGTCGAACCACTAGTTGATGCACTTTTTGAAGTTGAATCACTAGTAATGGAGTCGCTCTTCGAGACGCTGTTTGACAATGATGATGATGTTGAAGTACTAGTACTTGCTGAATTATCTTCGACTGTAACGGTAACAGTAGTCGTTGCAGTTTCTAAAGTACTAGGATCAAAGTAGTTCAACGTAACGGTGTATGTACCACCTTTATTCCAATCTACTTGATCTAAATCTGGTGAAGTAACATTATTGATATCACCCTTTGAACCATCCGCGTTGGTAATTGAGTTTACCAAACTAGCAATGTCGAGAGGATTTCCGGTAGTTGTTGCCCCGTTCTTACCAGTAATACTGATCTTACTGTTATATACCTTATAAACGTATTTAATTTCAACCGTTCCTACTGGATAGGCGTCGGAGGAGTTTATCAGGTCTAGCAGTTCTTCAATTGAGCTAAACTTTCCAAGTTGTAAGTAAAGTGAGAAAGGTACCGCAGCACCATTACTTATGATTTCGGATTTGCTGGTATCTACGACATATCCTTTAATTTTCTTTGGTCCTGGTATATCTGGCTTCTCTCCCGAATTGTGCAACGTAGTCTCTGATGGTGCTAGCTCTTTTCCATTTTCGTCTGTGTAAGTTACAATCTGCGTGGCATCATTAACACCTTGAACACTGGCATTCTCAGCTTGAGCTTTTGCATTAGACAATGATTTTGCAAGACTTTGACTATTTGAAGCCGAGTCTTTATCCCGTTTACGAGAATCACTTACAAATAACGAATTAGAGAGAGACACACTTAAGGAACCACTAGCGCTTTCAGTAATACTTCCTGACGTACTATTACTCAAACTACTGATATTGTCATTAATTTGAGCATGCTCACTTCCTTGATTTGATGCAGTAGATGAAGACGCCGTAGATTGGCTGGTTTTCACATTATCATCTTTAGCGGTTTGTTTTACATCTTGCTTAGCATCTGATTTTGCATTTTTCTGTTCTTTACCATCTTTTTGTTTACTTTGTTGATTATCAGCTACTTTAGTTGCATCCTTAGATGTACTCTTTGTTTGAGCTTCTTTCAATGAACTACTTAAGCTTTTAGATTGGCTGGTACTTGCACTTGTTGAAAGACTTGTGCTTTCTGAAGTCTTTTGACTAGCCGAATTTTTATCTGCTGAGGTACTTTTGGCACTACTATTACTTTGTGTTTCAGATTTTGCATCAGTAGTAGCATTAGTACTTTTTGAATCTACTGCTTTTGTACTATTTGACGTACTTTCTCCAGTAGATGAACTACTTGTACTGGTTGAACCAGGAATCGTCGCACTCGTTTGAGTCGCCAATAAATCCTCAGATTGACTCAAATCTAAACTGACCCCCGGTTTTTCATCAGCACTAACCGTCATTCCACTACCCGCGCCAAATAAACCTGCAACTACTCCCATACCAGCAAAAACCATTGTTTTCCACTTTTATACATTTTATAATGCTTTTTTTCATTAGCATTTAACAGCTTTCTTCTTGACATGTATTCCTCCACTGCCCTTACACAAAATATAAATTTTATACAGCCAACGCATTATGAATCCTGACACTTATCAATGATGTGTATTTTTTAACACACGTAGCATACCATCATATGTTTTTTTGCGTCAATACTTACTTTTAAGAATCAAAACCATCAACGCCATGTATTATTGGATTTAACAAGGTTTGTAACGTTTTTCCATTTGTACATAAAAATATTTTTATTGTACAAATTTTTCGATTTTTAGTTTCTAAATTTACTTTTGGAAGTTTAACAAAAAAATTTAATACATTTTCCAAAATGAAATTCTCAATAAGCTCCGTCCTAATCCTATTTACCCTTTAAAATACTATTTAACCCCCTTGAATGGACACAAAGAAACCTTCGCATCCCTCATTTAAGGAGCGTATACTAGTTTAGTACTACTTTTTTTTGCAACCTTTTCAGCCTGAATCACCTTTCTACCGGGCTAATACAAATCATAGAAAGAAGGAATTATTTTGCAGAGTACACAAGACACAGATTTTAGTTACAATCCCGAATCACCAATGCGGGTTTTCAACCTTCATTGGTACAAAGACCAAATGTCGGGTTGGATGACTTCTAGCTACATTTTATTAACTTTTGGAGTTTTATTTCTCTTAGTTACCGGTTTATATCACAACCTTAATGCACTAGGAATTACATCCACTATTGCCGGCGTGATCGGCTTCACATGTACCCTAAGTATCACTAATGGAAAACCCATTAACGGGATTTTAGGTTTTGTGTCCGCAATCATGTTGATTTACGTTGCTACAATTACTGGTAATTTTAGTGATGTAATCATGCAAGCAGCTTACATCGTTTTATTAGATATTCCCGTGGTTTTCAATAAACACTGGAATAGCAGTGAAGGCCTCGTTCCACGCTTAATGTCTGGGAAATATATCGTTCAAACGATAATCACTTTCTTAATTTTCTGGGCCTTAACTTACGGATTAGACACCATTATTTTGACTAGTCCACGTCCTATTATTGATTCATTGAGTGCCACTTTAGGATTAACAGGAGCAGTTTTAACTGTTCGTCGATTCCGTTCAACTTATTATTTCTGGCTTGCTCAATCTATTATGAGTATTGCGCTTTGGAGTATGACAGCTCTTTCTGGTCATCCTGTTTGGGTACTATTCTTCACTTACTGCCTCTATCTCTTAAATGATGTTGTAGCATTGGTTTCTAGCAAATGGTTCCATCCAGACCAAAATAAATAATCTAAAGACCTCGTTGGAGGTCTTTTTTGTACAAAAAAATTGCACCGAGAATGAGAACTCTGGGTGCAATTTTATATTCAATTAAATTTCATGAATATAGTTTCCAGTGTCAACCTCATCAAAACTAATGGTAGTGGCTGTTTGATTTAAACACTTAGCTGTAATAGCCAGTCCTCGACCAGTTTGAATGTAAACTTTGCGTTGTTTCAAATCATATCCTGACCAATAACGCGTATAATCTGACAAAATGTCTTCTGAAGTGTTGCGCTCCATCCCTCGTGGAATTATAACCGGTCGGAAAGCTGCATAAAGTTGAGCAATCCCATCTTCGGCTTCAAAATCATCCATTAAATTAGCAACCATAAAACTTCTCACCAAACGATCGGGTGATGTATACGTTCCTGGTAAGCCGGTTAAGCCATATCCCGTTCCGCCTTCAATCGGATTTAATGTTACCCCATTTTTATAGGTTTTAGGTTGTTTGATATTAAGTTCATTTAAAGCAATATAATTACGTAAATTAACAGTGTGCCAGTTATATTCGGGGCTGTTAGTGACCACTCCCACTGAATCATAAAGTTTGAAGGAGCCATTATCTACAGGCTCGAGCACCACTCCATCGCCACTCTCATCAACAAAGCTATAGTGAAGTGGGAATGAAATCGAATGACCATTAAGCATTGTAGGTTGATCCACTACCGCGAAATTTTGATAGTTTTCACGGATTTCTTTAACGCTCTTAAAGTGCGTTAATACGTACGTTACGAATTCTGTATTCATCACTGGAACCTGTTGCCGTTGTTGAATATTTTCCAATGTATCGGCGGTACTCTCAAATAATACTTGAAGGTCACCAGCTAATCCATGCTCGTTAATCCCGTCAAATAAAATGTGCGTTCCACCTATACCAATCCCCATGGCAGCATAGTCTGCTTGCCAATTTGCAAGTTGGCTGTCAATATCAACGCCAGCTGGAATCGTTGTAATCATTCCACGGGCTCCTAAGTCGTGTTCTGGATCTTCGCCAAACATTGGTAAAGCTAAATCCATGGTTCTCCCCCAAAAATGCTCTCCATTTTTAGCCGTAATTTCAATATTAGTACACATTTAATTGCCTTCTTTCAATAATTCTAACGAAACCTTTATACCATTTTTAACTTAAGAATAAAAACATTATCCCTCTAAATAAAAAAGCTTAGAGAAAGTTTTTAACTTCCACCAAGCCTTGATACTTTAAAATAAATTATCGAAAGTACTGAATACACTACCAAAGAGGCCTGTAGCATAACTTTCAGCATTTGGAACAATCATGTAACGAACTAAAATATAAATAACTAGTGAAACGACCAATTGAGCAATCACTACCACATAGATTCGATCAATTTTATATTTCACATTTTTATCAAAGAAAGTCGCTAAAAATCCTGTACTAAATCCTAGAGAAGCCAAGGCGAGTAATCCAACTACCAAGTTAAGGCTTCCAAGGTCTGTACGACCTTCACTCAGGTTGTTAACAATCGTTTGAGTACTAAAAATAGTTATCACTAAAGCCACAACCGAGAAAATAAGTGTGTAATTAATAAAATGAGCAAATTTGTTGGTATACTCAATGACTGAAGTTTCACTGTCTTCTGTACTAAGAAGTTTTTCAACTAGATAACCAATGACAATGTATAAAGCGTAAATGATAGCGATAACTACTAATAGTTTAAAGAACATTCCAATGGTGAAGGGATTATCCATAATACTTTCCGTATTAACGCCATAGTGACTAGTAGTTTCGCTAAACTTACCAAAAATTTGTCCTCCTGGAATTACGACGAATAAGGCACCGATAATAGAAAATAAGATGAACGTTGTCATTCCATAAAATGGATGAGCATCATTTTGAGTTTCAAACGGTTTTTGAATTGAAGTCTTTACCCAATTCCAATAGTTTTGCGCATATTGCTTAGTTTGTTGAACACGTTCGTTTACAGCTTCCTTGTCGACATTGATTTTATTTTCTGGGATTTCTGTAGTAGCTGACGCAGTATTTGCTGCCACTGCAGTTCCACAACTCGTACAAAATTTATCCTCGGCTTCTAGTTGTGCTCCACAATTAGTACAAAATTTCATTTCTAACATCCTCCAAATTTATTATCCTAATAATCCGTCATACATAACCGATCCAAAGCTATTCATCTTCTTAATCTGTTCATCACGACTACCATCTTGTGACATCACCACGATGACGAAAGAGCCTTTATTATTACCGAAAATAGCTGCATCATTCTCAACACCATAGTCATCAAACTCCCCAGTTTTGTTATAAACCGTGGCTTCTTCCGGTAAATCATGCGGTAATTTTGTATGATTATTATTCTTCTTTAAAATATCTAGCATGGCATTGTCATACTTGGTTGATACCATCTGATGATTGTAAATTTTCTTTAAGACCATCCCTAAATCTGCAACTGATGTGTAGTTATCTTTTCCATCTTTAAGGGCGTCTGTATCCATCAACATTCGTTCAAGCTTGGTATCTTTAGCACCAATTTTCTTAATTTGAGCGTTAACTTTGTCCATCCCACCAAGTTGACGAATAACGATGTTAGCCGCGGTATTATCACTGTCTTCCATCATATCTTCTAGTAGATCTTGCATTGAAATTTCTGAACCACTACTCATATTACGGATTTCACCTGTTCCGTCGACCTTATCGGAATCTTTTAAAGTGTACTTATCATTTAAGTTCAATTTACCTTCATTAACTTGCTGATAAGCGGTGATTAAAATAAATAGCTTGATATTACTAGCTGCTCGTTGCGCTTTACTGTTAGAAACAACTTCTTCAGTAGAATCTGTCGGTGAAACGTATACAGAAGTTTCACCCTTCATATCTCCAAAAGCGTCGTCAATCGTACCTTGGATGGTACTCTTTGGAAAATCAATGGTTGATTTTTTCGAAGCTTTCGAAGGAGCGGAATATGAACTCGAACTGCTGCTTTTATCCGCTACTGAACTACTTACTGGCTGAGTTGTAGATTGATTATTTTTATAAATAAAAAATCCTCCGCCGATTAAAACCACTAGTATCAGTGGAACTGCCCACATCCACCATTTAGGCCCGTGTGACTTTTCACTACGTGTTCCAACTTCATTTTGAAGTTCAGAATTTGTTTTAACTTTTGTTTCAGCTTGCGGTTGAACTTCGGAAATAACTGATTTATCAACCTTTACAGGTTGGGACTGGCTGGTGCGCAACGTCGTTCCACATTTAGAACAGAACTTAGCACCCTGCTTATTCTTACTACCACAATTTTGACAAAACATGGCTACTCTCCCGATTTTTTATTTCGACACTATACCCGTTAATTTTATCATAGTTATGCTCGTAGTTATGCAATCCTTTCATTATTTTTAGTTAACTCTTGCTAAATCTCCCAAAAGAAGTTATAGTGTATTAGAAAACTAGTACACAAAGGAGGAAAGTTATGAAGTTTGATGATAAGATTCCAATTTATTACCAAATAAAACAATACATCTATAAAGAAATTATTATTAACCACCTGACCCCAGGATCTAAAGTTCCAGCAGTTCGGCAGCTAGCATTAGACTTGGCCGTTAACGTCAACACGGTTCAACGCTCATTAAGAGAGCTAATCAGTGAAGGCGTTTTGGAATCCCAGCGCGGGAAGGGTAATTTTGTAACTACTAATCCAGAGATTTTGAACAACTTACGCAAAAATATTGTCGAAGAACAACTTTCTTTAATGTACGATCACCTAGCCAGCCTCCAACTGACCCCAGACGAGATGATTCAAGCATTAACTGAATACGTGAACAAGAGAAAGGAAACGCATCATGGCTAATCTACTAACAATTAATCATTTAAGCTATTCTCGTAATCTCCAATTAATCCTAAAAGACCTCAATTTAGAGCTTCCGTACGGGCAAATTGTAGGCTTGTTGGGTACCAATGGTGCTGGTAAAACGACGTTAATGCGTTTGATTGCTGGAAATTATATTGATCGTAAAAATTCTATTTCCATTAATACAGAAACCAATAGCGCAGTTCGCAAATCTTTAGTTAGTTTTACCGAACAAGTCGGTGGCTGGTCGGGCCATCCTCGTATTTTCAAAATTGGTAATTTTTACGATGCTTTATATGAAGATTTCAACCTCACCACTTTCAACCAATTACTTTCAAATCTCAACTTGAGCCCTGACCAACGTGTTAATCAACTTTCTAAAGGGAATTTCCGCAAGTTAGTAATTGCTGTTACGCTTGCTCGTCAAACTGATTTGTACCTATTAGATGAACCTTTCGACGGGATTGACAGTATGACTCGCAAAAAAATCATCTCCAGTATTATTCAATGGAAGCCTGAAAATGCGACGGTTTTAGTCAGCGATCATCATGTCGGTGATATTGCTAACCTGCTCGATCAAGTCGTCATTATTAAGGACCAACATGTAGCTGCACAAGAGGCCGCAGACACTATTCGTGAAACCCTTGGTAAAGATATTGAAACTTACTACGAAGATTTTTATAGAGAGGAGCTTTAAGATGACCACTTTCTCACAATTAACGAAAACAATGTTGAAAACCCGAGTAAATCTTATTCATAAGGTCTTTGGCATCTATCTACTAGTTACCCTAGTCACTTGTTTCTACCAAACCTTAATTCATGGACTTAGAATAACCGACTGGTTAATGTTTAGCTTTAGTTTCGGTGTATTGGCCTCATTGGTACTGGCCGTTATTCTAGCAGTTAAACAAGAACGGGTTTGGACGGCTCCCCTCTACCGACTTTTACCGCTTTCGGAAACTAAGCTATATATCGGTAATGTACTTACAAACTTTTTTAGTTGGATTTACTTTGAAATTCTGGTAGTTCTACTAACGTTCATTATGGGTCCTACTAGTTTTGTCAAAATTCTTCCAATCATGAATAATGGTAGTTTTTTAGAATATGCAGTAGGGGCTGGAATCATATTGATTTTCCCAACCTTCATTTGGTGCTCAGTCAGTTTAGTTCACTTACTAACGAATACCTTTAGTGATTTTCTACCAATAAATATTCAACGCATTTCTCGAGTCGTTTTAATCATTATTCTTGTATACGGATTAGGTAAAATAAGTAATTTAGCAACAAACTCCTTTACCATGATTTTTGCTTCATCTCAAGCTACGTCTGATGCTAACTTCTATCTATCGTTTATTTATCTAATCCTTACTACTATCGTTGTTTCAATTATTAACATCTACCTACTTAAAAACTGGGTTCAGGCTACTCCCAAAACAGCATAATAAAAAATAATCTAAGAATGATCCCTTTTAGGACCAACCTTAGATTATTTTTTTGGATTAAATTGATATTACTCTTACATTTTTCCACCAAAGACTGGAAAGACACTTGCATCCCCGTAATCTAGCGGTTTGACTTGTTTCAAAATTTCCATATCTTCATCAGAAATTACAAAATCAAGCTCGGCGTTTGATTTCATGTGTTCCGGATTAGAAGTTTTAGGAAGTACTACCGTATCTAATTGCCAATCGTAACGGATTGATAATTGTGGTGCACTAACGTTATATTTTGCCGCCATTTTTTGAATAGCTTCGCTACGAAGTGCTTGTCCATGAGCGATTGGTGAAAATGCTTCAACCACAATCCCATTTTCATGAGAGTAGTTAATCAAATCCATTGGTGTAGCCGCTATATGCGATAAGATTTGGTTAACCATTGGCTTAGTATCACTATTTTTGATTAAATTATCCAAGTCTTCTTTTTGGAAGCTAGAAACACCGATTGCACGAAGCTTACCTTCATGCATGGCATCTTCAAGAGCACGCCAAACTTCAAGGTTACCTTCAAAATGACGATCATCGGATTGATTTACTTCTGCCCAGGGCTGGGGGTTATGAATAATCATCATATCCAAATAATCTAGACCCATTTTGTTTAAAGTTTCATCAATAGACTTTTTGGCATCATCATAATTTTTAATTTCAGCAGCAATTTTTGAGTTAACAAAAATTTCTTCACGAGGAACACTTGCAGTACGTACGCCTTCACCTACGCCACGTTCATTAGCATAAGCTTGGGCGGTATCGATATGACGATAGCCCATTTCAATTGCGCTGCGCACAGCGTCAGCAACTTGATCATCATCAATTTCCCATGTTCCTAAAGCTAACTTAGGGATTTTTACACCATTACTTAATTTGTACGATTCTTCAAAAACATTCATATTATCATTTCTCCTTTAATTAAACGGTTTGACCTGTAGGACGAATTACCATTTCATTAACAGCCATATTAGCTGGGGTGTCAATCACAAAGGCCACTGCTTGAGCAATTTCTTCTGGATCAAGTCCCGTCATTTCAGCTCCCGGTAATTTTTGAGCATCCTTCAATTCATTACGAATTTTTTCATTATTGATTGAGTTAAATAGTTCAGTCTTCACGGTACCTGGAGCAATAACCGTAGTTTTAATATTATTTTGGTGTTCTTCTTGTCGAAGACCTTCCATAATCGCGCGGACCGCATACTTAGTACCTGAATAAGCCGCATAACCCGGTAAAACTTCATAGCCTAATACCGAAGAAGTTGTAATGACATGGCCACTTTGTTGTTTACGCATGATGGGTAGAGCTGATCCAATCCCATTTAGCACACCTTTAACATTAATATCTAACATTTGTTGCCATTCATTTTGAGCAACTTGATTTAAATTATTAACTGGCATAATTCCAGCGTTGTTAAATAACACATCAATCCGACCAAACTTAGCAACCGTACCATCAATTACAGCTTGAACTTCATCTTCATTGGTTACATCGGCTTTGAAAATTTCGATTTCAGCCTCAGGATATTGAGCTTGGATTTCTTGTAATCGATCCAGACGACGAGCGGCCAAGCTAAGCTTAGCTCCTTGTTGCGCTAGCATTGCTGCTGTCGCAGCTCCGATTCCACTCGAAGCCCCCATGATGATTACTACTTTATTCTTATTACTCATTATTTTTGATCCTCCTTAGTACTCTTGATTATTTTAATTACACGTGCTGGAATACCAGCAACTACCGCATTGGGTGGAACATCGCGGGTAACCACGGCGCCCGCAGCAACTACTGCATTTTCACCAATAATTACGCCAGGAGTTACCGTCACATTGGCGCCTAACCAAGCATTATTATGAATACAAACCGAGTATAAATCTAGATTACGGCGCTCGCTAGGTTCTAGACGGTGATTAACGGAAGCAATCGTTACGTTTGGACCAATCAAGACGTGATCACCAATATAGATACCACCTAAGTCCACAAACATCGATCCGCTATTA
Organism: Pediococcus pentosaceus ATCC 25745; assembly: GCF_000014505.1. Classification (NCBI taxonomy): domain Bacteria; kingdom Bacillati; phylum Bacillota; class Bacilli; order Lactobacillales; family Lactobacillaceae; genus Pediococcus; species Pediococcus pentosaceus. Next base: position 46,120 of record NC_008525.1, on the reverse strand, counting down.
ATGAAAACTTTTTTACCAATGTGGAGATTGCGACCAAAATCGGTTTGAAAAGGTAATCGAATTTCAGTCGAACCATCAATTCGCTCGTTAGTGATTTGGCTTACAATGCTAAGTACTTCATTTGCCGAATGAACTCCAGTATTTAATTGCTGAACCAACCGTTGGTTTTTAGCTACGATTTCTTCGACACCATCATAGGCCGCTGTTCCCAAATCCATTTTGGATTGCATTAACTCACCCCGCTTCCTAACCTTATTGATTGACTCTAGTCTACGGGATCGTTACTATAATGTTAAATACTTATTAAACATCAAAAACAATAACTTTTAGTTATGAATTAAAGGAAAATATTATGGATATTCGTGTCTTACGCTATTTTGTGGTAATTGCTCAGGAACAAAACATTTCACGAGCGGCCACTTTACTTAACGTGTCCCAACCGGCTTTATCACGCCAAATTGCTGATTTAGAAGATGAATTAGGGACCAAATTATTCACTCGCGCCCATCGCCATATTCAACTTACGCAGGAAGGTCATTACCTATTAGAACGGGCGCTACAAATTATTGGTTTAGTTGATAAAACTACTTATAACTTACAAAAACAAGATGTAGTTAGTGGGACGCTCGACATTGGAGCAGGAGAAAGTGTGGGGATTATGCCAGTCATGGAGGCGGCCCAGCAAATCATGCGTCAATACCCCGATGTTCGTGTTAATCTTCGAAGTGCAGATGCGGAACCCATCTTAGCTGACCTCGATGCAGGCATTTTAGAATTTGGCATTATTATGGGAAATCGCCCCCTTAATAATTACAACACTTTGGTTTTACCAGCTAAAAATCATTGGTGCGCCATCATGCGAGCAGATGAACCGCTCGCCCAACAGAAAGAAATCCGACCAATTGATCTAGTCGGTCGTCCTTTAATTACTTCACGTCAGGCTTACAAACACGGTTTATTCCAAAAATGGAGTAACACCCTTTATGATCAACTTAATTTTGTGGGAACTTTCAATTTGGCTTTTAATGGTAGTTTACTAGTCAAAACGGGAGCAGCAATTGCACTTTTATATGATCAACTTGTGGACGTTTCACCAACAAGTGGTTTGGTCGCCCGCCCGCTTAATCCTGACATGTCAGAAGCGAACACACTCATTTGGAGTAAAAATCGAAATTTACCCAATTTAAATCGATTATTTTTAGATACTTTACAAAAAAATTTAGCTCAACAAGGAGGCTCTGATGCCTAAATATACCGTTATTTATAATGAAGATGCTGGAAAAAATGATAATAAATCCATCGCTGAACGCTTTCAGCAAGCGGCTGAACGATTGAAGCGATCAACCACCTTAAAGGCCACGTCTAGTCGTCAAGAAGCGCTCGATTATGTAGTTGATCATATTGATCAACTGGATACAGTTATTACGATTGGAGGAGATGGCTCCATTAATACCGTGTTTTCAGCCTTCCTTAAGGCTAAAAAATCAGTCGAAGTGGGAATTATTCCTGGTGGTACCGTCAATAATTTTGCTAAAGCACTCGAAATTCCTCAAGATGAAGAAGCCGCTTTTGATACCATTCTTAATGGTCATCCCCTCGCTGTGGATTTGGCCCATACTGAAGACCGTGCCATCATTAGTAGCCTTACACTTGGAACCCTTGCTGATATGGCCCGCCATGTCGGACAAGATGAAAAGAAAAAATGGGGACCTTTAATTTATTTGAGTAAAGGAATTCGCCAGTTAATTGCTAAGAAATCTTACCAGATTAAAGTTAGTACTGCGGATGGCGACCATGTCTATCGCACGCGCTTCCTATTAGCAACCACTACCAACTCAGTGGGTGGTTTTACTAATTTTGATACATCTGCATCTCCAGCAGATGGAAAAATTCACTTGGTTATCCTGAAACATTTTTCATTCATGCGTCTTTTAGGTTACCTAAGTTATTTCCTAACTGGACGTTTTCGAGATATCAAAGATGTTGATCAACTTACCGCTCAGGAAGTTGAAATTTCTGCCGTTGATTCACACTTGAAGGTTGAAACTCGAATTGATGGTGATCCTAGTGACCAACTCCCCATCAAACTGGGCGTAGAGCAAGGCTTCGTTCAAGTTATGGTACCTAAATAATTTAACTCAAAATAAAATGGACCAACGCAATCAAAGCGTTGATCCATTTTTTATATTATCGAACCACAGTTACCGTGATAGGAGCATACTTCGCCATGTAGGCTGCTTGGCTACCAAAATGTCGTGCTAACCCTTTTTTAGACTCTGCGCCAACCACTAACAAATCGGGTTGGACAGCTGGAATAACTTCTTCCACAATGGTCTCGCCCGGATCGCCTTCCGTAACGACGCACTTTACATTTTGGACTCCCGCATCCTGAGCCTTTTTCTGATATTTTAAGATATGTTGTTCAAGTTCGGCCCGTTCTCCATGAATAAAGTCCTTATCTAGCGCTTGAAAAACATTCATTTCGTCACTTTCCAAAACTGATACGATTACCAATTCAGAACCCGATTTTTTAGCCAGATTAATTGCATAATCAAAGGCTAAAACGGCATCTTCCGAATCATCTACACCAACTAATATTCTCTTAACATCAAAGGTCATTATGCTTCCTCCTTAGCTTCTGCTTTACTTCGCATTTCCAATTCGTAACGTTGGTTACCTTTATGGAGTTCAAAGACTGTCCAAGCTAGGAGTGCTAGAACTACTGCCACTAGCATATAGGCAATTATGTGCGCCAGCTCTACTTCACCAGCACTTGGATTAGCTCCAAAGAAGGCCGTAATTGAATTTGGTAAACCAGTCATATTGAGGTAGGTTAGGAAAATAACCGAAATCCAACCTAAAATTTTGACCGCCCAACTATTCTTAAATCGATCACCCATTTCAACGCGACTATCCGTCATCATCAACAATGGAATCATTGAGAATGGTAATGCAAAAGCCAAAAATACTTGAGAGTTATTCATCAACTGATTTAGGGCTTCGTGTTCTTGAAGATCACCTTTACCGCTGGTAATCATGACACAAATCAAAACTGGTACAACTGAAATCAAACGGGTAATCAAACGCCGTGCCCAAAGTGGCATTCGCATGTGAATGAACCCTTCCATGATAACCTGGCCGGTTAACGTTCCCGTGATGGTTGAATTTTGACCAGAAGCCAACAAAGCTACCGCAAATAATGTCGAAAGTACCCCAGTTTTGGCAACTCCAATCAAAATTCCGTTACTCAAAGTTGAAGTATCATTTAACGCATGGAATAGACCAAAGAATGATGGATCTTGGACAGCGCCGGACTTAAATACGGCAACTCCCATCACCAATAGAAGTGAATTAACGATAAATGCGAATGATAGCTGAATATTTGAATCCCAAGTTGAGAAGCGTAGCGTTCTTGCTACGTCTTCTTCATCGTTATGATCAATTTCACGCGTTTGTGAAACCGCTGAGTGCAAGTACAAGTTATGAGGCATAACTGTCGCACCAATAATTCCTAGTGACCCACTTAAAGGAGTCATTCCGCCAATTGTTGGTGAAGTTTCAAATGCTTTAGTGGTTGGTACTAAGCCGCTAAATACCGCACCCCAATTTGGATTTGATAAAGCAACTTGGTAGACGAAAACCACTAAAATAACCATGATTAAACACACCACAATGGCTTCAATTTTTCTAAAACCAATCTTAGTCAATAACAGTAATAGCAGTACATCCAAAACGGTAATGAAAACCGCGATGGCTAGCGGAATATGGAACAACAAATACAGCGCAATTGCAGCACCAATTACTTCAGCGATATCAGTCGCCATAATTGCCAATTCCGTTAAAATCCATAATACAATTCCCAATGACTTACTTGTTCTAGCGCGAATTGCCTGCGCTAAGTCCATTTGACTCACAATTCCCAGTTTAGCCGCCATATATTGTAACAACATCGCGATTAAACTCGAAATCAAGATAATCGACATTAGCATGTACTGGAAGTTTTGACCCCCAGTGATTGATGTTGACCAATTACCAGGGTCCATATAACCAACAGCAACTAATGCTCCCGGACCCGAATACATAAACAGTGCCTTCCAAAAACCAATATTCTTAGGCACCTTAACTGTCCCATTTATTTCTTCCAATGATCGTCCATTAGCGTATTCCACTAATTTGCGACGTTTCTTTGGGTTCTTGATCTCATTACTCATCAAAATCATTCCTTTCCTCAATCTTGAACCACGGCTATCGTAACATATTGTTCACGATGCGCAAACTCTTTTTATTGCCGTTAGACGGGCATTTGTGGCTTCAATGATTAAGAAAAGCTTGATAGATGAAGCTCGAAAACGATTTCTTAAAAATTTTAAAATAATTTTCCAATGTAGTAATGGATAAACATTGTGATAATTCCCACAATCACGTTTCGAATAATAGCTTTTTTGGCCATCCCATTTCCCAATTTGGCGCTCAAAAAACCAGTTAGTGCTACGGAAAAGACGGTCGCTATAATCGTCGCTTGCATTTTAAAAGAAGTTGGTGCCATCGACATCGCTACTAACGGGAAGAAGCCCCCTAAAGCTGCTGAAATCAATGATGAAACAGCTGCACTCCAAGGATTCAAGTAATCTTCAATATCCATATCGTAGCGTACACTAACCGCGGTTTTTAGTGGTTTTTCTTGCATCAAAGCTTGTGAAATTTCATGAGCTGTTTGTTCACTAACGCCCTTATCGACATAAAAACGTGCGATTAATTCTTGTTCAGCTTGGGGATCAGTTTGCAAACGTAATTTTTCTTCACCCACTACCGCTTTTTCAGTATCACGTTGTGAACTAACTGAAGCATATTCGCCGGCTGACATGGAAAAAGCACAGGACAAAAGATCCGATAATCCAGCAATGAAAATAATAAATGGATTAGTCGTTGCTGCAATTACACTAAAAAGAACACCGACCACCGTTAGAATTCCATCATTAGCACCTAGCACTCCGGCCCGTAGCATGTTTAATTTATTGTCTAAACTGATTTCTTTTTTCTTCTTCATGCTTATTTTCCCCCTTATCTAGCAAATAGCGAACCGATTAAGTATGTCATCGCCATTGTAATTAAACCTGCCAAGACGTTTCGTAAAACCGCTCGTCTACGAACCGCTTTACCAATGACTGCCGCTGCATAACCAGTAACTGCCAAGGCAATCGCAACCGAAACAACGGTTAAAGGCACACGAATACTATGTTTAGCGAAAGTGATGGTGAACAAGGGCAACAAGGATCCCAATGAAAATGAAATCATGGAGGAAATGGCCGCCATATAAGGACTGGTAAAGTTATTCATATCAAAACCATATCGCTCACGGACCGTAGTCAAGAGAGCATCTTTTTCCATCATTTCGGACGCAGCCTTCTGGGCTAGGTCTGTTGGAATCCCGTCATTCGCATATTTTTCAGCAACAAAATCCAATTCTTTTTGATAGTCATCTTTTAAAGCTTGACGCTGAACATTGACCGCATTTTCTTGGGAATCTTTTTGGGAGTTAACCGATACATATTCGCCCATGGCCATCGAAACCGTTCCAGCTAACATCCCCGAAATTCCAGATATAAATATGGCAAAACTATTAGTGGTGGCTCCTGCTACACCTAAAACAATTCCTGCAACAGATAAAATACCGTCATTTGCGCCCATTACGCTAGCTCGGATGATATTGATTTTTTGTGCGAGTGTTCCAGCTTTTTGTTTCTTATCCATCTTACTATCCCCTTGTTCTAATTTAGAATCATTTTAAACTGACAACTAATTCTACTTCTTTTCATCCGGAATTGTAAAGTTCTTTTAAATCTTTTATAAATCCCGTTTAAACTGGCTATATTTAGGTTAAATTGAAGTTAAATGAAGTACAACAATCTTGAAAACAAGTGATTTTTCATCTATAGTGTTTAGATACTTAGGATTCTCTCGTCCATTGATATACGGGAGAATCTGTTCACAGACTCAACTACTAATTAAGTAAAGGAGCTCTTAATGCTACTATCTTTAATAATAATTTTAATTTTAATTATGGCGATTGCTCGCGGCTGGCGCCGAGGGCTCATCCTGGAATTATTGTATTCACTGGGTTATATCGTTGTTTTTATTTTTGCTAAAGTTTTTACCAATGACTTTGCTGCTTTCCTAACTACTACTTTCGGAGGCTGGACTAGTAACCAAGTTACTAATTTAACAGTCATGCATTCCGTCGCCTTTATTCTACTAATGTCCATCGGCTGGATCATTATTCGTTTAGTAGGGCGTTTATCGCAAATGGTTACTTGGCTACCAGTTATCCATCAAGTAAATAGCCTAGCTGGCGCGGTGGTTGGTTTAGTAATTACTTATGGAATTTCCTTTGTTATTCTCAGCATCAGCCAATTTATTCCCAATGATTTTTATCAAGAGCAGCTCTCCCAATCAGTAGTAGCTCAGACCATCTTGTCGAAAACTCCCGCTGTTTCATCAGAACTGATCAATAACTACATTATTCATACCGAACAAACTAAAAACGTACTATAATCAGGAGGAACTATGGAATTTCAATTAATCAAGAAATATATCGCAGCCTACCTATCAACCACAACAACCCGTTTAGAGACTGTGGAAGCACCAATGCCCGGAATTAAAGTTGATATTAATGGTAATGAAAGTTTCTTTTATCCCAGTGCCAACGACGAAAACACCTTCTTTGAAGAATATGGTGATCATATCTATGTTCATGTTTACAATACTGAGACTAAAGCTTTTACCACAACTGAAAAATAACTGTTAGGAGTTGCGACAAAGACGTTTAATCTAAGTTTTAACCTTGATCCGATTTAGATTAGACTTTGTTGTAGCTCCTTTTATTTTGGGCAAATTCACACAAAAAATTACTTAGGGGAGAATCATGTCGAGCACTCTGAAAACTTATCGTTATATTTTTAAACACATTTTTAGCTATATTTGGCTTTTTATTGCTTCTACAGTTGCTGTATACGGAATTTTAATCCCAATTTTTACACTAATTGGAAGCGTAATGCTACGTTTGGCAAGAGTTCGTTACATCTCTAATACCAATTTAATTGAAATTATTAGCCAGCATCCTGTTTTAGATTTAGGTTTAATTCTTTTAATTCTAGCAGTAATTGTGGCCATCTATTGGCAAGTCACATTTCTATTTTTAGGAACCATGCAAATTAATTATGGAAAGAAGTTAACGATTGATTCACTCTTACGGCTTTCCATTCAACGTGTCCGTAAGACCTTTTTTCGTTCCGTTTGGTTCTTACTAATCTACTGCATTTTAATCTTACCTTTTGGTGGATTAGGTTTTTCGACACCTTTATTAAATAAAATTAGGATTCCTAGTTTCCTAGTTGATTATTTTTTAACTGAAAATCGTCCACTTTTGTTAGTGATGATTTTGCTATACGTGGTTACTTTTTATCTCGGAATTCGCTTATTCCTAGTTCTACCATTAATCATTTTGGGTAAACGGAACGCCCATACTGCGGTAAAACAGAGTTGGCAAATAACTAAGATTAACTTTAAGCCAATTGTTTTACGACTTGTATTACTCTTTGCCACCACCATTGTTGTAATAATTGCTGGGCAGCTTTTAGTACTAGGGGAACAAACCCTTTTCGACCGTATGACACCAACCGGAGTGGCCTTTCTCGCCGCTTCCGTAAACTTAATTTTGATTGAATTTTTTATGTTTCTTTCGAGCATTGCCGCGGGTGCTGGTTCTTTGATGATCATGACTGAATACCTGGCTGGAGATCAGCGCTTTACTGCCCATACTCATCGATTAAGCGACCAGCTTCAAGAACTTAGCTACAACGTCGGAAACCAACGTTGGATTCGAATTATTGCTGGTTTACTTGTTATCGGGGGCATTGGATTTAATTCGTTGTATCTAACTGGATTTTTTAGTGACACTCCCATTACCATTTCTCATCGCGGGGTTAACGCTAAAAATGGAGTGCAAAATACCATTGAATCCCTTAAGAATACTAGTCGATTACATCCTGATTTCATCGAAATCGATATCCATGAAACTAAGGACCATCAATTTGTATTAATGCATGATGAAAATCTTAAAAATTTAACCGGGGTTGATAAAGCGCCGCATCAACTGACTTTAAAGCAACTCACCAAATTAACTGCGCATGAAAATGGAAGTTCAGCTAAGATAGCTAGCTTAGATGATTACATGGACGCTGCTGAAAAGCTTAAACAACCCCTACTAATTGAATTTAAAACTACTAAATACGATGATCCAAAAGTGGTTGAGCGTTTTAATGCTAAATACGGACAAAGAATTCTAAAAAATCATGATCAAGTCCATAGCCTAGATTATGATGCCGTTGAAAAACTTAAAGAACTTAATCCAAAATTAACCGTGGGCTATATTCTGCCTTTCAATTTTATTGGAGTTCCACAGTCTAGCGCCGATTTTTACACGATGGAATATTCAACTTTAAATAACTCATTTTTACTAACTGCCGAACTAACTGGTCGAAAAGTTTATGCTTGGACCGTCAATAGTGACGATGCAATGGCCAGATTGAACTTTATGGGAGTCGATGGCATTATCACCGATAAACTTGAACTTCTACAAAAAACGGTTAAACAACTTAACCACCATCCAAGTTATGGCAGTCGATTAATCAACTTTACTTATGAACTTGGCAGTTAAAATATTCAAAAAGGCGACCATGACATTAATGTCATGGTCGCCTTTTTTCGCTGTATTTTATTTCATACTCTAAATATTTTTTACATATTCTGCATGCTTCTCTTCATCGAACTCGCCTTCCGACTTGCCCATGATAATTGCAGCTAGTGAGTTACCCACCACGTTAACCGCGGTTCGACCCATATCAATAATGCGGTCGACACCAGCAATAAACGTTAAACCAGCCATTGGAACACCAATGGTAGAAACAGTAGCTAAGAGAACCACAAATGAAGCACCAGGAACACCAGCCATCCCTTTAGAAGTAATCATCAATACTACTAGCAATGTAATTTGTTGTCCAATACTTAAATTAATATGATAAGCCTGGGCTAAGAAGAGTGCCCCAACTGCTTGATAGATAGCTGATCCGTCCAGGTTAAACGTGTATCCAGTTGGAATAACGAAGGATACGATCCCTTGGCTAACACCATATTTTTGCATTTTATCAATAATTTTAGGAAGTGCAGCCTCTGAACTGGCTGTTGAAAATGCTAAAATCAATTCATTTTTGATTACCTTGAGTAACTGGAAGAATTTCACGTGGTGAATCTTAGCCACAATTCCTAGTACCACAATTACAAAGAATACCATCGCCACGTAGGCAATCAAGATGAACAATCCTAATGGTTTTAGAGCATCAATCCCCATTTGAGCGATTGTTACCCCAATTAGAGCGCAAACCCCAATAGGAGAAAGGTGCATAATCCAGTTGGTAATCTTAAACATTACTTCTTGGATAGCAGTAAGGCCATCAATCAAGATTTGTCCTTGTTTACCAATTGCCGTAATTCCTAATCCAAAAAGAACTGAAAATAGAATGATGGGCATCATGTTTCCTTCAGATAACGAACTAAAGATATTAGTTGGAATAATGTTCATAATCGTTGACCATAGGCCACTGCTTTCTTTAGCGTGTTTTGCAGTTTCCACGTATGAACTAATATCCGTACTTTGCAAACTATGGATATCAATATAAGTTCCTGGATGAAAAACGTTAGCAAAAATCATTCCGACTACTAAAGCAATGGTGGTTAGAATTTCAAAATAAATCAAAGTTTTCAATCCAACACGACCCAATTCTCCAATGTCACCCATTCCCGCAATCCCTACGGTTAAGCAGGATATAACGATTGGAAGAACAATCATTTGAATCAAGTGGATAAACATGGTTCCAATATTTTGCATCGCCGTAATGGCAACCTGGTTATGGTAGAAAACGGCACCTAAAACCACTCCTAAAATCAAACCTATCAGGATTTGCCACCCCAGCGTCAATCTCCAATTCCGAACTTTTTTCATATTCACACCCCTAAAATTTATGCTATTTACTATATTATCATATTTTTAATTAAAAATTAATCATAGGTTAATTCCAAAAATCTTTTGAGAAATAACGAATACGTTTTCATCTATAAAAAGTAATGACAACTCTTTTCATTTACGTTAAAATAGCATTTCTGATAAAAAAATAAATGGAGAATAATTATGACAACATCTTACTTGCGCAAAGCAACTAAGGCTGACTTGCCAGCCATTTTAGAAATAATTGATGCAGCCAAAGCTTACCTTAAGGAACAAGGAATTAATCAGTGGCAAGCTGGCTACCCTACTAACCAAGATATTGAAAAAGATATTGAACAAAAAATTAGCTATGTTTTAATGGTCGACGGTGAAATTGCCGCCACTGCTGCTTTATGGCCTGATCGAGACGTAAATTACGATGACATGTTGGAAGGAAGTTGGAGAGGTAATCCGGAAGATACTTACATGTCTATTCATCGAATTGCGATGTCTTCTAAATTCCGCGGTCAACGGCTCTCTGAAAAAATGATGTCCGGACTTTTCACAATTAGTTCCGAACTAGGCTACAATGAACTCCGTATTGATACCCACCCCAAAAATAAAGGTATGCAAAAAGTTATTGCTAATAATGGTTTCGAATATCGTGGCATTATCGACTTCAATGACGAAAATGAAGTTGATACAACCCGTTTTGCTTATCAATTATATCTAAATTAATTAGTATATTTTAAAAGAGATTTCAGTCGATACTGAAATCTCTTTTTGTTGTGTTTTGATCTGATTACTTCCTATATATTCAAATAAATTGATCCAAACATGAGCATCGTTCCCGCCATCACGAAAAAGTGCCAAATCAAATGTAGTCCCGGGATGCGCGGAAAGCTATAAATCACCGCTCCCACGGTGAATACCACGCCTCCTGCGACTAGCAACCAAAATCCAGTTGGTGATAAGTTAGCATATAGCGCCTTTCCTGCTAACAAACACATCCATCCCATAATCACATAAATCGTTGTTTCCACCTTTTGAAAACGACCTTTGCTCCAAATATGAGTGATGATTCCTGCCAACGCCATTGCCCAAATCATACTCAACATCAATATCCCACTAGTTCCGCCGACAAAAATAATACAATATGGCGTGTAAGTCCCTGCGATTAGCAAAAAAATATTACTATGGTCGAAAATTTGAAAAACTCGTCTGGCTTTCGTAAATGCTAAACAGTGAAACAACGTTGAAGCCAAATATAACATTAGTAAGGTTGCTCCATAAATAACCAAGCTGGTAATAGCGGTGGATGATAAATTTTGCGTGACGGCTTTAACAATCAATAAAATAACTAAGCCTAAGCTACCAAAAAAGGCCACACCATGGGTCACAGCATTCCAAACTTCGTATATAATCTGATTTCTTCGTGTTTGCACCATTTTTATCCCTCATTTCGTATTATGTAGTTGTTGGTGCCATTATACATAGAATCGTATTCTACGTAAAGCAAAATGCATATCAATTTGAATAAAATTTATGCTATGATACTAGCTGGAGGATTTATTGATGACAGAAGAAACTTATCAAAAGTGGCTACAGGATTTTAAACAACTTCGTTTGCCTGAATTTAAAGACTTTCCAGACCTTGATTTATACATGGACCAAGTCATTCAAGAAGTTAACCGCTACTTGACACCAATCTTAGGTACTAAAATCACCAAAACTATGGTCAATAGTTACGTCAAAATGGAAATTGTAACGCGCCCTACTAAAAAGAAGTACAACGCTAGCCACATTGCTTCTATTATGATGATTAGCATTTTTAAAACTGCTTTTGCGCTAGATACTATCAAACAATTGCTAGCTACAGATGATATTGAAACCTACTTCAACCAATTTATTAGGCGTTTTAATCATGAAATCAGCCATTTAGAAGAACCCGTCGCGTCATTTTCTCAATTAGAAATAGCTATTCGAACCGTTTTATATAAGCTTATCTTAGAGCAAAAAATTGTAAAAAAATAACTACTAACTTTTGAGGTTAGTAGTTTTTTTGACTTTTATTTATCGCCTGGAAGGCTTAGTAATTGTGGTTTACTGAAGAAATAACCTTGGCGGCGGCTAATACCAAAACTTTGGCTTAGCTGATTGTCTGCTTGGTCTTCGATGCCTTCCAATACCAAATGAATATTGTATTCAGAACTAATCGCGTTCCAGAAACGGACCTTTTGTTTGATTTTAGGATCTTGAATTGTAGACTTAAAGTTTTGAACGGCAAATTTAATTTCTGAAGCTAAGGGAAGGAAGTCTTCAATATCTTCAAACTGATTGTGTCCTGTACCCACGTCATCAAGTGAAATTTGGATTCCTTTGCTGACAAAGCGTTCAAGTTGCTCTTTTATTTCTGTAGGTGTGTATTCGCGTTCACTAACATCTTCGGTTAATTCAACGATTAACTTGGTTGGATAAAGTTGACGTTGACTTTCGATGATTGCTTCTGCAATATCAGTATTCATTAATTGGTCACGGTTAACGTTAACTGAACAATAGCGAACCTTTTGGCCTAATATTTTAGTTGTTTCTATCAATAAGTTAGCAAAAACTTTTGTATCAATATCAATAAATGAACTTGGTAGGCGCCAGCCATCTGGAGTTAGCTCCTTAATTAATAGTTCGTATCCTAAAACGGCATTCGTTGCTGTATTAATTTGTTGTTGCGCAAAAAAACGATACTTAGGCATTTAGAATACCTCCTTCGATAATTTAAAAAAATTAATCATATACTATACTATGTATAACGTTTAAGTTATAGTATACTATATAAATACTATAATTCATAATTCATACCATAAAAAAGAGGTGTCATTACAGATGACAGAAAAAATAATCGTCGTTGGTTGTACCCATGCTGGTATTGCAGCGGTCAATGAAATCTTGAAATACCACCCACAAGCGGACGTTACTGTTTTCGAACGACACGATACAATTTCATACTTATCATGCGCCACTTACTTAACATTAGGAAAAACAATATCTAATCTTGATGAAGCGATGTATGCTGATCCCGACTACTACCGGGCTCAGGGGATAGACATGCGTCTACGCCACGATGTGATTGATATTAATGTCGAAGAACATACCGTCTTTGCTCAAGACTTAGAGACTAAAGAATTCACTACCGAATCTTTCGATAAGTTAATCATGGCTACTGGTTCACTCACGTCTATTCCTACTATTCAAGGCGTTGAAAATCCCAAAGTAAAGCTATGCAAGACTTATGAAGAAGCTCGTGACTTATGTGACGAAGCCCAAAATGATGAACGAATCGCTATTATTGGCGGTGGCTATATTGGTGTTGAATTAGCTGAAGGTTACAATAAATCTAACCACGAGGTTATTCTTTTCCATAAAAAAGAGACTCCACTAGACCGTCATATCGAACCTGAAATTGCTGACAAAATTACCAATCTTTTAGAAGATAAAGGCATTCAGGTCAAAACTGGTACGATTGTTAAATCCTTCGAAGATGGCGCTAACGATACCTTAATCGTAAAAACCGCCGACGAAGCGTTTGAAGTAGATATGGCTGTAATTTGTACTGGCTTACTTCCTCAAGCTGATTTATTACAAGGTAAAGTAGATCAACTAACTAATGGAGCAATCGTCGTTAATGATTATATGGAAACATCTAACCCTGATATCTTTGCTGCTGGAGATGCTGCTTCAGTTAAACATAATGGTTTGCAAACCGATGTTTACATGCCATTAGCATCACAAGCCGTTCGCCAAGGGGCCTTGGCTGGTATTAATGTGTTAGATAAACGCCTCCGTTCAATTGGTACCCAATCAACAACTGGAATGCTAATCTTCGGACGCACTTTAGCTTGTAGTGGTGTGACCTTAGCCATGGCTTTGGATGCTGGAATTAACGCTACTAAAGTGGCGTATAAAGGTAGCTACCGTCCAGACTTTATGCCTAATGCTCACAAAGTTGAAATCGAATTAGTTTACGATCGTAACTCCCGTAAGGTTCTGGGAGTACAACTATGGAGCAAACATGATGTTTCTCAAGCTGCGGATACAATCTCAGCCTTAATGCATTATCACGGCACGATTGACGAATTATCCTTTATAGATATGCTATTTTCTCCAAACTTTGATCAACCTTTCAATTACTTAAATCTAGTTGGTCAATTAGCTGTTAAACAAGAAAATGGTTACTTACGAACATAATAATAATAACAAATAAACTACGACAAAAGGTAATGAATCCTTCGAAGTACGAAATTCACTTCGAAAATTACCTAAAGTCGTAGTTTTTTAATATTCTACACGTAAACCTAATAGATATTGCGCAATTTGGGCCGCTTGAGTAGCATTGACCTGCATTCCTCTAATTAAACGCTCTTCTACATCAATTTTTTCAAAAAAACATGTACTGAGATTAACATGCTTCAGCGATGTATCATAAAAGGACATTTGGTCAATTTCACAATGTTCAAATTGAACTGCTCCTTGTAGTTTATTTTCAGCAAAACTACTATCTTTTAGATTGCAGGCATTGAACATTGTATCTTTAACTTTCATTTGATTTAGAGCTGCTAACTGCATATTCGTCCCATCTAACAGAACGTTGTTAAAAATTGCGCCATTCAAGTTGATCCCTAGCATCTTGCAATTTCTAAATTCACATCGATAAAAAACTGCTTCTTCCATTTTACAGTTTGAAAAATCACAGCCAACAAAAATCGAGTCGGTTAACTCTAGCCGATAAAAATCACTTTGATTAAACTTAACGTGTTCAAAGTAAGATTGTTCGATGATGCCCCGTTCAAGGAATTGCTTTTCAGCATTTTGATTTCTAATTTGATGATTTATCAGCATCCGGTCTTCATCCTTGTAAATCTCAAAAAATGACTCCTCTGGTAAATTATCAATAACTATTTTAGGTTTTTGCACTCCTACATCCTCCGCCGTTTTAATGTCCTGCAGTCATCTTAATTCCTATAATCCCAACAATCAACATTATAATAAAAACCCACGTAATATTAGGAATTTGATCATGAAATAAGATTACGCCGACAATGATTGAACCCACTGCACCAATTCCCGTCCAAATCGGATAAGCTAAACTAAGAGGCATCTGTTTAATCGCCAATGATAAAAATACAAAGCTCATAATCATCCCCACTGCGGTCGCGATTCCATATGTTAGAACACTAAATCCTTCGCTGAGCTTCATAGTAGTTGCCCATACGACTTCAAAAATACCTGCCAAAACTAAATAAAACCATGTCATCTTCAATTCCTCCTAAAAAATAAAAAAGGCATCCGTAAAGCTCTTCATTGACCTAATGAGCTTTACAAATGCCTGACCACCCGGTGGTGATTTCCGTTTTAATTTAACCTAATCATAGCAACTTTTTAATTTTCCAGCAAGCTATGTCCTAATTAATCTACTACTTTAGGCTTAGAGTAACCAAAAACTGTACCATCAGGTGAAATCCTCTTTGGAGGCTTTTATCACCTTTTAGCGCAGTTTCATTTAACTTAAATTAAGTTAATTAATCTTTTCAAATACCGTCTTACTCTTCACTTGACCTTGTCCAGCTTTAGCAATTTGATAAGTAAAACTGTGGGCAGTAAATTTCTTACTTGTCGCTAAAATTCCGTTATATTGCCATTGTGAAATTTTACCATCTTTAGTTTCTTGAGCCAGAGTTAAAGTTCCACCTTCAGCTTTATAATTCCAAGAAGTTAACTTAGATTGAGCCTTATATTCTTTGTCAAAATCTTGTTGACTCTTACCTGCCTTGAGGGCAGTAGCCTTATCGGAATTAACTACGGCCCGATCACCACTCTTAGCAAAGGTAACATATAAAGTCTTATCTTTTGAAACACTCTGGTAAAGATAAGTGTTACCCGGTATTTTTTTAGCTACGGAGTGTCCCATATTCCAGTACACACCGCCACATACGATTACGATCACAGCAACGATGATCCCAATAATTGTCCATTTCTTCTTCATCAGCCAAAGTTCCTCTCGGTTAATTATTCTTCAGTATCTGTATTTTCGTCATCATTAGTTGTGACTTGGTTATTACTATCTTCGTCTTCAGAACTTGAGTTTTGATCTTCATCTTCAGTATCTGTATCAGCGTCTTCTGATTCGTCATCAAAGTCAGTATCTTCATCGGAGCTTTCATCAGAACTTGAGTCTACGTCTTCTGAATCTGTATCGGTATCTTCTGAATCTGCACCTTCACTATCTGTATCAGCATCACTATCATCACTATTGCTGTCTTCATCTGAATCGGAATCATCGGTAGTTGTTAAAGTTACGTTGAAACTAAAGTCATCATCGTTAGCTTCAATCATCAATTCAACATTATCCGCTTTATCGATATCTTTAGTCTTACCATCAGCCTTAAGTTGTGCAACAATCTTGTCAGCTAATTTTTCAGCGTTTTCATCTGTAAGCTTATCACTACCGGTTGAAATATTTTGATTATTATCATAAACATCTTCTGTATCTGAATCAGAGTCGTCACTTGTATCATCAGTATTAACATCTGAATCAGAGTCATCATCTTTACCAGTGAAGTCTACAGTTAGCTTGCCATCATTCAAACCTAACTTACTAGATACTTCATTGCTAACTGCATCTGAGAAGTCACTTTCATCCATTTCATCGCTATCTGATTTAGAATCTGAATGATGATTCTTAGAACTTGATTTAGAATCTGATGAACTATCAGTATCACTAGCTGCTTCACCCTTCTTACCATCTGGATCTAAATCAGATATATATTCGTTACTATCATCTTTTGATTTACTAGATGAACTTCCTTCTTCATGACTTATTGGTGAAACATTAATGTTTACCGTGTTATGGCTATTATCAACGAAGTTATTGATAGTTACCTTGGTCTTAGCAACATAAACACCATCACCATAATAGTGCCAATCCGATGGTACTTCACCATCACGATTTAGAACTAAGGTATCACCAGCGTAGATTAAGTCGATATTTTGTATATTATTATCATAAGCTAATTTAGCCATGGAGATGCCTGTAGCATCTGAAATACCAGAAAGTGTGTCTCCCCATTGAATTACGTATTTATTTCCATGCAAATTGTTAGTATCAATATGTTGAGCACTAATATTATTACTAATGTCTTCAGTCGTATTAGCTACCCAGTTAGTAATATCGGCACGTTCAGCATTGGTTTGTTGTGTATAAAAACTATCGGCCATTGCTGTAGAAGTTTGGATAGCTAAAGGTGCAAATAAAAGCGCAGTAGCTAAAGCTGCACCAGTGATTCTTTTTTTATTCATAAAAACTCCTCCAAAAGACTTTTTAATTACTATATATACCTTTTATAGTAAGCTTTTACTTCCTAATACTCAATGACTTTTATACCATAGAGTAAAAAAGCATAGTTCATAGACTGTGATTAACTTTATATCAGATTAATAAAATGTTGAATAGTTCCACTCTCAAAGAGGATATAGATTCCCAATCCAATGTAAACAATAATGGTTACTAAAGTTCCCCATCGATCAAAAATCTTTGCCACTGTTGGGAGGCAAACTAATAGATATCCTAATAGCGCAAACAAGGTCATCATAACTACAAACGTTAGTAAAACAACTATTAAACTAGCCACGCTCAACTGCGTAAATATTGGGACATATATTCCAATATTATCCGCTCCACAAGTCGCAATTGTAATAAAAGCAACATTCAAGATTACGCCGCGCCGATTGTTGATTTGCTTTTGAATCACATCTTCATCGTCAGCAGCGCCCGCAACTATCAACTTGATACCCATAGCAATTGGTATTAATCCCAGCAATCCTAGTATCCATTCGTCGGGGACGGACTTTAAAACCAATGCAATCATTAAACTTGCTGAAACTAAAACAGTTGTACCAACAATATCACCAAAGTAAACTAAAATACGCTTATTTTTAGGAACCATCGCAAATACGACCATCAAAACGATTAAATAGTCTATACTAGTTGATATATATGCAGTTACACCTGTTAAAATATCTTTTATCATCGCTTTTCCTCCCCAACCTTATTTTACATACATATGATAACATATTCATATGAAAGGAAGTTAATATGAAGCAAAAAAATATAAAATTAATTGACGATGTGATGCTCGCTGAGACCCAAAAAATTCTTAGCTTGCTTAAAAACCCGGTGCGACTTCAAATTTTATACATTCTGTCGCAGCAGAGCCTCAGTGTTTCTGAAATTGTAGAACTTCTCCATCTCGATCAGTCGTTGGTCTCTCACCATCTATCAGATTTGCGTAAATACCAGTTAGTTTCAACTAAACGTGATGGTAAATCGATTTTTTATGAACTCGATGATCCGCATATCTTAGATATTGTTAATGAAACTCTTGAACATGCTGATCACGTGCTAAAGGGGAAAAAGCACAATGAAAAATAGCCTAACCCACGGAATTTCCGTCTGGTTAGGCTATTTTTATTTGCATAATTTAGTTTAAGTTAGTTAGTAAAACGCTCTAAAAAATCTAAATATGAATCAAGAATGGTACTAAAGAATTGCGTAGTCGATTGATCAAAATGGTCACCATCCAGATGTTGCGGAACATTACCAATATAAGCTTCCGGTTGTTGAAGGGTTGGCATATCAACAAATACCAAAGACTGGCGAAGGTGTTGGTTTGCCCCAAACCCACCAATTGCTCCAGGGGAAGCCGATACAACCAAAGCTGGTTTGCCACCCCAAACGTTTTCGCCCATGGGTCTAGAACCAACATCAATTGCGTTCTTTAAAGCCGCTGGTACCGAACGATTATATTCAGGAGTAAAGAACATTACCCCTGCTACATTTTGCACAGTATCACGTAGCCTTTGCCATTCTGCTGGGATTTCACCTTGATCTAAATCTTCGTTATACAATGGCAAATCGCCAATCTCAATCCACGTTGCCTCGTATTCTTTAGGTAAGATACTTTCAAATGTTTTTGCCACAAGTCGATTTAATGAACCTTCACGCAAACTACCAACGATAATGCCGATTTCTTTTGCCATAAAATTCCTCCTTGTCGTATTTAAAGCGTTAACAATACCTTAACTACAGTATAGAGAAATTAGTGGTTAATTGATAATGATATGCGTTGGCGTTTTAAAAAATAGTTGGCACTAATCCACCATCAATCCGCAATGCTTCACCAGAAAATGACGATGCATCTGGACTAGCAACAAAGGCTGCAAAACGGCCAATTTCTTCCGGACGAATCAAACGTTGAATTTGAGAACGGGAACGATGGTTTTTCATAAAGTCCGCTTCCCATTCTGATTTAGGCAAATCACTATCAGCGTACATATCTTCTAGCATTTGCTGTACCCCTTCAGTTAATGTCGAACCTGGCATTATGGTATTAACCGTCACATGTGTAGCAACCGTTAGTTTCGATAAGCTCTTAGCTAACGACAAATTCATGGTCTTAGTCATGCTGTATTGAGGCATTTCTCCCGATGGCATCACGGCTTCTTCGCTAGCAATAAAAATGATCCTTCCAAAATCCTGATCTAACATTTTAGGCAAGTAAAATTTAGCTAAAGCATTCCCAGCTAATACGTTAATCTGGAAAAATTTATTCCATGTAGCATCATCAATATCGGCATATTCCATCGGTTGAAAGATTCCCATGTTATTGATTAAGATATCAACCTTGGGATACTGCTCAAAGAGGTGTGTTCGACTAGCTTCATTGGCAATATCAGCAGCTGCACCTTGCGGATTAGTATTTGGAAATTGGGTTTTAATATCAGCCACGACTTGATCAACCTCATCTTGATTCCGTCCGTTAATGATTACGTCAGCCCCCTCACGGGCTAATTCTGTAGCAATGGCTTTCCCAATCCCTTTAGTTGAGCCGGTAATCAAAGCTAATTTATGTGTTAAATGTAAATCCATAGTTTACCTCCTTCTAAAATCTAAAAATCAAATTCATCTGGGTTAGGTCCGACGCGCAAGTTTTCATTCAAAGCATTAATTTGGTCCATATCTTCCGGTGCTAATTCGAAATCAAAAATCTGCGCGTTACTTAGCATTCGTTCGGCACGGACTGATTTAACTACTAACAAAATATTTTGTTGAACATCCCACCGTAGGACAATCTGAGCGACAGACTTATTGTACTTTTGGGCAATCTTAGCTAACACAGCGTTGTCTAAGATTTTTCCTTGCATCAAAGGTGACCAAGCTTGGACTTTGATATCATGTTTAGCTGCATATTCTCGCATCTCGAGCTGACTTAATTGCGGATGAGTTTCGATTTGATTAATCACCGGTGTAATTTCAGCAAATTCCGCTAGAGCTTGGAGATGGTGAATTTGGAAATTACTTACACCAATCGCTTTAATCTTTCCTTGTTTATATAAAGTTTCTAGTGCTCGCCATGCATCTTGAAATGCATTATCTCCTGGCCAATGAATTAGATAAAGATCCAAATAATCTAAACCTAACTTCTTTAGACTACTCTCAAAGGCTGCTATCGTTTCATCGTACGATAAGTGGTCATTCCAAACCTTAGAAGTGACAAATAAATCGGCTCGCTTCAAACCAGTTGCCGTCAACCCGGCTTTAATGCCTGCTCCAGTTCCCGCTTCATTTCCGTAAATCTGTGCTGTGTCGATTAAACGGTAACCATTTTTGATTCCATTTGCAACTACTTGAGCCGTATCTGCATCTGGAATTTGAAAAACTCCCAGACCTAGCCCTGGGATTGCAGTTCCATTATTTAACATTATGCGATCGTTTAAAGAATTAATCATTTTTTTCTCCTTTGAAGTTCAATTATAATTTTAACTATAACTAAACTGTTTCTATTCAGCTAGTACCCACTTTATTGTGCTATACATACCAAAAAGTATGCTTTGTGTTATACTGGCAAAAAAGGAGCGAAACTTTATGACAAAACGAATTTATAATATTGGTGTGGAAGCGACAATGGATGTTATCGGCGGTAAATGGAAGCCCATCATCCTATGTAACCTCCGCCATGGACAACAACGTCCTAGTGAATTACGGCGTAATATCCAAGGAATTAGTCAAAAAATGTTAACCCAACAACTTCGGGAGTTGGAACAGGATAACATTGTAGTTCGTAAATCATACAACACCGTTCCACCTAAAGTGGAATATTACCTAAGCGATTATGGAAAATCGCTTGAAAAATTGCTCGACACATTGTGTAGTTGGGGCGAAATGCACGTTAGCACTTTACAAGCTAAAGGTGAAGACGTAGCACTCGTGAAAGTCGATTAATAAGGGGCGCTAAATTATCGGTACTGCTCTGATAATTAGCGCTTTTTTATTTCACTGATAATTTATTAAATAAAAAATTATCTCGTAACGTTAATTGGTATATTCCATTATATTTTTTAGTAAAAATAATTAAAATATCATCACATTTAGCATTTTTGTGTCATTTTTTAGTTATATATCATTTGTAAGGGTTTACATTAATGATTTTTATCACTATACTGTTTTTGTTACCAAAATATAAAGGAGGAGATTTTTCATGAATAAATTTATGGACTGGTTACAAAATGTCCTAATGCCACCACTTGCTAAAGCGGGGAATAATAAATATCTGGTTTCCATTCGTAACGGACTAGTATTAACCCTACCGGCTGTGATTAGTGGTTCAATTTTCTTAATTATTGCTAATATTCCAATCCCTGCCTGGACGAATTTTATGAAACCATATATGGACGCCATGGGAGTTGCAGTTAATGGTTCTTTCGGAATCATTTCATTGTTAGCTGCCATCGGAATTGGTTACGAATTAGCTAAAGCTTTGGAGTTAGACGCTATCAATGGCGCTGGACTTTCCACGATGGCTTTTATCGTGGCTTCATTCAACAGTAAATACACCCTCGATACTGCAAACTTCGCTTCATCTGGCTTGTTTACAGCGATTGTTTGTTCATTTATTTCCGTTTTGATTTTGAACTTATTCGTTAAAAAAAATTGGGTTATTAAACTGCCAAATGGTGTTCCAGCTGCTGTTAGCCAATCATTTGTTTCACTAATTCCTGGTTTTTTAGTTTTGCTATTATTCTGGGGGCTTCGAGTTCCCCTTCATTTTGATATTAATCTATTTGTTCAAAGCATCTTCCATCCCCTATTATTTGCTATGAACAGTCTACCAGGAATTATGTTCTACACGTTATTAGTTAGTGTTTTGTGGGTAGCTGGTATCCATGGGGATATGACACTCGAAGGGATCTCGGATCCAATCTTCCTTCAATTTCTAACAGCTAATGGTATAGCTTACGCACACCATCAAGCTATACCATACTTAACATCATCTGGTTTTTCTAGTTTATTTGTTAATGTTGGTGGAACCGGTGCAACCATTATGCTTGTATTTTGGATGCTTTCATCCAAGAGTAAGGCTTATCGAGAACTTGGTAAAGTTGCCTTCCCCGGTGCCTTATTTGAAATTAATGAACCCGTAATTTTTGGTTTCCCAATAGTTATGAATCCAATCACCTTGATTCCTTTTATTGTGATTCCTCAAATTTTAACGGTCCTAACCTACATTTTGATGAGCGTCCATTTAGTTCGCCCAGCCGTAATGATGGTTCCTTGGACCATGCCACCAATTATCGGACCTTTAATGGCAACTGGTTGGGATTGGCGTGCAGGAGTTTGGTCAGCAATTGAACTAGTCATTGCCGGAGCAATCTACTATCCCTTCTTCAAAGTGGCTGAAAAACAAATGGTTGCCCAAGAAGCAAGTGAGGCTTAATCTTTCATGAAAATCAAAATTCTATTAAAATATAGTGTAGTAGGTGCGATCTTGATTGCAGCTCTTGCTATTGCGATGACCCAACTTCATTTAACTTCAACCCTAACTAATCGAGTAGTTGAAATCGCTGGTATAATAGTATTTGTAGTACTAGGAGCACTTCTAAAACGAAAAGCAGTTAATAAAAATTAATGAGGCCCAACGACATGGATAAATTAGAACAGTTAACCCAAAAAGATTTGGAAGAATTTTATCAACTATACCTGTACGCCTTTACGAACTTAGATTCAAACGGACGACGAGCTTTCTTTGACCATCGCTACAACCATGCTTTAAAATATGGAATCAAACATAATGGAAAACTCGGAAGCGGGATGTTAAGTATTCCATTTCACGTTAACTTTCATGGTGTGAAATACAAGATGAATGGGATTGGCGATGTCATGAGTTATCCCGAATACGGCGGTAACGGAGCAATTACCCAACTCATGCAACAAGCTTTTAACGATATGTTAGAAGACAACGTTGCTCTCTCATATCTTGCTCCATTTTCATACGATTTCTATCGTCGTTTTGGGTATGAAGAAGTTTTTGATCGTACCATCTATCGGGTTAAAAACACCGACTTACCGAGAGTAAAGATTGACAAAAAGATTGGTAGTATTGAACGTTTAACCTTAGCCGAAGCTATTCCATTTATTAAGGAAGTTTATGCTAATAATCCCAACAGCCACAATGCTGGTTTAATTCGTGAGGATTGGTGGTGGGATTATCTCGTTCTCAAGCATCCTCATTGGCAGGTGGGCGTCTACTTCTCTGAAGACCATTTATCTGCGGGGTACGTTATCTACGAGGGGCTTGATACTACCTTCTCGATTCAAGAAATCATGTTTACTAATTGGGAAAGTTTCCAGTATCTAAGTCGCTTTGTCTGCCAACATGAGTCGATGTTTTCAACTTTCGAATACGCCAGTGGTGACCCTTTAGGCCATCCTGACATTCTAAAGAATCCATCCAATGTTGAAGTTCAGATTAAGCCTTACATGATGGCTCGCATTATTAACCTTGAAACCTTCATTAATCACTATCCATTCTTAAAGAAAATCAAAAGCACTCGTGTTGCAGTTGCTGATAAAATGCTTCCGGCTAATAACGGAATTTGGCGTCTTTTAATCAATGCCAATGGCACTAGCTTTGAGAAAATTAGTGATAACGAAAATAATATGGCTGACATTCGTATATCTATTCAAGAACTCACTAAAGTTTTATTAGGTTATCGTTCCTTAAATGAACTTAATCGAATTGGAGCGATTCGCGGTAGCTATGAGGCTATCACAAATTTAGATGCTACCTTACGTAAAGAACCACCTATGCTATGGGATTACTTTTAAATCAAACTTTAAAAAGGCAAACCAACGTCAGTTGATTTGCCTTTTTATCATTTTTCAGTATAGATAGAACGGAGATTATATCTAATATATTTTTCAAAAAAGTTTACTAAATACATCGTCAGCTGCTTTAGCAATGGAAAAGCGCCTAATCCGATTGCACAAAGCATCAATGTCAGCGGGATTTGATACAAGTTTAAACTAACAGGAGTTACCCATCCCATCATATGGACAACCAGCCATTCACCTACTAATAAGGCTGGAGACACTATAAAGCCGATGATGGAAATCCAAAGACCACATAAGATTCCGGCAACTGCCAAGACAACTCCCATGGTGACAATAACGTTGAACCAGAAAAAACCAAATAATGCTAACCAATTAATTTTTTTCATTTTATGACCTGCTTCCTCTTTCGAATTAGAGGGATGCCTTGCAACCAATTGGTCGAGCGAAACATTATACAACTGCGCAAGATCTTTTAAAGCATATATATTTGGCATCGTTTTTCCTTGTTCCCAACGTGAAATCGTTTGTCTGGTAACATACATTTGTGTCGCCACTTCTTGTTGAGTAAGATCTCGTGCTTGCCGTATTTTTTGTAACGTTGTTCCGATTGACATCCAACCACCCCTTCTAGTTCTACTCTGCCACAGTCATTTTAAAAACCAAGCAACAAACCTGTTACATGGCTTAAAAATCAAGTTTTATTAACTTCATTTTATTCCTTTTGAAGTTAAATTTGGGTTAAAAAAATAATGATAGAAAAAATTTCTATCATCATTTTTATTACTTATAACGTTGATTCTTTTAAAACACCATCGTTAATTTCGAACATTTGATCAGCATACGATTTTAAGCGCATATCATGGGTAACAATTACTACCGCTTTATGACGATCGTGTGCTAGATCCGCAAATAAACGACCAACTTCTTTAACCCGTTCACTATCCAAAGCCGCCGTTGGCTCATCAGCTAAGATAATGGCAGGATCGGGATACAAGGCCCGAGCAATCGCCACTCGTTGCTGCTGACCACCTGATAACTCTGTTGGAAATTTATCAACTAAATCTTCGATTCCTAGTTGTTGCAATAATTTATCTAAACTTTCTTTAGATAAATTACCTTCTTTTTTTACTTTATCGACCAATTTGAATTGATCTTTAACCGTTAGAAATGGTAATAAATGGTAATTTTGTAGAACGAAACCAATGTTATTAAGTCTTAATTTTTCAAGGTCTTTACGGGAACTAGTTTGATAATCTTGTCCATTCACTTTAACTTGTCCAGTAGTTGGAGTCCGCAACCCGCCCCCAATGGTTAAGAATGTACTTTTCCCAGAACCACTGGGACCAATAATCAAGCTCAATGTCCCAGCTTCAGCCTTAAAATTAACGTCATGTAATACGTGAACTTTAGCAATCCCTTTTCCATAAATTTGGTTGATATTATTCATTTCAATTGCAGTCATCATTTATCCTCCAATTACACTTACTGGGTCTAGTTTTAGTACACTTCGTATTGGTAACAAGCCCCCTAACAGCCCTGTGATTACCAATCCTACGGCTACTGATGCAAGGATTGGAATATCAAATGCCATTGGAACTGCAGCAGGTAAAATAGCAGCTGTAGCAGCTGTTAGAGCCGTTCCAATAATGGTTCCACTAATCACCAAAATTAGTGATTGAGCTAACGTGCTCCAAACTAACACGCTACTTGGGATTCCTTGAGCTCGTAAAACGGCATAATTTGGAAGTTTTTGGATAGTAAGGATGTATAGGAAGATGGCAATGACGATTAAAGAAATGACCATTAAAAATCCTATCATCAGTGAGAAGGTCATATTCTGAGCTGAGTAACCTGGAAGCTTCTCAATAAAGGATTTAACTTTGTAAGATTTTAGCGGTTCCTTAACCTTTAAATTCTTAGTTTTAGAAACAATTGCACTAGCCTTAGTCTGTGGTGTAGCATGCTTAAGCGCTTGCCAATCGGATAATTTCCCATAAATTACTGGTGCAATATTTAACTTCGCATTCTTAGTAAAACCGACAATTTTAAATGCTTTATCTGCATCATTCAATTCGATTTTATCGCCAAGTCGGTAACCACTTTGTTC
The DNA here is from genome assembly GCF_000014505.1 of Pediococcus pentosaceus ATCC 25745. Classification (NCBI taxonomy): domain Bacteria; kingdom Bacillati; phylum Bacillota; class Bacilli; order Lactobacillales; family Lactobacillaceae; genus Pediococcus; species Pediococcus pentosaceus. The sequence goes on along the minus strand of NC_008525.1, from coordinate 19,753 downwards.
GAATTTTTCATCTACCACTACTTCGTGGTCTTGCTTCACTTTATGCCCACTAGTAAGTTTCAAGTCTTTAGCAATGAATTGATCATTATCAATTCCAACAAAACTAGAAGAAATCTTAGCCTGCTTCCCCTTTTGGTCTTTAGCTACTACCGCAACTTGTCCAATCAAGGCATCTTTTTTAGTTAATTTTTGATCTTTTACTTGTTGATCAGTCACCAACGACTGACTTAAATTAACGTTGGCATCTTGGTTTAAAACTACTGTTTCTACTTTCCAGGAGTTAATGGCATCCGTATTTTGATGAGCTAAACCTAGTGCTAAACTAGTTAAAATAAAAATTAAATAACTAATCAAAACAATCATTCCGATAATTAGACTGTATCGTAATTTTTCTTTTTTGATTTCTTTTAAAGCTAGAAACATAATTATTCCTCCAGAATTTTTAGGACTTTTTCTAATTGGTGTAATCGAGCATCGGTAGTCCCTGGTTCAATCAGTGCGCAACGAATTGTATCGTGGATTAGTGTCATTTCCGCCCACTGTATCTCAGCATGCGGTTCAAGTGGTGCAACTAATCTGGTCACATAAACTTCGTTGTAGTGATAGTGCATTTGAAATAGCTTGTAATACTTACTATTCTGAGTATTCTTAATAAATTGGCGAGCTTCATCGACCAAATTTTCGCCACGCCTTTCATTTTGCCGAATTGCCTGGTGGATATCCTGAATTGCGATTTGATATAAATAACGGTAAGCATCTGGTACATCTTTAAAATAATTATAAAATGCACCACGTGAAATTCCGGCACCTTCCACGATGCGAGCAACTTGTGCTTCTGTAACCGGATGATGCGTGAATTCCAATAATAGCGATTCTTCGATGGCCGTTCTTTTATCCGGTTTCAACTTCTGTAAAACATCTGAAGCCACTCCTCCACCTCCTTAAAATAAAAATGACACCGTGTCAACAATGCTAGAATAGCACAAAGTGACACCGTGTCAAAATTATTTGCTTATTTTTTTAAGTTAACGGTCTGCGTTGCAATTTTCTGGACAAACTCTCGATCATGTTCCACCACTAATAAGGTGGGCTTGAACTTCAAAACTAAATTTTGAATTTGTTCCCGTGTGATTACATCTAGGTAGTTTAGGGGTTCATCCCAAATATATAGATTGGCTTCTTCACACAGCGACCGAGCTAAGGCAACTTTTCTCTTCTGTCCCATACTCATCTGCTCAATTCGATAATCAAACATCGTACGTTCAAAACCCAGTTTTCTCAGCATTGCCAGCAAGTCCTGAACTTCAACCTCCTTTTCGGCAGCAAACTGTTCTAGTGTGCCTTGGAGTTGGTCAAAGTCCTGTGGTAAATATGATATTCGTAAATTTTCGCGTATTTTTAGATTACCTTCAGCAATTAGTTCATTTTGTCCCAACATTGCCTTAATTAAAGTTGATTTTCCAGAACCATTTTCGCCTTGAATAACCATCCGCTCATTCTTCTTTAGTTCAAAATTAAGTGGCTGATTTAATAGTTTTCCAGCTCGTTGTAAAACTAAACTATCCGCTTCTAGTAAAGCATTGTTTTGGGGTCCAAGATACGGTTGATAATTCAATTGAAGTTCATCCTGAATTTCAATATTCTTTAGTAACTGTTTCTTATCTGTTAATTTTTTCTCAGCCCGATCCCGAATATTCAAGGCTTTGCTCATCACTTTAGCTGCTTTATGACCTACAAAACCCTTATCCGGAGCGCCAGCTTTTTTACGTTCCGTTGCTCGGGACCACTCTTGCTTTTGGCGCGTGGCCTGTTCTAATTTTTTTATATCTTTTTTCATCGTGGCATTCAAACTGATTTCACGTTCATCCGCATTGGCACGTTCAGCTGCCCAGGTTTCATAATTCCCCTTAAAGCTACTAATTTGAGCACGATCAATTGAAATAACATGATCAATAACTTGATTTAAAAAGTAACGATCATGACTAACCACAATGTATCCTTGTTTTTGTTTTAAATATTTAGCTAAAAGGTCGCGGCCAGCAGCATCCAAATGATTCGTTGGTTCATCAATCAATTGAAATGAATTTTGATCTGCAAACATGGCTGCTAAAAGGGCTTTAGTTTGTTGCCCCGGACTTAGTGATGCATAAGTCTGCTCTAAAATTTCTTCAGCAAGTCCAATTTGGTCTAATTCTCGCTCAACCTCCCAGAAATCAGAGTAATCGCGACCAGTAATTTTCATCAGGATCATTCGCACCGAATCCTGTGGTTCAGTAATTTTAGCTGGAAAATAATTGAACTTCAGGTTGGTTTCCACTTTCCCCTCATATTCAACCTGATTCTGCAAAATCTTCATCAGCGTTGTTTTACCACGCCCATTTCTGCCAACCAGACCTAATTTCCAGCTCGCATCGATTTCCAACGCTACTTGGTCAAAAACCGGTTTTATTTGGTTATCGTAGCTAAAGCTTACGTTTTTTAATTGTATTATTCCCATTTATGTCTCCTCTCTTTCGAGGAGTAGTTCGTTTTAAGGCATAAAAAAGCACCAGGTGTGCAGGCCTGATGCAATACAAAGTGCATAATACCAATAAAAATTTATTTTTGGTCGGCACATCGAATGTATCAAAAACTACAAACTACTCCCGAAAATAAAGAAATCGTCATTCCAATATTTCCAAAATTAGTCTGTAATCTTCAATCCCATCGACATCCCTTCCTAATAAACTAGCCTTAGCTTAACAATGAATGCGTTTTTTTTCAAGAAATATCTCTCTTTGTAATCTGATATTAAAATAAGACCAAAATTAGTGTAACGCTTATTTATTTAGTCATTAATAATATTCCAAAAATGATTAGCGCCCCGTACACAAGTTTAATGGCTCTTTCGGGAGCAATTCGCGCTACTAGCCAATTACCAAAAGGTACCACTACTAGCAAGCCTGGAATAACCATAGCTAATACTTCCAACGCATCTATCGACCAAAAACCCGCTGCTAGATGGCTTGCAACGACCAAGATTCCCACACATAAAAAGTGAGCTTGGAGAATGGCCCGTAACTGTTGGGCTGACCATTTTTTCAAAGTTCCATATACGGCCACTGGCACACCATGGCTGTTGTATGCACTACCCAGCGCGCCTGAAATAATTCCGGTCAAATAATCATAGCCTTGTGCTTGTAGATGGGGGCGCCCGACTCGACCTGAAAAACTATGCCACAAGCTATAAATCCCGTAAGCAATTAAAAAAATTCCTAAGCCATGTAACACAATTGCGGCAGGGACTTTCTTGATGACTAAAATTCCTAGAGGTACTCCAATTAGTGAACCTGTCACTAATCGACGAACCGCTTTAAAATCAATATGATGCCACTCACGAATCGTGGCTGGTAAAGCAACTAGTAATCCCACCGCTCCGATTAATGCGGTGCTGGTCTGTAGATCAAACCCAATTAATGCCAATAATGGCATCGAAACTAGAGCTTCCCCAAATCCGAAAACTGTACGCGTTAGTGCTCCAACCCATGCTATTAGCAATACCCCTAAAATAATCATTTCAATTCCTCATTTCAGTCATTACAAGACTTAATTGTATATGGAAAAAACAAAATCGACAACGGCGTAAACTAATTTTTAGACGTCGATAAAATTAAGATTTCCATTACTCAATTGGTGTTCTTTGACCATTCTACCTTAAAATTGAAGTTCATTTTTTGCTTCAAACTCCATTGCTGAACTTCAATTTAATCAAAAAAGATACGGATGCGTTATAATGGTGGACACAAGGAGTTGAATATTTTGCATATATTAACAGTTATCTTAGTTGCACTCGTAGCCATTGAGCATATTGGCATCATGGGCATTGAATTATTGGGTTCTAGTGCATTTCTTGCCAAAACCTTTGAAATTCCCTTAGTGGAAGTTCAACGCCCTCATTTACGAACGGCGTTAGCCAATCAAGGTCTTTATAACGGCTTCGTGGCCTTAGCCCTCTTCTTGGCACTCTTTATTCCAACAGGAACTATTATGAAGATGATGCTCATCTTTTTCCTAGCAAGCATTTTTATCTTAGCAGCATACGGTGCTCTCACCGTCGCCAAAAAGATTCTTTTAGTCCAAGGTTTACCTGCCTTGATTACTTTGATTTTGGTATTATTTATTTTCTAAATAAAAAAGGATAGCCTTAGAGGCTATCCTTTTTTATTAGATTCGTATAAAATTGCTTTCCGTTTAGTGCCTTCAATAATGAACGCAATGACTACTAAAACAATTAAAATTGTAAATAGTCCTAAACTATAAAGGAAAACAAATGAGGTTGATTCAATTATCATACTACCAACTAAGGGACCGATTGCCCGGCCAGCCGAAGGAAAAGCACTTGCTAGACCTTGATATTTTCCCTTTTGGTCATAAGGTGAAAGACTGTTAACGATTGCTGGAATCGATGGAAAGGCAATTGCTTCTCCAATGGTTAAAACAATCATGGCGATTACAAAGTGGTAATATTCGTGTGCTACGGCTAGAATTCCAAAAGATAGGGTAAAAAATGCAATCCCCAAATAGACTTGATGATATGGATCCTTCAGTAAACGCCCCCCTTTGGAGCTGAGAAGCCCTTGAACGATTAAAATGAATAATCCATTGACCGTCCATAAAAAGCTGTATAAACGAAGCGGAATGTGCAATTTTAGCATATAGATCGAAACCGTACTATTCCATTGTTGATAGAAAATCCACATAATTACCAAACTAATGAAAAATGCCATGATAATTGTCAAGTTAACTTTTGGCATTTTAGTTTTCTCATGATCGTCTTCTTGTACTACTTGAGCAGGGCGATCTTCTTGTGGAATTCGGTAAGTAAAGAACGCTACAATGAAAAATACCGTAAACATAATGGTTGCTATGGTGAAAAGCGGCGTGACACTGTGCTTAAATAAAACTCCCACAATAGCAGTACCTAGCATGACCCCTAAATTTTGGACGAAATATAGCATGTTAAAAACATATCGGCCATCTTTACTCTTAATTGATGTTCCCATTGAGTTATTTAAGGCAACAATCCAACCTGTTCCAAATCCGATTAGTACCAATACAATCGGATATACTGGCCAGCCGTTGAAGAAAATCAACGTAAAGAACGAAATCCAGGTAAATGCAATTCCACCTAAGATTAAATAATAGCTATCATACTTGTCATAAAGGCGCCCGGCAACAAAAGATCCTAAAATACTAGCAACTGAGTTTAAAAATAAAACAATCCCTGCCATTACTAATGAATGGCCTAGTTCTTGGTTCATATAAATTGTTGTTAGTGGCCACACTGAACTCATCGCAATACTATCAATCAAAACTCCTAATAATAACCACTTTAATTTTAATTCGCGCATAATTCCTCCCCTAATTTTTATAATAAAAGACTGATTTAGACTAAAAAGTCTTAAACCAGTCTTGAAAATAATGAATCTCATTTTTCAAATACCTAATGCGCTCCCGCTTCAGGCATATAAGCTAACGAAGAAAATTTATTGTACGACTTAATAAACAACAGATTTACCGTACCACGAGCCCCACTACGGTTTTTTTCAATGATAACTTCAACGGGACCAACATTTTGATCTTCTTCATCCCGTGGATCTTGGTCTCGATCTGCGTCTTCATTGCCATCTTCCCGTTCATAATAATCATCACGGTATAGGAACGCTACAATATCCGCATCCTGTTCAATTGAACCAGATTCACGGATATCAGACATTACCGGGCGCTTATCTTGGCGTTGTTCCACTCCACGTGAAAGCTGTGAAAGCGCAATGACCGGTACGCCTAGTTCCTTGGCGAGTTTTTTAAGTTGTCGTGAAATAGCTGAAACTTCTTGCTGACGATTTTCTCCAGAACCTTCAATTAGCTGCAAGTAATCTACCACAACTAAGCCAAGGTTTCCTTGCTCTTTAGCTAGACGACGACATTTTGCACGAATCTCCGACATTTTAATTCCCGGAGTATCATCGATATAGATACTTGCCTTAGCTAAAGAACCCATCGCCACCACTAAATTTTGCCATTCTTCTTCATTTAGCTGACCGGTTCTTAAATGATTTGCATCAATACTTCCTTCCGCACATAACATACGATTTACCAGCTGTTCAGCTCCCATTTCCAAACTGAAAATAGCCACTGATTTGTCAGTCTTAGTACCCACATTTTGCGCAATATTTAACGCAAACGCAGTCTTACCGACAGCTGGACGCGCTGCAAGAATAATTAATTCATCTGCATGTAATCCAGTAGTAATTTTATCTAACTCTTTAAATCCGGTTGGTAATCCGGTAATCTCATCGTCATTTTGATAAAGACGATCAATTTCTTCCATTGAAGTTGTTAAAACATCTGCAATTGGCTTAAAACCCGTTTGATTACGGTTTTCAGCAACATCCATGATTTCACGTTCAGCTTCGTCCAAGATATTAGCCACATCGTCATCTTGGGTGTAACCTTTTGTAGCAATCGCTGTTGCTGTCTTAATTAATTTTCGTAATAAAGATTTTTCTTGAACAATCTTAGCGTAGTAGCCGACATTGGCTGCGGTTGGAACTGATCCTGCCAATTCAGCAATGTAAGTAATTCCACCGGCATCTTCGATTTGATTATGTTCTTCAAGTGCATTGTTGACTGTCAATGCGTCAATGGCTTCATCCGCATCGTTCAAATCAACCATCACTTTAAAAATAACTTGATGAGCGTGTTTATAAAAATCTTCCGCCGTGACGTATTCCATCGCGTCAATCAATGCATCTGAACTTAAGAAAACAGCTCCCAAAACCGCCTTTTCGGCCTCAATGTTTTGCGGAGGCGTTTGATTTTCTAAAATACCGTTGTCCATGTTACTCTCCCGTACGAATTAGACTCTGAGTTGAGAGCCTTAGTAATCCTATTGCTCAGCTACATGCACCCGAATCGTTGCTGTTACCTTTTGGTGTAACTTAACGGGAACGTTTGTGTAGCCCATGCTACGGATGGGGTTGCTCAACTCAATTTTGCGTTTATCAATTTTAATCTTATATTGTTTTTCAAGGGCCGTAGCGATTTGTTTGTTCGGAATTGAACCAAATAGACGGCCATCTTTTCCAGCCTTGGCTTTGATTTCAACCACGGTCTTATCATTTTCTAAAACCGTTTTAAGCTTTTCAGCATCAGCCAAAATTTCAGCTTCATGCTTAGCTTCGGCCTTTTTTTGACCCTTTAATTCGCTTACCGCAGCGCTTGTAGCAGCTTTAGCTTTACCATTTTTAATTAAGAAATTTTGGGCGTAACCATCGGAAACGTTCTTAACTTCGCCACGTTTCCCCTTACCTTTGACATCTTCCAAAAAAATTACTTTCATCAGAATCACTCCTCATCTTTTTGATTTTCTTGTAAAATTTCAACCAATTGTTGCTCGGCTTCTTCAACACTCACATCTTCTATCTGAGTTGCTGCCATTGCTAAATGACCGCCTCCACCAAGTTTTTCCATGATAACCTGGACGTTTTCCGTTCCTGCGCTTCGCGCCGAAATACCCACAGCATGGTCTCCACGACGTGTGATCACAAATGAGGCTTCTACGCCTGAAATATTCAGTAGTGAATCGGCTGCCTGAGCCGCAATCACTGGATCATACATTCGATCATCTTCACCGGTACAAATTGCATATTTATCTTCAATAAACTGCATTGTATCAATTAAATGGTTTCGTTGCATATAGCTATCAACATTCTCTTTTAAGAGGTAACGAATCGTCTTCTCGTTAGCCCCCACTGAACGAAGATAACTGGCTGCATCAAAAGTTCTTGTCCCCGTACGTTCCGTGAACGATTTAGTATCCACTTCAATCCCTGCCAAAATAGCAGTGGCCTCAATCGGTTGAATTGGTTCACCATCATGGGACTGGTATTCAAACATTTCCGTAATCAACTCACCCGTCGATGATGCATATGGTTCAATGTAAACCAACACGGGATTTTCTGGAAACTCCGTTCCACGGCGATGATGATCAATGATAATCACCCGATTACTAAGCTTATCAAATAGCTCCTCAGATGTCGTTATGGAACGTTTAGAATGATCAACCATCACTAACAAACTTTGGCTATTAGCGAGCTCTACGGCTTGATCTGCACTAATAATGGACTCTTTAAGGTCTTCATGCTCATCCATTTTTTCAATCAAACGCGCTACATCCGAATGCACGCCTTCTTGGTCTAAGACAATCCAACACTCTTTTTTATTCATTTGCGCAATTCGCCGAATCCCGAGCGCTGAACCCACTGAATCTAAGTCCGCATGGGAGTGCCCCATTACAAAGACTTGATCTGCTTGGTTCATTAATTCTTGAACGGCTTGTCCAATCATCCGCGCTCGAACGCGAGTCCGTTTTTCCATCGGATTAGTTTTACCGCCGTAGAAACGAGCTTGTTCATCTTCAGCTTTGACGACAACTTGGTCACCACCTCGTCCTAGCGCTAAATCCAGATTACTTTGCGAAACATCGGCAAGCTTATTAAGATTATCATCCCCGTAAGCAATCCCGATACTTAATGTAACTGGAGAGTTTTGTTTAGAAGTTGCTTCTCGGATAGTATCCAAGAGCTTAAAACTATCCTCTTCCACCTTAGCTAACGTTTCGTTGTACATGATGACAAAGAAATGATCATCATCAACGCGCCTTAAATACATCCCAAACGATTGCGCCCAACTAGAAATCTGGTTGGTAACAAAGTTGTTTAAATTAGAAACTTCCGAATCAGCCATCGACTGTGTAATTTCATCATAGTTATCAATAAAGATTTGACCAATTACCACTTGACGGTCATCGAATTGCTCTTCCATTTTCGCGTATTTAGTCGAATCTAGGAAGTAAACTACGCGATCATCCTTTTGAATTGAAATATCAAAAACGTGATCGTTCCATTTCACACGGCTAACTTTCTCGTCATCTTGATGTTCTTCAATAATCTTCGCCAAATCTTCATCAATTTCATCCAATGGATGTCCCAAAAGTTTTTGTCCTTCAAAATAACTTTGGAAATTAGGGTTAACCCATTCCACTCGATGCTGTTCACTATAAATTAAAATTCCAATTGGCATAGACAACGTAGCGTCTTCTTCAGCCTGATCAATTCGAAACGACAATTCAGAAATATATTTATCAGTCTCATCACTCAGTAAACGCAACGTGCGAACACTAAAAATGCCAGTAACAATAACCAATACTAGCATGATGATGCCGATTAATAAGTTAATATAAAAAGCTAATCCCAGCCCAATCAACGACAGCAAAATAATAACTGCTGTTAAAATCCCGACCCGCGGGTTACGGATAAATGCAGGTAGATGATCTACTAATTTCATAGCACTTCTCCTAAAAAATTGTGTCTAACTATCTCTGATTTTACCATACTTATAACCAATAATTAAAATCGTTTGTTGGAAGGTTATTCTAATAAAAATAGAGCCATAATTGACCAATTATGATCCATCACCGCCCTAATTTTATTTAAACAAAAAGTACCATTCAAGCCTCGGCCTGAATGGTACTTTATATAGCTAAAGATTAGTCTTCAGCAACGAATGGAAGCAAGCCCATGATCCGTGCACGCTTGATTGCAATAGTCAAACGACGTTGGTTCTTAGCACTTGTACCACTGACACGACGAGGTAAAATCTTACCACGTTCTGAAATGAATCGTTTTAACAATTCTGTGTCTTTGTAATCGATGTATTCAATATGGTTTGCAGCAATGTAGTCGACTTTACGACGACGACGGCCACCACGTTTTTGAAATGCCATAATGATTGCCCTCCTCTATTATTTTAGAATGGTAAATCATCGTCAGAAATATCAATTGACTGACCGCTATTAGCAAATGGGTCATTAGGGTTCGAATTGTTAGGTTGTTGTGCACCACTATTATTCGATTGTCCTCCGTCAAATGGATTTCCGGATGATGTTGGTTGTTGTGAAGGGGCAGATTGATTATTGCCAAAATTATTTTCTCCACCTTGACGACGTTCAGAAGATGAACGTGATTCAAGAAGAGAGAAGTTTTCGGCTACAACCTCGGTAACATAAACTCGTTGGCCTTGTTGGTTTTCATAAGAACGGGTTTGAATCCGTCCGTCGATACCAACTAATGAACCCTTCCGAGTGAAGTTAGCAAAGTTTTCTGCAGCTTTACGCCACATAACACAATTAATAAAGTCAGCTTCGCGTTCACCTTGTGAATTAGTAAACTGACGATTAACAGCAACTGTAAAAGTTACTACTGCAGCTCCACTACCTGTATATCGTAGTTCAGGGTCCCTTGTTAGGCGTCCGACAAGCACTGTTCGGTTAATCATAATATCCGCTCCTTCCTAGTTTTTAGTTGTTATTATTAACGTACAACGATCATGTGACGAAGAATTCCGTCAGCAATCTTAGATAGACGATCAAATTCGTTCAAAGCTTCGTCGTCGCTAGCCTTAACGTTAACGATATGATAAATACCGTCGTTAAAACCACCGATTTCGTATGCTAGACGGCGTTTTGACCAGTCTTTTGAATCAACAATTTCAGCACCATTGTCTGTCAAAATCTTGTCAAAACGGTCAACTAAAGCTGTCTTAGCTGCATCGTCAAGATTTGGAGCGATGATGTATGTGATTTCGTAGTTTTTCATTGATTTACACCTCCTCATGGACTTATGGCCTTCTATCACAACGTAGAAAGCAAGGAGAGTTTGCCAAAAAAGCTGGCAACTCACAAATAAGTATTATACCATCCATTTTTAGTGGACGCAATAACAAAAAATCCTAATTAACGATATACAAATGATAAATACACCAAAATTTTCTAATTCATTTTATTAATTAAAAAAGCTGATTAAAAAGTGAAAAATCACTTCAATCAGCTTTTTTAATTAAATTTATTCTTCAGAACTTTCTTCAACAGTTACACTTTCAGTTTCTGCTGCTTCAGTTGCTGGAGTTTGAGTCTGGTTTTCATCATCAACTGGTGCTTCATCAACAATTGCCATTGTAGCAACTTTAGAATTTTCATCCGTCTTGATTACGTGAACCCCTAAGGTCGCCCGACCTGTAGTTGAAACATTATTAACGTCGAAACGAATCATAACCCCACGATCCGTAATCAACATAACATCTTCCGTTCCTTCTACCGTTACTAATCCAGCTAATGGACCATTCTTTTCGGTGATATTCGCAGTCTTAATCCCTTTACCGCCGCGGCCTTTAATTGGGTATTCACTAGCCGGAGTTTGTTTTCCATAACCCTTTTCAGTAATAACCAAGACCTTGCTTTCAGGTTTCAAGATTGCTGAACCGACGACATAATCTTCATCTCGTAAACGAATTCCGCGAACCCCAGTAGCAGAACGTCCCATTGAACGCACATCTGCTTCTTTAAAGCTTACCGCGTATCCGTTATGCGTTCCGATAATAATGTTTTGCTCGCCATCGGTAATAACCACGTTAATTACTTCATCATTTTCCTTCAAGCTAATGGCCTTAAGCCCATTGCTGCGGATATTTAGGAATTCAGCAACCGGTGTTCGTTTTGTCACACCGTTTAACGTTGTAAAGAAGAGGTAACGATTTTCATTATCTTCATCACCGTTATCACGTCCAATATTGATTACAGCCTGAATATTTTCTCCGCTACTAATTCCAAGCAAGTTAATTACTGGAATTCCCTTAGCGGTTCGGCTATATTCAGGGATTTCGTAACCTTTCATCCGGTAAACCTTACCGGCATTGGTGAAGAATAAGAGTACATCATGGGTTGAAGTTGAAACCAGATGTTCGATAAAGTCGTCATCATGAACACCCATCCCTTGGATTCCTCGACCACCGCGATTTTGCGTCTTAAATTCAGACGTAGCCATTCGCTTAATGTAACCATTATGGGTTAAAGTAACCATGACATCTTCTTCTTCGATTAAGTCTTCATCTTCAAGGCTAAGAACTTCACCGACCATCAATTCTGTCCGACGTTCATCCCCAAAGCGCTCTTGAATTTCAAGTAACTCTTTGTAAATGATTTCGTTAATTCGTTCACGGTGAGCTAAAATATCACGGTAATCCGTAATTGCTGCCATGACCTTGTTGTACTCGTCTTCAACCTTTTCACGTTCTAGTCCTGTCAAACGCACCAAACGCATATCCAAGATTGCTTGAGCTTGCTTACTTGATAATGAATAGTTATTCATCAATTTATCTTTAGCAACCTCAGCCGTTTGTGAATTACGAATAATCGCAATAATTTCATCGATGTGGTCCAAAGCAATCCGCAAACCTTCTAAGATGTGCGCCCTTGCTTCAGCCTTCTTCAAATCAAATTCAGTCCGTCGACGAATAACTTCTTCTTGATGAACAAGATAGTGTTGCAAAATTTCCTTTAGGCCTAATACTTTAGGAGCACCATTAACGATGGCCAACATATTAAATCCAAAGGTCGTTTGCATTAATGTCATCTTGTAAAGATTATTCAAAACTACAGATGCACTGACATCACGACGAACATCAATGACAACTCGAAGTCCATCACGATCGGATTCATCATTTACATCAGTAATTCCTTCAATTCGTTTATCACGAGCTAATTCAGCAATGCGTTCGATCAATTTAGCCTTATTGACCATGTATGGTAATTCTGTAGCCACAATGCGTTCGCGACCATTTTTTTCAGTCTCAATATCAACTTTCGCCCGTAAAATAATCGTACCGTGTCCAGTCTCATATGCCTTACGGATTCCCGATTTACCCATCACAATTCCACCGGTTGGGAAGTCTGGCCCAGGGACAGCTTCCATCAAGTCGGCGGTTGTTGCATCTTCGTTATTCATCAAAATATGGATAGCGCTGATGACTTCTGACAAATTATGTGGTGGAATATTCGTCGTCATCCCCACGGCAATCCCAGTTGCTCCGTTAACTAATAAGTTTGGGAAACGTGCTGGTAAAATTGATGGTTCGCGTTCCGTTCCATCATAGTTTTCTTGGAAATCCACGGTATTTTTATTGATATCACGTAGCATTTCCAATGTAATTTTACTCATTCGAGCTTCGGTATAACGCATAGCAGCAGCGCCATCCCCATCGACAGATCCAAAGTTACCATGTCCATCAACAAGCATGTAACGGTAACTAAAGTCTTGGGCCATCCGGACCATTGATTCATAAATTGCAGAGTCACCATGAGGATGATACTTACCCATAACATCCCCAACGATTCTAGCTGACTTCTTATATGGCTTTTCAGGTGTAACTCCTAACTCATTCATCCCGTATAAAATACGACGATGGACGGGTTTTAGTCCATCCCGAACGTCAGGTAAAGCACGCGCAACAATAACACTCATGGCATAATCCAAGAATGATGTACGCATTTGACTACTTAAATTGACATCTGTAATTCGTCCTGACAATTCTTCTGACAATTCGTTTTCCCCCTTATTTTTTGGGCTGTCTAACTTTTAATAATCTTTTTAGATATCCAAGTTTTTAACAAACACAGCGTTCTCTTCAATGAATTTACGACGTGGTTCAACCTTGTCACCCATCAACATTTCAAAATCACCACTTGCAGCATCAGCATCTTCGGCTGAAACTCGTAACAAGCGTCGATTTTCTGGATTCATGGTTGTTTCCCAAAGTTGCTCAGCATCCATTTCACCAAGACCTTTATAACGTTGAATTACAGGTTTTGGTGATGGTGATAATTGTCCAAGTACTGTTTCTAATTCTTCATCAGAATCGATATATTGGATCATCTTACCTTGACGTACTTGGTAGAGCGGTGGTTGAGCAATGTAAACAAATCCTGCATCAATCATTGGACGCATGTAACGATAGAACAGCGTCAATAATAGTGTCCGAATATGAGCACCATCGACATCGGCATCGGTCATGATAATCAATTTATGATAGTTGGCTTTACTTACATCAAAGTCCTCACCAAATCCAGTTCCGAGCGCTGTAAAGAGTGAACGAATTTCTTCATTGGCCAAAACCCGATCCAAAGTGGCTTTTTCAACGTTCAAAATCTTCCCACGAATTGGCAAAATAGCTTGTGTGAGACGCGAACGTCCGGACTTAGCACTACCACCGGCAGAATCACCCTCGACAATGAATAATTCACTAATTGAAGGATCCTTAGAAGTATTATCAGCTAATTTACCAGGAAGATTATTGAGTTCTAGGCCACTCTTCTTACGCGTAACTTCACGAGCTCGTTTAGCGGCAACTCGTGCTTTTGCTGCCAAGATTCCCTTATCAACAATTTGACGTGCAACCTTAGGATTTTCCAATAAGAATTTATTGAAAGTTTCAGCAAACACTTCGTTAACAGCTGTCCGAGCATCTGAGTTACCCAATTTTGTTTTCGTTTGTCCTTCGAATTGAGGATCAGGATGCTTAACGCTGACTACTGCCGTCAAACCTTCTCGAACATCATCACCAGACAATTTATCATCATTTTCTTTTAAAATATTGTTGTTTTTAGCGTAATCGTTAATAACTCGTGTTAAAGCACGTTTGAAACCTTCTTCGTGGGTACCGCCTTCGTAGGTATGAATATTGTTAGTAAAAGTTAACAATTTACTTTGATAACCTTCGATATATTGCATAGCTACTTCAACAGTGATACCTTTTGTAACCCCTTCAACATAGATAGGTTCAGGGAAAATTACTTCTTTGCCTTCGTTTAAGTATTCAACGTAGTGGCGAATCCCACCTTCGTACAAGAAGTCGTCTTCAGTTGGCTTTTCAGGACGCATATCCTTCAAAGTAATCCGTAGACCCTTGTTCAAAAAGGCTAATTCACGAATTCGTGTTTTTAAGATATTAATGTCATATGTGGTAGTTTCTTGGAAAATATCTGGATCTGGAACGAAATGAACAATAGTTCCATGATCGTCAGGATGTTCAGTATCACCAATCGTTTTCATCGGTGTTTTTACTTTTCCTAGCGCAAAATCAATGTAGTAGATTTTACCGTCCTTCATGACGCGCGCATCTAATTCCGTTGATAACGCATTTACAACGGATGCACCCACACCATGCAATCCTCCAGAAACTTTATAACCGCCACCGCCGAATTTACCTCCGGCATGTAGGACCGTAAAGACTGTTTCTAAAGCTGGTTTTCCAGTTTTCTTTTGGATATCAACCGGAATCCCACGTCCATTATCAGTGACGGTAATGCTATTGTCTTTTTCAACGATCACATCAATTTTGTCTGCAAATCCTGCAAGAGCTTCATCAATACCATTATCAATAATTTCCCAAACCAAATGGTGTAGTCCTTGAGAACTAGTCGACCCAATATACATCCCTGGGCGTTTACGAACTGCTTCGAGCCCCTCTAAAACCTGAATTTGACTCGCATCATATTCTCTGGCTAATTCTGCTTTCGTTTCTTTTTCGTCTGCCAAAAGCTTATTCCTCCTTGCTCTGCATTAAAACTCCGTGATCAATATTAAAGACATGGGGTTCATTAATTAATTGTTGCGCAACACCACTAAGGCTGGTGGTCGTGATGAAAGTTTGTACTTTGTTTTGAATGGCAGTTAACAGGTGTGTTTGACGACTATCGTCAAGTTCAGATAACACATCATCAAGTAAAAGAACCGGATATTCTCCGGTTTCTTCTTTCATCAAATCAATTTCTGCTAATTTAACACTCAGGGCCGTGGTTCGTTGTTGCCCCTGTGAACCAAACGTCGATACGTTTTTGTCATTAACCATAAATCGTACATCGTCAAGATGTGGCCCCACTAAAGTTTTACCTTGTTGAAGCTCCTTTTCACGTTGCTTTTGGAAAAGGGCTTGTAGTGCTGCATAGATTTTTTCAGTAGTATCGGCTTGATCACTACTGATCGGCGAAACATATTGAAAAGATAATTTTTCTTTTCCCTGCGAGATTTCCTTATGCACCTCTTGGGACCATTTTTCCAACTTCTTCAAGAATTGAATGCGTTGGAAAATGATTTCAGCTCCATGGGCTGCTAGCTGATCACTTAAAACATCTAAATAAACTTGGTCACCCTTAGGATTGAACTGTAGCTGTTTAATGTACTGGTTTCGCTGTTTCAGAACGGATCGATATTGCGCCGAGTTATATAGATATTTCGAACTCATCTGTCCAAATTCCATATCAATGAACTTACGGCGAACTGCTGGAGATCCTTTTACAATTGATAAATCCTCAGGCGCAAACAAAATCACATTAAGCTGGCCGACATATTGCGATAAACGGCTTTGCTCAAGGTGATTTACTTTGGCATTTTTCCCTTTGGAAGATAAATTGATTTCAAGCGGTGTAACGGTGTGTTCTTTTTGGACACTCCCTGATACTCGCGCTGCTTTGGTTTTCCAACTAATCAAATCTCGATCACTATTGGTTCGGTGACTTCTAGTCAAAGCTAAGAAATAAATAGATTCTAATAGATTAGTCTTGCCTTGTGCATTTTCACCCAATAGAACATTGATACCCGAACCGAACTCGACAACAAGATCAGCATAATTACGAAAATTATGTAACTCCAGTGTCTTCAGATACATTAGTTACCAGATTTCATTGTAATCTTGAAAGAACCTTCATCTGGAACTTCAACTACATCATCTTCGTAAAGTTTTTTTCCACGGCGATCATCGTGTTCTCCGTTAACCAGGACGGTATTTTCACGTAAAAACCACTTAGCTTGTCCACCAGTGCCAATAATACCCTCTTCTTTCAAGAGTTGTCCTAAAGTAATAAACTCTGTGTTTATTTCAACATCTTTTTGCATACTATCACCCCACGTATCTCATAATATTATACCTTTATTTTAACTAAAAAACAATTTTATCTGTCTTAAAACGGCTTCTCAGCGAATTTAACCCTTCTGAATGTTTTTTGCCTTAAACGGGTTATTTTTTCTCAAATTTACGTATACGCGTTTTTAACCAGATTTATCCAAAAAAAGAGTTTGAGAAATTAATTTTCTCAAACTCCATAGCGTTACTTTATTAAAATGTTCGAACAGGTGTGATTAATTGAATAAAGTTTTCTTGATCTTCAGTTGGTACCAAAGTAAATGGACGTAATGCTGAAGTAAAGGCCATCTTAATTGATGTATGTCCAAATGAACGTAGCGCATCTTTCAAATAGTCTGGGTTAAAGGAAATTTCAAGGTCTTCACCCACAATATCTTTAGTAACCACTTCTTCTTCTACATTACCGACTTCAGGAGAATCACCAGAGATGATTGCTTGCTTGTTAGCCGCGTTAATCGTTAATTTAACCACGTTATTGCGTCCAGCATGTGAAAGCAATGAAGCCCGTTCAATCGAAGCTAACAATTCTGGAGCTTCAAATTCCATTTCAGTTGAACTTTCCTTTGGAATTAAACGGGATGTATCTGGATACAAGCCCTCCAATAGACGTGAATAGAATAAAGTTTCATCAAATGTAAATAATGCTTGGTTTTCTGAAATTTGAAGTGTAATTGTATCAATTTCATCATCTAACATTCTGGAAAGTTCTAAAAGACTCTTCCCAGGGATGATAATATCTTCAGGCATTTTAATTGGTTCTGGGAGATTAATTACCCGTTGGCTCAAACGATGACTATCCGTTGCTACGGCTGATAATTTATTTCCTTCAATCGTAAAATGAATCCCAGTTAAGATTGGACGACTTTCTTGATTAGAAACTGCGATAACTGTTTCATTAATCATTTCGCTAAATACATCAGCTTTTAAAGTAATGGTTGTTTGACTATCAACTTCTGGTAAATGAGGGAAGTTATTAGCATCTAAACCATTAATCTTAAATTCAGAAGCACCTGACGTAATGGTCGTTTGAAAACCGTCTTTTACCTCAAGTAACATAGTGTTGTCTGGTAATTTTTTAACAATATCTCCGAAGAAACGGGCTGTTAAAACTACCGCTCCGGTACTTTCGATATTAAGATGAGCTTCTTCATCGTTAGTTGAAATGGTGGTTTCGATAGAAATGTCAGTATTGCTTCCAGTTAGAATTAAACGATCTTCTTCTGCTTCAATTTTTAATCCAGTCAAAATTGGAATCGTGGTTTTAGAAGAAATGGCTCTTTGAACCGCATTTAATTTTTTGATAAATGTATTTCGAGCGATGGTAAATTTCATTTTACAAAACTCCTTTATGTTGCTCTCTGTTTTATATATTAATTAATAATAAAAAGATAGTAGTAGTAATAAGGGCTGTTGGAACTGTTAATAACTCAAATTAGCCGTCATAATTTAACTTTTAGCCTGTGGACTACCTGTGGATAACTTTCGAAGTTATTAACACTTATCCACAATTTAAGGTTTTAGCTCACTTTTTAAATCTCCAACTTGGCGAGCAAGTTCCTCATCTTTTTCTAGTTCAGCTTTGATCTTATCAAAGGAATGAATAACGGTAGTATGATCTTTACCACCAAATTCTGTTCCAATTTTAGGCAATGAACTTTCAGTTAATTCACGGGATAGATACATCGCAATCTGGCGTGGAATAACGATGGATTTCATCCGTTTCTTTCCTTTAAGGTCAGCTACTGTAACATGGAAATATTTTGCGACCTTGTCTTGAATCATTGGAATCGTAATATGGCTAAGGTTGCTACCGAAATTCAAACTGCGAAGAGCGTCTGAAGCTAAATCGGTGGTAATCGCTGCGTTTTGCAATTTAGCGTAAGCCTGGATTCGAGCCATCGCCCCCTCTAACTCACGAATATTTGAATCAATACGATTAGCGATGTATTCCAAGGTTTCGTCAGGAATTTCAACGTTATCTGCTTGAGCCTTCTCCCGCAAGATTGCAATTCGAGTTTCTAAATTAGGGGGCGTGATATCAATTGAAAGTCCCCACTTAAATCTTGATACCAAACGTTCTTGCAACTTCGGAATTTCATTTGGTAAGCGATCGGATGTCAACACGATTTGTTTTTGGGCATTATACAAGGCCTCAAATGTATGGAAAAATTCCTCTTGAGTTGCTTCTTTATCCGCAAAAAACTGCACATCATCTACTAATAAAAGATCAACGTTACGATACTTCTCATGAAACTCTTCCGTCTTATTCTTTTGAATCGAATTAATGAAGTCGTTAGTGAAGGCTTCACTTGTTACATATTTAACGCGAGTTTTGGGATCATTTTCTAATAACTGATGCCCAATCGCATGCATTAAATGGGTTTTTCCAAGTCCCACTCCTCCATAGAAAAAGAGCGGATTATATAGAACGCCAGGTTCATCTGATACAGCCATCGCAGCTGCATGCGCCATTTGGTTACCACTACCAATAACAAAAGTATCAAAAGTATATCTACTATTAAGTTGGGTATCTTCAGTAGAAGCTTTGGTTTCTTTTTTAGAGGTAGCGGACCTTTCCGCCTGCTGCGTCTTGAATTCATCTTCCGTTACGAATTCAGGCGTAATGTCTTGATCAGTGAACTGGTAGGCATATTCGACAAACTTCTCGATCAAATGCTTTGTCCAGTAATCTCGATGTAGACTCGAAAGAACCTTAATCTTCATTATGTGGTTTTCTAATGAAATGGGTTCTGCCGTTTCTACCCAAGCACCGAAACTGGCCTTTGACATGGAGTCGTCTTTTTCGAAACTATTTTTAATGTTGTTCCAAAGGTCAATATAGTTAGGCACTTTTTCAATTCCTCCAAAATTTTTAGCTCACTAAGTTTAACATAAAAAA